>NZ_CP135921.1:1200000-2400000 GCF_032397745.1 Bradyrhizobium prioriisuperbiae
GGGTGGCGTAGTTGGTGTTGACGGCCGCCGCATCGACGTCATCGAGGGTGCGCGGGGTCTGCGCGGCATCGATCTCGGTGATCTTCAGTTTTTTCGGATTGTCGACGATGTCGGCGACGCTCGGCTTGAAGCCGACGCCATCCCTGAGCTTGAGCACACCCTTGTCCTGCAGCAGCAGCAGAACGCGGCCGCCATTGGTCGGATCGTTGGGGATCGACAGCGACGCGCCCTGCGGCACTGAATCCCAGCTCTTGTGCTTCTTGGAATAGATGCCGATCGGGAAGTTCACCGTGTAGCCAACCGGCTCGATCTTGTAGCCGCGGTCGACCTTCTGGTTGTCCAGATACGGCTTGTGCTGGAATGAATTGGCCTGCAGGTCGCCGGCGTTGAGCGCCTCGTTCGGCACCACATAGTCGGAGAATTCCACGATCTGGATATCGAGCCCCTTCTGCGCGGCAATCGGCTTCACAGCCTCGAGAATCTGCGCATGCGGACCCGGCGTGACGCCGACCTTGATAGCCACACGATCCTGGGCCGTTGCAGCACCGACAACACCGAGCGCGAGAGCCGCGCCGGCCAGCATCTGAAAAATTCTACGGTTCATCATCATCCTCATTATGTATGGAAGCCTGCGCGCTCACCAGGTCGCGATATAAGTGCCCTTGAAACGGGTCTCGAGAAACTGCCGGACCGGCTCCGAATGATACGCCGAAATCAGCTGCTTCACCCAGGGCTTGTCCTTGTCTTCCTCGCGGACCGCCAGAATATTGACCCAGGGGCCTTCCGCGCTTTCGCGGGCGATCGCATCTTTCGCCGGATTGAGGCCGGCCTGCACCGCGTAATTGTTGTTGATCGAGACGAGATCGACATCCTGCAGCGAGCGCGGCAGCTGCGCCGCGTCAAGCTCAACAAATCGGAGCTTTTTCGGATTGTCGACGATGTCGGCGATGGTCGCGGTGACGCCCGAGCCATCGCGCAGCTTGATGGCGCCATGCTGCGCCAGGATCAAAAGCCCGCGCGCGCCGTTGGACGGATCGTTGGCGATCGCCACGCGGGCGCCCTCAGGCAGCTCGGCCAGCGACTTGTATTTTTGCGAATAGACCCCCTGCGGCGACGCAATGGTGTTGGCGACCTTGACGATCTTCCAACCGGTTTTAGACAACTGGTTCAGCAGATAAGGTTCGTGCTGGAACGAGTTCGCCTCGAGATCCTTCTGCGCCAGCGCCTGGTTGGGCACCACATAGTCGGTGAACTCGATCACCTTGATGTCGAGACCGCGTTCGGCGGCAACCTTACGCACCACATCGAGCACTTCGGCATGGGGTCCTGCGGTGACGCCCACCCGGATGGTTTCGGCTTGCGCTGGCGCGGCCAGCGCGGCAACGGCAACGAGAATGGCAGCAACGAAACGCATGAATTGATCCCCAGATCCCGATCAGGAACGACGCGAGCGCTTGTCCAGGCGCCGCGCGACGGTGTCGCCGAGCGTCTGCACGCCCTGCACCAGCGCGATCAGCACCAATACGACGGTCAGCATCACATCCGGCATGAAACGCTGATAGCCGTAACGAATACCGAGGTCGCCGAGACCGCCGCCGCCAACCGCACCGACCATGGCTGAATAACCGAGAAGACTGACCGCCGTCAGCGTCAGAGCCAGAGTCACCGCCGGCAGTGCTTCCGGCAGCAGCACCTTGCGCACGATCTGCAACGGCGTGGCCCCGAAGGCGCGCGCCGCCTCGATCAGGCCCTGATCGACCTCGCGGATCGCGGCTTCGACCACCCGGGCGATGAAGGGAATGGCGGCGATGGTCAGCGGCACCGTGGCCGCCGCGGTACCGATCGACGTGCCCGCGATCAGCCGCGTCAGCGGCACGATCGCCACGACCAGGATGATGAAGGGCGTCGAACGGGTGGCGTTGACGATCAGCCCGACGACCCGGTTGACCCCAGGGACCGGAAATAGCTCGCCCGCCCGGCTGGTGGCGAGAAAGATCCCGAGCGGCAGGCCGATCAATGTGCCGAACAGGCCAGCCAGCCCGACCATAGTCAGGGTGTCGAGGGTCGACCAGGCGATCATGCGAATGAGTTCAGGCGACATAGCCAAGGTGCTCCACGGTGTTTCCGCTGCTTTCGAGCTGCGCGGTAATCCTGGCTGTCAGGTCGGACGATGCGGGGACCGAGACGATCAGCGTGCCGAACGGATGGCCGGCAATCATCTCGACCTGCCCGGAGATGATATTGACGTCGATATCGAAGGCGCGGGCGATCTGCGACAGCAGCGGCTGCGCTGCCTCGCTGCCCCGGAAAGAAACATGCAGCACCGCCTGGCCGCCTGGGGGCGGCGCGGCCACGAGCTTGGCCAGCAGCCAGTCCGGCGCGCGGCTGCCGGTGACCGAACTGACGAAGCGTTTGGTCACCTCGTGTCGAGGCGAGGCGAACACCTCATAGGTCGTGCCCTCTTCCACGATCCGGCCATGCTCCAGCACGGCGACGCGATCGGCCAGCGCCTTCACCACCACCATCTCGTGGGTGATGAACAGGATGGTCAGGCGCAGGTCCTTGTTGATCTGCTTCAGCAGCGCGAGAATCTGATCGGTGGTTTCCGGATCGAGCGCAGAGGTCGCTTCATCCGACAACAGCACCTTGGGGCTGGTGGCCAGCGCGCGGGCAATGCCGACCCGCTGTTTCTGTCCGCCGGACAATTCGGCGGGATAGCGATCGCGCTTGTCGGCAAGGCCGACCATGTCGAGCAGCGGCAGCACCGTGGCGGCGATCTTGTTTTTGGCGACGCCGGCGATCTCGAGCGGCAGCGCGATGTTCTCGAACGCCGTCCGCGACGACAGCAAGTTGAAATGCTGGAAGATCATGCCGATGGAGCGGCGCGCCTGCCGCAAGCCGCGCTCGTCGAGTGCGGTGATCTCGGTGCCGTCGACCACGACGCGTCCCGTGGTCGGGCGCTCGAGGCCGTTGATCAGCCGGATCAGCGACGATTTGCCGGCACCGCTGCGGCCGATCACACCGACGATCGCGCCATCCGGCACGGTCAGATTGATGTCCTGCAGCGCCTCGACGGCGGCATTGCCTTTTCGCGCCGGATAGGTTTTGCCGACACGCTCGATCGTGATGCCCGATCGTGTCTGAAGCGGCGGAGACTCCACAGGCACTCCCGCGAGCTGGGACCAAGGTGCATTCATCGTAGACCGGTTTTCGTTGAGGTGAAGCCGAACGTTGCAGAAACGCAACGCTCATTCGCTTAGCCAGAAACCAGCCTTGCCGCAATGCACCACAACCACAAAGCAATACATTGGCCCAACGGGCCGCAGGATCGGAAGAATCTTTCAGATGCGCCGGGTGACGCGATCATCACGTCCTACAAGGTAAAATCCGACCGAAAGATCGCGGCCATTGCCACCGCTGGGATTGAATTTGTTTCGCGAACACGGCCGCGCGCAGAAGGAAACCCGCCCTGCAAGCGGGAACTATGGAAACTCATTATCCGCTGGATTTCCTAAAATCACCGCGTGGCCCGCTGAATGGTTTTTGGTCGTGACATCTCACCGTGTAGATCGTCATCCGACCAAGTTACGGGGCCCGTTACACCAGCCCGACATGCCGAGGGATATCGGACGATGAAGCGACAGATCCATTTCTATGCGGCGGCGCTGCTTTTGACCGCGATGGCCCTGCTGACGGCCGCGCCGTCATTCGCGCAGGACAAGGCCTCGGATCAGATCCGCATTGGATTGCAGAAATCCTCGACCCTGATCGCCGTGCTGCGCGCCAACGGCGAACTCGAGAAGGCGCTGGCGCCGCTCGGGGTCAAGGTGACGTGGCATGAGTTTTCCAGCGGCCTGCCGCTGCTGGAATCGCTCGGCGTCGGCAATCTGGATTTTGGCGCCGACGTCGCCGACACCGTTCCGATCTTTGCGCAGGCGGCCGGATCGAAATTGGCCTATGTCGCCGAAGAGAGCGCTTCCCCCGCGGCGCAGGCCATCGTGGTCTCCAGCGAGTCATCGATCAAGACGCTGGCGGATTTGAAAGGCAAGAAGATCGCCGTCACCAAGGGCGCCGGCAGCCACTATCTGTTGCTGGCCGCGCTCAGCAAAGCCGGACTTAATTTCAAGGACATCTCCCCAGCCTATCTCGCGCCTGCCGATGGCCGCGCCGCGTTCGTCAGCAACAATGTCGACGCCTGGGTGGCGTGGGATCCGTTCCTGACCAGCACACAGCGGCAATCCGGCGCCCGGACGCTGGCGGACGGCAGCGTCGGCCTTGCGAGCTACAAGCGCTACTATTTGGCCTCGGAAACGTTCGCGGACCGACGCGGCGACGTGCTGAACATCGTGGTCGAGAAACTGCGCGAAATCGGCAAATGGGTGAAGGCCCATCCGAAGGATGCGGCGACGCTTCTGGCCGGCCTCTGGGGCATCGATGCGGCCACCGTCGAGGAGGCCAACAGCCATCGCAGCTATGGCGTCGGCACGGTGACGTCCGCCGGCCTCTCGGAACAGCAGAAGATCGCCGATGCTTTCTTTGGCGAGAACCTGATCCCCAAAAAGCTCGACACCACCGCCGTCAGGATCTGGACGCCCAAAGCGCCCTGAAATACTTTGTCGTCCCGGTGATATCGATATGAATCTGCACCATCGCCCGAGCGGACATCCCACCGTCGCGATCGTGGGCGGCGGCGTCTCCGGCGCCGCGGTCGCGCTGTTTCTCAACACGTTCGCGCCCGATACGGCCGAGATCGTCATCATCGAGCCCCGCGACACGATCGGGCGAGGGTTGGCCTACAGCACCAGCGATCCGGTGCACCGGATCAACGTTCCTGCCGCGCGGATGGTGCTCTATGCCGACGATCCCGGTCATTTCGACCGCTGGTTCACGGCCTCGGAGCTGGTGCGATCCGATCCGCACGCCGGCCTGCCGGACGGGCGGCAGTTTCCATCGCGTGATGCGTTCGGCCGTTACATCGGCGAACAGGTAGCCCTCATCGAGACCCTGTCGCATGTGCGCGGCAAGGTCGCCGACATCGTTCGCGTGGCCGATCGCTATCGCCTCACTTGCGATGACGGCCGTTGCATCGATGCCGATATCGTGGTGCTGGCGATTTGCCATCCGGCGCCAACCATTCCCTCCTCGCTTCGGGCGCTCGCAGGCAGCGACGTCATCGTCACCAATCCCTGGCAGGCGCGCGCCTTGGAGGCGATCGACGCCGACGCACGCGCTCTGATTGTCGGCACCGGGCTGACCATGGCCGATATCGTCGCCACGCTGGACCGGCAAGGTCATCGCGGCACGATCACCGCGATCTCGCGGCGCGGCCAGCGCGCGCAAACACACGCCACGACTCCCCAAGACCCGTATGGCGACTTCCTGAACCCGCCTCCGTCAACGGCAACGGCGTTGCTGCGCGAGATCCGGCGCACGCTTGCGCAGGCCGCAACCGAAGGCCTCTCCTGGCATGCCGTGCTCGACCAGGTCCGCCTGCAGGGCAGCAGCATCTGGCAGGCGCTGCCCGTCACTGAGCGCCAACGCCTGCTGCACCATCTGCGGCCGTTCTGGGATACGCACCGGTTTCGTCTCGCGCCGCAGGTTCATGCGGTGCTGGAGCGACTGCGCGAAAACGGTCAGCTGGCACTGCGCGCGGCCGCGATTCAATCCGCCGCACGTGGCGACGATGGCCTGCGGGTGACGCTGCGCGATCGGCGCACGCACGAGACCAATACACTCACGGTCGACCGGATCATTCTCGCGACCGGCCCAGCGCATGGCAGCCTGTTTCACGACGATCCATTGCTGCACAATCTGCAGCAGAACGGCCTCGCTTCTCCTGACGTCTATGGCCTCGGCATCGCCGTCGATCACGGCAGCCGCGTGCTGAGTGCGAACGGACAAGCGCAACATCAGCTGTTCGTGGCCGGCCCCTTGGCGCGCGGCACGTTCGGAGAACTGATGGGCGTGCCTGATGTCGCACGACAGGCCGAGCGCGTTGCCACGGCGATCGCATCACTGCCCGGGCTGAACAACCGACCGGAGATCGGCGCGCGCACCGCTGAATGATGGAACCGTCACATCAGCAAATCAGGCAAAATAGCGGCAAAACACGGCCGATTCGCCCACCCTTGTAATCTCGGTGACCCTCGTGTATATAGTCCGGATTCGAGTTGTAGCTCTGGCTTGTTGAGCGCGCCCTTGTGGCTCCTTTCCCCAAGACATCGCTGAAGATCGGATCGTACCTGCACGGTGGTCGTGCGGGCAGCATTTGCGCATTAGCGCGTTTTGGAGAAGATAAATGGCAAGCGGAACAGTGAAGTGGTTTAACGCCCAGAAGGGCTTCGGTTTCATTCAGCCGAGCGATGGCTCGCAGGACGTTTTCGTCCACATCAGCGCCGTCGAACGCGCTGGTTTGAGCTCGCTCAATGAAGGCCAGAAGCTCTCGTACGAGCTGAAGACCGACAAGATGCGCGGCAAGGTCAGCGCTGAGAACCTCAGCCTCGGCTAAAAGTTACGACGGTTGGCGCGGGATCACCGCGGATGTACCGGGATCCCGCCGACGTCGGTTGCGTCCTCACCCATGGGTGAGGACGTTGTTTTTGTGCTGCATTTACGCAGCCGGAATTCAGACCAAACTTTCCGGATCATGCTTCTAGAGCCTTTTCCGTTCTGGTTGAATCACGACAGAGGCTCTAGCTTTTTGTTTTGACGCGTTTTCTTCACGCGAACCGGTATCCACTTCGCTCGAAAACGCTCTAGAACTTCCGCTTCTTGGGCGGAGGAGGATTGAGCTCCGCGATCTTGGAAAGACATTCCTCGTGAGTGGCGTGCGGGCCGGTGACGAATGTCCCGCTCACCTTCGTGCTGTACCAGCCGGCTCCAACCCCGAGCCGCAGAGACTCCTCGGTTTTGACCTGGCGCGGGGAGAGAATATCCATAGCATTTCCTTTTTGATGAAGCGCCGACCGGCCGGTCAAACGCGTGTCGTCAGATCGATCGTTCGCCGGCAACGACCGGATACTGTTCAGGTATCCCTTTCAAGAATGCTTTTCAGATATACTTTTTAGATATCTTTGGAGAGCCTCGCGAAGTCCGCCAACACGGCGGCCACCAGATCGCGATGCTGCGAATCCTGCGGGCCGAGCGCCGCCGCATATAAATTCAGGACATAACGCGCTTTCGCCGCCGCCTCCGGCCATGACGCCGCAGGCACCGAAATCAACTCGGTCTCAAGAAGACGCTGCCGATCCCGCAACACGCGCGCATTGGCTTCGACCTCCGCCAGCGATCGCCTGATATCGGTCGCCTTCTGGGCCGCCATGCCACGATGCTTGTCGAGATCGACGGGCGTTTCACTCACGGGATGCGATCGCATCGATCGGCTGCGCATCCGACAATTCGATCGAACCGATCGAGATCATCTCAGCGGATGAACTGCGGGATGGCGCCGCCGGCACCATCATCATGGTGGCGGCGCGCCGAAAACTCGGAAACGACAGGCCTTCGATCATTTCTTCGTCGGTCACGACCTCATAAGCACCCGCCGGCAACAGCCGTTCGATGCTGGCAATCCGGAACGGATGCTTGAACACGATCGTCTCTCGCCGCGATCGGGTCATGGTCATGATCATACAACCACGCTGGCGACCGGACGTCGCTGCAGCGGATAATCGCCGTCATCATAGAGGCGCCGAATTTCGCTGGCGTTGAAACGCTCCTCGTTGACTTCGAGCATCGCGCCATGAAGCAGCGCCGGATCCAGCGTTTCGATGGCAAACTGGATCGCTTCCGCAGCCTGCGGAAAGCGCCGATATCCAATTTTCTTGCGAGCTTTCATCCCGGCATGCCCGGAATACAGTTCCGCGCCGGCGCGATAGTCGAACATCGATCGAGCCTGCGCCCTTTCAGCTGCAATAGCCAGCTGTTTCTGGGAACCAGAAACCCTGAAAACCTGAATGAAATCAGGCCTCATGCCTTTTTTAGGAACTCGGTCCGGAGCACCAGACCTTTCACCTTGTCGGTGCGACCTTCGATCTCGTCCTCGTTCTCGGTGAGATGAATATTCCTGATCATCGAGCCGCGCTTGAGCACGGTGGAGGAGCCCTTCAGCTTCAGATCCTTGATGAGGGTAACGGAATCACCCTCGCTCAGGATAGCGCCGTTACTGTCCCTGACCTTGATGTCCATGCCAACTCTGACTTACTTCGGCGGCTTCGCCGCCGCACGGGCGTCCGCAATCGCGCGCTTGAACATCGCCGCATCGAGCACGCCGGGCACGCGGAATGTGCCGACGATGAAGGCGGGCGTGCCGCGGAAACCAAAGGCTTCGGCCTGGGTGTTGTTGCGCTTCAGCACCGCATCGATCTCGCTCTTGCGGGCGACGAGATCGGCATCGGCCTTGACGAGGTCGACGCCGGCCTTGCTCAACGCCTCGCGCAGAGTGGTCTCGGTGAGACGGCCGGTCAAACCGATCAGCGCGTCATGGCTCGCCTGGTATTTGTCCTGGTAACGCGCCGCCAGCACCAGCCGCGCGGCGAGATCCGAAGGCGGACCGAGGATCGGCCAGTCCTTCATCACCAGCCGCACCTTGCCGTCCTCTTTCACCACCTGCGCCAGATCCGGCGCCACCTTCTTGCAGTAAGGGCACTGGTAATCGAAGTATTCGACGATGGTGATATCGCCGTCGGGATTTCCGAACGCCGGAATGTCGCGGTCACGCAGCACGCTGTCGCGCGAGAGGACATCGTCGTCTTCCGCGCGCACGCCGCCCGGCGCGCAGATCGCGACCACCGTACCGATCAGTGATGCGACGAGCGCCCGCCTGAGAACTGCAAATCCGAAGACCATGATATCCCGATGTCCTTTTGTGCCCGGCAAGTTACGCACCCCGCACCCGCGGTGTTACGCGCGCAACGCTACTTGTTCTCCATCATGTAGTCCTGGATCTTGCGCAGATCCCCCTTGCTCTTCTGCGATTGCATCGTGGTGGCGATATGATCGCGATCGCGGCGGCAATTGACGTATTCGTCGGATCCCGCCTTGAGGCCCCTGGCCCGGCAATACGCGTCATCATCGGGCGCAGGCACGGCCGCGGCTGCCGCCGGCTGTTCCTGCTGCGAGGCGCAGCCGCCGAGCAGGACACCGAGTAATCCCGCAGCTAGCAAAAATTTCATTGTCGATCGGCGCATATTGGTCCCGCTTCGTACGTCCCTCAATCGCGGCAGACTGTCGAACCAAAATCGTGGATTTGTAAAGGCGGAGATCGCAATTATCGGCATTTATTGAGGGACTTGCCGCGAGATCGGCGATCTAGTGTCCCGAATTCGAAGTTCGTATCACTTAGCAGCACGTCTGAGACGAACTTCGAATTCGATCAGGACACTAGAAAACTTTAGATTCTAGTGTGGCTTATGTTTCCGAAATCCCCCTCGAAGAGATCGCCGCGATGTTGAGGGGGATTTCGGAAACGCCACACTAGGCCCCCACACCCTTTTGCTTCAGCGCGGTTCCGATTTCGTCCAGGATGATGGGATCGTCGATGGTGGCGGGCATGGTCCAGGCATCGCCATCGGCGATCTTTTTCATGGTGCCACGCAGGATCTTGCCCGAGCGGGTCTTCGGCAGCCGCGCCACGGTGATCGCGAGCTTGAAGGCGGCCACCGGCCCGATGCGGTCGCGCACCAGGGCCACGACGTCTTTCTCGACCTCGGCGGGCGCTTTGGCCACACCGGCCTTCAGCACCAGGAAACCGCAGGGCACCTCGCCCTTGAGCTGATCCTTGATGCCAAGCACCGCGCACTCGGCCACGTCCGGATGGGACGCCAGCACCTCCTCCATGCCGCCGGTGGACAGCCGATGTCCCGCGACATTGATGATGTCGTCGGTGCGGCCCATCACGAACACATAACCGTCGGCATCCCTGTAGCCGGCGTCGGAGGTTTTGTAGTAGCCGGGGAACTCCGCCAGATAGGCATCGTGAAAACGGTCGTCCTGCCGCCACAGCGTGGGCAGGCAGGCCGGCGGCATCGGCAGCTTGATCACGATCGAGCCCATGGTGCCCGCCGGCACCGGCCTCGCCGCCTCATCCACCACGTCGACCTGATAACCCGGCATCGGCACAGTGGGCGAGCCGTGCTTCACCGGCAATTGCCCGAGACCGACCGGATTGCCGGCGATGCACCAGCCGGTTTCGGTCTGCCACCAGTGGTCGATGGCGGGCACGTTCAATTGCTGTTCCGCCCATTCCACCGTCGGCGGATCGGCGCGCTCGCCCGCGAGGAACAAGGTGCGGAACTGCGAGAGGTCGTGCTTGCGGATGAACTCGCCGTTGGGATCATCCTTCTTGATGGCGCGAAACGCGGTCGGCGCGGTGAACAACGCCACCGCCTTGTGCTGCGAAATCACCCGCCAGAACGCGCCGGCGTCGGGCGTGCCGACCGGCTTGCCCTCGTACATGATCGACGTCGCGCCATGGAACAGCGGCGCATAGATGATGTAGCTGTGACCGACCACCCAGCCGATATCGGAGGCGCACCACCAGACGTCGCCGGGGTTGACGCCGTAGAGATTGAACATCGACCATTTCAGCGCCACCGCATGGCCGCCATTGTCGCGCACCACGCCCTTGGGAATGCCGGTGGTGCCCGATGTGTAGAGAATATAGAGCGGATCGGTTGCCTTTACCGGCACGCATGGCGCGGATTTGTTGGCCGCAAGCGCCGTCATGCGCAAGCTCGCCCAGTCGTGGTCGCGACCCGCGACCAGATCGCAGCGCTGCTGCGGGCGCTGCAAGACAAAACAGGCTTCGGGTTTGGCTGTGGCCAGCCTGATCGCCTCGTCGAGCAGCGGCTTGTAAGCGACGATGCGGCCGGGCTCCAGCCCGCAGCTTGCGGACAAAATCAACTTCGGCTGGGCGTCGTCGATCCGGGTGGCGAGCTCCTTGGCGGCAAAACCGCCGAACACCACGGAATGCACCGCCCCGATGCGGGCGCAGGCCAGCATTGCAACCACCGCCTCCGGCACCATCGGCATGTAGAGCAGCACCCGGTCGCCCTTGGTCACGCCGAAATCCTGCATGACCGCGGCCAGCGCCGCCACCTCCCGCAGCATCTCGCGATAGGTCAATTTGGTGACGCTGTCCGACAGCGGCGAATCATGGATCAGCGCCACCTGATCGGCGCGGCCGTTCGCCACCTGGCGATCCAGTGCATTAAAACAGGTGTTCAGCACGCCATCGGCAAACCAGCGGCCATAGACGCCCTGAGCGGGATCGAAGATGGTTTTCGGGAATTCGATCCAGTCGATCTCGCGCGCCGCCTCGGCCCAGAAGGCCTCGGGATCGCGCATCGCCCGTGCATAAACCTCATTGTAGCGGCTGATGGCCGTCATCACATCGTCTCTCCCGAACGTCCCGGAGCCTGTTCCCGCAGCCCCTATTGGCGCTGGACACGCTCACCTTTTGGGACGTCATTGTCATGGGATTGCATGCCAGTTCAAGCCGAAACGACCGCAGCGCGGCATTTCGCATCATCACCATGCCCGGATCTCGAATGCGGCGGCACAACGGGTGGATCAGGATCATTGCGTAGAGAACACAGACCCCACTGAGACGGTCGCAGCGTCGGGCCTATAATGGAGGGAACGAGCGTTCGCGCCAGCACCTCCAAACGCCGGTAACGATACCCACGTGTTTTGGGTTGACCATTGGGCTCAGTTCGGCACATTGATTTATTGCTGCAAGTATCTGTGCCGCAGATGCCGGAGACGGTGCGTGTTGGTTAACGGGAAAACGGCTGGCTGCTCTGGTCGGATCGGCAACTTGCCGATCTCCAGCGCAGCGTTTGTGCGGCTGATTTTTCGACCGGCAGGCACCACTCTACCAGAACGCACTTCTCTACCAGAACCCACTGCTGCGATGCGCGCAGGTGTCTTGTTTGCAGGTGTCTTGCGCAGACGCACGGTCACGAGAACGATTGATTGGCGACAGCTCTTTATTGACGCAGAGGTCGCGTCAAGCTCGATTCAGTTGGGAAGACCAGATGATCCGCCCAGATATCAGCGCGAATTTCTTTCCCGAGATCAATGCGGGGGGATTCTCGCGTCTTGACGGAACGATCCAGTTCTATCAACGCGTCAATTCGATCTTGCATCCCGACGCCGTCGTGCTCGATTACGGTGCGGGACGTGGCGCACCGCATCTCGACGATCCGGTTCCGTTCCGCCGCCAGCTCAGTCGCATCCAGGGCAAGGTGCGCAAGGTCATCGGTGCCGACATCGATCCGATCGTCACAACCAACCCGGCGATCGACGAGGCGATCGTGCTCGACAATCTGGGACAGCTGCCGCTGGAAGATCGCTCGGTCGATATCATTCTGTCGGACCATGTGTTCGAGCATCTCGAAGATCCCGCCATCGTGGCGCGTGAATTCGACCGCATCCTGGTGCCCGGCGGCTGGATCTGCGCCCGCACACCCAATCGGTTCGGATACATCGCGTTTCTGAACAGGGCGATACCGGAAGCGTTTCGCCTGCGCACGGTCGGCATGGCGCAGCCGGGCCGCAAGGAGCACGACATTTTCCCGGCGTTCTACCGCCTCAACAGTCCCAGCGCACTGCGCCAGCATTTCGATCCGGCGCGCTACGACCACTTTTCGCACACCTGGGATTCCGAACCGGCGTATCACTTCTCATCGTCGGTTTTTTACGGCCTGTTCCTGGTCGCTCATGCCATTTCGCCGCCGCCGCTCAAGGCGATGTACCATATCTTCCTGCGGAAGAAGCCGGTCTGATCGCGCAGCGTCGTGACGGAGGCTTTATGGCTGAGGCTTTGGACGGCCGGGAATCGGCGGAAGCGCGGCCTGGTGCTTCTCGAACAGCTCGAGCCATCGCTTCTCGTCCGGCGACCGCCATTCGTCGGCCGACAGGGGCGGCAGCGTTTTCGGATCGGCGATCGTGGCATCGAGCTGGAAGAACTCTTCGGTTTCCGCGAACGTCAACCCGATCAGCACGCGATTGCCGTGCTCGTCGTGTTCATAGATATCGTCGTCGATGCTCATCGCCCCACATGAGAGTATCGCCACCAACGGTTCAATGCGAACCCGGTTTTAACGTAACCCGTCAAAGTTAAGAGCCCACGCGAGGGTACGATGATGTCATCGCATCGCGTAAAACTACCGACTCGATGTCGCTGCAGCCCGTCGCACGCGGTCAGTTGGCCGACGCCTTTGTCGCGCGCAAACGCGCGAGCTGCTTTTCCAGGACATCGCGGACATCATAGTCCGGCTTGCCGAATGAGGCATTGCGGGTGGCGACGAATTCGCGCTGCTGATCGCGCAGCGTTTCCGCAGCGCGCCGGTTGCCGCCCGCGGCCGCTTTGATCATCCCGGCATAGGTCTCGTTGATCTCGCGGTCGAGCTGGCTCAGACGCGGATCAGCGCAGATCACTTTCTCCACCGCACGCTTCGCCGTGGCGCAGTCGAACGACGGGACTGCCTTGGTGATCGCCGTGTTAGTGGCGGGCGGCTGCAGCGGCATATGCGCACCGACGCGCTCGATCTCCAGCGCCAGCGACTTGCGGCCGGCCACTGCATTCTCGAAGCGCGGATCGATCCGCAGCGCGGCCTCATAGTCGGCCAGCGCCTTGACGCGATCGCCCCTCTTGCGCCAGACCACGGCGCGGTTGTTGTAGGCGAGCAGGAATTTCGGATCGAGCCGCAGCGCCGCATCGTAATCCACCAGCGCGCGATCGAAATCGCCCCTGAACTGGTAGGAATCGCCGCGGTTGGTCAGGAAATTCGCCGCTGGACGGAGGCGGATGGCCTCGCTGTAATCAGCGATCGCCTTGTCGTAGTCACTGCTGCCCGCATAGGCCAGGCCGCGATTGTCGAAATATTCCGGCACCGTCGGATCGAGCCGGATGGCTTCACTATTGTCCAGCAGCGCAAGATCGTTGCGGCCGATTTTCCTGTAGGCCGCGCCGCGGTTGGTGAAGGTCCGGGGCCGGTTGGGATCGAGCTGGATCGCCTGGCCGTAGTCCCGGATCGCGGCCTGATAGTCGCCCTTGAAATAATATGCGGCGCCCCGATCGGAAAACGCCTGGGCGAAATTCGGATCGAGCCGGATCGCCTCATTGTAATCCTCGATCGCGCGATCGTATCTGCGCTGGTTGTTGAAGACGATGCCGCGCTGGCCGAACGCGGCGGCGTCATTCGGGTTGAGCCGGATGGCTTCATTGAAATCCGCAACCGCGCGGTCGAGATCGCCGCCGGCGCGGCGCAGCAGATCGCCGCGCAAACGAAATGCCGGCGCGCTGCCGGCATCCAGCTTGATGGCGCGATCGAGATCAACCATCGCCCGATCCGTCTGTCCCTTGCCATCGAACGCGCGCGCGCGCGTGACCAGCGCGAACACGCGATCCACGTCTGCGGTCGCGGTGTTATCGATCAGGGCGCCGCAGCTTTCAATCAGCCGGTCCGCGGGCGCTTTGCTGTCGGCGAGACACGCGACCGGATCTGTTGCCGTTTGCGCGAGAGCCGGCCAAACCATGCACCAAGCCATCGCCAACGTCGCAGCCGAAACCAGAACCGAAGCGACCCGCATCATCGAACTCCCGACAAGCGGTTTCACCGCGCGTGCAAATTCACTTCATCATAGTCTGCGGCCGCAACCGTCCGGTTCAAAAAACTGGCATCGGTTCCCCCCGGCAATATAATGGAAGGTCAGGGTTTCCCGCCTCGCTCAGCACTACCGCCATCAGACCAAGGAACCGTTTTGATCACATTTGAATGGATTATCGGCCTACTGGTGGCCTCGGTCATCGTGTCGGCGCTGGCGCGGCGGCTGGGCATTCCCTATCCGACCTTCCTCGCCGTCGGCGGCATGCTGCTGGCGTTCCTGCCCTGGGCCCCGGCCTGGGCGCTGGAGCCGGAACTGGCGCTGGCCCTGTTTGTCGCGCCGGTGCTGCTCGACGCGGCCTACGACACCTCGCTGCGCGATCTGCGCGACAACTGGCTGCCGGTCACGACCCTGGTGTTCGTGGCCGTGGGCGTGACAACCGCCTGCGTTGCGGTGGTCGCGCGCTGGCTGGTGCCGGACCTGCCGTGGTCGGCGGCGATCGCGCTCGGCGCCATTGTCGCGCCGCCCGATGCTGCGGCGGCCACCGCCATCCTGCGCTCGGTCAAGCTGCCCTATCGCATTCTCAAGATCCTGGAGGGCGAGAGCCTGCTCAACGACGCCAGCGCGCTGCTGATCTACCGCATCGCCGTCGGCGTTGCGGTGACGCGGCATTTCAGCTGGGAGTCCTTCGCGCCGACCATCGCCCTGGCCCTGCTCGGCAGCCTGATCGCAGGTTATCTCTTCGCCAAGCTCTCGATGCTGCTGAGCACGCGCATCACCGATGTTCCCAGCGCGATCATCGTGCAGTTCGCCGGCACCTTCACGGTATGGATTCTGGCCGAGCATCTCGGCCTGTCCGGCATCCTGACCATCGTGGCTTATGCCATCACCATCGCCCGGACCGCGCCGGCGCGAACACCGGCCCGGCTGCGCGTGCCGTCCTACGCGGTCTGGGAAACCACGGTGTTTCTGCTCAACGTGCTGGCGTTCATGCTGATCGGCATGCAACTGCGACCGATCTGGGAGCGAATGGACGATACCCTTCGCTTCGACTATTCGGTGGTGGCTGGCGCGGTGCTGGTCACGGTCGTTGTCGCGCGCCTGGTCTGGGTGATGTCCTACAACACGCTGGTGCGGCTGATGATGACGCGTTTCGGCCGCCGCACCGATTTGCCCCGCATGCCGCCGACGCTGCAGGGCGGCCTGGTCGTCTCCTGGTGCGGCATGCGCGGCATCGTCACGCTCGCCGCCGCCGTCGCACTGCCCGAGCAATTCCCGCATCGCGACCTGATGCTGCTGACGGCTTTTGCCGTGGTGCTGGGCACGCTGGTGATCCAGGGCCTGACGTTGCGGCCGCTGATCGCGGCCCTTGGGCTCAAGGATGACAACCCGGTGGAGCGCGAGGTCTCGCACGCACGCGCGATCGCCTATCGCGCGGCGCTTGCCGAGATCAGCAGTGATCCGTCGGAAGAAGCCGAGGTGCTGCGGCTGGAGTACAGCGCGGTGCTGCTGCGCGCGGAGAATGATCCCGACGGCCGGATCTCCGGCGAGCTCCCGGCCGATCCGATGCGGCGACGCGCGATCGAGGCGGCGCGGCGCTCTCTTTTGAGACTGCGCGACACCGGCGTGATCGGCGACGACGCCTTTCATTTGCTGGAAGAAGAATTCGACTGGGCGGAGCTGAGTGCACAGTCGGGCGTATGATTGCGCGGCCGCAAAGCTTCCTCAACCGAGCTCGGCCAGCCGCTTCTCCAGCCAGCGCCGTTCCGGCTCCAGCCGCACCAGCGCGAGCGCGTCGCGATAGGCCTGTCGCGCCTCCGTGATCCGGTCCAGCCGGCGCAGCAGGTCAGCGCGCACCGCGGGCAACAGATGGTAGCCGGCGAGACGTTCGCGTACCGCCAGCGCATCGACCAGATTGAGGGCCTTCTGCGGCCCGTCCACCATCGAGACGGCCGCGGCATGATTGAGCGCCACCACCGGCGAGGGATGCAGCCGCAGCAGCACATCGTAGAGACCGACGATCTGTGGCCAGTCGGTCGCCGCAAACCGTTCGGCCTGGGCATGCAGCGCTGCAATGGCCGCCTGGACCGCATAAACGCTGGGCAATCCCGGACCACGCAGCGCACGATCCACCAGAGCCGCGCCTTCAACGATCTGCGCGCGATCCCATCGCGTGCGGTCCTGGTATTCGAGCTGAATGAGATCGCCCTCCGGAGTCGTCCGCGCTCCGCGTCGCGCATCGTGCAGCAGCATCAGAGCCAGCAGTCCGAGAATGGCGGCGCGCTCCGGCATCAGCGTTTGAAGCAAACGGCCGAGCCGGATCGCTTCGCTGGACAGATCGGCGCGGATCAGATCGTGACCCGTGGTCGGTGCATAGCCTTCGGTGAACACCTGATAGATCACCGCCAGCACACCATCGACGCGCTCGTCGAGACGGTCGGATTCGGGCGTCTGGTAGGGAATCCCCGCAACGCGGATTTTGGTTTTGGCACGCACCAGGCGCTGCGCCATCGTCTCTTCGCTGACCAGAAACGCCCGCGCGACCGCTTCGGTGGACAGGCCACACACCGCCCGCAACGTCAGCGCGACCTGGATCTCCGTATTCAGGGACGGATGACAGCAGGTGAAGACCAGCCGCAGCATGTCGTCGTCGAGAGCGTCCCACCCCTCAATGGGGACCGCCTGGCTGTCGATCGCGGCTTCGATCTCCATCGCCCGTTGCCGATCGCGGAACATCCTCTCGCGGCGCACGCGATCGATGGCTTTGTGCCGCCCGACATTGACCAGCCAGGCCCGCGGATTGGACGGCATCCCCGACCCCGGCCACTGCTGCAGCGCCGCCGCGAAGGCTTCCTGCAACCCCTCTTCGGCCAGTTCGAAATCACCGACCAGGCGGATCAGTGTCGCCAGGACACGACCCGCCTCAGTCCGGAAGACACGCTCGGTGTCGCTATCGCTCACGCCGGCATCAGCTCATGGCCCACACCGGGCGCACCTCGATCGTACCGTCCCGCGCGCCCGGAATTCGGGCGGCGATGGCGGAGGCTTCGTCGAGATCCTTGGCTTCGATCATGTAATAGCCGCCGAGCTGTTCGCGGGTTTCCGCGAACGGCCCGTCGGTGGTCAGGGTCTTGCCGTTACGAACCCGGACCGTGGTCGATGCCGCGACCGGGTGCAGTCGCTCACCACCCTTGTAGTGACCACTCTGGATGATGCCCTGGGTAAAGACGCCGTATTCGGCGGTCATCGCCGTTCTCTCGGCATCCGACAGCGCCATCATTTCAGCCTCGTTCCGATAGATCAGCAGCAGATATTGCATGGGATCGCTCCATTATTCTCGTGCGTATTCCGATCGCAAAGCCGGTATCCACTTTTGCGGAATACGCACTGATTGGCGAGCAGGATAGCTCAACCCCCAGTCGAACGGGGCGGCGGCAGATCGACAGCGGCCGACGAAAATTCCAAAAAATGTCACTCCGGCGACGGCGCCTGCAAGCCTGTCCCGCTTCCAGCGCGGCCCGGCCGCTGTATTCTGCCGGGAACCAATGCGGCCGTGGCGCATTCGGACAGGGTTGTTTTGCGGAGACACGAGCCCCCATGACGTCCAAGGGTGAACCGGCCCGCCGACCTCTGGACGCCCTCAATTTCTTCCTGGCCGACGTCCGCGACGGACTGGGGCCCTATCTCGCCATCTACCTGCTCACGGTTCAGCAATGGAACGAGGCGCAGATCGGTCTCGTGATGTCGATCGCGGCGCTGGCGGGGATCGCCGCCCAGACCCCGGCCGGCGCCCTGGTCGATCATATCAGGGCCAAGCGCGGGCTGATCATCACGGCCGCTGTTATTGTGACGCTGGGCTCGCTGCTGCTACCGCTGATCTCGAATTTCTGGCTGGTCGCGGCCACCCAGGGACTGACCGGGGCGGCCGGATCGGTGTTCGCGCCGGCGATTGCGGCCATCACCCTCGGCATTGTCGGTCCCAAGGCGCTTGCCGCCCGCATCGGACGCAACGAAGCCTTCAATCATGCCGGCAACGCCACCGCGGCGCTGCTGGCGGGCGGGCTTGCCTACGTGTTCGGCCCCGTGGTGGTGTTCTGGCTGCTGGCGGCCATGGCCATCGGCAGCATCGTGTCGACGCTGGCGGTGCCGGCGGCGGCGATCGATCATGACGTCGCCCGCGGCCTCGACGGCGACACGGCTGCAGCGGCGCAGCACAAGCCATCCGGCTTCAAGGTGCTGCTGACCAACAAGCCGCTGCTGATCTTCGCAGCGGCAACCGTGCTGTTTCACTTCGCCAATGCCGCGATGCTGCCGCTGGTCGGACAGAAGCTCGCGCTGGTGAACCAGACTCTCGGCACCACACTGATGTCGGTCTGCATCGTGGCGGCGCAGCTGGTGATGGTGCCGGTCGCAATCCTGGTTGGCCGCACCGCCGACATCTGGGGCCGCAAGCCGCTGTTCGCGGTGGCGCTCGGCGTGCTGGCCCTGCGCGGCGCGTTGTATCCGGTGTCCGACAATCCCTACTGGCTGGTCGGCGTACAATGTCTCGACGGCGTCGGCGCGGGGATTTTCGGCGCGCTGTTTCCACTGGTGGTGGCGGATCTGACCCACGGCACCGGGCACTTCAATGTCAGCCAAGGCGCCATTGCCACCGCACTCGGCATCGGCGGCGCGTTGAGCACGACGGCTGCCGGCGTGATCGTGGTCGGCGCGGGCTACAGCGCAGCGTTCCTGTTTCTCGCCGCCGTCGCCGTTGTCGGGCTGGTGGTCTACGTGGTCTTCATGCCGGAGACCGCCCCGCACCTGCAGGCCGAGGTGCCGTTGCCGACAGAGGATTTGCCGCGGACAAAAGCTCCTGCACAGCCGCGTCCCACGTGATCGGCAAAACCGGTTTCCCCCTGATCCGGATCATGCTCTAAACCGACAAAATGCCGATCACCGGCTTCGCCATCCGAGCATGAGGAAACGATGTCCCAGCGCACACCCGCCCGCCTGTCCTTGCGCCCGACCCGGCGCGCGCTCCTCGCCGCCACCGCGACCCTGGTCGCCTCGCCGGCACTGCTGCGGCGACCGGCGTGGGCCGACGGGCCGTGGCCGAGCCGGAACGTGCGCTTCATCGTGCCGTTCGCGGCCGGCGGCACCACCGATATCCTGGCGCGGGTGACGGCGGCGAAGCTGTCGGAGGACTACGGCCAGCAGTTCATTGTCGAGAACAAGCCGGGCGCCGGCGGCAACATCGCCGCCGATTATGTCGCCAAGGCCGATCCCGACGGCCATACCTTCATCGTCGGCACGCCCGGCACTCATGTCATCAACCAGTTCGTCTACAAGGCGATGCCGTTCGACCCGATCCGGGATATCGATCCCGTTATCATCATCGCGCGGGTGCCGAACCTGTTTTCGGTGACACCGGACTTGCCGGTGAGGACAGTGGAAGAATTCGTCCGGCTCGCGAAGGGCAAGCCGGGCGGCTATTTCTACGGCACGCCGGGGCTCGGCAGCACCGCGCATGTCTCGACCGAATTGTTCAAGTCGATGACCGGGGTCGATATCGTGCATGTACCTTATAAAGGCAGCGCGCCGTCGCTGACCGATCTGGTGGCCGGCCGCATCCATCTCACCATCGACAACCTGCCGGCGTCGCAGCCGTTCGCGGAATCGGGCGCCATCCGCCCGATTGCCGTGTCCAGCGCCAAGCGATGGCCGCTGATGCCTGATATTCCGACCATCGCCGAAGCCGGCGTGCCGGGGTATGAAGCCCAGTCGTGGTTCACCATCGCCGCGCCTGCAAAAACATCGCCGGAAATCATCGGCAAGCTCAATGCGAGTGTCGAACGTTTCATCAAATCGGAGGACGGCACGGCGCGCCTGCGCAAACTCGGCGCCGAGCCGGCCGGCGGCTCGCCGGCGGACATGGGCCGTTATGTGCTGGCCGAAGCCGAGAAGTGGGGCAAGGTCGCCAAGTTCGCCGGCATCAAGCCCGAATAGCTGTTCGCAACTACTCGAACTTCATGTCGACGCAGCGCTGCACATCGGGCTGGTTGCCGCCGATGGCGATGGAGAAACAGGCCTTCGCGGCAAGCTTGGTATTCTCGCTGACCCAGATCACGAAACCGCCGGGACCGAAGAACGAATTGGTGTTGGGACCCTCGGTCTCCGCCGCGTCGAAGGAATAGCTGGAGTCGCCGGGGAACAGACGCTCCCGCTTCTGGCAGGCGCCACCTTCGGTCTGGATCTGGATGAAGTCCTTGTTGTCCTTGGTCACGGTGACCGAGGCCGCACACCTGTAATATTCGGTGGTCTTGGAATTGAAGATGTAGGCATAGGAGCGGCAGGTCGACGTCTGCAGCTTGCCGGCCATCAATCCGCGGCCGCAGGAGATGCGCTGGTTGCTGCTGAGCTTGATGTCATCAGCGGCCGCGGCCACAGAAATTGACAACGACATCGACGCCGCGGCCATCATAGCAGCGAGAGACAACGTTCTGAACAAAACGGACATCCACCGGCTCCGGAAATTCCTGAAATTACATCTAATCGGCGGCACGATAGCGGGACTGCGCACGGAGGGATAGCGGGAAATTCCCGCCGGGACTACGGTCGTCCAAGCGACAAGACCGCAATGGGAGATGGACACGATGGCCGGCCATATCGACCCGTCAAAAGAGCGTTATCAACTGTTCAGGGACCTGCCGCGCAGCGGAGCAATCCACATGCTCAATCTGGTGCGCTTCCGCAGTGAGGCGGCTTATCCGGATGGCCGCAAGGCGACCGGCGCGGAAGCCTATGCGGCTTACGGCCGCGACAGCGGACCGGTGTTCAACAGGCTTGGCGGCAAGATCATCTGGCGCGGCAGCTTCCAGTTCATGCTGATCGGCCCCGCCGAGGAACGTTGGGACGAGGTCTTCATCGCGGAATATCCGAGCGCCGATGCCTTCATCGAGATGCTGCGCGACCCTGTGTATCGCGAGGCGGTCAAGCATCGCCAGGCTGCTGTCGATGATTCCAGGCTGATCCGGCTATCGCCAGCGGAAACGGGCGCGCACTTCGGGTAACCGTTCCTCAGCCCCGGCGCCGCGTCCATGCTTGCGCATTGACGGCGCCTTCGGGCACCTCGCCGCGCGAGAGCGCCTGCACCTGCCGCACGGTATCAAAGGCCTGCGATTCCACCGCCTCAGGAGTCAACCCGCCGATGTGCGGCGTGGCGATGACATTGGGCAGAGCAGCGAGATCGGGCGATGGCATCTGATCGGCGGCGCGGCCGACATCCATCGCAGCACCCGCGATTCGTCCCGCACGCAGCGCATCAGCGAGCGCGGCCTCATCCACCAGATTGCCGCGCGACAGATTGATGAAACAGGCGTCAGCGCGCATGCGTGCAAGCGCCGCCGCATCGATCAGGTTCTCGGTCTCAGCCGTCGCCACCGCGAGACAGACGACATAGTCGGACCGCGCCAGCAGATCGTCCAGCGCCACCTGCTCGACACCTTCGTCGTCGATCGACACATAAGGGTCCGTCACCAGGACATTCATGCCGAGGCTCGATACCATGGGCGCGAGGATACGGGAGATGGCGCCATAACCGATGATCCCGACGGTTGCCCCTGCAAGCTCGCGGCCCATCCGAATCTCGGGCTTGCGCCCGGCATGATAATCGCCAGTGGCACGAGAGATCCCGCGCGCAAGGTCGATCATGAAGCCGAGCCCGAGTTCAGCCACCGCTGTCATGAAGCCGGGTTTCGCCCGCGTCACCAGCACGCCTGCGGCACTGGCCGCGGCGACGTCGATATTGCGAATATCGACCGCGACACGACAAAACGCCTTCAGCTCGGGCAGTGCCTGGAACACTTCGGCGGGAGCAGCGGTGAGCCGGTCTGCGACGATGACATCGATGCCGGCGGCCGCGGCCACCAGTTGCGCCGGTGCAAGGGACTCACTGGCTTCGTGCAGGCGAACATCAGCCATCTCGCGCAAGGCGGCCAACGCCCGCGCGCCATAATATTGCCCGCGCGCCTGCGGGATATGGGTCAGAAGAATCTTCATGGCGTCCTTAATACCCGAGCGCGTGCGGCAGCCACAGGCTGATGGCCGGCACAAAGGCGATCAACAGCAAGCAGAGGAACAGGAGGCCGAGATAACCGAGGATCGGCTTGACGGTCTGCTCGATCGGCACGTTGCCAATCAGGCAGGCGCCATAGAGCCCTAATCCGAGCGGCGGCGCAAACAGCCCGATGCCCATGGCGATCACCAGCACAACACCGAAATGCAGCGGCGCGATGCCGAGCTGCCCCGCCACCGGAACCAGCAGCGGCCCGAAGATGATCAGCGCCGCCGCGCCCTCCAGCACCGACCCCATCACGATCAGGATCGCGATGGAGAGCAGGATGAACATCCAGGTGCCGCTCGAATGCGACAGCTCGATCATCATGTCGGCGACCGCATGGGGCACCTGCTGCAGCGTCAGCACAAAAGCCAGCGCCTGCGCCGCCGCGACAATGAACAACACCAGTCCCGAGCGATTGGCCGCATGGATGAAGCAGCGCACCGCATTCGCCCACGACAGCTCGCGGAACACGGCGGCGCCGACCACGATGGCATAGAGCACGGCAAAAGCGGAAATTTCCGTCGCTGTCGCAAACCCGCTCTTGAAGCCGATAAAGATCATCGCGATCAGCCCGAGCGAGACGATCGCGCCCAGCCACATGCGATTGAGCGAGCCCGCGGGAATGATCTCCGCGGTTACCGCAGCCTTGGTGCCGAACAGGATCGACACACCAATCAACGCCGCCGCCATCAGGCCGGCCGGCAGGAGACCCGCCATGAACAGGCCGCCGATCGACAGATTGGCGACAAAGCCGAGGATGATCAGATTGATGCACGGCGGGATGGTTTCGGCCATCACCGCGGACGCCGCCAGCAGCGCCACGGCATTGCCGGGATTCTGCCGCGACTTGCGCGCGGCCGGAATCAGCACCGAGCCCACGGCGGCGACATCGGCCATCTTCGACCCCGAGATGCCGGAGAACAGCACCATCGACATCACCATCACCACGTTGAGTCCGCCACGCATGCGCCCGACCAGCCGTTGCAGCAACTCGATCAGGCGGACTGACATCCCGTTGGCTTCCATCAGGTAGCCGACCAGGATGAAAAACGGGATCGCCAGCAGCACGAAATTGTCGATGCCCCGCGCCATCTGCTGCGCGAAGATCACTCCCGGCAGCGTGCCCTCGGCCCAGATGTAGATCAGCGCCGCAAGCGCCAGCGCAAACCCGATCGGCAGGCCGCCGACCAGTGTCAGCGCAAAGCCGGCCAGCATCAGGGTGCGTGACGCAGGCACCGTCTCGGGCGAAGCCGCATCCCAGAGCAGGTAAAGTGCGACGACGGCCAACACCAGCGCGAGCCCGGCCGCAATGTCGCGCGTCGGACGGCGCAAAAACAGATCGGCCGCGAACACCGCCATGAACAGGCCGCCGGCCCCCATCGGATAGAACGTCCATTCCAGCGGCAATCCCGAGCCGGTGGTCTGTCCGGTGGTGAGCCAGCCGAGCTTCAAAGCGTTGAGCGCGGCATAGGCCGCGACGATGAACACCAGCAGCGCCTCCGCCGCGTCGACCACGCGGCGGACGGCACCAGGCGCCATGTCGATGAAGAAAGCGACGCCGGGATTTTCGGCGCGTGCGAGTGCACTCGCCGCGCCGAAAAAGCTCGATCCGACCATGAGGCCACGCGCGACGTCGTCGGCCCATTCCACCGGTGCGTTGAACAGCGAGCGCAGCAGCACCGAGCCGATCACAACGGCAAGATCGGCGGCCAAGAGCACCGCCGCCACCGCGTCGGCTAACGTGAGCAGGACCTTCGTCGCCGGACGCGCGACGGGCCCGGTGAGCGCGATATCGCCGGCCATTAGAGACGATCCTAGGCTTGGGTGGCGCGGATGGCGTCGACAATCGGCTTGGCCTCCGGCCGCGCCTTCACGAAATTGTCGGTTTGCGGCAACACGCGTTTGCGGAAGGCCTCGCGGTCGCAATCGATGATGGTGACGCCTTTCTGGGTCAGAACGTCGAGTGCTTCCTTCTCGACCGCCAGCCCGTGCACGCGGGTATCGGCCGCCGCCTTTTGCGCGGCATCGACAAATCCCTCGCGCAACTTCGCGTCCATGCGTCCGAACGTGGTTTCGCTGAAGTACACCGCCAGCGGCGAGAAGTTATGTTTGGTCAGTGCATAGAATTTCGCGGTTTCAAAGAACTTGCTCGACACAACCGTCGGCGGATCATGCTCCAGCCCGTCGAGCACACCGGCCTGCAGGGCGGTATAGATCTCCCCGAACGCCAGCGGCGTCGCCGCGGCCCCCATCAGGCGCAGGCACTCGGTGATGACGGGATTGGGCAAAGTCCTGATCTTGAGACCAGCGAGATCCTCCGGTGTCTTGACCGGCTTTTTCGCCAGTACGCTGCGCGAGCCGAAATTATAGGCCCAGGCGATGACACGGATGTTGGCGCCCTTGAGCAGCGCAGCTTCGATCGATTTGGTGGCGCCGGCATCGAATGCCTTGGTCTGCTGTTCGAAGCTCGAGAACAGATAGCCGAGGTCGAAGGTGCCGACCAGCGGCACCAGATTCGCCGAAATCGAGGAGCCGGACAGCATCATGTCGATGACGCCGAGCTTCACCGAATTGATGACGTCGATTTCCTGCCCCAGCTGGTTGTCGGGGAAAAACGCCAATTCGATCTGCCCGTCGAGACCAGTAGCTTTCAGCTGTTTGACCAGGTTGTCGAAGTAGACGCGGCCGTTGGCATATTTCGGGTCGTTGGCGAGCGACGACGACACCTTCATCTTCATGGTGGCGGCTGTGGCGCGACCAATGATCGCAGGCGAAACGACGAGACCGGTGGCCAGCACGGCCGAGCTTTTCAGCACCGTGCGGCGGGACAGGAATACGGGCATGGCTTTCCTCCGAAGGCAGGTCTGGCGCCTGCTTTTGAAAAGATGGGTGGTGATCCGCCCCATCTAGCCTTAATGTAAGACCAGATTCGGAGAATGAGCAAGCGCCCCGACGGCACTCACTGAGATTCTGGCCAGCCAGAAGCGTTTTGCGGGACTGCTGGACATTCTCGACCACAGGACACCATGCTGAAGACATCCGCGCATTTGGTGCGCAACATCCACAGCCAGATCGCGGAGCAGATCGGCGCCACCATCGTCCGCGGCGAAATCGGCCCCGGCGAGCAACTGCCGTCCGAAATGAAAATCTGCCAGATGTTCGATGTCTCGCGACCGGTGGTGCGCGAGGCGATGCGCATTCTCACCGGCAAAGGCCTGATCGAGTCCCGCGCCAAAAGCGGCACGCGGGTGCGGCCTCCGGAGCTCTGGAGCCATCTCGACCCCGACGTGCTGCGCTGGCGGCTCGCGACCACAAGTCTCGACAGTTATCTGCAGAAGCTGTTCGAGCTGCGCAATGCGGTCGAGCCGGCGGCGTCGGCCCTCGCCGCAACCGCCGCGACCCCCGACGATCGCAGCGCGATCGCCGAGGCGATGGACGGAATGGCGGCGGCGACCACCAACGACGAATTCGTGAACGCCGATATCGCGTTCCACAAGGCGATTTACATCGCCACCCGCAACGAGCTGTTCTGGCCGATCGCCCAGATGCTGGAGATCCTGTTGCGCCGTGGCTTTACCATCGCGGCGATCGGCGACCATCGCGCCCGCGCGCTTGCCGAGCATCGCGCGGTGATGCAGGCGATCTGCGCCGGCGACAGCGCCGCCGCTCACAAGGCAGCCACCGTCCTGCTCGGCAACACCGTCGACGATCTTCAGCGGATTCGGACATACGGGGAGTGAGGCGAGAGCATCCGGCAATCAGGCGGAGCTCGGTTCCATTACCGTAGGCAACAATCAGCGATCCATGTATGCGCGACGACAAATCGTTTGCTAGTCTCGTCTCCAACGCGCAGCAAGACGCGTTGCAATGACGAGAGGAAACGACATGGACATTGGTTACTTCGCCATGCCTTCGCATCCACCCGAGTGCGGTTTGAAGGAAGGCCACGACTGGGATCTTCAAGTCCTTCGCTGGCTCGACGAGCTCGGCTTCAAGGAAGCCTGGATCGGTGAGCATCATACCGCACCATGGGAACCGCATCCGGCGCCCGACCTCCTGCTTGCCCAGGCTTTCCTGCAAACCAAGAACATCCGGCTCGGCCCAGGCGGCTTTCTGTTGCCCTATCACCACCCAGCCGAACTCGCGAACCGCGTGGCGATGCTCGACCATCTGTCCGGCGGCCGCCTGAATTTCGGCGTCGCCGCCAGCGGCCTTCCCAGCGACTGGGCGATGTTCAATGTCGACGGCATGTCCGGACAGAACCGGGACATGACCCGCGAGGCGCTGGAGATCATCCTGCGGCTGTGGTCCGAAGATGCGCCGTTCACCCACACCGGCAAGTACTGGACGGTGACCAAGCCGGATACGATGTTCGACTTCCTGAAGCCGCATCTCAAGCCGGTACAGGCGCCGCATCCGCCCATCGGCGTCGCCGGTCTCAGCAAGAACTCCGACACCCTGAAGCTTGCGGGCGAACGCGGCTTCATTCCGATGAGCCTGAACCTCAACCCGGCCTATGTCTCAAGTCACTGGGACTCTGTCGAGGCGGGTGCTGCGAAAACCGGACGCAAGCCGAACCGGCAGGACTGGCGGCTGGTGCGCGAAGTCTGCGTCGCCGAAACCGACGAAGAAGCCTGGAAACTTTCGGTCGGTGACATGATGGGCCGGATGATGGGCGAGTATTTCCTGCCGCTGCTCGGGCATTTCGGCTTCAAGGACTATCTCAAGCATGCACCGGATGTGCCCGACAGCGACGTGACGGTGAAGTACTGCGCAGAGCGCAACTGGATCGTCGGTTCACCTACGACCGTCGCCGACAAGATCGAGAAAATCTATCAGGAGGTCGGCGGTTTCGGCACGCTGCTGGTGTTCGGGTTCGACTACAAGCACGAGCCCGAGGCCTGGCACAACTCGCTGCGGCTGCTGAGTCAGGAAGTGATGCCGCGGCTGGCCCATCTCAAGCCGGATGTCGTACGGGCGGCCTAGACACTGTCACGAGACGGCGCGGATCATCCCGCGCCGCTTCCTTCGGTATACGACGATGACCGGCTTTTGCTCAAAACGCTATCTGCTCGTCGACTCTCGCGTCGGTTCGCCCGGCGCGCGCTGCAGCGGCGGATGCGGACGGGCCAGCCCTGTCGTTCCCGGCGGCTGATCGGTCGCAGCAGTTTTGACGTCGACCCGATTCAATGTCGTGACAAACGCCAGCGCCACGATGGCTGCCACCAGAATGGCGAAGGCCATCACGGTCAGATGAGCGTTGCCCAATCTCGGCGGTTCGTTATCGCCGGCCATGCCATGCTCCGTCAGTCACCGGTTGGTGTCACCAGCGCACGTACTGATCGACCCCGGCCGTCTGTATCGGCTCGATCGCGAAGCCGCGATTGATCAGGATCAGCGACATCCCGACGAAGGCGGCAAGGACGATCACAGCGACCAGATCGAGATAGCGGGGGTCGCGACCAAAGTTTTTGTTCTCATCGCGCATGACGATGCACTCCTCTTTGCGGAAGTTGCACGTCAACGCGCGGCCATTTCCCCGGTTCCCCCGCTTGAAAGATTAGGATGGTCAGGCAAGCGAATGGGAGCGCCGCAGCATGACTTGCTGCGCCGCGATGCAGGCCGGGACGGACGATCCGGCTATTCGATTCGCCAGCGCGGCCTGCCCGGAAGGCCTTCGGGTTCATTCGGGGCCAGCGTACTGGCGCTGTGCTCGGATGTCCCCTCGCCACTT
This sequence comes from Bradyrhizobium prioriisuperbiae, assembly GCF_032397745.1. Classification (NCBI taxonomy): domain Bacteria; kingdom Pseudomonadati; phylum Pseudomonadota; class Alphaproteobacteria; order Hyphomicrobiales; family Nitrobacteraceae; genus Bradyrhizobium; species Bradyrhizobium prioriisuperbiae. Next base: position 1,228,449 of record NZ_CP135921.1, read on the forward strand.
TCCAGTTCGATGACGGTACCAGGAAAGCGGATGGCTCGCTTTTCGCCATCCTGCACGACGCGCCCCACGGCGAGAATGTGCTTCAGGTCCCCGTTCGGCAACGCCAGACGGTACGTCGCTCGATACGCGCCGCCGGTCCGCCTGGCCCGATCGATCAACATCGTCACTCGGGCGACGTCCTCGGGCAGAATGCGGGGCAGGAAGGCCTCGATGGACGCGCCGAGTTCGGCGTCAAGCGTCGACACGCCGAACAGCTCAGCCACCTCGGCGTCGGCATAAATGCGATCGGCGACCAGATCCCAATCCCAGGAGCCCACAATCGTGAACTTTTCGGAATTGAAGCTCTTTCGATTGGTCACCGGATCGGCCCGGGCCTCATCGAATTCAGGACGCGAATCGATCAATTCCAGCAGGGCCATCGACAACAATTGCCTCAAGAACCCAAGATTCAGCCGGGAAGCGATCATCATCGCCGATTGAATATGCACACCAAGTTTAAGAACACGATCTCTATCGGACATGCTGCCTCCGAAAAAATACATCAGGCATTTTCACTTTCTCTAATCGAATACGAGCAATACGAACGGTTCGGGCAATGAGAGCACTTCAAGCAATACGAGCGTTTTCAAATGAATAAACAAATCAAGCCGCAGTTTTCTCTTTGGCTATTCCCTGTCTTACCTCGATCCGGATCGCCATGGGAGGTGGAATAAGCGTCACCGAGGCCTTGGGCCATGGGGCCGGGTTGGGAGCGACGCCAACGAAACGATAGGCTGCGGCCATTTCGAGCGCCAGCAGCTGGAGCTCCAGCATCGCGACCCCCATCCCGGCGCAGGCCCGCGGGCCGGCACCGAACGGGATATAGGCGTCGCCGAAGTATCGTCGGTTGACGTCGAACTCGTCGGGACGTTCCCAGAAGCGAGGGTCGCGCTGCATCTGCCATGGACAAATCAGCAACGAAGTTCCTCTGGCAAGATCCCGACCGCCGATTTGCGTCGGCGCCAGCACCTCGCGCGAAAACCACCAAGCCCCGGGATAGAGCCGGCAAACCTCGCGAACCAGATTGAGGCTGATATCCGCCCGCTTGACCTCTTCGATCCGCAGTTCGCCATTGGGATCGCTGCACCGGCGAGCCTCTTCCGCGATCGCCTCCGCCAAGTCGGGGCGAGCCGCCATGTGGTACAAGACCCAGGCCGCCGTCGTCCCCGTCGTATGATGGCCCGCAAGCAGCAAGGTCAGAATTTCGTCCCGCAGATCCTGGTCGGACAGGCCAAGCTCTTCGAGATCGCGCAGCGCGCTGGTTTTCATGGCGCACTCGCGTAAACGTTGTACCACCGTCGACATTGCAAGCTTGGCGAACGTCCGTCGCCGGCGGCGGCGCAGCCATCCGACCGGCCCGATCGGCAGCGCACGAAACATATCGTCCGCCAAGTCGTCTTCGATCAACCCAACGGCCCTGACCAGCGCCTGCTCATCACCGCCCGAGATCACTTGCGTGCCGAAAACGGCGATGCAAATGGTGCGCAATGCCAGCGCCGCGGTATATTTCTGCGGATCGAACGTACCTGCGGTTGCGATCCGGGCCCCCACCGCTCGAATTTCCGCGCACATCTGCGGCAGGTATCGCTCCACATTGCCGCGCGCCATGTGCTTGTGCAGAACAGCCCGCCGCCGCTTGTGCTCGTCGCCATGCAGCATCAGCGAGCTGCGGCCGAACACAGGCGTCAGTTTCTTGATCAGGCGGCCTTTGCCGATGAGATGCTCCGGCGCCTTGAGGATCGGCCTGATCAGATCCGGATCAGTCACCAGCATGACCGGGCTCGGCCCAAGATGCAGCCGTTCCAGTCCCAGCGGGGCGGCATTGCCTTTCTGAAGCAGAAATCCGAGCGGATCACGCCGAAATGAGCGCACGTCCGAAAACATATGCAGCATCTTCAACCTCCAGTTTATCAGACATGATCTTCAACGCATGGTAGCGGCGATCGCCATCCTGCTGGTTGATCGGGATCTCGCCTGCGACGGCCATAATGTCGCAACCGTCGCGATCGGCTCCGATGACTTGCGGCACACCGAAGCGGTGCGATCGAATGCCGAGGCTGGCCAAAAATCGCTCGTACGGAGGCTCCGCCGTCGCCACCAGAGCCGTTGCCAGGCGCAATTGCGCGAAGCGAAACATCAGCGCGTAATTCATCCGGGCGGCTTCCAGCCGCCTGGCCATCGGCAGCACGCCGAAGCGACTGATCTCCCAGACGTCCGGCCGGCGTGGATAGGGCTTGATTGTTGCCAGCTGCGGAAAGATCGTGGCCGACAGATACGGCCGATCGGTTCGAATGGCGCGGAAACCGCCGATCAGCTTGTCATCGCGAAAGAGCAGGCAATGCTCGGTCAGGCCGGTATCGAATTCGTCCCGCTCCAGCCCGCCGCGGCTGGCAAGCTCCCAGCCGCACTCCTCGACAAACAGCTTCCGGCGCAGCCGCAGCAGGCTTGCGACCAATTGAGGGTTTCTCGATTCCCTCACGATCGTTGCATGATACCGTTCGAGGGGGACGTGCATTCCTTCGCTCCCTTGGATGGCGCAGTTTGGGTGCAGAAGGCTTTGCCGCGGTACCCCGGGTTTCGGGGGGTTGACGATGGAGATCGAGGAATCAATTGCCGCAATAGAAAGTTGCCAGACGATCGGCGAGCTGCGGGACACGCTCCACCGCATTATTCAAGACTACGGATTTTCCGCGTTCACGTTCATCGATGCCGGCCAGCCTGAGCTGGATGTTCCCTACTACACGGGCACTCATGCGGCGGCGTGGGAGCAGACGTATCTGCAGTACGGATTCGTTCATATCGATCCGGCCCTCGCCCAGGTTCGCCGGAGCAACACGCCATTCCACTGGAGCTCACTCAAGCTGCCGCCGATCCTGGGACGACGAAAGCCGCCGGAAGTCCAGATGATGGATGCGGCGCGCGAGTTCGGATTCAAGGAAGGTTATGTGGTGCCGTTCCACTACCGCGACCGGATCGGAGCCACCCATTCCAGCTCCACCGTATTCTTCTGGGAAGATGAGCCGCGCTGGTTTCAACAGCTGTTTTCTCGCCACGGCTACGAGCTGCATCTCATCATGATCTACTGGATTCAAAGAGCGATCGACGTGGTTCGGCAAGACCAACGCAACGCGACACCCTTCTTTCGTGCCGCCGACATCGCGCATCCCGTTCACCTGACGCCGCGCGAGCGTGAAATCATGAGCTGGGCAGCACGTGGCAAAACCGTGCAGGACACCGCCGACATTCTGCACATATCGTCAGAAACGGTAGAATGGCACTTCAAGGGCGTGCTGAAAAAACTTGATGCGACGAACAAGACCCACGCCGTCGCGAAGTGCATCGCCTGGGGATTGATCGACCTCTGACGTACTTTTAAATGAGCGAGATACCGTCGCGCGTAAGTAAATTACGAAGGACGAATGCAACGCATGTGACGATTGCGCTCACTCTCGCGTGAATCCATGCCGCGTGATGAACCCGTTAACTCTCCGCCCTTTACCCTATGCAGCGAATTCACATCGACGCTCTGGCAACTGCGAACATCGTGTCGCAGAATCTCGCGCGCGACACAGACGTGCCCTGACAATCAATCCCCCACTTGCTGCAAGAATGGAGTCTCGCGGGATGTCGGTAAAACAGCGATCGTTCGATATGCTCGCCGCGCCACGCAGCGTCGATACCGTGCGCTCACCTGCCATTGCGATCGCAGATGAATCTTCCGTCGACAACCGGAAACAGCGCGGCGCCGGCAACGACGTCACCATCCGTGTCGAGCAGAGCACCGATATGGACCTGACGGTGTCGCTGCTCGAGCGCGCTTTCCCGCAAGGCTATCCTCACGACAGCCAATATCTGCGGTGGCTGTATGATCGCTCCGGACATCACGCGGCCGTCGTGGTGGCCGCCCTGAAGGAGAGCAGCAAGATCGGCCAGATGGTTCTTGTTCCCTACGAGATGGATGTCGATGGACACAGCAGGCTGTTCGGCCTGGTGGTGGATTTTTTCATTCTACCGGAACACCGCAGCGGCCCACTGACGATCCGATTGTGTCGCAAGGTCATAGAGTTCGGCGCGGCCGCCGGCTTCGATGCGATCTACGGTGTGCCGAACACGATTTCGATGAGTGTCACGCCGCGCCTGATGAAGACCCGGACGATCCGCAAGCTCAGCGTCCGCGCCGGACTTGCGCCACCGGTTCGGCGGCACGCAATCAACCTGAGCGCGCCGGTCGATACGCTACGCGATGAGGAGGTGCTGCCGCTGCTCGATCGTTTCGTCTCCCACCCCGCCGGGGGACGGATATGGAACGGCCCCTCGCTGCTGCGCCGGCTGCGGAGCCCAATTACGCGCTTCGCGCTTCACGTCAGCGACGACGCGATCGCGATCTCGTGCAGCCACAAGATCAAGGGGCTGGACTTCACCATGCTATGCGGCTTCCTGCCGGCCGGCGGCCAACCGATTTCGTCCGCGACGACCCGGGCCCTGATCGCTGCCGCCTGCCACAGCCACCGCAACCCGAAGTTCTGCTATATCGGCTTCAACGAGGCGCTGATACGGCCGCCGGGGTTTTCAATTCCCGAGCGATGGCATCCTTCGCCGGTGACCCTCATCACCCGCGCCTTCACACCGGGCGGGGACGCATTCCACCCGCGGCGCTTCGAACTGATCGACTTCGATCTGGTTTAACGTTCAGGGCACGCCGCTCATGGCGCCCATGGCAAATGCAGCGTCCACGTCCAGAACCCCAGGTAGTCCGCGCGCGTGGCGTTGTTGTGCGGCAGCCAGCCCCTGACGTAACCGTTGAACTGCACCAGGTTGAACGAGATCAGCAGCGCGACCACGGGGCCCGCCACTCGCCGCCAGCGCGACATCCGGTGAAATAATTGTCGACGCACAGCACCTCTGCACCATGGCCAAGCAGGCGCTCGCACAAATGCGATCCGATGAACCCGGCCCCGCCAGTCGCCAAGATACGTTTGCCTCTGTAAAAATCGTCAAGACGCCCCGATTGCATGATCACCGCGCCCCTCGATCAGTTTCCAGGACTGATCCGATAGCGGACCAGATACCACAGCGCCTTAAGACCATCCTTCCAGTTGATCTTCTTGCCCTCGTGATAGGTGCGCCCGTAATAATGCATGCCCATCTCGTAGATCCGCCATTTCTGCGCCAGCGCGGTCTGCGTGCTGATCTGCACCTCGAAGCCGAAATCGTTCGCGGTGATATGGAGCGACTCCAGCACCTCGCGGGGTCGCGGTCCGCATGGCGGTCTGGATCGCGCCGCCCTTGCCCTTGTTTTTCGCATGGAAGATGACGCGGACAGTGCATTCAGCGGACACCGTGCGCCCAGGTGATGCTGCCAGCGCGACACCGTCACCCTCGACCGTCGGGTCGAAATGCTGCGACAGCCAGTCGCGGGTGCCGTCTCGCGAACCGTCATCGACCAGGACAACCTCCTAGGTGACACCCGGCAGCGCCGCCTGCACGATCCGGAGGATGTCAGCGATGGTACCGATCTCGTTGTAGACGGGCATCAGGATGGAGATGTCGGGCAATGCGGAGGAATCCATTCCAAATCCAACTCAGAATCTGCGCTTCAAAATCCACACGTCGAAATCTACACTTGGCGAAGCGGTCCTTCACCCATCAACCGCGCCTGGGCGATGCTACTTTGGAATACGGATCAGTTTTAGTCTCCACCGAATCCTGTCGCTGCAATTCGGACGAACGAAAACCGCCTACCCAGATCGCGACCCAGCAAGGCAGCGAACCGGAGGGGATCAAAGTCCATCGCAGCAAACGTCGCTCCAGGCGAAAGTACGCAGAGGCACGTTACCGGGCTGTTCAATGCCAGGTCAGCCTCGGAGAACAGCTTCAGCCGGCGAACTGTGCGCTGAGACGGACAGCCGCCCCACAAGTTGATTGTCGGATGACTTCGAGTTTTGCAGGCGGCATTCGGTGTGCAGGCCCAAAGCTGACCATGATGCCTACGAGATCCCCTCCCCTGCCCGTTACAGCAGCGGCGACGGCATTTGCGTCCTCGACCCACTCCCCCTGCACAAGGGCGTGTCCGTCGCGACGGACCATCTCGATACGCGCCATCTGTTCCGTGACGTAGGATGGCGGATAGCCCAGCTCCTGCGAGATTGTCTCCAACGCGCGCCGCACCTCGTCCTTTGGCCGGAATGCATAGACGACCAATTGGAGCGCGCTGATTCCCCGCCCGGACAAAAGCACGTGGTCGACAGGGTGCGTGTCGCCAACGGAATAAAAAACACGAACGGTATGTGGGGTTTCCACCTGATCTATCATCACAATATTCTTGCCCTCGACGATTGCGAAGGATGCACTCTCGCCAGTCTCGACGACAAGTTCGCTCAGAACGGGATGGACCAGTGCGAGAAGAGTGTTCTGCTGGCGCTGCATGCGGGAGAGACGCCACAACTTGGAAGTCAGCACGTAGCGGTCGCCTCCGGCGTCTCGGGCAACGAAGCCGCTCGCGATCAGTGTTTGCAGCAGTCGATGTACGTTACTCCGTGTGAGCGACAATTCGTTCGCAAGATCCGAGACCCCACGTGATCGCTCACTCCGGCTGATGGCCTCAAGGAGAAGCAACCCTTTCGTCAGGGTTTTGTCGACACCTGGCACGGCTCCGCTTCGCGCGTCATTCCCAGTTCCGGCCTGGCGATCAAGCTTCATCGAACAGTCACCAACGTCCTCACAACGAACCTGATTGTGCCCGGACTTCTACGTTCCTCATCAGCGCGCGGGCAATCAGCTGCAACGTATCGCAAATCCGCAGGGGAATAGCGCCCCGGACGCGAGGGCACGCGCTGACCCGCCTCGATCCATTGACCACGCATCTTATTGTTCATATAATGGAATCTAATTCTGAAATACAGAACAAAATGCCAAGAACGGGCGGAAATAGATTTAATGTTACCACTAGGAAAAAGTGCATGGTGGAGCGTCGTTGGGGCCAACTTGGGCTTGATGGTATCGAACGGTCCGATCGTTCAATTCAGCTTCGGATCCTTGATCAAGCCGCTCGCCGACGAGTTCGAAACCGATCGGGCGACCCTCTCCAGTGCGGTCCTGATCGCCTTCACAGCCACCGCTATTTTCACGCCGTTCGCGGGCCGCCTTGTTGATCGCTTCGGCGTCCGCCCGGTCGTGCTGCCCGCCATCGTCCTGTTCGCACTGGCGATCGCGGCACTGTCCCTTTCGCCATCGTCGGCGTACGGCTTTCTCTTTTTCTATGGCGTCTTGGGTATTTTCGCTGCGGGGCAGACGCCCCTACCCTACGCGAAATCCGTCGCGGGCTGCTTCGACGCGAAAAGAGGCTTGGCGCTCGGCATATCGATGGCAGGCGTGGGTCTCGGAGCGGCCATCATCCCGCAGGTAACCCAAGCGCTCATTACAAGTGTGGGCTGGCGCAACACCTACCTCGCGCTTGCTGTGATCGTGTTCGCGGTGGGCTTTCCAGCGGCATTGCTTTTGTTGAAAGAGCCCGCAAGAGCCGGCACGGGACCGTTGCAATTGGAAGGCCTCGGCGCCCAGGAGGCTGCCCATTCGCGTCAGTTCTGGTCTCTTGTCATTATCTTTCTGACGATGGTCATGGCTTGTGCGGGTGTGATCGCGCATATCGTGCCGATACTGACGGATGCGGGCGTTAATCCCCAACTGGCGACGAGCGCCGTCGGTTCGGCGGGGCTGGCTCTGATCATAGGCCGCCTGATCGTGGGTTACCTGCTGGACAAGATCTTTGCGCCCTACGTTACGCTTTTCTTCCTGTTAGTTATTCTATTCGGCATCGGCCTGCTCCAAATCTCCACGTCTCCGATGACGGCTGTGATGTCGGCAATGTGTATCGGCTTGGGACTGGGCGCCGAGATCGATCTGCTGGCGTACCTGATCTCGCGATACTTCGGGATGCGATCGTTCGGAACGATCTACGGCTATATGTTCGCCGCTTTCAACATCGGCTGTGGGCTGGGGCCATTCTTGATGGGTCTGTCGCAGAGCCAAACCGGATCATATGGCACGGCGATTCTCACTTTCGCCGTTGGGCTGATGGTGGCCGTCGCCCTTGTCTTCGGCCTTGGCCCATATCGGTATGCGAGCGCTTCGAAGGTCGAGCTTGCGTCACCCGTGCCAGCTTCGGTCTGACCTGCTTCGCCCGCGAAGCGAATCAAAAAACACCAAGAAAGAAGAGGATGCGCCTGTATGAGCACAATTGAGATATCCAAGGCCAACCAAGATCGAGTTGTTGCTGCCTGGCTCGCCGATTTTGAGGCGATGCTCAATCGCGGCGACCTGTCCGATCTCGCGACGCTCTTCCATCCCGACGGCTATTGGCGCGACCTCCTTGCGATGTCGTGGCAGTTGAGAACATTCCACGGAACTTTCCAGATCGAGCGCGGCCTTCGCGGGGTCGAAGGAAAGCAACGCCCTCGCAGCTTTCGTTTTCGAGGTGAAGCGACGCAGGGTCAACTCGGCGAGTTCGGCGCCACGGTCGAAGGCTTCTTTACTTTTGAGACCGACCTTGCTTATGGGCGCGGATACTTGCGGCTCGCCCAGTCGGACAGCACGGAGGAATCCGGATACTTAGCCGTTACCCTCCTGACAGCCATGGCTGAGCTCAAGGGCTTTCCCGAACGCCGCGGCCGTCACCGTGACCGAACGTTTGCGAGAGCCGTGGAAGGCAATTCGGACAACTGGCTAGACCGCCGTCAGGCGGATATTGCATATCGTGACAGGGATCCGGAGGTCATAATCGTTGGTGCTGGCCAGGCGGGGCTCGCGTTGGCGGCACGGTTGCGGCATCTGGACGTCGACGCGCTGGTGGTGGACCGCGATGAACGGATCGGCGACGTCTGGCGAAAGCGATATCACTCGCTCACGTTACACAACGAGATCTGTACCAACCATTTTCCTTATATGCCGTTTCCGGACAGTTGGCCTGTCTTTATCCCGAAGGACAAGCTCGCCAACTGGATGGAATTTTATGCAGACGCCATGGAAATCAACGTCTGGGCGCGAACAGAATTCCTCGGTGCCAATTACGCCGACGGGCGTTGGACCACTCGGTTGCGAACGCCCGAGGGCGGCATCCGCGTAATGCGACCGAGTCACGTTGTGCTGGCAGTCGGCGTCAGCGGACTCCCGAACATTCCTGGAATTGAGGGGCTCGACGAATTCGAAGGTACTGTCATTCATTCGAGCGGGCAGACCAACGACATCGACACACTGGGCAAGTCGGCACTTATCGTCGGGGCTGGCACGAGTGGTCACGACATCGCCCAAGACCTCCATCTGCGTGGCGCACATGTCACGATGCTGCAGAGGTCTTCGACAACTGTGGTCAGCGTCGAGCCAAGTTCCACAAGGGCGTACGAATTGTATCAGCGCAACGAGGGAGTGCGGCCGATCGAAGATATCGACCTGATGAGCGCTTCGATACCCTACGATCTCGTGCGTCGCCTGCACGGACCCCTCAGCCGACGAATGGCAGAGGACGACCATGATCTACTCGACCGCCTGCGTAAAGTTGGCTTTGAGCTCGACAACGGCGAGGACGATACCGGGTTCTTCCTGAAGTTGCTGCGGCGCCTCGGCGGCTATTACCTCAACGTGGGCGCGTCCGACCTCATTGCAGACGGCAAGATAAAACTGAAGTCGGGCGTCACGCTTGAACGCCTTGAAGGAAAGCGGGCCGTTTTCTCGGACGGATCGATTCTCGACCTGGATTTGCTCGTGCTGGCCACGGGCTATAAACCCCTGCAGGAGGCCGTGCGAGCGCTGTTGGGCGATGAGATCGCTGACCGCGTCGGACCGATCTGGGGTATCGGAGCGGATGGTGAACTCTGCAACATGTTTTGCGCTACGCGACAGGATGGCTTTTACGTGATGGGCGGAACGCTCACTTTGTGCCGGTCCTTCTCGCGCTATACAGCGCTGATCATCAAGGCCAGACTCGAAGGTCTTGTGGACTGCTCCCGTGCCCGCAGGTCAGCCGGAATGCGCTGCTGAAAATAGCTTGATCGCGATCCCTCGCGCTTCATCGGACGCACTGCCCGGAATAGCATTGTAACTCACCCTTGTTACACAGGCGGGCAAGCACAACGCTTTGATAGGGCTTAACTTCTTGAAGGAAAAGAGGTCTTGAAGTTTATGGTGCGCCATTCAGTATAAAATTGCGAACTCATATATAATTGAAATTATTATATAATTTTCCACCCAGTGTGTTGAAGATCGACAGAGTGAAGCCTTTCATCGCGGATTAGACCCTGGATCGAGTGCAACCCAGTAGCAATTCTACTAGCGTATTGCGCGAACCCTCCGCTAGGGTGGAGGACCTTCGGTATGAGGCCCCATGCGAAGCGTGAGCGAGTCGGCCGACCTTTTTAGGCACGTAAGCGCCGATAAATCGGAATTCTATCGCCGCATCATGGACGTCTTTGCGGCGGCCAAACGGCAATACCGCTTGCAACTCAGACCCGACGAGGTTTTGGCCGAGGCAGAGTGGAGCGGCGCGCCCCCTCGAATAGAGGAAGTCAACGTGGCCCTCACTCAGCTTACCGTCTGGGGAAACCTAGAATCGCATCCCGATACGGCGCGAGTTTCAAGTCTCAGCGACTTTTACCGCGCCCGCTTCCTCTACCGTCTCTCCCAGGGTGGAGAGGCCGTCGAGGCTGCGCTGACGCTCTTCGTACAAACGCTGCAGCGGCGCGCCGAGCTGCAAACTGTCGCACTCGAGGACATCGCAAATCGCTTGCGAGCCCTGCAGACGCTTGCGGGCGAGCGGGAACCCGATGTCGCGAAAGTTCACGAAACGCTGCGCGACCTCGTGCGCGTATTCGAGGGGCTGGCGGAGAACGCGCAGGCCTTCATGGCGGGCGTCGCCCGCAGCATCGAGCTGCAGCAGGCCGAGTCCAGCGCCGTATCGACTTACAAGCGGCAGCTGATAGATTATCTCGAACGTTTCATCGGCGACTTGGTGCGCCGCTCCGATACAATCGCGGGCCACATCCTCGCCCTCGATCCACGTATCGACGTCTTGCTGCAGCAGGTCGCAGCGCGCGAGGCGCGCGACGCCGCCCCAGGAAACGAAACCGATCGCGTCGAAGCACAAACGTCCCATTGGAACGCTTGGCGCGAACGTTGGAAAGGCCTCCATGGATGGTTTTTCCGCAGCGGCCACGAACCCTCTCAGGCCGAACTGTTGCGAGCGAGAGCAAGATCTGCGATCCCGCAACTCCTCGGTGCGATCGCCGCGCTCAACGAGCGCCGCAGCGGGCGCAGCGATCGATCGGCGGATTTCCGGATACTGGCCAACTGGTTCGTCGCCTGTCAAAACGACGGCGAGGCTCACCGCTTGGCACGCGCAGCCTTCGCGCTCAATCCTGCCCGACATTTCGCGCTGAACATGGACGCCGACGCCGATCTGCCGGCAAGCACCCGCTGGGCCGATGCTCCACCACTGAAGATCCATCCTCGGCTGCGCGAATACGGCGAGGCGACGCCGCGCGGGCCGATGGCCAGGATCCGGGATCGCGCCGAAGCCCGCGCACGGCTGGCGCGGGAGTTGGCCGAGGAGTTTCTGCAGGTAGAGGCCGCGCGCCGGCGTCTCGCGACCGGCCATTCCATCCGACTTTCGGATCTGGGAGAGCTCGACGGACATGCCTTCGGTCTCTTTCTCGGACTACTCGGCGAAGCTCTGACGGAACAGACACATCCGGAAGCCGCTGTGTCCCGGCAGACGGGCGATGGCCTGCTCCACATCGACCTCACGCCTCTGGCGGCCGAAACCCGGGCAGAGATATCGACGCCGCACGGCATCTTTTCGGGTCGCGATCACCTCATCACAATTACGCCGACGCAGGACTTGCGCTGATGTCCAGCGCCGAGGATACGCGAGGAAGCAGCAACATCGGCCAGGAGCAGCGCAAACATCAACGCGAGGAGTTCAGGACGGCGGTCCGCGCGCTCCTGATGACCCCGCTGATGACGCCGGCCCACGACGAATTCCCCTCGGTACGCCGGCAGGCCGACGTACTGCGTGCCTGGTTCTCCCGCGAAGCCGGGTGGCCTCTGCATATCGAACAGGAGGGGGCTCGTCTGTATAAGAGACCCGCCGAACTGTCCGCGACCACGCGCGGGCTACCCGACTACGACAGGCGCCGCTACGTCCTACTATGCCTCGCATGCGCCGCGCTCGAGCGTTCAGAATCGCAGATCACGTTGCGTCTGCTGGGCGAGAGGCTGCTGCAACTCGCTGCCGAGCCCGTTCTGACATCGCTTGGCTTCGCCTTCACGCTTGGCACGCAACATGAGCGTCGCGAACTTGTGGCGGTCTGCCGGACGCTGCTGGAGATCGGAGTGCTCCAACGCGTCGTCGGCGACGAAGAGGCGTTCGTGCAGACGCGAGGCGAGCAGGCCGACGCGCTCTACGACGTGCAGCGCCGGACGCTCGCCGGCCTGCTCGCCGCCGTGCGCGGTCCATCGACGTGGCGACCGGAGGATGCCCCCGAGACCCTCGAGGAACGCCTGAGCGCGCTGGTCGACGAGCACGTCGCGGATAGCGACGAGGGACGTCGCACCGCGCTTCGCCACCAACTCGCGCGCCGCCTCCTCGACGATCCCGTGATCTACGTCGAGACGCTCGATGCCGAGGCTAGGGCATATTTCGTCAATCAACGCGGAGCCATGTCCGCACGTCTTTGCGAAGCCTCGGCTCTGACCGCGGAGCATCGGGCCGAAGGCCTGGCGCTTGTGGACGAGACTTGCTTGCTTACCGACGTCGCCATGCCGGCTGAAGGCACCGATGCCCATGCCACTCTGCTCGTCGCGGAATATCTCGCGGGTGCGCTCAAGCGACCCGATGCCCTCGACGCGGGCGCAAATCCGCATCGGATCGAGTTCTCCGAGCACGAAATCATCGCTTTTCTCCGCGATGCCAAGATCAGATACGGTCGATATTGGCGGAAATCCGCCCGCGAAGCCGGGGCGGAGCGCGAACTCGCCGACATCGCCATCGAACGGTTGGAAAAGCTTCAACTCGTTGTACGCGGCAGCGAGGGAATCCGACCGTTGCCAGCGATAGCCCGTTTCGGCCTCGGCGAGGCCGAAATCCGAGATCCTCCCGATGCACGGCGGGCGTCGATCGCCGAAGGGATCGGCCCGGCGTGAACGAACGGCCCACCTCCTTTGCCGCGACCTCCGAACGACCGGCGCTGCCGATTCCGGTCCGGGATCGCTGGCAGCCCCTGCGCCTCGGGCTGGTAGAGATGTTCCAGTACGACAGCGAAGAATTCTGGTTTCGCGACGGCCACCTGCTGCTACGCGGCAACAACGGTACCGGCAAATCGAAGGTGCTGTCGCTGACGCTTCCCTTTCTGTTCGATGGACAGCTAAAGCCCTCTCGCATCGAGCCCGACGGCGACAACGGCAAGAAGATGTCGTGGAATCTGCTGATGAATAGTTACGACCGCAGGGTCGGCTATTCCTGGATCGAGTTCGGCCGTCTCGGCAACGACGGCACGCCACACTATCTCACGCTCGGCGCCGGCCTCTCCGCCGTCGCCTCGCGTCCGAACGTGGAAAGCTGGTTCTTCGTCCTGGACGACGCGGACAAACTGACCCGCATCAATCAGGATCTATGGTTGATGAGCGAGCAGCGAGTGGTCCTCACCAAGGAGCGTCTGCGCGAGGCTCTCGAAGGCCGAGGTCAAGTGTTCGACACCGCGGCGAACTACCGTCGCGCCGTCGACGAGCGGCTTTTTCATCTGGGCGCCAGGCGCTACGACGCGCTGATGGATACGCTGATCCAATTGCGTCAGCCGCAATTGTCGAAGAAGCCCGACGAGACGGCGTTGTCGAATGCATTGACGGAAGCATTGCCGCCGTTGGCTCCGGAGCTGCTGGCCGACGTCGCCGAGGCGCTAGGCCAACTGGAAGAGGATCGCCAGCAGCTCGAGGAATACCAGTCGCTCGCCAAGGCCGTCGATCGCTTCGACCAAAGATACCGGGTCTACGCGGGCACGCAGACGCGAAGGCAGGCACGCACGCTGCGTCAGGCCCAGACGGAGTTCGACAATGCGAGTCGTTCGCGCGGCGAGGCAGAAGCGAGACTGGAGACCGCTTCGGCCGCCGAGGCCGAGGCGCGCAAAGCTTGCGATACGGCCGAAGTCGAATTCAAACGCGAGCGATCCCGCCTCGAAACCCTTCGCTCGGGAGCGGGGATGGAGGACGCGAACCGCCTGGAATCGGCGGAAAAGGACGCGGAAGGGCGTCAGAGGGCTCTGTCCAGCGCCGAAGGCGCGATGGAATCCGCGAGCCGGCGATTGAGGTCCAGCGTTGGGGAGACCAACTCCGCGGCGGAGCGAGTTCGGCAGATCGAACGACGCGTCGCCGATCTGCGCCGGGAATGCGAAGCCTTCGCCGACACGGCCGGAGTCCTCAATGCGCATGCCGACAATCCGATCGCCAAGCTCGACGCCGAACGGCTTGCGGCGTTGACGCCTCAGACCTTCGAAAAGGCCGGCTCCGAGCTTCGGGCCCTCGTTGAGGGCCGGCGCGAGGAGATTGCGTCGTTGCGGAGGCGGGATGCCGAAGTGGTGGCGGCGGAGTTGCTGAATACGCAACGCCGAAACTTCCGAGACGAATGTCAGGACGCCGCCGATGCCGCCGCGGAGAGACGCGAATCGGCCGATGCAGGCGTGGAGCGCGAGGGCCAAAACCTGATCGAGGCATGGGAGAGTTGCTTCGCAGGCTTGAAGCAACATCGCGTCACGTCGGACGACCGCTTCGCGACTCTCGCCTCCCTATCCGAGTGGGTCGTCACGCCGACCGGCGACAATCCCGCGCGTCGACTTCTGCAGGACGCGCAGCAGCAGACCAGCGAGCGCCTGGCGGCGACCCGCATCGCGCTCGAAGGTCGGCGGCAAGGCCTGTTGACGGAACGCAAAAATCTCGAGGAAGAACGCAGCCGCCTGGAAGGCGGGATCGATCCCGAGCCGTCCCCGCCGCATACCCGCGATCCCGAAGCCCGCACGGGGCGCGAAGGGGCCCCTCTCTGGAGGTTGGTGGACTTTCACGCCTCGGTGACGCTTCCTCAACGTGCCGGATTGGAAGCCGCGCTGGAGGGCGCCGGGCTCCTCGATGCTTGGCTTTCGCCCGACGGTCGCCTCCAATCGTCCGATCGAGGCACACCCTTTCGAGACGCGCAGATGCTCGAACGACGGCCTCAATCGCCCTCGCTCGCCGACTGGCTGCGCGCGGACGTGCCGGCCGACAGCGGCGTACCTAACGCGATCGTGGAAAGCATCCTGCGCGGAATCTCCTGCGCGGACGACGAGCCCGCGGAGGCCGAATCCTGGATCGCTCCCGATGGCCGCTTTCGGCTCGGGGCCCTGGGTGGTGCGTGGGAGAAGACGGAAGCGGTCCACATCGGCTACTCCGCACGTGCCGCCGCCCGCGCTCGAAGGTCGGCGGAAATCTCGGAACGGCTGGCGGAGATCGCCGACGAGACGATCGGACTGCAGGCGGAGTTCGACGGACTGGCTTGGGATCAGAACGAAGCGGCCGACGAATGGCGCCGTGCGCCGACCGACGATGCGCTGCGCAACGCCCATCTCGCCGCCGCGACCGCCGCTCGCGAGGCGGCAACGGCTCGCCAGCGGTTGACCGAAGCCGCGATGCAATTCCATGCGAGTGAAGAAGAACTCGCTTCGGTGGGGCGACGGCGCGCCACCGACGCCGCCGACCTTCGGCTTCCGGCGTCACCTTCCGCATTGGCGGCCGTCGAAGCGGCTCTGGGACGCTACCAGGAAAACCAACTGCGGCTCACGCAAGCCGTCTTGGAAGTACGCCTCACGTTGCCCGATCTGGAACGGCAACGCGTCCGCGAAAGCGAGGCGCGAGAGACCGCTGCAGCTCATGAAAGCCAGCTCGCGACCGCAAGAATCGAGGCCGAAGAGGCCGCCGTCCGATTCGACGTGCTGCGCAAAGCCATCGGTGCGAAGGTCGAGGAATTGCGGCGCCAGTTGAACGAAGCGCGCGCGGCCTCCGATGCCGCTGAGGTCGCTCTGGACGGTGCGGAGGAAGCCCTGAAAAACGCAGGGGAGACGCGCGCGGTCGCTCACGAAAAGGTCACGACCGCGACCGGCGTCTTCGAACAGCGGAGCGAAGCGCGCAGCGAGGCGATATCGAGGTTTCAACAGTTCACCGCGACCGGTCTTCTGGCCGCCGCGATTCCGCAGGTCGTGTTGCCGGACATGGGTGGTCCCTGGACGATCGATCCGGCCCTGGGGCTCGCCCGACGCGCCGAGCAGGCGCTGTCAACGCTCGACGACAAGGACGAGGCGTGGGCGCGCGTCCAAAAGCAGATCAGCGAAGAACTGACGGAGTTGCAGACCGCGCTCAGCGCGCTCGGGCACCGGGCCCAAGCCGAGCAGAACGATTGGGGATTGATCGCGCACGTTATCTACCAGAACAGGCCGGAGCGTCCCGACATGCTCGCGGCGCGTCTCGCCGAGGAGATCGCCCAGCGGAGCGAACTCCTGACCGCGAGCGAGCGGACGGTGCTGGAAAATCACCTGCAGGCGGAGATCGCCTCTGAAGTGCAACGCCTGCTGCAGGCCGCGGAAATCCGGCGGGACGCGATAAACAAGGAACTGCACAGCCGTCCGACATCGACCGGAGTGCGCTACCGCCTGATATGGCCGACGCTGACGGAAGAAGAAGGCGCTCCCGTCGGACTGGAAGCCGCACGCAAACGTCTGCTGAACGTCAACGCGGATCTGTGGTCGGCCGAGGACCGGAAGGTCGTCGGAGCCATGCTGCAACAGCGCATCACGGCCGAGCGAGAGCGCGCAG
Source organism: Bradyrhizobium prioriisuperbiae (assembly GCF_032397745.1). Classification (NCBI taxonomy): domain Bacteria; kingdom Pseudomonadati; phylum Pseudomonadota; class Alphaproteobacteria; order Hyphomicrobiales; family Nitrobacteraceae; genus Bradyrhizobium; species Bradyrhizobium prioriisuperbiae. The sequence goes on from NZ_CP135921.1 coordinate 1,245,366, forward strand.
ATTCGGGAGCAAGCAGGGATTCGGCTGGACCACTGATAGACCAACTCTCCCGTGCCCTGGACTACAGGCGCTGGCACCGCTTCAGGGTCGAGCGTTGGCAGGACGGACACTGGCGCAAGCTCTCCGGCCCCGCCTCGAGCGGCGAGCGGGCACTCGGACTGACCGTGCCGTTGTTCGCCGCGATAGCGAGCTTCTACAGCCAGGGAAGTTTTCCGCTGGCGCCGCGTCTGATGCTGCTCGACGAGGCGTTCGCCGGAATCGACGACGCCGCGAGGGCGCACTGCATGGGATTGATCCGTGAGTTCGATCTCGATTTCGTCATCACAAGCGAACGCGAATGGGCCTGCTACGCCGAGCTTCCCGGCGTCGCGATCTGCCAGCTACAGCGGCGCGAAGGAATCGACGCGGTCTTCGTCTCCCGTTGGAGCTGGGACGGCAGAGCCAAGGCACGCGAGAGCGATCCCGACCGCAGGTTCGCGCCTTCATGAGGCCGCCGATCGAGCCACGGCTGCAGCGCCTGCTCGGAGGAGCCGAATACTCGAACCTCCGCAAGCGGCTTCGCGACCGGTTCGCCCGGGCACCGGTCGGCGAGGAGGTCGAAAGCTTCCGGATCGGCAAGCTGACCTCCGACGAGCACGCCCTGTTGGCGTCGCTGCTGGGCCGCCATGTCCGCCATTCCTCCTCGCTGCAGGTCGAAGTCGGCCGGGTCGATGCGACCTTCCGCGATTCCGGCATCGCCATGTCTCTGCGCGATGCGCTCGAAATCATCGACGGGCCGATCGCGAACCTGGCAGAAACGCGGCGCGCATCGAGAGAGATGTGGTCGTATGTTCTCGACGGATGCACCCACCAAGCGCTCGTCGAGCTGCTGCGGACCCCCAAGGGGTTAGGTCTGCTCAAGCGGCTTTCAGGGTCGCGGCCGGATGCGGCGATCGAGCTGTGTCGCAGGGTCGAAGCGACGCTGCGGCGACTGCCCGCCGATGCCGTCACGCGCTCGCAATTGGCGGCCGAAGCCCTGGGAGACGCACATGCCCTCGACAGCGGCAGGCCGGCCGCGACCTTGATCCTGACGATCTGGCGGCGACCGATCGCGCGGACCGGTGGCGACGAAGGCTTCGACGAGCCGGAAGGGGAGACCGAAATCGAGCCCGCCGAACGGGCCGAGCGCGACCGCGACGTCTGGGCCAAGGCCGGGGTCCTGGTCAACGAATTGGCGCGGCCCGCCTTGTTCCTGAATCTGCCCGTCGAGGGCATAGAGAGGTACGGACAATTTCCGGGAGAGCCCGTCTACGCCTCGTTGCGGTCGCTCTTGCGCACGCCTCCGGCATGGAGGGTGGCGGGTCGAAAGGTCTACGTCTGCGAGAACCCCAACCTTGTGGCCATCGCTGCCGATCGCTGGGGCGCCGGCTGCGAGCCGTTGGTCTGTACCGACGGAATGCCCGCCGCGGCACAGAGGTGCCTGCTCTCGCAACTGACCGAAGCGGGTGCGAGGCTTCACTATCATGGCGATTTCGATTGGGCGGGTGTCCGCATCGGCAATCACATGATGCGCGAGCATGGGGCCAGTTCCTGGCGGTTCGATGCCATCGACTACGTTTCGGCCGTTAAAGGAGCATCAAAACTCGGACAGAAGCTCACCGGAAGGGCCTTACGTGCATCTTGGGACGAAAGCTTGACGACGGCGATGCAACTGCACGGCCTCTCCATCGCTGAGGAGGCTGTCGCTGCTCCCCTCTTGAAGGATCTCAAATCGGCAAAATAACGGTTCGTGGTTCTATCTTGGATGGTAGCAAAATGGTGCCCAGGGACGGAATCATACGCAACCACCGACACGACGAACCGCTGTTTGTCCTTACTATGGTGGCCTGAGCGCTTGGCGTAGTTGACGGAGGTCGGCTGCACCGCCATCGGAGGCGCCCAGTTTTTCTGTCGGAGGGGCGCGCGCAGAACCATCAGGCTTCCCGGATGGTCGACAACTGGAATGCCGTGAAAAGCCTTTGGGCGAGCGGCTGCATGAAGGCCACGAAGGTTGCGATCCCTTCTCTGTCCACTGACAGAAGCTGTAGCGAATGTGCGTTCCAGCGCCCCTCGGCGCCGAGGGTGTAGAGGGCGAAGGCCGGCTGGAGGTTAGCGCCGACGGGAACAAGCCGAAAGCCGCGATAGGCGGGCCAGACAGCGCCGAAGAAATCCCCGATCGAACGGCGGCCCCGATACCATTCTCGCCACGGAGGCATCGCATAGACGGCGTCTTCCTTCAGAAGCGCGACGAACCGTTCCAGGTCTGCGCTTTCCCAAGCCTGCACATACCGCTCGAGCAGGCTCCGTTGGTGTTCGTCTGTCATCGGGGCTGGTCGAACGTCGCGGTCGATCGTGGCCAGCTTGGCCCGGGCCCGCTGCAGGGCGCTGTTCACCGACGCAACGGAAGCATCAAGCACGGAGGCGACCTCGATCGGGGACCAGCCCATGACGTCGGCCAGCAAGAGCACTGCCCGCTGACGCGGCGGCAGTTGCTGGATCGCCGCGACGAACGCGAGCCGGACAGACTCACGTAGCTCGTAGCGGGCATCTGGCCCTGCAGCGGGATCGGGGAGGCTCTCCAGCTCGGCGTCGGGATAGGGCTCGATCCACAGCGTCCCGGTATCCGGGCGCCCCTGCGGCTTCTGGGTCGCCGGGCCCTCCACCTGATCGGGCATCATCCGGCCGCGCCTCGAACGACTCGCGATCATGTTCAGGGACGCGTTGGTCGCGATCCGGTAGAGCCAGTTCTTGATCGAGGCGCGCGCCTCGAAGTCGTCAAAACCCTGCCAGGCCCGCAGCATGGTTTCCTGGACCGCATCCTCGGCCTCGTGCAGAGACCCGAGCATGCGATAGCAGTGCAATTTGAGTGCGCGGCGATGCATCTCGGCTGCCTCGGCGAAGTCGGCGCGGCTGGGCTGGGTGTCTCCCGCAGAGCTCCCCAGCATCCTGTCTTTCATCGCAACACCCTCGACTTTCCGCCTGCGCAGCTCGTCCAGTCTGGCATCTTTAACTCGCTGCCGCGACGCCTTCGGCTGAAATGGTGAAGATCGATCCCGGTTCCGCCGGGGGCTTCATCGCGATGTCGAGGACCGCCTTGGCGACATCCGTGGGCGACTGTCGCGGGCCCATGTTCTCGATAAACTTTTCCGCGGGAACGCCGAGGTATTGGGCGTAGCCATTCACCGCAGCCTGCCCGAGGTCGGTCTCGGGCATGACGCGCGAAGGCACGAGCGCCACGAAGCGGATGCCAAGTTCGCGGCGATCGGATTCGGCCTCGCAGTACTTGGCGATGAACATCTGCATCCGCTTGGCACCGGCGTAGCCGCCGGAAATCGGCGACCCGCCAAGACCGGCGCCGCTGGAAATGATCACCACGACCGAGCCCGGCGCGAGCGGCAACCGCAACGCCTCGCGGCAGAACAGGAACGCCATTTTAGCGTCGACTTCCCAGTTGATGCCGAATTCGGCCCAGCTCAGCTCGGACATCGGACGGGTCGGCGGGGTGGCGCCGCCGCATATCACCAACAGGTCGGGCTTCGCCTGTCGTAGAACCTTCAGCGGTGCGGCTTCCGAGGCGGCGTCCAGCGCCAGCGTGTCGACGCCCCGCATCTTTTTTTCGAGATCGGCCAAGCCGTGCGCGTGCCTGGCGACCGCCAGGACCTGCGCACCCTCGGCCGACGCATTTCGCACAATCTCGCGGCCGACGCCGCGGCTGGCGCCCAGCACAACCACACGCTTGCCGCGCAACAACCCATTCTCCGATGACATGGTCCAGAACTCCTCTGATCGACAGCTGTTGATGTTGTGGAGACCGCAGGCCTCCGGAAACTCATCGGTCGGGCCAAGACTTTTTGGGTCTTGTGCCTGCCGGCGGCCGGGGAGTCAGTGCAGATACGCGTCGATGCGGATCTTCCCGGTGGCCAGGTTCGCGTAGCCAGCGCCCCAGGCCGGTCGAGCGTTGACCCAGGCATAGGCCGCCGCGGCCGTCAGGAGATGTATCTTCACGGCCAAGTCGACGATCGGCTCACCGTCTCGCGGGGTTCCGACGCCGTCAGCGGAAAACGCAATACGATTTCCGTCGTCGGTTTCGATGGTTCCCCGGAGATCGAGCTCCCGGCGGCCATCGGCGCGTACCCGCAGGTAGTCGATGCCCCGCATCGCCCCGGTTACGCGACCCTTGATGGAGCCCGAGAGCGCGACGTCGAATTGAGCGCCTTGCAGCGGCACATTCTCTCGCCCCGTAAACAGAGCCTCCATGTTCGCGCCGTAGTCGGTCACGGCCGTGATATCGAGATCGTATTCGAAGATCTTTTCGCTGCTCATGACTGTCCTCTTCTGTCCGGCGTCGCTTGTGAAGACAAAGCGACTTGGCGGGATTCATCGGCCTCCGGAAAATTTTCTCACAGAGGGCTGCAGACTCTCTCGCACCTACAGAGGCGCTGCCCGCATCGCGTAGACCGCGTCCTCCTCCAGAAGCGCGACCAACCCTTTCGAAAAGTCACATTTTACTGCATATACATATATAGCCTCACGATCATCACCAACGCCGGATTGATTGGAGAACCGCACGAAATGGACAAAGACCTGCGAGAGGTCGCCGGGTGTACGTGCCTCAGTATGCGACGAGCAACACGGCGCCTGACGCAAATCTACGATCATATCCTCGAACCGTCTGGGTTCACTGTGACCCAGTTCGGACTCTTGGCCACGATCTTGGCTTCGATGGCTCGGCCAGACAATCTATCGATCGGAGCGATCGCAGAAGCCTTGGGCACGGATCCGACGACACTCAACCGGAATCTGAAACCGTTGAAAGCAAGGGGCCTGGTGAAGGACGCTTCCGACCCCTCCGATGGACGGGTTCGGACAATTCGGGTCACTGAAAAGGGTCAACGTGAATGGTCCAAAGCACTCCCGCTTTGGCGTCAGGCCCATGAAACTGCTGAAGAAGTACTCGGCCAGAAGTCAAGACTCGCCTTGAACGAGTTACTCGATCGCCTGGTAACGAAGACGGCTAACTTGAGGTAGTTTCGTCGGAAGGCATAACAATCTCGATGTGCCAGGGCGGCTGTCTGCAAGGAGGTTTGCGTGACGTTGTACAAGGGTCGTTGTGCCTGCGGAAAAATCCGCTACGAGATTGCGGCAGTGCCGCTTCGCGGCTTCCAGTGTCATGGTATTCCCGCGCGCCGCGCTCAGCGTCACCGGCGACGTTACCGAAATCATGCGCATCGCTGATTCCTGCGAGCAGAAAATAAAAGGGTTCTGCGGGTCCTGCGGCTCGCCGCTTTACAATAAGCCTGTTTCCAAGCCCGACATGCTCGGCGTCTATGTTGGCACGCTGGATGATCCATCCGGCTTCAAACCGGAGCTTGTGATGTTCGCATCCCGCGGGCACGCCTGGGACCATCTGGATCCAGCCCTGCCCAAACTCCCGGGCATGCGGCCGTCGAAATAGCAGACGACGCACCGGCGACGGGACCAGCAGAATGACAAGTTCGGCTGTCCAATATGAGACGAACATGCGGCAAAGCCCGAAAGTGCGTTTCCGCTAATGGCTCGCTACGTTCAACAAGATCCAGAATATTAAGCCATGCGTGATCAACAACAACGGCACGTAGAAGGTCGGAATAAAATATGTTGCCCCAAAGTACGCGGCCTCAAGCTTTCGAGCGCCGACCAGACGACCTCCGATATAGAACGCATACAAGAGATCCGCGCTGCCCCAGATGTTAAACATCCATACCAAGGCCGTGCCTGCCGCGTTACCAAGCCCCAAGAGCGCTAGTAGTGCCAGGAGCGCTGCAACGACATCGCCGATAGCAGCAGGTCTTGCAAACGCAGCAGGCAAATCCGGGGAAACGACCCCAGGCACCAAGAACGCAAGGCCGACATACCGGAAGCTATGAAGAACCAGCAGCGGCCGCACCGCGTCCGACAACTCCAGGCCGCGCAGTGCGGGCCAAATGTAGAGGGCCGCAACTGTTCCCCACGCGATCAAGCCGAAGGGCACGCTCATCCTGATAGCAAAACGGGGAGGCACCATCTAACTCCTTAAATGGCCGCGCCGCATCAACGAGATTATATAATTATCTGTATATACAGTTATATCCTCATCGTCAATCCAAAAATGGGGCAAGCAGGAAATGACGCCCGAAGGCACGACAAACTCAAAACAGTTCGCTTCGCTCACCCCATTGCAACTTTGCGAGTGCCCGCGGCCCCGATCGCAACAAGATGTTCGATTGCGGTATGGTCCCGGAAGGCCTCAGCCGGTGGACGATTTGATCGTGGGCAAGCAGGCTGACGCAAATTTATTCGGGCAAATCTTATGGGGAGCGTACCGGTCGGCGCTTTGAATAAGCCCGTCGTGCGCGCTCCCGGTTGCCGCAGACCTCGCTGGAACACCAAGCTCGTGAATGGTTTGGACTCTCATCAACGAAAAACCAGCCGCAACCTTGCGCTTGGCAACAACCCAATCGAGCTGCGTCCTTCGATGAAAGAAGTGCCGTCAGTGACCAGAGAACTGGCCATAACGGCTCCTCAGGATCAGCGCCCCGCAAATCGTGAACGTATCCCGCTCCATCCCTAACCAGCCCCGGCTGCGCCGGCAAAGCTGCGAGCAATCGGTTAAACGGCGCAAGGCGCACGGATTTTCCACGGCACAATGCCTCCGCGGCCTCCCGAATTTCGCCTCGCAAGGCGCGCGCTTCTCGCATGATGGCTTCCGCTGCCGTTGGGAAAATTATGGTGACAGTGCATTTAATTGCGAGCAAAAATTAAATGCACTGAAGATCATCTAGCCGGCCTTCGCAACACAGAAGGCGGTGGGGCTAATGTGAATTCGGCATCACCGAATCACTTTAGGCCACAAGGAGGCGAAGATGATGTACAGCGGGATTGATCTGCATTCCAACAACAGCGTTATCGCGATCATCGACGATGCCGATCGCGTTGTGGCGCAGAAGCGCCTGCCGAACGACATCACGAAGATCGTCGGATTTCTAACTCGATGGCAAGATGACTTGGCCGGCGTCGTGGTCGAGTCGACTTACAACTGGTATTGGCTGGTCGACGGGTTGCAGGACGCGGGACTCCACGTGCACCTCGCCAACACCGCCGCGATCAAGCAATACGACGGACTCAAGCACAGTGGCGACGAGACGGATGCGCAGCACCTGGCCCACCTGCTGCGGCTGGGTATCCTGCCGACGGGCACGATCCTGCCACGAGAGCACCGCGTCGTCCGCGATCTGGCGCGCAAGCGCATGCAGATGGTGCACTGCTGCACCACGCATGTCCTCGCGGTCGAGAACATCATGGCCAGGCAATTGGGTGGGCGGATGACCAGCAATCAGATCAAGCGCCTGACCGCCGACGCAATCGACAATATGCCGCTGGCGGCCGATGTCGGCCTGGCGATCAAGACCAACGTCGCGGTCATCGCGACCCTGCAGTCACAGATCTCGGTCCTCGAAAAGCGCCTGCAAGAATGCGTCAAACCCCGACCTCACTACGGCTTCCTGACTAGCGTACCCGGCATCGGCCCGACGCTCGCCACCGTCATTCTTCTGGAAACCGGTCCGATCGATCGGTTTGCCGGCGTCGGCAACTTTGCGTCCTACGCGCGCTGCGTCAACAGCGTGCACACCAGCAATCGCAAGAAGAAAGGCGAAGGCAACGTCAAGAACGGCAATAAGTATCTCGCCTGGGCGTTCGTCGAGGCGGCGAATTTTGCCGTGCGGTTTTGCCCAGAGGCCAAGCGTTTCCACGAGCGCAAGAAGGCCCGGACCAACAACATTGTCGCCACCAAGGCGTTGGCGCACAAGCTGGCGCGCGCCTGCTACCACATCCTGAAGGAGAGCAAACCGTTCGACGTAACGCGCTGCTTTGCCTGAAGGACGACGACGATCCGGCGAGCCACGTACGGTGACTGGGGTCGCAACCAGCTGCACTGAATTGGACGCCGGATCGCCGTCACCAGTTGCAGTGACGACGATCGCCCGCACCGCAAGCCATTCGGAGATTGGCGCCGGCACGCCGGTAGCCACGGTTCTGTGAAATTCTTTTGGATGCGGCTCGGTACCAACGTTCTTCTGGGGCGGCTATGCCGCCAGGGCGCAGGCCTCAATCGGGCCGATGCTTGATCCTCATGGGTGTCTGGCGCGATCCGTGATGCGGCGCAGCCACAAACCGAAGAAACGGGCGCGGCTCGAACACTATCGCTGGAACGACGAACGAAACATTGAGCAGCTCGCGCTGCTGAAAAGTAGTTTTGCACCCTTGACGAGGGGCCGGCTAATGGGTGTCACCGTAACTCCGTAACTCGAGGACATGCAGCAGCGCATTATCGCGCTTATGGATGCGTTCGAAGTGCGTGACACCAAGTGATGTTGCATCCGCCTCGGGGCGAAAGCGAAAGCTCAACGCTGCGCGCCCAGAGTCCGTTTTGGCCTCACACACAGACATCATTCCAACGATGGCGGGGGCATGCACCAGCGTCACGAAGGCGCGCGCTTCGATGGTGATGTTGTAGCTGGCTGGTCGGGGTCATGGGTGGGGCGCCAGGGCAAAAGGCCGAATGGGACATGTCCTGCGAAGCGCCACCAACGCGAAGCAGGAATGGTGCCCAGGGGCGGAATCGAACCACCGACACTGCGATTTTCAGTCGCATGCTCTACCAACTGAGCTACCTGGGCGTCTTGCCCGAACGGTCGCCGGGAAGAGCGCCGGTTTATAGTGAGCCTAAGGCCTTCTGTCCAGCCGGGACGGACAAAAAGTGGACATCTTTTCCACCGCGGCCCCGGCTGTAAGACTTTGAAAGCAGGCCGTTTCTTGGCGGCGTTGCCGGCGGCCGGGCCAGCAGTCAATCGATCCGGATTTTGGCGTCCCGGATCACAGGCCCCCATTTGTCCATTTCCGCGGCGAGATGGGCCGCCAGCGCCTCCGGCGTCGATCCGACGATTTCGGACCCGAGTTCCTCCAACCGCGGCTTGACGGAAGCATGCTGGAGGGCCGCGGCGGAATCGCGGTTGATGCGGGCGATGATCTCCGGCGGCGTCTTTGCCGGCACATAGAGGGCGAACCACGACGACACGTCGAACCCGGGAACACCCGCCTCCGCGATGGTCGGCAGGTCCGGCGTCGCCAGGATGCGCCGCGCCGTGGTGACAGCAAGGCCGCGCACGCTGCCCGATTTCACATGCGGCTGGATCGAGGAGACGTTGTCGAACATCACGTCGACGCGGCCGGGAATGAGATCGCCGATGGCCGGCCCGGCGCCCTGATAGGGAACGTGGATGATTTCGACACCGGCCAAACGCTTGAACAGCTCACCACACAGATGCAGCGAGGTGCCATTGCCGGACGACGCATAACGCAGCTTGCCGGCATTGGCTTTGGCATGGGCGATGAAATCGCCCACCGACCTGACCGGCAACACGTTCGAGACCGCTATGATGTTCGGCTGCATCACCAGGAGCGACACCGGCGCGAAATCGGCCACCGGATCATAGCTCAGCGAGGCATAGAGAAACCTGTTGACCGCCAGCGGCACCGACATCACTGCCATCGTATAACCATCCGGCGCCGCCTTCGCCGCGACCTCGCTGCCGATATTGGCGTCCGCGCCAGGCAGGTTGTCGACCACGACTTGCTGGCCCCAGATCTCGGACAGCCGCGTGGCCAGGAGACGTCCGATCACATCCGTGGCACCGCCCGGTGCGAAGGGGACGATCAGGCGCACCGGCTGGCCGGGCCAGTCGGCGGCGCGCGCAGGTGAAGTCGCGATGGACGGCGCCGCGAGAGCGGCAGCCAGAAAATGACGGCGATCCAACATCGGCCCCTCATGCCGTCACCTGCTCCAGTGCTTCAAGTGTGAAGAGCAGCAACGGGAAAAGCAATCGACGTCTGGGCCGTGAGACAGGAGGTGTGCCGTGCAAGCGGTCCAGCGTGACTAACGCCCTATTCGGGGTCGTCATCCTCTTCGCGTGCGGGAATGACATAGGAGCCCGACAGCCAGCGGCCGAGATCGACATTGCGACAGCGCTCGGAGCAGAACGGCTTCGAGGCTTCAACAACCGGCTTGCCGCACACCGGGCATCCCTTGGCTTTCACGGACCTGGTCGCCTTGTCAGGAGGCATTCAACCATCCGAACCGGACCGGAAATCCCTCGCCGCCGAGCAGCGAGACGGATTCATACAGCGGCAATCCCACCACATTGGTGTAGGAGCCGACCAGCTTGACCACGAACGAGCCGGCAATGCCCTGCACCGCGTAACCGCCTGCCTTGCCGCGCCATTCACCGGAGCCGATATAGGCCTTGATGTCGTCCTCATTGAGACGTTTGAAGCGCACCCGGGTTTCGATCAGTCGCTGGCGGAAGGATTCCTTCGGGGTCACGATGCAGATCGCGGTGTAGACGCGATGATTGCGCCCCGACAGCAGCCGCAGGCACTGCGCGGCTTCGTCGACCAGCTCGGCCTTGGGCAGAATCCGGCGTCCGACGGCGACCACGGTGTCCGCCGCCAGGATAAAGGCGCCGCGCAATTCGTCATCAAGCCGCACCGACTTCAGCGCAGCGTCGGCCTTGGCGCGCGCCAATCGCGTGGCGCAGGCGCGCGGCAGCTCGCCTTTTCTCGGCGTTTCATCGACATCGGCCGGACGCAGTGCGTCGGGCTCGATGCCGGCCTGGTTGAGCAGGCCGAGACGGCGGGGCGAACCGGAGGCGAGAACGAGCTTGGGGCGGCCTAACATGCGGGCTACATCGATCCGAACTGGGGGATGCCGCGAGGTTGTTGTCGCCCACGGACTGCAATCGGCGCGGAAATTATCGGAACGCCCGGCATTCGACAACAGCAGCAGCCGGGCAAAATAAGCAATATCACAAAAGCTAGAGCCGGCTCACGCCTGTCCCCGCCCCGTTCCGCCGAACCGCTTGCGGATACGCAACGACAGCCCGTCGCAAACCTCCCGATAAGCCTGCAGCCGCTGCTCGCGGGTGCCTTCGGTGCCGGTCGGGTCTGGAGTGGGCCAGTATTCGACCTCGGCGGCGATGGTATGGGTGAGTTCAAGCGCCTTATGGTGCGCCTCCGGCGACAGCGTGATGATCAGGTCGAAATTCAGCCCTTCCCAATCCTCCAGCTCGGCGAACGTCTGCGGCCGATAGCGGGAAATATCCTGTCCGAGTTCCTGCATCACCGCCACCGCGAAGGGATCGAGCTCGCCTTTCTTGACCCCGGCGGAGCGGACATACAGCGTATTGGGAAACATGGTCTGCAGCAGGCTTTGCGCCATCGGGGAGCGGACGCTGTTGAACCCGCACGAAAACAACACGGCCTGCGGATTGCGCACCCGCGCCGGCGCGACCATCTAGCGTCCCGAATCCGACGTTCGCTCAAACATTGCGGCAGCCCTTCCGTGCGAACGTCGGCTTCGAAAGGACGCTAGAATCTAGGACAAGCGTGTGATTGTGGTCCAGAAGGTCCCTCGACGGACTCGCGGCGACTGCTGGAGGGACCTTCTGGACCATCACACGCTAGCCTTTCCAGTGCAGGACGGAAATCAGCGTGAACAGCCGGCGCGCGGTCTCGAAGTCGATCCGCACCTTGCCGTTCAGCCGTTCCATCAGCGTGTGCGAGCCTTCGTCATGGACGCCGCGGCGGCCCATGTCGATGGCCTCGATCTTGTCCGGCGTGGCCGTGCGGATGGCGTGATAATAGCTGTCGCAGATCATGAAGTAGTCCTTCACGATGCGGCGAAACGGCGTCAGCGACAGCAGATGCACCACCACCGGGCTCGCATCCTCCTGCCGGATATCGAACATCAACCGGTTACCGGAGATGCCGAGATGCAGGGTAAAGGGGCCGCCCGCGGCGCCCTCCGGCGCGAACAGGTTCTTCTCGACCAGGTCGTAGATCGCGATCGCGCGCTCATGCTCGATGTCCGGCCCGGACCGCCCGATCGATTCTTCGTCGAGGGTGATCGCAACGATGCGATTCCGGGTGTCATCAATCTCTGGCGCTGGTTTTGTCATCGCAGATTGAGGCGCAGTCCGACGGAGCGCGCATGGGCGTCGAGACCCTCGGCCTTGCCGAGCGTCATCGCGGCCGGACCCAGCGCGCGCAATTGATCCGGACCACAGCGCAAGATCGATGTTCGCTTCATGAAGTCAAGCACGCCCAGCCCCGACGAGAACCGCGCCGAGCGGGCCGTCGGCAGCACGTGGTTGGAACCGCCGACATAATCGCCGATCGCCTCCGGCGTGTGGCCGCCGAGGAAGATCGCCCCGGCGTTGCGGATCCGCGCCGCCAAGCCATCCGGATCCGATGTCATGATTTCGAGATGCTCGGCTGCAATGGCATCCGCCAGCCGCACCGCCTCATCGAGGTCGGCCACCCGGATGACGGCGCCGAACTCCGCCCACGAGGCACGCGCGATGTCGGCGCGCGGCAGGGTCGCCAGCTGGCCCTCGACCGCCGCGATCACACGCTCGGCCAGATCGTCGTCATCAGTGATCAGGATCGACTGCGCATTGGCGTCGTGCTCGGCCTGCGCCAGCAGATCGGCGGCAATCCAGTCGGCGTTCGCCGTGCGGTCGGCAATCACCAGCACCTCCGACGGGCCGGCGATCATGTCGATGCCGACCTTGCCGAACACCAGCCGCTTGGCGGCCGCGACATAGGCATTGCCGGGGCCCACGATCTTCGCCACCGGCGCGATGGTCGCGGTGCCGTAGGCGAGCGCCGCCACGGCCTGCGCGCCGCCCACCCGATAGATTTCGGTGACGCCGCCGAGATGGGCGGCTGCGAGCACCAGCGGATTGAGCTTGCCGTCCGGCGCCGGCACCACCATCACCACGCGATCGACGCCCGCGACCTTCGCCGGCACCGCGTTCATCAGCACCGAAGAGGGATAGGCGGCGGTGCCACCCGGCACATACAGGCCGACCGCTTCGATCGCAGTCCAGCGATGTCCGAGCTCAACGCCGAGCGCGTCGGTGAAACGATCGTCCTTCGGCAATTGCCGCCGGTGAAACACCTCGATGCGGTCCCGCGCCAGCTCGAGTGCGTCCAGCGTCGCGCCGTCGCACGCTTTCACGGCGGCCTCGATCTCAGCCTCCGTGAAACGCAGGCCGGCGGCATCAAGCCGCAACCGGTCGAACTTGGCGGTGGCGTCGATCAGCGCCGCATCGCCACGGGCGATGACGTCGCCCACGATGCCGCGCACCGCGGTCTCGATATCGGCGGAAACCTCCCGCTTCATGGCGAGGAAGGCGTTGAAGCGCTCGGCGAAATCGGCGCTGCGGCTGTCGAGGCGGATCGGCATGAGATGTTCCGGCGGCGGTCGGGGTTTCCCGGGCATCCTGCCCCAAAATCCCTGCTCAAAGCCCCTGCTCCAAGCCCCTGCTCAATGGCTTGCCGGTCCCGCCCCGTCAACCCTCCGGGCTAGATCCCGGCGAGGTCTTGCAGGGTCAACCGCCCGGCCGAAGCAGGGCAGCACCGTCAGCCCCCTCGGAGGCCTCATCCAGAGCGTCGGGTTCGAGGTCGTCGGGGCCGAGATCGGCCAGTTCGCACTCCAGGCATTCCACGTCCAGCCGCAGCGCTCCGCCGCCGGAAAACAGCAGTACCGCGCTGCCGGAAGGCGGGTCGGAGGGATTGAACTCGATCCCGATCAGGTCAAGCGCCGTCTCCGACGCCGCCAGATCAATGTTGCGGGATTTGCAGGCCAGCACCCGGTCGAACCGCAGCGCCGAAATCAGCCGGTTGGCTTGCGGGCCGCCGTCCAGCGCCTGGTCCCAGTCCAGCCGGCGCATGCCGACCACAAGGCGCCTCTCGCGCGGCCGCCAGACGATGTCGGCGACATTGACCCGGGCGTCCTGCACATGAGCCGAGATGACACAGAGATCATCCGCGTCCAGCGCCGCCAGTTTTCGCCGCGCCGGAGCCCGCACCATCGGGTTATCCGCTGATCCGCTCAATGGTGGCGCCGCAGGCCGACAGCTTGTCTTCCAGGCGTTCGAAACCGCGGTCGAGATGATAGACGCGGTTGACCATGGTTTCGCCCTCGGCCGCCAGAGCCGCGATCACCAGCGACACCGAAGCGCGCAGGTCGGTGGCCATCACCGGCGCACCGCGCAGTTTCTTGATGCCTTCAATGGTGGCCGTTTCGCCGTCGAGATGAATCCGCGCGCCGAACCGGGCCAGTTCCTGCACATGCATGAAGCGGTTTTCAAAGATGGTTTCGGTGAGTTGCGAGGAACCCTCGGCGCGGGTCATCAGCGCCATCAATTGCGCCTGCAGATCGGTCGGGAAGCCGGGGAACGGCGCGGTCGACACCGTCACCGGCTTGATGCCGGCACCGTTGCGGACGACACGAATGCCGTCGTTGTTCACGGTGATGGTGGCGCCAGCCTGGGTCAGCACGTCCAGCGCCGATTGCAACAGTTCCGGCCGGGCACCGGCCAGTTGCACATCGCCGCCCGTCATGGCCACCGCCATGGCATAGGTGCCGGTTTCGATGCGATCGGGCAGCACCGGGTGCCGCGCGCCATGAAGCTTGCTCACGCCCTCGATCACGATGCGCGGCGTGCCCGCGCCGGAGATGCGCGCGCCCATCTTGTTGAGGCAATCGCAAAGGTCGACGATCTCGGGCTCGCAGGCCGCATTGCGGATGACGGTCGTGCCCTTGGCAAGCGTCGCCGCCATCACGGCGACATGGGTGCCGCTGACGGTGACTTTCGGAAAATCGATCTCGGCGCCGATCAGCCCCTTGGGCGCCGTCGCCACCACGTAACCGGCATCGATCTGCAGGTCGGCGCCCAATTTCTCCAGCGCCATGATCAGGAGGTCCACGGGACGGGTGCCGATGGCGCAGCCGCCGGGCAGCGACACCTTGGCCTCGCCCATGCGCGCGAGCAGCGGCGCGATCACCCAGAAACTGGCGCGCATCCGCGACACCAGTTCGTACGGCGCGGTGGTGTCGATGATGTTGGCGGCGGAGATGTGCAGGGTCTGGCCCTGGTATTCATGATCGCCGGGGCGCTTGCCCGCGCTCATGATGTCGACGCCGTGGTTGCCGAGAATGCGCTGCAGCTGCGCGACATCGGCGAGACGCGGCACGTTGTCCAGGATCAGGGTCTCGTCGGTCAAAAGCGCCGCGATCATCAGCGGCAGGGCCGCGTTCTTGGCGCCGGAAATCGGAATGGTGCCGTTGAGCTTGTTGCCGCCGACGATGCGAATGCGATCCATGCCGCCCCCTGAAGTGTTGCTGCGCCTGAGTTAAGCGCATGGGGCGAGCATTGCAAAACTTTTGCTCGAATCCGTGAAGCCGCCCCGAAAAGCCAGTCTTTTCAGTCCAATGAGGCGAAAGTCGGGTGACTCAAGGCGGTGCTGGGCAGATGGAGGACGGGGAAAAGCGGGGAATTCGCCGTCCTTTCTGTGTCACGGAGCCTCGCCGGCCGTTCAGGCTGTGCCGAGGCCCTTGAAACGGCGCACCGAGCCGATCCCCAGCAGCACGAACAGCACCAGCGCAATGCCCTGGGCGATCAGGAACGGCGGTTCCGATCCGGTCGGCGCCGCGGCCTTCAGCGCCGGTACCTTCAGGAAGGCCTGCGCGATGAAAACGAAGAAGTTGAGATAGAGCGCGATCACCGCGGTGACCACATAGGCCGAGCGCCAGGCGCCGGCGAGGTGCTGGCCGTAGCGCGCCAGCAGCGCGATCGCGAGCACCACCAGGGAAATGATGCCGACGATGTGCGAGGGTAGCAGCTTGTCCGCGGGCAGGACAAAGCCGGTGGCGCTGGTCAACACCGTGGACGCCAGAAACACCGCGGTCCAGCCGTCGCGCCGTTCTCCCGACAACAGGCCGAACACGGCAGCAAAGCCGGTGACCAGCCCGACCAGGCTGAGCAGGACATGTATGAAGACTTGAATGGTCATCCCGAAGATCATGGCTGGGGCCCCCCGCTTGGCTGGATCCGGCGGCCCCAATGCTACATGCCCGTCGCGAGAAAAACCACGCATGGGTTCGACGGCAAGTCGCCTGTCAGGCGGCGTTGATGTCACGGGTCTCGAAGATTCTTTGCGCGGGTTGAGACTGTGTCACGCGGATCATCGCGCGGCCCAACTGCTCCGTCGTCGTCACATAGGTCGGCGCTATGGCTTTCACCACACCGAACAGCGGCCCGAACACGGTGTAGATCGCCTGGACCCACGCCGTCTTCGACTTCGCGCCGTGCAGCGGCTGGATCGCGCCGGGACGAAACATGTAGGCCGCCTTGAACGGCAGGCGCAGCAGGGCATTCTCGGTCTCGCCCTTGATCCGCGCCCACATGGTGCGGCCGCGCTCGCTCGAGTCGGTGCCCATGCCCGTGACATAGACGAATGTCATGGCGGGGTTGAGCTTCACCAGCGTGCGCGCCGCTGCGAGCGTGATGTCATGGGTGATGCGCCGGTACGCGTCTTCGCTCAAGCCCGCGACGCTGATGCCGAGACAGAAAAAGCAGGCGTCGTAGCCCGACAGCTCCGGCTCGATCGTGGAGAAGTCGAAAAAATTTGCGTGCACGATCTCGCGCAGCTTTGCATGCGGCTGCCCGGTGGCACTGCGCCCGACGGTCAGAACCTGTTCGACGGAGGAATCGAGCAGGCATTCGCGCAGAACGCCTTGCCCAACCATGCCGGTCGCGCCGAACAGAATCACCTTCATGGCGCCCCCTTGTCGAGACCGATCGAGACTTACGCCGCTACCGGCATGCTGTCGAACCTGACTTTGGTGAGCGTTTCCGAAATCTCCCAAAGCTGCGCTGCCACGGCCGCGTCCTTGGCC
This sequence comes from Bradyrhizobium prioriisuperbiae, assembly GCF_032397745.1. Taxonomy (NCBI): domain Bacteria; kingdom Pseudomonadati; phylum Pseudomonadota; class Alphaproteobacteria; order Hyphomicrobiales; family Nitrobacteraceae; genus Bradyrhizobium; species Bradyrhizobium prioriisuperbiae. The sequence goes on from NZ_CP135921.1 coordinate 1,262,206, forward strand.
CGCGGCATGATCCGGGACGGCGCCGGCGGTCCCTTCATTTCATAGAAGCCATCGGGGCCATAATAGCCGGCCTTTTGCGCCCTCGGTGAGGTTGCGGCGAAAAGTGTCGGCAGCGCATCGTTTGCGGCGGAGTGGCTCAAATAGGGCTGGAGCAGCAGCCGGTTGAGTTGCCACAGCACGCCGCTCGTGCCCGGACCGTTGGGGATCAAATCGGTGCGCGCGTAGCCGGGGTGCGCGGCATTGCTCATCAGCCCCCAGCCATGGGCGTCGCTGCGGCGCTGCAGCTCGATCGCAAAGATCAGCATCGCGAGCTTGGACTGGGTATAGGCCTTCCAGGGACGATAACTGCGCTCGGCCTGCAGATCGGCGAAGTCGATCACGCCGGAGCGATGCGCCAGGCTCGAGAGATTGACCACGCGCGGCTGCAGGCTGCGCTTGAGCAGCGGCAACACATGCGCCGTGAGCGCGAAGTGGCCGAGATAGTTGGTGCCGAACTGCATTTCGAAGCCGTCCGCCGTGGCCTGCCGCCGCGGCAGCGCCATCACGGCGGCGTTGTTGACCAGCAGATCGAGCGTGGCATGTCGCGCGGTGAGACGGCGGGCGAAGTCGGCCACCGATGCGAGATCCGCGAGGTCGAGCATTTCGAACGCGATGCTGGCGTTCGGATGCCTTGCCTTGATCTTCGCGATGGCTTCGCCACCCTTCGCCAGATTACGCCCCGCAAGAACGACATCCGCACCGGCGCCGGCGAGCGCCAGCGCGGTCTGATAACCCAAACCACCGGTGCCGGTGATCACGGCCAGCTTGCCGGCCTGGGAGGGAATGTCTGCAATCGTCCACGCGCTCATGTCGTCGGCTCCACAGTTGGTGAAAGCCAGAAATATGCATCAAGTGCAAATTTGCAATTGGTAAAATTAAAAATCCAACAAGCCCATGATCCGCAACTGAAAACGGCGGCCAAACCGGCCGCCGCTGGGTGGGCGATCAATCCTGGTCCGGCGCCGGGCGCGGGTCCGCTGGATCGCCGTCGTCGGTGGCCGGTCCAGCCTCACTGGCGCGCCCCCGCGCCTGCGCCTTGCGCCGCTTCAGGTTTTCACGCAAGGCAGCCCGCAACCGCTCCTGGCGGCTGTCTTGACGTTGGCTGCGCTGTTTTGGCTCGTCGGTCATGGATCGGCGTCGGCTATCAAGGCACTGTCGCGAAGCGTGAGCGGCCATATAATCCCGATCCGCACGGAGGCCAATCGATGACATCCCCCAATCTTGCCACCAACCAGCTCGCCGAGCTGCCGCGCCGGACGCTCACAGGCTGGCACCGTTTTGTGGAGGCCAGCGATCCGGCGCTGCTGTCGCCACTGCTGGCCAAAAACGTCGTGTTCCGCTCGCCCTTCGTCCACAACCCGATTCCGGGCCACGCCGCGACGCTGCTGGTGCTCAGCACGGTGGTGGGGGTTTTCGAGAATTTTCGGTATTTTCGAGAGTTTGTGGCCGGCACCCACGATGTGGCGCTGGAATTCGGCGGCAATGTCGGCCGCTTCGAGCTGAAAGGCATCGACCTGATCAAATTCAACGACGCCGGCGAAATGATCGAATTCGAGGTCATGATCCGGCCTTTCAAGGCCCTGGAAGCGGTGGGCGAGGCCATGAACGCCCGGATCGGGCCGCAATTGGCTCAATTAAAACAGCAGGCAGCCTCGGGAACCTGACCGCAGCTCTGATTCTGCATCTGTTCCCCCTGCCGGAACGCTTGCGCCGCAAGATGCCTTGTGGCAAGGAACGCGCGCCGCAGCGGGCTTTTCATATCAGATGATTCCCGCCTCCGGACTTGCTGCCGTAGCTCAGTGGTAGAGCACTTCATTGGTAATGAAGAGGTCGACAGTTCAATCCTGTCTGGCAGCACCATTCCGGTTTCAAAAAGCTGCTCATCCCATGATCGCCCCGCTCAGCTGAGCGACGCCACAGCCGCCCATTCCCGCATGCGCGAAAAGTGCGCCTGCACACCGGACTGCCAGCCGACGCCGGCAGCAGGCGCGACACCGCCATGCCTCGCTTCACTGGGCGTCATGTCGAACCGTGCACGAAACGCCCGCAGGAACTGACTGCTGCTGGAAAACGCCAGGTCGGTTGCGATGGTGGTGATGGAGCGCGTCGACCCCGGGGATACGAGCTCTCGATAGGCGGCCTCCAGGCGGCGCTTGCGCACCATTGCCGCCACGCCGCCCTCGTCCGCGAACATCCGATACAGATGCGCGCGCGAGATCTGGAACCTGCGCAGCAGCAAATCGGGGCCGAGTAGCGGGTCGAACAGATTGGCATCGACAAAGGCCAGCACCCGCCGGCGCCATGTCTGGGTGATCGCTGTCTCAGCCGGTAATTCGCGCGCGGCACGGCGCGCAAGCGTCGATGCCAGCACCATGGTGGCGGTCTCTTCGACAGCCAGCGCATCCGCGCCGTTTGTCGAGGCAGGCAGGTCCGACAGGCTGACCAGGAAATCGGACATCAGCCGCGCCACCGGAGAGCCGGCCTCGAGCCGCGTGCCGTGCAAGCTGCGCCCGCCGGCGGCCTGATCGATAGCCGCACGCGGCAGCATCACAGCGAGGGTGGAACCGGTGGACGAGCGGCTGGACCAGGCTCGGCTCAGATCGAAAGCAACCACGTCGCCCGGCTTGATCGAGACTGCGCGCCCCTCAAAATCAGCGTCGGCGGTGCCGATCCGCCGCGACTGGATCAGGTAGAAGTCGTCGAGCCGGCTTTTGCGAATCACCTGCCGGTCGCGACAGTAATGCTGGGAGTTGAACTGCGTCCGGGCGACCATCAGCGTGGCGCCCAGCCGCGAGCGCACCGAGCCCACGAGACCCCTGACGTCATCGCCTTGCGCCTGGGCGTCGAACAGCGGGCCCATGATGGCGCGCCAATAATCGCTGCGAAATTTCGGCTCGATCAGGTCCGTCGACAGAAACAGCTCTTCCGGCATTTCGCCTCCGACCTTCCACGCCCCGGACCGCCAAAAGGACTGCCAAGGCCATGCCGTGCGGGAAGGCTAGGAGATTCTCAACCCTGCGTCATTAGCCGGCATGCCGGCAGTCCACCTGAAATTGAGACGTGCGGCAGACAAAAAGGAGATTGGGAGAGGAGCGAAGCAGTGAGGTTTCGTGAGAGTCTTGCCGTCGCGGACAGGGTCACCGCGCCATCTTCTGCTCGCCCGGACCGCGGAGCCGACATGAATGATCTGACATCTACCAGGCCGATTCCTTCCGAGCCTGACTCACAGGTCCACCTCTCGCTGCGACTGCTGGAGGCGTTCAGGAAAATCAGGGGCGAGCCCGCAAGGCGGGAGGTGATTGCGCTGGTGGAGCGGCTGGCCGAGGCCGATTCAAACATCGAACAAGCGAAGGCCAACTAAGCCGGATTGCGGCGCCGCAAGGGGTGTATGCGACCGCCAGATCCGACGTCCGGATCATTGCGCGCCTGATGTCTCCACCTTGTCCTGATGGAACCGGCCGAGGAATGATTTCAGCCGCTCGCTGCGCGGCTGGCGGATGATCTCCTCGGGCGAGCCGATCTCCTCCATCACGCCATTGTTCATAAAGCCGACCCGGGTCGAGACATCGGCGGCGAACGCCATTTCGTGGGTGACCAAGATCATGGTCATGCCTTCGGCGGCGAGATCGCGGATGACTGCGAGGACTTCGCCGACCAGTTCCGGATCGAGCGCCGAGGTCGGCTCGTCGAACAGCATCACCTCCGGCTTCATGGCCAGCGCACGGGCGATGGCGACGCGCTGCTTCTGGCCGCCGGACAAACGGCTGGGGAACGCCTCGGCCTTGTCGGCAAGGCCGACCTTGGCGAGCAGGTCACGGCCCAGTGCGTCGGCGTCCGCCCGCGCCATGCCCTTCACCTGCACCGGGCCTTCGGTGATGTTGCCGAGCACCGACATGTGCGGGAACAGATTGAAGTGCTGGAACACCATGCCGACACTGCGCCGCAGCAGCGCCAGCTGTGCATCGACCGGCGCGCGATGCCCGCCGCCGAACGCGAAGCTGTGTGAACCGACATCGAGCTGGCCCTGCTGCGGCATCTCCAGCAGATTGAGGCAGCGCAGAAAGGTGGACTTGCCGGAGCCGCTGGCGCCGATCAGGGTCACCACCTCGCCGCGCGCGACCGACAGCGAAACGCCCTTGAGCACCGCGTTGCTGCCGAAGGACTTGTGAATGCCTGTGGCGGAGAGCGTTGCGCCGTTGCTGCTCATCGATGCGCTCCCAGTCGCTGTTCGACCTTGTCGGCCACCAAGGTGAGCGGAAACAGCACCACGAAATACAACACCGCGATGGCGGTATAAACCTCCAGCGGCCGATAACTTGCCGCCGTGATCACCGATCCCTGGTACAAGAGATCACCCACCGCCACGACCGACACCAGCGAGGTGTTCTTCAACTGCAGGATGGTCTGGTTGATGAAGGACGGGATCATCACCTGGATCGCCTGCGGCAGCACGATGCGGCGGAAGATCTTGCCCCGCCGCATGCCGATGGCCCGGCCGGCCTCCCACTGCCCTGTATCGACCGCCTCGATACCGCCGCGGAAGATCTCCGCGTAGAACGCACCTGCGTAGAGCGACAGCGTGAGGAAGCAGGCGGTGGCCGCCGACATGTCGACGCCGATCAGCACCGGCAGGGCGTAATAGACCCAGACCAGTTGCACCAGCAGCGGCGTGCAGCGGAACACTTCGATGTAGCCGCGCAGCGGGATGGTGACCCAGCGCGGCGCCGTGGTGCGCAGGATGCCGGTGGCGAGGCCGATCATCAGGCCCGCGATCACCGTGGTCACCGTATAGACCACGGTGACGAGCAGGCCCTGCCAGATCAGCGGCAGATAGGGCTTCAGCGCCGTGAAATCCCACGCGTACATCGGAGCCTTTCGTTCAGAATTGGACTTCGGCCGGAATATCGTCCGGCGACAGTCCGACGGCTTCGAAGCCCTTCAGCATCCATTCGCGGGTCTGGCCGAGGGAGCGGTTGTAGTCGGCCCAGGCGCTGAGGAAATCCTTGTAGCGGCGGTCGGTCTCGGCGCGGATGCCCATGTTGGTCGGCAGCGTCAGCAGCGGGCGCGGGATCGCCAGTTCGCCGAGATTGGGATTCTTCTTCAGTGTCGACACCGCGAGCACCGCCAGCGAGACGTTGCAGTCGGCGCGGCCGGTGGCGACAGCGAGGATCGCCTCGTCGCGGTTCTTGAACCCGAGGATGGTGGCCTTCGGGCAATAGCGACGCGCAATCATGTCGTGGGTGGAGCCGATATCGATGGCGATCTTGACCTCGGGCTTATTGATTTCCGCCCAGGTCTGCGGCTTGGCGAAGCCTTTCTTGGTGATGACCGTGAAGGAGTGAACCAGGATCGGGGTGGAGAAATCGATCACCAATGCCCGCTCCGGCGTCGGGTTGACGGCGAAGGCGAGGTCGACCTTGTCGCCCTGCAGATCCAGGATCTGGTTGCCCCAGGTCGATTCCACCACCTCGACCTTGGCGCTCAGCTTCGATGCGATGTCATTGGCCATGTCGATGCAGGCACCGGACCATTGGCCACTGACGAGGTCCTTATGGAAATAGGGCTCCTGGCCGACGATCACGGCGACCCGCAGCACTCCGGTGCGCTTGATGCGATCCAGCGTCGACGCACCGGCCGCGGCCTGGGCGTTGGCCTTGTCCCGGGACGCGCCGGCCGCGATCGCGGCGCCGGCCAGTGCAACAGTCAGTGCATCTCTGCGATTCATCGTCTGAACCCTCTCTGAAAATATCCGCCCGGTCAGGGGCCGTCTCGATCGTCCGTGATCGGCCGCCGGCGCGGGCATGCGGGCCCGCGCCGGCGTGCCGCATTACATCTTGCTGTAGCTGTCGATGATGGCCTGGCCCGGTGCGCCCGCCTTCTTGATCCAGTCGGCGGTCAGGGTTTCGCCGATCTTCTGCAGGCCGGCCTTGAGTTCCGGGCTTGGCGGCTGAACCTTCATCTTGTTCGCCCTGAGCTGGTCGACGTACCAGACCGCTTTTTCCTCGGCGAGTTTCCAGCCCCGCTCTTCCGCGACCGCCGCCGCCTTCAACACCGCGTCCTGCGTCGGCTTGTCGAGGGCATCGAACGCGGCCTTGTTGACGAATGTCAGGTTCTTCGGAATCCAGGCCTGGGTGTCGTAATAGTGGGTCATCGTCTCCCACACCTTGCTGTCGTAGCCGGTGGAGCCCGAGGTCATGAAAGCGTTGACAACGCCGGTCGCGAGCGCCTGCGGAAGCTCCGCGGCCTGGATGGTGACCGGCTGCGCGCCGACCAGATCGGCGATGCGCGCGGTGCCGACATTGTAGGCGCGCCATTTCAGGCCCTTCATGTCGGCCACCGTGTTGATGTCCTGCTTGGCATAGATGCCCTGCGGGCCCCACGGCACCGCGAACAGCAGCATGATGCCCTGCGCGGCGAGCTTCCTGGTGACGGCTTCTTTCGAGGCCTGCCACAGCTTCTTCGCGCTGGGATAGCTGTTGGCGACGAACGGCACCACGTCGATGCCAAAAATCGGATCCTCGTTCTCGTGCAGCGAGATCAGCACTTCGCCGGCCTGTGCCTGCCCGGTCTGCACGGCGCGCTTGATCTCCGGCGCCTTGAACAGCGATGCCGCCGGATGCACGGTGATCTGCAGCTTGTCGCCGGTCGCCGTCTGCACGTCCTTTGCGAACGCCATCAGGTTCACGGTGTGCGGATTGTCCAGCGGATAAGCCGCCGGCAAATTCCACTTGGTCTGCGCCGCCGCCGGCAAGACCAGTGCAGCGCTCAGCGCTGCCCCCGCGGCGAATGGCTTGATCCAGTGTCTCATCGCTCTCCTCCTCCGTTTTTGTGAGCCTAGCCCGGAAATGCCCATTGCGGCAGAACCATTACAATCGAGGGGAACACCGTGATGATGGCGACCGCAGCGACCAGCAGGAAGAAGAACGGCAACGCGGCCAGCGCGACCGTGTTGGAATCCTTCCCGCTCATGGTTTGCAGCACGAACAGATTGAAGCCGACCGGCGGCGAAACCTCGGCCATTTCCACCACCAGCACCAGGAAGATGCCGAACCACACCGGATCGAAGCCGGCCTGCCGGACCATCGGGATGACGATCGCGGTCGTCAGCACGATCATCGAAATGCCGTCGAGCGCGGTGCCGAGAATGATGTACATCACGGTCAGCGCCGCGATCAGCGCGTAGGACGACAGATGCAGGCTGTCGACCCAGACCGCGAGTTCGCGCGGAATGCCGGTGTAGCCCATCGAGGTCGACATGTAGGACGCCCCCGCGAGGATCAGCATGATCATGCAATTGACCCGCGTCGCGCCCATCACGCTCGCCCAGAACGCCTCCCAGGTCAGCGCCTTGTGCCACCATGCGATGGCCAGCGATCCGAGCACGCCCCAGGCCGCGCATTCGGTGGCGGTGGACCAGCCCGTGAGCAGCGCGACGAACACCAGAGTGATGAGCAGCATCAATGGAATGAGCTGCTTCGACTCTTTCAGTTTCTCTGAAAACGTCATCGACGGCTCGGGCGGCGGCGAGCGCTCTGGATGCAGCATCGACCAGCCGGCGATGTAACCGGAGTACAGCACCATCACCAGCAGGCCCGGCAGGAAGCCGGCGAGGAACACCTGGATGATCGAAACGTTGGCGGCCACCGCATAGACCACCATGGTGATCGACGGCGGAATCAAAATGCCGAGCGTGCCGGCGCCCGCGAGCGAGCCCAGGCTGACGGTCTCGTCATAGCCGCGCTTCTTCAGTTCCGGCAGCGCAATCTTGGCCACGGTGGCGCAGGTCGCGGCCGACGAGCCCGAGACCGAGCCGAACACGCCGCAGGCCAGCACATTGACGTGCAGCAAACGCCCGGGAATCCAGTTGAGCCACGGCGCGAGCCCGCGGAACATCTCGTCGGACAGTTTGGTGCGAAACAGGATCTCGCCCATCCAGATGAACAGCGGCAGCGCGGCCAGCTCCCACGACGCGCTGTTGCCCCACACTTTCGTGGCCAGCACCGGCCCGGCGGGAATGTTGCCGCCGACAAACTGCATGCCGACATAGCCGGTGGCCAGGAGCGCGATGCCGATCCAGACGCCCCCCGCCAGCAGGGCGAACAGCAGGATGAGCAGGAGTCCGGAGATCTCGAGCAGCAGCATCAGACGGCGCTCTGGATCGCACGTTCGACGGCTTCCTCGGCCGTTTGCGGCGGCGGCTTCTCGAAGTGCGTGGCGTTGCCGCGGAGCACATGAACGAGTTCGTCGACAAACGCGATGGTGAGGATCACGAGACCGCCGGCATAACCAAGCTGCGGAATCCAGAGCGGGATCGCCAGCACACCCTGGGCCATGTCGTTGAAGCGGTAGGAATCGTAGGTCATCTGCACCGCATAGACGGTGAAGAAGCCGATGAAGCCGAGCCCGATCACCAGCGACAGCACCTCGAACCACCAGCGGGTGCGCCCCTTGAAGCGATCGATCAGCAGACCGACGCGGATCATCTCGCCGGAGCGGAAGGTGTGGGCGAGGCCAAGGAACGCAGTCGCTGCCATGCACCAGGCGATCAGTTCGTCGCCGGCCGGAATGTTGAGACCCAGCGGCCGTCCCGCCGACAGCAGCAGCATCAGGACAAAGATGGCCACCACGAACAGGCCGGCGAGATAGCCGGCCCCAAGATACAAACGGTCAAGACAGGTGCGGAGCATGGATGAAGCGCTCGGTTGCCGGGAGACGTTCAAGGGAGCCACGCCGGCACGATCATCCGCACAATGGCCTGCAGGCTGAAAATATCCCTGCGTGACATGGCTTGGACCCCCTGCTGCCGGTCTCCCCGACGGCTCGATCGCCGGGTCTGATCAAACTATTTCTGTATTCAGGATAAAATGCAACATGGTATTTTGAAAAGCTGTCCATTTATGCATCAGCCTCTCCCCGAGCCTAACTTCTCGGCAAGCGCAGTCAATGTCTCATGAAATCAGGGCTTGCAAAACGAATTCAACTCTGAATACAACTCTGAACGCAGAATGGCGCGCCCCTTCCGGCCCGCCCGGAAGCCTACCCCTTCTGCTGCCTGAAGATACAAGGAGAAGCCCTTTGCGCGCGCTGTTCGTCGATGCCAACGACACCCTGGCCGCGGTCACCGACAAACTGTTGGTGTCTGCGAAGCTGCCGGTCACCATCAACCGTGACCCCGGCGTGAAGCCCGAAGCCCTCCCCGGCCTGCTCGACGGCGTCGAGATCGCGATTGTCGACCACACCGCGGTGCCGACCGCGATCGCCGCGCAGTGCAAGAGCCTGAAGCATGTGGTGTTCCTCGGCACCGGCGCGCGCAGCTATATGAATCCGGAAGAGCTCGAAGGCCATGGCATCGCCGTGCACACCATCAAGGGTTATGGCGACACCGCGGTGGCCGAGTGCGCCATCGCGCTGATGTGGGCCTCCGCCAAGGGGTTTGCGGTGATGGACCGCGGCATGCGCGCCGGCAACTGGCTGCGCTCCGACGGCATGCAGCTCACCGGCAAGACGCTCGGCCTGATCGGCTTTGGCGGCATCGCCGCGGAAGCGGCGCGTCTCGCGCTCGGTTGCGGCATGAAGGTGCTGGCCTGGAACCGGACGCCGAAAACCCATCCCGGCGTGGAGTTCGTCTCGCTGGAGCGGCTGCTGGCCGAGAGCCACGTGGTCTCGCTGCATCTTTTGCTCAACGACGACACCAAGAATTTCCTGTCGCGTGAACGCATCCAGGCGATGCGTCCCGGCGCCATCCTGATCAACACCGCGCGCGGCGCCGTGGTGGACGAGGATGCAATGATCGAGGCGCTGCGCTCGGGCCACCTTTCCCACGCCGGCCTCGACGTATTCACCATCGAGCCGCTGCCGGCCAACCATGTGCTGGCCACGCTGCCAAATGTCACGCTGTCGGCGCACTCGGCGTTCCGCACCCCCGAGGCCAGCGACAACCTGATCGGGGCGGCGCTCGATCACTGCCGCCGCATCATCACGACCGGCCGCTGATCCGCAGCCGCAATCTGGAAATTGGAAGGACACGACATGTCTGAGATCGTTCGCATCGACCAGAACACCCGGCGCAGCCGCGCCAGTGTGTTTGGCGACCTGGTTTTCCTCGCCGGCCAGGTGGCCGACGACAAGGCCGGTGACATCACCCAGCAGACCCGCGAGGCCCTGGCCAAAGTGGACGACATGCTGGCGCGCGCCGGCACCGACAAATCGCGCCTGCTCAGCGTGCAGGTCTGGCTGCGAACCATGGATGACTTCGATGCCATGAACGCAGTCTACGACGCCTGGGTGGTGCAGGGACAAACGCCATGCCGCGCCTGCGGCAAGGTCGAGCTCGCCGATCCCCGCTTCCTCATCGAAGTCATCGCCATCGCCGCGCGCTGATCGCGTAGCGCCTTGCTGAATCCTGCCCGTTCGGACGACGAGGACGCCCTTGACCCTCATGGCTTCGCCAGCAACTGGCTTCCGGTCCGCCCGCCGCATCAGTGCCATCGGCGTCTCCGAAATTCTCAAGATCGGCGCCATCGCCAACCGGCTGAAACGCGAGGGACGCCCGGTGATCCTGCTCGGCGCCGGCGAGCCTGACTTCGACACACCCGACCACGTGAAGGCCGCTGCGGAACAAGCCATCCGCGCCGGCCAGACCAAATACACCATCCTCGACGGCTCCCCCGAGCTGAAGACGGCGATCGCCGAGAAATTCCGCCGCGACAACGGTCTCGATTACGCGGCCAACGAAATCACCGCCGGCACCGGTGCGAAACAAGTGATCCACAACGCTTTCATGGCGACACTCGATCCCGGTGACGAGGTCATCCTCGCCGCACCGTACTGGACCAGCTATGCCGACATGGTGCTGATCGCCGATGGCACGCCGGTGAACGTGACATGCACGGAGGCCAACGGTTTCCGGCTGGACGCCGCGGACTTTGAGCGCGCGATCACCCCGCGCACGCGCTGGCTGCTGCTGAACTCGCCATCCAATCCCACGGGATCGGCCTATTCGGAAGCGCATCTGCGGCCCATTCTCGAGGTGCTGAAGCGCCATCCCCATGTCTGGCTGATCGCCGACGACATCTATGAGCACCTGATCTACGACGACATGCCGTTCGTCACCGCCGCCCAGCTCGAGCCCAGCCTCAAGAGTCGCACCCTCACCGTCAACGGCGTCTCCAAGGCCTACGCCATGACCGGCTGGCGTGTCGGTTATGGCGGCGGGCCGCGCGAGCTAATCTCTGCGATGGCGGTGGTGCAGAGCCAGAGCACCACCAACCCCTCCTCGATCAGCCAGGCGGCCGCGATCGCCGCCTTGAGCGGGCCGCAGGATGGCCTGATCGAACGGCGCCGCGCCTTCCAGCGCCGGCGAGACCTGGTGGTCGACGCGCTGAACGCTATCGACGGCATTGTCTGCCGCCGGCCCGAGGGCGCGTTCTACACCTATGCAAGCTGCGCCGGGCTGCTCGGCCGAAAAACCCCTGACGGCACGATCATCAACAGCGACAGCGACTTCTGCCGCTATCTGCTGGAGCGGCACGACGTCGCCGTGGTGCCCGGCAGCTGCTTCGGCCTTGCACCTTATATCCGCCTGTCCTACGCCGCTTCCGAACAAAACTTGAGCGAAGCCACCCGACGCATCGCCAACGCCTGCAAGGAGCTGTCATGAGCACGACCAAGAGCAATACCCGCACCGGCGGCCAGATCCTGATCGACCAGCTCGTCGCCCAGGGTGTCGAGCGGGTGACCTGCGTGCCCGGCGAGAGCTATCTCGCCGCGCTGGATGCGCTGCACGACACCTCCATCGATGTGATGATCTGCCGCGCCGAAGGCGGCGCGGCGATGATGGCGGAAGCCTATGGCAAGCTGACCGGGCGCCCCGGCATCTGTTTCGTCACCCGCGGCCCCGGCGCCACCAATGCCAGCCACGGCGTGCATATCGCGATGCAGGATTCGACCCCGATGATCCTGTTCGTCGGCCAGGTCGACACCGCGATGCGCGAGCGCGAAGCGTTCCAGGAGCTCGACTACCGGGCGGTGTTCGGCAGCATGGCGAAATGGGTGGTCGAGATCGACCAGCCCGACCGCATTCCCGAACTGGTGGCCCGCGCCTTCCGCGTCGCCATGCAGGGTCGGCCCGGCCCCGTGGTGATCGCGCTGCCGGAAAACATGCTGACCGAGAGCGCCGCTGTCGCCGACGCGCCGCGGGTGGAGCCGGCGGTGAGCTGGCCCGCGCCCTCCGACGTCGAGCGCCTCGGCGCACTGCTGGCGAAAGCCAAGGCGCCGATCGTGGTGCTCGGCGGCTCGGGCTGGAATGCGGAGGCCACCGCCGCCATCGCGCGCTTTGCCGAACGTTTCGACCTGCCAGTCGCGACCTCGTTCCGCCGCGCCTCGCTGTTCGACGCCGATCATTCGCATTATGCCGGCGACGTCGGCATCGGTCCGGATCCGCGGCTGAAGGCCCGGGTCACCGGCGCCGACCTGATTCTCCTGATCGGCGGCCGGTTGTCGGAGATGCCGTCCTCGTCCTACACCCTGCTCGACATTCCGGTGCCGGCGCAGAAGCTCGTGCATGTGCATTCGGGCGCCGAGGAATTGGGACGCGTCTATCAGCCGGAGCTGGCCATTCAGGCCAGCCCGATTGCCTTCGCCGGGGCGCTCGACACGCTGAAGCCCACGGCCAAGCCGGCTTGGGCCGGTGAAGCGGCCAAGGCGCATGCCGACTATATCGACTGGACCCAGACGCCGCGCGAACTGCCGGGCGCGTTCCAGTACGGCCAGGTGATGACCTGGCTGCGCGACCGGTTGCCGAAGGATGCCATCGTCTGCAACGGCGCAGGCAATTATGCCGGATGGATTCACCGCCATCATCGTTTCCACAGCTTTGCCGCCCAGCTTGCGCCGACCTCCGGCTCGATGGGTTATGGCGTGCCGGCCGCGGTGCTCGCCAAACGGCAACATCCGGATCGCGTGGTGGTCGCATTCGCCGGCGACGGCTGCTTCCTGATGAACGGCCAGGAGTTCGCCACCGCCGTACAATACGACGCGCCGCTCATCGTGATCGTGGTCGACAACGCGCAGTACGGCACCATCCGCATGCACCAGGAGCGCGATTATCCCGGACGCGTGGTTGGAACGCAGCTGAAGAATCCCGACTTCGCAGCCTATGCCAAGGCGTTCGGCGGCCATGGCGAAAAGGTCGAGCGCACCGAGGAGTTCGCGCCGGCGTTCGAGCGCGCGCTCGCTTCGGGCAAACCGGCAATCCTGCATTGCTTCCTCGATCCGCGCGCGCAATCGGTCGGCAAGGATTTCGTGCCGCGCGACAAGGCCTGATGATGACCACAGCCACCAGCCGCCATGTTGCGATCATCGGCGCCGGCGCCGTCGGCGTGGTCAGCGCCATCGAGGCGCTGCGCGACGGCCATCGTGTCACTCTGATCGATCCGGGCGAGCCCGGCGGTGAGCAGGCGGCGAGTTACGGCAATGCCGGCTGGCTGTCGTCGCATTCGGTGATCCCGCCGTCCGAGCCAGGGGTGTGGAAGAAGGTTCCCGGCTATCTGATGGATCCGCTGGGACCGCTGGCGATCCGCTGGTCTTATCTGCCGAAGGTGCTGCCCTGGTTGGTGCAGTACCTGCTGTCCGGCTGGACCGAGGCGCGGGTGGAAAAGACAGCCTGGGCCTTGCGCGACCTGCTGAAGGACGCACCGAAGCTGCACAAGGTTCTCGCCGACGAAGCCGGCGTCAGTGAATTGATCGAGCGCAACGGCGTGATGCACGTGTATCCGTCACGCGCGCCGTTCGACGGCGACCTCGGCTGGCGCATCCGCAAGCGCGTCGGCATTCAATGGCTGGAGCTCAATGCCGATGAAATGCGCCAGCGCGAGCCGGATCTCGATCCGCGCTACACTTTCGGTGTGCTGGTGGAAGAAGCCGGCCGCTGCCGCAATCCCGGCGGCTATGTCGCGGCGCTGGCGGCGCATGCGATGGCGCAGGGCGCCGAGATCGTCAAGGCGCACGCGAAGGGCTTCAGGATCGACAACGGCAAACTGGTCTCGGTCATCACCGACAGCGGCGAGATCAGCTGCGATGCAGCTGTGATCGCGGCCGGCGCCCGCTCCAAAGCGCTGGCTGCCTCGATCGGCGACCCGCTGCCGCTGGAAACCGAACGCGGTTATCATGTAATGATCACCGATCCCGGCACCGGCCCGCGCACCTCAATGATGGCCTCCGACGCCAAGATGGTGATCAACTGGACCGACAAGGGCCTGCGCGCCGCCGGCCAAGTGGAATTCGCCGGTGTCGATGCCGCGCCGAACTGGAAACGCGCCGAGATCCTGCGCGAGAACCTGATCGGCATGTTTCCCAAACTGCCGAAATCGATTTCCCCTGATCGCATCAAGGTCTGGCTCGGGCACCGGCCCAGCATGCCCGACGGCCGCCCCTGCATCGGCCATGCTCGCGCCACGCGCGACATCGTCTATGCCTTCGGCCACGGCCATGTCGGCCTGGTCGGCTCGGCGCGTACCGGCCGGCTGGTCGCGCAGCTTGTGAGCGGCCGCGATCCGGAGATTCCGCTCGCACCGTTCGCCCCCACGCGTTTCCTCTGACGAGACCTTCGACATGACCGCTCAGCCCATCGCATCCCCCTCTCGCATCGCCCGCGGCGGCAAGGCCATCTATGGCGCACCGCTCGGCATCTTGATGCTGGAGGCGAAGTTTCCGCGGATTCCCGGCGACATGGGCAACGGCACGACGTGGCCGTTTCCCGTGCTCTATCGCGTGGTCGACGGCGCCAGCCCGGAAAAGGTGGTGCTGAAAGGGGCTGCCGGCCTGCTGCCGGACTTCATCGACGCCGCCAGGGACTTGGTCCGGCTGGGCGCCGAGGCCATCACCACCAATTGCGGTTTCCTGTCGCTATTCCAGAAAGAGATTGCGGCTGCGGTCGGCGTGCCGGTCGCGACATCATCGCTGATGCAGGTGCCATGGGTGCAGGCAACGCTGCCGCCCGGTAAACGCGTCGGCCTTGTCACCGTCTCCGGCTCGACCCTGACGCCGGCCCATCTCGAAGGCGCCGGCGTGCCGCTCGATACGCCGCTGGTCGGCACGGAAGGTGGCAAGGAATTCTTCCGCGTCCTGATCAAGGCCGAGAAGGAAGACATGGATGTCGCGCTGGCCGAGCAGGACGTGGTCAATGCCGGCAGGGAACTGGTGGCGAAAAACCCCGACGTCGGCGCCATCGTGCTGGAATGCACCAACATGCCGCCCTACGCCGCCGCGCTGCAGGCCGCGGTCGGCCTGCCGGTCTACGACATTTATTCAATGATCACCTGGTTTCATGCGGGCCTGCGCCCGCGTGTGTTCGACTGATATCAGCCGCTCCACAGGCCGATGTCCCGGCTGCATTGCAAGAGCAGTCGCCGCATCGGTATATTGAACTCTGTTCGGGACGACATGCAGCGATGGCAGAGAACGTGGAATTGAGCTCCGACAGCGTCGTCGACCGGGTTTATGAACAACTCAAGGCGATGGCGGTCAGCTATGAGCTGAAGCCGGGCGAACGGCTCAACGAGGGCGAGCTCGCCAAGCGCCTCGGCGTCAGCCGCACACCCCTGCGCGAGGCACTGAACCGGCTGAACACCGAAGGCTTCCTGCGCTTTACCCCGGGCAAGGGCTTCTTCTGCCGTGAGCTCGACGCCCACGAGATTTTCGATCTCTACGAACTGCGCAAGTCGATCGAGGTGGCCTCGATCCGCCTCGCCATCAAGCGCGCCAAGGACGAGGATATCGACGCGCTGCTCGCCTTCCTCGACGCCACCGGCCCCGATCCCGGCGAGCGCAGCTCGGTGGAGCTGGTCGAGCTGGATGAGACGTTCCATGAGCGGCTGATGGCGATGTCAAACAACGCCGAAATGCTGCGCGTGCTGCGCAACGTCAACGCTCGCATCCGCTTCGTGCGCTGGATCGACATGGACCGCATCAACCGCTCCAACACCCAGGCCGAGCACCGCGCCGTGCTGCTGGGAGTCAGGGACCGCGACGAGGCCGCCTGTGTCGCCGTACTGGAGAAGCACATCGACCGCCGGCTGGACACCATCACCTCGGCGATCAAAGAGGGCTATGCCCAAATCTACATGCCTGCGGCGGCGCGGGCTGCAACGATCTGATTTTTAGCGCAGATAACTCGCGAGATTCAGGCCCTGGATCTTGGCGATCGCGGAATAGGACGCGGTCAGCTGCGCCTGGTAGGTCGAAAGCTGCGCCGTCACCGCCGCGACGTCGACACTGGTGAGGCTCGTGCCCAGCGTCTTGAGATACGACTGGTACTCGGTCTGCCCGGAACTCGCCGTCTCGATGGCGGAGGCGGCATTGGCGAGCTTGGTCTGCACCACGCTCGTATCATCAAGCGCGGTCGACGCCAGCGCGAGGGCCTGACTTATCGTCGTGGAGTCCAGCGACGAACTGTTCGCCACCAGCTTGAGCGCGCGCAGAGCCTCCTCGAATCCGGTGTTGTCCGCGGTCACTCCGTAGGAGATCGTCTGGGAGTCGGAGACCCGGACCGACGCAGCCTGAGAGTCGCCCTGATAGTAGCTGGTGTCCGGTGTCGACGCCGAGGCGGTGTTGGCCGCGTAGGTCGAGTCGCTGAGATCGACCGGCGCGGTGTCGGTGCGCCCGCCGCTGAACACATACTCGCCGTTGTACTGGGTGTTCATCAGCCCCGCGATCTGCTCCATCATGGCCTGGGCGGACTGAATGGTGGACGCCGAACCCGTGGCACTGCTCAGCGAGGCGCCGGTCAGCAGGCTGCGGAAATTGGTGATGACGTCGGCCATCGATCCCACCGCCGAATACATCACCTGCACCTTGCTGTCGGCGAGCGAGGACGCGTCGATATAGGACTGTGATCGCGCCACCGAGACCTGCAAGTTGATCACGTGCTGCGCCGTCGCACCGAGACCAGCGAAATCCGAGGAGATCAGGCCCGAGGCTTCCTGGATCTGCTGGTTCGCCATGGTCGCCTGCGTCCGCAACGCAGCGGTGATCATCTGATCGTTGATGGCGAAGGTCGCAACACGCATGGCCATGGGACTGTCCTTATGTTCCGGCGCTCTGGACCGCGGTGAGCAGCGAGGAGAACATCTCGTTGATGATCTGGATCAGCTGCGACGCCGCGCTGTACTTGTTCTGCAGCATGCTCAGGTTTGCCGTCTCCTCGTCAAGATTGACGCCGGACTGCGACGAGAGCGCGTTGGCGAAGGTCGACTGCGCGGTATTCTTCGCGGTGTAGGCGCTGGACGCTTGCGACGCCTTCGAGGCCGCGTTCGCCACAATCGCCGCCGCATAGTCGGTGAATGACTGGCTCGACCCGCCCAGGCCGCCCGCGGCCGCAAAACTGGTCGATCCCGTCAGCGCGCTATAGAGCGCATCCGACACGGTGGCCGAGCCTGCGCTCAACACCGTATCCCCTACGTTCAGTGTCGACGACGAATCGAGCGTGGAAACGGCGAGCAGTCCGGTGTTGTTCAGAATGCTGCTGCTCACCGCGAAAGTCGCAGCACTGGTCCCAGTGACAAGGTCGTTCAGGCCGAAATAATCGGAAAAACCCTGCGCACCGCTGCCGATCGAGCTGGTCATCTCGTTGATGGCAACGCCACCACCGGACGTGGAGGTGTTGAGAACAAGATGGCCGTTGCCGTCGATCGACGCAGACACACCCGACGTGCTGGTCGTCCCATTGATCGCATCGACCAGATCACTGACGGTCGGAGGACTGCCGGCCACGGTCGACAGGTCCAAATCGGTGTAGGATTCGAGTACGCCCTGGCTGTTCGTCACCGCAAGCCGCACGGTTCCTGTCATGGGGGACAGCGTCGTCGTTGCGCTGACGCTGGTGGTGCCCGTCAGGGTCGAGGGCGGCGGTATCGCCGTTCCCTGGTTGTGAACCGAATTCAGGGTGGATGCCAGCTGACTGGCGAGCTCGTCGAGCTGGCTCTGCGCCGCCGGCAGGGTGTTGTCGCGCAGGTTAACCAGCGCGCCGATATTGCCGGAGGTCATCTGCGACGTCACGTCGACGCCGTTGACCATGATGCCGTTGAAGGTAGTACCGGAGGTCACCTTGGCCGCCGGCGTATAGCTCAGCAGATGCGCCGAGGTGTCGACCAGCGCCTGTCCCGAGGTGGTATAGACCTGGAGATCACCGCTCGAATTGGTGAAGTAGCTCACATTCATCTGCGAGCCGATATCCTGCAGCGCGGTGTTGCGCTGGTCCTCCAGATCACCAGTCGGCTGACCGGAGGCCGCGGCCTGCTTGATCTGGGCGTTGAGGGTCGCGATCTGCTGCAGTTGCTGATTGACGTCGGTCACCGCCGAGGAAATGTCATGGTCGGCGTTTGCGCGCAGGGTCTGGATGCCGCTCGAGGTCTCGCGCAGTTGCGAAGCGACCGCGTCGAGCGAGCTGACGACGTTGGCCTGTAGCGACGAACTGCTGGGCGTGCCCTGGAGCGCCGAGATCGCCGATTCCAGCGATGCCAGCGAGTTCGCCAGCGACGTTCCTGTCGAGCTGTTGGAGCTGCTGGAGGTGCTGCCGTAGAGCGCCTGCAGTTGATTCAGATAACTGTTCGTTGTGTCGGCGGAGCCAAGATCCGAGGTCGCGCCGATCAGCGACTTCAGGAGCAGCTTGTTGACACTGCTGGTGATGCCGGTCACCACCACGCCGGTGCCGACGCCCCCCGTCACGACCGACGACTGGTTCGCGGTCTTCTCGGTGTAGCCCTTGGTATCGGCATTGGCGATGTTCGCCGATGCGACGCTGATCTGAACCTGCGTCGTCATCAGCCCGCTGAATGCGATGCTTCGTGCGATATCAAGCGACATGGCTGCCCCTCACACTCAAGAATTCGTCACGCCCGCACGTTGGTGCCGCAGGACATCGCATGCCCCGCCAACCGCCCGCTCGCGCCATAGGGCGAAACGTTCGATATCTGCTCGCGGATCGCCTGCATCACCGCATCGATCCGCCGGTTGCTGGCATCGATGGCGGCGCGCAGCCGCATCACGTTCTCGTCCATCGAGGATCGCAGCCGCAGGATCCGCTCCATCAGGTCTTCCCTGAGCTGGCGGTCCTGAACATCCAGGCTCACGGCCCTTGCGGAGCATTCCGCCACCCGCTGCTCGAACAGATCGGCCAGGCGGTTCTTCTCGTCGACCTGCTTCAGCCGGGAGGCCGGCAATCCCTTGGCGAGCTCGACATTCTCGTCGATGACGACCGCGATCAGATCGTCGATCAGCGCGATCAGCGACCTGACGCGATCATCGGTCGCGGCGGGAAGGCTGGACTTGATGTGGCGCACCGAACTCATGTGTTGGCTCCTTGGATTATTGCTCGCCTCGAAGCGGCTGCTGTCGTGTCGGTCTCGCGGAACGCGCATAGGCGCTCGCCGCATGAACCCTCGCGGCGGACTGCCGCATGTCCTCGTCCAATCGTTTGCATTCGAGCATGAGACCGTGCCGCACCGCCTGAATGTCGTCGAGCAGCGCCAGAATTTTGGCGCGATCGCCGTCCAGATCGGACGACTGAGCGAGTGCCGTCAGGCGCCGCAGGCGCCAGATCAGGGCTTCGCCTTTGCCTGGTGCGGAAGAGGTCATAGCTACCTCATGGCCGAAATCAGCGTATCGAACATCTTGTTGACGGTGGTGATGACCTGGGACGCCGCCGAATACGCCTGCTGCGCAGAGATCATGTTGCTGAACTGGCCATTCGTGTCGGTGGTGCTGGATTCCAGTTCGCTGCCGTAGATGGTGCCGGCGCCGTTCTGGCCCGAGGTCTGCAGTGACACGTTGCCGGACGATGCGGTGGCCGCGTACATGCCGTTGCTCTTGGCCTCCAGTCCGTTGGGATCGTTGAAGGTCGCGACCGGAATCTTGTAGATCGCGATGGTCTGGCCGTTGGAATAGGTGGCGTTGACGGCCCCATCCTTGCCGACGGAGACGCTGCTGAGCTTGCCGTAAGGCAGGCCGTCGGAGGAGATGCTGGTGGTGTTGACCGTCGGGGTGGTCTCGCCCGACGCATATTGCGTCAGTCCGTCAGTTCCACCTGCCGTGCCGAGATTCAATGTAATCGTGCTGCTGCCAGCTCCATCGGTCCAGGCGACGTCGAACGTCGGCGAGGTCGTCGGAGTGGCCAACGAGCCATCGGAATTGAAAGTGATGGTGATCGGGCTGCCGCTCGAGATCGATCCGGTGGACGTCGTGCTGTCGCTCGACAGCGTCGGATCCCCCAGCGTCGCCGTCCATGTGTTGGACGCTGTCTTCTCCCAGGTGACCTGGATCGAGCTGGCGGTTCCGAGCGAGTCGTACACCGTCATCGAACTGGAGTAGGTGGTGGTGGGCGTGGTGGTGCTGCCGATGACAGCGTCGGCCGGCAGGTTCGCCGCGATCGTGGTGGTGGTGGTCGCGCTGCCGCTGGTGGCCGCGACGGTGGTGTCGATCGGCACCAGATTGCCGGCGGACGCACCACCGGTCACATTGCCCGACGAGTCGGTGCGCCAGCCCATCAGATAGTAGCCGTTGTTCTGGAGATAGCCATCCTTGTCGATGGTGAAGGCGCCGTTGCGGGTGTACAGCGTGGTGCCGCCGGTGGTCGCGGTGGTCACCGGGAAAAAGCCGTTACCCTGGATCGCCACGTCGGTGGCGTTGGTGGTGGTCGCGAGCAGGCCCTGCTGGCTGATGTTGGCGCGACCGGACACCGTGACGCCGCCCGACGAGTACTGCTGCGCGCTCGACGACCCCGTCACCATGGAGGCAAACATCGCCGACGTGGTCTTGTAGCCGGTGGTATCGGTATTGGCGATGTTGTCGCTGATCATCGCAAGCGACTGGCTCTGGGAGCTGAGCGCCGAAATCGCCGAGGAAAGTGCACCGCTGAGACTCATGATCGAACTCCGAAGATGTTAGGATTTGACCGCAATGATGTTGCTTGCGCTGACGGAGACGCCGTCGACGGTCAGCGCCGGCGTGCTGCTCGACGCATCGATGCCGGTCACCGTCCCGGTGATGGTGGTGTAGCCGTAGACGGAGTTGCCGGCGGAATCGGTCGCGGTCACGCTCATGGTGTACTGGCCGCCGTCGCTGAGCTGCGTTCCGTCGGTGGTCTGGCCGTTCCAGGTGAAGCTGTTCGAACCGGCATTGCCGGTGCCGGTGCCGCTCCAGACCGTGTTGCCCGAGGAATCCTGGATGCTGAGCTTGACGTTCGCCGCGGACGAATTCAGCGAATATCCGTATGTCGCCGACCCGCCGGTCAAGGTTGCCGTATCGGTCTTGGCTTCCACGGTGTGGCCGATGTAATTGACCGAGTTCAGGGTGACGAGGCTGCTGAACGAGCTCGCCAGCGAGGTCAAGCTGGTGTTGATCGACTGCTGCTCGTTGAAGTTCGCGTAGGACGTCAGCTGATTGATGAAATCGGTAGTGCTCGTCGCATTGAGCGGATCCTGGTTCTGCAACTCGCTGACCAGCAGATTGAGGAAATCGGTCGATGAGAGCGCGGACGAACTCGACGACGAGGATGTCGTCGCTGTGCTCGAGCTCGAAGCGGCTGCGGAAACGGTCATGACATGCTCCGGCGGCTTCCGCCACGCGCGGCGGCGGGAAGCGAAGATCGTGTGGTTTGCGGTCGTGGGTGTCGTTCGCAGATGAAACGGACGGCGCGGAGAAATCAGGCGACTTTTTCACGCACCCTGGAATGCGATCCGTGATGAAAAACCCCTAATGAAAACCGGCAAAACTTGCCGATGCCGCGTGGGCAAAAAGCGCGGCGGCATGATCATCTGAAGCGAATACGATGATGGGCGAAATCTCTCGCGCGACATGACGGCAATCGGCCGCTATGGTTCGCGCGTGTCGTCGCCGACGGTCCGGCGATCACCTTGCCGTTATGATGATTTCAGGGAATTCGATAAGCCGGAGCCGCTGACGGCAGGGTCCGTCTTGCCGGGCGCTGTCAGCGCCTGTCCGCGCTGTTCACGCAGGCATCCGCGGCATCAGGCGCGGGGGACGTCGGTTCCGAAGTTTGCTGCAATGCAGCCGAAACGATTCGCTCGGCCAGGCCAGCCGGGGCCTTGATCGGGGGAGCGGACAAGGCGCGTCGCAGCACCCCGGCGGCGTCGAGGACAGTCCGGGCGTGATCCGATGTTTCTAGCAGTTGCGCGGCGGCCACGCGCTGCGGTTCCGGCCAGAGCGACATATCCTCGCCCAGCCGGTCGATGAGATCTTCAAACTCCGCAACGTCCATCGTCCGCCAAACCCCAATCGGCGTCGTATCCCTGCGGGAGTCATAGAAGATATTCGCTGGTGCCGCTACCCGGCAGCGGCCGTCACCCCCAGCCGCTGGGGCCGGTGCGGCGTTCGGGCACGCCTATGCGCCCTTGGCGGGACGCTCCGCTCGCGTCCGGGACCGATCTCAGGGCTGGCCGACGGGCGGCTTGGCGGCGTCCTTGGTGCGGGCCACGAATTCCCAGGCTTCACGCAGTTCCGTCAGGCTGGCGATGATGCGACGATAATTTTCCGACACATCGCGGCGGCCGAACGAACGCAGACAGGCCAGGATCAGCGCGTTGTAGGTGTCATAAAGCCGATCCGCGACCGCGCCACCGCGAGCGAAATCGAGATTGTGACTGAGACCGCGCAGGATCGCCGTCGCGCGCATCATGTGTCCGTGCGCCTCCTCGAAACGCCGGGCTTCCTGGGCCTCGATCGATTTCTGCAGGAACATGATGGCGCCATTGTAGAGCATCACCATGGCCCTGAGCGGAGGAACAGTGACGGCGACCCCGCGATAGGCCTGGGCGGCGCGATAGGCCATCGAATTCTGTGTCATCAGTTGTTTGAACTCGCATCGAGCAACGCGGTGAGATAGTTCAGCGTATTGTTGGCGCTCTGGATCGCCGCCTGATACTGCGCGTACTGGTTCTGCAGCATGGTCTGGTAAGTGGCGGCGTTGGCCTGGATGTCGGAGACCTTCTGCTCCAGCGTGGTGTCCTGCGTCTGCAAACCGGAGATCAGCGTCTGCAGCGCGCCGGATGTGGTGTTGGAGAAATTCTTGGCTATGTTGTAGATCTGCGCGGCGATCCCCGTCGTCGAGGTCACGGTGACCGACTGCGAGGTGGTACCGCTATAGGTGAAGGCCATGCCGGCATAGGCAGTGCCGGAGGCACCGATGATGGTTTTGCCGCTGACCGAGAACATGGAACTATCGCCCCCGACCGAAGCGGATGTCAGGTTTCCCGAGCTGTCGACCTCGATGTCCAGCGTGAACGACGACGGCGGTGAGGTTCCGCTGTTCACCACGTTCAGTTGGCCGCTGGAGGTCGTGGTCTGCGCCGCCAGCAGACTGGTCAGGCCGCTCAGGTTCGACGACAAGCTCGTCTCGAGCGCGCTGCTGTCGAGGACGAGTTCGTTCGAGGTGTTGAAAGACAGCCCGAGATCGCTCATCGACAGGCTGTCAAGCGAGGTGCTCAGCGCCTGCTGGAGCTGGGTCATGATATCGCGCATGGTGCCGTCGCCAAACAGCACCGCGCTCGACGCCGCGGTCCCGTCCGAATTCTGCGCCTGCTGAGTGACCACATAATCGCGGAATGCGTTGTAATCGGTGACGAAAGTCTCGATCGCCGACTCGATCTGGCTGGTGTTGGTGCCGATGCTGATGTTGAGGGAGGTTCCGCTCGGGGTCGCCTGCAGCAGGTTGAACGTAACGCCGCTCAGCACATCGGTGATGTCGTTGGTGTCGCGGGTGATGGTGATGCCGTCGAGACTGATGATCGCCGACTGCGCCGTCTGCAGCACGTCAGTGAAGGCACCTGAACTATCGGTCACGCCGAGCGCATTGAGAATATCCGTCGACGATCCGGATGTGCTGCTGGTGACGATATCGGCGGCATCCTGGGTTCCGGACAACACCAGCTCGTACTCCCCGCTGGACACCTGCACGACGGAGGCCTGCACGTTCGTCGTGGACGTCTGCGCATTGACGGCATCGACGATATCGAGCAGCGACATGTCGCTGGTGACGGAGATGGTGGCGCTGGTGCCGCCGGACAGGCCGAGCGAAAAAGAACCGGAATAGCCGAGCGCCGTGCTCTGGCTGGATTGCGCCGACCCGATCACCTTGTGTGCGGTCGCGAGCTGAGTGATCTCAAGAGTATGGTCGCCGGTTGCGGCGCCGTTGCTCACGGACATTCCCAGCGCCGAGCTCGCGCTGACGTCGCCAGTCGCGGTGATGGTCGCCGACCGCGACGCGAAAGCGTTGGTCGCCAGCGAGTTAACGATCGAGGAATTGAGAGAGGTCAGCCCCGATGACAGCGTGCTGAGCAGCGTCTGCAGCTGCTGATAGGCTGTGATCTTGGCCTCGTTGGCCGTGATGGTGGTCTGGATGCTCGTTGCGGCGGCGAGCTTGGCATTGACCTGCGCCGTGATCAGCGCACTCCAGTCGAGGCTCGTCGATGTCGTGGTGCCCGTGGTCGTCACCGTGCTCGCCGAACTGCTGCTCGTCGAGGAGGAGGTCGCGCTGCTCACCGTCATCTGGGCCATTCCATCTTGTGAGGAAGCGGGCCGGACAATGGCCGGCCCGCCTTACTCGTGGCTTTTGTTAGCCCAGCAGCTTCAGCAGGTACTGCGGCATCTGGTTGGCCGCGGTTTCCGCGGACACCGCCGCCTGGGTCTTCACTTCCGCCGACGACAGCTTCGCCTGCTCCGACGCGATATCAACGTCCTTGATGGCGGAGTTGGCCGACTGCAGGTTCTGGACCTGGGTCGCAATCGTGTCGGCACTGAAGTTGAACCGCGACTCCTGGGCACCGATGTCGGCGCGCGCCTTGGACACGGTATCGATCGCGCTATCCAGCGCGGTCAGTGCGGTGGTCGCGCCGGTCTGCGTGCTGATATCGAGCGAGACGCCGAGGGTCGATGAATTGATGGTCGAGAGCGTGATGTTGATGGTATCGGTGGATGACGAGCCGACCAGCACCGAGATGCCGGACGAGAACGCGCTGCCAGAGCCGAGCAGGGTCTGACCGCTGTAGCGGGTGCCGGTGGAGATGCTGTCGATTTCGTCCGAGAGCTGCGAGAATTCCGACTGGATGTAGGCGCGGCTCGAAGTGGTGACAGTGCCCGAGGCGGACTGCGAGGCCAGCGACTTCATGCGGGCCAGGATGTCGCTGATGTTCGAGGCGGCGCCGTCAGCGGTCTGCAGGATCGAGGTGGCCTGCGAAGCGTTGGTCGCGGCCTGCTGCAGGGCGGTGACGTCCGACGAAATGCGGGTCGAGATCGCAAGGCCGGCGGCGTCGTCGGAGGCGGAGGTGATGCGCGAGCCGCTGGACAGCTTGGCGAGCGAGCTCGATTCCTGGGCGGAGTTGATATTGAGATAGCGGACGGCGGCGTTCGCGGCGATGTTGGTCGAAATGACGGGCATGTACAAGCTCCTGTAATGATGGGCACGACATGCCGCATCAGGGATACAACGGTGACGCGGGCCCAGCCCCCGTCTGTGCGATCAAACGGGACGACCGTCATTTGTCAGGCGGCAAATCTTGCGACGCCGATTTTTATGGTTAGGAATCGGTAAACGAGTGGCGGATGTCCCGCTCATGCCGGCGCAGGATTTCGCGCAGTTGTTGCCGCCCGCGCTTGAGCAGTGACTCCACCGCACTGACCGTGGTCTCCATGACGTCGGCGATCTCGCCGTTGCTCATGTTCTCGTGATACGACAGGATGACCGCGACACGCTGCTGCTCCGGCAGACGCTGCATCGCCGCCTCCAGCATGCCGCTGACTTCATTGCGCTCGATCACGCTGGTGGCGTCGGGCTGCTTGTCGGCCATCTCGGGAACGGCATCGACGTTCTCCGTGCGCGGCCGGCGGCGCATGTCGATGCAGCGGTTGGTGACGACGCGATAGAGCCAGGTGGAGAACTTGGCGCGGCCGTGCTGCCAGCGGCCACGATGGGTCCAGACCTTCAGCAGCGTGTCCTGCACGACGTCCTCGGCATCAGCACGGCTTTCGACGATGCGCAACGCGATGGCGTAAGCGCGATCGATGTGCCGCGCCACCAGAAGCCGAAACGCCGCCTCGTCGTTGGCGGCGAGGCGGTCGAGCAATTCCTTGTCTTCGTCGACGACGTCCACGGTCGCAGCTTCGCCCGCATCGACCTGCACATCGGCCGAAGGCCAGGCCGGCGCGTCCCCAGCGGGCACTACTGGCACCACATTTGCCTCGATCTCGGCCGGAGCCCAGATATCAAGCGCGTAGCTCATCCCCAATCTCCAACCCGCAACGCCGATGGCGCACATCCCAAG
Source organism: Bradyrhizobium prioriisuperbiae (assembly GCF_032397745.1). Lineage (NCBI taxonomy): Bacteria > Pseudomonadati > Pseudomonadota > Alphaproteobacteria > Hyphomicrobiales > Nitrobacteraceae > Bradyrhizobium > Bradyrhizobium prioriisuperbiae. Next base: position 1,288,575 of record NZ_CP135921.1, read on the forward strand.
CGGCTTCTGACGGTTCAACGCAGCGGCCAAAAAATTCAGGCGAATATTTTTTCTTATTTTTCAATAACTTAGGTGGAGTTTTTTGCCGGCCGGGAGGCAAAACATGCCGAGCGGGCACGTTGCCGGCATCCCCCTTCTCCCCTGTCGACCTGCAGATCAGCATGATGACCGTCACCCAAAGACATGCGGCGGCGCACGAATGCGGCCGGAAATACTGGCTAAAACGCAAACTGGATCGAGATACGCGCACGCACATCGACTGTGTGCAGATGACCGGCAGCCGAATATCGCGAACTGGCGTTCGATGATTTTCACTCGGCAATTTTTTCCGAATCATCGATTGCACGTTATCGCATTTTTCGAATCTGTCTGGATCGCGCGACCAAAAAATCGCCACGTAGAAATTTTCTGAAACAACACCGCCTGATTTTTCTCGCTGCATCGTTGATGTGATGCTGAGGGACGGGGAAAATCTGCAATGACGATCGTGACGGTCGATGCGGCGCGTCGCGAGCGCGCCGTTGCCGCGTGTTCATTCGACGTGTTCGATACGTTTCTGCTGCGCGCCTGCACCACGCCGGACGGCGTGTTCGAGCGCGCGTATCAACGCTTGTCCTTGTCCAAAGCATTTCCAAACGTATCTGAAAGTTTCATTCAGCATCGCATCATGGCGGAAGCGCGTGCGCGCCGCGTGGCCAAGAACGCGCGCGGATCGAGCGAGGTCGGCATCGCGGAGATCTATTCCTTCTTTCCATTCAGGCTGTTCGGCCTCGATCGCAGCGCCCTGAGCGATCTCGTCGACGCGGAGTTCGAAGCCGAACTGGAGCTGTGTCGCGAAAATCCGGAAATGATTCAGCAATACACCGACATGAAGCGCAGGGGTTATCGCACCGGCTTCATCTCGGACACCTACTGGAGCACGGACCAGCTCGGCCGCTTGCTGCGCGCATGCAGTCCGGGCCTCGACTGGGATTTTCTCTACGCATCGTGCGAGAACGGGACCAGCAAGAGCGAAGCCCTGTTCGCGCGGTATCTGTCTGAACAGCAGGTCGATCCGGCAACAGCGCTGCATGTCGGCGATAACGCGACAGCCGATATCAAGGGCGCGAAGCGGCACGGCATCCGGGCGCGATATTATCCGCAGGCGAGCCGGGCTCTGGCCGCACAGCTGCAGCGGGAGAGTTCGGTCTTCACGCTGTTGTGTCCGGGACATTCCCCCCGGCTCGATCAGGGATCACGCACCCTGCGCCGGATCGTGTCGGCCCAGACCCCGGAAAAGTCTCCGGCCTTTCGGCTCGGCGTCACCACGCTGGGACCGATGATGGCGGCCTTCGATGCCTTCATCGACGAACGCGCCGCACGGCTGCGGCAAGACAAGGCAAGGAAGGTTGCAGTCGCCTTCCTCGGCCGTGACGGCTTTCTGCCGCATCGCATCTGGCAGGCGTTGCACGGCGACACCGCGTCGTATCTCGAAATCAATCGGCGCGTCAGCCTGATCGGCTCCGCCACCACCACCGCGCCGCTGGTCAAACTGCTGCGCGAGATCGTCAAAATCGACGCTACTGCGTTCGGCGCCATCGTCAAGGTCTTGCCGCCCGCCGTCGTTGCATTCTTCAACCAATTCCCCGACGGCATCACCAGCGGCAAGGAGCTTGCGAAAGCCTTGCCCCACCTGATCGAGGAAGCGCAAATCAGGGATCTCGCAGCCGCGGTGCGCGCCTCGCTGCTGGTCTATCTCAGGCACACCATTCCGGACTTCGACACCTGCACTGATCTGGTTCTTGCCGACCTCGGCTATGCCGGCAGCGTGCAGAAGGCTCTTCGCCAGATTTTCGATCAGGAAGGCATCGGCATCCGCATCCACGGCGCCTATCTGATGACGCTCGATGATGCCTTCCACGACCTCGACGACAACGACACGGCCGAGGGCCTGATCTCGGACCTCATCGTCACACCCCACGTCAAGCGCATGCTGGGCCATAACATTGCGCTGCTCGAGCAGATCTGCTGTTCCGCCGACGGCTCGGTGCGGGACTATCGCGGCGGCGAGGTGCTGCGCGAGATCAACCCTCGGCCGGCAGAACAGCTCGCGCTTGCCGCGAAGATCCAGGCCGGCGCCCTCGCTTTCGTCGACCGCGCATGCGAGTTCAGCCCGCGATATGGTCTGCACCCGTTCAAGGCGCCGGACGTGATGGCGCGCTGGACCGCCGCGATCCTGGGTCGCCTGCTGCTGCTGCCCGATGATGACGAACTGCTCCTGCTCGGCACTCTCAAGCACGACGTCAATCTCGGCACCCAGGCGCTGGCGCCGATGCTGGATGATGCGGCGATCAGGCATCAGCTGGTCGCCGGCGGACTATTGGCGGCCTGCGCCAACCCGGGGCCATCAATGTGGATCGCCGGCAGCTTCGCGTGCCTGTCCCCGTCGCACGCGTTCCTGTATCTGCTGTTCGGTGCCAACCGGCTGCCCGCCGATGTCTTTGGCGACATCAGATGCGGCGATATCCAGATCGGCCTGTTCGCGGCGAATGGCAGCGCAACCATGGAAAACGTGCCCTGCTATCGCACCGGATTCGGCGATATCCGGATTCGAATTCCGGTGTCGAGCACCATGGATGTCCAGACCATCGCCGTTCCGCTGGCCACAATCGCGCCCGAGGGGCTGTTGCACGGTGTCACGGTCGAAGCCGGAACGACGATCCAGACAATATCGAAGAGCCTGGACGTCACGGCACTCCCCGACAGCAAGCTGACGATGGCCGGTCTCACGGTATCCGGCCGCCACTATCGCGCGAACGATGGTGACGGCTGCCTGCTGATCACCGTCGATCCACTGAAACAGCCGGTCGCGATCTTCAGCGTGGCCCTGACCTCGCTCAGCGGCAATCGCATCCTCGCCCTGCAGGACACAGACGCCGCCGGACCTCATACCAGCGTCGCATAATTTCCACCGCCTGATTGCCGCCGCTCGTCCGTAAAACCCTGAAAAGGGGCGATATGGACATGATTGAAACGACCACGGCGCATGACTTTTCGGCGGATGCACTGGATGCGCTGCTTGTCTCCCACCATATCAGGCTGAATGACCAGCAGCGCCGGCGCTTGCAATGGCTCGGCTCCCGGTTCGGCATGCCCGTGCTCTGGGACGGTCCCGATGCTGCGATCGCCGACAGCAAGTTGATCATCGTTCTCGAGCCACCGAGCGGCCCCCGCGCCGAACTGTTCTTTCGCTCCCTGCATGCCGGCTGCATCGTGGTCATTCCATTCGGGGAAAATCCCGGCTTCGATTTCCTGAAATCCAAGCTGATCGATTTCGGCACCGTCGGCGCCACCGGATGGAAGGGGCCGCATGAAATGTGGTGGGGCGGCGTCAGTTGGTCGACCGTCATGCCCGCGGCCGGCGATCGGCAGCTGCCACGCGTCGCCTCATGCTATCCACGCGATTGCGGCAAGGATCACATCCGCCCGCTGGCGCGCTCGCTCACCACGCTCGGCCTCGACTTCGACATCGAGGTGATCGATGCCACGACGCCCGGCCAGTTGCTCGGCTCGGAGAAAGCCGACTTCATCCTGAAGATGTGGCAGAAGCACACGCGCCCGATCCTCTGGGTGGAGGCTGATGCGGAGATGATCGACCTGCCGCACCTGCCCGCGAGCCTCGACTGCGATTTCGCCGTCCACAAATGGAATCGCTGGGAGATGTCGACCCGCACGCTTTACTTCGGACGTTCGCCGGCCGCGGAAGCGATGCTGCAGGCCTGGCTTTGCTTCGCCTCGACCTACCCCGCAATCTGGGAGGGTTATGTGCTGGACCAGGCCTGGAGCCTGATATCGTCACAGATGTCGCTCGACACGGTCTGGCTGCCCCGCGCCTATCACGCCATGCGCGGCGATCAGGATCCGCGCCGACGCCCGGTCGTCGCGCACAGCGTGGAGACCACTACGGCCGATCTCGGCCCCGAACTGAACTTCCCGAAGACATTGCAGAGCGCACGGCGCGCCAGCCGCACCGGCGCGCCGGAATCGCTGGTGGTGATGACAGCGCCGGTGCAGCCGAGCCAGCCGGTGACGGTAATCCTGCGCGACATCCAGTCCGCCGGAGCCCGCACCGTCGCGGCGAGCATCGAAGCCGTGACGCAGGCCTTCGCAGATGATCCCGGCGGGTTCAGCCATATGGAGTTGTCGCTGTGCCCCTGGCAGGACGACGTCAAGGCCGCGACATCCGTTGCCAATTCCGCCAACCATCGCATTCTCGAGATCGCGCCGTCATCCAGCGTACCAAGCTCGTTGTTTCGCACCCTCGCGGATTCGATCCCGCTGGCGCCCGGAAACGTCGTCGCGCTGGCGGCACGGCGCGAGAGTGGCCGCAACCAACCGGAATTGCTTCCGCCGGCCTGAACCAGCAGACCACAACAGAGTTCTCGAACGAGATTGAAAGACCATGCTCACCGATATCATTCTGCTGACCGGCCTTCCGCAACAGCACGTTGCCCTGAGTGCGTTGCTGAGGGAGCACAATCCGCAACTTTCGTTCCGTTTCGCTCTGACCGCTGACGATCTGGAGGCGCTCGATCCGGCGACCCTGGACAACACGCGCCTTATCGCTTTCACCACCGGCGTGATTGTCCCGCCACGCATCCTGAGCGCGCTCGGCCACGGCGCCTATAATTTCCACCCAGGTTCACCGGATTACCCCGGCTGGGCTCCGGCTCATTTCGCCCTCTATGAAGGCGCGACAAGCTTCGGCGCGACCGCGCATCTGATGGCGGAGAACGTCGACTCAGGTCCGATCATCGGGACCGAAAACTTCACAATCCCGGGCAACATCGCGGTGCGTGAACTCGAACAGATCGCTTTCGTGCGGCTGGCCTATCTGTTCTGGCGGCTGGCCAAGGATCTGGCGACCCGCGCGGAACCGATGCCGGTGCTGCCGGTCTCATGGAGTAACCGAAAGAGCACCCGGCAGATGTATCTGTCGGCCTGCGATATCCCGGCGGACATTTCGCAAGCCGACCTCGAACTGCGCATCCGCGCTTTCCAGGACGATTTCCGAGCCATCCATCCGACGATCACGCTGCATGGATTTCAGTTTCAACTGGTGGCGGACGACAAGACAACCACAGCACCCGCGCCCCAGAGCCATTCCACGGCGCCATTCGCAGTATCCATCGACGCGCCACCGATCGCTGCGGCGCAGCAATATTAGCACAGGCCACTTCCAGAACGTCGCGATCCCTTAACAGCAGCTCGCCCAATCGATATCGTACGGCCCCAACGTATTGGAATGGGCGGGGACATGGGAATTCATTCGAAGGCGGTTATCGCACTTCTGTGCGTCATCTTCAGTGGCTGCATGGCGCAGCCTTCGTCGGCACAGCAACGCGTCATTTTGTATGAGGAAGAGCCAGGCAAAGATCCCATTCAATCCACCGGCACCGTGAAGTGGCGTACCCAGCAGATGAAATCGGCCCCCAATTTCCCCATGGATTTGGCCATCGTCGCCGATGTCGAAATACCGGCTCGCAAGCTCAAGCTGAAAATGTCCGTCCAGCGTAATCTCGATTTATCTCTCCCCGCCAGTCACACCGCCGAGCTGAAGTTCGATCTGCCACGGGACTTCAAGCCAGGCGGCATTCAAAACGCGCCGGGCATACTTGTGAAACCCACGGCCGATCCCCGCGGCACCGCTCTCAAGGGCCTCGCGGTCAAGGTGAACGACAAGACTTTCCTTGTTGGGTTCTCCAATGTCGCTGCCGAACGACAACAGAACATCCAGCTTCTCAAGGACGGTCAATTGTTCGAAATTCCGCTCGCGTACGCAAACGGCAGAAACGCGATTATTTCCCTTGAGAAGGGACCTGCGGGCAAGGCCGCGATTGAACAGGCCTTTCAAACCTGGAAACAATAGGACGTTCCAGGAGGCGGAACGTTGCACACGTCTCAAGCAGGAATGGATTTGCGACTGCCGCTAAACTCTCGTCCTGGAATCGAAGCGAGCAGCGCACGGGTGTAAGGATGCTGCGGGGCGCCGAACACGGTTGCGATCGGCCCACTTTCCACCACCTCGCCGTCCTTCATCACCGCAACCAGATCGCAGACCTGCGCGGCGACGCGCAGGTCATGGGTGATAAAGACGATGGACAGGTCGAGCCGCGCCCGCAGATCGCTGAGCAGCGCCAGCACCTGTGCCTGCACCGAGACGTCCAGCGCGGACACCGGTTCATCCGCCACCAGCACCTTCGGCTTCAGCGCCAACGCCCGGGCCAGCCCAATGCGCTGGCGCTGGCCGCCGGAGAATTCGTGCGGATAGCGATCCACGGCTGCCGGATCCAGCCCGATCAGCTCGAACAGTTCGCGGACCTTGGCCAGCGCCTGCGCACGCGGCACGCCGTGCACGATGGGGCCCTGTGCCACCAGTTCGCCCGCGGTGCGGCGCGGATTAAGCGAGGCGAACGGATCCTGGAACACCATCTGGATGTTCTGTGTCTCGACCCGCATTTCCTCGCGCGTCAGTCCAGCCAGATCCTTGCCTTCGAGCACGATCGCCCCGGTGTCGGGATCGATCAGGCGCAACAGGCAGCGCGCCAGGGTCGATTTGCCGGAGCCGGACTCTCCGACAATGCCGAGCGTGCCGCCTTTCGGCAGGGTCAGCGACACATTCTTCACCGCATGGGTGACGCGCGCGCCGCGACCGAGAAAGCCGCCGGTGCGATAGGTCTTCGAGACATTGGTGACCGTCAGGATCGCCTGATCGGACAGCTTGCGCGGCGGCGGCGCAGTCAGCCGTGGCACCGCCGCGATCAGCTGCCGGGTGTAGGGATGCTGCGGATGATTGAGGATCCGATCGGCGGGTCCCTGCTCGGCAATGCGCCCCTGCTGCATCACCACCACCCGATCGGCGATGTCAGCCACCACGCCGAAATCATGGGTGATGAACATCACCGCGGTGCCCTTGCGCTGCTGCAGATCGCGGATCAGCGCCAGAATCTGCGCCTGGGTCGTGACATCCAGCGCCGTGGTCGGCTCATCGGCGATCAGCACCTTGGGATCGAGCGCCAGCGCCATGGCGATCATGGCACGCTGGCGCTGGCCGCCGGAGAGCTCATGCGGGTAGGCCTTCGCCGCGCGCTGCGGATCCGGGATGCGGACCTCGTCCAGCAAATCCAGCACGCGGGCGCGGATGGCGGCTTTCGACAGATCGGTGTGGATGGAGAACATCTCGCCGATCTGATCGCCGATGCTGCGCAACGGATTGAGCGCTGTCATCGGCTCCTGGAAGATCATGGCAATGCCGGCACCGCGGACCCGGCGCATGTCGGCCTCATCGATCTCCGCGAGGTTCCGGCCCTCGAACAGCACCTGGCCACCGGAGATCGTGACGCCGCCCGGCAACAGACGCATGATGGCGTTGGCGGTCATCGACTTGCCGGATGCAGATTCGCCCACCACGCAAACGATCTCGTTGGCAGCCACCGAGAATGATACGTTTTCCAGCGCATGAGGACGATCGGCGCCCGCCGGCAGCCGCACGCTGAGATCGTTGACGGTCAGGATCGCGCTCATCGGCCCTTCAGTCTCGGATTGAAGGCATCGTTGAGCCCCTGCCCCACCAGCGATACCGCCAGCACCGTCACCAGGATGGCAACGCCGGGAATCGCCGACACATACCATTGCACCCGCAGCACGTCGCGTCCGAGCCCGATCAGATTGCCCCAGGAGGCGACGTTGGGATCGGACAGCTTCAGGAACGCCAGCGCGCTTTCCAACAGGATCGCCACCGCCATCACCACACTGGCATAGACCACGATGGGCGGCAGCGCATTGGGCAGGATCTCCCTGAAGATCAGCCCGACGTCACGCACCCCCAGCGACCTTGCCGCCTGCACGAACTCCCGGTTGCGGAGCGACAGGAATTCGGCGCGGGTCAGCCGCGCCGGCGCCGGCCATGACACCACGCCAATAGCGATGGTCACGGTCGCCAGGTTCGATCCGAACACCGCCACCAGTACCAGCAGCAGGATGAAATTCGGTAGCGTCTGGAACGCTTCCGTGACCCGCATCAGAATGGTGTCGATGCGGCCACCATAGAAGCCAGCGACCGCTCCGATCACCACGCCGATTGCGACAGCAACCAGCGTCGCCACCAGGCCAATCAGCAGCGAGATGCGCGCGCCGTGAAAGATCTGCGCTGCGATATCGCGACCGGAATTGTCGGTGCCGAGCCAGAACCGCGGATTGGCGCCCGGCCACACCAGCGGACGTCCCGCAAGCGACAACGGATCGCGCGGGAACAGCCAGCCGGCGGTCAACGCCATGGCGACTACGATCGCGAGCAAGATCAGCCCGATCACCGCCGGTGGGCTTCGGAAGTAATGCCTGACCGCCTCCATCAGACCCCCGAGGTGATGCGCGGATCGAGCCGCGCATAAAGCAGATCGACCAGGAAATTCACCGCCACCACCAGCAGCGCCGAGATGAACACGATGCCCAGCAGGGTGTTGAGGTCGCGCTGGATCACCGACTCATAGGCGAGCCGCCCGAGCCCTGGCAGCGAGAACACGCTCTCCACCACCACCGAGCCGCCGAGCATGGTGCCGGCCTGCAAGCCGATCAATGTCACCATCGGCAGCATGGCGTTGCGCAGCACATGCCGCACCACCACACCCGTCTCATCCAGGCCCTTGGCGCGGGCGGTGCGGACGAAATCGAGATTGAGCACCTCCAGCATCGATGCCCGCATGATGCGCAGATAAATCGCGAGAAAGATGAAGCCCAGTGTCAGGGTCGGCAACACCAGGTGATGCGCAATATCGAGGGTACGCCAGATGCCGGTCTTCGCCGTGGTGATATCCTCGAAACCGCCCGGCGGCAGCCATTGCAGATAGATCGAAAACACCACGATGGCCATCAGTCCGAACCAGAACGACGGGGTGGCGTAGAAGATCAGGCCGAGAGTGGAGATGACGGTGTCAGGCCATTTGTTGACGCCGCGCGCCGCGATCACCCCGAGCACAAGGCCAAAGAAGAATGCGAACGACAGCGATGCCGTCATCAGGAGAATGGTGACCGGCAGCCGCTCCGCAATCACAGCCGCCACCGGCTTGCCGTAGATCGATGAGAAGCCGAGATCGAAACGCACCAGCCGCCACAGATAATTGCCGAGCTGCGCCGCGACCGACAGATCGAGCCCGTAGAACTTGCGCAGCTCACGCGCAGTCGCGGCATCGCCGCCGCCCATCTGCGCCATCATCGCGTCCACAGTGTCGCCGGGCGCGAACTGCAGCAGCAGAAAGATCCCGATCAGGATCAGGAGCACGGTTGGGATCGAGGCGGCCAGCCGCCGCCCCGCAAGGGTGAGGATACGCATCTGGCAAGACTAGCGGATTTTTCCGTTCCGATAGGATCGGAACGGAAGCTTTAGATTCTTTTTTTGACGCGGCTTCTTCACGCGAACCGGTATCCACTTCGCTCGAAAACGCTATCTACTCCGCGAGCCAGAGATCGTGCCAGGTCGACGATCCCCAGCGCGGCGTATTGGAGTGATTGCGTGCCCTTGCCGAAATCACCGTGAGGAACAGCTGTTCGATCGGGGTCCAGATCGGCAGCTCGGCATTGGCGCGGCGGACGAAATCGCCGTACAGCGCCTTGCGCTTGCCCGGATCGACCTCGGTCGCCGCATTGTCGATGATGGTGTCGATGACCGGGTCGGTCCAGCCCCACTGGTTGGTCCAGGGCGCGCCCTTGGGCTGGCCGGAGCGGTACCACACCGTGGTGGAAACGGCCGGATCATTGCGATACTGGTGCCAGCCGGACGCCAGATCGAAGGCGTGCTCATCATAGACCTGCTTGAGGAAACCTCCGCCATCATTGCGCACGATCTCGACCTTGATGCCGACTTCCGACAGCGACTGCTGGATGAAGGTGGCGAACAGCGAGATGTCCTCGCCCCACGGCGCGGGCAACAGCCGCAGCGAGAAGCGCTCGCCGCCGGCGCCGGCCTTGTAGCCGGCTTCGTCCAGAAGCTTCGCGGCGCGCGCTTTGTCGTAGGCATATTGCGGACCGTTGTCGCTGGGGAAGAAATCCCTCGACACCGACGGAATGGGTCCAACGCCGAGCTTGGCGAAATCGCCAAGGAAGTTCTCGATGAAGAACGGGATATTGAGCGCATGCGCGATGGCCTGACGCACCCGGATGTCCGCCAGCTCCTTGCGGCGGAAATTGAACTCCACGGTGTTGGTGCGCGGATTGCCCTCATTACCCTTGGTGGACACGATGTAGCGCTTGTCCTTGGCGAGCCGCGCGGAGTCGGAAATGGTCAGGCCGGAGAACGGGCTGTAATGAATTTGGCCAGCCTCGACCTGTGCCGACGCCGCCGCTCGGTCGGTGACCACGCGCCAGATGATGCGGTCAAGATAAGGGGCGTTGGGGCGCCAATAGTTCGGATTGCGCTCGGCAATGATGTGTTGCCCCCGCTCATACTGGACGAACTTGAACGGACCGGTGCCGACCGGAGCGAGGTTCGCCGGATTGGCGCGAATGTCGCCGGTCTCGTAGATATGTTTGGCGGAGATATAGCCGAGATCCGGCAGCGCGCGCAGCAGCAGGCTGAGCGGCATCGGCCGCTCATAACGAAACACGGCGGTGTGCGGATCGGGCGTATCGACTGCGGTCAGGAACAACTGCAGCGTCGAGCCGTAGTTCAGGATCTTCTTCCACATTTCCATGGCGGTGAAGGCGACGTCGGCGGAGGTGAACGGCTTGCCATCGTGCCAGGTCACGCCCTGGCGCAGCTTGAAGGTGATGGTCTTGCCGTCCGCGGACGATTCCCAGCTTTCGGCCAGAACGCCGACCGGCTGGCCATTGGCGTCGAGATCGACCAGCGCCTCCTGGATCTTGCCGCCGATGATGTAGACCCCGGTGGAGGCCTGCAGGCTGGGGTTGAGCTGGCGCTGCTCGGCGCCGTAATGCACGGTGAACACCCCGCCTTTGCGTGGTGTCTCCTGCGCGAACGAACGCTGCGGAAACGCGACATTGGCGGCAATCGCCGCCGACGTCATCAACGCAGCGCGGCGGGTCATGTCAAATCGATGAGAGCTCATAAAATCCCCTGAATATCAAAGCTTCGGATAACGGCGCTCACTGCGCCACAAAACTCAGGATCGCGCCGTTGGCGGCCGCCGCCGGCACGCTCACCGCATCACCATGTCCAACCGCGCCGCCGATCGCATGCGCCTTGGCGAGATCGTCGGTGGCGATGACGATCGCCACCGCACCATTCGCTACTGCGCCCTTGCGCACCACCTCAGGATAGCGCTTCGCAAAAACAGCAGCATCATAGAACAGAAAGTCCGCACGCGTGCCGCCGGACGCGACGCGATATCCATCCGCGGTTTCGGCCACCGGTCGATCGATCAGCCGCGACAATTGCGCCGCGGCGTCCTTCGGCGTGGCCGACAACACCTCGACCTGCACCAGGCGCTTGGCACCGTTGGCATGGCTCCTGAGTTCGGGAATCCACACCGCTTCCGGTGTCAAATGCTGGCAGGCGAAGATGCGCAGACCACCAGGAGCCTCGTCGACCGGCCAACGAAAGATATTGAACTTGGCTTCGCTCTTGCCACCGTTCGGCAGATCGACCGGACGGCCGAAGTGAACCGGACCATCGGCGGCGATGCCGCGCGCTTTGACCTCGGCCACGCCGGCGGCGGCATCATCGGTGGTGAACGCCGTGCGCTCGATGCCTTCATGCTCCCGGAGGAATTTGACCGTCGCCTGGTTGTGCGGGGTCTCGTTCAGAATGCCCAGCAGCTCGAGATAATCGTCGGAGAACACGATGGTGTAGTTGCCGGAGCCGAGATGCGCGGAATGGGTGCCGCGCGGCGAAATGGTGAAGCCCAGCCGCTTCCAGGCTGCTCCGGCCGCATCCAGATCGCGAACGGCGACGACAGCATGATCGAGACCGATGAGATGTTTGAGTGGCATTCTTTTTCCTTCCGAGTCTCTGACTTTATAATGTTCGCAATCTTCGCACCCTTCGGGCCAGCATGAATATAGCCATGCCTGCGTCGCGACCCAGCCGGACTTTGGTTATTTTTCCTCCTCCCGACAAGATATTGCGACAGGATAAGTTTGTTGTTCTACTGACGCGCATATCGTTGGCACGTTCTTTCGCCGGGATGGCGAAGGACGGCCCGGCCAATTGAGTGGCCGACAACGGGATGATAGATCGACCCTATGGATGCAACTTCTGCGCGACGACATGATGCCGCGGTCGCACGCGATCTCGATTGCCTCGGCCTGCCCCCGGAGAACTGGCCCGCGGTCGTGACCGGCCCCGACGGACAGCCGGTGCTTGACGTACTTGTGGTGGGCGCGGGGATGAACGGCATCGCCGCCACCGCGAGCCTGATCTTCAAAGGTGTGCGCAACACCGCTCTGATCGATCGGTCCGAGCCCGGGCGGGAGGGGCCGTGGCTGACCTATGCCCGGATGGGCACGCTGCGTTCGCCGAAGACGCTGCCGGGACCCGCACTCAATATCCCCTCGCTGACCTATCGCGCCTGGCACGAAGCCCGGTCCGGGACGGAGGATTGGACCACGCTTTACAAGATTCCGAACGAGCTGTGGGCCGCCTACCTGAGCTGGTTGCAGACCGTTCTGGTGCTGCCGGTCCGCCATCGCGTCCAGCTTGTCGGACTTGAGCCGGCTGGCCACCTGCTGCGCGCCACGCTGCGCGAAGGGGATCACGAACGCTCAGTCTTCGCGCGTCGAGCTGTACTTGCCACCGGGCGGGGTGGCGCTGGCGGCGACGACTGGCCGCCACTGGTCGATCGTGCCCTGGCGCCGCAGTTCGCCGCCCACACCAACGACCCGATCGATTTCGCGCGGTTGCGCGGCAAATCCATCGCTATCCTGGGCGGCGGATCCTCTGGCTGGGACAATGCGGCCACCGCCCTCGAACAAGGCGCCGCTCGCGTCGACATGTATGTGCGCCGCCGTGTCCTGCCGCAGGTCAACAAGGGACGCGGCTCGGCGTTTCCCGGATTCCTGCACGGATGGTCGGCGTTGCCGGATGCGGAACGCTGGCGGCTGATGGTCTATCTCAACGACGTGCAGGCGCCCGTTCCCCATGAGACAGTGCACCGAACGCTGGCGCAGCCCAACTTTCACATCCATCTGGGATGCCCGGTGCAAGCGGTTCATGGCGACGACCAAGGCGTCACCGTGGTGCTTGCCAATGATCCGCAGCCGCACCGGCATGATTTCCTGATCGTCGCCACCGGCTTTCGTGTCGACGCGCGGGCCGTTCCCCAACTCGCGGCGTTTTCAGACGATATCGCCACCTGGGGCGATCGTTATGCGCCACCACTCGAATTGCAGCGCGGCGATCTCGCGCGCCATCCATATCTGGGGCCCGGTTTCGAACTGACCGAGCGCGAGCCGGGACGCAATCCCACACTGACGCAGATCCATCTGGTCAATCACGGCGCCACGCTGAGCCACACTGCAATTGCCAGCGACATCCCCGGAGTCAATATCGCGGCCGAGCGGGTCTCAGTCGCGATCAGCGCGTCGCTGTTTCGCGAGGACATCGATGTGATGCGTCGCAGGGTCGAGGACTTCGACGAACCCGAACTGGCGGGGACGCCGTTCTTCGTCCCCACCCCCGCGCGCGACCGAAGCTGAGCGCGGGCGCCTACCTGATCTCGTCAGGACGCCAGTGGTGTTTTCAGATCACGCGAAGCGGCCACAAGCTCAGGAGCGAGATCGTCGAGTTCGACGGCGAGCGCCTGCTGCCATGTCGGCATCGTCACGCCAAACACGTGATTGAGCCTGTCGTGATCGAGCCGGCTGTTGGCCGGCCGCGCCGCCTTGGTTGGAAAATCCGCCGTGCAAATCGGAAGGACCTGCTCCGCCACGACATCGACACCGCGCTGCTGCAAGCCCGTGACAATGGCGGAGGCAAAGCCGTGCCAGCTCGTCGTGCCCGATGCCGAGACATTGACCGCGCCGCCGTTGCGCTCGAACGGTTTGCCGCCCCCGGACAATTCTTCGCGCAAGATCTTCACCACCGCCTCCGAGATGATCTGCGCCGACGTCGGCGCACCGAACTGATCGGCGACGATCTTCAACTCCTTTCGCTCGCGCGCGAGACGCGCGATGGTGCGCAGGAAGTTTCGTCCCTGGGATGCATAAACCCATGACGTGCGGACGATCAGGTGTCGCCCCCCGGCCTCGCCAAGCGCTCGCTCGCCGGCGAGCTTGCTCGCGCCATAGACCGACAGCGGCGATGGCCTGTCCGTTTCGCGCCAGGGCACGTCGCCCGACCCATCGAACAGATAGTCGGTGGAAAAATGGATTATCGGCACATCGTGTCGAGCGCCCCAGCTCGCCATCGCGGCGGGTGCATCCGCGTTGACGCGAAACGCCAGATCGCGTTCGTCCTCTGCGAGATCAACCGCGGTGTAGGCCGCCGGATTGACGATCAGGTCGGGCCGCAGCTGATCGAGCACAGCCGAGATCGTATCAGGTTGAGAGAGATCGAGCTGACTGCGATCGGCCGCCACAACCGATCCGAGACCGGAAAGCAGAACTTGCAGCGCACCACCGACCTGGCCGGACACACCGGTTAAAAGGATGCGCATCAGATCTCACCATATTTCGGCAATGTTGCGATATCGGCCAGCCGCCGCCCGGTGGAATCGCGCGCCGACAATGTCGGTGCATCGACGCCCCATTTGATGGCGAGATCAGGATCGTTCCACAGGACGACGGTTTCATCTTCCGGACTGTAGAATTCATCGCATTTGTAGAAAAAGTCCGCGGTCTCCGACAACACAACGAAGCCGTGCGCGAAGCCGCGCGGAACCCAGAACTGCCGGCGATTGTCGTCAGTGAGTACGACGGAGACATGACGCCCAAATGTTGGGCTGCCGATGCGCACATCGACGGCAATATCGAGCACTTTGCCGCGCAACACCGTGACGAGCTTGCCTTGCGACTTCGGATTCTGCAGATGCAATCCGCGCAACACACCGAATGCGGAACGCGACAGATTATCCTGCACGAACGGATGTCGGATTCCTGCCGCAGCATAACGCTCTCTTTGGAACGTCTCGAGGAAAAATCCTCGCTGATCGCCGAACATTTTCGGCTCGATGATCAGCACCTCTGGAATTTCAGTCGGAATGATTTGCATGCTTGCTCCGCACTCGCTTCATTGGTCGAACTTTAACAAACCTCTTTAGCTCCCTTGCACTCACCATCCGGTATGAGAAATCTGTAAAAATATTCGCAGGGGTGATCATGAAGGGTATCATACTCGCCGGAGGCACGGGAACACGCCTCTATCCGATCACGACGGTTGTATCGAAGCAATTGCTTCCAGTTTTCGATAAACCGATGATCTATTATCCGCTCGCGACACTGATGTTCGCCGGCATCCGCGAAATCCTCATCATCTCCACGCCGCAGGACCAGCCGCTGTTCGAACGTCTGCTCGGCGACGGCTCCGACTACGGACTGGACCTGTCCTACGCCACCCAGGATAAGCCGCGCGGACTTGCGGACGCCTTCATTGTCGGACGTGATTTCGTCGGCAATGACGATGTCGCGCTGATCCTTGGCGACAATATTTTCCATGGCAGCGGCCTGCCGGACCTGCTGTCGCGCGCGGCGATGCGCAGCGGCGAAGCGACTGTGTTCGGCTATGTGGTCAACACGCCGCAGCAGTACGGCGTGGTCGAGCTCGACGGCCGCGGCCGCGCCATCTCGATCGAAGAGAAACCGCTAGCTCCCAAATCGAACGTCGCGGTCACCGGACTTTATTTCTACGACAACGATGTGCTGGACATCGCGGCTTCGCTGAAGCCATCGGCGCGCGGCGAGATCGAGATCACGGACATCAATCGCACTTATCTGGAGCGCGGCGACCTGTACGTCGAAGTACTGGGCCGCGGCTTTGCCTGGCTCGACACCGGCACGCATGAGACCCTGGTCGAAGCGAGCCACTTCGTGCAGATTCTCGAACAGCGGCAAGGCATGCGTATCGCCTGTCTCGAGGAGATTGCATTGCGGCTGCGTTATATTACTATCGATCAATTCTACAAGCTGGCGCAACGCGCCTCCAAGAGCAGCTACGGACAGTACCTGCTGTCCGTCCATCGTTCGTTTGCCGCAGAACCGAAGGTCAGGGGCTCGCAGTCATGGGTTTCGACGGCTCAACTGTTTTCGTAACCGGCGGGGCCGGCTTCATCGGCTCCGCACTCGTCAGGCACCTGCTCGACAAATCAGGCATCTTTGTCGTCAACATCGACAAGCTGACCTACGCGTCGAACCTCGACTCGATCCCTCAGGCGAATGGCCATCCGCGCTACGCCTTCGCAAAGCTCGACATCTGCAATAGCGCCGGGCTCAGGGCGCTGTTCGAACGTTACAAACCCGCCGCGGTGATGAACCTCGCCGCGGAAAGCCATGTCGATCGTTCGATCGACGGGCCGGGCGAGTTCATCCAGACCAACATCGTCGGCACCTTCACCCTGCTGCAGGAGGCGCTGCGCCACTGGCGAACACTGGCGCCGGCCGAGCGCGACGCATTCCGCTTTCTCCACATCTCGACCGACGAGGTCTACGGATCGCTCGGGCCCGACGGCCTGTTCACCGAGACCACCGCCTATGCGCCGAACTCGCCTTACTCCGCCAGCAAGGCGTCGTCGGATCATCTGGTTCGCGCCTGGCACGAGACCTATGGCCTGCCGACACTGGTGACCAACTGCTCCAACAATTATGGTCCCTATCACTTTCCGGAAAAGCTGATTCCGCACGTCATCATCAAGGCGCTCGCGGGCGAACCGCTGCCGGTTTATGGCGATGGCAAGAACGTCCGCGACTGGCTCTATGTCGAGGACCATGCCAAGGCGCTGCGGCTGGTGCTGACCCATGGCAAAATCGGCGAGACCTACAATATCGGCGGGCGCAACGAGCGGCAAAACCTTCATGTGGTGCAGACCATCTGCGACCTGCTGGATCGGCTGCGGCCCTCGCTGCACGGACCTCGGAGGAAACTGATCACATTCGTGTCGGATCGCCCCGGGCATGACCGCCGTTATGCCATCGATGCCAGCAAACTGGAACATGATCTCGGCTGGCGCGCCGAGGAGACGTTCGAGACCGGGCTGCTGAAAACCGTCGGATGGTATCTGGACCACGAACCGTGGTGGCGAGCGATCCTGGAGCGCGGTTATCAGACCACGCGGATCGGACTGGTCCAGTCCGGCACCGCAGCGGGGTAAGAGCCGCTTCCGGCAGATGCTCAATAGCGCTCGCGCCCAACGCGAGCGCGTTATCCGCCGATCCGGTTTCCGAATGACGACACGGCGCTCCGATGTTTGACCAAGTTGAACAGCGGACCGTCGGTCGCCTCGAACACCACCTCGACATCATCGAGCACCAGCGGCGCCATGGCCACCGCCGCGCCGAGGTCGACAATAAAACCATGGGCGCCGTCGCCAACGCCGGCTTCGAACAGATCCTGGCGGAATCCATCCGCAGCGACCTTGGTCAAGATCTTGCCCTTGTGCCTGACGATCACTGAAACCCGCTCTGTCGGACGGCCGGTATGCCACGCCCATCCGCCGATGGCGGAGCCGGCGACGAAATCGAGTACCCCTTCCAGACGAGTCGCATCATCAGAGACCGGCAACATGATGTCCGCCCCGATAACACGTACACCCATTTGCGCGACATCGAGCTGTGTCCCATAAGGAACGCTCAATTCGAATCCGTAGCCGGTTTGCTTGCGCGCGCCGCGCCGGGCGTCCGATCGAACCGTCGTCGCCGGCGCCGATGCCACCTGCCGTTCGCCGACATAAAGCTCCACGACGTAGCGCCGGTCCGGTTTCTGCTGATCGAACACCCAGCCGATGATCTTTTCGCGATTGACCCGTTCAACACATCCAAGCACTGCCATGGCATATCCCGATCGATTTTTGTGACGACGTCAGCTCGCGTACAGGATCCGGCGATCCGCCTCTCTGTAGTTGCCGGCGACAAGCAATGCGTTCCTCGCCATGTAGTCCAGGAAGCCGTCATAATACCCGGAGAATTTTTTCACGAATTCCTGCAATTGCGCGCGCGAGTACAGTGCGGCGATATCGATATCCCGATCACAGGGAATGTCCTGCCAGCGGACGATCGGCACCCCCATGATGTCGGCCATTTCCACCGTTCGCGAATCATGAACGATCAAGGCGGCGGGCGTTCCGGCAATCAGCGCTGCCACGGTTCCGTGGATTCGGGTGCCAAAACAGAAGGATCGTTGCTTCATGTAATCGATCCAGTCCTGGTAGAGCGTGAAGACGCGGCCATGACGAATCAGAAAGTCTTCGACTTGGCCCGCCGCCGCGCCATACACCGCCATCACGGCTTGCTCCGCCTTCTCGGGAAGGGCTTCGCCAGTCCTGTGCTGCATGATGTAGTGGATGTCCGCAATCTCGGATTGCAGCACGAGATCGATGTTGCGGCTGATGGCCTGTCGATACAGGAATGTCTGGAAGGAATCGGTCTTCGAGAAGCCGTGCCGCGTGGCATGCATGCAGCAGGCGTCGAACCCGACGTCATTGAGAAGCGACGGACTGGGGCCGTCGCGCCCAATCAGCATCAGCGAAGGGCAGCCGGTCGGATGAACGTTGGTGATGCCATAGCGTTCGAGAACCTCACAGCTGAAGGTGCCACGCGCCGAAATGCTGACGGAGCGGTCCTGCACCAGACGGAGCAGCCGCAGCGTCCCTTCGGTGACGTTGGGGATTTCTTCGGAATTCGAGGCTTGAGCGCCCACACCGATCAGGAAAACCGGCAGCTTGGTCTTTTCCAGGCGATCCGCGAGCCAGCCGAAATCGTCGAAATGATTGACCCAGTTCGCCGCGGCCAGGACGATCGCGTCATGCCCCTCGATCTCTTCCGGCGACAGGGCGAACGAGCCCCATTTGGCGCCATGAAGCACCCGCAGGAGCGACTGGGTAAACATCATGTTGCCGGTGTTTTGTCCAAGGCTGAGCATGGTCTGCTCGACCGTTGCAGCCTCGCCATGCTGGTTCACCTGGCGCACACCGACCACAAGAGCGTTGCGAAACATTCAAGTCACTCCGAGCATCGTGGGCCTATCATGGAGCCCGAAGCGCAATACGGCATCGCGCTCCATCTTGTGTTGGAACATCATCGTGTCGGAAAGCCGGCGTCCCTGTTTCCGGATCATGTCTCTAACTCGCTTTGAGCGATAGTTGCCCAGCCTCTTGCTCAGTCCGGTTAACCAATGTGGTGAATAGGCTCTTATAAGTTTCCGCTAAACGCAGCATGCTGAAGCGACTGGACGCTTCGATCGCATTCGTGCGCATGCGTTCATAGCGGGTCGGATCCTTCAGCAATCCTGCAACTGCCTCGGCCACGGCATAAACAAGATCGATACGGCTCGCCTCATGCGGCACGAGAATGCCGGCACGTTTCCCGGCATCGTCTCCGAGGATGGTCGGAATTTCGCCAATATCGGTCGCGACGACGGGCTTGCCCGCCTGAAAACATTCGACCAGAAACAACGGGAAGGTTTCCCCACTGAATGTGCTGGGAAAAACGCCGAGGTCGAAGCAGCCGAAGTAGCGCGACGGGCTGTCGACATGACCGAGGAAGATGACCCAGTCGAGGGAACCATAGGCCTGGCGCAGCTCCGCCGCACTCGGCCCGTCCCCGATCAGCACCAACCAGACCGGCTGGTTCCCAAGGGCGCGGACCAGTTGGAGAGCTTCGATCGCGACGCGCCAACCCTTCTCCGGGATCGCGCGCGAGCACAGGAAGGTCACGAAGCCGTTCTCGGGAATGTCATACTCGTGCCGGAACTCGGCACGATCGATCAATCCGCTCCGTATTGCTGGAACCGCATTGAAGCTGCGCGCGAACCTGTCCTCCGGAATGCCCGCTTTGCCGAGCAGGACGGTATTCTTTTTCGCCAGATAGAGCCACGTGTCGACTGTCCGGCGCAGATAGTCGGAGAAATGCTCCGTCATCAGGTCCGGAACAGTCTCGTAACCGCCATGCAGCGAGCCGACGTAGGGAATCTGAACCTCGACATGCTTGCAGTACAGCGAAAACTCGACACTCACATTGTGGGAATTGAAAACCTGGATTCCGAAGCTGCTGAGAAAGCCGCCGAAGTCGTCGCTGACGTCGGGCCAGAACACGATGGGAATGTCGGAGCGCAGACGCCGGCGCACACTCTTGCGGGAATCGGCAAGTTCATCCTCCACAATCAGATAAGTCACATGCAGGCCAAGCTGCTTGAGCGCGTTTGCAAGCTCAAGCGGCAGGATCTCGCCGCCCCCGACCTCGAAACTGTGGGCGGCGATGCAGACCCGCAGCGGTGGCTCGGCATCCCTGGCCGGCGCGAGCCGCGCCAAAAGATCACCACCCTGCCGATCGGGGAAATGGGCGAGTAATGTGTCGACATGCGCCCTGACCGCGGCATCGCCGACCCGATATTCGGATGACAGATCTTCCAGAACCATCCGATGCTCTTCGAGATGGCGATCGGTGAAGAACGCGCTTCGCGACGTGCCGGACCGGCTCAAGCGGAAATAGGAATTGGCCTCCGGCTCATACGCCAGGCAACCGCCGCGCAGCAGCAACGCGTAGAAATACCAATCGCCCGCGAAGCGGTATTGCTGCAGACGTTCATATTCCAGCGCGGTGAGATGCGGTTTGCGGAACACGAAGCCGGATGCGTTCGGTACCACGTTTCTGACAACGAAATCCCGCCGGAACGCCTGATAGGCCGGCACCACGCAGGCACGGTCCCAGGAGAAATTCAGAAGGTTGTCGAAGTAATTATCGAGATCGGACAGGATCGCACCGCTGTCATCGACACAACGGATGTGGCCGAACGCGCCGGCGACATCGCGACGCGCCAGGTAGGGCGCAAGCTTCGCGAGAAACTCCGGATGAGCGGAGTCATCCGTCTCCGCGATCCAGATCAAATCATTGCGCGCGAGCTCCAGGCCCTTGACCCACTGCCGGAACACGCACCCGGAATTCTCCTCGTTGAGGACGATCCGATAGGGGATGTCCGACTCGCGAAGGATCGACTCCGCCAGGGCGACGCTGCCGTCGGATGAGCAATCGTCCAGGAAGACAATCTCGTCGGGCTTGTGGGTCTGCGCCAGCACGGACCCGATGCGTTCCCTCAGGAAACGCTCATGGTTGAAGTTCGGCAAAATCACGGAAACGGCGAGGGATTGCACTTGTTCGCGACGGACTGCGGCAACCGGCGGCCGCGCAACGCGGGTGGCCTGGGTCAGCGCGCGCGCCGTGGCGTTGAGATTGGCCGCGCCATAATGAACGTCGGGCTCGAGGTAGGCGCCTTCAGCCCATTCGTTCCAGGCGTTCACAGCGACAATCGGCCGGCCGAACACGGGTTTTGCGATCGCCCGTTCCAGCAGTGTCTGGAGCCATTGCTGGTACTTCTTCGGTGACGTGTTCTCAAGCGACAGGCCGCGATTGGGGCGCCGGGAGTCATTGTCCCAGCTCGGCACCACGGTCTTGATCAGCGGAAACGGTTTCTCGGCCTCGTTCAGCGAGGCCTCACAGAATTCGTCATAGTCAATGACACGCCCGGTGAAGTCGGAACTGTAGGCGTCAGGCGTCGGCCGGCCCGGCAGGTTGTCCGAGAGCTTGTGTGGCGGAAACTCCATCGCACCGTCCAGCCCGAACGGTTCCGGATCCTGCGCACCGAAGGTCTGGGCCATGAAGATCAGGGGATCGACGCCATGACGGCTTGACAGCAGCCTGCGCCAGCGCGCGATGGTCACCTTCGGCTCGGGAATGTGGCTGGGATTATAGATGATGAACAGCGGCCGCCCTTGCAGGCGAACGTAGCGGCGATCGTTGAAATAGCGCGCCAGATTATTCACCAGCGCCTCTTCGTCTTCCTCCTTGTAATCCTGCCGCAGCAGCACGGAGGTATCGGCCCCGTCCCAGGTCCGAGTCCAGTTTTCGTTGGCCCAGATCAGGAGGAACGGCATGTCGACATCGGACGCCAGCAGCGCGTCGAGCGGCCGCTCCAATACCCGTTTGGTGTTGAACCAGTAATAGTAGTAGGCGAATGCGTTGATGCCGGCCGATCGCCCCAGGGTCACCTGCCGCTTGAGCGCGTCGGACTCCATCAGGTCGTAGAAGCCGAGGTCGCGTGGAATGCGCGGCTGATAGTGCCCCGGATACCGCGGCAGCCCGCGCGGCATCTGCCGCCATTCGGTGAAACCCTTGCCCCAAAACTTGTCGTTCTCCGCAATCGGATGGAATTGGGGAAGGTAGAACGCCATCAGCAACGGCTCTTGCCCGCCAGAATGGCTTCTGTCCTGGTCCAGCAGACTGGCATCGAACTCTTCGAACTCCGGGCCACGCGAGGTGAAATGCGAGTGATCCTGCAGCAGTCTGCTGATCGTTCCCCGCGATTTCGGCAGCTTCGATTTGGCATCTTGCGGCGGCAGCTCGTTCGCGACCTGCAGCGGATTGACGGCATTTACCAGCGCGCGAAATTCAGGCAGCTCCTCGTCCAGCGCTTCATCGAATTTCATCATGAAGCCGTACTGGCCGGTGCCCTTGCCGTATTTCGCGAGATCCGGGCGCGGTTCGGCGGCTCTCACCCGTCCGATGACGCGATCGCCGAGCACGGCTTCGACCAGAACGGCCTGATCTGGCGCTTTCGGCGCCCATGCCCAACCGGTGGCGCCCCAGCGCGTGAGATTGTCGACATGCCCTTCCACTTCGGGGATCGGCGTCAGTGGAGGAGACCGAACAACGACTGGGGCGGGTGGCACGACAACCGGAGCCGGCGGCAACTCCGTGACGCCTTTGAGATCGTGGGTTTCGCCCAAACCGATGCCACGAAACTGCGGAGGTTCGTCACCATCCAGCTGATGATCGAACTTCAGGGTAAAGCCGTAGAGCCCGGTGCCCTTGCCGTATTTCAAGAGATCGGGCCGTGGCTGCTCCGCCCGTGTCCGGCCGATCATCCGTCCATGGCGAAAAGCTTCGACTTCCACCACGGCCTGGGGGGCCTCGGGCAGCCAGGCCCAACCCGATGCGCCCTGGCGCGTCAGCGTGTCGACGAATCCTTCCAGACGTAGCGGGCCCTTGCGCTTCGGTTCGGTCGCAACGTTCGAATCATCGGTTTGGTCGACGGCCTCAGTCATCATTCCACTCGCACACTCGTGGTCGTTCGCCGATCAAAAGCAACCCCGGTGACCACCGCAACGCCGGCTGCTGGCACGCTTGATGATGTCGATGTCTCACGGCACGGTTTCCTTCGGGCGCGCCCCGTCACGCCCGAGCCTTGGCTGCGCGATCCCGTCCGTCGTCCGGCCCGAAACCGCGCGTCCCGTCGCGTTGAGATAAGCCGAGCCGAAATGTACGTCGGGCTCGAGATAAGCGCCCTCGCCCCATTCGTTCCAGGCGTTGATGCAGACGACCGGCTCGCCGAAAAATGGCTGGTGCTGCGCTCTTTCCACCAAGGCCGCGAGCCACGCCTCGTAAGCCGCAGGCGTCGAGCCGTGGATCACCAATCCCTTGCCCTGCCGCCGGGCATCATTATCCCAGCTCGCCACCGCGGTCTTGATCAGCGGAAACGGCGGCGGCTTTTCACCAAGGGAGCAGCGAACCACGTCGTCATACCGATAGACTTCGCCCGCGAACGTATCGTCGAGACACTGAACCTGTGAATTGACTTCGCGCAGCTGTGTCGTGAGCTTGTGCGGGGGAAATTCGACGGCTCCGTCCAACCCAAATGGACGCGGGTCGGCATCTTCGAAACTCTGCCCCATGATAATGACAGGATTCTCGCCGTGCCGGTCCCGAAACATCGTACGCCAACCTGCGATGATCCGTGCGGCATCGGGGATCAGTCCCGGCCGATAGATCATCAGAAGCGGCCGCCCTTTCAGGCGGAGATAACGCGCGTCAGCAAAGTGCCGTGCGAAGTCCGCGACCAGCGGACCGTCATCCTCAGGACGGTAATCCTGGGAAATCAGCACTTCGTCGTCACGGCCGTCCCAGCGGCGCGTCCAGTTTTCGTTCGCCCACATCAGGCAGAACGGCATGTCGATATCGCCCCGATCCAGGAACTGGTCGAGCGGCTTCTCCATCAGCCGCCGGCCATTGAATGCATAGTAATAAAACACGAAGCCATGAATGGCCGCGGCCTTCGCCATCGCCACCTGCCGCTGCATGATGTCGATGTGGTCCAGCGAGTAAAATCCGAGGTCGCGCGGTATGCGCGGCTGGTAATGATCCATGAAGCGCGGCACGCCGCGCACGACATTGGTCCATTCGGTAAAGCCCGTGCCCCACCATGTGTCATTCTCCGGAAACGCATGGAATTGCGTCAGGTAATTGACGAGAATTTTCGCCTGCGGCCTGGTGCTCGCTGCCAGCGGCCGCGGCTCCTCAAATGCCGGACCGGGTTTTGTGAACCGCTTGATCTGCGAAGGAATCGTCGCCTCATTCTCCGGAGGATGGGGGAACACACCGCTCTCGTGGCGATGCGCAAGGTAATGCAGCAGCGGATTGTGGGTTGTCTCGCCGCGCAGATAGCGCTGGATATAGAACTTGGCATCGAACACGCGGGACGGATTGCGTCCCTCGCGAAAGCCGTACCGATTGAAATGTTCGAACGGATCAGCCCCGGCTTCGGCGATGTCGCGATAGGTTTCCAGATAGTAGGCAGCATCGAACTCGGGGATCGGACTGAACGGCCCGAACCGACGCCGGAGATAATGCGCCAGCGCATTATCGCTGACGGCAACACCATAAGCCTGGCGATACCAGGCTGGATCGAACAGCGGGCCCGGCCGGTATCCATCGCGCTCACCGGAACGTGCGTAATGCAGCAGTGGCTGCTGCCCGGATGAACGCACCTCCGGGTATGTCCTCAGATACCAGGCCGGATCGAACAGCGGGTTCGGGCGCCGTCCCTCCAGATAACCGTGCAGATAAAAATGCAGGAACGGATCACGGCCGAAAGACACGATATCCGGATAAGCGTTTTTATAAAATTCTTCGTCAAATAACCCGATCGAACGGAGATGTTTGGAAAGCAATTGCAGGTCTGCTCGCACGGCATCGATCGATGGCGCATCGCCTCGCGTTGCGCCTGTCCGGGGCACACGGAAGGGGGGCTTAACTGCTCCGCGGTTTTCGTCCGTGTCCGAGCGCCGCGTTGAGTCTGATGGGAGTTTTGACATGAACAGCCGTTCGACACCGCATTCAGATACAAAACCTTCAGATCATGTTTGGCTGTGAACGATGACAGTTCCAATAGCTATTACGCAACTGCACATCGCTGCATCAGGTTGCGGGTGACAAACCGTTAACGCGCCGCAGTCCAACTTGAGTCGCATTCTTTCGAATTTGTCAGCGTTTAAAACGCCAGTCTGTGGGTAAGAATGATTCCATGATCACATCGCAAAACGACACTCGGGAACTTCCGCGCTCATCGCACATGACAAGGGCCAAACGTGTGCTTAACGCGGGCTCCGGCCCGAAATCCACCCGCCGGCTGAGCGGCCTGTTCGATGCCGCTGGCTGGCAGGAAATCCGCTTCGACGTCGATCCGATGGTCCAGCCGGACGTCGTCGGATCGATGACGAACCTGCGCACGCATTTCGAGGTGCGCAGCTTCGATGCGGTGTGGTCGTCGCACAGCCTGGAGCACCTTCACAGCCACGAAATTCCGCTCGCCCTCACCGAGTTCCAGCGTATTCTGAGGCCCGACGGCTATGCGCTCATCACTTGTCCGGATCTGGAGACAGTGATGTCCCTGTTTCTGGAGCATGGATCGGATCACGTGGTCTATCGGTCCGCCGTGGGACCGATCACGCCCCTCGACATGATGTTCGGCCATTCGCCGTCGATCGCCTCCGGCAATGTCCATATGGCGCATAACTCCGGCCTGACGTCCGCCCGGCTCGGGGACCTGCTGTTGCGGGCCGGCTTCACCGAAGCCATCACAAAACGGCAGGGCTTCGACCTGTGGGCGCTGGCGCTGATGGAAAACGCAGAT
This sequence comes from Bradyrhizobium prioriisuperbiae, assembly GCF_032397745.1. Classification (NCBI taxonomy): domain Bacteria; kingdom Pseudomonadati; phylum Pseudomonadota; class Alphaproteobacteria; order Hyphomicrobiales; family Nitrobacteraceae; genus Bradyrhizobium; species Bradyrhizobium prioriisuperbiae. Next base: position 1,314,673 of record NZ_CP135921.1, read on the forward strand.
CGCAACGCCATCATGCGCCGGCTACAGGCCGTCGGGCTCGACTTCTCGGAAGATTCTGCATGACGACGTCACAATCGGTCGTGCTGTCGGGCGACGAGAGAACGACGACCGCGTTGTGCGAACGACCGCTCGCACTTGAGAAGGATGTGCTTCGCCGGCGTATCTATGCACCCCTGGCCTACGCGCCGGTCCGTAACGCGGCCGTTGTTCCGGCAGTCCACTCCGAGTGCCTCTCCCTCGCCTCCTGGTTTCCGCTGGTCTGGCGACGCCAGGGATCTGCCCTGGAATTCGTCGCCATCCGTGCCCTGCTGAACGACCAGCGCGCGCAACCGCCCGCCGCCCGCACGCTGCTCCCGATGATCCTTCATGGCTATCCCTTTGTGTTCGATCCAGACCTGCCGACCGGATTGCAGTCCCGCAAGATGCTGGACGACGTTTTTGCCGACGCGCCGACCGATGTCGGCGCGACCATCACGACCGTCAATCACCGGTTGTCACGCGCCACCATGAGCCGGTTCCAGACGCTGGACCGGTTTGCCCATGACATGACGGTGACGGCCGCCGTCACCGAAGCGCTTGGTGCGCTGAATGCGTTCGAGCCATGGGCCTTGAAATTCAACATCGACGGTCACACGGTGGAGATTCCAGACCTTCTGGTGATCCGCCCGGCGCTGTTCGATGGCGGTACGCTTGCCCCGCTGCTGCAACAGTTGGGAATTCCGTGCGCACAGATGCTCAGTCTGCATCGCATCTCGCTGTTCCGGGCCGGCATCCTGCTGGTGATGGCGAAAGCTTTCCTCAAAGCGACCCGCGATCAGGCGCCAGTCCCTGGGAGGACCGCCGATATGGAGCCGCCGCCCGCCCCCAACGTTCATTTGCAGCCGGCGTCAGCATGAACCAGCTTGTTCCCCTGCGCGAAGTTGCACACCTTCGCGTGAGTCCGCCTGCGGACGACCGCTGGATCGAGAACCTTAGCTGGGTCCCGGTCAGCGCCAGCGAGATCCATCTGGCATGCCGCTACTATCCCGTCGCGGTCCGGTTCGAAGCCAACCGGCCCCGGCTCGGATTGATCGTCGATCGGCGTTATACCGTGCATGCCCTTCTGACTGCTGATGGCAAGTGGCGCGGTGCCTATCGGCCGATCGCGCTGCGCTGCTTTCCCTTTCAAGCGCCAAGTGTCGGTGACGATCCTCTCTCCGATATCGTTATCGACCCGGCCTCCACCTATCTGTCGGAAACAGCGGGCACTCCGCTGACCGAGGCGGACGGGCAGCCCGGCCAGTTGCTGATCGAAATGCACCGATTGTTCGGTCTCCTGCAGCAAGGGCAGGACGCATTCGCCGATACGCTGGATCATTTTCTGATCGGTGACCTGCTGGTCCCGCTCTCCGCAGAGGATAGCAGCGGCGAAAACGAAACGCCTCCACTCCATGTCCTTGACCCGGCGCGATTTTCACATGCCGAGCAGTCGGCGCTGGCCGCCATGGCGCGCCGCAGTTTCGCCAGTGTGGATACCGCCGTCGCCTGTCTGTTCTCGCTGCAGAACATGCGCGCGGATCACCGCCCGAAAGACAGCGGACGATGGCACCGCCATGCGCCAGCCGCCGCGATCGCCCCCGACATGCTCGCGATCGACGATCTGTCGCTGGCGCTCGATGACAGCGAACTGATCTCGCTCGCAGACATCGGAGCGATGCCGGCGCCGGCCGGTGCTTAGAGCGTTTTCCAGCGAAGTGGATACCGGTTCGCGCAAAGAAAACGCGTCAAGAATCTAGCGCTCACGCATCGATTTCGCCAGCCGATTTCGCAGCGGCGCCGCCAGATAGGATAGCACCGTGCGTTCCTGCGTCCGGATGATCGTGTCGACCGTCATGCCGGCGATCATACGATCGCGAATATCTTCTGGAATGGAGTTGCGATCGACGGCAACTTCCACCGCGAAATAGGACAGTGGTGGATTCGTCGACGTATCGATGATGCTGTCGCGCGAAATGCTGCGGATGACGCCTTCGAGCGGTTTCAGCTCGAACTTCATGAACTGCGGAACGCGAATTTCAGCTTTCTCTCCGGTCAGGATGCGGTCGACGTCGATCGGCTGCACTTTGGCGCGGACCACCAGTGTATCGCTCAGCGGCACGATGTCGAGAATCGGATCACCGGGCTTGACCACACCGCCAATGGTAAAGATCTTGAGTTGCTGCACGGTGCCCGCCACCGGCGCCTGGATATCGATCCGCCTCAGCGCATCCTTGGCGATAATCAGTTGCTGCCCGGCGTCGCTGATGAGCTTGCGAACGTCCGGAAGCGTATTGCCGCCCTCCTGGCGGTAGTCCTGTTTCAGCTGATCGATGCGCGCCTGCAGCTCGCCGACCTTTTCCTTAGCTTTCGTCCCGTTGATCTTGGCGCTCTCGAGCTGCCCGCGGACCTGAATCTGCTGGCGTTCCAGCGTCGTCACCCGTGGCAGGGCGACAAGCCCCTTCTCCAGCAACCCCCTGAGATTGGGAAGCTCGACATCGATTGAATCGACCTGGTCCTGGGCCGTCTTTTGATCGACGGTCGCCTGCCTGATCTCGTCTCTGGCTTGCGCGATCTGCTTTTCAAGCACCTCGATGCCGCGCAGCAAACTCTGGCGCCGGTTGTCGAATTGTCCCTGATTGTCCCGGATAGCGTTGGCGATGACCGGATCGTCCTTGAACGCGGTGACCTCCCGAGGAAAATCGATCACATCCAGCATGTCGCGCTGCGCCGTCATTCGGGCCAGCGCCGCACTGGCGATGGCCAGTTGCTGGCGAAAGCCCCTGTCGGTCGCCTCGTTGCGCGTCGGATCCAGCCGGATCAGGGTATCGCCCTGCTGCACCGTGTCGCCGTCACGGACCAGAATCTCGCGCACGATTCCGCCTTCGAGATGCTGAATCGTCTTGCGATTGGATTCGACGGCGATGACGCCATCGGCGACCACGCCGGAATCGATCCGGGCGACCGCGGACCAGCCGCCCAGCACCACGAAGGTGAAAATGATGATCCCGGCCGCAACCCGCAGCATGACACGCCAGTCGGTCGACGCGAGGGGGGCGGGCAGCAGTTCGATCCGTTCGCCGCTCATCGCCTATCCTCTCTGGTTTTCGAGGGCACCGGCAATGACCGTCAGCGCTGGCGGCGCCGTCGATCGCGGAATCCGGTTGACGATCTGGTCGCGCGGACCGAAGGCCTGGACGGTGCCGTTGTTCAGCACCAGAACATCATCGCAATAGCTCAGAATGTTGAGCTTGTGCGTGATGATGATGATACTCGCACCGCTCGCTTTCAGCTTCTGCAGCATCATCAGGAACGACTGTTCGGCCAGCGAGTCCAAATTGGAGTTCGGCTCGTCGAGTACCACAAACCGCGGATCGCCATAGACGGCCCGCGCCAGTGCGATCCGGCTACGCTGTCCGCCGGAGAGCACATGGCCGTTGATTCCGACAGCGGTGTTGTAGCCGTGCGGGAGGGACCGGATCAGATCCTGAATACCGGCGAGTTCGGACGCCGCAATGAAACGATCGGGGTCCGTCGCCGCCGCCGGATCGAAGCGGGAAATGTTCTCCGCAATGGTGCCGGGCAGCAGCTCGACATCCTGCGGCATATACCCGAGGTGCTGCCCGAGTTCGTCTTCATTCCAGTGCGACAGATCGTGGTCGCCGATCGCGATGCTGCCGCTGCGCGGCGCCCAGGCGCCGACCAACACCCGTGCAAGGCAGGATTTGCCCGCGCCACTGGGGCCGATAACCCCCAGGACACGCCCCTCGCCAAGGCTGAAGGTCACATCGTTGAGCAACGGCTTCTCACCGTTCCCGGCAAAGGCAAACACCCGCGATACCACGAGAGATCCACGCACATGGGGCAGCGAGACTTTCCCACCCTGCGTCTGGGCATCACGCAGCACATCGTCAAGCCGGCCCAGGGCCGCGAAGAAGTTCGAATAGTTTTTCCAGCCCGAAATCACCTGGTCGATCGGACCCAGCCCGCGCATCATCAGGGTCATGGCAACAAAGGTGTTGGCCAGGGTGACCTCGCCACGCAGGAACAGCAGCGTTCCGACGGTGTAGATGCCCGCCATCTGATATGCGCGCATGAATTTCGTGATGGACACGAAAATCTCCATGCGGCCGGTCGCAGCCGACTGCCAGCCCAGCATGCGCGAATGCAGGCCGTACCAGCGATCGCGCAATGGCGGCAGCATCCCAAGGACGCGCACAGCTTCCGAATTGCGCGCGACCGCTTGGCCGAACTCGTGCGATTTCATCGCCAAGCGCTGGTAACGATCCGCATCCGCCTTGGTCAGGCGGTGATTGAGCACCGCCAGGACTGCGGTCAACACGATCATCACCAGTCCGACCACGCCGAACAGCCAATTCACGATGGTCATCACGATGATGAAGAGAGGTGACCAGAATGCGTCGAAGATCGCCGTCAGCGAATTGCCGGACAGAAAATCGCGCACCTGGTTGAAATCGGCGAGCGTGGTCGACGCCCGGGTCGCCGCCCCTGCCTTGCCGGACCGGTTGGCGGTTTCGAAGATAACGCGACTGAGCCGCTCATCCATCGCGTGCCCGATCCGGACCAGGGCTTTCTTCCGAACCCATTCGAGCACGGCGTACATCGCGATCAGGAATGTCGCGATTCCCGCGAGGACGAACAGCGTGTCGACATTCCGGCTGTACATCACGCGATCGAAGATCTGCTCGACATAGATCGGCGATGCCAGATACAGCACCGGGCAGAAAAAACTGAATCCGAGCAGCGTCGCGTACGCCGGCAAGAAAGAGCGCAGCTCCGCGAGAAGAGGCGACGAGAGTTTGACGTTCAAAGGACCCTCGCAATGACCGTTGCACACGGATAGCGCCTGCCCCGGACATGCAGTTCCGGAACAGGCTGTCGCATTTGTCTTGTCGCACCTCCGGCGAGAATGCCCGGCATGGCGGCCGGTGCACCCTCGCGCGGTTTAACCAACGCCACTTAGATGTGACGGTCCGTGTCGGTGAAGACCAGATTCTCCACATGACTGACGGTAACGGTCTGTCCGTCGGTGAAGTGGATGACGGTCTGGCCGCCATGAGTATGGATCGAGTCGATGTCCGTCGATGCACGATCGTCGAACTTGACGGTGTCGCGACCGGAACCGCCATCGATGGTATCGTTGCCATCGTTGCCGACGTGGAAGACGTCGTTGCCGCCGCCGCCGATCAAGGTGTCGCCACCGGAGCCGGCATAGATAGTGTCGTTGCCGTCGCCGCCGATCACCACCTGATGGTCGCCGTTGCCGGCGTGGATCACGTCTCTTCCATCGCCGCCGATCAGCGTATCCCAGGCACCGTCACCGCCATACAGGGTGTCGTTGCCGTCACCGCCGCTCAGCAGCTGATGGTCGCCGCTTCCGGCAATCAGCGTATCCGAACCCGAGCTGCCATACAGCGAGTCCCAGGCACCCGAACCGCCGACCAACGTATCGCCGCCGCTGCCGGCGCTCAGCAACTGATGATCGCCGCTTCCGGCAACCAGCGAATCCGCTCCGGAGCCGCCGTACAACGAATCCCAGGCACCCGAGCCGCCGATCAATGTATCGCCACCGCTGCCGGCAATCAGCAACTGATGATCGCCGCTTCCACCAACCAGAGAATCCGAGCCCGCGCCGCCATACAGTGAATCCCAGGCACCCGAACCACCGATGATGGTATCGCTGCCGTCGCCGCCGTCCAGCAACTGATGACTGCCGCTTCCGGCAACCAGCGAATCCGAACCTGCACCGCCGTACAGCGAATCCCAGGTGCCCGAACCGCCTATGACGGTGTCGCTACCTGCATCGCCGGACAACAGTTGATGGCTGCCGGTGCCCGCGTGCAGCGAGTCGTCACCCGTACCGCCATAGATGCTGTCCTGGCCGGAACCGCCGATGACCGTATCATCGCCCGCACCGGTGAGCACGACGTCGTCGCCCGAATCTCTGAGCGTCACGAGATCGTCGCCGTGGCCGGTCACGACCATCACGTCGTGACTGCCGCGAACCGTGAGATTCGCGTCGCCTGAAATGTTCTCGACAATCACCTTGAGGGCAGCGTCGGTGGTGACCGTATTGGTCCCGCTGGTCAGGTTCAGCACCTCGGCTCTCGGATCGAGCGGCTGAGTGCCGTCGCTGATCTGAACCTTCACGGTCTCATCGTGATGATGGCCTCCGCCGTGATGACCACCGCCCTGGTGACCTCCGCGGCCAAAGAGATCGAACAAGCCACTGCTGGAATCGTCGTCGAAGCCACCGTGATTCAGGAGATAGTCCACGACCGCCGCGCGGGCAGCCGGATCGATGTTGGGCGTTAGCAAATGGTTGAGTTCAGTTCTGTCTAGATCATACGTCGCCATGTATCACCCCTTACATACCGCGGCCATCTATATCGCCCGTCACGATTTCAAGATCAGGTCGCGCGAGTTGAGAATAGTTTTGCAGGCTTGTTGGCTGACCTATCGCATTGCAGCGACGGCACCATGAAGACGACAGGGCCCATGAGTCAATCTGAAGAGCCGAACAACACGCGCATGCCACCGCGTTTCAAAATGTTCAGTTACGTCGCGCGTAATGAACAACGGAGGTTTCAACTGAAATTCGCGCAAGCATTAACGCGAAAAGAAACTTCAAAGGCGAATCGAGTTCGATGTGACAAAACAAAGAAAAATTCGCCTGACTAAAATCCCGGCGGAACCGCCACTGGAATCGGCAGATCGGATGTGCGCGCGTCCATCGATCTCAGCGGCCAGGCCAGCGCGGAAAACGGAATGGGATCAAGTGACAGCACCGGACTGTAGAATGGATCTGATGTCAATACGTCGGCCCACCGTGCTCGCAGGTTGAGCAACTCGCGCTCAAAGCGTGACTTTCGATCGGTATCCTTATCTTTGCCGCGGCTGGCCGATTCGAGGTGAAGAAGCTTCGCGTGCGGCGTAAACACCACGCGTTTTCCAGATGCGCGGAGTTTTAAGCAATAATCGACGTCATTAAAGTTGACCGGAAAGCGGAACTCATCCATTCCCCCGAGGTCCATGAAATCCTGCCTCCGCGTCAGCAGACAGGCCGCGGTGACAGCGCTGCACTCGTGAGCGACGCGAAGCAGATCACCATATCCGGCATCGCCATCCATCCGATCGTTGAAGGCATGAATCGCCGCGAAGTTGGGCCCGAGTACGACGCCGCCGTGCTGAACGACACCGCTCGGCCACAACAGCAATGCGCCCACCGCACCGACGTCGTCGCCCGACAACCGTCCCAGCATCTCGTCGAGCCAGCCGTCGTCGCGCGCCTGCACATCGTTGTTGAGCAGACAGAGGAATTCACCGTTCGCCGCGGCCGCCGCCAGATTGTTCAGACGCGCGAAGTTGAAGTCACCGGCAACGCGGAGCACCTTCGCTTCGCGCCCATCAATCGACGACAGATATGCGAGCGAGTCCGGATCGGAGGAGTCGTTATCGACCACGATGACTTCGGCGCGCCGCCTGCGCAGCGCCGGTGCAATCGAAGCGAGACACGCTGCGAGCAGTTCGTGCCGATTCCGGGTCGGGATGATCACGCTGACCCGCCCATCGATTCGCCTCGACGTTTTCACCGCCGGCAGAACCAGGCTCTGCCCCGATGTCACGTCGGCGTCGACGCCGCGTTGCGCAAGATGCGCCTGTGTTGCAGCGGCCAGCGTACGGCCGGCCGCACCGATGTCGATCGGCGGCAAAGTCGCGAGAGCTCCCGGCAGGTGAACAATCCGGTCTGCGCCCCTGATGCCTTCGTCCAGAAAGCAGTTGAATACGCGATAGAGATCGGAGGCGCCGGCGTCGAGCACGCGCTCCGCGATGGAACGGCGCAGCGCGAAAACGTGGGCGCAGTATCCCTGCTCAAGCATTCTTTCATAGTCGAAAGCCGGAAACGCCAGCGGCCACAGCGAGCCGTCACCGCCCGCCACATCGAGATCGCCATAGACGGCCGCCGCATAGCCACGGCTTTCGAACACGCCGGCGATGCGCGCGAGCGCGGTCGCCTCGAGCAGGGTGCCTGATGGTAGGAACACGACAAAATCCGCCTCGGCACCATCACCGGCCAGGAACTCCCGGACAGCAGCGTTCTGGAATCCGACATAGTCCGGCGTCTCGGGAAGGGACGCCGCCACCCAATCCGGGTGGCTCTGCGCCTGCAGGCTATCCAGCGTGTCGTCGATCACGCCCGAGCCGACCACGATCACCGCCGCCTTCAAAGAAGGACCGCCCGTGGCGCAAGCCGGAAGTTGCTGGCGCCAGCGCCGATACTGCGCGAACGGAACCGACATCGGAACCAGGCGATCGAACATCGCACTGCGCAGACCATCGGAATCGGCGTTTCCCAAGCCCGCAACTGCCCGCTCCAGACCGCCAGTGAAAGCAACGAACGGCAGCGGACTGCCCTCGAGATGCTCACCGCTGGGCGTCATCGCCGCAAGACGGCGCGCCGATCCATCCGCAAACCGCTCAGGCACGTGAAAATCGAGAGCTCGAACCGCCCGCGCATCGTCCACATCGCCAACGTGGCTCCAGCCGGAGGCCCGCACCCGATCGACCCGCTCGCCATCGATGGAAATGTCGACCAACGGTTCCGCGTCATCCATGATCCAGCCGGAAAATCGCAGGCCGCCAAGCCAGCGTACGGCGCCGGGAGACGACCGGGCCCGATCCGTGGCCTCCGGTCTGTCGAACAGAATTGGGGCTCCAATCGCTGTTCCGAGGTTGGCGATCCGCGCTTCGACAACAGCGCCGTCGCCCAGCGCGCTCTCCGCCAACGCGAAGGCAAAACCATAACAACCGTCTCCGATATTATCGGCAGCGAGCGTCTCGACGAAGTCGATTGCGCGCAAACATTTGACCGGGTGGCCATCAACGAGCAATTCGACAATGAACTTCCGGCTGGGATCGGCAGCATCACAGGCAAATCCGGAAAATGTTCGGTCGTGCGACCACTGCAGCGCGGTCCGCAGATCCTCATGCACGAGAGGTTTTCGCGGCTTGAGCGGGGCCGTCATGCGGATTGCGCCCCTTGCAACCAGGGCACCAGCTGTTCAACCACACCCGTTGTGATCAGTTGTTGCGAATCGAGCGGCAGGTCACCTGCGCGCACAGCACATTCCCCACGAGACCAGTCGATGTAAGCCACAGGCAGCGCTGCCGCCGTCGTGGCCGACACCACGGGATGCCCGAACAGCGGCCGCAGGAGACAGCAGAAAACACGTTCGAGCCGATGCCGTCGAAACACATCGGCGAACTCGTCCGCATCGATCGGACCGGTGACGAATGCGCCGGTCCGGAACAGCTCATGATCGTCCAGCGTGCTGCCAGCCACGATGATGTCGAGACCCGGCATCGCGCGCCGCAGGCCGGCGATCACGCCGTGCATGAACCGATGCTCCTGTGCGCCACCCCGGATCGGAACCAGACCGAGGCGTGCTGCGGGGGCATGCGAAGATGCGAGGTGAGGCATCGACACCGTGGCTGTATCCAGCCGCGTCACCGTCCGACGCAATGCAAGCGTTGACGCCACAGCAGCGGCCTGTGCGTCGGGGGCGAGCACGCGGTAGGCCCTGGCGACGACGTTGCGGAGAAAGAGCCGCTCCGGGGCGGCGTGATCGCGTTGCGCAGCCTCGCGTTTGCCGTTTGTTACAGTGGATGCGAGCCCGTCATGAGTCATGAAAAGATCGTAGGGAATTGCCAGTTCCAGAAGCAGATCAATGACATCACGCGGGATCGCGGCAAGATCGAGAAACTCGATCCTTGCAAGCTCCGCGCCTTGCAGAAACTGACGCATCCCCTCCATCTCGCTCGGAAGCCGAAACGCCAGCGATTGCGGAATGCCGTCGGCCGCGTCGCGCAACTCAGCGATGGCACCTTCCGGACCACGGCGGAGCTCCAGAATGAATACGGCCGGCAGCGCATCGGCCAGCAACTGCCCGGCACGTTCGCGCGCGACTTCGGCGGCGACGCCACCAGCGGAGACCAGCAACGTGCCATGGCGGTGAGCCGACGGGAGGCAAAGTTCAATGGCCCGACGTGCCGCTTTCAAGGGATCCGCGAGAACGAAATCCGCACATTCGGTCCGATAAGTCGGAAACCGTTGCTCGATGACCGCAAGATTGCGAACGACCAGCGACCGCTTCTGCGCGCGGAAAGACCGCGAACCGGCATGGCCGACATAGACCGAGGTCGCACAGACGTTGCGAAATCCGTGTTGCCGGGCGCGCAGGCAGAAATCGACGTCTTCCAGATATCCGCGGTGATAGCTTTCCGACAACGCACCCACGGCGTCGAGACACGCACGGGTAACGTAGAGGCAGAACCCGATCCCGTTGGGGATATCCACAATGCCGCCGGTATTCACCCGCGCCGCGATATCGTCGAGCTGCGCCACGGTGGCGGCATCGCCCGCGGCGTTCGATCGGTTGGGAACGGGAAAACTGGTGAACTCGCCATTGTTGGACAGTGGCGTCACCGTGCCGATATCGGGCGCGGACCTTGCCGCAGCCGACAACCGCTCGATAAAGCCTGCGGGAACGATGGTGTCGGCATTCAGCAGCACCACGTCGCCGGACAACACCGCATCCAAGCCGCGATTAATCGCGCCGACAAAGCCCAGATTTTGCGCGTTGGTCAGGATCGCCAGGTTCCGCCTGCCGTCCAGGCCATCGAGCAGGTCCCGGATGTGCGGGTCCGGGCTGGCATCGTTGACGACAACTGCCGTGTAACGCGCGCTGCCCTCGATTTGATCGAGAAGACTTTCAAGACAGGCCCTGGTGGCATGGTAGTCGGCGTAGACCGGAACGATCACCGTCACCTGGGGAACAACATCGACGGGTGCGCGGGTCGCCGGGCTCTTCTGCACACCTTGGCCGGCGGGATGCGTGGTCCGCAATGACACCAGGACATCGCGATCCCTGGTGACGGAGACAAACTGGGCGGCCTGCGCCGGCGGCCGCGGGAGATGAAAACCAACCGCGTTTCCGAGCTCAGCGGACAAAGGATGTCGTGGATCGGCATCCAGCCGTGTTTCGACGCGGTCCGTTTCGCCGGCAATGGCGATCCGGATCAGGCCGGCTCCCTGCCAGGCGGCCCACCCTTCGATGGAGCCCTCATGCACCCGCACACCAGAAAATGCCGTCTGCCCGGCCTTGCGCAACACCGCGATGGCCTGCCGGACAATGCGCATATCGTGCTCGACGCTAATCAGCGTTCGCGCCGCCGCGATCCGCTGCCTTGCCTTTCCCCAGTTCAGGAGTCTCCGATTGGCCGCGATATCGTCCGGCGCGATCTCCAGGGCCATCGCCAGATCAGCGACCGCCGCAGCCCGCTCTCCCATCCGATGCAGCGCCTCGGCACGCAGCACATAACAATGGGCATCCGGCAATGGCCTGATGCGGCAGCGACGATCGGACAGCCGGTAAGCCGCCTCCACGTCGCCGCTTTCCAGCGCCCTGGCGCACAGAACTTCGAGCACCTGATGGTGTGGCTCGCCGAAATGCTGGGGGACGTGCAATGTCACGGCAACCGAACCATCCCGATGGCGCTATCCCCCGGCCCGCTCGTCGACCGAGTCGGCGTACGACCGCAGTTGGCTTTGGGCCGCCCGCGAGCGGAATACGCGGACCCGGCCGGGCGATCGCGCCTTGGCGGTCACCGGTTCCGACAAGGGCTGTAGCGGCACGTTCAATTCATCCACGCGCAGACGCAATCCAACCAGCGGCTCGCGCCCGGTCGGACCGGCGAGATTCAATCTCCGCCCGATCACCTGGCTCACCGGAGCACCAAGAAACGCTGCTTCCGCAACCAGTTGGAAGTCCGACGCGCCCGGTCCCGACAATTCGAGCGAGAGGCCGACAACGGGCAAAGCGCGGCCACGCGTGCCGGCATAACCGCCAAGCTCCACCGTGCGGCCTGACGTCGTGTGAGGCCGCGCCAGCATCACCGAATAATGCATGTCGAGATCGTCCGGCTTGCCGGGCCATTCGATCGACACGCCCTCGATGCGCGCGGGCGACGCGGGCCCGGCGATCCATTCGTCCGCGCGCGCAACCACATCACCGATCCCGGCGACGTGCCCGAGCAGGCTCAACTGATTGGAATCCTCGCCGGAATCGACGTCGGCAACGGCGCGCCCGGTAACATTGCGCCGCACCGGCACAACCACTTCACCCTGACTCAAGGTTTCAATTTTAACCGTCGCAGCCGTCGATCCGTCACTGTCGATCGGAATAACCTCGACAAAAAGCTGCCCGGGTCGCATCGCACGAACAACAAGGCACGAGCCCGGCTGCCAGAGCGTCGCATTTCGATGTTCGGGACTTAATACAAGTTCGATGTTCTTGCCGTGCTTGGGATTCACTACGACGTTGATCTTTGGAGGCCGCGTGTCGTCATCCGCGGTCGCATAACGAACGAGAAAAAGACCTTTGGCGACATCGACGACTTTACTCTTCTTTGTACGTTCCATGACCGCTCGCCGCGTTTGCATTGCCCGATGCGCGCGACCTTAAGAAGCAACTGTCTATCCCGGGTTAATCGCAATTAAATGATTTTCGAGACATCCGTTGTCATTCGTGCTCGCCGACACCGGCGATGCATGCTCTGATGATCGACAACGCGAACGACACAGTGGATTCAAATCAAAATGAACGTATTGTTCGTTCACAACAACTTCCCCGCACAGTTTCAACAGCTCGCGCGATTCCTGTCGCAGCAACCCGGCGTCACAGTTGCCGCGGTCGGCGCGCAAAACTCGCGCGCGCAAAAAGGCGTGCGCCTGGTCAAATACTCACTGACCGATGTCGACGTCTCCGCGTCGCATCCGTTCGCGCGCCGCTTCGATCTCGAGTGTCATCGCGCCGAACAGGTGCTGTATGCGCTGACGACACTGGCATCATCGGGATTCGTTCCGGAGGTCATCGTCGCGCATCCAGGCTGGGGTGAGACACTACCGCTTCGTGCCGTCTTTCCGAAGGCGCGGCTGATCGTCTACTGTGAATTTTTTTACGGCACCAATGATCGCGATATCGGATTCGATTCCGAATTCCCGGCCATCGGTGTGGACGGACATGTGGCCCTGCAGATGAAGAACGCCGCGACCCTGCTGGCGTTGTCCGAATGCGACGCCGGTCTCGCGCCGACGCAGTGGCAGCGCTCGACCTTTCCACGGCTTCACCAGGACAGGATTTCGGTGCTGCACGAAGGCATCGACACCGCGGCCATCAAGCCGTCACAAAACGCTTCGTTCCGCCTGCCGTCAGGACGAGTGCTCTCGGCCAAAAACGAAGTCGTGACATTCGTCGCGCGCAATCTCGAACCTCTGCGGGGATATCATGTCTTCATGCGCGCGCTGCCGCGCCTAATGGCTGAGCGGCCGAATGCGGAGATCCTGATCATCGGCGGTCATGGCACGTCCTACGGTGCGCCGCCGCCCGCAGGAAAAACATGGCAATCGATCTATCTCGAGGAAGTCAGCGCGCGGATCGACATGCGGCGTGTGCACCTTGCCGGGCACCTGCCCTATCAGGACTATCTGCGGGCGCTGCAGATTTCCTCCGCCCATGTGTACCTCACCTATCCTTTTGTGCTGTCATGGTCGCTGCTCGAAGCCATGAGCGCGGGCTGCCTGGTGATCGGCTCGGATACGGCTCCGGTGCGCGAGATCATCAATGCCGAGAACGGGATCCTCGTCCCGTTCTTCGACACCGATCAATTGTCCAAGCGACTGATCGAGGCGCTCGCACATCGCGAACGTTTCAATGGCATCCGCACCGCCGCGCGCCAGACCATTCTCGATCAATACGATCTGGCACGGACATGCCTGCCGGCGCTGGTCGCTTTTGTCCGTGGCGGCGAGACACCGAGCGAACTCCCACGATTTCTGGCCAGGGCAGGCTAAGCCGCACGATCACATCCAGCGATCAGCCATTCTCGGGGCAGATGATCGCCGGCGCGCCGGTCTCCGAACACTGACGGTCCCACAGGACACGAAAATTGCGGTCGGCTTCGGTCAGACGCGCACGCCAGGGTGTGCCGCCCAGGTAGTCCATCTCCGTGAACTGCTCCCGCACCCGGTGCTGCACCGCGCTGCGGTGCGGGCCTACGGCACCGCGGATCCCTTCGCGACGCCGACTGATACCTTTGACATCACAGCCATGATGCCGGCGGCGACGATGTTGGCGGCCACGCTGACCAGGATCGGCAAGGTGTAACTGTGGCTGATGTCGAACGCGAAGCCGGCGGCACTGGGGCCGATCAGCGTGCCGAACGCGACACTGGTATAGAGCACACCGATGATGCCGCTGACATTGCGGCCACCGAAATAATCCATCACCACCGCCGGCAGCACGGCGACCCAGCCGCCATAGAAGATGCCGAACACGAACGCGAACAGTGCGAGCGGCCAGAACCCGGTCGACACGGCCCAGATCGCAAGCGCAACCGCCATGCCGACGAACATCAGCAGCACCGACTGCTGCCGTCCCATCCGGTCGGCCAGGCCGCCGAGGAAAAAGCGGCCCGCGGTGCTGCCGACGCCGATGGCGCCGAGCAGCAGAACGGCTGACGTTTGCGGCACGCCATGGTCCAGCGCATAGGGAACGAGGTGAACGAAGGGCACGAACACGCCGAGTCCGCAGATCAGGCACGCCATATAGAGACCGATGAAGCGCGGTGACCTGATCGCCTCGCCGACCGAAAATCCCAGCGGCCGCGTCGCCTGCGCATTCGCCTGCAGAGGCTCGCCATCCGGCGCGAGCCCGCGATCACGCGGATCGTTCTCGATCAACAGTGCCATTCCCACGCCGACAACGGCAGTGAGGCCGCCGAGCACGAGATAGGTCATGCGCCATCCCATCATCTCGATGAGCAGCGCCGCCAGCGGCGGCATCACCGGTGTGCCGACGCCGATCCCGCTCACCGCAAGCCCCGAGGCGAAGCCGCGGCGTTTGACGAACCAGCGCTGCACGGCGCCCACCGCCGGCACATAGGCACATCCCACGCCTAATCCGACGCCGAGGCCATAGGCGGCATACACTTCAGTCAGGTTGCGTGCGACACTGGCAACCGCAAGTCCCAATCCGGTGAAGAGCATCCCGATCACGGCCAGCCGACGCGATCCCCATCTGTCGGCGAGCGGGCCACTGACGACGCCAAGGCCGAAATAGAGAAAGCCGGCGAGCGAAAACACCAGGGACACCGATCCGCGCGATGCGCCGAATTCCCGCTGCAGGGAGTCGACGAAGGCGCTGAACGTGTAAGCGCTGCCGAATCCCATGAAGGTCACGGCGAACGCCGAGGCGACGATGAACCAGCCATAGAATATCGGAGGGGTCGCCGAGGCCCGATGGCTGCTCATGATGAACTCCCTTTTCCAGAGGATATCGGACGTCGAAATGACAAGTTCACAGCGCGCGTTGAACACCGCTATAATTTATTTAATGGTGTCTTGCTGTCAACCAGTAAACATGATTAACTCGTGTTTGTTCCCGGGAAGCGGCATGCGCGAGTCGAAAAAATTCAAGGTTCCGGACGAACTGGCGAACCTCTACGAGTTCGCGAATTCGCTCGACCTGCGCCATTTCATCCATCACGGCGTGCAGCATCAGCAACACGATGACCTGCAGGGACCGCGCGATCTCGCAGCCTGGATGGCGGAGCGCGACCTGCTGCGCCCTGGCGCAAAAGTCTCACCGGAGATTTTCGCGGCTGCGCTGTCCTTGCGCGAGGGCGTGCTTGCTTACCTCGCCTGCGCACCCGACGAGCGACGCACCAGCAAGACCACTCTGCAGGCGCTCAACACCGCGACCCGCCCGTTTCCGCTGCTGGCGGAAGCCTCGACCGAGGGCATCGTGCTGCGGCCGGCGCGCGATGATGCCTCCGCCGGCCTCGCGCAGATCGTGGCGGAGCTGCAAAACGCCGCCGCCATCGGCACACTGGATCGCCTGAAGATGTGCGATGCCGAGGAGTGTCGCCGGGTGTTTTTCGACCGCTCCAAACCGGGCACGCGGCGCTGGTGCGTTTCCACCCTGTGCGGCAACCGGATCAAAACCCGCACCTACCGCGAGCGCCGCCACGCCGGTTAAACAGGCCCAGCGACGCTCCGGGTGGCGCCCGGGCAACCCACATCATGGTCCAAAACGGCCTGAAATCGCGCGCAAACGCTCAAATTCTCCAATTTTTATTAACTCGGTACAGAGATACTGCACCCCGCAGAAAGCATAAAATTGCCTTGATAGAGGCATGGGGGAAATATGGCCTTGTCGTTCAGGATCGGGAAATTGCCGTTTGGCGGCTGGCGTCCCAGGCTCGGTTTGAAAGGCAACCTCTTCCTCGCATTCTCGGTGATCGCGGCCATGGCGATCCTGATCAGCGGCGCAGCCAGCATCCTGTTGGGACGGCTCGGGCACACCATGGCGGATCTGAGCGGGCGCGACATTCCCCGCCTCGCCGCCAGCATGCAGCTCTCCGCCTTGAGCGAGAGCCTGGCCTCGAAGGGACCGACGCTGCTCGCCGCCAAGGACGAGGCGGTCCGCGTCGAAGACAGCAAGGACCTCAAGGCCACCCAGGCGGCCGCGATCTCCAAGCTGCGCGAGATCGAGAGCCTCGGCGCCGACAAGACGGTGGTGAGTGCGCTGGAGGAAACCGTCAAAAGTATTGACGACACCATCAACAGCCTCGGCAAGGCTGCGAAGGAGCGTCTCGACATCGCCGCCGAGCGCGAGAAGCAGTACGACACGCTGCGGTTCGCGCAGACCCACTTCCAGTCCTCCGCCGCGCCCGAGATGGTCGACGCGCAGACCCGGCTGAATGCGCTGCTCGCCGGCCAGGAGATCGAGGCCGATCTCGTCAAGGAGGTGGCCTACAGCGTGGAGCGCATCAGCACCATCATTTCCGACAGCAACGGGCTGACCGCCGACATGATGGGCGCGTTGTCGGCGAGCACCAGCGGCGACATCGATACGCTGCAGGAGTCTTTCGCCACCACCCGCAAGCACGTCGACCCGCTGCTCAAGTCGCTGGCCAATATCAAGAGTGCCGCGCCGATGTATGCCGCGGCGATGAAGCTGATCGCCTTCGGCGAAGGCAAGACCAGCGTCTTCAAGCTTCGGCAAAAGGAGCTCGACGCGCTGGACTACGGCCAGTTGATCCTTGACGAGACCCGCAAGCTCAACCGCGGCCTCGAGATCAGCGTCAAGCGGCTGGTCGACGATGTCCAGACCAACACCAACACGGTGACCGCGGGCGTGCAGACCACCATCTCGGTCGCCACCACCATCATGCTGGCGCTGGGCGCGCTGACGCTGGTCGGATCCGCGCTGTTCGTCTGGCTCTATGTCGGCCGCAACATCCTGCGCCGGATCGGCAACCTGCAGTCGGTGATGCAGCGGCTGGCCGACGGCGATCTCGCCGCCGAGGTGATGCGCAGCCGGCAACAGGACGAAGTGGCAATCATGGCTCGTTCGCTGGAAGTCTTCCGCCAGGGCCTGATCCAGGCTCGCGACATGGAGACCGAGCAGGACAAGGATCGCCTCACCAAGGCCCAGCGCACCGCCCGGATCGAACAGCAGATCGCCCGCTTCGAGGAAACCGTGGGCGCCTCGCTCGACGGCCTGATGACGTCAGCGGATTCGATGCAGACCACCGCCAAGAGCATGTCTGCCACCGCCACCCGCTCCAGCGAGCTTGCCAATGCGGTGGCGTCCGCCGCCGAAGAAACCTCGATCAACGTGCAGACCGTCTCGTCCGGGACCGAAGAGCTGTCCTCGTCGATCGAGGAAATCAGCCGGCAGGTGTCGAGTTCGTCACAGGTCGCGGGCAAGGCGGTGCAGGAAGCCGGCCAGACCGACGCCACCATGCAAGGCCTCGCCGACAGCGCCAACCGCATCAGCATCGTGGTCGACCTGATCCAGACCATCGCCTCGCAGACCAATCTGCTGGCGCTCAACGCCACCATCGAAGCCGCCCGCGCCGGCGAGGCCGGCAGGGGCTTTGCGGTGGTCGCCTCCGAAGTGAAGGGCCTCGCCGACCAGACCGCCAAGGCCACCGAGGAAATCCGCGCCCAGATCGCCCAGATGCAGCAGGTGACCACCACGGCGGTCAATGCCATCCGCAGCATCGGCCAGACCATCGGCGCCATGAACGAATACACCACCACCATCGCCGCTGCTGTCGAAGAGCAGGGCGCCGCGACCCGCGAAATCGCCCGCAACGTGCAGCATGCGGCGGGCGGCACCACGGAGGTGTCGAGCAACATCGTCGGCGTCAGCCAGGCCTCGTCCGAAGCCGGCACCGCGGCCGAAGAGGTGCTGGTCGCCTCCGACGCCTTGCGCCGCGAGGCCGATCATCTGCGCGAAGGCATTCATGCCTTCCTGTCGGATATCCGCGCCGCCTGACGCTGCGCACTTTATGTCCAGCGATGCGCCGGCAAGGATCGGCCAGGAGCCTCTGGACGGGCTCGAAGAGCCGCTTATGACTAACGGCCCGGCATACTTATTACGCCAATCCGCGTGTCGATTTTCTATCTCGACAGCCGCCGACCTGGGACCTCAGGACGCTGACGGATGCGATACACGGATGCCGGAGGAATATTGAACGCAATTCGCCCGACAAGGCTTGCCTTCAGACCGAGGCGATCAAGGATCGGGCGCGGCACAGGACAGCGCGGGCCGTAGGTGAATTGATAAAAGGTGCCGCCCTCACGCATGTGCTGAAAGGCGCCGGTCAAAATGGCCATGACCTTGCGCGGCGACATCGAGAGAAGCGGAAGGCCGCTCACGACCGCCGCAGCGGGCGCCATGAACAACTCATGTTGCGAAAGCTGGCGCGCATCCATCCACAACACTTTCGCCCTCGGGAAACGCTGCTGCAACAGGCGCATAAAATCCGAGCCGTATTCAATCAGCAGCAAGTCACGCTCGGGAACACCGCGCTGAAGCAGCGTCTTGGTGAATATGCCAGTCCCGGGCCCGAGTTCAATCACCGGTCCCACGCCCGGCACGATCTCCTGCGTCATCAAGCGCGCCAGCGACTGGCCGGATGGCGCGATTGCGGAGACTTGTCCCGGGTTGGAAACATACGAGCGGAAGAACTGGAAGAAGTCTGCAACGGCGGTAGCGCTCATCACCATCCTCTTCTGGGTTCTTGGATCAGGATGCGATATTGTGCTGCCGCGCTTCACCTTGAGCGGTCTTCGAAAGCGCATCCCATGCTTCCCAGGTTGCAAGGCGCTCGGCGAAGGCAGCCCTGGCGCGGGGCAAGCCTTCAGTACCAACAAAGAACCGCAGCGGCGGATTCTCGGCGTCCACGATCTTCAGAATGGCATCCGCCGTCGCCGGCGGGTCGCCAAACTGGTTCTTGGCGCCTGCGGCGAAAACTCCCGCCCGAATTGCGCTGTAGGCCTCGATCGTGGGTGTGATCCGCAGGGAGGCCATACTGGCAAACCCCGTCGCATAGGCGCCAGGCTCCAGCAGCGTCACCTTGATCCCAAAACCTTTGACTTCCTGCGCAAGGCTGTCATGCATCGCCTCGAACGCGAATTTTGAAGCGTGATAGAAGCCGGTGACCGGGCCTGCGACGATCCCAGCGACACTGGAGACGCCCACGATATGGCCGCTGCGCTGGCGCCGCAGGATCGGAAGCGCCGCCTGAATGACCCGGAGTGCACCAAAGAAGTTGGTGTCGAACTCGGCGCGAACGTCTTTTCGCCTTGGGCGATTATTGTCATGCGGTGTGTTTAAGCCTCGGGAGGCGCGGAGGCTTGTGCTGGCGCCCTGCTGTCTTCGATGAACTTGCCATCTTCATCGAACAGGAACGTCAGGCGGCCCGCCAGCATCTGCGTTTCAAGCTCGGCATCGCTGAATTTATGCGACTTGATCATGGGGAGGTTGCGTTGAAAGAGGTAGTGCATGAGCTGGCCGCGGACGGTGTAGTCCAGCGTCACGAGTTCGGGCCACATGGGCTTTCCGTCGATGCCGTGGCGTTCGCCCTGCAGATCGAAGGATGATCGCAACTCCGTATGTTCCTTAAGGTGGGCATTAAGGAAAGCAAGTTCAGCCGCTAATTCGCGCAGTTGCATACCAGAGACGGGGCCTGTGATCCGCTCCAGCTTTTGCTTGAGGAACAGGGCGGCGGCGCCACCGTCATTGAAAGCGGCAAGGAAGGCAAACGCGCCCATACGCAGCATGACCGACTGAGCCTGATAGAGATCGCCAAAATCGAATTCGCTTCGAGATCCTTCTTCCTGCACGCGTATCGCGACAAAGGAGCCAAGCGCGCTCGGGTGAATAGCCGCGCCGGTCGCAAAGCAGCGGAGCAGCGTGTGCAGATAGTGCAGGCCACCCCAATCGTATTTTAGCTCCTCCGCGATCGGTGCGACGCCTTTTCTCGCATCGAGATGCGCGCGGAGCCTGCGATCCTTCAGATGGGTCTTGAGAAAGATCAACCCCATCCAGACATAGAACAGCAAGACGCCGTGCTGTTCTTGGTGTGCTTGAACCGCACCGAACCCGCCCTCCACGAGCGCGCGCACTGGCTCTTCGATCTTACGGCCCATCAGGGTGTTGCACGCCGAGCAGCAGGGCACCGTGTAGCGGTCGTAGCGAATGGCGCTTCCATTCGGCAACGTGATCGAGGCGGCAAAGAGATCGTAGCGCCGCAGAAGCCATCTCGGAATAACGTGCTCGTCGTTGAAGGACACCGTGCCAGGGGCCGCTCCGTAGATGAAGCAGCAGTCGCCAAGGCAAAGATCGCGGACGAAGCGCTCAAGGCTGAAATAAACGACCGACCCGTTCTCATCGAGGACCGTATCGTCGGGCTCCCTGGTCCACATGCGCGATCCATCCCTTAATGTTCTGTAAGATATTGATAATATTCATGAAAATATCAAAACATTGATTTTCGTCAGAAGTAGTGTTATGTTTCTGACAAGGTGAGATCATGCAACCGATTGCCCAACGCATTTTAACTCAGGCCAAGACGCTTTCCGAAGGCGCTTTAATCAGCGCCAAGGAATTCCTGCATCTGGGCACGAGGGCGGCCGTCGACCAGGCCCTCAAACGGCTAGAGGAGAAAAAGGAGCTGATGCGCATCGCCCGCGGCGTATATGTGCGCCCGGTGCAGACGCGGTTTGGCACGCGTGCCCCGGCTCCGGAAAAAGTCGTGGCCAACATCGCGACCTCGCGGGCGGAAACCGTCGTCAGTCACGGTGCGGCCGCCGCCAACGCGCTCGGCCTCACGACGCAGGTGCCGACCAAGCTCGTCTATCTCACGTCCGGGCGTAGCCGGCGTCTCCATCTTGGGGCACAGGTCGTGGAAATGAAGAATGCTCCGCCATGGATGCTTCTTCCGTCGCATCGCGCGGCCGGAGAAGCCGTCCGCGCGCTTGAGTGGATTGGCCAGCGCGGCGCTTCGGAAGCCTTGAAGACCTTGAAACGAACCCTGTCGCCTGCCACGGTCGAAGAACTGGTCGCGATCCGTCCCGCACTTCCGTCGTGGATGTCCGAGTCCATCAGCCAGGTATTCATAGCCCATGCCTGAAAATTACCTGACGCTCTCCCGCGAGGAACGCCTTGAAGCCCTAGGCGTGGCCGCCACCCAATCCGGGCGGCCCGTCCACTTGCTCGAAAAAGATATCTGGGTCGTTTGGGCCGTGGACGGCTTGTTCAAATCGGAATTCGGCGAGCATCTCGTCTTCAAGGGCGGTACGTCGCTGTCGAAAGGTTACGACGTCATCGAGCGCTTTTCGGAAGATATCGATGTGACCTACGATATCCGCCAGCTTGTGCCTGAACTGGCGGCCGACGATCCCATCCCGAAAACGAACAGCCAGGCCGATAAATGGACCCGCACGATTCATGATAAGCTCGCGGCGTGGGTCAAGGAGAAAGCACTGCCGGTCATCGAGAAGCACATCAAGGATTCAGGAGTCGACGCCAAGGCAACCGTCGATGGCTCCAAGATCTATATCGACTACGATCCGCTCGCCAAAGGCACCGGCTATGTTCCTCCGCGCGTGATTCTCGAATTTGGCGCGCGTTCGACCGGCGAGCCCTCGGAAAAGAGAACGATCGCCTGTGATGCTGCTTCGTATCTGCCGGACCTTGCGTTCCTGACAGCTACGCCTAACACCATGCTGCCGAAGCGAACGTTCTGGGAGAAAGCGACCGCTGTGCACGTCTATTGTTTGCGCGGCCACCAGGGCGACCGCTATTCCCGCCACTGGCACGACCTTGTGCGTTTGGATGACGAAGGCTATGCGCAAGCCGCCTTTGACGATCCGGACCTCGCCAAAGACGTTGCTGCTTTCAAAGCACGCTTCTTTCGCGCGAAGGATAGCGAAGGCAATCCGATCGATTACGCCAAGGCTGTCTCGGGCGGATTGAAGCTCGTTCCCGATGCCGAAGCGCTCAAGGTGCTCGAAGCCGACTACAAGAAGATGGCGGATGACGGCATTCTGCTCGACGACGCCGAGCCTTTCGCGAAGCTCATCGAACGTTGCGCCGACCTTGAACGCCGAGCCAATGGTGGGGCATCTTCTGACGCGAAGGGCTAGGCCTTCCTCCCGGCATAGCCTTGCAACGCGTCGGACATCGGCGGCGCCTGACAGACCGCGTTTATCCCGCTATCAGAGCAGCGAGAGAGGGATGATCTGGAAACCTTGCTGCTGTCGCACATAACGGGTTTGATAGAACTCGAAGCCTGAACGCTCCTCGGCCTTGCACTTCGCAGCGATAATTTTGACGATGCTGGCCTTGTCGGCCTCGCGCGTGTTTACGCCGAAGACTATGCCCGCGAGGTCCTGAAAGCGGTATTGCAGCTTGCGGTATCGCGGGTCATCGTAGCTGTCGAGCATGGAGTGGATGGCGATCCTGGCCTCCTGCTCATGGGCCCAGTCGAGTGTCTTGCGGACAAGCCCGGCTTCGAAACCCGCCCAATAGCCCTCCCGCCACTTCGCTTCATCTTCCGCAATGGCCGCGCGGATGGGACTTTCCCGTCCCGTCTCGTCGCGAAACCAGAACCGGTTAATCGCCTGTTGCGGAAGATGCCCGATCGAGCGAAAGAAATCGATCTCGGGATAGGTGTTCGAATATTCGATGTTGCGAACGCTGTGATCCCGAAAGCCAAAATCCGGCTCCATCGCACGACCCTGCCCGCTATGCCAGCCGGTGACCCCTTTCAACTGCAGGACAGGATCGCCTGCTTCATTGGCGGAGGTCTTGAATTTGAGCGCCACGCCGCGATGGGAATCACCATACGTGCCCCACATCGATGCGTTGGTCGCAATGCGCGCAAAACACGCATAGTAGGCGGGATAGTGGATAAGCTGGTCGAGTGCACCCACGTAGCTGCTGGCGAAATTGTAAGAGAATAGTGCCGCATAAGGGGGCAACGATCCATTTGAGTTCACATCTAACCGGATCTGCTCCTGAACGGCGAGCCCTTCGCCGGCCAGAAACAGAGCCTCGGCGGACGCGACCTGGGCGGGGTCGAGCGTAACGAGCGCTTCGAGGCTCCGGTTCATGCGTTCCATTTGTTCGCGGAAAGCCTCCGCCGGTGTTGTCATCGTGAAGACGTCTTTGAGCGAGGGGTGTGTAAAGAAGAGGTGCAGGAAAAAGGGATAGAGCGCCCGCAGGTAATGTGTCAGTTCCTCCCGCCGCATCGGCCGGGCGCGCGCGCCGAGCTTTTCGACGAAGGAGGAGATTCCCGGTTCGGCAAAGAACTGCGAACAAATCTCCAGATAGACGTCACGCACCGTCGCAGGCGCTGGCGGCAGATCATCGAAGGTGACGTAGATCACCTTGCGAATGTCGGCTTCGCCGAAAGATGGCCCGCCCAGAAGGCGGTGAGCCATGAGCATCGCATTGAGGAGGAAGTGTCGGAGGAGATTATGCCAGACGACGGCATCGCCTTGCCAAACGACATCCTTGTATCCCTCCATGGGATCGTTGAGGTCCTCAGGCGGGGCAAAGTAGATTTCCTGCCGTTCGAGTTCGTGGAATTCATCGAGGACGGCGCTGGCGCGGCGAAAGCGAAAAAGATCGGTCATAGGCTACCGGCCGCTGCGATGTTGAAGGCGGGTAAAAGTCTCTTATAGCGTATTTTACGTCAGTCGGTAGGAAGTGATACGCTCAGTCGCCCGAGTACATCACGTCCGAGATCGCAAACTCCTGCTCGATGAAGCGGCGTGCCAGCCTGTGCATGACGCGCGCGGCTGTGTGCAGGCGAACAATCTCGTGGGCATCGTCGGGATTGGACTTTGAGTGCTTTCCTGCATGCGCAACCGCAATACGGCAGGAATCGTGGATATATTTATGCGGCGGTTCGCTGCCGCATATGGCGAGGAAGCGGCTGATATCGTCGTCTCCCTTGGACTCGGTGTGCAGCGCTTCAAAATTCGTTAGAAACCATTTTCGCGCGGCTTCCTTTCCAGGATATCTGATCTCGATGAGTTTGTAGTAGTTCAGCACGGCGTAGCTGACGAATTCATTTTGCTGCGCATTCCGCGCCTCCCGGAAGAGCGCAAGGGCGCGCCGTGCTTCCTCGGAATCCGGAATTTTCCGGTCAAAAATGTAGTCGTGCGCCGTTGTGAACGCGAGGTCGCGCTTTGAGACGGGAACTGGGACGGGATTGCCCGACCATCCATGCTGCGCAATCGCAAAGTTATCGTCGCACCATGCCATCACACTGAGAAATCGGTTGATGACCGTCATGGCGGCGCGTTCGTCGAGCCGGTTGGCCATCAGATCGATGTGGACCGATTGCACGTTTTCCTTGGTCTTGGGCATGAGCGCCAACTGGTACCGATCGAAGGTGATGAGCTTTTCTTCCTTGGGCCAGGTGACCTGATTGTCTACGCCGACATGGAGATAGCGCGAGCCATTGCGCACGCCGAGCTTCCGGTAACGTTCCTGCTCCGCCTCCTCGGCATCGTACTCGGAGCCGTCGCCGTCCGGCGGCGCGGGAAAGCGATCGGCCAACGCGCATTCCCGGGCCAGCCGCCGAAAGAACTCTTGCGTAAACGACATCTCGCGCATCGTTGGCGCATTCATCCGGTCGCGGTCAGGGTCGAAATCGACGTCGCGTCCCGGTGATAACAGCGAGACCGCCATTTGCGGTACAAAATGGGCCCTTCGCTTCTCTCCGTTGCGCCGGTACACGACTTCGGCGCCGCCATGACTGTTCATGCCGGTTTCGGCCATGGTAAGCGTCATCCGGATGAAGTCCTTTCGGGCTTCTTCATCCGCCAGAAGCGTAACGATGACGTCGCTCAGCGTCTCGGCCATGAAGAACGACGCCTCGGTGCCTCCGACGGGGCGAAACCCCTCCAGTATGAGCGCGACATGCCCGGCCCAGCCGGGATGCATCGGGACAAGCCCAAACACGGCAGCCGCTATATGCTTGCCCGACAACTTCTCCTCGCGCCGCTCCCTTCCGCGCGGGAGCTGGTCGTAGCGGCGCAGGGAATCAAATCGCTGCTCCAGTTCCTGCGGCGCGCTGTGAGACACGTCGCTGTTCTGGCACAACAGCCCAAGAATACGGGCCAGGTTCTTTGCATACATCGCCACTCTCTTTCCGCGGGCTCGTCCAGCATCTAGTCGTAGGCGTGGCGATAGTCCCGGAGCACGGGGTTGGACCAAACCCGTTTGATTCCTTCCTCCGAGATCGGTAAATCCAGAGCCGTCAGCAGATAGCAAAGCGCTTCCATCGCCCGCGTTGATTTCGAGAAAGCGCGGAATTCGGCGTCACTCTCCGGATTGAAATGGCCGTGGGCACTCTTGCCGCGAAAGCTGATCGCGCGCTTAAGGTGCTCGACGGCCTCGGGTGGCAGAACCCCGCTGCCGAATCTTGCATCGACCGTACCGATAAGGCGCTTGAACTGCTGCTCGGCCGTCTCCGCTCTGATCCACCGGATAGCGCCCGCGATCCGCTCGGCAATCGCAGGGCCGTGCCCCAGTTCCTGCGCCTTCGCAGCCGCCGTGGCCGCGATCGCGTCAACGTCCGAACTGGAGAGCACGGGTTGCGCTTTTGCGATGGGGATGTCCTCGAGCCAGCGGCAGGCGTTGAGGAGCCTCTCCGACGAAACCACATTTTTCAAGCCAAAGCTCGTTATCATCAGCGCGCCGGGGCGCCGCCACGCAGCCGCGCGGTTCATCCAGACAACGAGGCATTCGCGCAAGGAGGCGAGCTCTTTATCGTCCCAGGACCGTACCGGAGAGCCGCCGACCCAAAGGTCGCGATTGTCGATCTCGACCTCGGGTCATACATAGTGCACTTCGTGGTCGCCCGGATATTCGTGTTTTCGGATCGCCGACAGCTTGAGATTCGCGCCGAAACAAAACGACAGGAAGCTGACGTAACCCGAAACGCTTGGCGGCCGGTCCGATCCTTGGCAACCCGGACTTTTGTGGATCGACGTACGATACGTCGCTTGTCGTACTGGGAAAACTCTGCGGGAACCCGGCGCACAAAATGCGAGGTACCGTCTCGGCGGGTGAGTAAAGTCAGGCGTGACCCACCCCGCTGTTGGACGATATTTGGTATTTTCAATTTTTCGGCCTCCGTATGGAGGCTCGTCGGGTGCCACGGCTTCCCAAAAATTGGTGGAGGGGAGAAGCGTAGTGTGGCGCTCCGTCCAGTCAGATGCGCGCTGCATCGTTTTGATCACAAACAATCTTTTCTGATATTTTTGCGGGGTGTGAGCACCCGGCCGGTGCTCGAATCCTGATCAGCTTTGCTCAATATTTGATCCAATTGGATCATTTATAGCAGGAGCTGAAACATATGTTGCAAGTTCCGGCCACGGAGACTACAAATGCAGTCCATGGATCACGGCCCTCTCGCCAAAGAGATCATCGAGGCATTCGAATCCATGTCGGCTCAGCTCCAGACGGCTGCCAGATATGTGCTGGAACGTCCGCGCGACGTGGCGCTGCTGTCCATGCGCGAGCAGGCGCGCCAGGCCGGCGTGCAGCCGGCGACCATGACGCGGCTGGCGAAACATCTGGGTCTGGCCGGCTATGAAGACATCCGCGAGCGATATGCCGCCGCGATCCGCAGCGGCGACATCGGCTTCGCCAGCAAGGCCGGCGCACAGGTCGCCACACAGAAACTCAGGGGCGACAAGGCGCTGGCGGCGGAGATGCTGGTTTCGATCGGCAAGCAGATCGAGCATCTTGGCAGCGGTAACGGGCTCGATCGCCTGGTCGCGGCAGCCACCCAACTGGCGTCGGCGCGCCGGATCTACTGCCTGGGCCTGCGTTCCAGCCATACGGTGGCCTGGCATCTGCACTACATGCTGACCCTGATCGGCGAGCGTTCGATCAATCTCGACGGCATCGCTGCGACCGGGACCGATGCTCTCGCCGGCGCCAGCACCCGCGACGCACTGCTGGTCGCGGCGGTCTTGCCCTACCCCAGACTGACGGTCGAACTGGCCGAGCATGCCGCACAACGCGGCATTCCGATCGTGGCCATCACCGACAGCGAGCTCTCGCCGCTCGCCCAGATCGCGCAGCACTCGGTTATCGTCTCGACCGACAGTCCTTCGTTCTTCCATGCCATGTCGCCGGCCTTTGTCGTGTCCGAGATTCTCGGCGCAATCATCGCCGGGCGTGGCGGCGACGACACCGTCGCCGCACTTCGCCACACCGAGGACCACCTGGCGGCCCTCAACACCCACCTGCAATCGCGACGCGTCAAAGGTTCGTCATGACCCATATTCTCCATCGTGTAGCCGACGCCGTAATGCCTGTTGCCGTTAGCGGCAAAGGCGTCGAACTGTTCGACAGGGACGGCAAGAGCTACATCGATGCCTCCGGCGGCGCGGCGGTGTCATGCCTCGGCCATGGTCATCCCGATGTGCTGGCCGCGCTGCACAAGCAGCTCGACACTCTCGCCTATGCCCACACCGGTTTCTTCACCACGGATGTCGCCGAGCGGCTGGCCGACCGGCTGGTGGCGGACGCGCCCGCGGGCCTCGATCACGTCTATCTGGTGAGCGGTGGATCCGAAGCCGTCGAAGCGGCGCTGAAGATGGCACGGCAATACTTTGTCGAGAAGGGCGAGCCGCAGCGCCGGCATATCATTGCGCGCAGGCAAAGCTTTCACGGCAACACCCTGGCTGCACTGGCGACCGGCGGCAATGAATGGCGCCGCGCCCAGTTCAAACCGCTGCTGATCGAAACCCACCACATCGATCCCTGCTTCGCCTACCGTTTGCAGGAGGCTGGCGAAAGCGACGCGGCCTATGCAGCGCGCGCGGCGCAGGCGCTCGAAGACCAGATTCTGGCGCTCGGTCCGGATCAAGTCATCGCCTTCGTCGCCGAGACCGTGGTCGGCGCGACCGCCGGGGCCGTGCCGCCGGTGGCCGACTATCTCAAGCGTATCAGGGCCATCTGCGATCGCTACGGCGTGCTGCTGATCCTTGATGAAGTGATGTGCGGCATGGGCCGCACCGGCACCCTGCACGCCTGCGAGCAGGATGGCGTGGCGCCCGACCTGCTGGTGATCGCCAAGGGCCTCGGCGGCGGCTATCAACCGGTCGGCGCGGTGCTGCTCAGCGGACAGATCTTCGAGTCGTTTTCAAAAGGCTCCGGCTTCTTCCAGCACGGCCACACCTATATGGGCCATCCGATGGCGGCAGCGGCCGGCCTCGCGGTGCAGGAGGTGGTGCGACGCGACAACCTCTTGGCCAATGTCGTCGCCATGGGCGAGCATCTGCGGCGCCGTCTGGATGAGCGCTTCGCCAACCACCATCATGTCGGCGACAACAGGGGACGCGGCTTGTTCCGCGCGCTCGAGCTGGTCGCCGACCGCAGCACCAAGCAACCTTTTGCGCCCGAACTGAAGCTGAACGCGCGGATCAAGCGCGAGGCAATGGCACGCGGACTGATGGTCTACCCGATGGGTGGCACCATCGATGGCGTGCGGGGCGACCATGTTCTGCTGGCCCCGCCGTTCATCGTGAACGACAGCCAGGTGGATGCCATCGTCGAGCGTCTCGGCGATGCGGTCGATGCGGCCATCGCATCGACGAGGTAAGGCCAGCGCCGGCCACACGGCGTTAGTTAAAAAGGATCGATAGCCATGATGACACGCGTCACGGGCCTCGCGGCCGCATGCCTTTTGTTTACTTTGTCTTTCTCGACGATTGCCACTATCTCCAGCGCGCCGGCCCAGGGCCTCGGCCCCACGCTGAGCAAGATCAAGGAGACCGGCACCTTCACCATCGGCAACCGCGATTCATCGCTGCCGCTGTCCTATCTCGACGACCGCCAGCAGCCGGTCGGCTTCGCCATCGATCTTTGCAATCTGGTCGCGGCCAAGCTCAAAACCAGGCTCGGCCTGCCCGAGATGAAAATCGTCTATCAGAGCGTCACCTCGTCGAACCGGATTCCGCTGGTGCAGAACGGCACCGTCGACATCGAATGCGGCTCCACCGCCAACACCATCCCGCGCCAAAGCGCGGTGGCGTTTTCGCTGACGACCTACCAGCCGCAATTCAAATGGATCGCACTGAAAGCATCGGGCCTGAAGACGACCGACGATCTCAAAGGGAAGGCTGTGGTTGTGACGCAGGGCACCAACACCGCGCAGTTCGTTCTCAAGCTGAACTCCGAGAAGGCGCTCGACATGAAGATCCTGCAGGGCAAGGACCACGCCGAATCGTTTCTGCTGATGCAGACCAGCCGCGCCGTGGCTTTCATGGAGGATGACATCCTGCTGGCCGGCCTGAGAGCAACAGCGACGACCCCGGACGACTTCGCGTTTCTGAACGACAGTTTCCCGAGCGATCCCTATGCCCTTGTCGTCTCCAGGACCGATCCCGGTTTCAAGCAACTGGTCGACGAAACGCTGAGCGAAACCATGAAATCCGGCGCCTACGACAAGCTTTATGCCAAGTGGTTCGAAAGCAAGATCCCACCCAAGGGGGTCAATTTGAACTTTCCGCAGTCGGAGAAGCTGAAGGAATTGATCAAGACGCCGAGCGACAAGGCCATCGGTCAGTAGATCTTTCTCCAGGGCGGGCGCCGGGTTGATTTTTCCGCACAACGGAATCGATCACGCCGGCCTCATAATGTGATCGGTGCTCGCCTTGTCTTCGGCGCAAAAATCCCACAGAGCTTTCGCCGCCGCGCAGCGTCTGTCCGCAAGACCGCACAGAGGCTGCGCAGCCTAATGCGACGGCAGGAGTTTT
The DNA here is from genome assembly GCF_032397745.1 of Bradyrhizobium prioriisuperbiae. NCBI lineage: Bacteria > Pseudomonadati > Pseudomonadota > Alphaproteobacteria > Hyphomicrobiales > Nitrobacteraceae > Bradyrhizobium > Bradyrhizobium prioriisuperbiae. The sequence goes on from NZ_CP135921.1 coordinate 1,344,917, forward strand.
TGCGATGACACCACCACTGGCTTCAACCAACGGACAGGCGGCCACCGGGCTGCGGCATGACTGGGACCGCGCCGAGGCCGAAGCGCTTTATGCCCTGCCGTTCGCCGACCTCATGTTCCAGGCGCAGAGCCTGCATCGCACGAATTTTGATCCGAATCATGTCGAGACCGCGAGCCTGCTCAGCATCAAGACCGGTGGCTGCCCGGAGGATTGCGGCTACTGCTCGCAGAGTTCGCATTACGACACCGGCCTGAAAGCGACCAAGCTGATGGACCAGGCCACCGTGGTGGCCACGGCGCAGCGCGCCAAGGAGGCCGGCGCCAGCCGCTTCTGCATGGCCGCCGCCTGGCGCAATCCGAAAGACCGCGACCTCGATCAGGTCTGCGACATGGTGAGCGCGGTGAAGGGCCTCGGCATGGAGACCTGCGTCACCCTCGGCATGCTCACGCCGGCCCAGGCGGCGCGGCTGCACGACGCCGGGCTCGATTTCTATAATCACAACGTCGATACATCGCCGGAGTTCTACGACAAGATCATCACCACCCGCACCCTCGAGGATCGCATCGATACGCTGGCGCATGTGCGCGACGCCGGCATCAAGGTCTGCTGCGGCGGCATTGTCGGCATGGGCGAACGGGTCGAGGACCGGCTTGGCATGATGGTGCTGCTGGCCAATCTGCCCAGCCATCCGGAGAGCGTGCCGGTCAATCTCTGGAACGAGGTCAAGGGCGTTCCGGTCAACGACACCGCGGAGCGGCCTGATCCGATCGCGCTGGTGCGGCTGATCGCAGTCGCCCGCATCCTGATGCCAAAGAGCGTGGTGCGACTGTCGGCCGGACGTCAGTACATGACCGACGAATTGCAGGCGCTATGCTTCCTGGCCGGCGCCAATTCGATCTTCATCGGTGACGTGCTGCTGACCACCAAAAATCCGCAGCGCGACCGCGACGCCAGCCTGCTGGAGCGGCTTGGGATCAATTCGCAGCTCGACCACACCACCCATTCCCATCTGCGGGCCGACGCCGCCGAGTGATCGGCCGCGGCCCGGGCCCGCGCGCGCGAAGACCTGCCATGCACCGGCGCATCGGGCCGGCCAACCGCCCCTGAGCCGGGGGGTACTTTTTTTATTTTACGCGTTTTCTTGACGCGAACCGGTGCCCACTTCGCTCGAAAACGCTACGGCTGCGCGTTTCAAACGGCTGTTCGGACGCTGGACGCAGCAATTTCGGCTGGCGCAACGGCCGATGTCCGTTTAAGCCGGAGGCAGAGGTTACGATCCAGATGAACGCAAACGCCCCCGCTGCCGCCAAAGCAACCGACCCGCTGAGCTATCCGTTCGAAACCGCGCCCAAGCAGGACGAGGTGATCGAACTTCGGCCGGGCGTGCTGTGGGTGCGCCTGGATCTTCCGTTCCGCCTCAACCACGTCAACATCTACCTGCTCGCCGACGGCGATGGCTGGACCATGATCGATGCCGGCTTCGGCAACGAAGTCACGATCGCCGCGTGGACCAAACTGTTCGAAGGACCACTCAAGCAGGTCAAGGTCACGCGGCTGATCGTGACCCACGCGCATCCCGATCATGTCGGGCTCGCGGGCTGGATCGTCGAGCGCTTCAACTGCTCGCTGCATATGTCGCAGGTCGAATATCTGCAGAGCGCCTATCACCAGCATCGGGGCTCGGAAGAGCGCAAGCAGGCGCAGCGGCTGTTCTTCCGCCGTCACGGCATGGACGAAGACCTCACCGATCAATTGCTGGGACGCGGCCAGGATTATCTCAAGCGGGTCTCGACACTGCCGGCCTCGTATTCTCGCCTGTCGAAAGACGACACGATCGCCATCGGATCCCGGCGTTTCAAGGTGATCACCGGTGGCGGCCACTCGCTGGATCAGGTGATGCTGTACAGCGCCGACGACAAACTGTTTCTGTCCGCGGACCAGGTGCTGAGCAAGATCTCGCCGAACGTCAGTGTCTGGGCGGTCGAGCCCGATGCCAATTCGCTTGGCGAATACCTGCAGTCGCTCGCCGAACTCGACCGCGCGCTGCCCGATGACGTGCTGGTGCTGCCCGGTCATGGCATTCCGTTCTATGGCGTCAAGACGCGCATCAAACAGCTCGCCGATCATCACGAAGAACGCTGCCAGCTGATTGCGGACGCCTGCCGCACCACGCCGAAGACCTCGGCCCAGCTGGTGCCGGTGGTGTTCCACAAGCATGTGCTCGATGCCCACCAGACCGGCTTTGCGGCCGGCGAGCTGATCGCCCACGTCAACCACATGCTGGCGCAGGGGCGGCTGACCGTCGCCCCTGCGACCGACGGCGTGCTGCGCTTCGCGACGGCCTGAATCAGCCCCGCGGTCCGCGCACGGCCCGGATCACCTCCGGGCACGCCTTGCCTGAGACCGCACTAGAGCCCCGTTCCGATAGAATCGGAACGGGGCTCTGGTATTTTGTTTGACACGTTTTCTTCCCGCGAACCGGTATCCACTTCGCTGGAAAACGCTCTAGTCCGATCAATTTTTCATCAACGGATGATCGGCCTGCAGATTTGCGCCTCGACAGCCAACCTGGAAACGCTCTAAAAAGGGGGCCGTACGCGGCTTTGCGTTCAGGTTCCGCCCGGGATTTGCGATGGATTACAGTCAGTTCTTCAGTACCGCCCTCGACCGCTTGCATGACGAACGGCGCTATCGTGTGTTCGCCGATCTGGAGCGGATCGCAGGCCGCTTTCCCCATGCCGTGTGGCACTCTCCCCATGGACAGCGCAATGTCGTGATCTGGTGCTCCAACGACTATCTCGGCATGGGCCAGCACCCCAAGGTGGTGGGTGCGATGGTCGAGACCGCGACCCGCTGCGGCACCGGCGCCGGCGGCACCCGCAATATCGCCGGGACCAATCATTCCCTGATCCAGCTCGAGCATGAACTCGCCGACCTGCACGGCAAGGAAGCCGCGCTGGTGTTCACGTCCGGTTATGTGTCGAACCAGACCGGCATCTCGACGCTGGCCAAGCTGCTTCCGAACTGCCTGATCCTGTCGGACGCGCTGAATCACAATTCGATGATCGAAGGCATCCGCCAGGCCGGCTGCGAACGCCAGGTGTTCCGGCACAACGATGTGGCGCATCTGGAAGAACTGCTGCGCGCGGCCGGCCCCGATCGTCCCAAGCTGATTGTCTGTGAGAGCCTGTATTCGATGGATGGCGACGTCGCGCCGCTGGCGAAGATCTGCGATCTCGCGGAACGCTACGGCGCGATGACCTATGTCGACGAAGTGCATGCGGTCGGCATGTACGGCCCGCGCGGCGGCGGCGTCGCCGAGCGCGATGGCGTGATGCATCGCATCGACATTCTGGAAGGCACGCTGGCCAAGGCATTCGGCTGCCTCGGCGGCTACATCGCCGCCAAGGCCGACATCATCGACGCGGTGCGTTCCTATGCGCCGGGCTTCATTTTCACCACGGCGCTGCCGCCGGCGATCTGTTCGGCAGCCACCGCTGCGATCCGGCACCTGAAATCATCCCAGTGGGAGCGCGACCGCCATCAGGACCGCGCCGCACGGCTCAAGGCCGTTCTCACCGCCGCCGGCGTGCCGGTGATGTTGAGCGACACGCATATCGTGCCGGTGTTTGTCGGCGATCCGGAGCGCTGCAAGAAGGCCTGCGATCTGCTGCTGGAAGAGCACGGCATCTACATCCAGCCGATCAACTACCCCACCGTGCCGAAAGGCTCGGAACGGCTGCGCATCACGCCGTCGCCCTATCATGACGACGGATTGATCGACGGCCTTGCGGAGGCGCTGGTGCAGGTCTGGGAGAAGCTCGGCCTGCCGCTTGGTGCCAAGGCTCTCGCCGCCGAATAGGCCGCGTTCCGACGCAAGCCGGTTTCCACGTTGCTGGAAACCGCGGCCGCCCGCCTCACCCGGAACTGGAACGCGACCGCGGCGTCGATTCCGACAACACGATCCGCATCAGGTCGGCGGCATTCTTGGCACCGAGCTTGTCCATGATCCGCGCGCGGTGAACCTCGATGGTCCGCGGGCTGATGCCGAGCCTGCGGCCGGCTTCCTTGTTCGACGCCCCGCGGGCGACTTGCGACAGCACATCGCGCTCCCTGCTGGTCAGCAGTTCGCGGCCCGGGAAGTTCGCAAGCCCCTCGATATAACCGTTGGTCAACCGGTGGTGCGCCGCGACGACGTCGCGAATGCGGTCGATCAGGACATTTGCCGCAAACGGCTTTTCCAGAACGTCGCGGGCCCCGCTCTTCATCGCCGCAACCGCCATGGCGATGTCGGCCTGGCCGGTGATCACGATGACCGGCGGCGGAAATTTGAGCCGGGACAAATCATCCAGCACTTCAAGCCCGGAACGGCCCGGCAGGTTGATGTCGAGTACAACGCATGCGGGTACTGCCTCCTGGACCGCCTCAAGGAAGGAAAATCCGTCCCCGAAGCCTCTGGGCAGGAAACCTTCGATTTTTAGCAGCAAAGACAATGCGTCACGGACGGATGAGTCGTCGTCGACAATAAAAATCGGCACGTCTACGGAAAATGGAAGTTTCTGCGCCATATGCTCGGTTCCCAAAGGGGTTTGGCCGGAAACGCAACCATTACGTGTATATGCTGATTCGTGACGGTTTACAATTCCGCCACTATTTTAGCTACTTATGCGTAGAAATACGGGGCCCGGTAAATTTGAGCCCCCTCGAATACGCAACCAATAAGTGTAACAACTAATGCGTGCATTCGATTTCTGTCCAATCCCGTCATCAGGTGCTTGAAAAGACTGTGAGAGCGCGGGGAGCCGCCCCTGAAAATCACTGTCGCCGCCGCCCGTCGCGAGGGCTAGGTTCAACAGCCTCATATCGAACCGAAGCTGGGAGACCGAATGCAGAACTGGGCCGTCATCGCCGTCGCCTTCGGCTATATCGGTCTTCTGTTCGTGATCGCGAGCTATGGCGATCGTCTGTCCCAGAGCCAGCGCGCCAAAGCCGGCGTCGTGATCTATCCGCTGTCGCTTGCGATCTACTGCACCTCGTGGACGTTCTTCGGTTCGATCGGATTCGCCACGCGCACCAACATCGAGTTTCTCGCGATCTATGTCGGGCCGGTGCTGATGATCGCGTTCTGCACGCCGCTGCTGCGGCGTGTGATCTATCTCGCCAAGACCCACAACATCACCTCGGTGGCCGATTTCGTCGGCGCCCGCTATGGCAAGAGCCAGGCGGTGGCGGCAACCGCCGCATGCATCGCGATCGTCGGCTCGGTGCCCTACATCGCGCTGCAGCTCAAGGCGGTGGCCGCGTCGCTGGAGACCATCCTCGGCGAGAACCAGTCGATCGATCTCGCGATCTCGCGCATCCCGCTGATCGGCGACATCGCACTCGTCGTCACCATCGCGATGGCGCTGTTCGCCGTGCTGTTCGGCACCCGGCAGACCGATGCGACCGAACACCAGCACGGCCTGATGCTGGCGGTGGCCACCGAATCCATCGTCAAGCTCGTGGTCTTCCTCGCGGCCGGCGCTTTCGTGACGTTCTGGATGTTCACCCCGCACGAGCTGATCGAGCGCGCGCTGAAGACGCCGGAGGCGGCGCGCGCGATCAATCACGCGCCATCGACCGGCAACTTCCTGACCATGACGCTGTTGTCGTTCTTCGCGATCATGCTGCTGCCGCGGCAATTTCACGTCAGCGTCGTGGAGAACACCCGCGACGCGGAGGTGCGGCGCGCCCGCTGGCTGTTTCCGCTCTACCTTGTCGCCATCAACGTGTTCGTGATTCCGATCGCACTCGCCGGCCTGGTCACCTTCCCGTTCGGCGCCATCGACGGCGACATGTACCTGCTGGCCCTGCCGATCGCCCACGGCTCGTCGGCGATGAGCATCGCGGTGTTCGTCGGCGGCCTGTCGGCGGCCACCGCCATGGTGATCGTCGAATGCGTGGCGCTGGCGATCATGGTTTCCAACGACATTGTGGTGCCGCTGGTGCTGCGGCGCAGCCCCAACGGGCGGGACGGCGGCCGGAATTTCGGCGCCTTCCTGCTCAACACCCGGCGGGTGGCGATTTTCGTCATCATGCTGATGGCCTATTGCTACTACCGCGCGCTCGGCAACGCCCAGCTCGCCGCCATCGGACTGCTGTCGTTCGCCGCGATCGCACAACTGGCGCCATCGTTCTTCGGCGGCCTGATGTGGCGACGCGCCACCGCGCGGGGCGCGATGGGTGGCCTCGTGGTCGGCTGCGCGGTGTGGGCCTATACGCTGTTCATTCCAAGCCTTGTCATTCCAAATCTCGCCGACACCGGGCCCGCAAGCTCTTACTGGCTGCAGCACGGGCCTTTCGGCATCGAGCTGCTTCGTCCGCAAGCGCTGCTGGGAGCGGACCTGCCGCCCCTGATGCACGGCGTGCTGTGGAGCCTGTCGCTCAACTGCCTGACCTACATTCTGCTGTCGCTGATGCGCCAGCCGTCCGCCATCGAGCGGGTTCAGGCCGATCTCTTCGTGCCGACCGAATTGACCCCGATCACGCCGAACTTCCGGCGCTGGCGCACCACCGTGACCGTGCAGGACATCCTCTCCACTGTCGCACAATATCTCGGACCGGACCGCGCCCAGCAGGAATTCGAATCCTTCGCGGCCATCCAGCGCATCAGCCTCGATCGATCGGCGCCGGCGGATTTCCGCCTGCTGCGTCATGCCGAACACCTGATCGCGTCGTCGATCGGGGCAGCCTCCTCGCGGGTGGTGATGTCGCTGTTGCTGCGCAAGCGCACGGTGTCGGCCAAGGCCGCACTGAAACTGCTCGACGACGCCCACGCCGCACTGCATTTCAACCGGGAGATGCTGCAGACCGCGCTCAATCACGTGCGCCAGGGCATCGCGGTGTTCGACGCCGATCTGCAACTGGTCTGCTCGAACCGGCAGTTCGGCGAGCTGCTCGACCTGCCGCCCTATGTGATCCAGAATGGCATCCCGCTGCGCGACATTCTCGAGGCCCTCGACAGCAAGACCACGGACGATGCCCGCAACACACTGATCGACCAGCGGCTGGCGGCCTACACCACCGAAGGCGAACCGTATCTGGAGCGCCTCACCGATCGCAACCTTGTCATCGAGGTGCGCGCCAACCGCATGCCCGGCGGCGCGCTGGTGATCACGTTCTCCGACATCACGCCGAGCGTCGAGGCCGCCGAAGCGCTGGAGCGCGCCAACGCGTCACTGGAAAATCGTGTGCGCAACCGCACCGAGGAATTGACCCGGCTGAATTCGGAACTGGCGCGGGCCAAAGGCGCTGCCGAAGACGCCAATGCCTCGAAAACCCGCTTCCTGGCCGCGGCAAGCCATGACGTGCTGCAGCCGCTGAATGCGGCGCGGCTTTATGTCACCAGCCTGGTCGAACGACAGGGCAGCGGCGGCGAGACCGCGCGGCTGGTGGAAAACATCGATGAATCCCTCGAAGCGATCGAGGAAATCCTCGGCGCCCTGCTGGATATCTCCCGGCTCGACGCCGGCGCCATGACGTCGTCGATCTCGAGCTTCCGCATCGGCGACCTGATGCGGTCGCTGGAAATCGAGTTTGCGCCGATCGCGCGCGCCAAGGATCTCCGGCTGACCTTCGTGCCGTCGTCGCTGCCGGTCGAATCCGACCGCGTGCTGCTGCGACGGCTGCTGCAGAACCTGATCTCCAACGCAATCAAATATACCCCGCAAGGGCGCGTGCTGGTCGGCTGCCGGCGCAACGGCCAAGTGCTGACAATCGACATCTACGATACCGGGGTCGGCATTCCGGTGGCCAAGCGCGGTGAAATCTTCAAGGAATTCCACCGCCTCGACCAGGGCGCGCGGATCGCACGCGGCCTTGGGCTCGGGCTATCGATCGTCGAGCGCATCGCCCGGGTGCTGGATCACAAGATTTCCATCGATGCCAATCCCAGTGGGGGATCGCTCTTCTCGGTGACGCTGCCGATCGCGAGCGCGGTCACCTATACCGCTGCGGTGACAAGCGCCACGCCGCTCTCGCGCGCACCGATGAGCGGCACGCGCATCGTCTGCATCGAGAACGATCCGGCGATCCTCGACGGCATGAAGACGCTGCTGACCGGCTGGGACGCCAATGTGATCGCGGCACTCGATCCGGACAGTGCCGTGGAGGCGATCACGGCCTGCGGCGGCCCGATCACCGGGCTGCTGGTCGACTATCATCTCGATCGCGGCAACGGCGTCGCGGCGATCCGGGACATCCGCCGCAGGTTTGGCGCGGATATTCCGGCGATCCTGATCACCGCCGACCGCAGCCCGGCGGTTCGCGCCGCCGCCTCCGAGGAAAAGATCGTGGTGCTGAACAAGCCGGTGAAACCCGCCGCGCTGCGGGCGCTGCTCGGCCAGTGGCGTGCGCAGCAGATGATCGCCGCGGAGTAGCGGCCTGCGACACATCCGCACAGGCATATTCAAGCAGGGCTATCGTTTCAGACCAGCGATCGAAGAATTCTCTTCTGCGGGTACGCTGCGTGGCGCCAGATCTTTCGTGACGCGCCGTGTTCGCGCGCGACGAAGCGCTCTATTGCGGCGGCTGGTCGCCGGGCCGCCACTGTCCACCGGAAATTTTCGCCGCCGCGATCACGGCCTGGGTCCGGCTTTCGACCCCGAGCTTCTGCAGGATCGCCGACACATGCGCCTTGATGGTCGCCTCCGAGACCCCGAGTTCGTAGGCGATCTGCTTGTTGAGCAGCCCTTCCGACAGCATCATCAGCACGCGCACCTGCTGCGGCGTCAATGTCACCAGACGGTCGCGCAGCTTGGTCATATCCGGGTCGCTTGCGGCCGACAGATCGACGTCGGCGGGAATCCAGACATCGCCGGCCATCACCTTGGCGATGGCCGCGCGCAGCGTCTCCACGCCAAAACGCTTCGGGATGAAGCCGGATGCGCCGAAATCCATCGAGCGGCGAATCGTCACGGCATCGTCGCTCGCCGACACGATCACCACCGGGATCGCAGGATACTGCGCGCGCAGGTAGATAAGCCCGGAAAACCCGCTGATTCCCGGCATGGTCAGGTCGAGCAGAATCAGGTCGACGTCGGCCTCGCGCTCCAGCAGAGCCGTCAATTCCTCGAACGACCCAGCCTCGCCGATCGAAGCAGCTTCCAGCACACTCGCGACCGCCGAGCACAACGCGCCGCGAAACAGGGGATGATCATCGGCGATCACGATATGGGTGCTGTTGGCAGTTGAGCTCATCGAAACCAATCGCGTGAGAGAGCGAAACCTAGTCCTATCCGCCTCTAAACAAAAAGCAAAAGCAATCGTCTATCCCGTGCACACGATTGTTCACCGGCAGCGCATGTCTTGCAAGCGAAGAGGCTGTTCAAGCGCGCAGCGCAGTTAATTCCCCGTGCTTTGTGCGACGCAAAACCAACCCGCTCTGGTCGTACTCCGGTCGCAGCGGCCGGCCTAAAGTCTTATTGGGGCCCTTTTCACGCCAATGTTAACTTGATTCCGATTTGTCGTGCTTATGCGGCGCAAGTTCCGGGCACGAAAGCAAGCTGCAATCAGCCAGATCGGGGGAAATGTCTCATGACGTCGACTACAATTACGCCAACCAAATCCGAGGGCATGACGAAGGACGAACGTTTCGTCATCTTCGCCTCATCGCTCGGGACCGTCTTCGAATGGTATGATTTCTACCTCTACGGATCGCTGGCGGCGATCATCGGCGCCCAGTTCTTCAGCGCCTATCCGGAGGGAACGCGCAACATCTTCGCCCTGCTGGCCTTCGCCGCAGGCTTCCTGGTGCGTCCGTTCGGCGCCATCGTGTTCGGCCGGGTCGGCGACATCGTCGGCCGCAAATACACCTTCCTGGTCACCATCCTGATCATGGGCCTGTCGACCTTCATCGTCGGCATCCTGCCCAACGCCGCCACCATCGGCATCGCTGCCCCGATCATCCTGATCGTGCTGCGCCTGCTGCAGGGCCTGGCGCTCGGTGGTGAGTACGGCGGTGCCGCGACCTATGTCGCCGAGCATTCGCCGCATGGCCGGCGCGGCTTCTACACCTCCTTCATTCAGACCACCGCGACGCTCGGCCTGTTCCTGTCGCTGCTGGTGATCCTGTTTACCCGCACCATCACCGGCGAAGCAGACTTCGCAGCCTGGGGCTGGCGCATCCCGTTCCTGGTGTCGGTGCTGCTGCTCGGCATTTCGGTCTGGATCCGTCTGCGCCTCAACGAGTCGCCGGTGTTCCAGAAGATGAAGGACGAAGGCAAGGGCTCCAAGGCCCCGCTGACGGAAGCGTTCGGCAACTGGAAAAACGCCAAGATCGTGATCCTCGCCTTGTTCGGCCTGACGATGGGCCAGGCTGTGATCTGGTACACCGGCCAGTTCTACGCGCTGTTCTTCCTGCAATCGATCCTCAAGGTCGACGGCTATACCGCGAACCTTCTGATCGCCTGGTCGCTGCTGCTGGGAACCGGATTCTTCCTGTTCTTCGGTGCACTCTCCGATCGCATCGGCCGCAAGCCGATCATCCTGGCAGGCTGCCTGATCGGCGCACTCACCCTGTTCCCGATCTTCAAGATGATCTCGACCAACGCCAACCCGGCGCTGGAAAAGGCCTATGAGACGGTCAAGGTACAGGTGGTGGCGGATCCGGCGAAGTGCGGCGACCTGTTCAATCCGGTCGGCACCCGCGTATTCAGCGCACCATGTGACACGGCTCGCGCTTTCCTGGCTTCGTCGTCGGTGAAGTACTCGACGATCAATGCCCCGGCAGGTGCACCGGTGAAGATCCTGGTCAACGACAAGGAAGTGGCCTACGCCGACGCGAAGACCTCCAACCCGGCGATCACCGCAGCGGTCCAGGCTGCGGGCTATCCGAAGCCGGGTGATGCGGGCATCGTGAAGATGTCGAATCCGTTCGACATCTTCCGTCCGCAAGTCGCCGCGACCATCGGGCTGCTGTTCATCCTGGTGCTCTACGTCACCATGGTCTACGGGCCGATCGCGGCGATGCTGGTCGAGATGTTCCCGACTCGCATCCGCTACACCTCGATGTCGCTGCCTTATCACATCGGCAACGGCTGGTTCGGCGGACTGTTGCCCGCGACCGCATTCGCGATCGTGGCCTCGACCGGCGACATCTACTCCGGCCTCTGGTACCCGGTGATCTTCGCATCCATCACCTTCGTGATCGGCATGCTGTTCGTGCCGGAAACCAAGGATAACGACATCACCAAGATGTAAGTCCGACGGATCACCGCTCAAAAGAGAACCGGCCGCCGCGTGCGGCCGGTTTTTTGTTGCCACCTGCTCCGACCGGCAAACGTGCCGGCGCCATCAGTTCCAGCTCACGCGCGTGCGCCGAGAAACTGCAGCACCACCTCGCGCCGATGCGGCCGGGCGCGATGTTCGATCAGATAGACCGCCTGCCAGGTGCCGAGCATCAGCCGGCCGTCGATCACCGGCACCTGCAGCGACGTCGCCGTCAGCATGGTTTTGACATGCGCCGGCATGTCATCCGGCCCTTCGGTATCGTGGGTCCAGGCCACCGTCTCCGGCGCAAGACGATCGAGCGCGGTCAAAAGATCGTCCCGCACCGACGGATCGGCGTTCTCCTGGATCGTCAGCGATGCGGAGGTATGCCGGACGAACAGCGTCAGCATGCCGTCCCCGGCACCGCACTGCGCGACGAATCGCGCAACGTCGGCTGTGAGATCGACAAAGCCGGCGCCACGGGTCTGCACCGCAAGGACCGTAGACGCGACAGTGTCGACACCGGCGACGCGGACGGAGGCATGCTGTGATGGAGGCATCGTATTCTCCGGGCAGCCGTGACTTGGTGGTCCCGGAGCCAGCGACCTTGGATTTAGTGGCTTGGATTTAGCGGCCTGGATCGCGCGTTACTCGGGCTTGCCGACGAGGTCTTTCCGCATCCGGGACGCCATATCAATCAATTGCTTCCAGGCCCGTTCCACCACGCCTTTTTGACGATTGAACGCCTGCTCGTCGGGAAGCTGAGCCTCGGTCTTCTTCTCCAATGGAGTCTTGTGGATCTCGCTGCTTTGCGGCTCGGTGGTCAGCAGATCGCCCTTCGGCGCGGGCTCAGGCGCGGGCCGCTTGGCATCCGCTTGCGGCAACGGATCCACGATCTTGCCGTCGCCTTTTGCGGCAACAGCCTTGCGGTTGACATCAACCTTGCTGCTCTCGGCCTTGTTGCCCTCGGTCTTGCCAATCTCAATCTTGCCGAGGTCTGTCTTGAACGACTCCGTCGCGTCGCGCAGGGCCAGTTGATCTTTCAGCCGCACGGTTTCGCCGCGCAATCGGGAGGCCTCATCCTTCAGCCGCGCCATCTCACCCTTGAGCCGGGCTGTTTCATCCTTGAGGCGCAGCAGTTCGCCATCATCGGCGCGACGATCGTCCGCCGTTGCCGGATTGTTGTCGGCCTTCGCAGCCTGCACCGGAGCATTCTTGGAGTCGGCTTTGCTGTCGCTCCTAGCCTCCGGCTTGATCTCACTTTTGGGTCGCGCCGCCTTCATCTCGAAGGCCCCGGGCAGCGCGTTATAGGCGCGATAGGCGCGCGCGCTCCGCGGATTGCACGGCCACGCCTCGCCGCGACCGGTATCGAGCCGCAGCACCCCATCACCGCCGGGCGACATGCCGTAACAGGTCTCGGCCGCAGCGGCCGGCCGAGCGACGGCGAGGCCGGTGACGACAACGCACACAGCCAGTGCGCGGGCGCAGCCCGCATCAGACCAGAGCGACATGCCGTGAGCCACCGATCTCCTCATCAGATGTTCGCGTGATAGGGCTTGCGCTGCGACTTCAACGCATCCGCCAGCAGTTCAATCCGGTCCTGCCCCCAGAACGCTTCGCCATCGAGAACATACACCGGCGAGCCGAACACGTCCGCCGCCACCGCGTCGTCGCGGTTTTTGGCGTAGATCTCGGCAATGTCATCCGCTCCCGCCCGCTCGATCAGGGCGCGGCCCGGCAGACCGGCCTCGTCGGCAAGCGCGATCAAAGTATCAGCCTCCGTCAGGTTGCGTTCCTGTTCCCACACCGCGGGAAACGCGCGACTCAGAAATGGCTCGGGATCATGGCCTGTTACGATCATGGCAATCACGAATTGATCCGCCAGCGTGGGATTGAACGGCACGTGCGCCGGCTTGATGTGAAACGACAGGCCGCGCTTGTCCCGCCAGCGCTGCATTTCCAGCAGCCGATAACGCTGGCGCACCGGATGGCGCTTCACCAGCGGCAGCCCTCCGGTCTCGGAAAACAGCTCGCCCAGCATCACGGGCTTGCAATTTACCTTGCAATTATAATCGCTTACGACGCGCCGAAAGGCCTGATGCCCGATATAGGCCCAGGGTGACGACAAGGAAAAATAATAGTCGATCTGACGCTGCATTCCCGCTTCCGAACTCCACCAAAGATTGTCCATCCCAACAGACCACCACGGACGTCGCAAGACGGATGTTCAAGTCTTGGCTATCCCTTGGCTAATCCCTTGGCTATCGCGTTGCGGCATTGTCTCGCACGCAAGCTCGGCGCAGCGTGTTTAAGCCATGAAATTCAATACGATAACAACTAATTACGACTTCTTGACTTGCCAGAACGTGGTCAGTATGGTCCGCGCGGTTTCGTGGGTGGCGGGGCGTTTTTTCAATCGCGCATGTGTGTTTTGGGTGTCGACGACAATGGCGGACGGCACGCGCAACACTCAGCAGGGCGACGGAAACAGCCAACAACCGCCGGCTGACGAAGCTGCGCTTTCCGCAAGGCTAACGCATCTGGACGAGCGGCTTTCCGAAGTGCGGAAAGACCGTGACAACCGGAGCGCCCGGCAAGGCAGCGAAAGGCAGACCGCATCGGCCAAGGCTTCGGCCATGGCGCGCGGCTTCCGCCTCTCCTCCGAACTGGTTGCAGGCGTGGTCGTGGGAGCGGTCATCGGGTGGGGCATCGATCGTTTGTTCTCGACGTCTCCCTGGGGTCTGATCGTGTTCTTCCTGCTCGGCTTCGCCGCCGGCGTCATCAATTTGATGCGGGTTGCAGGCGTCGCTCCCAGCGACAGCTCCGATCGTTCCTGACCGACCCCGTCCGGCGGGCCGCAAGGCAAGACGACACTGTTTTCAGCCCGGCGCGCGGCCGGCACACACAATCCGGCTTCGCCGGTCAAAGATGAGAGACGAGACCGGATGGCCGATCCGATTCACCAATTCGAGATCCACAAGATCTTCTCGCTGGGCCATATCGGCAACCAGGAAATCGCCTTCACCAATTCGTCGGCCTACATGCTCGGCGCGGTCGGCATCGTGGCCCTGCTGATGATCGGCGGCAGCGCCGGTCGGCGCCTGATCCCGACCCGGTTCCAGTCGCTCGCGGAACTCTCCTACGAATTCGTCGGCAACACGCTGCGCAGCAGTGTCGGCGACGAAGGCATGAAGTTCTTCCCGTTCGTGTTCTCGCTGTTCATGTTCATCCTGACGGCGAACCTGATCGGCATCATTCCCTACACCTTCACCGTGACCAGCCATCTGATCGTGACGCTGGCGCTGGCGCTGATGGTGTTCCTCACCGTGCTGCTCTACGGCATCTACAAAAACGGCTTCAAATTCTTCAAGCTGTTCGTGCCGCACGGGATTCCGATCTACATCCTGCCGCTGATCATGGTGATCGAGGTGATCTCGTTCCTGTCGCGGCCGGTTTCGCATTCGGTGCGTCTGTTCGCCAACATGCTGGCGGGCCACATCACGTTGAAGGTGTTCGCGGGTTTCGTGACATCGCTGTCGGGACTGGGCGCACTGGGCATTTTCGGCTCGGTGCTGCCGCTGGCCATGACCACGGCGCTGACCGGCCTGGAACTGCTGGTCGCCTTCCTGCAGGCTTATGTGTTCACCATTCTCACCTGCATCTACCTCAACGACGCGCTTCATCCGGGACACTGAGACTTACGATTCAAACCCGGGCGATTTTCACCAACCCCCAAACCTATCTTGATTGAAGGAGTTTCGTTATGGATCCCATCGCAGCAAAGTACATCGGTGCCGGCATCGCTTGCCTCGGCATGGGCGGCGCAGGCATCGGCGTCGGCATGATCTTCAGCCAGTTCCTCAACGGCGCGCTGCGCAATCCGTCGGCATCCCAGGGTCAGTTCGCCAACCTGATCTTCGGCTTCGCCGTGACGGAAGCTCTCGGCATCTTCTCGCTGCTGATCGCACTGCTGCTGCTGTTCGCCGTCTAAGCGTATCCAAACCCCGAAACGGCTCTCACGGGCCTTTGCGGCATGATCTTTCCGGACCATGCGTTTCGCCCGTGACTGTCGACAGAGGAGATGTCCGTGGCTGAAAGTCATGGCACCGCAAAAGCCGGCACCGCCAAGACCGCCCCCGCAAAGGGCGCGACCGCGGCCCACACCGAGGCCGATGGCCACGGCAAGGCCGGTTTCCCGCCGTTCCAGGCGGAAACCTTCGCCTCGCAGCTGGTCTCGTTCGCGATCGCCTTCGCCCTGCTCTATGTGATCGTCTCGAAGATCGCGCTTCCGCGCGTCGGCGGGCTGCTCGCAGCGCGCCAGGGCATGATCGACCATGATCTTGCCGAGGCGCAGAAGCTGAAGGACGAGTCGGACGCGGCGCTGAAGGCCTATGAGAGCGAACTCGCTTCGGCGCGTTCGCGGGCGCAGGCCATCGGCAACGAGACCCGCGAGAAGCTGAGCGCGCAATCGGAAGCCGAACGCAAGGCCCTCGAAGAGCGGCTCGGCAAGAAGCTCGAAGAGGCGGAGGCGTCGATCGCCGCCACGCGTCAGGCTGCGATGGGCAACGTTCGCTCGATCGCGTCCGATGCCGCCGCGGCCATCGTGCAGCGTCTCACCGGCGCGCTTCCTGACGGCAATGCCGTCGCGAGCGCAATCGACGCGTCGTTGAAAGGATAATCACGATGCATGGATTGTTGGGCTTAGAAGCCGAAGACTGGGTTGCCGTCTCGTTCGTGATCCTGATGGGTGTGTTCGCCTACTTCGGCGTTCACCGCACGATTCTCAAGTCGCTCGATAATCGTCGGGACCGCATCAAGGACGAGATCGACGACGCCCGCCGCCTCAAGGAAGAAGCCGCGAAGCTTGTTGCCGAGTATCGGGCCCGCCGCGAAAGCGCCGAGCGCGAGGCACAGGACATCGTCACCAACGCCAAGGCCGAAGCCGAGCGCATTGCCGCCGAAACCAAGGCCAAGATGGAAGATTTCGTGGCCCGTCGCACCAAGAGCGCGGAAAGCAAGATCGCCATGGCCGAAGCCCAGGCGCTCGCGGACGTCCGCGCCGCCGCGGCAGAAGCCGCCGTCGCGGCCGCCAGCCGGATCATGGCGCAGACGGTCAAGGGCAGCATTGCCGATGATCTCGTGACCCAGGGCATCCAGGACGTTCGCCAGAAGCTGAACTGATCGGTCCCAAATACGTCCCATCAAAAAGCCGGCGCGAACATCTCGCGCCGGCTTTTTCTTTGGATCGTGTCGGGTTCAACCGTTTTGCGAATCAACCCTGGGATTTGCTGCGCCGCGCCGGCCGCGGAGCCGGCTGCGATTTCAGGCCGTTCGGATCGAAGCCGATATAGAAAATGTAGCTATCGTTGTCGTTGGCGGAGGGCACCGGATAGATCACATCCTCGGCGACAAAGCTGTAAGCCACGTTGTCGCCGCTCATCGCCACGCTGGTGCGATAGAACTTCGTGAAAACGATCTTGTCCTGCACGCCTTCCTGCACGACGGCCACGCGCAGCGGAATGTCGACGGACGGCGTCGCCCCGGCCGGGCCAACGATCACCCGCCCCTCGATGCCGACACGCGCGGTGATCTGGTTGCCGTTCAAATTGCAATCGCGCGCCGTGCGCGTGATGGTGACCTGATAGCGCAGGTCGCTGCCGCTGGCCGGCTTGCCCGGCAGGCCGACCGCCAATGTCGAGGCGCCGGCACGAATGCCGACCGGAGGACAGGTCAGCTGGGCGTCACCGGAGGTCACGCCGGCGGGCGATGACGCCTCGCCCACGGCCTGCGAATTCGATCCGAAAATCTGGCCGAATCGCGAACTGATGGACGAGCCGATCGACGATACGCCCGACGACGCCGACCCGAGAACACTGCTGCCGCTGCTGCACCCTGCCAGCACACCTGCTGCGAGCACGCATAACGCCGCGGTCCGCACATGACGCAGCCGCAGTCCATTTCCCAGCCGCCGATGTTCCAATGGCTTGCGTCCCAGATCGACCATGCGATGCCCCGATATCCCCGAATATCGAGCGCGGTTATAGCAGCCCAAAGACGGCAAACCAAAGGCGTAATCGGCTGTATCTAAAGCGTTTTCAAGCGGAACGAAGCCATCCGGCCCCGCCGGGCCGGGCGGGCGCCCTCAGAAACTATCCCCTGAAATCGTCGTTCAGGAGGCCGAACAGGTAGTGATCCTGCCAGACCCCGTTGATGCACAGATAGCGCCTGGCCTTGCCTTCGCGGGCAAACCCGCATTTTTCCAGGACCCGGACCGACGCGGTGTTGCTGGGAATGCAGGCGGCATCGACCCGATGCAGATTGAGCTCGCCGAACAGCGACGGCAGCAGCACCCGCAGCGCGGCGGTCATGTAACCCTGGCCGGCATAGGGCTCGCCGATCCAGTATCCGATGGTGCCGGCCTGCACGATGCCACGGCGGACATTGGCGAGCGTGACCCCGCCGATCAACGCGCCGTCCCGTTCACTGAAGATCAGGAACGGATAGGCCTTGTCGCCGGCCATATCCTCCTCATAACGCCGCAGCCGGCGGCGAAAGCCCGACCGGGTCAGGTCATCCGACGGCCAGATCGGCTCCCATGGCGTCAGGAAACCGCGGCTGCCCTCGCGCAACTGCGCCCATTGCGGAAAATCGGACATCTGCGGCGCCCGCAGCAGCAGGCCATGGCCACGCGGCGCCAGCGGCGGAGGTGCGCTCGACGGCAACCGGAAAAGAGCCATTCAGGACGCCTTTCTGTCAGATCCGTGACTATTCTAGAGCACGGGCCGGAAGGCTGTGAACCCCGTTTTCGGGCACCCCAATATGCGTTCATGACGCCGAACGGTATCCCCCGGATCAAGGCCGGGGGCAGGCTTCGTTCTAGTGATACCGCGCCCGCGCCACCGAGCGGCTCAGGCCTTCCGCAATGCCGACGGCGGATTCCAGACCACGGCCATTGCCGAGCGCGACGACCGCGGGACGGCTGCGATTGAGCAGCGCATGGCCGGCATGGCGGGTGGATTCGGCGCTGACCGCCTCGATTCGGGCGATCAGCTCCTCGGCGGTGAGCGGACGGCCATAGGCCAGAATATGGCGCGCCAGCTGCTCGGCGCGCGAGCTGCAGCTTTCCAGCGCCATCAGCAGGCCGGCCTTCATCTGTGCCTTGGCGCGGTTGATCTCCGCGTCGGTCAGCGTCTCGACCGCATTGTTGATCTCGTCGACAATGACTTCCATCATTTCCGACGCGTCGTTCGGATCGGTGCCGGTGTAGAGGCCGAAGAAGCCGGTGTCCGAATACGGCATATGGAATGTGGAGATGGTGTAGCAGAGCCCGCGCTTCTCCCGCACCTCCTGAAACAGGCGGGACGACATGCCACCGCCGAGAATGTTGACGAACACGTTCAGGCTGAACAGCGACGGATCGCTCTGCGGCAAGCCTTCGAGCGCCATGGTCAAATGCGCCTGCTCGAGATCGCGGCGCACGACTTTGGTGCCACCCTTGCCGAAGGTCGCCGGCTGCGGCTTCGGCGCCTCCGGGCCTTTGAATTCGGCAAAGTGTTTCTCGACTTCGGCGACCACCTGCTTGTGATCGACGGCTCCGGCCGCCGACACCACCATGTCCGGTGCGCGATAGTGCGTGTGCAGATAGCTGCGCAGCTTGTCGCGATTGAAGCCGCGCAGCGTCTCCGGCGTTCCCAGCAGGGAGCGTCCCATCGGCTGGTCGGGATAGGCGAGTTCGCTGAGATGTTCGAACACCACGTCGTCGGGCGTATCCTGCGCCGCGCCGATTTCCTGCTCGATGACGCTCTTCTCCCGCTCCAGCTCTTCCGCGTCGAAGGTCGGATGGGTCAGGATGTCGGAGAGCACGTCCAGCGCCAGCGGCACGTCGGCCTTCAGCACCCGCGCATAATAAGCGGTGGTTTCCGTGCTGGTCGCCGCATTGAGGTCGCCGCCGACTGCTTCGATTTCCTCGGCGATCTGCAAGGCGCTACGCCGCGCGGTGCCCTTGAAGGCCATGTGTTCCAGCAGGTGGGAAATGCCGTGCTCGTCGACCTTTTCATCGCGGCCGCCGACACCGCTCCAGACGCCGAGCGCGGCCGTCTCCAGATGCGGCATGTTGTCGGTGATAACGGTCAGCCCGGAGGCCAGTTTGGTGACGTCGACACTCATCCGGCAACTCCCTGCTTCGCAGCACGGCTTACCGACAGCACGAACCGCTCAATCAACGACTGATCGTTGGCAACAATCTCAATTCGTTCCGGCCGGGTCATCAGATCACCCAGCCACGCGGGCAGCTGCGGGCGCGTGCCGCAGGCGGCTTCAACCGCATCGGGAAACTTCGCCGGATGCGCTGTCGACAACACGATATTCGGCACCGAGGGATCGACCGCGCCGTGCTCGGCGACCGCGATCGCCACCGCGGTGTGCGGGTCGATCAGGTCGCCGGTCTCGCGCCAGGCGGTGCGAATCGCAGCGCTGGTTTCGTCCTCATCTGCCCGGCCTGCATCGAAATCGCTGCGCACGGCGGCAAGCGCCGGGCCCGGCAGCGTGAAGCGCCCGGATTGCGCCAGCGAAGCCATCAGGCCACGCACCACGGCACTGTCGCGGCCGCTCGCTTCGAACACCAGGCGTTCGAAATTCGAGGAGATCTGGATATCCATCGACGGCGAGGCGGTGGCATGGACCTGGCGCACCTCGTATGTGCCGGTCGCCAGCGTCCGCACCAGAATGTCGTTGACGTTCGATGCAATCTTCAGCCGCCGGACCGGCAGCCCCAAACGCTTGGCCACATAGCCCGCGAAGATATCGCCGAAGTTTCCGGTCGGCACCGTGAAGTCCACCGTGCGTGACGGCGATCCCAGCGCGACCGCGGAGGTGAAGTAATACACCACCTGGGCGATGATCCGCGCCCAGTTGATGGAATTGACACCGGACAACGCCACCATGTCGCGGAAACGATGGTTGTTGAACAGGCCTTTCACGATCGCCTGGCAATCGTCGAACGTGCCTTCCACCGCCAGCGCATACACGTTCGCGGCTCCCGTGGTCGTCATCATCCGGCGCTGCACGTCGGAGATCCGGCCGTTCGGAAACAGCACCACAAGATCGACATTGTCACGGCCGGCAAATGCGTCGACCGCGGCACCGCCGGTATCGCCCGAGGTCGCGACCACGATGGTGGTGCGTTGCCCGCGCTGCGCCAGCACGTGATCCATCAGCCGCGCCAAGAGCTGCATGGCGACGTCCTTGAACGCCAGTGTCGGCCCGTGAAACAGCTCCAGGACGAACTGGTTGGGACCGGACTGATCGAGCGGCACCACGGCCGGATGGCGGAAGGTGGCGTAGGCCTCGACCGCCATGCGGCCCAGGTCAGCGTCGGAGATCTCGCCGCCGACAAACGGCCGCAACACCTCGACCGCAACCTCCCAGTATGGCCGGCCGGAAAAGCCCGCGATCTGGGCGGTCGTCAGTTGCGGCCAGACCTCGGGCACATACAGCCCGCCGTCGCGGGCAAGCCCGGTCAGCATCACATCGCAGAATCCCAGCACCGGGGCTTCACCCCGGGTCGATATATAACGCGTCAAATCGTCCTCCAAAGGCGGAGACCGCTCCAAGCCTCTGACATCTCTGAATTATTCAGTTTCCAAGCGAAACCATCGGGGCACATTACGGCATGATCCCGAAAAGTGGAAACCGGTTTTCGGAAAAGATCATGCCCCAAACAAGAGCCATCATCCCGAAAAGTGGAAACCCGGTTTTCGGAAAAACCTCAGGCCCGCCGCTGACTGGCAAACCAGAAGCCGGAGGCCGCCGCGACAACGATGGCGAGCCCGAACCAGGTCATGGCGTATTGCAGATGTGGATCGCGCAGATGGACCTCAAGTGGTCCCGGCTTCGGCAGGCCTGACGGCGGCACCGGGCCTTCGAGATCGACATAGAATGGCGCGACCTCGCCCCAATGCAGCGCCCTAGACATCGCCAGATGATCCCTGACGAACCACAGCCGCTTGGCAATATCCTCATGCGCCGAGAAAGCGCCGGGCTTTTCCGGAAACCGCAGATAGCCGGTGAGCGTGACCGGCTGAGCCGGATCAGCGGCGGACAGAGCCGGCGACGCCTGCTTTCCGTCGGGCACGAAGCCGCGATTGACCACCACCGTCTCGCCTGAGGCCAGTTTCACGGGCACGAAATTCCAGACGCCGAGACCGGAGATATCGGATCGAAGTGCCGATCCCGCGGCAAACACCCGCGCATCCGGCTTTGCGTCCACCTGAGCTGCGAATGTGACGCGACGAAACTCGTCTTGCTCCGGCCTCAAGGCCGGCCACGCATTTTTCGCCGGCAACGCCACCGGAGCTGTCGCCAGTCGTTCGGTCAAAGCCGCGATCAGCGCATGTTTTTCCGCCCTGCGCTGCAGTTGCCACACGCCGAGACCAACCAGCGTTGCGAGCATGATCAACGTGATCACGCCCATCCCGAGCAAGCTTCGCATGCGCTCAGCCGTCATTTCGGATCTCGATCGATGAGGCGGCCTTCGGAGGCCTTGTGGTGATATTGCAGGGCGATCAGCAGCGCCTTCATGGACCGCAGCGGCAGCAAGGTCGTCGCCAAAATCAGCGGCAGCCACAAGGCCGCATGCACCCAGAACGGTGGCTGATACTTGATCTCGACCACCAGCGCCGCGCCCACCACGATGAACCCAGCGATCATGATGATGAAAACGGCCGGGCCGTCACCAGCATCGATGAAGGCATAGTCGAGCCCGCAGACCTCACAGCGCGGCTTCAGCGTGAGGAAACCCGCGAACAGCCTGCCGTTTCCGCAACGCGGACACTTGCACGCCAGCCCCGCCAAAATCGGGGAGACGGGTTTGTTGTCGTTCGACATCGGCGCTCCCCTGTCATGCTGTCTGAATTTTTATTTGGACGCGTTTTCTTCACGCGAACCGGTATCCACTTCGCTGGAAAACGCTATGGAAAAAACAAAGGGGCGGCCGAAAGGCCGCCCCCGTTTCAATCCCGGTGGGAAATCAATGGGCGGCGTGCGCCATGGTTTCGGCGCCATGGCCCCAGACGTAGATGCAGAGGAACAGGAACAGCCACACCACGTCGACGAAATGCCAGTACCAGGCGGCGAATTCGAAGCCGAGATGCTGCTTCGGTGTGAAATGCCCGGCATAGACCCGCAGCAGGCACACCAGCAGGAAGATGGTTCCGATCAGCACGTGGAAGCCGTGGAAACCGGTCGCCATGAAGAAGGTGGCGCCGTAGACGTTGCCGGCAAAGCTGAAAGCCGCATGGCCGTACTCATAGGCCTGCACGCAGGAGAAGGCAGCGCCGAGCAGGACAGTGATGATCAGCGCCTGCTTGACGCCCTTGCGGTCGCCCTCGAGCAGCGCGTGATGCGCCCAGGTCACGGTGGTGCCAGACGTCAGCAGAATCAGCGTGTTCAGAAGCGGCAGATGCCAGGGATCGAAGGTTTCGATGCCCTTGGGGGGCCAGACGCCGCCGAACAGCGCTTCGCGGGTCATATGCACCGGATCGGCCGGGAACAGCGCCGCGTTGAAATAGGCCCAGAACCAGGCGACGAAGAACATCACTTCCGAGGCGATGAACAGGATCATCCCGTAGCGATGATGCAACTGCACCACGCGGGTGTGGTCACCGGTCTGCGCCTCGCGGATCACGTCCCCCCACCAGCTGGCCATGGTGTAGAGCACGCCGATAAAACCGACGCCGAACACGATGGGCGCGCCGGGGAACATGTGATGCATCCAGCCGATCGCGCCGACCGCCATGATGAAGGCCGAGATCGAGCCGACGACCGGCCATGGGCTCGGGTCGACGAGATGATAGTCGTGGTGTTTCACTTGCCCCGAGGCCATGCCCATTCTCCGTTAGCAGGACCGATATTAGCCGGCCCTAGTTCGTCGCTCAATCATTCACACCGCGGCCCGAAAGAATCGCAGGGGACCGCCAACTTCTAGTGTCCCGAATTCGAAGTTCGTATCACTTAGCAACTACCCTAGAGCGAACTTCGAATTCGATCAGGACACTAGAAAACCTAAAGATTCTAGTGTGGCTTGTGTTTCCGAAATTCCCTCAAAGAGCTAGCCGGGACGGGAGGGGAATTTCGGAAACGCCACACTAGAGATTACCTTTGCGCGTATCGGTTTCCCCCGCCGCCAGCGGCTTCACATCGGCATCGCGCACCGGATAGAACGTGTAGGACAGCGTAATCGAATTGATATTCTTGTTGTCGTCATCCGCCATCAGCGCCGGATCGACATAGAACACCACCGCCATCTCGCGCTTTTCACCGGGAGCAAGCTGCTGCTCGGTGAAGCAGAAACAGTTGATCTTCTGGAAATAGGCCCCGACCGTCAGCGGCGCGACATTGTAGGCCGCGAGCCCAGTGGTGCGGCGCGCGGACTGATTGGTGACCGTGTAATAGGCGGTGACGACCTCGCCGATCCTGACCTCGATCTCGGTCTTTTCCGGCTCGAACTTCCAGGGCAGCCCGCCGCTGACATTGGAATCGAACCGCACGGCGATCTTGCGCTCGAGGCTTGATGACGGCGACGGCACGGAGGTTGCGACCTGGGTGGTGCCGTTGAAGCCGGTGGTGCGGCAGAACCAGTTGTAAAAGGGAACCGCAGCGTAGGACGCGCCGACCATCATGGCCACGACGAAACCGCAGATCGACGCGACGGCGGCATCGCGACCAAGACCACGCAAACCACGCCGGCGGGGCTGGCGCGGCGGCTCACTGGCGGGGCTCGGGGTTTGGGTCATGGCATCCGATCAGATGGGACGGTGCAGGACCGCGGGGCCCTTGACCATGGTGACGGCGAAGAACAGCACCACCAGGATGCCAAGCGTCCATGCGATCGCGATGGACCGTTCGCGGCGGCGGCGCTTCTGTTCCTCGGTGAGGACAATTCCCTGCGGCTTGTTATCGTCGTCCATCGTCGCGCCATGCTTCCTTTACCAGATCAACCGCGTCACCGCGGGCATCATGGCTTCGACCAGCAACGTCGCGAACAGTCCGGACAGATAGACAATCGAAAAAGCGAACAGCCTGCGCGGTTCGCGCTTCGCCGCATGTCCCTCGCGATGCCGGTAGACCTGAATGGCCAGCCACAGCATCCAGCTGCCAAGCAGCACCGAGACCACGCCATAACCGACGCCGAAATAGCCCAGCGGCCATGGCGCCACGGCGACGGCGACCAGCACCACCGTATAAAGCAGGATCTGCAGCCGCGTGGCATCAGCGCCGGCGACCACCGGCAGCATCGGCACATTGGCCCGGGCGTAATCGTCGCTGCGGAACAGCGCCAGCGCCCAGAAATGCGGCGGGGTCCAGAGGAAGATGATCAGGAACAGCAGGATCGGCGCGACCGACAGCGATCCGGTGGCCGCGGCCCACGCCACCACCGGCGGCAGCGCACCGGCGGCGCCGCCGATGACGATGTTCTGCACCGTCGAGCGCTTCAGCCACATGGTATAGATCACCACATAGAAGAAGATCGTGAAAGCCAGCAGCCCCGCGGCAAACCAGTTCACCAGGATGCCGAGGGTCACCACCGAGAAGAACGCCAGCGTCATGCCGAAGGTCAGCGCCTCGGGCGGCGTAATGCGGCCGCGCGGGATCGGCCGGTTCACGGTGCGCGACATCAGCGCATCGATGTCGCGGTCGTACCACATGTTCAGCGCGCCCGACGCACCGGCGCCGACCGCGATGCAGAGAATCGACGTCACCGCCAGCACCGGATGGGCGAAGCCAGGGGCCATCAGGTATCCGACCAGCGCCGTGAACACCACGAGCGACATCACACGCGGCTTCAGCAGCGCAATGTAATCGCCGACGCCCGCCTCCGAGATATGGGGCGAGAGATCGAGGGTGTGATGGTCGATAGTCGACAAGTCGGCGTCCGCCTTTTCAAATCGGGCCATCGTCGACAAGTCTTACAGCCGACGATGGCCCTCGTCTTTACGCGGTGCAATGACGGCACCGCGATATCGGGTTTGTTGCGCCGCGATCACTGGATCCGCGGCAGCACCTCGAACTGGTGGAATGGCGGCGGCGAGGTCAGCGTCCACTCCAGCGTGGTCGCGCCCGGTCCCCACGGATTGTTGGCCGCGTGACGCTTGCGCGCGAAGGCCTCGATCACACCGTAGATGAAGATCAGCACGCCGAAGGCCGAGACGTAGGAACCGACCGACGACACCAGGTTCCAGCCGGCGAACGCGTCGGGATAGTCGACGTAGCGACGCGGCATGCCCGACAGGCCGAGGAAGTGCTGCGGGAAAAACACCAGGTTGACGCCGATGAAGGTCACCCAGAAGTGCGCCTTGGCGATGGTCTCGTTGTACATGTAGCCGAACATCTTCGGGAACCAGTAGTACCAGCCGGCGAAGATGGCGAACACGGCGCCGAGCGACAGCACGTAGTGGAAGTGCGCGACGACGTAATAAGTGTCCTGCAGCACGCGGTCGACGCCGGCGTTCGACAGCACCACGCCGGTCACGCCGCCCAGCGTGAACAGGAAGATGAAGCCGACGGCCCACAGCATCGGCGCGCGGAATTCGATCGAACCACCCCACATGGTGGCGATCCAGGAGAAGATCTTCACGCCGGTCGGAACCGCGATCACCATGGTGGCGGCGACGAAATAGGCCTGCGTCGCCGACGACATGCCGACCGTGTACATGTGGTGCGCCCACACCACGAAGCCGATGCCGCCGATCGCGACCATGGCGTAGGCCATGCCGAGATAACCGAACACCGGCTTGCGCGAGAAGGTGGAGACGATCTGGCTGATCATGCCGAAGCCCGGCAGGATCAGGATGTACACTTCCGGATGGCCGAAGAACCAGAACAGATGCTGGAACAGCACGGGATCGCCGCCGCCTTCGGCCGCGAAGAACGAGGTGCCGAAATTGCGGTCGGTCAGCAGCATGGTGATGGCGCCTGCCAGCACCGGCAGCGACAGCAGCAGCAGGAACACGGTGACCAGGATCGACCACACGAACAGCGGCATCTTGTGCAGGGTCATGCCCGGCGCGCGCATGTTGAAGATGGTGGTGATGAAGTTGATGGCGCCGAGGATCGACGACGCACCGGCGATGTGCAGCGACAGGATGGCGAAATCGACCGCCGGGCCCGGATGGCCCGAGGTCGACAACGGCGCATACATGGTCCAGCCGGCGCCGACGCCGTTGGCGCCCGGCTCGCCTTCCACGAAGGTGGAGATGATGAGCAGCGCAAACGAGGCCGGCAGCAGCCAGAACGAGATGTTGTTCATGCGCGGGAAGGCCATGTCCGGCGCGCCGATCATCAGCGGCACCATCCAGTTGCCGAACCCGCCGATCATCGCCGGCATCACCATGAAGAAGATCATGATCAGGCCGTGCGAGGTCACGAACACGTTGTAGGTGTGGCTTTCGTGGAAGATCTGCACACCCGGATACATCAGCTCGATCCGGATCGCGACCGACATGGCACCACCGATGATGCCCGCCACGATCGCGAAGATCAGGTACATCGTGCCGATGTCCTTGTGGTTCGTCGAATAGACGTAGCGACGCCAGCCGGTGGGGTGGTCGTGCGCATGATCATCGTGAGCGTGATCGGTAGCGGAAGGTGCAGCAGTGGCCATTTTCAGATCCTTTGAACCAACCAGGTTCGTCGCCCTTTAATCCTCGATATTGCGGTCGGCCGCGCTTACTGCGCGGCGGCCCCGACGGACGCGTACGAATTCATGCCCGACGCCGCATACTTCTTCTTCGCCGCCTCGATCCAGGTCGCGAACTCCTGATCGTTCACGACGCGCACCGCGATCGGCATGAACGCATGGTCCTTGCCGCACAGTTCGGAGCACTGTCCGTAATACATGCCTTCCTTGGTCGCCTTGAACCAGGTCTCGTTGAGACGACCCGGAATGGCATCGATCTTGATGCCGAATGACGGCACCGCGAAGGAGTGGATCACGTCGGCGCCGGTGACCTGGACACGGATCACTTTATTGACGGGCACCACCACTTCATTGTCAACGCCGAGCAGGCGCGGCGCCTTGTCGGCAACCATTAGCGAATCGAATTCGAACTTGCCGTTATCCGGATAAGCGTAGCTCCAGTACCACTGCTTGCCGGTGGCCTTGATGGTCAGATCGGCCTTGGGAATGTCGAGTTCCTGGAACAGCAGGCGGAACGAGGGCACCGCAATGGCCACCAGAATCAGCACCGGGATCAGGGTCCAGGCGACTTCGATCAGGGTGTTGTGGGTGGTCTTGGACGGCTGCGGATTGGTCTTTGAATTGAACTTGACGGCCACCACGATCAGCAGGGCAAGCACGAATATCGTGATGGCCGTGATGATCCAGAGCAGGAAATTGTGGAACCAGATGATGTTGTCCATCACCGGAGACGCCGAGTGCTGCAGCGTATATTCCCAAGGCGTGGGCTGACCGAGCCCCGCGAATGCCGCCCCGGCAAACGCCACCACACTTCCGGCCACTGCGAACCCCAGTCCGCTAAAACCAAGTACCCGGCGGACGATCTGTCCCCTCGACATCTTCATGCCGCTCGCGCTCCCCTAATCCTGCAACGTCAAACCGGCGGACCGAAACGACACGAAGCCGAAACGACGAGACCGGCGGCCCCGACCCCGCTCTGCGGCCGCCGGCCGGCTGGTTAGAACGCGTCGAGATTCCAGCTTCTCAAACCATAATTCCCTGCCTATCGCAATGCACGAATAAGCAGTCTGAGGATACGCCGCCACACGGCAGAGGCGGCCCTGACTCCCTGAAAAATCAGCCAAACCACCCCGCCTTGGAGGCCAACAATGCTTGACAGGGGCATTACGCGATGTAGGCACAGGCAGGGCGTGTGGCGAAAATGCGATTCGCGCCTTGGGGGACGTTGTTCGGGACAGTGTTCGGGCCTTGGTCAGGTCCTTGGGACCGCCTTCAAGGCGCCGTCATTGCCGTATCAGCCTCCCGCTCGGTCGTGCCGGGGAGGCATGGCCGGGACAAGCCCGGAGCACTTTGCCCCGATACATCGCCCCGACACATTGCCAAGGATCGACCTCGATGGGCGCTTCGAGACACCAGGAACAGGATGCGGGTCCCACCCGGCGGACGGCTTTCGCCATGGTCTCGGCGGCCTTGCTGCCGCTCTTCATTGCAACTTTTGCGGTCATTTCCCTGGGGGCGACCTCAATTGCCAACGCCCAGGGTGCGGTCAAATCGGTCCATGGCGACTGGCAGATCCGCTGCGACACCCCGCCGGGGGCGCAGGCGGAGCAATGCGCCCTGATCCAGAGCGTGGTGGCGGAGGACCGTTCCAATGCCGGCCTCACGGTGATCATTCTCAAAACCGCCGATCAGAAAAGCAAACTGATGCGGGTGGTCGCGCCGCTCGGGGTGCTGCTGCCGTCCGGCCTCGGCCTGAAGCTCGATAACGCCGACGTCGGCCGGGCCGGCTTCGTCCGCTGCCTGCCCAACGGCTGCGTTGCCGAAGTCGTGATGGACGACAACCTGCTCAACCAGCTGAAAACGGCCAAGACGGCCACCTTCATCATTTTCGAGACCCCGGAAGAAGGCATCGGTTTCCCGCTCAGCCTCAAGGGCATCGGCGAAGGCTACGACAAGCTGCCGTAAGGCTCTGTCAGAACAAAACCGCCATCATCAGCAGGTTTTCGTAGCGGCCATCGATCTGGACGCCGTCGCGCTTGACACCCTCGATCTTGAACTCCATCGCCTTGTAGAGCGAAATCGCCGAGGCGTTGGTCTCGCGAACGGTCAGCTCGACCCGGTGCAATCCGATCCGCCGGGCGTCCGCAAGGGCGGCGCGAACGAGCCGCGTCCCCACCCGCTGGCCGCGAAACGCGGGCAACAACCCCATCCCCAGCACGCCGCAGTGGCCATAAATCGGCCGGTTCATCGGCGTGATATCGCACCAGCCGACCACCTGCTCATCGGACAAAGCGATCAGGTGCGGATAGCCGCGCTTCAGGTTGTTTTCGACAAACACACGTGCCGCCTCGATCGGCGGTGCCTCCAGAAATGCCAGATATCGCCGTTCCCGCGCGACCGCGTCCAGCACGGCATAGAAGCCGTCCACGTCACGAGGCTCGATTTGCCTGATCTCAATCAACATCTGACCTGCAGACAATTCGGAAATCGCATGCATCCTCTCATCGAGTTTATCTAAGAGCTGTTTCCAGGCAAACGAGCCCCCTCGCGGAACAGCCGATTACCCCCTATCTTCGTTAATGCCTGCTGCGCAGAATTACCTTTTCACGCCCTCACAATGGACCGTCTCATGACCCTCCCGACCTCCTCCCTCATCGACCGTGCCGGCCTCGATCGTGATCAGGTACGCAGTGAGGTGGCGCGCGGGCTCAACGGCGCCGACGATGGGGAGCTTTTTCTGGAATACCGCCAGTCCGAAGGGCTGATGTTCGACAATGGCCGGCTGAAGCAGGCGACTTATGACACCGCCCAGGGTTTCGGGCTGCGGGCGGTCAAGAACGACGCCGTGGGCTATGCACACTCTTCCGACGTCTCGATCCCGGCGCTGATGCGCGCCGCGGACGCGGTGCATGCGGTGCGGGGCGGCTATTCCGGCACCTTCGCGGCAGCGCCGACCCACACCAATGTCCGGCTTTACGGCGACGAAAACCCGCTGGACGGCCAGGCCTTCGAGGCCAAGGTCAAGCTGCTGGCGGAAATCGACGCCTATGTGCGCGACAAGGATCCGCGGGTGCGGCAAGTGTCGGTCAGTCTCGGCGCCACCTGGCAGGTGGTGGAGATCCTGCGTCCTGACGGCGAAAGCTACCGTGACATCCGCCCGCTGGTGCGGGTCAATATTTCCGTGGTGGCGGGATCCGGCGACCGGCAGGAAACCGGCAGCCAGGGTTATGGCGGCCGCGAGGGCTATGCCCGCTTCATCGAAACCAAGGCCTGGCGCGACGCCGCCGACGGCGCGATCCGCCAGGCACTGATCAATCTGGAATCGGTTCCCGCCCCGGCCGGCGAAATGGACGTGGTGCTCGGCCCCGGCTGGCCCGGCGTCATGCTGCATGAAGCGGTTGGACACGGCCTCGAGGGTGATTTCAATCGCAAGCAAACCTCGGCGTTCGCCGGCCTGATGGGACAACAGGTGGCGGCGAAAGGCGTGACCGTGGTCGACGACGGCACCATCGCCTCGCGGCGCGGCTCGCTGTCGATCGACGACGAGGGCACACCGACCAACCGCACGGTCCTGATCGAAGACGGCATCCTGGTCGGCTACATGCAGGACCGGCAGAACGCGCGGCTGATGAACATGAAGCCGACCGGCAACGGACGGCGCGAAAGCTACGCCCATGTGCCGATGCCGCGCATGACCAACACCTACATGCTGGCCGGCGACCGCGACCCGGCGGAAATCCTGGCCTCGGTGAAGAACGGCATCTTCGCCGCCAACTTCGGCGGCGGCCAGGTGGACATCACCTCGGGCAAATATGTGTTCCAGTGCACCGAAGCCTATCGCATCGAGAACGGCAAACTCGGTGCGCCGGTGAAGGGCGCCATGCTGATCGGCAACGGCCCCACCGACCTGCACCGGGTCACCATGGTGGGCAACGACCTCGAACTCGACGCCGGCATCGGCACCTGCGGCAAGAACGGCCAGGGCGTACCGGTCGGCGTCGGACAGCCGACGCTGCGGATGGACCGCATCACCGTCGGAGGAACCGGCTCGTGACCATGGAAATCACGGCGATGAAAAAAGCCGTTCGGAGCTGGTCGAGTGCCATCGCGCAGATGGCCGCGGTGTTCCTGCTGGTGCTGGCGGCGAAGTGCGCGCTTGCCGAGCCGTTCTACGTCCCGTCAGGCTCGATGGAACCGACGCTGATGATCGGCGATGCCCTGCTCGCCACAAAATATCCCTACGGCTACAGCGCCGCCTCGGTGCCGCTGAATGTCGCGCTGCCGCCAACCTCGCGTTTTCTAGGCGCCCTGCCCGAGCGCGGCGACGTGGTGGTGTTCCGCTGGCCCGGCGATCGGGCGCAGGTCTGGGTCAAGCGTGTGGTCGGATTGCCCGGCGATCGCATCCAGATGCAGAACGGCCAGCTCTTTATCAATGGCACCGCCGCGGCGTTGCGACCGGACGGCCTCGGCAAGGCCGAGACGGAAGACGGCTCCGAAGTGCCGGCGCCGCGCTACACGGAAACGCTTCCCGGCAATCACACCCATCCGATCTTCAAGCTGCGCGCGCACGGCTTCCTCGACAATACGCCTGAGGTCACGGTGCCGCCGGATCATCTGTTCGTGCTGGGCGACAACCGCGACAACTCGGCGGATAGCCGCGTGCCGGTCAATGACGGCGGCGTTGGATTGCTACCAACAGCAAATCTCGTGGGACGCGTCGAGACCGTGCTCGGATCCTGGGATATCGGCCTTAAAGATCGCCCGATCTCGACCTGGCTCTCGGGCCTGCGCACCTCGCGGTTTTTCACCAGCGTGAACTGATCCGCAGCGGGGATGGGCGATGACGTTTGACGACGTTCGTGCCTTTGCCCTCAGTTGGCCCGAAGTCGAGGACGGGACATCCTACGGCACGCCGGCGCTGAAGGTCCGCAAAAAGATGCTGGTGCGGCTGAGGGAAGACGGCGACAGCCTGGTGGTGCCCGGCATCGAGCCCGACGAGCGCGCCATGCTGATGGAGACCCGGCCGAAGATCTTCCACATCACCGATCATTATCGGGATTGGCCAAGCGTGCTGGTCCGGCTCTCTGCCTGCAGCCGCACCACGCTCGAACCGCTCATGCTGCGGCGCTGGAAAGAGCTCGCATCGAAAGCAGCGGTGAGGGCCTTCAAGATCTAGAGCTCTGCTCCGATAGAATCGGAACAGAGCTCTAGATTGTTAATTTTGACGCGTTTTCTTAACGCAAACCGGTGTCCACTTCGCTCGAAAACGCTCTAGCGCACGACACCCGATGCAAAACCTGGCTTGCGGCGCGGCGGCTTGATCTGGCTCTTCAGGAAGCAGCGCGCATCCTTGCCGACATAGCCGGGACGCGAATAGGTCCAGGCGCGGCATTTGTTGTCGCCTTCACAGGCCTGCCGGCAACCCTCGTCACCGTCGCTCGCCTTCAGCTCGAAACTGCGATAGTCGCCGCCGAACCGATCGGTCGACATCTCGACGGCGCCGGTGCGCTGTTCGACCACGCCCGCGCCACGCACACCTGACACGCAGCAATTGTTCTCGACGCGCTGCGGAACGTTGTTTTTCAGCCAGCAAACGGCCTCTGCCGCGGCATAGGTCGGATAGTTGAAGCTCCATGCGCGGCACCGCTTGTCGCGCTCGCATTGCAGGGCGCAATCCGCGGGATCTCCGGACAGAATTGGCGAACTGAGGTAATCGCCGCCGGGCCGGTCGAAATTGGCCTGCGCCTGCACCGGTTGCGGAGCCGCAACGACCAGAAGTGCAAGTGCGGCAAAAATCGCAAGGCAAGCTCGAAGGCGACAGGCTCGGACCATGCCAGACGACTTTCAATGAGAAACGCAAGATCATGCAATGAGAAACGCAAGATCATGCGAAACACGAGATACGGTCTCGCGCAACGGCTGCGCAGCGCGTGTCGCACGCAGACGCAGCGAAGGGCTGCTCATTAGAACGTCAGGTTTCTGTACGGAAGATGAACGATGCAGCCACTTCGCGCTGCAACGTCAAATCGCTGATTCAAAAAGCATATTGATCGTATGCGGGTTCGACCGAACCGCCCCACGCAGCATTAAATTTCTGCAACATATCTTCGGCCGGCGTCCGCCCCGATTCGATGATGCGGTCGAGCGGCTCCAGATAGCGCGATTCGTCGCGGCCGAGATGATCGATGCGTCCGCGGCGACGTAGCCCGGCATGCGCAAGCACCAGGCACTCCTTGGCAATTTCGAACAGATAACGGTTGCCGATCTTGGCCTTGAAGCCGAGCCGCGGCACGTCATCACGCAGGGCCTGACGCTCCGCCGCGGTCCAATGCCGCGCAATCTCCCACGCCGCAGCAAGGCTCTCCTCGTCATAGAGCAGGCCGACCCAGAATGCAGACAGCGCCGGCAGGCGCTCCCACGGCGCACCATCGGCGCCGCGCATTTCCAGATAACGCTTGAGCCGGACCTCCGGGAAGATCGTCGACAGATGATTGGCCCAGTCCGACAGCGTCGGACGTTCGTTGGGAAATTTGGCATTGCGGCCGTCAAAGAAGTCGCGGAACGACGAGCCTGATACGTCGATGTAGCGATCGCCGCGCTTGATGAAATACATCGGCACGTCGAGCGCGTAGTCGACCCAGCGCTCGAAACCCATGCCGTCCTCAAACGCCCAGGGAATCATGCCGGAGCGCGCATTGTCGGTGTCACGCCAGATTTCCGAGCGGAACGAGAGCAAGCCGTTGGGCTTGCCTTCCGTGAACGGCGAATTCGCGAACAAGGCCGTGGCCACCGGCTGCAGCGCCACCGAGGTGCGCAGCTTGATCACCATGTCGGCTTCCGACGAGAAGTCGAGATTGGTCTGCACCGTGCACGTGCGATACATCATGTCGAGGCCGTAGCTGCCGACCTTCGGCATGTAATTGGTCATGATCTTGTAACGGCCCTTCGGCATCACCGGGATCTGCTCGCGCGACCATGACGGGGTCATGCCCAGCCCGAGAAAGCCGATGCCGAGCGGCGTTGCGACTTCGCGCACTTGCGCCAGATGCGCCATCACTTCCGCGGCGGTCTGGTGCACCGTTTCCACCGGCGCACCGGACAATTCGAACTGGCCGCCGGGCTCCAGCGAAATCGCACCGCCACCGGTGACATCGAACAGGCCGATAATGTTCTCGTGCTCCATGATCGGGTCCCACCCGAGCAGGTGCTTCATGCCCTGAAGCAGCGCCTCGATGCCGCGCGGCCCCGCATAGGGCACCGGCTGGTGCCCGACCAGCGTGAACGGAGTCTTTTCGTGCTCGGTGCCGATCCGAAAATCATCCTTCGGCTTCGAGCCTGCTTCCAGCCACGCAACAAGCTCGTCGCGCGAGTGCAGCGGCGTCATATCGATCTGGTCACGCGCCATATGAATTCCGAGTCAGAGGTGCGGCGCTGGGACACGCGCACGGCCGGGAGCAATGCCCGCCACCTGCGGTAGCGGCAAAAGGTGAAGAGAGCGTCATCGCGCGGACGCGACGTCTTTGCCTGCGGCGAGCGAGGGCTCATCGCAGGTGCAACCTAACCGGTCAAGCAGACCGCAAAGTTTCGCCGCATCGACATCCGACAGTTTCGAGCCGATATGCCGTTCAATGGCGGCGGAATACGAATTCCACATTTTCTTCTGCAGCTCGCGGCCGGCTTCCGTAATCTCGACGAACTGGCCGCGCTTGTCGATCTCGCACTCACGGCGCGCCGCCAGGCCCTCGTCGACCAGCCGCTCGATCAGGCGCGACGTCGAGTACTGCGGAATCAGCATCTGCTTCTCGAGTTCGACCGGACGCAACTCGCCGCGCGGCGCGCGCGACAGTTCCAGCAGCGCATCATACCACGCCAGTGGCGGAAAACCCGCCTTCTTCAGATCGTGCTCGACCGCATCCAGCACCCGGCTCTGGACGCGCATCAAGCGGATCCAGGCAGCGGTGGCTTCGCTCGAGGGTTTGCGTTTCATGACGGCCGTCTTACCTTGCTGCCGGATTATACGCCAGTAAATGCAGCTGCATCAATATTGACATTTCCATGCATTCGCATGTAATCACACAAGTTACGGAAGCAGGCCATGCTTCCGAAGTCAAAGGGAGGCCGCCATGAAACTCTACTATACGCCGGGCGCATGCTCGCTTTCTCCCCATATCGCGCTGAAGGAATCAGGACTTCCGCACGAACTCGTGAAGGTCGATCTCAAGGCCAAGAAGCTCGCGACAGGCGAGGATTTCAACACCATCAACCCGAAGAGCCAGGTGCCGGCACTGGCGCTGGACAGCGGCGAGTTGATCACCGAAGGCCCCGTGATCGTGCAGATGATCGCCGACAAGGCCGCCGACAAGAAGCTTGCCCCCGCCCAGGGCACCGCAGAACGCTACCGGCTGCAGGAATGGCTGAATTACATCAGCGCGGAGATCCACAAGACCTTCAGCCCGCTGTTCAATCCCCTGATTTCCGATGACGCCAAGAAGGTGTTTCGCGACCGCGTTACCGGAAAATTCAGTTATCTCGACGGCAAGCTGGGTGGCCAGGATTACCTGATGGGCCAGCAGTTCACCGTTGCGGACGGCTATCTCTTCACCATGCTGAAGTGGGCCGACCGTGTCGGTCTTGATCTCTCCGGCATGAAGAACCTGATGGGGTTCAAGGATCGCGTCGGTGCACGTCCCGCGGTGCAGGCCGCGCTGCAGGCCGAAGGCTGACGCGGAATGACGGAGCTGTAGCCCGGATGAGCGCTTAGCGCGATATCCGGGGACGGCAGTTCATTTGATCCCCGGGGTCGCTTCGCTCGCCCGGGCTACGATTCAAAAACAGGCCGGATCATCATCGATCCAGCCCTTTTTGTTTGATGCGGTCAGCTTCAGGCGGCCACTTTCTTCGGCGGGAAGCGGCCGTAGAAGGTCTCGCCCTTCGCCGCCATCTCGACCAAGAGCTTCGGCGGGGTGAAGCGCGAGCCGTATTTCGCCTCCAGCTTGTAGCAGAGCTCGACGAATGTCTTGGTGCCCATGAAGTCGATGTAGGACAGCGTGCCGCCGGTGAACGGCGCGAAGCCGAAACCGAGGATCGAGCCAACGTCCGCTTCGCGCGGATCGGTAATGACGTGATCCTCCACCGTGCGCGCGGCTTCCACCGCCTGCACCACCAGGAAACGCTGCTTCAGCTCCTCGACATCGAGGGTGTCTGGATCGAGGTGTTTGGGCTGCAACGCGCCGATGCCGGCAAACAGCCGCTTCTGGCCCTTGCCCTTCTCCGGATAGTCATAGAAGCCCTTGCCATTCTTGCGGCCGAAGCGGCCCTGCTTCTCGACCAGTTCGACCAGCATCTTCTTCTGCGCCTGGTCGATGGCATTGGCACCGAGATCGGCCTCGGTCGCCTTCATGATCTTGAGCACGAGGTCGAGCGCGACCTCGTCGCTGAGCGACAGCGGCCCAACCGGCATGCCCGCCATCTTGGCGGTGTTCTCGATCATTGCCGGCGGCACGCCTTCCATCAGCATCTCGAGGCCTTCCGCGGTGAACCGCAGGACGCAGCGGTTGGCGAAGAAACCACGCGAGTCGTTGACCACGATCGGCGTCTTGCTGATCTGCCGCACATAATCCAGCGCGGTGGCGAGCGCGACATCGCCGGTGTTCTTGCCGACGATGATCTCGACCAGCATCATCTTCTCGACCGGCGAGAAAAAATGAATGCCGATGAACTTGGCCTGATCCTTGAATTCCTCCGCCAGCGAGTTGATCGGCAGGGTCGAGGTGTTGGAGGCGAAGATCGCGCCTTCCTTCAGCAGTGGCTGCGCCTTGGCGTAGGTCTCGGCCTTGACCTTGCGGTCTTCGAACACCGCCTCGATCACAAGGTCACAATCCCTCAGCGCGTTGAAGTCGGCCGTCGCGGTGATGCGGGACAGCAGCACATCGCGATCGGCCTCCTTGGCACGGCCCTTGGCGACCAGCGCGTCGATTGCCGCCTTCGCATGGCCCTTGCCCTTGTCGGCGCTTTCCTGATCGCGATCGATCAGCACGACCTCGATGCCGGCCTGCGCGGACACAAAGCCAACGCTCGCCCCCATGAAGCCGGCGCCGATGACGGCGAGCTTCTTCACCTTGGTGGCGGGGACGTTCGCGGGGCGGCGCGCACCCTTGTTCAGCTCCTGCATCGACACGAACAGGCTGCGGATCATCGCCGCCGCTTCCTTGGTGCGCAGGATGTTGGCGAAGTGCCGGGATTCGACGCGCAGCGCCGCATCGATCGGCAACTGCAGGCCTTCATAAACGCACTGCATGATGGCGCGGGCGGCCGGATAATTGTCGTAGGTCTCGCGACGGAAGATCGCGTTCGCCGGCGGGAACGTCATGGTGCCGGCCTTGGAATAGACCGGACCGCTCGGCAGCTTGAAGCCCTTCTCGTCCCATGGCGCCACCGCCTTGCCACCGCCCTTGATCCAGTCCTTTGCCGCCGTGATCAGGTCGGCCGCCGGCACCACCGCGTCGACCAGCTTCATGGCCTTGGCCTTGGCGAGGTTGACCGCCTCACCCTTCAACAGCATCTGCAGCGCATCCTGGGTCGGCAGCATGCGCGACAGCCGCTGGGTGCCGCCACCGCCGGGGAACAGGCCGACCTTGATCTCGGGCAGACCGAGCCGAGTCTTGGGGTTTTCCGAGGCCACGCGATAATGACAGGCGAGCGTCAGTTCGAACGCACCGCCGAGCGCGAGACCGTTGATCGCGGCCACCCACGGCTTGCCAGAAGATTCGATGGCGCGCAGCGTTTGCGACAGCTTGCGGCTTTCATCGAACAGCATTTGATTGGCCGCGGTCTCGCCCTTCTGCTTCAGGGTCTCGACATAACTGCGGTTCATGTTCTCGAGCATGGTCAGGTCGGCGCCGGCCGACAGCGCCTCCTTGCCCGAGGTCACCACCACGCCCTTCACCGCGGCGTCCGCCGTGGTCTGCTGCACGATTGCAGCCAGTTCCTCGATGGTGGTGGTGTCCAGCACGTTCATCGAACGGCCCGGGATGTCCCAGGTCACCAGCGCGATGCCGTCGGCGTCGGTTTCAACCTTGAAATTCTTGAATGCCATTGGAAGCTCCCTCAATCCCTAAACGCGCAGGCCCTATAGCCGCGGCGAAAGCTGCAATCCCTCGACGGTCACGCCGAGGGATCAGTTGCCAGGTCGAAAATCAGACGCGTTCGATGATGGTCGCGGTGCCCATGCCGCCACCGATGCACAGCGTCACCAGCGCGGTAGACAGGTTGCGCCGCTCCAGTTCGTCGAGCACGGTGCCGAGGATCATCGCGCCGGTGGCACCGAGCGGATGGCCCAGCGCAATGGCGCCACCATTGACGTTGATCTTGGCGTTGTCGATGTCGAAGGCCTGGATGTAGCGCAGCACCACCGAAGCGAACGCTTCGTTGAGCTCGAACAGGTCGATGTCCGACAGCTTCATGCCGGAACGCTCCAGCACCTTCTTGGTCACATCGACCGGGCCAGTGAGCATCATCGCCGGCTCCGAGCCGATATTGGCGAAGGCACGGATTTTCGCGCGCGGCTTCAGGCTATGCTTG
The DNA here is from genome assembly GCF_032397745.1 of Bradyrhizobium prioriisuperbiae. Classification (NCBI taxonomy): domain Bacteria; kingdom Pseudomonadati; phylum Pseudomonadota; class Alphaproteobacteria; order Hyphomicrobiales; family Nitrobacteraceae; genus Bradyrhizobium; species Bradyrhizobium prioriisuperbiae. The sequence goes on from NZ_CP135921.1 coordinate 1,383,438, forward strand.
ACGCCCGCCTCCTTGCTGCCGAGCAGCACGGCGCCGGCGCCATCGACGATGCCGGACGAGTTGCCGGCGTGGTGGACGTAATTGACGCCTTCGATTTCCGGATGCGACTGCACGGCCACCGCATCGAAGCCGCCCATCTGCCCCATCTGCACGAACGAGGGCTGCAACTGCGCCAGCGACTGCATGGTGGTCGACGGACGCATGTGCTCGTCCTTGTCGAGAATGGTGAGGCCGTTGATATCCTTCACCGCCACCACGGAGTTCTTGAAGCGGCCTTCCTCCCACGATTTGCCGGCACGCTGCTGGCTCTGCACCGCATAGGCATCGACATCGTCGCGCGAGAAGCCGTACTTGGTGGCAATCAGATCGGCCGCGACGCCCTGCGGCATGAAGTAGGTGGGAACCGCCATTGACGGATCCATCGGCCAGGCCGCGCCTGATGACATGATGCCGACGCGGCTCATCGATTCTGCGCCGCCCCCGATGGTCAGGTCATGCTGGCCCGACATCACTTGCGCCGCGGCGAAGTTCACCGCATCGAGACCCGAGGCGCAGAAGCGGTTGATCTGGATGCCCGGCACCGAGGTGCTAAAGCCGGCATTCATGGCGGCGAAACGCGCGATGTCGCCGCCGGCTTCGCCGACCGGATCGACCACGCCGAGCACCACGTCGTCGATGCTGTCAGCAGCGAGATTGTTGCGCTCCTTGAGCGCTTTCAGCGGCACGGTCGCCAGCGCCAGCGCGGTGACTTCATGCAGCGAACCGTCGGACTTGCCCTTGCCGCGCGGGGTGCGGACGTGATCGTAGATAAATGCTTCAGGCATGATGCCCTCCCTGGATCTCATCTTGATTTGAAAAATGCCGCACCCGGATGGGTGCGGCATTTGTGATTGCGATCAGAACGCGTCCGCGGGCAGCTCCATCACGGTCGCCGACCCGCTTTGCAGGCGGGCGAGATGCGCGGAGGTCTCGGGCAGCATCCGTTCCATGAAGAACTTTCCGGTCACGAGCTTGGTCTTGAGATAGGGAGCCGCGTCACCGCCGGCAATCTTCTCGTTCGCGACCTTGACCATGCGCGCCCACATGTAGCCCATCACCACCAGACCGAAGAGATGCATGTAGTCGGTCGAGCCGGCGCCGGCATTGTCCGGTTTGCCCATGGCATTCTGCATCAGCCACATGGTGGCCTGCTGCAGATGCCCGAGCGACGCGGTGAGCGGGGCGAGATAGGGCTTCATCGCCTCGTCGGCGCCGTTCTCCTTGGCGAAGCCGGTGACTTCGGCGAAAAACGCCATCGCGGCGCGTCCACCATCCTTGGGCAGCTTGCGGCCGACCAGATCGAGCGCCTGAATGCCATTGGCGCCCTCATAGATCATGGCGATGCGCGCATCGCGCACAAACTGCTCCATGCCCCATTCGGCGATATAGCCGTGGCCGCCGAACACCTGCTGGGCCGCGACAGAGTTCGCGAAACCGACGTCGGTCAGCACGCCCTTCAGCACCGGGGTCAGCAGGCCCATATGATCGTCGGCCTCCTGGCGGTCCTTGGCATTGTCGGAGCGATGCGCGACGTCGCTCTTGAGCGTGGTCCACACCACCAAAGCGCGTGCGGCCTCGTTGAAGGCGCGGATGGTCAGCAATGCGCGGCGAATATCGGGATGCACGATGATGGGATCGGCCGGCTTGTCCGGCGCCTTCACGCCCGACAGCGAACGGCCCTGCAGGCGGTCCTTGGCGTAGGCGGCGGCGTTCTGGTAGGCGACTTCGGACTGTGCCAGGCCCTGAACGGCGACGCCGAGCCGCGCCTCGTTCATCATCACGAACATGGCGTTGAGGCCTTTGTTTTCCTCGCCAACCAGCCAGCCGGTGGCGCCGTCATAGTTCATGACGCAGGTCGAATTGCCGTGAATGCCCATCTTGTGTTCGATCGAGCCGCAGGACACGCCGTTGCGCGCCCCGAGCGAGCCGTCGGCATTGATCAGTTGCTTCGGCACCACAAACAGCGAGATTCCCTTCACGCCGGCCGGCGCGCCCTCGATCCGCGCGATCACCAGGTGCACGATGTTTTCGGTGAGATCCTGGTCGCCGCCTGAAATGAAGATCTTGGTGCCGCTGATCTTGTAGCTGCCGTCGGCCTGCTTCACCGCCTTGGTGCGCAACAGCCCCAGATCCGTGCCGCAATGCGGCTCGGTCAGGTTCATGGTTCCGGCCCACTCGCCGGACAGCATCTTGGGGATGAAAGTCTTCTTCTGCTCTTCGGTGCCATGGACGTTCAGCGCCGCAACGGCCCCGAGCGTCAGGCCGTAATACATCGAGAACGCCATGTTGGCCGAGATCATGAACTCGTTGATGCTCTGCGCCATCGTGGCGGGCAGGCCCTGGCCGCCATACTCCACCGGGGCGGCAAGTCCGACCCAGCCGCCTTCACCGAACTGCTTGTAGGCGTCCTTGAAGCCTTTCGGGGTGGTGACCCGGCCGTCGTCATGGCGCGTGCAACCCTCAAGATCGCCGCTGCGGTTGAGCGGCTGCAGGGCCTGTTCGCTGAACTTGGCCGCCTCCGACAGGATCGCCTCGCGCACGTCGGCGGAGGCATCGCTGAAGCCCGGCAGGTTGTTGTAACGGTCGATCTGAAACACGTCGTTCAGAAGGAAAGTCACGTCTTCGACAGGGGCCTTGTAGCTCGGCATGATCGTCTCTCTCCCGTGGTCCCAACCCAGGTATATGCACCCGGTGCAAAATCTTGGGCATCTCCATAAGGGAGTTTTTGCATTGCAGCAATGCCGTTTTGGAACCTTATGCTGAAATAGGGATGAAAGGCAGCGACTGCGACATCATGGCAGCTCTGTTCCGGGCTTGCTGAGGCGGAGTGGTCAGATGGCCTGATTCGGGAGTCGGTCAGCGGCCGAGTGGGCCCGTCGGCATAATATTACCCGGAGGGATTAACTTTTCAGCCCTGCGGGCCAGACCTTTAACCCGTTGTTTACCCTAACGCGAAAAAGTCGGGACGGAAGCAAGCGCGCTGCGTCGAAATTCGTTTGTATCTTCAAAGACGACGCAGCGAGGCTGAAGGCGCCGAGAGGGCGCCGGGGACACCGGACCAGAGGCCGGACTTGGGCATGACATCGCGCGTATCGTGGAGCGTTGAAGGGATCGAGCCGTCCGTCCGCGACCGGGCCGAGGCTGCGGCGCAGCGCGCCGGTATGTCATTGAACGACTGGCTCGATGTCACCCTGGGCGAACAGGCCCCGAAATCGCGCAACGTCGCCGATGTCGCCGAAATTCACGATCGTCTCGATTCGATCACCCGCCAGATCGAACGCATGTCGCAGACCGTCCCGCCGAAGCGCGAGGGCACCGGAGTCGCGCGCCAGCTCAATGACGCCATTTCACGGCTCGACGCGCGGCTGTCGCAGATCGCACAGCCCGCTCCCACTGCGACGCCTTTGCCGCCGCGACCGACTCCCGCGCCGCAGGCCGCGGCAGCACCGCCGCCACAGCGCCCCGCACCGCAGCCGGAACCTGCCCCGGTGTATCGCGAGACGCCGACCACAATCCCCGAACTGCTCGATTTCGACATCGCCGAGATCGTCGCCCGCCAGAACGAGCTCAACAGCGAGAGCCCGCGGCGGACGATGCAGTCGGCTCCGTCGATGGCCTCGCCGGCGCCGGCCGCTGCCGCGCCGGACCTCTCGGGCTTCGAAAAGCAGCTGCAGTATCTCACCAGCCAGATCGAGAGCCTGCGGCGGCCCGACGGCGTCGACCAGGCGATCGCGGCCTTCCGCAGCGAGCTTGCGGAGATGCGCCAGATCATCACCGAGGCGTTGCCGCGGCGCGCGCTCGAATCGCTGGAAAACGAGATCCGCGCGGTGGCGCAGCGGATCGACGAAAGCCGGCAGAGCGGTGTCGACGGCAATGCGCTGCAGAGCATCGAACAGGCGCTGCGCGATATCCACACCACTTTGTTCAAGCTGACGCCGGCCGAACATCTGGCGGGCTTCGATGAAGCCATCCGCAATCTCGGCGACAAGATCGACACGCTGATGCGCACCAACCCGGATACGGGCGCGATGCAGCAGCTTGAAGGCGCGATCGGCGCGTTGCGCACCATCGTCTCCAACGTCGCCTCCAATGAGGCGCTCGCGCGCCTGAGTGACGACGTCCAGATGCTGGCGTCCAAGGTCGACCAGGTGTCGCACACGGACGGTTTTTCCGGCTCGCTGGCGGCGCTGGAGCAGCGCATCGCGCAACTGACCAGCACACTGGAAAACCGCGAGCGGCCGGGCGACGATACCGGTCACCTGGAAGCGGCGGTGCGGATGCTGTCCGACCGCATCGACCATCTGCAGGTCGGCAGCGAACCCGCGGCGGCGTTCGCCCATGTCGAACAGCGCGTCGTGCAATTGCTCGAGCGGCTCGATGCGGTCGACGCACGCACCGCGAATTTCGGCCGCGTCGAGGACGGCCTGTCGGATATCCTGCGCCATCTCGAACACCAGCGCATCAACATCGCCGCCTTCAACGAGACCCGCGGCCCGCCATCAGGGATGGACCAGGACGCCGTCGGCGCGATCCGGCGCGAACTCTCCGATATCCGTCACAACCAGACCGAAACCGATCGCGCGACCCAGGACGCCTTGGAGAGCGTGCACAACACGCTGGGCCATGTCGTCGACCGGCTGGCGATGATCGAGGGCGATCTGCGCGACACCCGCACCACCAGGCCTGCGCCGCAAGACAGGCCGCAGCCGGCGCCCGTTGCGCCGTCGCTGGCGCCCGTGATCTCGTCGACGGCGATATCGGCGCCGATGCCGGCCCCGGCGCGCCCGTTCGCACCTTCGGCCGCGCCGCCGCGCCCCAATTTGCCCAATCCGGTCGCGGCGCAAGCCGCGACACCCCGGCCTGCCCCGAACGCGCCGCCGATCGCGATCCAGGAGATTCTCGCAGCCGCGTCAGCTCCGGACAGGACATCGGTTCCACCGATCCCGACCGCCGAACGCGGCCAGGGCGCCACGCGCTTGCCGATCGATCCCGACCTGCCGCCGGATACGCCGCTCGAACCCGGGACCCGCCCGCAGGATCGCATCACTGTGACGGCAACGCCGTCACAGCGCATCGCCGCGTCGGAAGAGGTCTTGAGCGAAATTCCGCAGGCGGCGCGCGAAGCCGCCAGCACATCGAGCTTCATCGCAGCCGCCCGCCGTGCCGCACAGGCGGCGGCGAATCCGGCCAAGGACCAGACCAAGAATTCAGCCAGGGAAAAGCCCGGGCGGGTGGCCGCGCTCGACAATGCGGCCCGCACCACTGCGCAAGCCACCAAGGGCGAATCCAAGATCGCATCCCGTATCAGGTCGCTGCTGGTCGGCGCCAGCGTCGTCGTCATCATGCTCAGCGGATTCCGCCTGGCCATGACGATGTTCGACAATGGCGATGCGCCGTCAGCCGCGATCGAGAAATCCGTCGAGAAGCCGGCGGAGAAATCCAGCGAAGCGTCACCGCTGGCGCTGCCGACCACCGGCCGCAGCGCGCAGGCCGCGCCGCCCGTGCTGACACTGCCATCGGTCACGTCACCAACGCCGATCGATCGCCAGGTCGCACCCGCGCCGGCCGCGTCCGCGATGTCGCCCGTTCCGGACAGCGGAGCGGCCGTGGCCGCCCCCACCGAGACCAGATCCACCGCGCCCGACATCACCGGCTCGATCCCCGGCCCGCAATCCAACGCGGCCAAGGCCTACGCTCCGGTCTCGCTGGTGCCGATCTCCGAACCATTGCCCGACGCGATCGGCGGACAGGTGCTGCGGGCGGCGGCGCTGAAGGGCGATCCGGCGGCCGCCTATGAAGTCGGCGTGCGTTACGCCGAAGGCAAGGGCGTGCCGGTCAACTACGACGAAGCCTCCAAATGGTACGACCGCGCCGCGGACGGCGGGATCGTGCCGGCGATGTTCCGGCTCGGTACGCTGTATGAAAAGGGCCTTGGCGGCAAAAAGGATGTCGATGCGGCGCGCCGCTATTACATCCGCGCGGCGGAGGGCGGCAACGCCAAGGCGATGCACAATCTCGCGGTGCTCGATGCCGACGGCGGCAACAAGGGTCCGAACTACAAGAGCGCGTCGCTCTGGTTCCGCAAGGCCGCCGATCATGGCGTCGCCGACAGCCAGTTCAATCTCGGCATCCTGTATGCCCGCGGCATCGGCGTCGAGCAGAACCTCGCGGAATCCTACAAGTGGTTCAGCCTGGCCGCCTCCCAGGGCGATGCCGACTCCAGCCGCAAGCGCGACGATGTCGCGCGGCGTCTCGACGCGCAGTCGCTGGCCGCAGCCAAGCTCGCGCTGCAGACCTTCACCCCCGAAAAGCAGCCGGACAGCGCCATCAACGTCATCGCGCCCGCCGGAGGCTGGGATGCCGCTGCCGCGCCCGCCGCACCCGCAGCCAAGCGCGCCATCAAGCCGGCCAACCGGCAGAACGTATCGGCGGCGCGTTAACCACCCGACCAGACGCTGTCAGACGGACTGCCGCGCACTTGCGGAATCTTTAATCGCGCCTGCTATCGATTTCGGTTAAGCAAAGCCGCACCGATTGCGACGTGCTCCTAAAGACGTGCTCCTCAAGACTTGCTCCTAAAAGACTTGCTCCTAAAAGACTTGCTCCTAAAAGACTTGCTCCTAAAAGACTTGCGCCAGACCCGAGCGACCCCGCGTGCAGATTTACCTTCCAATCGCCGACATCCCGGTGAACATGTTCCTCATCCTGGCGATGGGGATGGCGGTTGGGTTCGTCTCCGGCATGTTCGGCATCGGCGGCGGCTTCCTGATGACGCCGCTGCTGATTTTCGTCGGCATCTCGCCGGCGGTGGCGGTGGCGTCGGTCTCCAGCCACATCGCAGCCTCGTCGTTCTCCGGTGCGATCTCCTACTGGCGCCGGCGCGCCATCGATCCGGCATTGGCCGCAGTGTTGTTATGCGGCGGCGTGATCGGCACCGCGCTCGGGGTGTGGCTGTTCACCGTGATGCGCTCACTCGGCCAGCTCGATCTGATGATCGCACTGTCCTATGTCGTGCTGCTGTCGGGGGTCGGCGGACTGATGCTGTGGGAAGGCCTCGGCGCGATGCGGCGGGCGCGGCGCGGCGAGACCGTGACGCTGCGGCGTTCCGGCAGCCATGGCTGGATCCATGGACTGCCGCTGAAAATGCGCTTCAAACGGTCGAAGATCTATCTGTCGGTGCTTCCGATCGTCGCCGTTGGCCTCTTGATCGGCTTTGTCGGCGCCGTGATGGGCATCGGCGGCGCCTTCCTGCTGATCCCGATCATGATCTATTTGCTGCGGGTGCCCACCGGGACGGTGATCGGCACCGCCCAGGTGCTGACGCTGGCGACCATGGCGATCGCCACGCTGCTGCATGCCCTGACCAATCATCTGGTCGATGCCCTGCTGGCCCTGATCCTGATGGTCGGCGGCGTCACCGGCGCCCAGTTCGGTGCGCGAGCCGGGCAGCGCATCCGCGGCGAACACCTGCGGGTGCTGCTCGGCCTTCTGATCCTGTCGGTCGGCGTCCGCTTCGCCATCGAACTGGTGATCCGTCCGGAAGACCTGTTCACCATCCGCGATATCGGAACCAGCCCATGAGGGCGCGCGCACCATTCGCGTGGCTCGGGGCGGCGCTGGTGCTGGGGGCCAGCCTGCTGCCGGGAGTGGTGCGCGCCGAGCGGCTGATCGTCTCGGTCTCGAACCACCGCGTCACCGTGACGCCGAACTATTCCGGCGAGGAGCTGGTGCTGTTCGGCTCGGTCGAGCGCGACGCCAGCACGCCGCCGGACCGCACCAGCTATGACCTCGTGGTGACGGTCAGCGGCCCCCGGGTCGATCTCGTGACCCGGCGCAAGGAGCGCAAGTTCGGTATCTGGGTCAATGTCGACTCCCGGCAGTTCCTCAAGGTGCCATCCTATCTTGCTGTGTTCGCCAATCGTCCGTTCGACGCGATGGCGGCGCCGGACCTGCAGCGCCGCCTGCAGCTCGGCCTCAACTACGTGCTGCTGACCCAGCGCGTCGGACCGGACTATGCCGACGTGGTGGCGAGCGATCCGTTTCGCAGCGCCTTCGTGCGGCTGCGGTCCGAACACGGGCTCTATCGCGAGGAAACCAGCGCGGTGACCTTCCTCACCCCGACGCTGTTCCGCACCAGCATCCCGCTGCCCGCCGAAGTGCCGATCGGCAGCTACGATGTCGAAATCAAGCTCTTGGCAAACGGCGCGCTGGTGACCAAGACCGACACGGCGTTCGAAATCGTCAAAGTCGGCTTCGAACAGTTCGTCGCCAATTCGGCCCGGCAGGAGCCGCTGCTTTACGGCCTGGCGACTGTGATGATGGCACTGATGACGGGATGGCTGGCCTCGGTCGTGTTCCGCCGCGACTGAACCGGCATGCTTCAGAACAGCAGCGCGCCCGCGGCCATCGCGAGCACGCACAGCGCCATCGTCGCCGTCATGTCCACCTCGCGCTTCCCTGAACAACGCCGCGATATGGCAGCTGTTCCGTAAGGACGCGCGGTCGGCGGCTTCAGTCGGCGTGCTGCAGAGACATTTCCTGGCCGTTGCGATGCTGGAGCACGACATCCGGCAATGTCGACAGGCGATGACGCCAGCCTAGGCTGCTGGAAATGGCCGCGGCGGTCGCGGCGACCTCCGGCATCAGCGCCCGCATCCGCTCTTGCGGCAGGTACTGGACCGCGGAGGCGACGCTGATCGCGGCAATGATGCTGCGCCCCGCGTCACGGATCGGCGCGGCGATGCAATGGATTCCGATCTCGTTCTCTTCGATGTCCAGCGCAACGGACTGCGCCACATAGTCGTGCATCTCGCGGCGATAGACATCCCAGGGACGCGGCGTGCCGCGATTGGAGGTATGCGCAATGCCGGTCTCGTACATGGCCAGCCATTGCGGCTCGGTCATATCGAGCATCAGGGCCTTGCCCACGCCGGTCAGCGCCATCGGCATGCGATGGCCGATGCGCGAGCGCATTTCGAGGCCGCGCTGGCCCGGAATCTTTTCGACATAGAGGACTTCGACACCCTCGGCCACGCACAGGTGCACGGTGTCCTGGGTCCGGGCGGCCAAAAGCTCCAGGTGGGGACGGGCAAGTTTGGCGAGCGGCACCTGCTCGCGCGCCGTGAAACCCAGTTCGATCAGCTTGGCGCCGAGGGTGTAGCGATCATCGGCGCTGCGCAGATAACCGGCCTTCACCAGGGCGGCGGCCAGGCGCTGGGTGGTGCTGCGGCTGAAGCCGAGGGTTCGGCTCAAGGCGGGCAGATCCGGCACGCCGGACGCCACCGCTTCCACCACGGCGAGACCACGGAACAGCGTTTGTGTGCCAGCCGTACTCTCGATCATCACGATGGTCCTCCCTGTCGGTTTCGGCGGAGGATATGACCATCTTGGATCAAGTCAATATATAAGCTTTTATCCCATATAATGGGTTAATTGATGAGAGTAGGAACCCCGGGCGCGAGAATCCGCAGGCGATCGGCGAAACCGAGTGCCTTGAACGAGACGTCGAGATCGTTGCCGGTCTGCTTGAAATGCGCCCAGCTGTCGTAATGCACCGGCACGATGAGCGCGTCGGGAAAGGCCCGCGCGGTCTCGATCGCATCGTTGGTGTCCATGGTCAGATGGAACGGCCCGCGGGTTTGCGCCGCGCCCGCAAACGGCATCACCACGCCGGCCTGGAAACGCCGGGCCACGTCGGCGACGCCATCGTACCAGACCGTGTCGCCGGTGATGTAAATCGGCTTTTGGATCGGCTTGTGCGTCCCGTCATCGAACGACAGCACGAAGCCGATGACGTCGCCTGAGAGCGGCTCGATGCCTGCGGGCCCATGCCGGGCCGGCGTTGCGGTGACCCGCAGCCGGCGGCCGTCATGCCCAGTCAATTCCGTGCTGGCCCAGGGCGCGAAGCCTTCGGCCTTGCCGCCTAATCGCTTGGCGCCGGCAACGGTGGTCAGCACGCGCGACGCTTTGGCCAGGAAATCGCGGCCGGAGTGATCGAGATTGTCGCTGTGCTGGTCGTGGCTCAGCAGCACGGCATCGACCGGTCCCACCTGATCGGCGCTCAATGCCGGCCCTGCTGTCTTGGTCAGGGTCACGTGCGGCAGCTTGTAATCGCCGGGCTGATCGAAGGTCGGATCGGTGAGAAGACGAAAGCCACCGACTTCGATCAGCGCCGTCGGGCCGCCGATCAGGGTGATGCGCAGCTGGCTCATGTGTGGGCTCCTTCCGTCGTCGGGCTCTTCAGCGTGACGGTGGATTTGGCCGGGCGTGTGACGAGATAGACGCCAAGCGCCACCGGGATGATGCCCAGAAGATCGCGGGTCGCGACATGCTCGCCGAGAATCATCCAGCCGAACAGCATGCCCAGCGGCGGCATCACGAAATGCCAGGCGCTGGCGGCGGTCGCACCGAACACGGTGAGCATGTGAAACCAGAGCAGATAACCCAGGATCGAGCCCAGCAGGACAAGGAACGCCAGCGCCGCAAACAAACGCCCGCTCGGGACGATCTCGCTGACGTCGGCGAACAGATATGCGAACGGCACCAGCGCGAGGCCGCCGGAGAGGTTCTGCACGCCGTTGCCGATCCACAGGCTGCCCTTCGGAGCCAGCACCTTGAACAGGATGGTGCCGGCAACGATCGACACCAGTGCGCCGACCGAGAACGCGATTCCGATGCTGCTGTCCGACCCGACCGAAATCCGGTGCGCGACAATCACGGCGACACCGGCCACGCCCAGCAAAAGGCCGATCACCTTGCGCCAGCTCATCTGCTCGCCGAGGAACACGGCCGCCAGCACGGAGGTGAACACCGGATTGGCGCTGACGATCAGCGCACCGAGCCCGGCGGAGATGGTGTGCAGCCCGATATAACCAAGCCCGAGATAGAGCGCGTTGTTGGCAAGGCCGAGAACGGCGAACACCATCACATCGCGTCGTGACAGGTTCCAGCTGTCGCCGCGCAAGACCGCGATCCCCAGAATAAGAGTGCCCGCGATCAGGAAGCGCACGGCCAGAAAAATCAGCGGCGGACAGTCGGTGACCCCGATCTTGCCAGCAACAAAAGAGGCGCTCCAGATCAGGCAGAACAGCATGACATAGAACGGCAGCGGGTTGATCCGGCTGCGGGGAACGGCAAGCGACACGGCGGACATGGGGGTTTCTCCTTCCCCTCCGATGTAGACTTGCGCCTTCACATTTGGAAATTAAATGATAAAATCATAATCAGTGGAAAAACGAATAGGTTGACCCATGTTCGACTTGGACCTGTTGCGCAGCTTCGTTTCCGTCGTCGAGGCTGGGGGGTTCACCCGGGCCGGCGAGCGGGTGAACCGCACCCAATCCACGGTCAGCCAGCAGATCAAGCGCCTGGAGGACGATTTCGGCCGCCCGCTGCTCAACCGGATCGGCAAGCAGGTGACGCCGAATGAAGACGGCGAACGTCTGTTGTCCTACGCCCGGCGAATCCTGGCCTTGGCTGAAGAAGCCCGCGATGTCCTGGGGCGGCCGGAAACCGAGGGCGCGGTGCGCCTCGGCATTCCCGAAGACTTCGCCGCCTACCGGCTGACCAAATTGCTGGCCGGCTTTGCCCGCTCGCGCCCGGGCCTGCGGCTCGATGTGCGCGCCGACCAGAGTGTGTACCTGCGGCGTGACCTCGAACGCGGTGACCTCGATCTCGCGCTGCTCAAACGCGACGCCGGGGAAAAGGGCGGCATCGCGGTGTGGCCGGAACGCGTGCACTGGGTCACCAGCAAGGCCGACCCGATCGACGCGCAGGTCAAATCCGTGCCGCTGATCTTCTTCCCGTCCGGCTGCCTGTATCGCACCCGCGCCATCCATGCCATCGAGACCACCGGCCGCGCCTGGCACATGGCCTACACCAGTTCATCGCTGTCCGGCATCCAGGCCGCGGTCGCCGCGGGACTTGGGCTCAGCATCCTGCCCGAGATTGCGATCCAGCCGGAGCACCGCCTGTTGACGGAGAAAGACGGCTTCGCGCCGATCGACAAGACCGAGATTGCGCTGGTGGCGGCACCCAACGCCAATCCCGCCACGCTGCGACTGGCGGAGACGCTCGCCGAGTACTGCGACGACGTGCAGGCGAAAGCCGCGTAATCGATCACGTTATTCGGGGGCGGCACCGATGAGAAGCCCCTTGTTGGAAAGGATTGGAAAAGGCCGCATCAGAACGCGCGGCGCAATCCGACGGTTCGCTCGACAACAAAGACCACGACCAGGGCGAATACCACGCTGACTGTCGCGGCGGCGGCGGCGGTCGGATCGAAATCATATTTCAGGTAATCAAACAGCGCGAGCGGCAACGTATTGCCGCCGATCGGCTTGAGCAGGAACGACATCGTGAACATGTCGAAGGATACGATGAACGTGAACAGCGCACCGGTGAACAGGCCGGGTCGCAAAAGCGGCAGCACGACGCGCCAGAAGGTCTCGAGTGCGCCGGCGCCGAGACTGCTGGATGCTTCCTCGAGCGTGAGATCGACCTGTTGCAGCGCCGCCGTGACGGCAAGGAACGAGAACGGCAAGGTCACCACGATGTGGCTGACCTGCAGGCCGAACATGCTGCTGCCAAGACCAAGGTGATAGAGGAAGAACAGCAATCCGATCGCCGTGAGGATTTCAGGCAGCAGCATCGGAAGCAGGACCAGAATGCGAAACGGTCCGCGCCAGCGCGCCGACAGGCGACGATAGAACAGCGCCGATGTCACCGCGAGAACAGATACCACGAGCGCACTGACGAGTGCCAGGCGCAGCGACAGCAGCAAGGCCGAGATGAATGTCTCGTCGGAGAAGAACCGCGCATACCATTTCAGCGAGAAGCCTTCGGGCGGGAAACGCAGCACCTGCCCGCCGCTGACGGACGCCAGCACCACGACAATGAGAGGCAACAGCAAAAAGGTGTAGAGCAGCGCCAGCAGCACGCTCCAGAGACACCGCATGGCGCGCTCCATGCCGATCAGCTCCAGCGTGCGACGCGACGCAGCAGCGGCCGCATCGCCAGGGTCAGCACGCCGATTTCGATCAACATGGCGAGACTCAGGGCCATCGCCAGCGCCGCGCCGAACGGCCAGGCAAACGCGCCGATCAATTGTTGAATGACGATCGACGGCATCAGCACGACGTTCTGGCCGCCGAGCAGCGCCGGCGTCACGAAAGCGCTGATCGCAAGCGCGAAGACCAGGGTGACGCCCGCCAGCACGCCCGGCAGGCTCAGCGGCAGAGTCACGCGGCAGAACGTCTCCCACCGCGTCGCACCGAGCGAATGCGACGCCTCCTCCAGCGCCGGGTCGATGTTGCGCAGGGCGTTGGTGATCGGCAGCACCATGAACGGCACGAACACGTGCACCAGACCCAGCACGACGACGGGGAGATTGAACAGCAACCGCAGCGGCTGCTCGATCAGGCCAAGCGCCAGCAGGATCTGGTTCAGCGGCCCGCTGAACGACAGCACGATCATCCAGCCGAAATTGCGCACCAGCACACCGACCAGCAGCGGCGACACCACGCAGGCGTAGAACAGCAGGTACCATCGGTCGCCGACGCGCGCGAGGTGCAGCGCGATCGGATAGGACAGGATCAAAGTGAGCACCGCGATCAGCGTCCCCACCGCAAGCGTATAGCCGAGCACGCCGAGATAGAACGGATCACCGAGCGCCTTGAGATAGTGGGCGAACGTCCAGGCATTGCCATAGGGCGCGCTGGTCGCTGGCGTCCGGAAGCTCATCGCAACCATCTCGCCATAGGGCAGCACCAGAAACACGAACAGCAGCACCAGCACCGGTGCGCCAAGCAGCCACGTGCTCCAAAGCGGGGTCTTTCTCATGGGGCGCCCGCGGCCTTCATCAACCAGGCCTGATCGGGATCGATCGCCAGCGTCAGCGCATCGCCCGGGGCAAGCTGCCGGCGCACCGGCACCTGAAACACCAGCCGCTGGCCATCGGCCGTCAGAACCTCGCAACGCTGGAACGCGCCGACATAGACCAGCGCGTCGAGACGCACCGGCAGGCCAGCCGCATCGGAATCCGCCAGCGTCAGGCTTTCCGGCCGCACCAGCAGGCGACAGTGCGCGCCGACGGCCAGATCGGACGGGCCGCCGGCCAGCACCTCGCCGCCCGCGACCGCAACCCGATAGCGACCGCCCTCGCCCGCGGACATCACGCGCGCCGCAAGCGTGTTGCACTCGCCGGTGAACGCCGCGACGTAGTCATCGACCGGGCGCTGATAGATCTCGCGCGGCGTGCCGACCTGCGCGATCAGGCCCTGCCGCATCACGGCGATGCGGTCCGAGATCGCCATCGCTTCCGCATGGTCGTGCGTCACATAGATGGCGGTGGCGCCTTGCGCCTGCTGCACCTTGCGGATCAGCCAGCGCAGGTCCTGGCGCAGCTGCGCGTCGAGATTGGCGAGCGGCTCGTCAAGCAGCAGCAGCCGCGGCTGGATCACGATCGCCCGCGCAAGCGCGACCCGCTGCTGCTGCCCGCCGCTCAGCTCGCGCGGCAGCCGGTCCTTCAATCCCGACAGCTGCACCATGCCCAGCGCCTCGCCGACCCGGCGCGCCATCTCGTCGCGCGGCACGCGGCGCGACCGCAAGCCATAGCCGACGTTCTCGCTGACCGTCAGATGCGGAAACAGGGCGTAGTTCTGGAACACGACGCCAAAATCGCGCCGCGCCGGCGGCATGGCCAGCACGCTGGCACCGCCGACACTGATGTCGCCTGCATCCGGCGCGATGAAGCCCGCAACGCAGCGCAACGTCGTGGTCTTGCCGCAACCGCTCGGACCGAGCAGCGTGAAGAATTCGCCGGAGGCCACCGACAGGTCGACCCCGGCAATGACCTGCTGATATCCATAGGCCTTGCAAAGGCCGGCGATCTCAAGATGGGCCATCAACCGACCGCATGGCGCGTAGCCGACACTCAGATCTCCTTCGCCCAGCGGTCGAGCATCACCTCGCGATTCCTGGCGACGAACTGCCAGTCGAACGTGAGGATTTTCGAGACGTTGTCGCCGGACACCGGGATCGCAGCCTGCAACTCGTCCGGCACCTTGACCTTGCTGTTCACCGGCGCCGTGAAGAACTCCTTCGCCAGCAGGGTCTGCACCTCGGGACTGAGCATGAAATCGATGTACTTGCAGGAGGCGTCCTTGTCGGCCGCATTGGCGGCGACATTGAAGCTCTGGTCGAACATCAGCACGCCGTCCTGTGGCACCACGATCCCGATCGGCACGCCCTTCTGCTGCAAGGCGACCGCTTCGGCGAAATCGATCGGCGCGATCGCGACCTGGCCCTGGGTGAGCAAAGGCGCCATCGCGCCGCTGAAATCCACCTGCGGGAAGGGTTTCAGCTCGGCGAGCTTCTTGAACCCGGTGTCGAGATCAAGCTCGTCCTTGCCGAAAAGCTTGCCCGCCAGCATCAGGAACATCACGGCAAGCGAGTTGTTGACCGAATAGAACCCGAGCTGGCCCTTGTATTTCGCGTCCCACAGCTCACGCCACGTCGTTGGCGGCGCCTTGACGAGATCGGTCCGGTAGGCAATGCCGATCGGGGAGACGATGCCGGTGACGGCCGCGTCATTCTTGTAGCGCGCGAGCGGATAGACATCGGCGAGATTGGTGATTTTGGCGGCCGGCATCGGCGCGAGCAGGCCCTCGTCGCGCAGCATGACCGCATAGCGCTCATTCGTCATGAGCACGTCGAAGGGCGACTTGTCCTTTCCGGCGGCGCGGAAGGTGGACACCCAACCGTTGCCCAGGCCGATGTCCAGCTTGACGGGCCGCCCCAGCATCGGCTCGAGCTTCGGCAGCAGTTGCGCGCGCCAGAATTTCTCCCAGCGTCCGCCGTAGGTGTTCACCACATAAGGCGCCCCCTGGGCATGCGCGGCGCGATCGAAGCCGGTCGCGAGGCTGCCCATGGCGGCGGTGCCGGCCAGCCCTGCGAGCATGTGCCGGCGCGTCAACTGAAACATGTCTGGTCCCTCTCAATTCAGCTGGATGTCATGCCCGGCATTTCGGAAACGCCACACGCGAGCCCCGCTGCCGCGGGTCAGCTCGCCTGCTTGCGATAGTCGTAGTTGCGGTTCAGCCGGTCGAGCAGATAGTCGCCATAGCGCACCGCCGGATGGCGTGGTGGATTGTCCGGTCCGACGCAGCTCGGCAGCGCTGATATCATCGCGTCCATATCGGGATCGAAAAAATACGGGCAGGAATAGCGGTCGCCACCGGAGAGGTTGCGCACCAGATGCGGCGTCGACTGCCAGCGACCATTGGTCCAGCGCGCCAGCATGTCGGCGACATTGACCACGAAGCTGCCCGGGATCGGCGTCGCCTGCAGCCAGGTGCCATCCGTGTTGCGCACGGCAAGACCGCCGGACATGTCCTGCAGCAGGATGGTGATGAAGCCGTAGTCGGTGTGCGGCGCGGAGCCAAAGGCCTTGTCGTCGCCGACCGGCTGCGGCGGATAATGCAGCATCCGAAGGAACGTGGTGGGATTGCGGAAATAGCCGTCGAGCGCGTCCGGCGGCATGTCGAGCGCCAGTGCGATGATCCGCAGCAGTTCGGTGCAGAACGCGCGCAGCGCCGCGTCATAGGCCTGCACGTCCTCGCGGAAACCCGGCAGATCGTCCGGCCACTGGTTCGGGCCGTTCATCGGCGAGCCGTAGCGCGCCTCGCCCTCGGACACCTCATGCATCAGCATGAACGACTCGCTGTAGTTCGGCCGGGTGACCTTGGCGACCGATGACGTCTCGATCAGCGAGGTGTTCGGCGCCATGTAGCCGCGGTGGAAGCCGTTGATCTTGATCGCCGCCTTGCGCTCCGCGGACATCGCATGAAAACGCCTGGACGCCGCGAAGACACGGTCCATCAGCGCCTGCGGCACGCCGGTATTGACGAAATAACAGAAGCCGACGCTGCGAAAGGCGCCGTCGATCGCGCTTGCCAGCGAGGCGGCGCGAGACGGGTCGCCGGGTCCACCGCCGAAATCGATGATCGGGAGCTGCGCGGCAGGGGATGGAGCGTCCGTCATGAGCATCTCGCAGTTGCCGAATGCCATTTCCGTGGTGTATTTTGTCGATTGTATCCAAGATTTGAAAGCCGGCAAGCATCCGCACTGCTCAAATTGCGGGCGCGCTTAGGGAGTAGGCCTTGCTGAGATCCGAACGACTGCCGACCGAGTTCGCGACGCCGCTGCCGCTCGGACTGGAGATCGCCCAACGGCTTGAGGCAGAGATCATCCTGCTTCGGCGCGAACCGGGCAGCCGCATCGGCGAAGAAGAGATCAGTGCCCAGTATGGCGTCAGCCGCTCGCCCGTTCGGGAGGCACTCCGCGCCCTGGAGCTGGCTGGACTGGTGCTGCGATCGCCACGCCGCGGCGGGATCGTGGCGCCGCTGTCGATGGACAATCTGGACGCGATCTACGCCTGCCGTGTCCCGCTTGAAGGCCTCGCCGCGGCCGGGGTCGCATCAGCGGCCGACACGCGCACCATCGATGCGCTGCAGGATGCCGTCGACCGCATGGACACCGCGCATCAACGTCACGATGCCGAGGCAGCGTTCTGGGCCAATGCGGCCCTCACCGACCTGCTGCACGACATGTGCGGCAATCCGGTGCTGCGGCGCCTGCTCGACAGCGTGAACAAGCAGGCGCTGCGCTATCGCTATTACGCCTACCGCAACTCCGCGGATTTCGTCGCACTGGCCGTCGCCGACAACGCCGAAATGCTGGCTGCGATTCGTCGTGGGGATGCAGAGGCCGCCCGCACGGCGACCGAGCAGCTGGTGCGCAAGAGCTGGCAAATCGTCCGGAGCCAGCTTGCCGCAACGATCACGCCATTGAAGGGCGATGAAGCCACTTGACCGAGGCTCAATAGCAGCGCGACGCCGCGATCGCATGCAGCCGGGCATCGCCGAGCACATGCGCGGTGAATTCGAGCGAGCGGAAGATCGCGGCAAAGGCGCGGTCGCGGATGCTGAGCCCACCGGCATAGGCGCCGAACGCCGGCATCACCGCCCGCTCGCCATCGCTGGCAAAGCAGCGCCGTTCCACCGCACGGCCACGGGTCGGCACCCGTGCCTTGGGATGCAGGTGCCCCGCGATTTCGCCACGGGCGCCGGTCGGCTGATGGCGGAACACGATCGATCCCAGGCTCAGCTCATCGAGCACCGTGCCGCCGAGATCGGGCGGCAGCGCGGGGTCGTGATTGCCCGAGATCCAGATCCAGTCGCGACCGGCCTGCAGCGCATCGATCGCCTGGCGATCGCCGGCCACGAGGCGCGTATGCGCGTCGCGGTCGTGGAAACTGTCGCCGAGCGCCATCACCCGCCTGGGATTGTAGCGCGCGACTACGCTGGCGAGCCGGGCCAGCGTCGCCGCGGAATCATAGGGCGGCAGCAGCACGCCACGCGCGGCGAAACTCGAGCCCTTTTCCAGATGCAGGTCGGAGACCACCAGCAGGCGCTCCTCGTCCCAGTACAGCGCGCCGGAGACATCGGCGATCAGCGGCGTGCCCGCAACGGTGACAACCGTCGGGGTTTTCCATGTTGCCGCTGAAACTGCCGTGACCGTCACGTTGACCTATTCCATCGCTTCCCGGACGAGATCCTCGGCGGCCTCCGCCAGCAGCTCGTCGGAGGCCTCGCCGTAAACAGCCTCGCGGCCGATTTCCAGCATCACCGGCACCGCCAGGGGAGAGACCTTGTCGAGTTCCCGGTGGGTAATGTGACGCTGGATCCGCAACAACATATCACTGAGTCGGCGCAGATCGAGAAGCCCCGTGGCGGCATCCGCCCGCGCCGCACGCAGCAGCACGTGATCCGCCTGGTGCTTGCGCAGCACGTCATAGACCAGGTCGGTGGAGAACAGCACCTGCCGCCGGCTCTTCTCCTCGCCGGTGAAACGGCGCGGGATCAGCCCCGAAATGATCGCGCAACTGCGGAAGGTGCGCTTCATCAGTGCGGATTCCGCCAGCCACGCCTCGAGATCGTCGCCGAGCATATCCGGATCGAACAGCGTATTGAGATCGATCCGGCCCTGCCGGATCGCCGCCGACATGTCGCCGGCGCTCCAGATCGCCAGCGCATATTCATTGGCGACGAAGCCGAGCGGATGCGAGCGGGCGCGTTCCAGCCGCCGCGTCAGCAGCATGCCCAGTGTCTGGTGCGCCAGCCGGCCTTCGAACGGGTAACAAATCAGGTAATGCTTGCCGCCGCGCGGAAACGTTTCGACCACGAGTTCACGCGGCCCCGGCACCCGCGACAGTTTCGACTGCAGCGACAGCCATTCGCGCACCTGGTCGGGCAGACCGCGCCACGCCCGCGGATCGGCAAGCAGCGATCGCACCCGCTCCGCCAGATAGGTCGACAGCGGAAACTTGCCGCCCATGTAGGACGGCACCTTGGCGTCGGCATTGTTGGCGCGGGAGACGTAGACCTCGTCCTCCATCATCGCCTCGTAACGCACGATCTCGCCGCCGAACACGAAGGTGTCGCCGGGCACGAGACCCTCGATAAAATACTCCTCGATCTCGCCGAGCATGCGCCCGCCGCGCGCGATCGCGCCGGTCGAGCCGCTGCCGCGGTGGCGCGAGCGCATCAGCCGCACCTTCAGCATCTGCTCTTCGACGATGGTGCCGACATTCAGGCGATAACTCTGCCGCACCGCCGGATTGGCCACCCGCCAGCGGCCTTCCTTGTCCTGCCGGATGCGCGCGAAGCGCTCATAACTCTTCAGCGCATACCCGCCGGTGGCAACGAAATCGATGACATCGTCGAAATCCTTGCGCGCCAATTCGGCATAGGGCGCGGCTGCGCGCACTTCGTCGTAGAGCGCATCGGCGAAGAACGGCGCGCCGCAGGCGCAGCCCAGCACATGCTGCGCCAGCACGTCGAGCGCACCGGTGCGCAGCGGCGGCGTATCCTGGGCATTCTCCGCCACCGCATCGATGGCAACACGACACTCCAGCACCTCGAAACGATTGGCCGGCACCAGCACCGCCCGCGACGGCTCGTCGAGGCGGTGATTGGCGCGGCCGATCCGCTGCATCAGCCGCGACGCGCCTTTCGGCGCGCCGACATTGATGACCAGATCGATGTCGCCCCAGTCGATGCCGAGGTCGAGCGACGAGGTGCAGACCACCCCGCGCAATCGTCCCGCCGCCATCGCATCCTCGACCTTGCGGCGCTGCGCCACATCGAGCGAGCCGTGGTGCAGGGCGATCGCAAGATTGTCGTCGTTCATGCGCCAGAGTTCCTGGAACAGCATCTCCGCCTGGCTGCGGGTGTTGACGAACATCAGCGAGGTCTTGTTGCGCTTGATCAGGTCGTAGATCTCGGCCAGCGCATGGCGCGCCGAATGCCCCGCCCACGGCAGCCGCTCGCGGGTGTCCAGCATCTCCACCACCGGCGGCGCACCGCCGTCGGCGATCACAAGATCCGCCATCCGCAGTTCGCCGAACACCTGCGGCACCAAATAGCGGCGCAGCGAGTCCGGCTCCGCAACCGTGGCCGACAATCCCGTGCTCGCGATCTCAGGCGCGAGGCGAAACAGCCGCGCGAGCCCGAGCGAGAGGAGATCGCCGCGCTTCGATGTCACCAGCGCGTGCAACTCATCGAGCACGATTCGCTTCAGCGACGAGAACAGGAATGGCGCGTCGTCGGATGACAGCAGCAGCGCCAGTTGCTCCGGCGTGGTGAGCAGGATGTCGGGCGGATATTTGCGCTGGCGCTGGCGGCGCGACACCGGGGTGTCGCCGGTGCGCGTCTCGACCCGCACGGGCAGGTTCATCTCGGCGATCGGCGCCTCGAGGTTGCGCGCGATGTCGACGGCCAGCGCCTTCAGCGGCGAGATGTACAGTGTGTGCAGCCCTTCGCTGCGGGTGATGCCACGGCCGGTGGAGACGACTTTGCTTTTGTTCGCCGTTCCGCTCAGTTCCACCAGGGTCGGCAGGAAGCCGGCCAGCGTCTTGCCGGCGCCGGTCGGCGCGATCAGCAGGGACGAGCGGCCTTCCCGGGCCTTTTCAAGCAAAGCGAGCTGATGGACGCGCGGCGCCCAGCCGCGCGCGGCGAACCAGCGCGCAAACGTCTCGGGCAATGGCAGCGGGGCGGGTTGGTGATCGAAGAGGTCCACACGGCAAGAGGTAAGCCTTCCGGCGCCCATGGTCGAGAGGGCGAGCGGCTTGGCGGAAACACCACAACAGAAAAGGGCGCACCGCGAAATCTCGCAGCACGCCCTCTCCCTTCAGAAACTCGCTGGTCAAGGCGCTGAGAGACGCCCTTTTTGCCAAGCATTCAAGCTTTATGAGCTAAAGCAGTAAGCTTAGCAGGCGACCCCAGCGAGGTGACAGCGTTTCGGATGAGACACTGGATCACCTCCTTTCGTTGGTTGACGGAGAGCTCAATATAGAAGCTCCCTGCAATTTTCCAACCCCGATCTGCCACAGCGGCTGAGCGACCCGATCAACTTTTCTCCGCAACCACCACAAAGCCGGGAACCGGAACGCCGCCGTCGGTGCGGGTGGCCACGGCCGTCAGATCACGCAGCACAAGGCCAGCGGACGTGACCGCGCCGCGCAAATACCTCTCGCTATGCGCATAACGCAACCCGGCGCCAAGACAGAATCCATCGCCCTCGTGAGCCTCCACCGTGAAGGCCAGCACACCGTTCGGCAGCAGCACACGGGCCGCCTCGCCGAGCAAACCCGTGAGATCGCCGAGATAGACCATCGCATCCGCCGCCAGGATCAGGTCGGCGCTGGCCAAAGGCTCGTTCGACAGCGCCTGCACCATGTCGGCGACCTCGAGCCGCCCATACACCTGCGCGGCGCGCGCGCGCTCGATCATGCCGGACGACAGATCGAAGCCGTCGATGACATCCACGATGGACGCAAAAGCACGGCCGGCAAGGCCGGTGCCGCAGCCGAGATCGAGCGCATGCTTGAAATAACCCGGACGCTGCACGGCATGACGCGCGGCAAGCACGGCTTTGAGCAGGATTTCCGGGCCGCGATAATTGAGATCGCCACGCAGCGCCATATCGAATTTCGGCGCGTATTGATCGAACAGCGAACGCACATAGGCCGGCGACATTTCCGCCAGCGGCTCAGCGCCAAGACGCATCAGCCGCAGCTTCGCCCCATGGCGATCGTCGGTGTCAGCGGCGATGGCCCGGCGATAGGCTGCGATCGCATCGCCGTGCTGATTGAGTTCCTGGCGCAATTCGCCAAGCGCGAACCAGGCCGAGGCGAAATTCGGCGCCAGCTCCAGCGCCTGTTCCATCACGTCCGCAGCGGCGAACAGATCGCCGCGTAACTGCAGGTCACGGGCAAAATCGAAGCGGCGGTCGGCGATCAGATCGCCTGATGACAGAAACAGACGCGCAGGCATGGCAACGGCAGGCGGAACGGACTCGAATGAATGTGGCATAACCCTATATATCCAAAATGCGCCCGCAAGACATCCTGACGCCGCAGCCGGCCGGCCTGTTCTGCAAGCCCGGCGGCTTCCACATCGACCCGGTGCGGCCGGTTGAGCGCGCGCTGATCACCCATGGCCATTCCGATCATGCCCGCCCCGGCCACCGTGCTGTGCTGGCGACCCAGGAAACCCTGGACATGATGCGGCTGCGCTATGGCGACAACTTCGCCGGTTCGACGCAGGCCATCAGCTATGGCGAGACCATCACCCTCGACGGCGTCAAGGTCACATTCCATCCCGCCGGCCATGTGCTGGGATCGGCGCAGATCGCGGTGTCCTATGGCGGCACATGTATCGTGGCCTCCGGCGACTACAAGGACGCGCCGGACCCGACCTGCACGCCGCTCGAGATCGTGCCCTGCGACGTGTTCATCACCGAGGCGACGTTCGGGCTGCCGGTGTTCCGGCACGGCCCGGCGGATGGCGAAATCGCCAAGCTTCTGGCCTCGGTCCGGCTGTTTCCGGAGCGCGCGCACCTGGTCGGCGCCTATTCGCTGGGAAAGGCGCAGCGGGTGATCGCGCTGATCCGACAGGCTGGCTACGACGCGCCGATCTATCTGCACGGCGCCATGGAAAATATCACTCGCTATTACGAAAGCCGTGGTTTTGACCTTGGTGAACTCCGCCTGGTCAAGGGACAGAAGAAGGCCGATCTCGCCGGGACCATCACACTGGCGCCGCCCTCCGCCACGCAGGACGTGTGGACGCGACGCTTCCCCGACCCGGTCACCGCGTTCGCCTCGGGCTGGATGCGCGTGCGCGCGCGTGGACGGCAGAACGGCGTCGAGCTGCCGCTGGTGATATCGGACCACGCCGACTGGGACGGCCTCTGCGCCACCATCAGCGCCACCGGCGCCGGCGAGGTGTGGGTCACCCATGGCCAGGAAGATGCGCTGGTGCACTGGTGCACGACCAAAGGCCTGACCGCGCGGCCGCTGGCCATGGTCGGTTATGGCGAGGAAGGCGCGGAGAACGCCCTGCCGGAAAGCGCGACCGTGACCGGGGCTTCCTCTCCTGAAGATTTGGCGCCATGAACCGCTTCGCCCAGCTGCTGGATCGCCTCGCCTATGAGCCCGGCCGCAACAACAAGCTGCGGCTGATCACCAATTATTTTCGCGAGGTGCCCGATCCCGATCGCGGTTATGCGCTGGCCGCCATCACCGGCGCGTTGTCGTTCAAGCATGCCAAACCCGCGCTGATCCGCGACCTGATCACGACGCGCACCGATCCCACGCTGTTTGCGTTGTCCTACGATTATGTCGGCGACCTCTCGGAAACGGTGGCGCTGATGTGGCCGGTGAACCCACGCGCGACCAACTCACCACCGCCGCCGACACTCAGCGAGGTCGTCACCACCCTCGATACCCTGCCGAAGAAGGAACTGCCGGCGCAGCTTGCCCGCTGGCTCGATGAGCTCGACGAGACCGGACGTTGGGCGCTGCTGAAACTGGTCACCGGTGCGATGCGCATCGGCGTCTCGGCACGGCTGGCCAAGACCGCGGCCGCGGCTCTCGGCGACAAGGATCCACATGAGATCGAACTGTTGTGGCCGGGGCTCGCCCCGCCTTATCTCGATTTGTTCGCCTGGCTGGAAGATCGCGCCGAGAAACCGGAGAGCCGCGATCCCGCGCCATTCCGTCCGGTGATGCTGGCGCACGCCATCGAAGACGCGGACTTCGACAAACTCGACGCCGCCGATTTCAGCGCGGAATGGAAATGGGACGGCATCCGCGTGCAGGCCGTGACGGGCGCGGGCGAAGACGGCGCGCCGGCGACCCGGCTTTACTCGCGCTCGGGCGAAGACATCAGCGGCAGCTTTCCCGACCTGCTGTCGTCGCTGCACAGGCCCGGCGCCATCGACGGCGAACTGCTGGTGCTGCGCGAGGGACGGGTGCAGACCTTCAACGTGCTGCAGCAGCGGCTCAACCGCAAAACCGTGACGCCGAAGCTGACCAAGGAATTTCCGATCCACCTGCGTGCCTACGATCTGCTCGGTGAAGATAACGAGGACCTGCGCACCCTGCCGTTTCTGGAACGGCGCGCCCGCCTCGAACGCTTCATAGCCCGGCTGAACACGCCCCGTATCGACCTCTCGCCACTGGTGCCGTTCACCACCTGGGACGAGCTTGCTGCCGCGCGTGCCGATCCGGCGAGCGCCGGCGCGGGTGAAGACGCCGAGGCTGTGGAAGGCGTGATGCTGAAGCGGCGCGATGCGCCTTACGTGCCCGGCCGCCCGAAGGGGCAATGGTGGAAGTGGAAACGCGATCCGCACATCATCGACGCGGTGCTGATGTATGCCCAGCGCGGCCATGGCAAGCGCTCGTCCTATTATTCGGACTATACGTTCGGCGTGTGGACCGCCGGCGAGAACGGCGACGAACTGGTGCCGGTCGGCAAGGCCTATTTCGGCTTCACCGACGAGGAGCTGCTTCAGATCGACCGCTACGTCCGCCGCAACACCGTCGACCGCTTCGGCCCGGTGCGCGAGGTGACGCACGAGGCCGACCAGGGCCTGGTGTTCGAGGTGGCGTTCGAAGGGCTGCAACGCTCGACCCGGCACAAATCCGGCGTCGCCATGCGTTTCCCCCGCATCAGCCGTCTGCGCTGGGACAAGCCGCCACGTGAGGCGGACCGGCTGGAGACGCTGGAGCGGATGCTGAAGGAGGAAGCAGAGATGTCGACGCCAGCTAAAAACCGCAACCAGGCAGAAGTCTAGCAGGCTGTTGAAAAGAGAACAATGTTCCCAATCTGATTCCAATTTGTTCGCCGGACGATTCTGCGGTGTTCACGCCCGAAATAGCTTTTTCAACAGCCTGCCAGGCGAGAAACCCAGGATTCGTCGTTTCAGGAAATGCCCGAATGCTCAAGTATCCTTGTCATGACCCGTCGGGCAGATTCGATATCGTCCGCCGCGACTCCTGCCAGTTCACCCCGCTCGAACGTCGTCCAACGTTGAAAAATGATCTGGCGCCTTCGAACTCCATCATCCGTCAAATGAAGCGCGCCTGCTGCATCGCGTGAAAGATAACCCCGCTCGACCAGAGCTGAGATCGCGTCCTCGGCAACACCGCGCCGGAGAAACGACTTAGCCACCAGTTGCTCGGTCGAACATCCCGGGTTATCAAACACGTCGATCAGAACTCGTGTTTGGTCTGCGTTCAGCCCCTGCTCTTCCCGGTGCCGCTCGAACCGACGCGACATCCGATGCAGGGCAAGAAACATTAGCGTCCAAAACGAAGGATCTTCCTCGGTAAGGGGATCGTTCGGCTGACGGCCAAGCTCAAGAGGCATCTGCGGATGATCAATGGCCACCGCATATCGGCCCTGAAAGAACAAGAGCGCCTCACCCGGCGATTGTCGAAAATTGTCGACGTGTCCTATCAATATGATGTGGTCACCTCCGTCATGGCGCGCATAAACACGGCATTCGATCGTCGCGATATTTCCGCTAATGATTGGCGAGCCGGTTTTACCCACCGTCCAATCGATACCGGAAAACTTGTCAGTGCCGGAGCTGGAAAACGCTTGAGAGATCTGGATCTGCTCAGAAGACAGGATATTAACAGCGAAATGTTCCGCTGCCTGAAATACGTCGAAGCTACGCGAGGTGCGCTTGATCGACCATAAGACGAGCGGCGGGTCGAGCGATAGCGAACTAAACGAGTTCACGGTGACGCCGACCCGCTCGACACCGACCTGTGCCGTGATGACCGTCACGCCGGTACCGAACTGACCGAGGCACCGCCGCAGCGCGCGTGCATCAATGGAGACGGGCTCGCTCATCTTGGCTCTCGGATGAAAGAATGACGATCGAAAGTCTCGTACATGCCTGCATTGCGCCTGTCGTTAAAACGAATCGCCGAGACATGAAAGCACGTCCGCTTTTGATGGAATCGCGACCACGCTCCAATCTTGTGTCTCGACGCGCTGTTCACGCGAACCCAGCCTCCCACTTCGCTCGAACGCGCTTAACTCGCAATTCGATCGTCATTCTTTACAGCGCCCCGGTGTTGAGGCCTTGGCAATCCAAGATGCTCTCGCAACGTTCGACCGGTGTATTCAGTGCGGAACAGCCCACGGCGTTGAAGGATCGGGACAACCTCATTCGCGAAATCGTCAAATGCACCCGGGAACCACGGCGGCATCACATTGAATCCGTCGGCGGCACCAGCGACGAACCATTCTTCCAGCCCGTCCGCGATCTGCTCCGGTGTGCCGAACAGCAATCGATGGCCCATCGCAACCGACGTGAAGTCGCACAGTTCGCGCAGGGTCATCTGGCGTTCCTTCGCCAAGGCCGCCAGCGTCACTGCGTGGCCTTGCATAATGCCCGACTGAGGTAACACCGGGACTGGACCATCCAGCGGATAGGACGACAAGTCATGGCCAAGCCGTTCCGAGAGAACCTTCAACGCAGCGGCGGGATCGGTGAATGCGCCAAGACTTGCCAACTTGGCCTTGGCATCGGCCTCGGATGATCCGACCACAGGACACACGCCTGGCATAATCTTCATCTGTCTGGGGTCGCGTCCGTTCTTGGCGGCAAGCGCACGCAGATCGTCGGCGAATGCCTTGGCACTCTTGAGGTCCTGTTGAACCGCGAAAACGATCTCACCAATGCTCGATGCAAGTTCGCGGCCGGCTTCGGAAGCGCCCGCCTGGATGATGACCGGATGCCCCTGAGGTGGACGCGACATATTGAGAGGGCCCGTAACCGAAAAGAATTCTCCCTTATGGTTCAGGCTATGCATCTTCGACACGTCGGCGAACTGCCCACCCGCCTTGTCCATCACGATCGCGCCGTCTTCCCAGCTGTCCCAAAGTCCCTTGACAACCGAGACGAACTCGTTGGCGATCGCATAGCGCCTGTCATGAGACGGATGCGCCGCGTGGCCGAAGTTGCCGGCCGCTTCCGGGAAAGCACCGGTGACGACGTTCCAAGCTGCGCGCCCGCCGCTGATGTGATCGACCGAACCGAAGGCGCGAGCCAGATTGTAGGGGTCGCTGTATGTCGTGGATGCCGTCGCTGCCAGACCGATATGCGACGTCACCATTGCGAGCGCCGAAAGCAATGTGATCGGCTCCAGGCGAACCATCATTGACGGATGCATCTTTGGCCCGGTGTTCAGCGCATCGGCAAGGAACACCAGATCGAACTTTGCGCGCTCGGCCGTCTTTGCAATCTCAATCAGAAGCGACAGGTTCTCGGAGCCGGCTCGCGCGTCCTGAAGGCGCCAGCCGGCCACATGATGCCCGGCACCGAGCACGAAAATGCCCAAATGCATTTCAGACGCCACCATTTGAATACTCCTCGGTCATATCCTGGGTCAGCCGGAAACGGTTGCTTCATGCCCGGAACAGGTGGACGTCGCTGTCCTGCCAGGATGCCCAAACCGGCACCCCTGGGTCCAACGTGCTGCCCCGCCTATCGGTCAGTTCAATTGCTACAAGGGTGTCGCCGGTCTCGAGCGCGAGGACGTAGCGGGACGAATCGCCGTGATAGGTTACGATCTTGACAGCGCCGCTCAGCGCTCCTGCGCACGCGTCCGCTGGTCGTTCGGTCGTCATCACGATCTTCTCGGGCCGAACGGCAAGCTTGACCTTGTCCCCCGCATTGAAGCCCGTACGGCCCGGACCGACGAGAATCGCTCCTCCGATCTTCACCTGACTGCCATCGCCGGAGACCTTGACCAACTGACCATCAAGGAAGTTGGTGACGCCCATGAAGTCCGCAACAAATTGCGTCCGCGGCATCTTGTAGATCTCTTCCGGTGGGCCGAACTGCTCCACGGCGCCGTTATTCATGACCGCGATCATGTCGCTCAGCATCAACGCCTCCTCCTGATCATGCGTCACGAACAGGGCGGTGATTCCAAGCTCCCTCGTCAGTGCGTGAAGCTCCACCTGCATCGCCTCCCGCAGCTTGCGATCCAGCGCACCGAACGGCTCGTCCAGGATCAGAATGCTTGGGGTAATGGCCAGCGCGCGGGCAAGCGCCACGCGTTGTTGCTGCCCCCCCGACATCTGCGCGGGGTATCGACCGGCCAGATGATCCAGCCTGACGATCTCCAGCATGCGTCGAACGCATCTGGCGACGTCTGCCGGAGGCGTCTTTTTCATCTTGAGACCGAACGCCACATTCTCGGCAACCGTCATATGCGGAAAGAGGGCCAAGCTTTGAAATACCATGCCGATATTCCGCCTGGCGGCGGTCAGCCCCGTCACGTCGCGACCATCAAACAGCACCCGTCCTGAACTGGGCGTCAACAGACCGGCAATAATTCGCAACGTGCTACTCTTTCCGCAGCCACTCGGGCCGAGCAAAGTGACGAACTGGCCCGACTGGATTGTCAGGGAGACGTCATCAACCGCGAGGAACTCGCCGTAGCGACCACTGACGTTCTTGAGGTCAACCTGAGCCATCTCAATGTCCTGCAAAGAGTCGTTTGAGGCCGAACCATCGCTCGAGAATGACGGTCGCGGCGAAGGTAAGTGCGATCAGCATGGTGGAGATTGCTGCAACGGATGGGTCGAAGCTGTATTGCAAATAGGACATGATCGAGATCGGCAGCGTCACCGTTCGCGCGTCAACCAGAAACAGCGATACGTTCACATCGTCGAACGACAGGATGAAGCCGAATACCATCCCTGCCACAACGCCCGGCCTGATCAGGGGCAGAATGATGAGAAAGAACGCCTTCCACGAACTTGCGCCCAGTGTCTCGGCGGCCTCCTGGAGCGAAGGATCGAGTTGCGACAGACTCGCCATTGTGGTGCGGACCACATAGGGCATGACAATAAGCACGTGCCCGATCAACAGGCGGATCGTAGCCTCTCTTACATCAATGGCAGCGAGCGCAACCAGCAATGAAATGCCGGTGACGAGCCCAGGCACGATAATCGGCGAGATGAAGAAGGCTTCGAGAAACGGCTTGCCGCGCCACTGGCTTCTCCATAAGCCCATGGCAGCCATCACGCCAAGTGGCGTCGCCACCAGAGTCGCACACAACGCAAGAATCCCACTTGCCGTCGCGGCATTCACGAATGCCGCATTCTGAAGCGCGGAAGCATACCATCGGAATGACCAGGTAGTGGGCGGAAAGCTCTGAACCGGCTCGTAATTGAACGAAACAATGGCGATACAAACCAACGGCGCAAGCAGGAAGCCATATAGCGTCCAAGCCAGCGCATTGAAGACATGCCTCTGAACCGCAGCTACCATCGTCGTATTATCCATGTGCGCGTCCTGCGACCGAACTCATAGAACATCAGGCCCACCAAGGTCATCGAGGTTGCGAGCAGCATCGCCACCAGAACCGAGCCGAACTGCCAGTTGAACGTGACGACAAACTGCTGATAGATCAGGGTGGTGATCATCCCGGAATCCGGCCCCCCCATCAGGGCCGGCGTCACATAGGATGACATCGACAAGCTGAACACGATGGTGATGCCGGCGACGAGGCCCGGGCTTGCCAGTGGCAAGACAATGCGCAGTGCGATGGTCAGTTGACCCGCACCAAGAGTGCTGGCGGCCTGAGGCACCGAAGGGTCGATACGCTCAAGCGACGCAAGAACGGGAATGACCATCAGGGGGAGGAAGACGTGAAGCAGCCCCACGATCACCGCACCATCGTTAAACATCAGCGGATACGGTGATCGGATCAATCCAAGCCCCATCAGCAGCGAATTGATCAGCCCATTGTCGCCGAGCACAACCATCCAGCCGAATGTACGCGTGACAATGCTGACCAGCAGGGGGGACAGAACGATGATCAACAAGATGCCGCGACGGCTTGGCTTTGTGCGCCAAATGGAACACGCCAGGACGATCCCAAGAATCGCGCATAGCGCCGTGGTCACGGTCGAGAGATAAATTGTCTTTCCGACAACACGCCAATAGAACGGCGTCGTCAGAAAACGCAGGTAGTTTGCAACGGTCAGATTGTCGCTCAGCTCGACCGTACCCGGTCGTGGCGGGTTGAAACCGAGAGCCAGCACATAGCTCAACGGCACCACAAGACAAGCACCGACGACAACACAGGCCGGCACCAGCAGCAGCGCGTACCCACCGGGGAGCCATCGGCTTCGGGGCGCACCTCCGCCAACATCGGCAGTCAGGGGCATGGCGTCAGCACTGGACATCACGTTCCCTTTGCGGCCACCGCCGGCTCCACCCAAGCCGCAACGATATCCGACGACGGCCGTACCAGGCCGAAATAGAGCCCAAGAGATTCAAGGCTGGCATCGTGCAGATCCCTGAGATGATCCTTCACGGCGACGCAGTCGCTCGCCACAACAACGTGATAGTCTGACATCGCCGCATCGCGCGCCGTGCTCTCTACGCAGCAGTTTGTCGTGACGCCTGCGAGAATGACGCTGCGAATGCCGTTGGCGCGCAGCAGGGAATCGAGGCCCGTATCGATGAAGGCGCTGAATCTGTGCTTCGTCACGATCGCCTCGCCCGACCGCGGCTCGATGCCTGCGACGAACTCGCCTCCCCAACTTCCCGGCAGGCAAATTTCGGCTGGACCTTTCGGCACACGCGCACCGTGCGAGAGATCTGCTGCCGAAGCAGTCCAAACCGCGGGTTCGCGGCCGCCGGACAAGGGAAAGCGATACGGCGAGCCGACGCTACGAAACAACTCGCCGTATTCCGCACGAACATGAACAATGAAGAGTCCCGCCTCGCGTGCGGCAGCCAACAGAATCTTGATCCGGGCGACCGCGGCATCAATCATGACCATCGGTTGGCCCGAACGCCCCGTCGCCCCCTCGGGAGCACAGAAATCATTCTGCACATCAATCAGAACCAGCGCCGCGAGGCCCGGCGCCACTCGCTGGTCCAACGAGAGCAACGGCTCGGTCGCGTGGCTGCGCCCGCAAGCGGCAAGCTTTGCCACCCCGAACTCCAAGACTTGATAACCGTGACGCGCGGCGAACAGGCTGATGTTCCCGGCGAATGCCTCAGGCATCGAACCGGCGAACATCAAGCTTCGAACTCTGCTCGAGCGAAGCAGCAAGTCAGCGACGGCAACAAAATAGACCCCATCCCTGTCGCTGCGAATTCGTACATGTCGCGGCGTCTGACCGGCCCAGTGACCGCATCCTTGGACCGTCCCGGGAAGATTCTTTCCGCACCAAGGACCGGCATCATTATCGACATGCTCGACTTCTATGATCAGACAGCCCGCCGAACGGGCCGCCTCCGCGGCGGCATCATCTGCCGCGCTCGTCGGAAGAATGACAAGCGCCAACTCAGACCTTCCGGTTTCAAAGAGGGAGTCGACAGCCATTGAACCTCTTTGTTCAGGCATAGCAGTCAAGCGTACGGGGCCACCGATCTAGTGCCCCGCATCCGAAGTTCGTGATACATCGCAGCATTCTCCGACACGAACTTCGGATGCATCAGGGGCACTAGCAATCTATGATTTGAGTGCCGCTTTTCGAGCTGAAGTTCCTGGGTCGAGTTTGCGGCAAGTGGTGCAGGAACTTCAGATCGGCGGCACTAGAACGCGACCTCCTGGTTCCAGTGGTCGGCAAGTGCACTCATTTGCGGGATGATTTTGGCCCAGCTGAACAGCTGGAGATTTTCACGCGCTGGAATGCGTTGACTCGTGCGTTCATTCATCTTCGCATTGACGTTGGTGGGACCAGCGATCACGCCATTGCAAAATGCTTCCTGCGATGTCTTGCTCAGCGCAAAGTTGATGAACTTCTTGCAGAGCTCGGCATTTTTCGACGCCTTGGCGATGTGATAGGACACAAGACCGACCATGGCGCCTTCGGCGGGATAGATGAACTTCACCGGCTTGCCCGAATCGATCAGACCGTAGGCGGGAATGTTGGTCGTCATGGCGCAGACCCAAGCCTCGCCGGATCCAAGGAGATTGGTGATATCGACGCCGCTCCTGAAGAACTGTTTGATATTGGGTTTGAGCTGCCGCAAGGCATTGAACGCGGGCATCATGTTGTCTTCGCTTCCGCCATTTAGGCGCGCCGTGACAACCAGCATTTCCCACGAGCCCCACTGCCCGATTTCAGGAATAATCAGCTTGCCCTTGTACGCGGGATTCCAAATATCCCTCCAACCCTTAGGCGCAATCGGGACCAAGTCTTCCCGATATGCAATGCCATAACCGACATAGTCGAGACCGACACCCGTCTTCTCGAACTGGTCGTACCAGACAGGATCGACGTCCTTGATGTTCGGAATATCCGCAACGGTTAGCGGCAATCCCAAACCTTCGATCGTCGCCTTTACGTTGTCTGGATAGGGCAGCAGGAGAAGGTCAATTTCGGGGGAGCGACGGTTAACGACGGAATTGGTCAACCACTCGCCAGACAAACCAAGCTTGAGCAGAACCTTGATGCCGGTTTCTTTCTCAAACGGTTCGACGATATTCTTGCGGTATTCGCGTTCCCAAACGCCGCCGAACACGGTCGAGACAAAGCCGCCGCCTTGAGCAGTGGCACGGCCGCCAAGACCGAGCGTGATGGATAGTGTGCCCGCACCGGCAACGAAATCACGCCTGCTTACATTTGGACTGGCTGGCTTGCTCCGACCCACTTCAGTTGCTCCTCTACAGAATCATCGAAATGAGTGCCGCGCCGGTTCGGCATAACGTCTTTCTCAGCACCGCTGTTTTTTTATGAGCGATTTTTTAATGGTATTCAATAGAACGACTGCCGAAATCAGCGGCACAATCGGCCAAAAAACGGGCATTTATGTCTTTATTTTACGAGATTCGGCAACGCCGACCCGCTCCCTTCCCTCCCAGAAAAACTTTAACCAGACTAAAATTTCTCGTAGAGCGATATCCGTTGGCTTGAGCGCACCTGCACTGCACGGGCGCGTCGCCCTTGGCCGCGAATCTCGAAAGCCTCCACCACGCCGGAGCGGCACGACACGTTTTGCGATAACGGCTGACTGCGGGAACCAAGCAGTCAGACGCTCGCGAGGTCCCCTCGCGAGCAGGCTGCATATGCTCATCGATGACAGGGGGCATGCCTCTGCGACTAACCATGACAGCCGTGAAGCTCACAATAGTCGTGTCTGTGCAACGTTGCTGAGCGACCCGGGCTCGCTGACCACTGTGTTCGAAGCGCCGCTCGCGCTCGACCCGGCACAAATCCGGCGTCGCCCTGCGCTTCCCTCGCATCAACCGCCTGCGCAGGGACGAGTCGCCGCGCGACGCGGACCGGCTGGAGACGCTGGAGCGGATGCTGAAGAATGAAAGCACCGTGGACGATGTCAGCCCGGAAACCGTGACCGACGTTTAAAGCGCGATGAAGTTTGCTTGAATTGGTCCATCCTTGGCGGCGACATGCGGATTGCAGGTCCTGCGGCTTCGTTAACTTCTCTCTGGCATGTGGACTGTCAGCACGGCGCCCCTTTTACCAGGGCATCGCTCGCGTTTGACCATCGAAGACATGAGGCTTGATATGAGCGAGCGCATCGAAACCCTGAAAAAAGCGCGGGCGCGCATGATCGAAGATCGGGACGCGTTTGCAAAGGTGCTTGCCGCGCCGGTCAATCGCGACAACGCCGAACGCTCGCGAAACAAATTCCTTGAACTGCAGACCCTGATCGAAGCGATCGAGCGGGCCATCAAGGGCGAGACCGCCGAATAACCGACCTCGATTCACATCCCGTGACGGTCAACGACGACCGAAAGCGATGCTCGTCGACAACGGCTGATTTTGTTCGCCGACTGTGATTGACATCACATTGCTCTCGCTTGGACCAGCGTAGAGACTCCAGCATATTGGTTTTGCATATTTAGACATCGACGCCGGTCCCTCGGGACAGACCAGCGGTTTTACGCTCAAGTCGTGAGAGGCGATCATGGACACCACATTCGCGGCGGCAGCGCCGCCGAAGGCCACGAAGCCGTTGTGCGAGTCGTTGCGGCCCAACCCTCGAAAAGACTGTTGCATCGGCGTCCCCAAGGAGATCGTGCACGATCCCGATCCGTCGATCTACGACCAGAAATTGTCGTTCCTGTCGGGCGTTGCGCCCACCTTCAACAATCCCGACATCGACACCGTTCATCTGTGGCCGCTCTCGCCGATCGAAACACTCGCGGCAACGATTCGCAATCTGTCGGCTGAAGCTTCGGCCAACCAGACCCGCGTCGACATCAGTTGGTCCGCCTTCGGCATCGGTTTGCCGCGCAACCCGATTGCCACGTCGTTTGTCGATCTTGCCCGCAACGGTTTCTCCGGGAGCGCCCAAACGCTGTCATGGCCGCTGCCCCCTGCGCTCAAGGCGGCGCGGGTGTTCGGCTTCTTTGTCAGCGTGATTCATCCCTACGACAGCAATCCGAACAACAACCAGGGTGAACAGACGCTCGATGCGTTTCAGACCAGCACGGGACGCTCCAAGACATTTGTCGTGCCGGTTCGAAATCCGACCGGCAGCACACAGACTATCCATCTGACGGCAGGCCCCGCGCCGGTCGCGCCATGGGTTACGGTCGTTCCTGCCACGCTGACGCTGGGGCCCGGCGCGCAGCAGAACGTGATGGTCTCGATCGACGTGCCCGCTTCGGTTCCTGCCTCGCCGCCCGGCACGCTGATCAGCGCCAATGTGGACGTCCTTGCCACCATCGGCGGCGCCTATCTCGGCGGAATCACCATCGCCATCCTGTTCGACGCGTGAGGTCACCATGAGCACGAAACTCTGCTTCTGGTTCGGATTGATCGCCGGCGCCTTCGTCGGCCTGCTGCTGGGGATGCTGCATGGGGTGGTCTGCTGCTCGCCGCCGCAGCCGCCAAGCTGGGCACAACTGGCGCTCGACGGCATCATCGTGGCGCTGGTGGCGGATTTCATCGCGGCCGCCTTCGCCTGCCTGCTGGCACGACTGCCGATCGTGCCGGTGTTTTTCCTGGCGTTGCTGATCGCCGTGCTGATCGGACTCCTGCTCGGTCCGCTCGCCTACCATCTGCCTCACCCGCTGCTCGCCTTCCTTGTTTGTCTCGTGCTCGGTGCGCTGATCGGCTGGCTGGTCTGCCGCATCGTTTGCAGGGACGGACGCGTTCTCAACTTTGGAGGATCACGATGAGCCCCCCTCCCTGTGGCGCGCAACAACCCGGCTCGGTCCCGAGTCCCTTCAGCTGGCCTGGCTTCGCCGCAGTCGGCACGGGTGTCACCGGCGTTGGTGCCGGATATGCCGCCGGTGTCGCATTGTATGGCGCCTCCGCCGTGGCTGGCGCCTATGTCTTCACCGCGGGCGCGGCCGGCGCAGCCGCCATTCTCGCACTGGTGATCTATTTCGCCTTCCAGGCCGACGGCTGCATCATCTCGCCGACCAAGGGCCAGGCGATTTGCCTCTCCGGCATCGTGCAGGACTCCACCGACACAAGCGACACGGCGATCGCCGTGCTGGCGCCCTATGCCATGGGACCGGCGGGCCTGTTCAACGTGGTGGTGAAGACCATCTATCTGTCTTTCGTCAACACCAATGCTTTCTGGGTCTATTGCAACGGCCTGGGCGCGCCGATGCTGCCCTGCGTGATCAAGAGCAAGACCGCCTGCGGCGCCAAGATTGGATCACTGGTGGGCGTCACGGCCGGCGCGATCGCCGGCGCCTTCCTCGGCTACTTCGCGGCCGCAGCGCTCGGCGCCGCCATCGGCTGCGCGGCCTCGGGCCCATTCTATCTGCTCTGCCTGCTGGTCGTGCTGATCGTGGCGGCCATTGTCGCAGCCGTCGTGGCCATCGTCGGTGCGATGATCGGCGGATGGATCGGCGAGGGCATCGCGGCCGCGGCCAACGACGATCCCGTGGGCGACGCCTGGAAGTCGATCGCGCCCGGTACCATCGTCACGGTGCAGGGCAACTGGATCACCGATCCGGACATCGGCAATAACGAGCTGTTCTACACCACCAGCATCAATCGCACGGGACAATTCGCGACACCGCCCGGCTTCACCGCGGCGGACGCCGACAGTACCGCCGCGGATGATTGCCCGATCGCACCCGCACCGATCAAATGACGGCACGCGGCTGAACCAACGCCGCGTGGAGCCCCGATGCCGCTGCTCATCCGCACCGAAGCCGAACTGCTGGCGCTGATGCGCCCGGAGAGCCTGCGTCATCCGTTCCGCAAACCGCCGATCCTGCTGCGCCTCCCGCAACTGGCCGACGACGACAACGTCGCCTGGAGCCGCCACCTCGACGACCTCGCCGGGCAATGCGGCTGCACCGCCGCCCTGATCGGCCTCGGCGTCTTCACGTCCGTGACCGTGCTCTATGTGGTGATCACAGCGCTGCAGGTGCCACCCGGAAACGGGACCGACATCCGGACGCTGCTGTTGAACGGCGGGCTGTTTCTGGCCGGCCTGATTCTCAGCACGCTGATCGGCAAGCTGATCGGCCTGAGCATCGCCGCGCGGCACTTTCGCCGAAGCTGCAGGATTATCCAGGGCCGGCTCAAGGTCAGGCCGTAACCGATATCCACGCAATCCTTTGCGTCAGGACGGCACGACATCACCAAATCTGCGTTGCAGATCTCGCCTGAAAAAGTGACCAACGGCAAAGCCCACCGGGAGGGCGAGGATCATCGAGGCAAGAGCACGAACGAGCTCGTCCCCGACATTTTCAAACGCGGCCCCGCCGCCGAGCAGAAAGATCACGCGAACATAGAGCCCGAAAACCAGGCCGCACAGCGCGGCCTTGCCAAGCTGCCGCCTCATGGTCCCGCGGATCACGGAGGCCAGGATGTCGCGTCCCTGACCGATGCTCTGGGCGATCGTGAGACGCTCCGAATATCCCCAGATCAGTCCGAGAACCATCAGCGGCAAAAGCACGATAAGGCCGACGCGAAAGAATGCCGCGGTCAGGCCGCCTTCGGGGCCTTGGAAGCTGCCCAGCGCACTCGACAGCAGCAGCCAGGCCACGCCCAGAATCAATCCGCCGCCGGCCCAGCGCAGCGGCAACTGTTGCAGCCATCTCGCCGTTGAAGTCTCACCTGACATCAGACCCGCTCCCCGGGGGCTCATGACGCTGCGGCTGATCGGCCCCATGGTTCGAGACACGCGTTCCGCGATCCACACCATGAGGGTTGGCTTCACCATAGCCCGTGCGCCTTTCGCAACTCCTCCACCTGCTCCGCCGTCAGCGGCCGCGTTTTCTCGCCGCGCAGCAGCAGGAACAACTTCGCGGTTTCCTCCAGCTCCTCGGTCGCGTACATCGCATTGTCGAGGCTGGTGCCGGCAACGACGGGGCCGTGGTTGGACAGCAGCACGGCGTGATGATCGCCGGCGAGTTTTTCCACCGCAAGCGCCAGGCTCTCGTCGCCCGGCGGATAATACGGCACCAGCGGCAGGCGGCCGACGCGCATGACGTAGTAGGCGGTCAGCGGCGGCAGACAGTCGTGATGGTCGATGCCGTGCAGGCAGGACACCGCGACCGAATGGGTAGAGTGCAGGTGCACCACCGCATTGGCACCGTCGCGCTGGCCGTACATCACCCGGTGCAGGAAGGCTTCCTTGGTCGGTTTGTCGCCGCTGAGCAAGTTGCCCTTGGCATCGAGCCGCGACAGCTTCGCCGGATCGAGCTCGCCGAGCGAGGCATTGGTCGGCGTCATCAGGAAGCCGCCGTCCGGCAGCCGCACCGAGATGTTGCCGGTGGAGCCGAAGGTCAGGCCACGCCGGAACAGCGAGGCGCCGCACCGGCAGATCTGTTCGCGGATGGCACTGTCACTCACGCGAGTCGATCCCACGCCTTGAGGAAGAAATCGCTGGCGCCGAAGTTACCTGATTTGAGCGCCAGCGCCATGTCGACACCGGAGCGGCTGCGCGTCCAGGGCACGCCGGGATCGATTTCCGGGCCGATGGTCAGCACACCGGCGCCGAGCGCCTGCACCACCGCACCGGAAGTCTCGCCCCCGGCGACGATCATCCGGGTGAAGCCCCGCGCCGGCAGCGCCGCCGCGATGTGGCCCAGCAGATCTTCCACGATGGTGCCGGCCTGGGCGCGGCCCAGCCGCTCCTGCACCTGGCGCACGGCGTCGGGATCATCGCTGGAGTAGATCAGGAACGGCTTGTCCTTTGGCTGCCGGTCGACCCATTGCAGGATCTGGCCGGCGGTCTGAGTGCCGCTCGCGACCTCCAGCGGATCGATGCGCAGGTTCGGCAGCCCGGCTTCAATCGCGGTTTTCACCTGGCCGCGGGTCGCTGCCGAGCAGGAGCCGGCCAGGATGGCCTGGCGGCCCTGCGGCGCGGCCATCTGCTCCGGCGCCGGAGTCAGCCGATCGATCAGTCCTGCTTTCAGATACGCCGCCGGCAATCCCATCGCCACACCGGAGCCGCCGGTGATCAGCGGCAGGTGCGCCACCGCCGCACCGATGGAGCGCAGATGTCCGTCGGCAATCGCATCGACGATGAACATCTTGGCGGCGCCGCTTTCCAGCAGCTTGCGGATGGCCTCAGGACCGGCATCGACGGTCTCGAACGGGATCAAGCCCACTTTGCGCTGGGTTTGCCGCTGCAGTACGCGCACCAGATTGGCGTCGTGCATCGGCGTCAGCGGATGATCCTTCATCGGGCTTTCGTTCAGCGGCACGCCGTTGACGAACAGATAGCCGGCATAGATGGTGCGGCCGGCTTTCGGAAACGCCGGACAGGCGATGGTGACACCGCCCCCGGTGAGATCCAGCAGCGCATCGGCCACCGGGCCAATGTTACCCTCGTCGGTGGAATCGAAGGTCGAGCAATATTTGAAGAACAGCCGCAACGCGCCGAGTGTCTGCAGCGCGCGGGCCGCCTCCACCGACTGGCTGACCGCGTCAGCCACTGCGATGGTGCGGGACTTCAGCGCCACCACCACCGCATCGACCTCGGATACGTCGAGATCGGCCGGCGGCAGGCCGGTGGACTGCACCGTGCGCAATCCTTCGCGGGTCAGCATCAGCGCGAGGTCGGTCGCGCCGGTCAAGTCGTCGGCCACACATCCGAGCAGCATGGGTCAGCTCCTTGAACGAAACCAGCCGAGCCCATCGAGCGTCTTGCCGGCCGGGCGATATTCGCAACCGACAAAGCCGTTGTAGCCGAGACGGTCGAGTTCGGCGAAGACGCGCGCGTCGTCGAGTTCGCCGGTGCCGGGCTCGTTGCGCAGGGGGACCGACGCGGTCTGGATATGGCCAATGATCGGCATCATCGCTTCCAGCCCCTTGATGACGTCGCCATGAATGATCTGGCGGTGATAGATGTCGAACTGCAGTTTCACGTTCGGCCGCGCCAGCTTGCGGATCAGATTGGCGGCGACGTCGAAATTATTGAGGAAGTAGCCGGGCACGTCGCGCGGGTTGATCGGTTCCAGCACGATGTCGATGCCGGTGTCCTGCACGCGGTCGGACGCGAACAGGACGGCGCTTTCGAATGCGGCCTGGGCCGCGGGATCATCCGCTCGCGCGATGCCCGCCATCACATGCAGGCGGCCGACGCCGGTGGCCTTCACATAGATCAACGCCTTGTCGATGGAGGCTTCGAGCTCCGCACGCCGTTGCGGCAACGCCGCGAAGCCACGCTCGCCTTTCTCCCAATCGCCGGGCGGGCCGTTGAACAGCGCCGGGGTCAACTTGTGGCTGGCAAGCTTGTCGGCAATCACATCCGGCGGAAACTCGTAGGGAAACAGGAATTCGACCGCGTCGAAGCCGGCGTCGGCGGCAGCAGCAAACCGGTCGAGAAACGACCACTCGTTGAACATCATGGTGAGATTGGCGGCGAAACGCGGCATCGGGATTTCGGTCCTTCTTGTTACTTAAGTTGTTCTCAGGATTGCTCTCAAGTTTTTTTGGCGACCGGCAGCTCCAGGCCGGTGACCTGGGCATAGAGCCGCGCCACCGAAGCGTCATCGTCCTTGCCCATGCCGGAGGCCGCCGTCATCAGGAACATCTGCAGGGCGGCTGATGCCACCGGGGTCGGGAATTTCGCCGAGCGCGACATGTCGTTGATGATGCCGAGATCCTTGGTGAAGATCTCGACCGCGCTGCGCGGCGTATAGTCGCCGTCGAGCACATGCGGCACGCGATTTTCGAACATCCAGGAATTGCCGGCTGACGCGGTGATCACCTCATAGACCTTGCGCATGTCGAGCCCAAGCCGTTTCGCGAACACGATCGCCTCGGAGGCGGCGGCGATGTGCACACCGGCAAGCAGCTGGTTGACCATCTTGAACGAAGCGCCGATGCCGGGCTCGTCGCCGAGGCGGTAGATATTCGCCGCCATCGCCTGCAGCGCGGGCTCGGCTTTTGCCATCGCCGCCGGCGTTCCCGAGGCCAGCACCGTCAATGCGCCTTCGGCAGCGCGCTGCGCGCCGCCGCTGATCGGGGAATCGACGTAATCCAGTCCGTGTGTTGTAGCGGAGGCCGCGAACGCCCTGGCACGCTCCGGCGCCATGGTGGCGCAGGACATGATGACCGCCCCCTTGCGCATGGTCCTGGCGATGCCGTCCGGGCCGAACAGCACCGCCTCGGTCTGGTCGGCATTGACGACCACGACCACCACAATGTCGGCGTCTTTCGCCGCGTCACCCGCCGACGCTGCGGCCTGTCCACCGGACTCGCGCGCGAAACGCTCGGCGACCTCCGGGCGAACGTCGAAGCCCGCGACGGCAAATCCCTTGCGGCGCAGCGACAGCGCCATGCCGTAACCCATCGAGCCGAGCCCGAGCACTGCAATTTTCTTTTCCTGGTCAGACGCTTCCATTGGATCCCAGCTTGTTCTTGGCGTGACGGCATTGCCGCTTGAATGTGGACGCCGCAGTGTAAACCGGCCATGGCATGCAAGGCCAGACAGCAGGCAGTAGACCTGACGGCCTTCATGACGATAAATTCAGGAATCACAGTGAGCAGGTGACTTGACGCAGGTTCCTGCCCCACCCACTTGCCTCAACATGTGGGCTATCCTGTCCCGCATTCATGAGCCGGCCAACATGGGGCCGGCAGGAGACGAGACGATGTCGATGGACGACCGCAAGCCGATCGAGGCGAAGCCGCCCGTTGCAGACGGATTCTCGCGCTTTCTCGGCGGCTCGCCGGTGGCAGTCGCGCTCCGCCTGGTCCTGCTCTCGGTCCTGGTCGGCGTGGTGCTGGCCGCGATCGGCTTCGACCCCTGGAACATCTTGCGCAGCATTCGCCTGCTGTTCGAGCGGATCTGGGATCTCGGCTTCGATGCCGTGAACTGGCTGTGGCGCTATTTCCTGCTCGGCGCCGTGATCGTGATTCCGATCTGGCTGCTGTCGCGGATCTTCGGCTCGCGTCCGGCACGCTGATTTGACTCTACCGCGTTCGCGTTCCGTCACCACCGGGCGGGTGTTCGCCATCGCCGGTCCGGCGATGCTTGCGAACCTGACCACGCCGTTCCTCGGCGTTGTCGCGACCACGGCCATCGGGCGGCTGGGTGAGCCCACTCTGCTCGGCGGCGTCGCCATGGCGTCGGTGGTGTTCGACTGCATGTTCTGGCTGTTCGGCTTCCTGCGGATGGGCACGGTGGCCCTCACCGCACAGGCGCAGGGCGCCGGCGACCACCTGGAGATGCGCGCCGTTCTGGTGCGGGCGGTGCTGGTCGCCGCGCTTGTCGGCCTTCTCCTGCTGGTCGTGCAGCGGCCACTGTCGACGGCGATCTTCAACCTGCTCGGCGGCAGCGAGGCGGTGACCGGCGCGGCACAATCCTATTTCGCGATCCGGCTGTGGTCGGCGCCGTTCGTGCTCGCCAATTATGTGCTGCTGGGCTGGCTGGTGGGACAGGCCCGCACCGGCATCGCGCTTGCGCTGCAGATCATCATCAACGTGGCCAACATGGCGACCACCGCCTGGCTGGTGCTGGGCCTGCAGAGCGGGATTGCTGGTGCTGCGATCGCCGCCGTTGTCGCCGAGGGCCTGGGCTTCGCCGCCGGCGCGGTGGTGGCGTGGCGGATGCTGGGAGGCCGCCTCGACATCACCACCCACGCCCTGTTCGACCGCGCCAAGCTCATGCGCATGCTGGCGATCAACCGCGACATCATGATCCGCACCGCGGCCATGATCGCCGCATTCTTCTTTTTCACCGCGCAAGGCGCCCGAGCCGGCGATAACGCGCTCGCCGCCAACGCCGTGCTGAACAACTTCCTGCTGATCGGCTCGTTCTTTCTCGATGGCCTGGCCAACGCCGCCGAGCAGCTCTGCGGCCGCAGCATTGGCGCCCGTGACAAGACCGGTTTCATGCAGGCGGTGCGGCTGGTGGTGATCTGGGGATTCGCCTTCGGCGCCGCCACGACACTCTTGTTCGCTGTCGCCGGCGCGCCGCTGATCGATGTCATCACCACGAGCCCCGAGGTGCGCGAAACCGCTCGCGCCTTCCTGTGGCTGGCGGCGCTCGGACCGGTCTGCGGCGTGATGGCGTACTGCTTTGACGGCATCTATATCGGCGCCACCTGGTCGCGCGACATGCGCAACCTGATGATCGCCTCGCTGGCCATCTATTTCACAAGCTGGTGGCTGCTGCAGCCGTTCGGCAATACCGGACTGTGGGGCGCGTTCCTGATCTTCCTGCTGGCGCGCGGGTTGCTGCAAATGGCGCGTTACCGTGGGCTGGTGCGGGCAACGTTCGGGTAGGCGAAGCGCGTAGAGCTTACATATTCTGGAAGCTCAGATCACACCGGCCAGTCTTCCGCGGTGATGGTCGCCGCATCGGCGCCGACGATCTCATCGATCGACTCGCGGCCGGTCCGGCGCAGCACCGACACGAGATCGGTCTTGATATCGTCGACCAGGCCAAGCCCTTTGTAGACCAGCGACGAATAGAGCTGGATCAGGCTGGCACCGGCGCGGATCTTCATCAGCGCGGCGCCGCCGGAATCGATGCCGCCG
The DNA here is from genome assembly GCF_032397745.1 of Bradyrhizobium prioriisuperbiae. Taxonomy (NCBI): domain Bacteria; kingdom Pseudomonadati; phylum Pseudomonadota; class Alphaproteobacteria; order Hyphomicrobiales; family Nitrobacteraceae; genus Bradyrhizobium; species Bradyrhizobium prioriisuperbiae. The sequence continues at coordinate 1,426,811 of NZ_CP135921.1, forward strand.
ACGCCGATCAAGGGAAACGCGCCTTCGACCCGCACATAGGTTTCCGCCACCATGCGGGTGGACAGCTTGAACAGCGGCCGGCCCGACAATCCACCCTGCTCCGTCGCGCGCGTGGCATTGCGCAGCGAGGGCGGGCGCGCCAGCGTGGTGTTGGACACGATCATGCCGTCGACGCGGCGCGAGCGCGCGATCTGCACCACATCGTCGAGCTCGTTGAGCGACAGATCCGGTGCGATCTTGAGCAGCACCGGCGCTTCGCCGGCGCGCGTGCGCACCCGCTCGCGCGCGTCAATCACCTTGCTCAGGAGATCGTCGAGCTGGGCCGCCTGCTGCAGGTTGCGCAAGCCGGGCGTGTTCGGCGACGACACATTAACGGTGAAATAACTCGCCACCGGCGCGAACTGCTCGATCAGCGCCACATAGTCGGCGGTGCGGTCGGCGGAATCCTTGTTGGCGCCGACATTGACGCCGACAATGCCGCCGCGGCTGGCCCGCGCCGCCATCCGCCGCAACACGACGTCACCGCCGTCATTGTTGAAGCCCAGGCGGTTGATGATGCCGCCATCGGCCTCAAGACGGAACAGCCTGGGACGCGGATTGCCGGTCTGCGGTTTCGGCGTGATCGAGCCGATCTCGACAAAACCGAACCCGAGCCGCAGCAATTCGTCGGGCACTTCCGCATTCTTGTCGAACCCGGCTGCCATGCCGATCGGATTCGGAAAGTTCAGTCCGAAGGCGCGAACCGCAAGCATCGGGCTGTCGATGCGCGCCCGCGGCGGCGGCAGCAGACGCAATCCCTGGATCGCGAGGCGATGCGCATCCTCCGGATCGAACCAGCGCAGCAGCGGCAGCGACAGGGCTTCGAACGCGCGAATCACGGCTTCAGCTCCGGAACATCGTGACCGCCATCGGAGCGCGCGCGCAGGTCGAGCACCGCCGTGGTCGCACCGAGATCGAGCTCGCCATAGAGGTGGGGAAACAACGCGCCGCCGCGCGAAGGTTCCCACCGCAGCGCATCCCCCAACTGGTCGGTATCGACGGCGATCAGGAACAGCCCGGTCTGGCCGAAAAAGTGCTTGCGGGCGGTCTCGGCCACCTGCTCAGCCGTCGAAAAATGGATGAAACCGTCGCGCAGGTCGTCGGCGCTGCCGAGATAGACACCGGCTCGCTCGGCTTCGCGCCAGGCGGAGGCTGGACAGATTTTATAGATCGTCGGCACGGGCTGGATTTTCTGCTGACTTATTGAGTTATTTCAGGATTTTGAACACAGCGGAGACCGTAGCGACGGCACCTGATACGTTCAAGAGCAGGTTTCGATAGCCGTTGGCAAGGGCCCCCGCACAATTGCGGGAAACGTCCGTTCAAGGTAATAATTCCTATTCAGGCCCGCCGACATGCTGGCCGCAACCTTCGGCCCCGCCATGCTGACGCATGAGCAGATCTGGACGGCGATCGACCGGCTCGCGACGCGCGCGGGGCTGTCGCCATCGGGCCTTGCCCGACGCTCCGGCCTCGACCCCACCACCTTCAACAAATCCAAGCGGGTGACCAGCGACGGACGGGCGCGCTGGCCCTCGACCGAATCGCTGGCCAAGGCGCTGGTCGCGACCGGCAGCAGCCTCGACGGTTTCGTGCAGCTGATCACCGACGGCACGCGCGCCGCACAGACGGTTCCCCTGCTGGGCTTCACCGAAGCCGGCGCACGCGGCCACCTCGACGAGGACGGCCGCCCAGCCGGCAAGGCCTGGCGCGAGATCGCGCTGCCCTCACCGGCCGCGGACGCGCACGCCTTCGCGCTGGAGATCTCCGGCGACGCGCTGAAACCGGTCTATCGCGACGGCGACGTCATCGTGGTGTCGCCCGCAGCACCGATCCGCCGCGGCGATCGTGTGGTGGTGAAAACCAGGCAGGGCGAGCTGACAGCAGCGACGTTGCGCCGCCGCACCACGAAGACCATCGAGTTGCAGCCGTTCGGTCCGGGCAAGGATCGCACGTTCGCCGCGGGCGATGTGGCGTGGATCGCGCGCATCGTCTGGGTGAGTCAGTAGATTTGGCAGGTAGCCCGGATGAGCGAAGCGACATCCGGGAGCCGCCTCGCGATGTTGCCCCGGATCTCGCTTCGCTCATCCGGGCTACGATTCACGATGCGCGTCGACTACCCCGCCGAGCGGGCCAGAGCGCCGTCGATCATGTTGATCGCATTCTGCACGCCGTAGACAGCAACGAACGAGCCGAAGCGCGGGCCCTTCTCCTGTCCCAGCAGCACCTGGTAGAGCATGTTGAACCAGTCCAGCGACACGCCGGGGCGGCCGTCCTTGCCCTTTTTCACGAGATCGAGGAACGGTTCGCGGCGGCCGATTTCGTAGACCACGTTCTGGATGTCTTCAGCAGTCGCATCCTTCGACAATTGCGACAGCGCATCGCGCAGGTCACTGAGCGCGGCGCGTTCGCCATCCGTCGGCTCGCGGAACTGTTTGGTCGGCGCCACGAAGTCGCGATAATAATTGATCGCATAGCCAACCATGGCGTCGAGCTTCGGATGGGTCTGCGGTGTCACGCCGGGGCGATAGCGGCCGATGAAGCCCCACAGCGTCTCGGCATTTTCCGCGTTCGACGACGACACCAGCGTCAGCAGCAGCTGGAAGGTCACCGGCATGTCCGCGACAGGCGGATTGCCGGAATGGATGTGCCACACCGGATTGGCGAGACGCTGCTTGGCATCCTGCCGGGCGTAGCCGTCCGAGAATTGCTGATAGTCGTCGACGTTGCGCGGGATGACGTCAAAATGCAGCCGCTTGGCCGCCTTCGGCTCACGGTACATGAACAGCGACAGCGATTCCGGCGAGGCGTAACGCAGCCACTCGTCGATGGTCAGGCCATTGCCCTTTGATTTGGAAATCTTCTGGCCCTTGTCGTCCAGGAACAGCTCGTAGTTGAAGCCCTCCGGTGGCGTGCCATCCAGCGCGCTGCAGATCTTGCCCGACAGCTTGACCGAATCGATCAGGTCCTTGCCCGCCATTTCGTAATCGACGCCGAGCGCGACCCAGCGCATCGCCCAATCGGGCTTCCACTGCAGCTTGCAATGGCCGCCAGTGACCGGCAACGTGACGCGCTCCTTCGTCTCCGGATCATCATAGGACACCGTGCCAGCCTTGACGTCGTGCGCCACGATCGGCACTTGCAGCACCACGCCGGTGCGCGGGCAGATCGGCAGGAACGGCGAATAGCTCGCCGCACGCTCCTCGCGCAGCGACGGCAGCATGATCGCCATGATGGCGTCGAACCGCTCCAGCATCTTCAGGAGCGTCGCGTCGAAGCGGCCGGACTTGTAATAATCGGTCGAACTCGCGAACTCGTAGTCGAAGCCGAATGTATCGAGAAAGGCACGCAGCCGCGCATTGTTATGCTCGCCGAAGCTCGGATGAGTACCGAACGGATCCGGCACCCGGGTCAGCGGCTTGCCGAGATGCGGGGTGATGATCTCCTTGTTCGGAATGTTGTCGGGCACCTTGCGCAGCCCGTCCATGTCGTCGGAGAACGCCAGCAGCTTGGTCTTGATCTTGTCCTCGGTGAGCACGCGAAAGGCATGGCGCACCATGGTGGTGCGCGCCACTTCGCCGAAGGTGCCGATGTGCGGCAGGCCCGACGGACCGTAACCGGTCTCGAACAGCACTTCGTCTTTCGGCTTTCTCTTCAACCGGGCGACAATCGCCTTTGCCTGCTCGAACGGCCATGCATTGGATTGTTCGGCCAGCTCCCGCAAATCGCTCGGGGTGCCGGGTATTTCGTTCGACATCATACCTTCTCCACAGCGCGCATTCCGCAAAAGTGGGCACCACTTTTGCGATCAGAATACGCGCAACCTTATATTTAGAGCATTTTCGGGCGGCGAACCGGTTTCCACTTCGCCGTAAAATGCTCTACTTTGCCGACAATCGTCCGATCAGGACGGCCAGCGCACCGAGACCAACACAAATCACCATGATCCCGCCCGCGTTCAGCAACGCGCGCGAATATCCCAGGGCACCGACATCGATGAAGGGATAGGGATAAAAGCCCGACATTTTCCCGCGGATGACCACAAAGGCCAAGTAAAACAGCGGATAGATCAGCCAGAGCAGCGGATCATACCATCGCAGCCCGGCTTTGCGCACCAGAAAAAGCCAGAACAGCAGATAGCCTGATGGCATGAGATAACGAAGCAGAAGATCGGCCCAAAATTGCACGCCTGACAGCGCCAGCAGCGCAGGCAATGCCGGGAGGTAAATCGCCAGGACCGCGGCGGCATAGACAGCGATCGCCGAACGCACGAACGGATGCACCAGCCACTCGTCGCGGCCCGCCTTGAATGCGAATGCCGTCAGCACCAGCGCGGCGAGGAAATTGACCTGGACGGCGAAGAACGAAACATAGCGGACCAGCACTTCAGGCGAAACGAGTTCCGGCGACACCACCGTCACCAGGATCAGATAGCGCAGCATCAGCGCGACCCAGCCGACCACCGCCAGCGCTGCGATCGCCAGCCTCTTGGTTTTTGCCGATCGGATCGTGTCGATCATGACGAACTTCGGTGGTGCGACAGATTAAAATGGACTCACGGAAAAGTAGCGCAGCCACAGGTCAGTATAGCGGCCTTTTTCCCAGATCCGGAACATGGCCCAGTTCAGCGCCTGGCGCATCACATCGTTGCCTTTGCGCACAGCAATACCAATTCCCTCGCCAAAATAGCGGCTCTCGACAAACGGCCCGCCGCTGAATGCGCAGCATTCGGCCGAGTCGGTGCCGTTGATCCAGAACGCCAGCGAAATCGCATCGCCGAAAATAAAATCGACTTCGCCGCGCCGAAGCGCCGACCGCAACGCGTCGTCGTTGGGAAAGCCGATGATCTGCGCATCGGTGAACTGGGATTTCAGGTAGGCCTCGTGCGAGGAGCCTGATATCGCGCCGACCTTTTTGCCCTCGAGATATTCCGGGCGAATTTCCGGCATCACCGCGTCCCGCCGCGACGCAAAGCGTGCTGGTGCGCGATAATAGGGATCGCTGAAATCCACCTTGGCGCGCAGCTGCGGCGTGACGGCAAGCGAGGCGATGATGGCGTCGCCGCGGTTGGTGGTGAGCGAATCCACCAGCGTCTCGAAACGGCGCATCTGGATGGTGCAGGTGACCTTGATCTCCTCGCAGATCAGACGGGCGTAATCGACATTGAAGCCGGCCGGATTGCCGTCGGGACCGGTGAAATTGAACGGCGGATAGTCGGTTTCCGTAAGAAACCTGATCACCGTGAGGCGGGACATATCAGGCCGATCCGGACGGCGGCGCGGATCCCAGAAGCCGGGTACCGCCTGGGGGGCGACCTGGGCCGCCTGGGGCCCCCCTTGAGTCCCTCCCTGAATCCCTTGGGCCGGCGTGGCCGGCTTGCCCGCAGGCGTCGCAGAATTGGCCGCAGGAGCCGCCTGGGCGTGCGCGGACACGGCACCGGCCAAAGCCGCGGGCAGGCTGACCGCGGCGACAAGCAGGATCGCGCGGAGCCCGGAAAACAGGACGTCAGGGAGCAGAATTGGCTGTGGTCGCATGGCTTTGCTGGGCTTTCACGTGAGGTCTTATAGACCATCGGACGCGAAAAAAGCGAACTTCGGCGCGGAGCGGCCAGACGGGCCCCTGCGAAAGGCCGATCAGAGATAACGTTTCAGATCGGCGGCGGCTTCTTCAGGCTTGCGCTTGATGTTGAAGGGGGAAACGAAGCGGCCGTTGCGGTCCATCAGATAGATCAGCGCGGTGTGATCCATGGTGTAGTCGCCATCCTTGAGCGGAACTTTCTTGGCGTACACCCGATAGGCCGAGATCGTCTTCGCGATGGCTTCCGGATTGCCTGTCAAACCCTTCAGGTGCGGATCGAAGCTGGACAAATAGTCCTTCATCGCTGTCGGCGTATCGCGCTCCGGATCGACCGAGACGAAGTAGGCGTTCACCTTGTCGGCGTCGGGGCCCATCGCCCGCAGCACCTCCGACATCTCGAACAGCGAGGTCGGGCACACGTCCGGACAGTGGGTGAAGCCGAAGAAGATCAGGGTCGGACGGCCCTGGAGGCTCTTCTCGGTCACGGCCTTGCCGGTCTGGTCGCTGAGCTGGAACGGCCCGCCGATCGCGGCCGGTGCGGTGGCACCATTCAGGCCGCCGACCAGCCACAATGTCGCCAGCAGGCCGATGGCGAGGCTTGCCGCGAATGCCGCGACAATCACGAGCGGCCGTGTCCGAGTGGTCATTATGAATTCCTAAATCCGATCAGAAACAGGCGGCGAGCCCGGCCGCCAGTATCTGGAAAAACACCGCGGTGCCGTAGTGAATCCACGCCACCACTGCAGCCGCGAGCGCCAAGCCGAATGCGGCCAGCGCCACAGCCGCCAGCACCGTGGGCAACCGCCCCGGCAGTCGATCATCAGACAGTCGATTGTCGGACACGGATGTTCCGCGCGCCATCACCCGATAGCCTCCGCCATCCCGATGAGATAAGTCCGGTTCCGCCGGCAGGCAAGCGCTATTGCCCGCGGCCCGATCACGTCCTGCGGAGAGCGAATAGCGATCGCGGCAGATTAGCGCGGCAAGGGCTGATGAACCGAGGCCTGAGCATCCAGATAGCAGGGCCGGTACATGTTGGCGAGCTGCCGGCCGCGCAGGAAAATCATGCGCGGTGTGAGTCCGCCGCGATGCGCGATCCAGCGTTTGATCGAGGGCGGATACATCGAATAGAGCATCTGCGTCGCTTCGGGATTGGTGATGGTGCGACCGTTGGAGCCGAAATCCCAAGCTGCGTGGAAGCCAAGATTGGCGCGCGAGGTCACGCAGATCCTGTCGCGGGGAACGGCGCCGAGCACGATGGTGCAGGCCGAGGCGCAAAGGCCGTCGATCATCACCGACTCACCGGACGTTTTCAGATCCTCATACTTGTCGACATAGGTTCCGATACGACCGCCCCGATCCTCCGAAATTCGAACAACCGCATGACTTGCGCCGACGCCTGTGATGAGCAGCACGGCTGCGAGCAATCCCGTAACGATCTTCATTCCCCCGCCCCGTCCCACCGGAACAATCGAAATCAATCTGGCGCAAAGGTCTTTCGAACGCGCTGGTTTGTCCAGTGTCTGACGCCGGGTCGACGAACTTTCAAATCAGGTGTTGCCCGGAAGATGCACTGCGTCGAACTGAAACACGTCATCCGACTCAACAGCCCCTTGCACGGCTTCGTATATTTTCCGTTGACCGGAGTTCCACCCGCGCGCTTCAATCCACAGACGCTGGGGGAAACAAAATGGTTGGTCAGGCTGATCTGCAGGCTGATGTGATTGTCGTGGGCGCGGGTCTTGCGGGGCTGGTCGCTGCGACCGAGATCGCGGACGCAGGCAAACGCGTCATCGTGGTGGATCAGGAAGCTGAACAGTCGCTCGGCGGCCAGGCGTTCTGGTCGTTCGGCGGATTGTTCCTGGTCGATTCGCCGGAGCAGCGGCGGCTGCGAATCAAGGATTCCTTCGACCTGGCATGGCAGGACTGGCTGGGAACCGCAGGCTTCGATCGCGATGAGGATCACTGGCCGAAGCGATGGGCGCAGGCTTATGTCAACTTTGCGGCAACCGAGAAACGCGACTGGCTGCGCGCCATGGGCCACCGGATCTTTCCCGTGGTCGGATGGGCGGAGCGTGGCGGCTACGATGCCATGGGACATGGCAACTCAGTGCCGCGCTTTCATGTCACCTGGGGAACCGGCCCGGGCATCATCGAGCCCTTCGTGCGACGCGCACAGCAGGCCGCCAAAAGCGGCCGGCTGACATTCAAGTTCCGCCATCGCGTCGATGCGCTGACCATGACCAACGGCACGGTGACCGGCGTCAGCGGCACCATCCTGGAGCCCACCACAGTCGAGCGCGGCCAGACATCGTCGCGCACCGTGACCGGCGATTTCGCCCTGACGGCGCAGGCGGTGATCGTGGCCAGCGGCGGCATCGGCGGCAACCACGACCTGGTGCGACAGAACTGGCCGGCACGGCTGGGCGCGGCGCCGAAGCGCATGATCGCCGGCGTGCCGGCACATGTGGACGGCCGCATGATCGGGATCACCGAGGCCGCCGGCGCGCGCCTGATCAACCGCGACCGCATGTGGCATTATGTCGAGGGCATCCAGAACTGGAATCCGATCTGGCCGAATCACGGCATCCGGATTTTGCCCGGCCCCTCGTCGATGTGGTTCGACGCCAAGGGCAAGCGCCTGCCCTCGCCGCTCTATCCCGGCTACGACACCCTGGGACAGCTCGAATACATCATGAAGGGCGGCTACGACTATTCGTGGTTCATCCTGACCCAGAGCATCATCAAGAAGGAGTTCGCCCTCTCCGGCTCCGAACAGAATCCCGACCTCACCTCGAAAAGCTGGCGTTTGACCATCAAGCGCGCCACCAACAAGGGCGCGCCGGGACCGGTGGAGGCGTTCAAGAAACACGGCGTCGATTTCATCGTCCGCGACTCGCTCGACGAACTGGTCGCCGGCATGAACGCGCTGGCCGGCGATCGACTTCTGGTGCTCGACGACATCCGACAGCAGATCGAGGCGCGCGATCGCGAGATCGACAACCCCTACGTCAAGGACACCCAGGTGATGGGCATCCACAACGCGCGCCGCTATCTCGGCGACAAACTGATCCGCACCGCACGTCCGCACCGCATTCTCGATCCGGCGCATGGCCCCTTGATCGCGGTACGGCTGAACATCCTGACGCGCAAGACGCTCGGCGGTTTCGAGACCGATCTCGACTCACGCGCGTTTGGTGCCGACGGCCAGATCATACCCGGACTCTATGCGGTGGGTGAAGCCGCAGGCTTCGGCGGCGGCGGCATGCACGGCTACCGCGCTCTGGAAGGCACCTTCCTCGGCGGCTGCCTGTTCTCGGGACGCAATGCCGGCCGCGCCGCGGCAAAATCCGTGGCCTGATCCGTTTCAGGCCACCGCAAACGAAACCGGACGATCGCTGCAAAGACCTTTCACAAGGCCGATCGCGACGCCGGCTTGCCAGACCGGATAGAGCACTGAAACCAATGGCACCTTGATCAGGATATCGACCGCCAGCAGTATGCCGACAACGACGCCGATCGCCAGCATCGGCAGCCATGCGCGAAGCCCGGCCCGACCGAGCGGCAGCAGGCGCAAGCCGATCGCCATGATCGACGTCCCGACAAGTCCGCCAGCGATGCCCGCCAGCATGTATCTCACCACCTTCGGTAGTCCGGAGGGAAGCTCGACCACGAAAACGGCCGCTGACACAGCCGCCACGAAGGCCACTGTGGTCACCAGCGCCGCAGTCACCAGCGCCCACCAAGGCGGCGATCGCGTGGCATGGAGAAGTCCCATCACGAGGACGGCAAAAGGCAGCGCAAGCAGCACCAACGCGTGATTTCCACTTAGCTGGGTTCTGATCACCAGAAGCTGCATGAAGGGCGTCAGGACACCCGTGATGAGTCCGCCAAGCCCGGCCGCGACATACAGGCTCCGCCCGGCATCTGACACGTTCATTCCGGTATGTGCCTCCCCTCATCCCCGGCGATGGTATCGCAGTGAGTGACGGCCGCCGGCAAGGGGATATGGCTGGTGCCTTGACCGGGTGCGACAAAAGCGCACAGAGTAGTCCCTCAAAAGCATCCGAGAGAGAGACCTGTTCATGGCGACGGCACCGACATCCTCCAAGCTTGCCACGGTCCTGCGCGTGACCAGTGGCAACTTCCTCGAAATGTTCGACTTCTTCTTGTTCGGGTTCTACGCCACCCACATCGCGAAGGCGTTCTTCCCGGCCGGCGACGAATTCGCCTCCCTGCTGCTGACCTTCGGAACCTTCGGCGCCGGCTTCCTGATGCGGCCCCTGGGGGCGATCTTCCTCGGCGCCTATGTCGACCAGGTCGGGCGCCGCAAGGGCTTGATCGTGACGCTGGCGATCATGGCGCTGGGCACCATCCTGATCGCGTTTGTCCCGGGCTATGCGACCATCGGCCTGCTCGCACCGGTGCTGGTGCTGATCGGACGGTTGCTGCAGGGCTTCTCCGCCGGCGTCGAACTCGGCGGCGTGTCAGTCTATCTCTCGGAGATGGCGCCGCCCAACCAGAAGGGCTTCTACGTCAGCTGGCAGTCCGGCAGCCAGCAGGTGGCGATCATCGTCGCGGCGCTGATCGGCTACACCCTCAACAAGATGCTGTCGCCGGCCGAGATCTCGGACTGGGGCTGGCGAATTCCGTTCTTCATCGGCTCGCTGATCGTGCCCTTCATCTTCGTGATCCGGCGCTCGCTGCAGGAGACCGAAGCCTTCCTCGCCCGCAAGCACCATCCGACCACCGCCGAGATTTTCCACTCCATCGTGGAGAACTGGCAGATCGTGGTGGCCGGCATGCTGATGGTGGTGATGACCACGGTGTCGTTCTATCTGATCACGGTCTATACGCCGACCTTCGGCAAGAGCGTGCTGAAGCTGTCGGAGGTGGATTCGCTGATCGTCACCTTCTGTGTCGGCATCTCCAACCTGGTCTGGCTGCCGGTGATGGGCGCGCTGTCGGACCGGATCGGGCGCCGGCCGATCCTTTTGGCCTTCACCGTGCTGACCATCGTGACCGCCTATCCGGCGATGGCGTGGCTGACCGGCGCGCCGTCGTTCCAGCGCATGCTGCTGGTGGAGCTGTGGCTCTCGTTCCTCTACGCCAGCTACAACGGCGCACTGGTGGTGGCACTCACCGAGATCGTGCCGGCCAGCGTGCGCACCGTTGGCTTTTCGCTGGCCTACAGCCTCGCGACGGCCTTGTTCGGCGGCTTCACGCCGGCAGTATCGACTGCGCTGATCGAGATGACCGGCAACAAGGCCGCACCCGCGTTGTGGATGACCTTCGCGGCGGTGTGCGGCCTCGGCGCAACGCTGATAGTCTATCGGCGTGGCGAAGCCGGCCGCGTGGTGACGGCGGCGGCCGAGTAAGTCTTGCGAGTGATGCCTGCATGCGTCTTGCGATCGGATGGATCTGCCTCGTCCTTGCCGGACTGATCGCCGGACCGGCGCAGGCCGGCAGCGAGACGATAACGCTCAATGGCGCCAAGCGGACATACATCGTCGAGGTGCCGGCGCGGCGTCCCGCGCCACTGGTGATCGTCCTGCATGGCAACACCCAGCAAGGCGTCGACATGACGACCCGCACATCGTGGCCGGCGGTGGCGCGTCGCGAGCAGCTCGCGATCATCTATCCGGACGGGCTGAACAAGGCGTGGGCCGATTTCCGCAGCGACAGCAAACGCGCCGGTTTCACGCCGCCGCCGGGCACCGACGATGTCGCGTTTGTGACGGCCCTGATCGACAAACTGGTCGCGGCCGGCTCGGCCGACCCCAAACGCATCTACCTCACCGGCCTGTCCAATGGCGGCGCCATGACCATGACCCTGGTGTGCGCCCGCGCCGATCTGTTCGCGGCCGCGGCCAGCGTGATCTTCAGTCTCACCGATCTCGCCGACACCATGTGCCATCCCTCGCGGCCGGTGCCGATGCTGCTGATGAACGGCACCGACGATCCACTGATTCCTTATGAAGGCGGCAAGGGCAGCAGCGATCTCGCCGCCGGCGGTTTCTGGTCGACCGAAAAGACCTTCGCGTTCTGGAAACGGATCAATGGCTGCGACCCGGACCCGGTCAAGGCCGTCGATCTGCCGGATCGCGATCATGCCGACAGCTCAACCGTATCGCGCCTTGACGCGCACTGCCCGACCGGCCGCGACGTCGTGCTCTACCGCATCAATGGCGGCGGCCATCGTTTCCCCAGCTTCATGTCGGACGCCCGCATGCCGCGCCTGCTCAACGGCATGCTGGGCCCGCAGAACCATGACATCGATGGCCCGGAGGTTGTCTGGGCGTTCTTCCGGAAGTTCAGCCGGCCGTAGTTACCGCGCCTGACGGAACGGCAGCGCCGGACCATCGAGTTTGCGCAGGCCGGGCTCGCGGCGTTCCAGCCACCAGCCGTATTGTTTCGGCCAAGAATCAAACATGCCGTCGAACGCACCGTCGGTTTTGCCGGCCAAGGCCAGTTCCGCATGCAGCGGCCAGTTTGGATCGAACAGCGCTTCGCGCCCGACCGCGACGATGTCGGCATGGCCGTGGACCAGAATGTCCTCCGCGTGCTGCGGATGCAGCACCAAGCCCACCGCCATGGTGGCAATCCCGGCCTGCTTGCGGATCTCGGCCGCGAACGGCACCTGGAAGCCGTAGCCGCGCGGAATGCGCGCCGCGGTCGCCGAGCCCATCAGGCCGCCGGACGAGCAGTCGATCATGTCGACGCCGCGCGTCTTGGCCTCGCGCGCAAAGGCGATAGAATCCTCCAGCGTCAGGCCTCCGTCGAGGCCGTCGACCGACGAGATGCGCACAAACAGCGGCAGGTTATCCGGCCAGACTTCGCGCACGGTTTCGATGATCTCGAGCGGAAAACGCATCCGCCCGGCGCGGTCGCCGCCATAGGCATCCGTGCGATGGTTGGACAGCGGCGACAGGAACTCATGCAGCAGATAGCCGTGGGCGCAGTGCAGTTCCAGCAGCTCGAAACCGGCAGCGGCAGAACGCAGCGCGGCGACGCGCCAGCTCTCGCGCAGTGACTTCAGGTCGGCTTCGGTCAATTCATGCGGCAGCAGCCAGCCCTCATCCATGGCAATCGGGCTCGGTGCCACGATCTGCCAGGGCAGATCGCCGCGCGCATGGTCCTCGGCGGTCAGCGCCGCGTTGCCGTACCACGGACGCTGCATGCTCGCCTTGCGCCCGGCATGGGCCAGTTGAATCGCCGGTACGGCGCCATTGTTGCGCAAAAATGTCGCGATCCGCGCCAGCGGCGCCACCTGGCCGTCATGCCAGATGCCGAGATCGCCATGGGTGATGCGCCCCTCCGCCACCACGGCGGCGGCTTCGGTCATCACGATGCCGGCGCCGCCCTGGGCGAACTTGCCGAGATGCACCAGATGCCAGTCGTCGGCCAAACCGTCGGTCGCGGAATACTGGCACATCGGCGAGATGATCACGCGATTCTTCGACGTGACACCGCGCAGCGTGATCGGCGTGAACAGATTGGGATGCGGCATGAGAGAGACCATCTTCAGATTGGGCCGGGCGGCGGGACCATCATATGACACAGGCATATGACGTCAGGTCCATCGCTGCGCGCAAGCGACGAATCCGCGCGGCACCCCTGCGATGCCTCGCGGCGTCAACACGCTGCGACGATCCGACGCCGCAGCAGGCCGATCAGGTCTTGAGCCGGTAGCCGGTCTTGAAAATCCACCAGATCGCAATCAGGCACAGCGTCAGGAACGTCGCTGCGACCGCGGCGCTGATCGCCACGTGCACGTCGGAGATGCTGTAGAAGCTCCAGCGGAAGCCGCTGATCAGATACACCAGCGGGTTGAACAGCGAGATCTTCTGCCACATCGGCGGCAGCACGTTTACCGAATAGAATGTTCCGCCCAGGAATGTCAGCGGGGTCACCACCAGCAGCGGAATCACCTGTAACTGCTCAAAACCCTGCGCCCAGATCCCGATGATGAAGCCGAGCAGGCTGAACGACACCGCCGTCAGCACCAGGAACGTCAACATCCAGAATGGATGATCGATCCGCAGGTCCACGAACAGCGCCGCGGTGGCCAGCACGATCAACCCGAGGATGATCGATTTCGACGCCGCCGCCCCGACATATCCGATCACCACCTCGAGATAGGAGATCGGCGCCGACAACAGCTCGTAGATCGTGCCGGTGAATTTCGGAAAATAGATGCCGAACGAGGCGTTGGAGACGCTCTGGGTCAGCAGCATCAACATGATCAGCCCGGGAACGATGAATTCGCCATAGCTGACGCCGTCGATCTCGGTGATGCGCGAGCCGATCGCGGCTCCGAACACGATGAAGTACAGCGAGGTCGACAACACCGGCGACACGATGCTCTGGAACACGGTCCGCTTGGTGCGCGCCATCTCGAATCTGTAGATGGCATAGACGCCGTGAAGATTCATTTTCCCTTCCTCACCAAACCAACGAAAATGTCTTCAAGCGAGCTTTCGCTGGTCCGCAAATCCTTCAACGTCATTCCGGCCTGCCTGAGATCGCTCAGCAGCGAGGTGATTCCGGTGCGCTCGGAGTGAGTATCGTAGGTGTAGACCACCTCATGACCGTCGGCTCCGATCGTCAGCCCGTACGGCGCCAGCGCCGCCGGAATGGCATCGACCGGCGATTGCAGATGCAGCGTCAACTGTTTCTGGCCGAGCTCGCGCATCAGCTCCGCCTTTTCCTCGACCAGGATGATCTCGCCCTTGCTGATGATGCCGATCCGGTCGGCCATCTGCTCGGCTTCCTCGATATAATGCGTGGTCAGGATGATGGTCACGCCGTTGTCGCGCAGATAGCGGACCACCTCCCACATGCCCTTGCGCAGTTCCACGTCGACGCCCGCGGTGGGCTCGTCGAGGAACAGCACGGTCGGCTGGTGCGACAGCGCCTTGGCGATCAGCACGCGGCGCTTCATGCCGCCGGACAGCTGCATCAGCATGCTGTCCTTCTTGTCCCACAGCGACAGCGCCTTCAGCACACGCTCGATGTGCGCCGGATCGGCCGGCTTGCCGAACAGGCCGCGGCTGAAGGAGACCGTCGCCCACACCGTCTCGAACGCATCGGTGGTCAATTCCTGCGGCACCAGGCCGATCACGCTGCGCGCGGCGCGATAGTCCGTAATGATGTCATGGCCGTCGACGACGACCTTGCCTTCCGACGGATTGACGATGCCGCAGATGATGCTGATCAGCGTGGTTTTGCCCGCACCATTGGGGCCGAGCAGCGCAAAAATCTCACCACGACGGATGTCGAGGTTGATGTTCTTCAGCGCCTGGAACCCCGATCCGTAGACTTTCGAGAGGTTCGAGACGGAAATGATCGGCTGCATGGGGCGAACGCATTCTGCGACAACGGGTGATGAAAAATCGAGCCCACGACATACAGCCTGGAGGCACGATTTGCCAGTGCCTTGTCGGCGCAACACCGAGTGCATATATCCGGCGCTGCTATCGTTCCGACATCCCAGCCATGTTGTCGCACGCCATGCAAAACGTGCGACACCGATTGATGCGACGATGTCGGATCGATTGCCGCTACGCCGTGGTCGCCAGCCCGCCGTCGACCGGAATCACCGCACCGCAAACAAAGCCGCTCGCCTTCGAGGCAAGATAGAGCGCGATGCCGGCGAGGTCGTCAGCATTGCCCATCCGCTTCATCGGCGCATTGGCGACCACCTCATGTGCGCCTTCCTCCTCGATCGCCGCCGTCATCTTGGACGGAAAGTAGCCGGGAGCAATGGCGTTGACGGCGATATGTTTCGGCGCCAGGAACTTGGCCATGATGCGGGTGAGATGGTTTACGCCGGCCTTGGACGCCGCGTAGGAATAGGCCTCGAGATGCGAAGTCCGGATGCCCTCGATCGAGCCGATGTTGATGACACGCGCGTAGGCGTCCGGCGACCCCGCCGCTTCCAGCAGACCGAGCAGACGCTGGGTGAGGAAGAACACCGACTTGACGTTCAGGTCCATCACCTTGTCCCAGCCATTCTCGGGAAACTCCGCGAACTGCGCGCCCCAACTGGCACCGGCATTATTGACCAGGATGTCGAGCTTGGTCTCCCGCTTCTGCAGTTCGCCAGCGAGGCGATCGATCTCCTCCATGCGCGACAGGTCGGCTGGAATGGCGAAACATTCGCCGATCTTCGACAGTTCATTCGCTAGCGCCTCGCAGGCATCGGCTTTGCGAGCGGTGATGTAGACCCTGGCGCCGTTTTCCACGTAGGCGCGGGCCATCATCTCGCCGAGGCCGCGGCTCCCACCGGTCACCAGCGCCACCTTGCCGCGCACCGAGAACAGCTGTTCGATTTTCATGAGTCTCTCCCGAGGATTGTGATCAGCCGATTGCCCCATTGGCGCGCATCTGCGCAATCGCCGCCGCATCGAAGCCGGCCTCCCGCAACACCTCGTCGGTGTGCTGGCCGACCGACGGCGGCAGCCGCGGCTGGACTTTTTCGCTGCCGCGCAATGCGACCGGCGTGTTGATGGTCAGCGTGTCGCTGCCTGCGAAGGGAATCAGCACGTCGTTGTCCAGCAGTTGCTGGTCGGTCGGGATATCGGCCGGTGTCGCCACCACATCGAACACGATGCCGCGCGCGGTCAGCTCCTTGCGCCAGTGCGGACGATCCTGTTTGGCGAATTCGAGGTCGAGCAATGCGATCAATTCGCGGGAACGCGACAGCCGGTCGGCCTTCTTGGCGAAGCGCGGATCCTCGATCAGGTCGGCGCGCCCCAGGCATGAGGCGAACTCCGGCCACTGCTTCTCCTCGTTGAGGATGGTGAGGATCAGCCACAGGCCGTCACGGCAGCAATAGTAATTGGTCAGCGCGTTGAATGCCTCCTCGCGCGGCGGGCGGTCAGTGAAGGTGGCGCCGCACAGCGCCGCCTGCGCGGTATAGCCGTTCGCCCACAGCCCGTTGCCGACCAGCGACGAGGTCACCTCGGTGCCCTTGCCGGTTGTCTGGCGCTGGTACAGCGCCATCACGATGCCGGAATACAGCGCGAACGCCGAGGAGTGATCGCCCATGCCGTTGGCGGGGCGCACCGGCACCGCGGCCGACGACGCGCGCACCGTGTCCATCAAGCCCGAGCGCGCCCACCACGCGGTGACGTCGAAGCCGGGCTTGCTGGCTTCCGCACCGTTCTCGCCATAACCGGAGAACGACGCATAGATCAGCCGGTCGTTCAGCGGCGCCAGCGCTTCGTAGGTGATGCCGAGCTTACGGCGCACCGCCGCGGGATAATTGGTGATGAAGATATCGACCTGCGAGGCCAGCCGCTGGATCGCGGCCTTGCCATCCGGCTTGGACAGATCGATGGCCAGGCTGCGCTTGTTGCGCGAACCGATCATCCAGGCGTAATTCTGATCGCTGCGCGGGTGCCCGGGCAGCTTGGTGAGATGGCGATAGGGATCGCCAGTGCCGGGCGGCTCGATCTTGATCACGTCGGCGCCGAAATCCGACAGGATGGTGGCGGCCGCCGGCGCAGCGATGAAGCTGCCGCAGTCCACCACTTTCAGGCCGTCGAAGATATGTCCCATCGCTCTCTCCCTGTCGCACGCGGCTCGGTCAAGCCGATCGCTTGCCGTGTCATTTTGTCTTCAAAGCTTTCAGCGCGCGGATGATGGCGAGTTGCTTGTCGTCGCGTTCGGCTTCGAGCTGCTCCATCGGCGTGGCGGCGAACGACGCATCGGCCTGGGCGATGATCTTCCGCTGCGCCGCTTCGTCGAGCGACACCGGAGCCATGTTCTTCCAGGCGTTGTCGAGGCCGGCTCCGAACTGCTTGAAAAACGCCTCGAAGCCGCCGGCCCCGCCGCCGAGATGGAACGAGCGGAATGGACCGTCGGCGGCCCAGCGCAGCCCAACCGAACTCGTCACCACGTCGTCGAGCTCGTCGACCGTGACCACCCCCTCGATCACCAGGTAACAGCACTCGCGGAAGATCGCGCGCTGCAGGCGATTGGCGACAAAACCATTCATTTCCTTGCGCAGCACCCGCGGCACCTTGCCGAGCGCGAGATAAAACGCGACCGCGTCGTCGACCGCGGCGGGATCGGTCTTTTCGCCCGGCACCACCTCGACCAGCGGGATCAGATGCGGTGGATTGAAGGGATGGCCGACCAGCAATCGCTCCGGATGCGCCATGTCGCGGGCCTGCTCGGTCGCGGGCTTGGCTGAGCTGGACGACAGCAGCAACGCGTCCGCGCCGACCACGCGGCTGATCCGCGCCCACAGCTCCTGCTTGAACTCGATGCGTTCGGGGCCGTTTTCCTGCACCAGCGGCGCGCCCTCCACCGCCGTTTCCAGATTGGCCTCGAACCGCAGCTTCCTGGTCAGGTTGTCGGTCGGCAAACCCAGCGCCTCCAGGGTGCGCAGACTGCCCTTGATGTAGTCGTGGACGATGCCTTCCACGTCCGGGCGCGGGTCGTTGACCACGACCTCCAGTCCGTGAGCGAGGAACAGCGCCGTCCAGGACGCGCCGATGACCCCGGCGCCGATCACCACGGCCTTCGGATAACGCTGCAAGACGTCGGAGTTCGAAGCTGCTGTCATGACAAGCTGCCTATTTCTCTTTCGAGCTGGACTGCGGTGCGCTGTCGGTCAGGTAGTCGTAGATGACGACGGCCGGCGACAGCGTCAGGTCGGTCAGGATATGGGTGGCGGCAACGATCTCGCGCACCGGCAGATCCGCCAGCGGCGCCAGCACATGTTCGAACAGCTGCAGCCGCGCCGGCCCCCGCCACGCACCCTTGATGGTGATGTTGGAGATCTCGGTGCGAACCAGTTCGCAGATCCGCGGGCGCTTTTCATAGCCCGGCAGGATCTTCAGCATGAAGGTCGGCACGCAGATTTCCGCGCGCGCCTTCTCGAAGTCGAGCGGCTTGTGCTTGTAACCCATGGTGGCGGCGGCGACCCGCAGCGAGCCATAGTCCAGGGTTCCGACCAGTGTGTCGGAATCAACAAACAGCCTGGCCGAGCCGAGCTTCTTCGGGAACGCGCTGAGTTCGCGGCCCGCCGCAATCGCCGGCAGGTTGTCGAGATACATGCCGATAATGTACTCGCCGACCTCCTCCTTGTGGCGCACCACGGCCGCCTGCCCGCATTCCACATAAGAGCCATAGCCCGTGGTATCGGGCATGTTCATCACCTCGAAACGAACCAGCGGCTCGTCGATCTCCAGCGGTTCCGGCACCAGTTTGGCGAGCGCCTCGCGATCGGTGCGATAGGTGATGTTGAGATACTCACGCGATGTGAAGCGGTGCGGGCCGGGAACGAAAGCCGGCGCGCCGGTCGGCGTGGTGTATTGCTTGAGGACGTCTTCTTTTTTCATTGTGAGGCCCGGGTTCGAGAGTGGAAGCAGGCTCTGGCGGGACGAACCTGCCGCGGGCGGCAGGCGACGCATTTGGGCGAAGCGCTGGCGGGATCACGAACTGTCACGTGTCATCGGACGTGTCTCCACCGATGCTAGTGTCCCGAATTCGAAGTTCGCATCATTTCCCGCACCACTGAACGAACTTCGAATTCGAAAAGGACACTAGCAACTTTATGATTCTAGTGTGCTTGATGAACGCGAAGTTCCTGAAAGAGCTAGCCGCATACTCACAGGAACTTCGCGTTCAGCACACTAGGTGCCCGCCAGCATCTTCTTTGAGATGGTCGCGAGAAGCAACGCCGCTGCCAGCAGCAGACCGCATGCCATGATGTACAGACTGTGGGTGAAGTCGCCGGTGATCGCCTTGAAGTACGCCACCATGGACGGCGACACCGCGCCGGCGGTGACGCCGAGCGTGCTGATCATGGCGATGCCCGCGGCCGCCGCCGACTTGTTGAGCAAGGTTCCGGGAATGCTCCAGAAGATTGGCACGCAACTGGCGATGCCGGCGTGTCCGATCGCCAGGCACAGCACTGCGCCGACCGGGTTGTGCATGAACAGCGTGGTGGCGGAAAGGCCAAGTGCACCGATGCATGCTGCAGCCGCGAAGTGCCAGCGTCGTTCCATGGTCTTGTCGGAATGTCGCCCGAGCAGGATCATGGCAACGATCGAGACCACCGGCGGGATCGCCGACGCAAACCCGATCTCGAGATAACTCAGGCCCATGCCTTTCAGGATGGTCGGCTGCCAGAACGCCAGCGCAAACGAGCCGACCAGGCAGAGGAAATAAATCACGCCGAGCACCCAGACCCGCCAGTCGCCAATGGCCTGGCCGAAGGTGTGGTGATGCGAAGCGTCATGTGCCGCGCCGTCCTGCTGCAGCGCATAGGCGACGGACTGCTTCTCGGTGGCCGACAGCCATTTGGCGTCTTCAGGGCGATCGTCGAGGTAAAAATAACAGACGATGCCCAGCGCGACGCTGGGAATTCCCTCGACCAGGAACAGCCATTGCCATCCGTGCAGCCCCGCAATGCCGTCCAGATAGGCCAGCACCAGACCTGCGAGCGGCCCGGACACCATCGGTCCGGTCACAAAGGCCGCAATGAACAGCGCCGTGACCTGGGCGCGGCGATGCGAGGGATACCACAGCGTGAAATAATACAGCACGCCCGGCACGAAGCCGGCTTCGAAGGCGCCCAGGATAAACCGCAGCACATAAAACTGCGTCGCCGTCGAGACGAACATCATGCAGGCGGAGGCGAGCCCCCACAGCAGCATGATCCGCAGCAATGTCGTCCGCGCGCCCCATTTCGCCAGCAGCATGTTGCTGGGAACTTCCGCCAGCGCATAGCTGATGAAAAACACGCCGGCGCCGAAGCCGAAGACGGCGTCACTGAAGGCCAGTTGGTCCTTCATCTGCAGTTGGGCGAACCCGATATTGGTCCGGTCCATGTAGTTGAAGAGATAACAGATGAAGAGCAGCGGCAGGATGCGCCAGGTGATCTTGCTGTAGAGGTCGTCGGCGTCGCGGGCCCGGCCCGGCTGAGTGGCAACATCTGCCACGTCTGCGACTGAACTCATGGTCTTCCTCCCCGCTTCTGTATCGGCGAACGTTATCGCGCGCCATTAACTGCAAAGTGGTAGCGACCTGCCGCGGAGTGCCGCGCCGGCACTCCGCGTTTGCTTCAGTTGATCCCAGTCTATTTTCGCTCGATCGCCGCCCGCGCTTCGGCGACGCTTTCCTTCATGCGCTCCATGATGATGGCGGATGCGGCAGTGCCGGATTTCTGGATCAGCTCGGCGATATCGCGCATGTTGGCGATCGCGGCTTCGAACACCCGCCGCGACAGCTCGGCCTGCTTGGTGAGGATGTCCTGCGGATTGCCCTGCGGCTTGAAGTCGGCGATCAGCGCCTGCGTCTCGCGCATCACACCGGCGGCGATTTCCTGCTGCTTTGCGGCGATCGAGCGGCCGCCTTCCGAGAGCGCGGCCGCGGACTTGCTGATGGCTTCGATGTTCTTGCGGTGCGCCGCGGTCAAAGCCTCGAAATCGATCTGCGGCAGCTTCATCTGCTTGCCCCAGTCGGTGAACATGTCCGTGATGGTCTTGTCAGGCTTGTCCGTCATCTCGTTCTCCCTGTGTCATGTTTTGATTTTGATTGCGCCGCCTGATGGTGCTGCGGGCACCGGCGACGCCCGCCTCAGGTTCCCTTTCTTGCTGCATCGCGGCGACCGCTACGGATCGTCATCATTATAAGGATCATAGGGCGATCATTCCCCGTTAATCAAGCAATCGATCGATTAGATATCCAACGGTTAGCCGTCACCGTATTTCGCCCGCAGCGCTTTCTTGTCGATCTTGCCGACGCTGGTCTTGTCGAGCTCTTCGACGAACAGGATCTTGTGCGGAATCGCGAACCGCGAAATCACGCCCTTGTCGGCGAAGCTCTTGACGTGCGCCTGCACCGCATCGCTGCCGACAGTCTCGGTCGCCTTGGCGGAGGCGACCAGGATGGCCAGCGGGCGTTCACCCCATTTGGCATCGGAGATACCGATAATGGCGGCTTCGCTCAGCTGCGGCATCTGCAGCAGGATGTCCTCGATTTCGATCGACGACACCCATTCGCCGCCGGTCTTGATGACGTCCTTGATCCGGTCGGTGATCTGGACCATGCCGTGCGGGGTCATGGTGCCGATGTCCCCGGTGTGCAGATAACCGCCTTCCCACAGCTTTTCCGATGCCGCGGGATTGTCGAGATAGCCCATGGTCAGCCACGGCGCGCGGACCACGATTTCGCCGGGGGTGCGGCCGTCGTGGGGGACGTCCTTCATGGCATCGTCGACGACGCGGAGGTCGACCAGCGGCACGGGGATGCCGGTCTTGGTGCGCAACTCGACCTCGCTGTCGGGATCACCCGTGAGCTCGCGCGCCTTCAGCTGCGCGATGGTCAGGATCGGGCCGGATTCCGACATGCCGTAGCCGGCGAAGATATCGATGCCGCGCTGCATGGCGGCTTTCGCCAGCGCCTTGGTCAGCGCGGCACCGCCGATCACCATCTTCAGCTTCGAGAGATCGACATCGGCGCTGTTGGGCGCCGACAGCAGCATCTGCAGGATGGTCGGAACGCAATGGCTGAAGGTCACCCCTTCGGTCTTGATCAGGTTGAGCAGATGCTCCGGCTGGTAGCGGCCAGGATACACCTGTTTCACGCCTGAGGCGGTGGCGGCATATGGCAGCCCCCAGCCATGGACGTGAAACATCGGCGTGATCGGCATGTAGACGTCTTCACGGTGGAAGCGTCCCTGGCTGGCCGGCGACCCGAAGCCGATCAGATCGATCAGGGTGTGCAGCACCAGCTGACGATGACTGAAATAGACCCCCTTCGGCACCCCCGTGGTGCCGGTGGTGTAGAACATGGTCGCGCGGGTGTTTTCATCAAAGTCCGGAAAGTCATAGTCCGGCGATGCAGTGGCCAGCAGGTCCTCGTAGCGGCCTGCAGCCTTGGCGCCATCCGGCACCACGCCATCGTCCGACATCAGAATGATGCGCTCGACCGACTCGAGCTTGTCACGCAACTGCTCGACCAGCGGCAGGAATTCGACATTCACCAGCAGCAGTTTCGGCCGCGCATGGTTGAGCGTGAACAGCACCTGTTCCGGGGACAAACGGATATTCACGGTCTGCAAGGTCGCGCCCATCATCGGAACAGCGAAATAGCATTCGAGATAACGATGACTGTCCCAGTCCAGCACACCCACGACATCGCCAGGCGCCACGCCTTGCGATGCCAGGGCGCCGGCGAGACGCCCGATCCGCGTCCGCAGATCACGATACGTGTAACGGCTGACGTCGCGGTAGACGATTTCCTGGTCGGCCGCCTGGGTCAGCGGCGCATGCAGCAGATGCTTGATCAGCAAAGGATAGTGATAGGCCGAGGGGGTGACCTCGATCGCAAAATCCGACATCGCTTCCTCCGTTGCCGGCGACTCGTTGTTCGCCGGTCGTCGTGAGCTCGCGGATTCTTCGGACCCGTCAGGCTCCATATTCCCAGAAGCATGGTCCTTCGGACCACCGGTGTCCACACCATGCTTGCGCCAGTTGCACTTGAGCGGATCACCATGTTGCGGCGTGGCGATCCCAGCGCATTTTTCTTAATCTATCGCACGCTTGATTAATTAGCAAGGAAGCGGCAACACGCGGGAATTCACCTGCGCGCGCAATACGACGTTGCCGTCGCGACAATACTTGGCGCACGTGTGCGATCAGCCGCGCGGTTTGCGCGCTTCCTTGACTGATCCCTTGGGCGATTTCGGCGCCGCGCCACGCGCCATCAATGCGATCTGTCGCCCGACCTGCTCGACGCTGAGGCGGCCGTCGGCGCTGTACCAGAACACGGTCCAGTTCATCGCGCCCAGCAGCGACAGCCGGAACGCGTGGCGGTCGCATTCGGCCGGCAGCGGCAGCTGATCGATCAGGCCGGCGAAAATCTGCTCATAATCGTCACGCTGGCGAACGAGTTTCTTGGCGCCGGGCAGCTTGTAATAATAATAGCGCGGCGGCGTCAGGATGGCGCGGGTCACGCTGCCGCCAAGCAGCACCTTGCAATGCGCAACAATCGCCTCGTCGAGACGCGCCCACGGCTCGGAGATGCCCTCGATGGCGGCCTCGACCTCACGCCGCATCTCGGTCAGGCTTTCCTGATGCACCGTGAACATCAGGTCTTCCTTGGACGGGAAGTGATAATACAGCGACCCGGACAGCACGCCCGAGGCGGCGGCGATATCGCGGATCGAGGTGCCCTCGAACCCCTTGCTGGCGAACAATTCCGACGCGGCCGCGATGATCTGCTTGCGGCGATCGGGCCCACGCCGCAGTTTTTTCAACGGCTTCTTCGGCAGTTTTTTTGCCGACTGTTTGCCTACACCAGCACCGCGTTTGAGCATCATCATTCTCTCGGCCGTCGAAACTCATCCGGGCAGTCGGGCCAGAGGTCGGTTATAGAATTCGAAAACACACGGTTCAAGATCAGTCGGTCGAGAACCCGAACGGAACGCTGAGCCGCCTGAAATCGTCGGGAAGAAGCTCGCGGCCGATCGGAAGCTGCGACCGCGCCGCGCATCTCGGACGATGACAGACGCGGCATGCGACGCCGATCGGCGTCGGCGCATCCGCAGGCGGACCCGCGCCGTCGCGGGTATAGATCAACTGCCCTGCGTGCTCGGCCGCGCAACCGATGGCGATGGCACGCTCCACGCGCACCGCGCCGAATGCGCCCCCGCCGGCCGTGACCGTGCGGGCGACGGAAAAGAACCGCTGACCATCCGGCAATTCCAGCCACTGGGTGACGATCTGGCGCGGCGTCTTGAAGACGCCATGAACCGACCACAACGGACACGCGCCGCCGTGCTTCGCGAACGGAAAGCCCGCGCCGTCCAGCAGCTTCGAAATATTGCCGGCCGGATCGACGCGGATCAAAAAGAACGGGACCTTTTCCAGGCCCGGCCTCTGCAGGGTGGTGATGCGATGCGCGGTCTGCTCGAAGCTGGTGCCGAACTGGCGCCCCAGCGCTTCCAGGTCGTAACGGCGTGTGTCGGCCGCTTTCGCGAACGCCGAATACGGCATGATCAGCGCCGCGGCGGCGTAACTTGCCAGCGCCCGGCGTGCCAGCAACTCGGCGCTCTTGGTGGTGAAGTGGCCGGCTTCGAGCGCCGCGTTGATCTCACCTTCCATTTCGAGATAGGCGAGCTGCTGGGCCAGCTGGAAGTTGAGGCTTGCGGTGTCGAGCGAGTCTTCGAGCAGCAACTGCCTGCGATGAAGATCCAGTCGCCTGACCGAGCCCAGCATGACATCCGGCGGCAGGTATCGGACGCTGAGATTGTGACGAACCTTGAGGCGTTCGATAAAGCCACTCGGGCCGGCAGCCGCCTGGACGAGACGCTCGGCTGCATCGTCGATATCAGCGAAGTTGTTGCGGCGCGCAGCCAGAAATCGCCGGACTTCCGCGACCGGATCGTTGGCATCGTACCCCTCCGCGCCTGACAGCGACGCCGCGCCCGCAAGCGGAGCCCTCCGGTCGGCAAGTGCCAGCTGCTCTTCGCGGTAGGCCGTGTAGAGACGGAGAAATGCCTCCGTCATGCCCGGATAGCTGATGGCGAGATCGCTGATTTCAAGCGCGGGAATATCGATGTCGGAGAACATCGGCTCCTTCAGAACGGACTGCATCCGCGCCGTGTGATCGGCACCGCCATCACCGGCGAGATCGGCCAGGTCGACCTTGTAGGTGCGGGCAAGGCGCAGCAGCATGTCGGCCGTCACCGGCCGCTGATTGCGCTCCAGCAGCGCCACGTAGGGGGCCGATATATCAAGATCGGCGGCCATATCGGCCTGGGTCAGCCCCAGGTCGCGCCTGAGACGTCGCAGTCGTGGCCCCATGAAGACCGAGCGGGCGGTCGAGGTTGCCATATCAGGATCCCCGGTTGTGTAATATCCTTACAGCATTACACGCCAAATTTGTAAAGTATGACAAGTTATCCGCGAACCGGCTGGTGCGGTGCCGCGAGGCGCTTACAAACGCTGCAGATTTATCGCCAGCCGAAGGGATCATCGACATGAACTACCAACCGCGTGGGATCAACGATCTGGCCATCCAGGGCCCAGCTTCCTACCAGAGCCAGATCGAGGCTGCCGAAGCCCTGCTCAAGACCAAGGACACCTGGAACGGGGTGACCGCCGAGGCCGTCGCGCGGATGCGCCTGCAGAACCGCTTCAAGACCGGCCTGGACATCGCCCGCTACACCGCGGCGCTGATGCGCAGCGACATGGCCGCCTATGACGCGGACAGCACGAAATACACCCAGTCGCTCGGCTGCTGGCATGGCTTCATCGCCCAGCAGAAGCTGATCTCGGTGAAGAAGCATTTCGGCACCACCGATCGCTGCTACCTTTACCTCTCAGGCTGGATGATCGCGGCGCTGCGCTCCGAGTTCGGACCGCTGCCCGACCAGTCGATGCATGAGAAGACCTCGGTGCCGGCCCTGATCGAGGAGCTCTACACCTTCCTGCGCCAGGCCGACTCCCGTGAGCTCAACGACATTTTCCGCAGCCTCGACGCGGCCCGCAAGGCCGGCGACACGGCGAAGGAAAAGGCGCTGATCGAGAAGATCGACACCTTCCAGACCCACGTCGTGCCCGTGATCGCTGACATCGACGCCGGCTTCGGCAATGCGGAAGCGACCTATCTGCTCGCAAAGAAGATGATCGAAGCCGGCGCATGCGCGCTGCAGATCGAAAACCAGGTCTCGGACGAAAAGCAGTGCGGCCACCAGGACGGCAAGGTGACGGTGCCGCATGAAGTGTTCCTGGCGAAGATCCGCGCCTGCCGCCACGCCTTCCTCGAACTGGGCGTGGAAGACGGCGTGATCGTGACCCGCACCGACTCGCTCGGCGCCGGCCTCACGCAGCAGATCGCTGTCAGCCACAAGCCGGGCGACCTCGGCGACCAGTACAACAGCTTCCTGGATTGCGAGGAAATCACAGCCGAGAACGCCAAAAACGGCGACGTCATCATCAACCGGAACGGCAAGATGCTGCGCCCGAAGCGGCTTCCCAGCAACCTCTATCAGTTCCGCGCCGGCACCGGCGAAGACCGCTGCGTGCTCGACAGCATCACATCGCTTCAGAACGGCGCCGATCTGTTGTGGATCGAGACCGAGAAGCCGCATATCGAACAGATCGCCAAGATGATCGACCGTGTGCGTGAAGTGATCCCGAACGCCAAGCTGGCCTACAACAACTCGCCGTCGTTCAACTGGACCCTCAACTTCCGTTGGCAGGTGTACGATGCGATGAAGGAAGCCGGCAAGGATGTCAGCCAATACAATCGCGCCGAGCTGATGAAGGCGGACTACGACACCACGCCGCTGGCGATCGAAGCCGATGAGCGCATCCGCACCTTCCAGGCGGATTCAGCCAAGCGCGCCGGCATCTTCCACCACCTGATCACGCTGCCGACCTATCACACGGCCGCGCTGTCCACCGACAACCTCGCCAAGGATTACTTCGGCGAACTGGGCATGCTCGGCTATGTCAGGAACGTTCAGCGCCAGGAAATCCGCCAGGGCATCGCCTGCGCGAAGCATCAGAACATGGCCGGCTCCGACATCGGCGACGACCACAAGGAATACTTCGCCGGCGAGGCAGCCCTGAAGGCGGGCGGCGCCCACAACACGATGAACCAGTTCGGCTGATCGCCGGATTAAGGAGCCTGGGGTCCGATCGGGCCCTAGTACCCACTTTTGATCAAACGTGATTCAGAATCGGTGGGCACGTACAGTGTTTGCTCGTGTCACTTGGCTATGATTCCGGGTACTAGACTCAGCCAACGATCCTCGTTTTATCCATGAGACAGCGCCGAGCGGCTTTTGCCGCTCGGCGCTTTTGTCTTGCGGATAGCGATAACGGCGCTCTCAGTGAACGCGACGAACACCAACCGCATCGGCTGCTGCAGAAAAGTATTAAGTTGGCTGTCTTACGCTCTATGACCAGAATTTGATCATACCGGGGGTGAGGACTTTGAAGCGGTATATCGTTCTTGCCGTTTTGGCTGCGGGAATAGCGTGGCTCGTGGTCAGATGCACAACTTCGGAAGCGACTTTACGCTACCAAATGACCGTCGAGGTCCAGACCCCGAGCGGCGGAAAATCCGGGTCTTCGGTCCAGGAGCTGGTGCTCCTGCGAAAAAACCTGGTTCCTCTTCCAGGCGCCGGTGGCTCTGATTGGGGCGGGGGCTTCAGAATAAATGGTGAAGCCCCGTTCGTGGATTTGGGAAATGGCGAGGTTCTATTCACGACGCTGCACGACGCAAGTTATAGCTATCCGCGCATGATGACGAGCGTCGCCCTGCAGGCTCTCCGCATTTTCGAACTTCGACGATCTCTCCCTAGCGGCAGCGACGCCAAAATCATGGGTGATCTTGTCAAGGCCAAACCTTTCAGCGTGCTGCAACGAAAGCACTATCCAATGCTGGCGACGTTCACCAACACGGCTGAACCGAAGTCCCTTGTCGAGGTGTCCCCTGATAACCTCAATGCCCGCTTCGGATCAGGCTACACGCTCAGCAAGATTACATTTCAGGTTGTCGACCAGGGCACGCCACTAACGACAGCACTCGCGGCCCGGTTTCCGGCTCTCGCCAGAGAACGCGGCCTCCTCTAGACGGTGTGGACGCTTGTCTGACTAGCGCGTAGCCCGGATGGAGCGCAGCGCAATCCGGGGCTTTTGCTCCGCGGATGGACCGGTCCCGGATTACGCTTGTGCTTCATCCGGGCTTCTGTAACGGGCGCTGGTTAGTCAATCCCTTTTTGCGCCATCCGTTCGCCGAGGACTTGCTTCTGTACGGGGTCGGCGCTGAGGCCGCCACCTGATGAGGTGCATGAGGAGCAGGTCGGCCAATCTACGGATGCGCGGTCGTGTGCCGCTTCCCGGATGTCGGCCTGGCCTGATCCATCGTCCCGGCGAGGGACTCCGCATCGGAAAGACCTGGTGTCGTGGCCCGTCCGAAACTTTGATCTCCTTAAGCTGCCGCAGTCACTGATTTGGCTGTTGGATTGAAGACTCGGCCATCAGCCAGCATGCGATGCAGGATCACTGCGAGCTTACGCGCAAGCGCCACCTTGGCCTTGCGCATGCCGGCGCGTCTGGCGATCCGCATCGCCCAGCTTTTGAGGTCCGAGCAGCCCCTGATCGGTTTGGTCAACATGACGTGAGCCGCCTGATAGAGCGCCTCGCGAACCGAAGCGTCGCCGATCTTGCTGATCCGGCCGCTGTAGTCCGTCTCGCCGGACTGGTACTTCTTCGGTGTCAGCCCAAAGTGAGGCCCCACCGCCTTGGAGGATTTGAACCGGCCGGGATCGTCGATTGCCGAAGCGTAGGTGAGTGCGACGATCGGGCCGACCGACGGCGTCGTCATCAGCAGCTTGGCTGATGCATGCGAGCGGGCCATGGTCCGTACGCGCTTCTCAAAGCCGGCGAACTCGCCTTTGAGCACGGCATGCACTGCGAGCAAAGCTTCCGCAATCGTCTCCAGGGCCGGATGGCCGGCCACCAGGTCCCGGATCCGCCCTGCAAAGCCATTCTCCGTCGTCTTGCCAACCTTCAGCCCGAAGCCGCGCAATATCCCACGCAAGCTGTTCTCGATATCGCGCTGCTTGGATTGCACAAGCTTGCGGGCGGCCAGCATGGCGCGGACTTCCTGAGACGCGATCGACTTGCAATGAACCGGGCGGAACCAGCCCAGCCGCATCAACTGGGCAATGCCGCGCGCATCGTTGCGATCCGACTTTACCGGGTTCGCTTGAAAGGCGGCATGGACATGCCGTGTCTCCAGAAGCTCGATTGAAAGCCCCGCTTCCTGCATCGCAGCGTAAAGCCACTGTGACAATGGGCCTGCCTCCAGCCCGATCCGTGAAGCCTCAAATCCCAGCGCACCAAACCACTTAATCAGCGCTGCCGGTTCACTCGCAACCTTCCCCTCTCGAACGATCTTGCCCTGCGCATCCACAACGCAAACGCTCGAGTATTCCAATGACACGTCGATTCCTGCATAATGGTCCATGGTCGTTCCTTTAATGATGCTTGGAGCGGGCTTGCCCGACTCCGTTTGACACCATCAATTTGAGGGACGACCACCCAGCACGCTAGGCCCGCGAAAGCCCGTTACCCCATCTACGGGTCGGCGAGAGGAGCGGCCGCTAAAGGAAGGCCTTGGCGGCTTCGCCGTGCATCGATCGAAGTCGCGCGAGGTCGAAATCGGCCGGCCGGCCGTCGACGACGCGCCAATGTCCTGCGACCATCACCCGGTCGGCACTGTGGGCGCCACACAGCACTAGCGCCGCGAGCGGATCTCCGGCGCCCGAAAACCTCAGATCGTCGAGAAGAAACAGGGCAAGGTCCGCTTGGGCGCCTTCGGTGATCGACCCGATGTCTTTCCGTCCGAGGCAATCCGCGGAACCGCGGGTGCCCCAGCGCAGGGCGTCGAGATGCGTCACTGCTTCGGCACCATAGCGAAGCTTTCCCATCAGCATCGCGTGCCGGACGGCCTCCATCATGTTGGAGCTGTCGTTCGAGGCGCTGCCATCGACGCCGAGGCCGACGGAGACCCCCGATGCCTCCAGCTCGACCGTCCGGCACATTCCGGACGCCAGCAGCATGTTCGAGGTCGGGCAATGACAGACGCTGACTCCGTGTCCGCCAAGCAAGCGCATCTCGTCCTCATCGAAATGAACGCCGTGCGCGAGCCAGGTCCGGTTCGAGAGCCAGCCGCAGCTCTCGAGATATTCCACCGGCGTGCAGCGGAATTGCTGCCGGCAGTAGTCGTTCTCGTCTTCGGTTTCCGCAAGATGCGTGTGCAGCCTGCAGTCATGCTTCGCGGCAAGCGCCGCGGTTTCAACCATCATCCGTCGCGTGACGTTGAACGGCGCGCAAGGTGCCAGTGCCACGGTGGTAAATGAGCCGGCATGCGGATCGTGATAGAGCGAGATGACGCGCTCGCAATCGGCCAGCACCGTGTCGTGATCCTGCATCAACCTGCGATCGGCGATGCCGCCATCCTCGAAGCCGAGATCGATCGCGCCGCGGGTCAGCGCCATCCGCATGCCGAGCGCACGCGCCTCCTCGACCTCGATGTCGACAGCGTCGGGCATGTCGGCTGGAAAGACGAAGAGATGATCGGTCGTCGTCGTGCAGCCCGACATCAGCAATTCGGCGAGCGCCACCCTCACCGCGAGGCGGAACGCGTCGCGGTTCAGTTCGCGTCCCCAGACGGGATAGAGCGTCTGCAGCCAGGGAAACAGCTTCTTGTTGATCGCGCGGGGATGCGCCCGCGTCAGCGTCTGGAAGAAATGGTGGTGCGCATTGACCAGTCCGGGGATGATGACGTGGCGGCTGGCATCAAATACCAGATCGTAAGTCGATTGCGGGCCGTTCGCGCCGACCAGTTCGACGATCACACCATCAGAAACGACAAGCCCCCTCTCCGCCCCGTCGGCGAGGACGGCGATCGGATCGCGCAGCCACAGCCGTTGAGATGAGCTCATGCGGCGCGCCCGGAATAGATCGAGCGCTCCAGCAGGTCGGCACCGCGATAGGCGAGCACCGAGATCACAATGCTCAGCACCGCCCCGCTCCATACCATGCCGTAATCCAGCGAGCCGCGCGAGATATCCATGAGATTGCCGAGCCCCGTGCCGGTCAAGAGCCACTCCGCGATCATGACGCCGAGCAGCGCCCGCGGCGCCACCAGCTTCGCGGCGGCCGCGATGTAGCGGAATGAATACGGGATCGAGATGAACCTCAGCTTCTGGATCGGACCGCCGCCATAGACTTCGACGGTTTCAAGCGCGGCGCGGGGCACGACGGCAAATCCCTGGATCAGGAGGACGAAGGCCGGAAAGAACACCACCACCACGGCCATGAAGATGCAGGCCGAAATGGTCCTGCCCAACAGCAGGAGCACGATCGGCGTCAGCGCGACCAGCGGGGTGCTTTGCAGCACCATGGCAGCCGGCAGGATCACCTTGAGCAAGCCGGGCATCACGACCGACAGCGCGGCGAGCAGAAACGCAATGCCGAGCCCGACGAACAGGCCGAGCAGCGCCATTGGGATGGTCTGCCCCACGGCATGCAGCAGCGCCGACCTCGCTTCATCGGATCCGTCGGCAAAGGTCAGGTAGGACACGATGTCCAAAGGCCGCGGCGCGACGATCGGGCTGACGTCGGCCCATTTCAGCACGGCCCACCACAGCACGAACGGCAGCGCGACCGACGCAATCAGCATAAGATAGCGCTTGAGGCCGGCCTCGCCGTCCTGGCCATGCAGTTCGTCCGGCATGCGCCCCGCTGCCACGGTGACCGGGATCGTCGCGCCAACCATCGAGGATCCGAGCGAGAAAAGCCCATAGCCGGTCAACGCCAAGGCCGCCGCGGCGATGCTGATCCCCCACAGCCTGTCGGCGTTGGACTGGCCGAGGGAGCCCAGCAGGAAGGTGCCGAGACCCCATCGCTCGCCGGAGCCGAACTCGCCCAGGATCGCTCCCAGGACCGATAGCGACGCCGCTACCCTCAATCCGGCCAACACGCCTGGCATCGCACTGCGCAGGCGGATCAAGCGCAGCAGCGCGATCTCGCCACCGCCGTAGGCCTTGACCAGGTCGGCATGGCGCGGATCGATGTCGCGAAGCCCGACCAGCATCGAGACCATTGTCGGGAAATAGATCATGGTCGCGGACAGCACGATCTGCGGCCAGCGGCCGTCGAGCAGCAGCACGAGAAGCGGTCCGATCGCGATCGCCGGCACGGCGAACAGCGCGATGTTGACGCTCCGGAACAGCCGCTCCATCGTCGGGAACAGACAGAAGACAAGCGCGGCGACCGACGCAATCGACGTGCCGATCAGGAAGCCATAGGTCGATGTCGCGGCGGTTGCCGCGACATGACCCCAGTACAGATCGGAATTGGCAACGACGTCCCCGATCACCCCGGAAAGCGGCGGAAAGATCCTCACACCGCTGACAGGTACATGCCCCAGCGCCTCCCAGGCCAGCACAAAGCCCAGCGCGCCGAGGATCGTGATCCCAACCTTGGCCGGAAGTTCACTGGCGGAGCGAAGCATCGCCGACCGCCAATCTCAGATTTCGGCCAGAAGGCTGGTGTCGAACATGTCCTTCCGTCCGGTGACGCCGACGCTGCTCAGCGACTTCAGGTTCTGCTCGATCGCCTCCTCCGTGATCGTGAACAAGCCCTTCGGATGGTTCACGAGCGACGGCTGCATGGCGTTGAAGAACTTCTCGGCGCCTACCGTCGACCCTGTCCCCTTGAACCAGGTGTCATGGTAGAGTTCCGGATATTTCGAGGGATCGGCGAAGTTTTCGGCCCATCCGCGGCGACTGGCCTGCAGGAATTTCAGCAACTCCGGCCGCTTCGACGACAGCGTGTCGGTCGTCACGGTCACGAGGTCGATCAGCAGCGGCAGGCCGTGATCGTCGAACAGGAAATACGACGCCTTCTTCCCGGATGACTGCTCGATGATGAAGGGAAGCTGGGTCGCGAAGTCCACGGTGGCGTCCACCTCGCCATTGATGAGCGGCGCCGGATTGAAAGCATAGGGCACGATCTTGACGTTCTCGACCTTGTGCAACTTGACGAAGGCCTTGAACACGTCGGCGCTGAGCGTCGGCACCGCGACCGTCTTTCCGGCGAGGTCGGCCGGACCCTTGATGTTGCTCGACGCCATCGCGATCACGCCCAGCGGGCTTTTCTGGTACTGCGTGCCGATCACCTTCAGCGGCGCGCCCTTCTGGACGATCGCGGTCGCCGTGGTCAACAGCGCCGTAAGCGCGATGTCGGACTTGCGCGTGAGCAGCGAGCCCTCGGGAATCACGTTCGGTCCGCCGGGCAGATAGGTGACCTTGAGTCCAGCCTCCTCGTAGTAGCCTTTGTCGATCGCAAGCATGTAGCCGAGGAATTCCGGATCATTCAGCCAGTTGGCCTGGAAGGTGATCGGCGTCGGCGCGGCCGCGAGCGCGCGGCGGCCCGCCATCGCCGCTACCGCGCCGCCGATGCTGGCTGCGCCGAATTGCCGACGGTTCATGAGGGAGTTCATACAGTTCGTCCTTTCTGCGAGCAGGCAACGCAGCACCGGCCGGCCATGCCGACCGCGGCGCTACCGCGATGCTTAAGCTCCAAATTGATTTTGCTGATTTCAGCGACTGAGCTCGTACCCGAGGTGCCGCGTTCGAGTTGACCGACGCGCGTACGTCGATCCATCCACAGCGCCCGAATCACAACCGACGCCCGACTATTGCCACGACATCGGTGAGCAGCCTGTCTTCTCTTTTTCGAGTCCAGACACTGGGAACGTATCCGACCGGCGCGGCGCAACAAGCCCTGAATTTAGGCTGCCTGTGGCATCGCGCGCTCAGACAAATTCCCGCGGAATCTGAAACCTATCGAAAGGACTGCCTTGTTCTTAAACACCGTGCTGCATTCTGGCGCGCATCCCCGAACCGAAAAATCCGATCTCGGCCCGATCTACGGAGAGAAAAGCAACATTGCGCGACGGCATATTCTTTGCTTTCCTCGAGATACGGTCTGATTGTCCCGGAACATCGGGTCGACCGCTTACCCGAAATTTTGGCGCCTACCGACCACGTCGCGCGTGATGCACGACTGGCACTAACGGAGTGGTTTATGCCCGCGACCTTGAGGGCCGTTCCCGAATCCCGCGCTGTCGAATCCGCTGCGACCGAAGGCAGCGGCATCCTGGTCGAAGGCGCGACCAAGAGCTTCGCCAAGCGCACCAGGCAAGGCACCAGCGTGCTGCAGGCGCTGGACAACGTTTCGCTCGATTGCGCGCGGGGGTCGCTCACGGCGCTGATCGGACCGTCCGGTTGCGGCAAATCGACCCTGTTGCGGCTTGTCGCTGGCCTCGAAACGGCGGACGCCGGCACGATCGCCTTGAATGGAGAACCGGTCAGCAAGGTGCAGGCCAGGGGCGATCTTGGGATTGCGTTTCAGGATCCGGCCCTGCTGCCTTGGCGGAGCGTCAGCGAGAACATCGCGCTGCCGCTTGAGATTGTCGGCCGTCCGGTGGCCGGCCTGAGCAGCCACATTGCGACCTTGATCAACCTCGTCGGGCTTTCCGGTTTCGAGAATTCGCTTCCGGGCGAGTTGTCAGGGGGCATGAGGCAGCGGGTCGCGATCGCCAGGGCGATCGTCACCAATCCCTCGGTACTGCTGCTCGACGAACCCTTCGGCGCGCTCGACCAGATCCTCAGGCGCACAATGAATCTCGAGCTGCAGCGGATATGGATGGGCGGCAAGACGACGGCGCTGCTGGTCACGCACGGAATAGACGAGGCCGTGTTCCTGGCCGATCGGGTCGCCGTCATGAAATCGCGGCCCGGCCGCATCGCCGCGGTGGTGGACATTCCCTTCCCCCGTCCGCGGCCGGAGAGCCTGTTCTCGTCGGAGGAGTTTCACCGTCTGTGCGACAGGATCGCAAACCTCCTCCACGACTGACGAGCCCACGCACGCAAAAGCGACAGGAGTTTCCCATGGATGATTTGAAATACCTTGCCGAGGCGTTCGACATGGCCAAAGCCGGCATGGCCGAAGGCGGCATTCCGATCGGATCGGTGCTGGTCTGCGATGGCGAGGTGCTGGGACGGGGCAATAACCGCCGCGTTCAGCAGAATAGCGTCATTCACCACGCCGAGATGAACTGCTTCGAGAATGCGGAGAGATATCCCGCCTCGGTCTATCGGACATCGACGCTGTTCTCGACCCTGTCGCCCTGCTTCATGTGCGCGGGAGCCGCGGTCCCCTTTGGCGTCAAGCGGGTGGTGATCGGCGAGAACCGCACGATCAACATGTCGGAACAATTTCTGCGCGACCAAGGCGTCGAGGTCCGCGTAATCGACGATCCCGCCTGCCACCAGCTGCTGCAAGACTACATCAAGGCGCATCCCGAGGTCTGGGACGAGGACAAGGGCGATCACTGATGACGTCGGGCCCGATCTCCGCCCGCGGAAACTGCCGATGAAGCCAGCCCGCTTTCGCTACTATCGTGCCAGGGATGCGAGGGACGCCGCCGAGAAACTCCGCGTTCATGGCAGGCCGGGCAAGGCATGCGCGCTCGCGGGCGGACAAAGTCTCGTCCCTGCGCTCGCCGCACGCGAGCAGCGCCCGGACCTGATCGTCGACATCATGGGCTGCGCGGACCTGCGCGACATATCGGTATCGGATAGCCGGCTCCGGATCGGCGCCGCCTGCCGCCAGTTCGAGGGCGAGGCCTCGCGAACGGTCATGGATGCATGCCCGTTGATCGCCGACGCGCTGCGATGGGTGGCGGTGCCGCAGGTGCGATCGAGAGGAACGGTCGTGGGCAGCCTGATCCAGGCCAATCCTGGCGGCGAGATGCCGGTTGTCGCCCGCACACTGGACGCCGACCTGGTCGTGCTGGACGAAGGCGGCGAGCCAAGATCGGAGCCGCCCGTCTCTATGCGGCAGCCGCGGGCACAACCTTGCCGCCGCTGACATTGGCCGTCGGCGTCGAGTTTCCGGTTCTCGACGAACACGAACTGTGGGCGTTCGAGGAAATTCAGCTCCGCCCGGGCCATGTCGCGATCGCCTGCGCTGCCGTCGTCCTTCAGGTCAAGAACAGACAGATCCATTCGGCGCGCATCGGAATCGGCGGCCTGACGTCAAACCCATATCGCGCCGCGGCGGCCGAGGCGTTCCTGCAGGGAGTCAATCTCGACAATCACGAAACCGCATTTGCGACCGCGGCGGCAACCGCAGTGGAGGAACGCCGTGGCCGAGCCGGACCGATCTTCACGCATCCGACCGATACCGTCAGACCGCTGCGCGCACGGTCGTCCGAAACGCGCTGGCAAAGGCGACGCGGCGCTGCACTTGCATCAAAGGGGACTAGCAATGGACGTCGCCGAGGATATGCACGTCGTTTCGATGTCGGTGAACGGCGAGCCGGTTTCCCGCTCGGTATCGTCCCGCACCCTTCTGTGCGATTTCATCCGCGACGACCTGCAGCTGGTGGCGACGCATATCGGATGTGGCGAAGGCGTTTGCGGGTCCTGCACCGTCATCATCGATGGCCAGCCGGCGCGGTCATGCACCCTCCTCGCGGTCCAGGCCGCAGGATCATCCATCGTTACCATCGAGGGCCTCAATCCCGACGTCGGACTGAACAAGGTGCAGGCCGCGTTCCAGGAATTCCACGCCCTGCAGTGCGGATTCTGCACGCCCGGCCTGCTGGCGACCGTGCATTCGATGGTCGAAGCCAGGCTTCCGGCGGACGACGATACGATCGTCGCCCACCTCTCGGGCCACCTCTGCCGCTGCACCGGCTACGTCAACATCCTCAAGGCCGTACGCAGCCTGCTGGCCGAGAACGCAGCCACGTAGGCTGCGCTCTGCCTGCCGAGATCTATTTCGCGAGCGTCAAATCCATCGACGCAGCAATCTTGGACTTGATGTAGTCACCAGCAATGACAGGCTCGTGCTGCGGCGGATGGGCCGCATCCGAACAGGTCGGCAGACAGGCTATCTCGGCGTTTTCGTTGGGTCCCACGAACGCCACCATGGACAGGCGCTGCGTCGAGCCGGTTAAATTCCGCGGCGGATTGATCACGCGATGGAGCGTCGACCGCCAACGACCATTGGTCCACCGGGACATCAAGTCGCCGACATTGATGACGAACGATTCAGGAATGGGCGTAACGTCGTGCCAGCCGCCGTCATCCCAGATTTGCAGCCCGCCGGGCGCGGAATCCTGGCGCAAGACCGTCAGCCCGCCGTAGTCATGATGCTCGCCATAGCGCATCTGGCCGGGCTTCGGCGGCGTTTCCTCGTCCGGGTAGTTGACAAATCGGAGCGTGAGAGACGCGTCGGAATAAGCCGCGTCGAAGTAGTGCTCGGGCAGATCGAGGGCGAGAGCTGACATGCGGGCGAGATAGCCCGTCAGTTCCTCCA
Organism: Bradyrhizobium prioriisuperbiae; assembly: GCF_032397745.1. Taxonomy (NCBI): domain Bacteria; kingdom Pseudomonadati; phylum Pseudomonadota; class Alphaproteobacteria; order Hyphomicrobiales; family Nitrobacteraceae; genus Bradyrhizobium; species Bradyrhizobium prioriisuperbiae. The sequence goes on from NZ_CP135921.1 coordinate 1,464,370, forward strand.
TTGCCTGGCAATATTGGGAAATGAGCGGACGCAGTTCTTTCGGCTCGGTGGGCCAGAAGTTTGGCTTTCCGGCTTGGCCTCGCAATTCCCGGTGTAGCGCACCAAAGACGAGGGCCTCGCAGAGATCGGGGGGAGTCTCCCCCGACAGTGTCTTCGCCACGCTTTCAATGCCGGCCGGCAGATAGCCGCGACTCTTGGCTTCTTCAGGCACGGTGTAGCAGAGCTTCTCGTCAAGCGGTTGGGCAAAGAAGAGCTTCGCCGCATCATAGGTGCTCTGGATCAGATCGTTCGAAATGCCGTGCCCGACGATCACCGCGAACCCGTTGTTCTCGAAGGCGGCCCCGAAGGATTTCGCGACGTGGGCTCGTGCGGCGGCGTCTCCATGGATAAAAGAACTGATGTCAATCGTGGCTACGGCATTGCGGCTCATCTTCGGTCCTTTTCAGAATTCGCTTGGCTACATAGGATTTGGTTGTCGGTGAGGCGGCGCTTAGGTCGCGAGGATGTCCGCGCCCTCGAAAATATCCTCGATCGCGAATTGCTTCTCGATCAGGCCGTCCTCCGCCATGTAGCGGATGATCGCCTCCAGCATCGCCTTGTTCTTCGCGACGCCGGCCGGCCAATAGTCGGCGCCGAGACGCTGCTTGGCGAGCAACAGATTCTCGAGCTGCCAGGGCAGCATGGTCGAGAGCGCCGTGCTGTCCGCAAGCTTCGACTGGGCCACCTCCTGCGCCGCCGCGAACGCCTTGAAGACGGCCATCGGCAAGTCGAGGTGCTTCTCGACGATCGAGCGCTTGATCGCGACGAGATGCATCGCCGGAAATACTCCGGTGCGATCGAAATAGCCGAGCTCGGCCGTCATAGGATCCTCGAACAGCCGGCCGACGGTCGCGGAAGGCCAGGTGCTCGGCGCCCTCGCCGTGTAGAGCGCGTCGATCTCTCCGCTGGCCAGCATCGATGCCAGGCTGCGGTCCGTGCATTGCTCGTGCTTGAATCGGGCCGGATAGAATTGCGGATGCTCATCGCCCGCGCGCGGCGCCTCGAGGCCACCGGCCACATAGATCGGCGATGCCCGGTCGAGGCCAAACTGATCGTGAAAGATGCCTCTCAGCCACACGGCGGCAGCCATGTCGAAGACCGGCACACCAATCCTTCGGCCCGCGAGATCGGCCGGAGACCGGATACCCCTGGTCTTGTTGATGAAGACGCTGGAGAGCCGGAAATGGCGCGAGGGAAACACCGGTAGGCCGACATATCTCCTGTCGGGCCGCTCCAGTGTCCGCAGATACGAAGTCAGCGGAAATTCACAGCAGTCGAAGGTGTGCTCGGTCAATTGCCGATTGAACAGGACTTGAACGCCCATCACCTCGATGTCAGCGGCGACCCCCTCCATCTCCACTTCGCCGGATACGAGTGGGCGCGTCCGGTCGGAGTCGCTGACGCCTATTCTCAGAGCCGTGCGTTCCATGCTTTCTCCGTCACTTCCTCAGCCGACACCCGGCCGATCCGTTCAACCAATGCGTCGAGAAGCTCGGGAAGCGCCAATGGCGTCGCCCCCACGCCGCCGCGCGCATAGATCCCGTTCGCCTTCGCGACACTTACATTCAGCCGGCCCGCAAGGCGCTCGAGGGCGACCCGGCATTGCTCCCGGGTCGGCAAGCTGCAGATCGGCTTGCCCGGCAGATGGTCGTTGGCGCCGACCAGTTCCATCTTCTTGCTTCCGACCTGCCTGGTCGCGGGGACATTGTTCGCGGACCGCTCGTCGCGCGCCAGGACGAAGCTGCGATGTGTCAATCCCGGCGCCACCCAGGCGATGATGTCGTCGTAGTGATGATCGATCCGGGCTACGACCTTGGCCACCGTTTCTGCCATCGCGTTGTGCATCAGCACATAGTGCCTGCGCTCCTCCCGGCCCCATTCCCAGCGCGTCGCCGAGCAGCGCTTGGCCGTGCAATCGGAGCGCCATGGCGAGACCGCATTGCCGCGGCCCTCGAACAGGCCAGGATCGTCGTAAGAGACGGCCGGCGACTGCTTGCCCCTGAACTCGGCAATATGCTCATAGGGCACGACGCCGAGCGGCTCCGAAATCACCATGCGATGCACCACAGTCCCAGCGCCATTCACGAGCGGCGACAGGTTCAGCACCTCCTGCGAGAATGGCGGCTCCAGCCGCGCCTGCAACTCCTGTGGCAGATAGATCCGGCCCGACGGCTTGAAGCCTTCGTCCAGCAGGCGCTGGTTGATCGCCTTGTGCTCCGACGAGAACGGATAAGGCTTCGTCTTGGTGCATGGCATGAACAGGAGGATGTTCCTGGTACCCTTCGGCAGGCGCGGCTCGTACTCGTACTCGACGAATTTCATCCACTCCACGATCCGGGGATGCTGGAGCGAGTCCACGTTGTCCTGCGGACTGTACAGGCAGAGGCTTTCATCCAGCACGAACGGGCTCTGGATTTTCTGCGCCGATTCGAGCAGGCGCTTTGATCGGTCTTCTACGCTAACCACGATACTGCTCTCCGCTCTCTCGTTCTTCGATCATGCCACTCGCGCCCCGGCACCCGGCGCCGCCTTTTCCGGGCCACCGATATCCAGCTCGACTTCGTTGTAAGACTTCAGGGAGACGAGATAGGAATCGGCGTCCTCCACGAACAGCGCACGGCTTATTCCCGCGGCAACCCGCTCGACCCCGAACTTCAAGGCCGAGATGCCGGCCGAGCAGGCAAGGCTCGGCATCGCCGCAAACGTGTAGCAGAACATGTTCCGGAGGAATGGCGCGGAGCCTGCGACCTTTTCAGTGAACTGGAAGTTAGCCGACAGATACGGATAGGCGCCAAGAACAGCGCTTTCCTCGCCCGGCGGGGGCGTATAGCGATCCGACCAGAGCGCGATCTTGTTGGAAAATCGGGCGAGCTCTTTCCTGGTCCCGAGATCCACCGTGAAGCCCGTGCCGGCAATCAGGAAATCGAACAGTTTCTTCTCGCCATCGACAGTGATGGCGACCTTGCCGTCTTCCACGCCGATCTGGTCCGGTGCAATCCAGAGCCTGAAGGAGAAGTTCGGAAACTTTGCACAGCGGTCGAATGTCTCCTGCGGCGGCGGCTGGTTCATGTCGAAGATCGTCTTCATGAACGTCCATTTCCTGGCGTCATCGAGGTCACCGAAGTGACGCAGGAAGCCCGCGAACTCCATCCACCTGTTAGGATTGACGACGGGAAGAGCCTTGCGGCGGACCAGCAACTCCACCGACGCTGCACCATGCTCCAGCGCCGTGGCGGCATTATCAAAGGCTGACGCGCCTGCGCCGATCACGACGACCTTTTGTCCGGACAGTTGGGTGAAATCGATCGCCTCGGAGGTGTGCGCGTATAGGTGACGCGGCAGCGACTGCTCGATCAATTTTGGCGTCGTCCACGAGCCGGACCCCTCGATGCCGGTCGCGAGAACGACGTTGCGCGCATACAGCGTCTGCATGCCGCCGCCAATATTCGCGTGAACGGCCAGCAGCCCGTCCGGCAATGGCTCGATGTCGAAGACCTCAGCGTTGTTGGTGACGTCGATCCCGGCGACGTCGCGGACCCAGTTCAGATAGTGATGCCATTCGGTGCGAGGTACCTTGTCCAGGTCCAGCCAGGATTGCCTGCCGAACTTTGCTTCCCACCACGCTTCGGCCGAGAGGCTCGGAATCCCGAGGTCTGGTCCGGTCACGTGCTTTGGCGTCCTGAGCGAATGCATTCGGGCGAATGTGGACCAGGGACCTTCCATGCCGGCTGAACTCCTGTCCAGCACGCGCACGTTCGAGACCTGCTCGCGCAGCAGCCGAAACGCGATCGAGGTCCCGCTTTGTCCGCCGCCAACGATGACCGCATCGGGCACGCCCTGGCCCCGGTGGACACGCGGGAGCACCCAGCTCCGTGCGGGGTAGCCCAGGCAATCCATCTCGAAGCGCGCCTGTCGTGCCAGCTTCGAGAGGTTTTCGTTCGAGGACGGCGTGATGTCGCCAATTCTTGTCTTGCTGCGAGAACCCGAATTTCCTTCCGTCATGATTTTACCAGTTGTTCGAGGTTCTTCGTATCCGAGAGAAGCTGTCCGCCGTAAAACAGCAGTGGCGCGCCCTCGTGGACGGCTAGGCTGTTGACGCTTCCGATGATGATCCGATGATCGCCGCCGTTGCGGATGTCGCAGGTCGCGCATTCCATGTGCGCGATGGCGCCCGCGATCAAAGGCAGTCCGCCCGGCGAGGCGACCGTTTCCGCCATCGCAAATCCTTCGAGGCTGCCAACCGCAAAACATCGCGCCAGCCTTGCCTGCTCCGAGGAAAGAATGCTGATCGCAAAGCTCGCAGCGGTCTCGAAAACCTGACGCGATTTGGCGCCGTTCCGCAGACTCCACAACACCAGCGGCGGCTGGAGCGAAACGGAAGAGAAGGAATTGATGGTCATCCCCACGACCTGGCCACCATGACATGCCGTCACGACGGCAACGCCCGTGGCAAACCTGCCGCACGCACGGCGCAGGTCGGCAATCTCTATTGTCGTCGACGCGACCATCATGACGACGCCTCCGCCTTCGGGCGCACCAAGCGATCGAAACCAAGAGGCTCGCGCGAAAGATGCTGCGCGAAGGCGACGACGTGCGGTTCGAGCTGCGACGCGAGCGCCTTCACGCCGGACATGGTGACGGTGAGATCGGCCAGGCTGCCGGAGACGCGCTCCCCCAGGTCCGCGAGATCGATGGAAACAAGCTTCCGGTTCCGCACCCTGAACACCCCGCCTGCCATGACATCTGTGACCGCAGCGGAATCGGCACAGGTCACGAGCTGGTTGACGGGGTCGTTGGCGGGCACGAAATCCACGTGCTCGGCATCGAGGAAGACAAGGTCGGCCGCCAGGCCGAGCGCTATCCTTCCGGCCTCATGTCCCAGAATGCGAGCGCCGTTCTTGGTCGCGAGCCGCAGGACTTCTCGAGCCGACAACCAATCTTCGCGCGCACTTGCGATCGCCCTGGCGCCGTACGACGCCAAGCGCATCGCCTGAAGCATGCTCAGCGCATCCGACGAATTGGCACCATCGGTTGCGAGGCCGACATTGATGCCCCGCTCGAGCATCGGCCTCACATGTGCGATGCCGGAGCCGAGGCGGAAATTGCTGGCGGGGATATGCGCGATCGAGCAGCCGTGCTCGGCCAGCAAGTCGAGATCGGCCTCATCGAGCCAGACGCCATGCGCTGCGGTGAATTTTGGCGAGAGTATCCCGAGATCGGCGAGATAGGCGACGGCCGAGACGCCATACACCCGTCGTGCGACGACCGCCTGTAGGCGCGACTCCGCCACGTGCATATGGATAGGAAGATCATGGCAGACCGCGAGATCGCAGCAGTTCAGCAAGAACTGTTCCGAACAGTGATGCGGGATCGTCGGCGCGATCGCGAGCGTGACGCCGGACGGCAACTCGCCACGGGCCGCAACGATTTGACGGATGGCGTCCATCGTCGAGTCGCTCGGCGCAAGCACCATCTTGCCGACTTCCTCGCGCAACTGCGGCGGAAGCGCGTCGGTCAATCCGGGGATGGATTGGAAAAGGCTCTTGTCCGCGACCATGGGCGCGAGTACCGCCCGCATTCCGGCATCGTGGTAGGCTGCCGCAACGGCCAGGAAACCTTCTCGGGTCGGCTGCGGAAACTCGTAGACCAGGTCGAAGCAGGCGGTGCAGCCTTTCGACAGCATGTCGATCGCACCGATCAGGGTCGACAGATAGATCGTCGCAGGATCACGCTTTCCGCCAAGCCATGGACCGTTGGTGAGCGAGGCCTCCAGCGTCCAGGCGTCGGCCACTCCCTTCATCAGGTTGGCGTGGCCGTGGGTGTGGGCGTTGACGAAGCCCGGGCAGATGAATCTGGCCGTGGCGTCGTGCACCAGCGCGCTCTCATCCCAAAGCGTGCCCGGCTCGCCAACGTCAGCGATCAAGCCATCAACAACAAGCACGTCCTTCCTTCCGGTGACGCCATCGGCGGAAAGCAGCGTGCCGCCCCGGATAAGGATGCGTCCCGCGCGCGTCATGCAGCGCTCCCCGCGGGATGGGTCTTCATCCAATGGCGTGCCACGTCCGACCGCTTCGCGATCCAGACCCGCTCGTGCGAGCCGACCAGATCGAGGAACCTTGCGATGCCTTCGGAGCGAGCCGGCTGGCCGGAAATCCTGGAGTGCAGGCTGACCGTCATCATTTTCGGCGCCGCCGCGCCCTCCGCGTAGAGCACGCGGAATGCCGACGCGAGATGATCGTAGAAATCGTTGGCGGTTGCCAGCTTGGCGGTGGCAAGCCGGTTGTCGTTGTTGGTGAAACTGTGCGGAACGATCAAATGGTCGCCGCCGCCGACATCGACCCAGTAAGGCAGGTCATCGGCGTAGCTGTCGGAATCGTAGAGAAAGCCGCCATGCTCGACCAACAGCGCACGGGTACGGCTGCTCGGCGAATACCGGCTTTGCCAGCCGAGCGGCCGTCGCCCCACCAGCCGTTCAAGGCTGCGCACGGAATTGGCGATGACCGCCCGCTCCTCCTCTGCCGTCATCAGGAACTGGCGCGCGAAGCGCTCGCCGTGGCAGCAGAGATCGTGGTCGGATGACCGGATCGCGTCCGCGATCTCGACATTGCGTTCGACCGCTTGCGCGCAGACATTCAGCGTAATCGGGATGCGCCTCTCGTCAAAAAGCCTCATCAGACGCCAAAAACCGACGCGCGAGCCGTATTCGAACAGCGACTCCGCGACGAAATCGCGTGAGCCGGCCGGCACCTCTCCGGCGATCGCATCGGTCAGCGCCGTCTCCGTCGCGCCGTCGCCGTCGGTGATCGACGGCTCGGCGCCCTCCTCGACGTTGAGCACGACGACGACAGCTATCCGTGCATCGTTAGGCCATCTGGCCCGCGGAACGCTGCGACCATAGCCGACGAAATCGCGCCTGCCATCTCGCGTCGTCATGATGTGCGAGCCGCCAACTGCTCCGCAGCATCGAGCAGCAGATGTTCCTTCCGCGGACCGGCGATCAAGGAGAGCCCCGCCGGGCAGCCGTCAACAACGGCGGCAGGGATGTTGATCTGAGGAAGCCGGCAGAGACTGGCGACGCAGGTGAGCGCCAGGGTCCTTTCGCGGAACTCGACCTGCTTCGAGAGCGGCGCATCCAGCAACGGAGGCAGGTCGTGAGCGGTCGGCAGGACGATGACGCCGTCGTCTCCGAGCATCTCGACAAGGGCATCCGTCAGACGCTCGCGCTGAACGACCGCCTCGGCCAGCTTCGCGGGATCGACGGTCGCCGCAAGATCGAGGCGCTGCGCGACCATGGGGCTCAGCATGCGGTTCGGCATCCTGCCCCAGGCGCCGAAGGTGGCCCAGAGATCGTGCAGTTGCAGCAGCCTGAACGTATCGAGCCAGAGGTCGACACCGCCGGCAAACAGTTTTGTCTCGCGCGCGGGCCCCATGGACTGCGCGACGGCCAACAGCGTTTCGCCCACCGCCTGAACCGGAATCTCGAACGCATCGCGCGCCAGCAGGAGACGCGACGCGATCCGCCGCCCCGCAGGCCCGAAATAGCGGTCCGCCACACGCCGCATCGTGCCAACGTCGCGCGCGAGCAGGCCGACGGTGTCGAAGCTCGGCGCCATCGGCATCACGCCCGCGGTCGAAATCCGGCCGAACGTCGTCCGCAAGCCGAACAGTCCGCAGAAGCTGGCCGGCACGCGGATCGAGCCGCCCGTATCGGTACCCAAGGCGAAATCGCAGAGACCTGCGGCCACCGCCGACGCTGATCCGCTCGATGAGCCGCCCGGGACGCGCCCCGGCGCCGCCGGATTGAGCGGCGTTCCGAAATGCGGGTTCATGCCGAACATCCCGCATGCGATCTCGTCGGTGTGGGTCTTGCCGATCATCTCGGCGCCCGCCATCAGCGGCACCAATACCGCCGGCGCCGTCGCCACGGCTTCGGAAGCATCGCGCAGCCGATCCGGATTTCCCCAGCCGGACTTGTATCCCTTGATGTCGAAGAGATCCTTGACTGCGAAGGTGAGGCCGGCGAGCGGCCCGTCGGCCGCCATCCGCAGCGAGGACAGTCCATGCTCGACGAATGCCGAGCGTCTGGCTTGTTCAGGAGTGAACGACATTGCTCTACTCTGCGGCGTCCGGCATTTCCTGCGCGGACGGAAGTCCATAGGAGGACATAAAGTCGTCGACCGCGCCCTTCACGGCATCCCAGTCGAAGAAGCGGAACGAATTGCCGCGCGTGACGAAGGGGGGACCCGAATAGAACATCTCGTACTGGAGATGGCGCGAGCCGAATTCGGATCCGACGGCATCCCATGCCAGCTTCATCAGCTTGACCCGCTCCTCGGAGGAGGCGACGGGAGAGCGCTGTGTCTTGCCGATGATGGCGCGGGTCTCCGGATGCTCGAAGTCGGCATAGGACGATGGCACCATGATCATCCCACCGCCCGAAAGCGACCGGATGGTCTCGACGACCTCGGGATAGGTGGTCTGCGCGATGACCTGCGCCGTGCAGAGGATGGACCTGTCAGGCACGTAGTAGCCGTGAAAATTCTCGCCCTTCAGCTCCATCGCGATGACGAGGGCCTCGATATTGCTGACTTTCGCGGCGACCAGGCCGAGCGTATCCCTCACCTGCGGATGATTGATGATGTTGTTGGTTTCGGCGATCTTCCTGGCGAGACCGAGCAGGAATTTCAGCTTCACCATCAGGCGGATCATGCATTGGTAGTTGTGGAAGACATGGGCGCGCGTATCGTGCCATTGCGCGCTCGCCATCCTCAGGTTCTTGAACACGAAGACCCGATCCCAGGGGATCTTGACGTCGTCGAAATAGACCACTGCGTCGTTCTCGTCGAAGCGCGACGACAGCGGATAATCGAACGACGATGTCGCGCTCTGCTCGTAGCTGCGGCGCGACATCAGCGTCAGCCCCTTCATCGAAACCGGCACGACCGCGGTGAAGGCGTAATCCTCGTCTCCGGCCTGCAGGGCCTGGAAACCGGATATCAGCAGTTCGTTCGCCATGACGCCAGAGGTCGCCAGCATCTTGGCGCCGCGGATCGTGATGCCTTCGGCATCCTCGTCGACGACGGAAGCGACCAGATGCCGATCCGGCTGCTGCCCCGCCGACTTCGCCTTATCCGCCTGCGGATTGATGATCACGTAGGAGAGGAAGAGATCGTTGTCCCGCGCATATTCGAAATAGGATTCGAGCGCCGCGGCCCGCTTCGGATCGCATTCGGAGAACGCGGCAAGCCCCATCCGGAAGCCGGCCAGCGTCGAAGCCACGTGATCGGGCGAGCGGCCGATCATGCCGCAGGAGAGCTCGGCCCATCGCTCGAGCGCCTGCCGGCGCCGCACCAGATCGCCGTAGGTTTTCGGAAGCTGCCACGCAAGGCTGACCCGCGACCCGCTGGACGGGGATGTAAACGTCATCTGTTCGAGATTTTCGGGCGCGGCCTGGTAGTCGTACAGGCGCGCGGCAGATGCGACGGCGTTGCGAAAGCACGGATCGGTCGTGACGTCGGATACGTGACGTCCATCGATGAAGATCGATCGACCGTCCCTGATACTTGAGAGATAGGACTTTCCGTCTTTAGCCATGGGGACTCCGCAAAGTGTGCTGGAATCCGACGCCAGGCTCTTACCCATTGCAGCCGGAGAGTTCACGTGTCGCATCATAGTGATGCACCATCCGAACCGTCAAGCCGATCCATTGTGCAGACAGGTTCATTGCAATTTCAGCATTTCGTCGCACCGGTGACCGCATGTTGAGCAGTTCTGTAGCCAGGTTGCACAACATGAGGACACTCGATCGATGGACGCGTTCATATGTCGCCGCAATAGAGCTTCCTCCCCGGCTCGCTTCTTGCTAAGTTTGCTTATGTTCGATCGGCCGAAAATTCGGGTCGAACCCAAATCCTACATTGCTTTGATCTGAAACCGGTCCGGCGCGCGCTCGGCGCTGCCGACCGCTGTTTCCTACTGCGAGTTTCATGATGCCCAGCACCGATGTACTGAAGATTGACGCGAGACCCGGCGCGGTCGAGTGGCGTCTCTCAGAGATCGCCTTGATCGTCGTCGACATGCAAAATGGCTTCTGCTCGGCCGGTGGCTATCTGGACAAGGTCGGATATGACATTTCGGGCGCGCGCCCGGTGATCGAGGCGACCGCCCGGCTGCTGCCGCTCGTCCGTACCGCCGGCATGAAGGTCGTCTTTCTGCAAAGCGGTTTCGATCCCGGCTACAAGGTTGTGGCGGGTCCGTCGGCTCCGGTGTGGCATAAGTCGGAGGCCATCCTGCTGATGCGGTCGAGACCCGAGCTGCACGGGACGCTGATCACCGAGGGCACGTGGGACTATCGGATCGTCGATGAACTTCGTCCACAGGATGACGATATCGTCGTGCAGAAATCGCGCTATGGCGGCTTCTCCGGGACCAATCTCGACCAGGTGCTTCGCGCACACCGCATTCGCAACCTCCTGTTCACGGGCATCGCGACGAATGTCTGTGTCGAAACCACGCTGCGAGAGGCCTACGGCCTCGAATACTTTCCCCTGCTGCTGGAAGACGCGACAAACCAGGCCGGGCCGCCGGAGCTGAAGCAGGCCACGCTGTTCAACGTCGAGCGCTATTTCGGATGGGTATCCGATACGAGCGCGCTGACGCGCGCCATCAGCGGATCGAGAGAGGCTGCATGAGCCCGCCACGCGAGCGCATTGCGCTCACCAAGGTCTCGCGTGTCTACACATGCGACGACCCTGCCTCCACGATCGCCGACGCCACTGTTCTGGTCGAGGACGGCAAGATCCTGGCGATCGGACCCAGCCGCGAGATCGACACCTCTGGCTTTCGGCAGATTCCGCTCGCGGACCGCATCCTGCTCCCGGGGTTCGTAAACACGCATCACCACTTCTTTCAGCACCTGACGCGGAGCGTTCCGTTTGTGCACCGGGGTCGCGTGCTCGACTGGCTGGGTGGACTGTATCCGCTCTAGGCTGAACTCGACGCCGACATGATGTACTGGGCGACCATGGCCGCCTGCTGCGAGCTTCTGCTCAGCGGGTGCACGACGGTGGCCGACTGCTCCTATCTGCGCCCGAAGGACGACGGCTCGATCGTTGCAGCCGAGATCGAAGCGGTGAGGAGAGCGGGGCTGCGCTTTCATCTTCATCATGGATCGATGCCAACCATCGAAGGTGATCTCGCCGAGCGGCTTCGCCCCATCATGGGGGCGCGGCTGGATCATCTACTCGACGACGAAGCCGCGATCTTTCACGCCCAGGAGCAGTCGATTTTGCGATATCACGATCCGTCGCCCTATTCGATGCTGCGTGTAGCGATCGGCCCGACCTCGCTGCCCTATGCGAACCACAGGCTCTTGCGGCGCTTCGCCGAACTGGCGATGGAAGCGGATATCGGGCTTCATACTCATTTCCACTCCGGTCCGTCCGATTGGGAAGGAGCCGGCCTTCGTCCGCTCGATCTCCTGAGCGAACTGGGATGGATCCGGCCAAAGACATGGTTCGCTCACGCAACCCGGCTGGATGCCGAATTGGCGGCGCGCGGTCCAAAATCCTGGCGAACGATCTCAATCATGAGGTCAATCCCCGCCGCGCTGCCGGCCGATGTGAAGATACGCCCATGCGCCCGATTAGAGTGATGCGTCATCGATTTCGACGTTCGGAGCACGTTGGCGCAAGGATTCGACTGAAATTTGTATGGGCGTTGTACGGGATTTCGACAGGCCGCATAAAGTAGAGTAGTGAAAATGCCAAGAACCCCTTATTTTTCCGATAGAATTTGAATTGGAGCGGGCGAAGGGAATCGAACCCTCGTATGCAGCTTGGGAAGCTGCCGTTCTACCATTGAACTACGCCCGCATTATCAATGACTTGGCTGGTTCTCGCTTTGCGTTATGTGGCCATGAGGTGGACACTTCGCGCGGGGCCGATACCGCCAGACGACGCAGCTTATACTGATTTTTGATCAAGCCCGCTACGCTCGCCCGGCAGCTTTTTTCCTTTTGTGCCCCGTCTTCAGCGACCTCTATCATCAGGCGCTCGACGTGGTGTTGCTCACGCCCCCGCAGTTCGTCCAGACCGGAGAGGACCGTTCCGCCGTGACCCCGCCATTGACCAGCGTCTGGTCCAGGCTCGTGATCGTTGAGGGGATCATGGGCTCCGGCAAATCAACCAACACCCAGAGCATCGCTCGCAGGCTGGATGCACAGGGCATCCCCGCAATCGGGATCACCGAAGGGGTTCGTCCACATCCGATCCGTCTGAATTCCAACTTGCCCTGGAGTGAGACGAAGCCGGCCGAGCTTGCCAATTCGTGCATCGCCAAGTGGCGCTCATTCGTCGACAGGTCCTTGGCGATGGAACGCGTATCTGTTGTCGACGGACAACTCTTCCACGGCAATCTGACGACGCTATTCTTGCTCGAAGCCGATTTCGACTTGATTGCCGGATACTGTCGGGACGTTGTCGCAGTCATCAAGCCTCCGAGCCCCCTGCTCGTCTATTTTCACCAGGAGGATGTCGACAGCGCAATTCACGCCGTCTCGACGCAGCGAGGCGAGACATGGGTGAACTATCAGATCAATTGGAAACTGGAATCGCCGTACGCAAAGAGGCGCGGCCTGGCGGGCCTCGACGGCCTCATCGTCCTTTATCGTCACTATCGGGCACTCACCGATCAGCTGTTTGCGGATGTCGAGATCCCCAAGATCAGCATCGAGAATTCGCGGCAGGAGTGGGCGATATACGACGGCATGATCGATCGCGCGTTGAACAACGTAAACGCAATTTCGAAAATGCCGATTTGATGTCACAGAACTGGCACCAAGCAAGCAGGCCGGCGCGTGTTTGAGATTGTACGACGAGGCTGCTGGTCACCGGTCGTGACAAGCTAGTGCGGCGGAACGGGGCGAGACAACCGGCTATTTTCCAGCAGAAGCTGCGCCCTCGCATCGCCGCCGAACGAGGCGCTACCGCTGTCCCGGCACATTGCTTTCAATCTGCAGAAAATTTGAATCACATTGGCGGGCTTAACCTTACCGGGGCATAGCGGTGCATAGCCCCAACTATTCCCTAATCTGGGATCGTCGGCTCGCTAGGAAGGATGCGCTCAAAACAGCCGGTGATTCGATGCAACATCAAAAATCAGAAACACCTTCCAAAGCACCTTCCAGGTTCGTCGCATTCGGACGGCGCAAGATCATGCCGAGCGTCTGCGTGCTCGACGGCAAACAACACATCCGTACATTTCTGGTCGAAGCGCTCGAAGAGTTGGGACTGCTCACGACCGAATGCCGGGATGCGCAGGAGCTGGATGCGCGGCTCGCCCAGCAGCACATCGACCTCGTGGTGCTGGGACTGTCGGCCGGAGGGGTGGAAGCGAGCCACGTGCTGACGTGCCTCGCCGCCCAATCGTTCGAGGGCCAGGTCCTCGCACTCGGCCCAGCAGGTTCGCCCGTGGTGGCGGCGATCCGGCAATTGGGCCATGAGCTGGGGCTTGTGATGCGGCCGACGCTCGCCACGCCATTCGGCGCCGAGAGCCTGCGCGCCAGCGTCGCCGGCCTGTTGCCGGCAGACGGAGCTCCGAGCGCACCGGTGGACGTGGCGGAGGCGTTGAAATCGGGCTGGCTGGAGCTGTGGTACCAGCACAAGGTCGACGCGCGCACCTTGATATCGCGCGGCGCGGAAGCGCTGATCCGGATGCGGCATCCGTCGTGGGGCGTGGTACCGCCGGCCTACTTCATTCCCGAAGACGGCGATCCGAATTTCCGTGGCCTGTCGGAATTCGTGATCGGCAAGGCGATCGACGACTGGCGCTATTTTCTTGGCCACAGCGGCCCCGTGGATCTGTCGATCAACCTGCCGGCGTCGTTCCTCGAAGATCCGGAGGCGATCGACCGGCTCTGCCTGCAGATGCCGAACCATCCGGCCTTCAGCGGACTGATCATCGAAATCAACGGCACCGACATCGTCCGCAGGCTCGACCTGCTGGTGGATGTTGCCAAGCAGGTGCGTTTTCACAACATCGCCGTTTCGATCGACGACATCGGCACGGACTGGCCCTCGCTGATGGGGCTCAACGATTTCCCGTTCACCGAGATCAAGGTCGATCGCAAATTCGTCAGCGGCTGCGCCGACGACAGCCTGAAACGCAGCGTATGCCGCCGCATCATCGATCTGGCGAACAGCTACGGCGCGCGAACCGTCGCCGAGGGCGTCGAGACGCGCGCCGACCTCATCGCCGTGCACGAGATGGGCTTCGATCTCGCGCAGGGCTTCCTGTTCGGCAAGCCGGTGGCGCCGCGAAAGTTCGCGCGTTCCTCGCTGTCGCGGCCACTGGCCATGCTGGATTAGCGCGGCGCCATGCGAATGGCACCGTCGAGCCGGATGGTCTCGCCGTTCAGCATCGGGTTCTCCGCGATGTGCACGGCAAGCGCGGCGTATTCGTCCGGGTGTCCGAGACGGGAGGGATGCGGGACTTGGGCGCCGAGGCTTTTCTGCGCCTGCTCGCTCAGGCCCTTCAGCAACGGCGTGAGGAACAGGCCGGGCGCGATGGTGTTGACGCGAACAAGCGACTGGGCGAGGTCACGCGCGATCGGCAATGTCATGCCGACAATGCCGCCCTTCGACGCGGAATAGGCAGCTTGCCCGATTTGTCCATCAAACGCTGCGACGCTGGCGGTATTGATGATGACCCCGCGCTCCTCCCTCACAGGTTCCGTCGTCACCAGACGTTCGGCGACAAGCCGGATCACATTGAACGTCCCGATCAGATTGATGTTGATCACGCGCTGGAATGCAGCCAGCGGATGAACGCCGTTCTTGCCCACGGTCTTGATCGCATCACCGATGCCGGCGCAGTTGACCAGGATGCGGGGAATGCCGTGACGCGCCTCGCTTTGCGCGACAGCGGCCCGAACCTGCTCTTCGCTGGTGACGTCACCCGTGATCGCGAGCCCGCCGATCTCGCTGGCGACGGCCTCTGCGTCCGCCGTGTTGAGATCGAACACCGCGACACGCGCGCCCTTGGCAGCCATCGCACGTGCGGTCGCGGCGCCCAGTCCCGAGCCGCCACCGGTAATCAACACAGACAGATTATCGAGCTTCATGATTCAACCTTCAAAAACAGCGAATGGAAACCACCGCGGCAACGCGGCTGCGCGATCGGGACGATTCCTTGACAAGTGGCCAGCAGCCGTCGCCCTCCGCCCGGCAAAAAACCTGTCCCATGAGGCCTCCTTGCGTCTACAACCTGATGGGCGGTCAATTCGTGCTGCTCGAGAATGGTTATAGTATATAATTATTCTCGGAGGTGTCAATTCACGCACGGAGGCAGACGTTCGGAATGGGACAGTCCAATGGAACTTCCACGCAAAACGACACGCCCGCCGCGGGCGCAGCGGAGAAGGCCGGGCGAGACGATCTCGACCTGACCGCACTGCGGCAGACGCCGGGCTTCATGATCCGGATTCTGCAGCTTCAGATCTTTGAAGACTTCTTCGCATTTTTCGCCCCGCTGGGCCTTTCTCCCGCCGAACAGTCGATCCTGATGGTCGTCCAGGACAATCCGTCGGTGACGCAGACCGAGGTTGCCGGGGCGCTGAAGATTCAATTGCCGAACCTGGTCAAGATCCTGGCCAAGCTCGAGGCTGCGGGACTTCTGAAACGCAAGCGCTCGCTCCGGGACAAGCGCGCCGTCGAGCTGAGCCTCACGCCTGCCGGCCACACGACCGCCGAGAACGCCGCGAAACAGGGCCTCGCGTTCAATGCCCAAGTGCTGTCGGCGCTCACCCCGCGTGAGCAAGATCAGTTTCTGGCCATGCTGACGCGCCTGGTCGCCACGCGTGCGACGATACAGGACAGAAAGCCGGATTGAGGATGGGTTGTAGCGGCGCGCAGGATCAGGGCGCGCGGAAATGCTTCGACAGTTTTAGGCCCTGGCCCTGATAGTTGGAACTGATGCGCTGGCCGTACAGCGCGTCGGGTCGCGACAGCATCCTCTCGTACACGAGCCGTCCCACGACCTGGCCATGCTCGAGGATGAACGGCACTTCGCGCGAGCGCACCTCCAGCACGGCGCGCGAGCCCTGCCCGCCGGCACCGGCATAACCGAAGCCGGGATCGAAGAACCCGGCATAATGCACGCGGAATTCGCCGACCAGCGGATCGAACGGCACCATCTCGGCGGCGAAATCCGGCGGCACCTGGACCGCCTCCTTGGAAGCCAGGATGTAGAACTCGCCGGGATCGAGGATCAGGCTACGATCGGCGCGGGCCTTGATCGGCTCCCAGAATTCATCCACGGCATAACCGCCGCGGCGGTCGACGTCGACGACGCCGGTGTGACGCTTGGCGCGGTAGCCGACAAAGCCGTTCGATCCCTCGCCGGAGAGATCGACACTCAAGGCCAGCCCGTTGCTGAGATCGGCATGGTCGCTGTCGACAAGCTTCTCCTGGGCGTGCAGGGCTTCCAGCGCCGCCGTGTTGAGCAATGCATCGCCGGCGCTGAAGCGAATCTGCGACAGCCGCGATCCCTCGCGCAACAGCACCGGAAAGGTTTTCGGGCTGATCTCGGCATAGAGCGGACCATGATAACCCGCTTCAATCATGTCGAAGCGGCGGGTGCCGTCGGCGATGACACGGGTGAACACGTCGAGCCGGCCAGTCGAACTTTTCGGATTGGCCGCAGCCGAAATCGAGGGCGGCAGCGCCAGGCTTTCCAGCAGCGGCGCGATGTAGACGCAATTGGTCTCCAGCACCGCGTCATTGGACAGATCGATCTCGTGCAGCTTGAGATCGTCGATGCGCTCGGCGACGGTGGCGCCGGGGCCCGGCAGGAAACTGGCGCGGACGCGGAAGGCCGTGCTGCCGAGCCGCAGGTCGAGGCTGGCCGGCTGGATCTGGCTTTCAACAAAAGGGTATTCGGGCAGGATCACGCCGGCATCCGCCATCGCCGCGATCAGGCGATCGGGCAGAATTCCTTTGGAATCGGCTGGCAACGGCAATGTCACGATCGGGCCCCTGAGTTCCCCTTGGCTCCCCGCTGGAAGCCGTTTGGCTCCACCTAACCCACGAAAATAAGGGCTTTTATCGGTTACCTGAAGCCCGTCTTGACGAAAAGCCCACCCCGGATTAAGACGGCGACTTATCCCGTGGTCATTTGAGCCGGCCGGCTTGCAGCCACGTTAAATAAATCGCTAAACAGGCCGGGGACACATGTGATCCCGGCCGAACGCTTGTTCAGGCCGGTTTTTTTATGGCCAACTCAGGTTGGCCAGTCTGGAGTCACGATGTCCGAGTCACCCAAAACGCCTTCAAACAAGGCAACGAAAGCCCCCTCTGCCACTGCCCACTACCGCCCCGAAACCCGGCTGGTGCATGGCGGCTCGCTCCGCTCGCAATATGGCGAAACATCCGAGGCGCTGTTCCTGACCCAGGGGTTCATCTACGACAGCGCGGAACAGTGCGAAGCGCGCTTCACTGGCAAGGACCCCGGCTTCCTCTACTCGCGCTTTTCCAACCCGACGGTCGCGATGTTTGAGCAGCGCATGATCGAGCTCGAGGGCGCGGAAGCCGCGCGGTCGACCGCCACCGGCATGGCCGCGGTGACCACCGCGATCCTGGCCCCGCTGCGCACCGGCGATCACGTGGTGGCAGCCAAGGCGCTGTTCGGCTCCTGCCGCTATGTGGTGGAAGACCTGCTGCCGCGCTACGGCATCGAGTCCACCCTGGTCGACGGCCAGGATCTCGACCAGTGGCAGAAGGCCATGCGCCCCAACACCCGCAGCTGCTTCCTGGAAAGCCCGACCAATCCGACACTGGAGGTGGTCGACATCGCCGCGGTGGCCGACATCGCGCACAAGGGCGGCGCGCGGCTCATCGTCGACAACGTGTTCGCCACGCCGATCTGGCAGAGCCCGCTGCAGCTCGGCGCCGACGTGGTGGTGTATTCGGCGACCAAGCATATCGACGGCCAGGGCCGTTGCCTCGGCGGCGTGATCCTGTCGTCGGAGCAGTTCATCCAGGACCACATCCACAATTACCTGCGCCAGACCGGCCCGTCGATGTCGCCGTTCAATGCCTGGGTGCTGCTGAAGGGACTGGAGACGCTGGCGATCCGGGTGAAGCAGCAGACCGAGAGCGCAGCCGCGATCGCCGACGAACTGGCCAAGCACCCGAAAATCTCGCGGCTGATCTATCCCGGCCGCGACGATCATCCGCAGGCCGCCATCGTGAAAAAGCAGATGCGCGCCGGCTCGACCCTGATCGGATTCGAGGTCAAGGGCGGCAAGCCGGCGGCGTTCCGCACCCTGAACGCGCTGAAGCTTGCGAAGATCAGCAACAACCTCGGCGATTCCAAGAGCATCGTCACCCATCCGGCGACCACGACGCATCAGCGCCTGACACCGGAAGCCCGCGCGGAGCTCGGAATTTCGGAAGGTTTCATCCGCTTCTCCGCCGGCCTCGAGCACCGCGACGATCTGATCGAGGACCTGCAGGCGGCGCTGGAGACGGCGTAACTTGAATCTCGGCGTGTAGGGCGGGTTAGTCTTACTGCGTCATGATTTTTCTGCGCGTGGGTGATGCTGCGACGGCGCCGCAACAAGGGCATCGTATGATTGTTTTGCTGAGGGCCCGGCTCAACCGCACGCGCATGGTTGCGATCGAGTTCGGGACGTGGCGTTCAGGCCGCAAGGGCAGATCCTCTGGGTCGATAATTGTCGGGTAAGGGAGGGACCTGGACTGGCGCGGCGGAACAAGTTTCTGAGGGGGGAATCGTCGCCTGTTCGGCGATCAGGAAGCCGTAGGCCGCGATGCACAGGGTTGCGTGATGATGGAAGCCACGCCAGCCGCGCCCCTCGTAGTGACCGAGCCCGACCTCCTGCTTGAGCTCCTGATAGTCGCGCTCGATGCGCCAGCGCAGCTTGGCCAGATTGACGAGCTGCGTGAAGCTGACGTTCTCCGGCAGCGTGGCGAGCCAGTATTTGGTCGGCTCTGCTTCGCCCTCCGGCCATTCGATCAGCAGCCACTCCGGCGACAGCTTCTCGGGGATCAGTTTGTTGTACCCGACGCGGACACGCACCCGCGCAAAGCGCGAGGATAGCTGGTCGGCCGAGCCTTCCCGCCACGCCACCGTGCGCCAGGCCTGCTTCGGGAGACTGAGTGCCACTTTTTTGGCCGAGACCAGTTCGGGCTCGTCGCGGCGGCCGGTGTTGTTCATCGGCTTGTCCATCCGCCGCGGGCCGCTGCCAGGGGCCCACATCAAGATGGTCGGCACGATGCCGACCACGTAAGGCAAGCCCAATTCTGTCATGCCGGCACGCAGCCGCGCGTCCCTGCCGTAGGCCGCATCCATCAGCGCGACGCCGCGTGGCAGACTGCTCTCGCAGGCCCAGCGGATTTGCTCCAGCGCGATCTGCGGCTTAGTCTTGAACTTGATCTGCTTCGGCACGCCTGCCTTCTTCCGCCGGGCACGATCCTTCGTCCAGGCTTCCGGCAAGTACAGCCGATAGGCCACCGGAAGGCTGGCGGCATGATTGGCGATCGAGAGCGACACCGCCACCTGGCAATTGGCCTGCTTGCCGAGCTGCCCGCAATATTGGTGGTGCACGCCGACCGAATGCTTGCCTTGCTTGGGGAACGAGGTGTCGTCGATGATCCACGCCTCGATCGGCCCGCTCTTCTCGATCGCCGGCAGCACCAAATCGCGCACCTTGGTCAGCACGTCCTCGTCCGACCAGGCCGCGTTGGCGACAAAATGCAGCAACGACTGATGCTGTGCCGCCGTGCGCGCTGGAGCCGTCCGCGCCGCCATCGGCTCCACGCTCTTGCGTTCCCCAGGCAGCATCAGGCCCGTGCAATAGTCGCGCAGCGGTCTCGTCCGCTCCACGTGACCGATCACGCTTCCAAGACCGGCTACATACTCCGCAAACCGCGTTTCGCTATCCCCACCCTGATCGAGATTCATCCGGCCCTCCGCGCGCCAAATATTGAATCTCCTCAATTACTTGATTCTCAGCCTCAATGACTGCGACCGTCTGACTCAGTAGGATTAGCGCAGCGTAACCCGCCGCTCCACGAGCAACGCAGCAATTGTGAATGGCGGATTACGCTGCGCTAATCCGCCCTACGCGCTGCAGCGCGCGGTAGCGGCCTACATCGGCCGGAACGTCAGCACATGCGACGGCACTTCGACGCCAGCCTGCACCCGATCGACCGACTTGATGATGGAATCCCCGAGCAACTGGGCGAAGCAGGCATAGCCCCAGTCGTTCATGTGCAGGCCGTCCTTGATGACGAAATCATCAAACGGGATTTTCCGATCGTTGTGCCACTCTTTCATCACCGCGAAGCGCGGGAACACGCCGACCTTCATGACACGGGCGGCGCGGCCGATCACGCCGACCATCTTGTCGGAATCCTTCTCCCGTGCCGCTGTGGTGGCCGGGACATATTGCGGATCGACCAGCACGATATCGGCGTCGATGGCCTTCAGCCGCTTGATGCCGTCCTCGAGCATGCCCATGGTTTCGTCGATATCACCGCCCCTGATGACGGTGTTGGTGCCGAGCTGCCAGATCACCAGATCCGGCTTCTGATCAATCACGCTGGTCTTCAGCCGCTTCATCATTTCCGGCGTGTCCTCGCCGCCGATGCCCTGGTTCATCACGCTGATGTCGGCATTGGGATAACGCCGCCGCAACTGATCGGCCAGGCGATTGGGATACTGGAACGCCGGTGAGCTTGCGCCGAAGCTCGCCGTCGACGACGAGCCGAACGCGATGATGGAGACATGCTCGCCCGCTGCGATCTTGCGCGCCACGTGCGGCAGCGAGGCTTCGAATTTCATGTCCTTCGGGGTCGAGCACGGCACGCGGCTGAAAATATCGCTGGCGCTTTTCGCCACCGACTTCACCGCGTCGATGGCCTTGCCGGTCGCGCTTTTGGTCGCGGGCGCTGCGGCATCAGGCTTGACGGAGGCGACATCTCCGGTCGCCTGGGCCCGCGACATCTCGGACGTTCCGAACGTCGAGAGCAGCAGAACGGCAATAGCAGCGAAAATATCGATGGCCCAGGCAGTGGGGCCGGCAGGCTTAAATCTCATCAGCGCTGAATCCTGAGCTCGGCTGTGTTGACATGAGCCGCCTCGATCACAAACGCCGCCAGCGTCTGACCCAGGCACTCATGGACACGCTTCGCCAATCCAAAACCATGGTGCGTGTTGAACAGGTCGAACAGACCGCTCTCGTTCCAGTGTCGCATGATGGCGAACCGGTCGAACAACGGCACATTATGTTCCTGCGCGCCCACCCGCATGTTGTCGAGATACGGCGCGACGGTAATCATCGTCTCCATACGGGGACTGTACTGCAAATTCATCAGCAAAACATCGGATCCGGCGCCCTGCAGGGCTGTCACGCCATCGTCTATTGCAGCGCGAAAATCATCCGGATCGACCGATTTGACGGCATCGACGGTTCCGGTCTGCCAGATAACCAGGGTCGGCTTGCGGTCTTTTGCAAGCTTTTCGAGCCCCTCGGCCGCCTCCGCCGCGGTCTTCTTGACCTGGATGTCGGTCGAGACGTTGACCGTCACGCCGGTCAGCTTCTCGCGGAGCGCCTTCTCGAGCCGTGCGGGATAGGACGTGCTCAATCCGTCCGGCCCGGCCAGCACCGACGAGCCGCTTCCGACCACCAGGATGTCGAGCCGCTGCCGGGTCTTGATGGCGTCAGCGACTTTGGTCAGCGGGTTCTCGCTGGCGAGCAGGTAGGCTGGCACCTCGCAGTCGTTAGGGCCCCCGGCCTGGGCCTCCTGAGACGCCGCGGGTGGAACCTTGGTTTCCGGTTGTGAAGGCTGAGCCTTCAACTCCTGCGGTAGCGAGGGATCCTGCATTGCCGGCGCCGAGACCGGCGCTTTGGCATCTTCGGCGCGCGCCGACCCGCCGGCCACAAGGCCCGCGAGCAGCATCATAACCTTGATGCTGGAGCTGATTGTCACAACTCCCCTCCTGCCATATCGGCGTTTGCACCCGAGGCCTTCGCGCGCGCACCGCTCTTGTCGGCGACCCGCTTGTACCACGAAAACAGCCACGCCGCGGTGGACATCACGACAACTCCGGTCACGCTGATGGTGAAGTGCATCCATGCACCACCTGCAACCTCGGCCAGCACGAAATGGCCGGCAAACGCCAGAAACACGCCGAGACAGAAAATCTCAAGCGAATGCTGACCGCAAAGCACAAGTGGACGCAGCCATATAGACTTTAGTCCCGGCCAGTCCTTATGCAGAAACCGGACCGTGATCGCCGCCAGCGCCAGGAAATGCGCAAACCGCAGCACATCCAGATCGGTCTTGTTGATCGGGTACATCCACTGCTCGAGCAGCCGCGGCATCAGCGGGTTGAGCTGCGGGACGTACCAGGTCAGCGTCACACAGAAGGCAAAGATAAGGTACGCAATCGAGATTCCAAGGGTGATCCGCGACGACAAGATCCGCGACATCCGCTGCGCCCCGCCAAGCGCGCACCAGGCGCCGAACACAAATAACAGCTGCCAGGCGAATGGATTGAAGAACCAGACTCCATGGGGATAGGCCGGCAGTGCCAGATCATACTCCCAGGTGAGGGCATAGAGCGCGACCGACAACCCCAGCGCCAGATCGGCCTTCCGCAGCATCAGCCACAGGATCGGCGGCAGGAACAACATCAGCACGATGTAGAGCGGCAGCACGTCCATGTTGACCGGACGGAACTTGAGCAGCAGCGCCTGGATGATGGTGACGTCCGGCTGCTTCAGAAAATCGAGAATGCCCATTTCTTCCGCGTACAGCGGGTTCTCGAAGCTCGAGGCGACATAGGAAATCTCGGCGAGGTAGATGGTGAACAGGAAGACATGCGCGACATAAATCTGCCAGACCCGCTTGAGAATGCGCGCGCTCGCGACCACGAAGCCGCGATCCTGCATGGCGCGGCCATAGACGAACGCCGCCGTATAGCCGGAGATGAAGATGAAGATCTCGGTGGCGTCGCTGAAGCCGTAGTTGCGGATGGTGAACCAGGTCAGGATGTCCGGCGGCAGGTGGTCGATGAAAATCAACCACAGTGCGATGCCGCGAAACAGATCGAGTCGCAGCTCCCGTTCGCCCGTCGCAGGCATCGTGATGGCCGGCAGCGCCGATACCGCAGCCGGCTCCGGCGCCGGATCGGCCGGCTTGGAAATGTCCTCGCCTGAAACGGCGACCTGAGCAGCGACAGAGGTCATGCGTGCGATTTTACTTTTCCATCCCAGCTTGAACTTTTTGGCCGATCCGCACGCCCCACCACAGACGGTTGGAGAGTCCGCGACCTCATCCGGAGAGTCTAGAGGCGGAATCGGGGCGTGCAAACGGTCAAATTCCGGCAAATGGTAGGCTGACAGTGCGGCAAAAAAGGAGCACTTTTCGCGAAGACTCGTTCCGTTCGCATCGGAACGAAAACTCTGGATTGTCGTTTCGAGAGATTTTCTTCACGCCAACCGGTATCCACTTCGCTGGAAAACGCTTTAAGGTCCGGTTTTGATCATTGGATATACGCAGCTATGTACCGCGCCGTCACCCGCCAGATCGTCGTCACCGTGCAGCCGAATTTCATGCCGGAGCGATCGTCCGCGGAGAAGGGCCAGTACTTCTGGTCGTACACCATCGTCATCGTCAATGCCGGTCCCGAGACGGTGCAGTTGAAGACCCGGCATTGGATCATCACTGACGGATCGGGTCGCCAGCAGGAGGTTCGCGGCGAAGGCGTGGTCGGCGAGCAGCCCGTGCTCGGACCGGGTGAACGTTTTGAATACACCAGCGGCGTCCCGCTGCCGACGCCGTCCGGATTCATGACCGGCCGCTACCAGATGGTGAGCGAAGCCGGCGACCGGTTCGAGATCGATATTCCGCTGTTCTCGCTGGACCACCCGGATACCAACCGAACGATCAATTGATACAGACGGCTTGCCGCTATTTGTAGCCAGGATGAGCGAAGCGATATCCGGGTAGGACGATGCACGCAGTCCCGGGTGTCGCTTCGCTCACCCGGGCTACAAAATTAGGGCTGCGACGTCTGCGCATCCTCGGATTCGTCGGCACCGACTCCGGCTTCCTCCGGTGAAAAATCGTACACCGAACTGCAGAACTCGCAGGTCACCACGACCTTGCCGTTCTCCACCATGCCGGCGCGATCCTCGGACGAGAAACTCTTGAGCATCCCCGCCACCGCATCGCGCGAACACGAACATTGCGCATGGACCGGCAGCAGCGGAAAAACCCGCACGCCGCGCTCGTGAAACAGCCGGTAGGCCAGCCGCTCACCCGACAGATCCGGGTCGATCAGTTCAACATCCTCGATGGTGCTGATCAGCGACTGCCCTTCAACCCAGGCATCATCTTCGGGAAGCTCGTGGGCTTCGCTGCCTTCCGGCGCGTCGCCGGGATCGAGATCGGCCTGCCGCATCCGCTCCGGCGCCTGGGGCAGGAACTGCAGCAGCATGCCGCCGCCGCGCCAGCGATGCCGCGGCCCGTCGCCGGTGCGGAATTCCTCGCCGACCGCGATCTTGACCCGGGTTGGAATCTGCTCCGAGCGCAGGAAATATTCGTGGGCGGCGTCTTCGAACGTACCGCCCTCGAGCGCGACCAGGCCCTGGTAACGCTTCATGTCGGAGCCCTGATCGATGGTCATCGCCAGATGGCCGCGGCCGAGCAGCGCACCGCTGTCGAGCCCCGCCGTGAGGCGATCCTTGTCGAAGCGAGCATAGGCGCGCAGCCGGTCCGGCAGCACGAAATCCACGATGATCATCGAGACCGGGCCGTCGGTCTGGGTCTGTAGCAGGAACCGGCCGTCGAACTTCAGCGACGACCCCAGCAGCGTGGCCAGCACGATCGCCTCACCGAGCAGCTTGCCGACCGGCGCCGGATAGTCATGCTTGGTGATGATGTCGTCGAGCGCCGGACCAAGCCTGGTCAACCGCCCCCGCAGGTCGAGGGACGCCACTTCAAAGGGAAGCACCGCATCGTCGACAGGTGTCGCCGACGGGGCACGAACGTTGCCTTGATCTGTCATAGTCCGATTTGCCGTGTTGATCGGCCGACGACATGTCGGCGTTGAAGTGGGGTTGGAGCCATCTCAACCGGAACAATCTCAGCCAACGTCGTTTCGACGGGCCCCCGGTTCGAGCCTATATAAGGCCGCATCGGCCCCACGCCAACCTTATCACATCAGCCGAAAACGCTCCGTTCCCGGTCGACCGGCATCGGGAGGGCGTCAGGAGACGGCGTCAAAGCACCAGGCCAGAATGCCCTTTTGCGCGTGCAGACGGTTCTCCGCCTCGTCGAACACCACGGACTGCGGACCATCGATCACCTCGTCGGTGACCTCGTCGCCGCGGTGGGCCGGAAGGCAATGCATGAACAGCGCGTCCGGCTTTGCCAACGACATCAGCTTGGCGTTGACCTGATAGGGCTTCAGCAGATTGTGGCGGTGCTCGCCGTCCTTGTCGCCCATCGACACCCAGGTGTCGGTCACGACGCAATCCGCGCCGCGCACCATGTCCTCGGCGCTGGTGTCGAGCACGATCGGCGCGTTAGTCGCCTTGATCCAGTCCTTGAAGGCCTTCTTCGGCGACAGCTCCGGCGGCGTCGCAATGTGCAGGTTGAACTTGAAGCGTTCCGCCGCGTGCGCCCAGGAGGCCAGCACGTTGTTGTCGTCGCCGGTCCAGGCCACGGTGCGGCCCGTGATCGGCCCGCGATGCTCCTCGAAAGTCATCAGATCGGCCATCACCTGGCACGGGTGCGAGCGCCGGGTCAGCCCGTTGATCACCGGCACGGTGGCATGTTCAGCGAGTTCCAACAGCGCATCATGATTGAGAATCCGGATCATGATGGCATCGACAAAGCGGGACAGCACCCGCGCGGTATCGGCGATGGTTTCGCCGCGCCCAAGCTGCATCTCCGCGCCGGTCAGCATGATCGGCTCGCCGCCGAGCTGGCGCATGGCGACATCGAAGGACACGCGGGTGCGCGTCGACGGCTTCTCGAAGATCATTGCCAGGGTCTTGCCCTTGAGCGGCTGATCCCACAGTTCGTTCTTGGCCTTGGCGCTCTTCAGCTGTGCCTTCAACGCGGCACCGGCGTCGAGCATGGTGCGCAACTCCGTGGTGGGCACGTCGTTCAGATCGAGAAAATGGCGGGGCGTGGCCTTGCTCATGAAACGGCTTTCCGCTCCGACAGCGCGGCGCAGGCGCGCTCCAGCCGGGTCACGCCTTCGGCGATCTCGGCCTCGGTCGCGATCAGCGGCGGCAGGAAGCGCACGACATTGTCGCCTGCGCCCACAGTCAGAAGCTTTTCACCACGCAAGGCGGCCACCAGATCGCCGCTCGGGATCACGGCCTTGACGCCGATCAGCAGTCCTTCGCCGCGAACTTCACTCAGAACGCTCGGATAGCGGTCCACCACCGAGGCGAGCTTTTGCTTCAACAGCAGCGACATGCGCTTGACGTGGTCGAAGAAGCCCGGCGCCTGCATCACGTCGAGCACCGCGCCCGCCGCGGCAATCGCCAGCGGATTGCCGCCGAAGGTCGAGCCGTGGGTGCCCGCGGTCATGCCGGCGGCAGCCTTGGCAGTCGCGAGACAGGCACCGATCGGAAAGCCACCGCCCAGCGCCTTGGCCAGCCCCATCACGTCCGGTGTCACGCCGGTCCATTGATAGGCAAACAGTTCGCCGGTGCGACCCATGCCGGTCTGCACCTCGTCGAACGCGAGCAGCAGATCGTGCTCGTCACAAAGCTGCCGCAGGGCCTTGAAGAACGATTGCGGCGCCGAGCGCACGCCGCCCTCGCCCTGCACGGCCTCGATCAGGATGCCGGCGGTGTTCGGGCCGATCGCCTTCTTCGCCGCCTCGATGTCGCCATGGGGAACCTGGTCGAACCCTTCGACGCGGGGACCGAACCCTTCGAGATATTTTTCCTGGCCGCCGGCGGCCAGTGTCGCCAGCGTCCGGCCATGGAACGCGCCTTCGAACGTGATGATCCGGTAACGCTCCGGCTTGCCCTTCGCCGCCTGATATTTGCGGGTGACCTTGATGACCGCTTCCATCGCCTCCGCGCCGGAATTGGCGAAGAAGACGACGTCGGCAAAACTCGCCTCGCAGAGGCGCGCGGCAACCTTCTCGCCGTCCGGGCTCTTGAACAGGTTCGACATGTGCCACAGCTTTGTCGCCTGCTCCTGCAGGGCGGCGACAAGATGCGGGTGCGCATGTCCCAGCGCGTTGACCGCAACGCCACTGGTGAAGTCGAGGTAGCGCTCGCCGTCGGTGCCGTGGAGCCAGACGCCCTCACCGCGCTCGAACGCGAGATCCGCCCGTGCGAACACCGGCATGAGATGGGACGACGTGTTGGTGCTCATGGCAACTCTGCTTGCAAACCTGATTGAACTTTCGGGCGGGCCCTGTCGACAGACCACGATGTGACTCCAAACACTCAGGATTTGGATCGGACACCGCGAGATCGGACGATCGATGGACCTACCCCGGAAACAAAACGTGCCGCCTCGTCGGGCAGCACGCGGCAGTTATTCTATTGGCGCGTCCAATACTGTCAACCTGGCTGTCAACACGGCAATGGTACTGAAAAGCCGCAGAAAAAGCCGTTTATCAAATTTCTATTGCAGAACATGTGGACTTGTGATGCCCGACTCTTGCGCGTGAGTCACGGCATATTGTAGCTTCGGGATGGTCGGATACGACATCTCGTGCGGCAGATCTGATCCTTAACGGTCTCGGTAACAGCGTAGACGCCCGGTTGCGACAGGCGCATCCGGCGAGGGCTAAGGGATTCTGCCGGCAGGGATTTTTGAGACACAGACGTCGCCGACGGCCTCGCGGTCGAAAGGCGCGACACGAAGGGAATGGTGCGATGACGGTAATGGGTTGGACCGACGATCGCGTAGAACAGTTGAAAAAACTCTGGGAGGCGGGTCTTTCGGCCAGCCAGATCGCCGCGGAACTCGGCAATATCACCCGGAATGCGGTGATCGGAAAGGTCCACAGGCTCGGCCTGTCGGGCCGCGCCAAGAGTCCGTCCTCGGCTGCCCCGCGTCAGCGCAAGGCGCGGCCGGCCCAGCATATGATGCGGATCGCGCGGCCGATGTCGCGCGGCAATACCGCGCTTGCGCATGCGTTCGAGGTGGAGGCCGAGCCGGATCCGGTGGCCTACGACAACGTGGTTCCGATGAGCCAGCGGCTGTCGCTGCTGGAACTGACGGAAGCGACCTGCCACTGGCCGGTGGGCGATCCCGGCAGCAGTGATTTCTTTTTCTGCGGCGGCAAGGCGCTGGGCGGCCTGCCCTATTGCGCGCATCACTCGCGTGTCGCGTATCAGCCGGCGAGCGATCGCCGCCGTGACCGCCGTCCGTCGGGCAAGTAGTTCGGCAAGTCGCCGCACGCAGCGGCGGATACCTGGAGAAACAAAAAAAACGCCTCATCATCGATGAGGCGTTTTTTGTTTGAGCTGGCGAAGACCTGCGTCAGTCGACTTTGGCGAAGCGGTCGTCGAGTGCATAACCCGCGCCGCGTACGGTGCGGATCGGATCCTGGTCGCGGCCGAAGTTCAAGAGCTTGCGCAGCCGACCGATGTGCACGTCGACGGTTCGCTCGTCGATATAGATATCGCGGCCCCAGACGCCGTCGAGCAACTGCTCGCGGCTGAAGACACGTCCCGGATGCTCCAGGAAAAACTCGAGCAGGCGATACTCGGTCGGACCGAGATCGATCGGCTGGCCGGAGCGGGCGACACGACGCTTGTCGCGATCGAGTTCGATATCGCCGTAGGTCAGCACCGTGGCCAGACGCTCGGGACTCGCGCGGCGCAGCAGGCCCTTCACCCGTGCCAGAAGCTCCGGAACCGAGAACGGCTTGACAATGTAGTCGTCGGCGCCGGTCGCAAGCCCCCTCACCCGTTCGCTTTCCTCGCCGCGCGCGGTCAGCATGATGATCGGCAGTTGCTTGGTCTCGGGACGGGTGCGCAGCCGGCGGCAGAGCTCGATGCCGGACAGACCCGGCAGCATCCAATCCAGCACGATCAGATCGGGAATTCGCTCCTTCAGCCGGGTATCGGCTTCGTCGCCGCGGGCGACTGTCTCAACGTCGTAACCTTCGGCATCGAGATTGTAACGCAGCAGCGTGGTCAACGCTTCTTCGTCTTCGACAACCAGAATGCGGGCGCCCATGTCTTTTCCTTAGTTCAGTTGCCGGAGGCGGTGGCGAATGCAGTCATATCGCCCTTCGGGCGCTGATCCTGCATCTGCTGGCCTTCGACCATATAAAACACCGTTTCGGCGATGTTGGTGGCGTGATCGCCCATCCGCTCGATGTTCTTCGCGCAGAACATCAAATGGATGCAGAAGCTGATGTTGCGGGGATCTTCCATCATGTAGGTGAGCAGTTCGCGAAACAGCGACGTGCAGATCGCGTCGACCTCTTCGTCGCCCTTCCAGACCGCCATCGCAGCCGGCAGATCGTGGGCGGCGTAGGCGTCCAGCACCGACTTGATCTGCGACTGCACCAGGTTGGCCATGTGCTCGAGGCCGCGGATCAGCTTCAGCGGATGGAAATCATTGTCCAGCGCGCTGACACGCTTGCCGATGTTCTTGGCGAGGTCGCCGATCCGCTCGAGATCGGTGGTCACGCGCATCGCGCCGACGATCTCGCGCAAGTCCACGGCCATCGGCTGACGCCGGGCGATGGTGAGAACGGCACGCTCCTCGATGCCGCGCTGCAGCTTGTCGAGCTCGGCATCGGCCGCGACGACCCGCTGGCCCAGCGCAATATCGCGGCGGATCAACGCATCGACCGACTCGACGATCTGCCGCTCGGCGAGGCCGCCCATTTCGGCGACCAGCCGGGTCAGTTCCTGCAAGTCCTGGTCGAAGGCTTTGGCTGTATGTTCGAAGGCCATCATGTTCTCCCGCGCCTATCGCGCCTCAGCCGAACCGGCCGGTGATGTAGTCCTGTGTCCGGCGGTCCGACGGGGTGGTGAAAATCTTGGTCGTCGGACCGAATTCGATCAACTCGCCCAGATACATGAAGGCCGTGAAATCGGAGACACGCGCCGCCTGCTGCATGTTGTGGGTCACGATCACGATCGTATAATCGTCCTTCAGTTCGTCGATCAGTTCCTCGATCTTGGCGGTCGAGATCGGGTCAAGCGCCGAGCATGGCTCGTCGAACAGGATCACCTCCGGCCGCACCGCGACGGTGCGCGCGATGCAGAGCCGCTGCTGCTGGCCGCCCGAGAGGCTGAGGCCGTTATCGTTCAGCTTGTTCTTGACCTCGTCCCACAGCGCCGCCCGGCGCAGGGACTGCTCGACCCGGTTGTCGAGTTCGCTCTTCGACAGCTTTTCGTACAGCCGGATCCCGAAAGCGACATTCTCGTAGATAGACATGGGGAACGGGGTCGGCTTCTGGAAGACCATGCCGATCCGCGCCCGCAGCAAATTGAGGTCCAGCCCCGGCTCCAGGATGTTGGATCCGTCGAACGTGACCTGGCCGCCGGCGCGCTGGTTCGGATAAAGGTCATACATCCGATTGAGGACGCGCAGCAGGGTGGACTTGCCGCAGCCCGACGGTCCGATGAACGCGGTCACCTTGTTCGCATAAAGCGACATGGTGACGCTCTTCAACGCCTTGGCCTCGCCATAGAAGAAGTCGAGATCGCGGATCGCGATCTTGTCCTTGAGAGAAGCGGTGTCGAGCGACGGAGGACTCGCCGACGAGGGGGTCGCTGTGGCCAAATTCATGTCGATTTCCTTGTCCCGGCAAGCGCGCGCGCCGAAATACTGAGTACAAGCACAGAAAGCGTGATGATGAGCGCGCCGGTCCAGGCCAGCTTCTGCCAGTCCGCGTAGGGGCTGAGCGCGAACTGGAAGATAACGACCGGAAGACTCGGCGTCGGTGCATTGAGGTTGATGACGGAGAAGTCGTGACCGAGCAGGCTGAACGGCACGGTGCTGAGGAACTGGTGGTTGAGCGCGGTGAACAGCAGCGGCGCCGTCTCGCCGCTAACGCGGGCGACTGCGAGCAGGATACCTGTGATGATCCCCGATCGCGCGGCGCGGTAGGCGATCTTCTGGATCATCAGTGACCGCGGCAGTCCGATCGACGCCGCGGCTTCGCGCAACGTGTTCGGCACCAGCACCAGCATGTCCTCCGTGGTGCGCACCACCACCGGGATCACGATCACCGCCAGCGCAATAGCGCCGGCGATGCCCGAAAAGTGCCCCATCGGGCGGACCATGACTTCGTAGATGAACAGGCCGATCACGATCGACGGCGCGCTCAGCAGAATGTCGTTGATGAAGCGCACGACACTGGTGAGTTTGTCGTGGCGACCGTACTCAGCCATGTAGGTGCCGGCCAGGATGCCAATCGGTGTTCCGATCGCGACCGCCAGCACGGTCACAATCAGACTGCCGATGATGGCGTTGAGCAGACCACCGTCGGAGCCGGGGGGCGGCGTCATTTCGGTAAAGACGTTCAGCGACAACCCGCTGAAGCCCTTCCAGAACAACACGCCGAGAATAAGCGCCAGCCACGCGAGACCGATGCCGGTGGCGCCGATCGAGGCCACGACCGCGATCGTGTTGCGGCGGCGGCGGGAGTTGTAAAGCGAGGTATTCATCAGCCGATCCTCCGCTCGATCCGCAGCAGCAGATAGCGCGCGATGGCGAGCACGATGAAGGTGATCACGAACAGGATGAGGCCGAGCGCGACCAGGGACGAGGTGTAGAGGTCGCCCACCGCTTCGGTAAATTCGTTGGCGATGGTCGCCGAGATCGTGGTGCCGGGGGCGATCAGCGAGGCGGCGATCTTGTGGGCGTTGCCGATCACGAAGGTCACGGCCATGGTTTCGCCGAGCGCACGTCCCAGCCCCAGCATGCAGCCGCCGATGACGCCGACCCGGGTATAGGGCAGCACCACGTAACGCATCACTTCCCAGGTGCTGCAGCCGAGACCGTAGGCGGCCTCCTTCAGCACCGGCGGCACCGCATCAAACACGTCGCGCGAGATCGAGGTGATGAACGGCAGCACCATGATCGCCAGGATCAAGCTCGCGGTCAGGACGCCGATGCCATAGGGCGGCCCCGCGAACAGCGACGACAGGCCCGGCACGTTTTCGAAGGTGGAAATCAGGCCGGGCTGGACATACTGCTGCAGGAAGGGCGCCAGCACGAACAGGCCCCAGATGCCGTAGATGATGCTGGGAATGCCAGCGAGCAGCTCGATTGCGATTCCGATCGGGCGACGAAGCCACATCGGGCACAGTTCGGTCAGGAACATGGCGATCAGCAGCCCGAACGGAACCGCGATCAGCATGGCCACGAACGAGGTCACCAGCGTGCCGTAGATCGGCGCCAGCGCACCGAACTTCTCGGTCACCGGATTCCAGCTCTGCGACACGATGAAGTCGAGGCCAAATTCCTTGAGGGCGGGCAGCGAGCCGGAGATCAGTGCGACGATGACGCCGCTCAGGATCAGCAGCACAAAGAGCGCCGCAGTGCGCGTCAGCACTCTGAAGACGTTATCGCTCGTCCTGAGTTTGTCGAGGGCGCGCGCGCGCTCTTTTACATCCTGCCGGGCACTCACGCTCTGGCCATCCCACGCCATATCAACCACGGCCTGCCTCCTGGCGACTGTCATCGCAATTCTCTCAGCATACAACTCGAGAGACGTGAATTCGAAAGGCCTGCCCGGATTTGCCACCGATCCCGGCAGCGAATGACGCACGTTCGACGCACATCAACGAGCAACACTTAGAACTTTTAGACGCGTTTTCTTCACGCGAACCGGTATCCACTTCGCTGGAAAACGCTTCGAGGGGAGAGGAGCGGTGGGAAAGCCCGTGCTTTCCCACCGCACGGCACTCAGTTCGAGGCCGAGAACAGCGGCTTGCCAGCCGAGTCCTTGATCTGGCCGGCCCAGACCTTCTGGATCGCGGTGACGACCTTGGCAGGCATCGGCACGTAGTCGAGCTCCTGCGCAGCCGGTCCACCCTTGGCATAGGCCCAGGCGAAGAACTTCAGCGCTTCGGTCGCAGCAGCGGCATCCTGCGGCTGCTTGTGGATCAGGATGAAGGTCGCGCTCGAGATCGGCCAGGAGCCGTCACCCGGCTCGTTGGTCAGGATCACGCCGAAACCCGGAGTGCCTTCCCAGTTGGCGTTCGCGGCAGCGGCCGTGAACGATTCAACGGTCGGAGCGACGGTCTTGCCGGCCTGGTTGATGAGCTTGGTGAAGCCCAGCTTGTTCTGCTTGGCATAGGCGTATTCGACGTAGCCGATCGAACCCTTGGTCTGCGCGACGTTGTTGGCGACGCCTTCGTTGCCCTTGGCGCCGAGACCGGTGGGCCATTCGACGGCGGTGTTGGCGCCGACCTTGCTCTTCCAGTCCGCGCTCACCTTCGACAGATAGTCGGTGAACACGAAGGTGGTGCCCGATCCGTCGGAGCGGTGCACGACCACGATCGCCTGCGCCGACAGCTTGGCCGACGGGTTCAGCTTCTTGATCGCCGCATCGTCCCAGCTCTTGATTTCGCCCTGGAAGATCTTGGCAATGGTCGCACCGTCGAGCACGAGCTCGCCGCCGGCAACGCCGTCGAGGTTGACGACGGCAACGACGCCGCCCATCACGGTCGGGAACTGGATCAGACCGCCCTTCTCGAGCTCTTCACCCTTGAGCGGCATGTCGGTGGCGCCGAAGGTGACCGTCTTGGCCTGGATCTGCTTGATGCCGCCACCGGAACCGATGGACTGATAGTTCAGGCCGTTGCCGGTCTCTTTCTTGTAGGAGTCCGCCCACTTCGCGTAGATCGGGTACGGGAAGGTCGCGCCGGCGCCGGAAATGTCCAAGGCACGGACCGGCAGCGTCGATGCGGCGATCAAGCCAGCAGCGACGATCGCTTTGATGAAATTCACGGGTTGTCTCCATTCTTTGAGCGGGGCTCCGGTCGCTTTCGACGGGCCCCTGCGGCTTCTTAGAAGCCTGCGTTCAAGCTTTTATGAGAGTTTGATGACGGTCATGTGACATCGTCAACCCGTTGAAAATACGTATATTTAAGCGCTGGCGGGAGATTTTGTCTGTGGAAAACAGGCGGTGAAGGTGGCGCCCTTCTTGGGCACGCTCTCGATCAACAGACGGCCGCGATGACGGTTAAGAATATGTTTCACCAAGGATAAACCAAGGCCGGTGCCGCCCTGCGCCCGGCTGTCGCCGACATCGACCCGATAGAACCGCTCGGTCAGCCGCGGCAGGTGTTCGGGGGCGATGCCGGGACCGAAATCGCGCACCAGAACCCGGACCTCGGGCGCCCCGTCGCCGCCGGCCGCCGTGACCAGCGACACGATCACCCGGCCACCCGACGCCCCGTATTTGAGGGCGTTCTCGATCAGGTTTTCGAACAACCGCAGCAGTTCCTCACGATCACCGGCGATCATGATCGGCGCCGTCGGCAGTTCGATCTCGATCGTCACCTGGCGCTCATGCGCCAGCGCTTCGAGCCCGTCGGCGAC
This sequence comes from Bradyrhizobium prioriisuperbiae, assembly GCF_032397745.1. Taxonomy (NCBI): domain Bacteria; kingdom Pseudomonadati; phylum Pseudomonadota; class Alphaproteobacteria; order Hyphomicrobiales; family Nitrobacteraceae; genus Bradyrhizobium; species Bradyrhizobium prioriisuperbiae. The sequence goes on from NZ_CP135921.1 coordinate 1,498,998, forward strand.
CTGACGGATGATCACGACGATGTCCACCAGTGTATCCGGCCTGACATGGGCGCTGAGTTCGACGCGAGACAGCGACAGCAGGTCGTCGATCAGGCGTGCCATACGGGTCGCCTGGGCGTGCATGATGGCGAGAAAGCGCTCGCGTGCCTTGGCGTCATCACGCGCCGGTCCCTGCAGCGTGTCGATGAAGCCGGACAGAGCGGCCAGCGGCGTGCGCAGTTCATGGCTGGCGTTGGCGACAAAATCGGCGCGCATTTCCTCGACCCGGCGCAGCGGCGTCTGGTCGTGAAAGGTCATCAGCATGGAATAGTCCGAGCCGCCGAAGGCGGTCGGCACCGCGATCGGCGTGACGATCAGCTCCATCCAGCGGTCGACCGGAACGTGGTCGAGATAGGTGGTCCGCTTCGGCTCGGCCGAGGCGATCGCCTCGCGCAGCGCCGTGATGATTTCCGGCGACCGCAGCGCGAACTGCGCCAGTTCGTTTTTGCGCAACGCAGGCGCCAATTGTCCGGCCGCGGAATTGAAGTGCAGCACCCGTCCGGCGCGGTCGAGCAGCACGGCGGGATCCGGCATGCCCTCGACGATGGCCCGGACCACCGCGGTCTCGACCGGCGCAATGCCTACCCCTTCGCCTCTCGCCTGCTCCACGTCGCGCAGACGCCAGGGAATCAGCGCTCCCGCCACCAGGCAGATAAATACGGCCAGGGCGCGCGGGAACGAGACCTCGCCGAAGATGACGAGCCCGCCCAGTGCGAAGCCAGCCGCAAGCAGAATGATCGCGGCCCGGCGCAGCCGGTCCGCCCACTGCGCCAGCCAGGGCGATCCGGCTCTAGTCGCCGGCAATCCGGTATTGTGGTTTCGACCTGTCTGGTCAGATGCCGCCATCACGTTGGTCCTGCAGGATCGAGGGCCTCTGCTTGGCCTTTTCGTCAAGTGCGGCCAAAGCTTCTTGCACGCGCTTGTTGCGCGCGCCCACGATGACCTCGCGAAGCGTCAGGAGCGTGACGGAAAGCACAAACGGAACCAAGTAATACAGCACACGGAACAACAGCATGCCGGCCAGGAGCTCTTCCTTGTCGAACTGCCACAGCCCGATCAGCATGGCGGCGTCGAACACGCCGAGCCCGCCGGGGGAGTGCGACGCAAATCCCAGCAGGGTCGCCGAGACAAAAATCACCGCCACCACGATAAAGCCGACATGGGGCTCCTCGGGCAGCAGGATGAACATCGCCAGCGCACAAAAGCCGAGATCGATGATTCCGATCGCGATCTGCAGCAGCGTCAGCGGACCGCCGGGCAGCACCACGGTCCAGGTGCCGCGGCCGACCTGGCGCGGCTTGATCCAGACCCAGGCCACGTACCCCACCAGCGCGGCGAGAATGACCACCGCAGCAAGGCGGTTGAACCAGGCCGGCAACTGATCGACCGCAGCGGCAGCCTCCGGGTGATAAAGCACGCCCAGGCCGAGCACCGCGGCATTGCCCAGCCAGAAGGTGAGACCGGCCACGAAGCAGACCTTCGCCACATCGACCGCGTTCAGCCCCCAGGCCGAGTAGATGCGGTAGCGCACGGCGCCGCCGGTGAAGACGCTGGCGCCGACATTGTGTCCGATCGAATAGCTGGTGAAGCCGGCAAGCGCCGCAATCCGATAAGGCACATTCGCCTTGCCGATGGTGCGCAGCGCGAACAGGTCATAGAACGTCAGGGTGAAATAGCCGGCGGCGACACACAGCCCGGCCAGCGCGATCGCGCGCCGGTCGGTCTCGCGGATCGCTTCCATCAGGTCATCGAAATCGAGATCCCGCAGCGAATGGTAGAGAATGTAGCATGCGGTCGCGATGATCGTGATGCTGATCACAATGCCGAGTTTTTGCAGTATCTGCCGCTCGCGCAGAACCGCGATCGTTCTGCGTATTGATCCCAGCATCTAGACCTCGAATGCCATCCTCCGCGGCGCAACAAAGCGGATCAGTTCGGCTGACCTCGTTTCCCTGCGCCGGACCTCCACCGGCCTGAGTGTGGTAGCAGAACAGCGATGCTGTCGCGAGGCCGCGGTCCCTTCAATTCCATCTTTTCGGCGTTTCAATTGGCCGCCACGCATTTGGTGTATCTGGCGCCGGCATCTCGTCCGTGCCACCCCCACCCTCGTTCGAATGTCATTCTGGGCATCATTGGCAGGAACCGTCATTAGACTTTAGTAACTATCCGTTTGGGGGAATGATCAGCCGGGAAAAAGTCCTGCCTCGGAAACAACCTGCCCAAATTTCATTTCGCCGCAGCGTGACGGGAAATCGCCCGATCCCGCAGCCACGACCCCACCGCACAGCCCACCAGATAGAGGGCGAACATGACAAGACCAAGATCGAACCAGTAGCCCGGACGCCCCGGAATCACCCGCGCCAGGGTGACCCCGGCGAACACCGCCAGGACGACGGCGATACGCCGCAGCATGACCTTCGACAGCGGCTGGCCGCGGTGAACCACGGAGATCCAGCCCATGGCGAGGCCCAGCAGCAAGGCGCCCAGCAGCCATCCCCAATGAAATATCGCCAGATACGCCATCGCTATTCCTTCACCACGAACTCGATGCGGCGGTTCTGCGCCTTGCCTTCGTCGGTCTCGTTGGAGGCGATCGGCTGGGTGCTGCCATATCCGACCGCGGTCAGGCGCTCCAGCGGCAGGCCGGCCCGCACCAGATAGTCATCAACCGCCTGCGCCCGCTTTTCGGACAAAGCCTGGTTTGCGGCATCGTCACCGGCGGAGTCGGTGTGACCGGCGATCTCGATATTGGCGGCGGGGCAGCGCAAGGCGGTCTCGACCAGCCGATCGAGCAGCCCCAGCGAATCCGGATCGATTTTGGCCTGTCCGGTTTCGAAGCGGATCCGGCCCTTGCGGAACAGGTCGGCGAACAGCTGCTGGCACACCGTGGAATCGACCACGCTCGCGGCCGGCCGCACCGAGACCTCCGCATTGGCCTTCCAGCCTTGCGGCAGATCGGTCGCGAGGGCAGCACGGATCTGGTCGGCGGCAACACCATAGAGCGCATCGCCGGACAGCTTGACCTCGCGATCGGCGATCACCAGCGATCCCGTCGACAGCCGCGATAGCGCTCCAAGCGCAGCGATTGCGGCGTTGGAAAACCCGGACGGCGCACCGACGCTGGCCTTTAGATTGTCGACCACTTTTCCATCGAAGAATTTTCGCGTCACTGCCGCGACCAGCGCGGCGTGGACGGTGTTGTCCGGGACGTAGCCGCTGATGCTGACCGTCCCGGCGACGGGATCCTTGTTGACCTGGAAGATGTAAGGCGGCGCCTTGATGGCGTTTTCGGTGACGGAATAACCCTCGGGCAGGTTCTTCAGTGCCGCGGCGATGGCCTCCCGGCCACCGAGATCGCGCGCCATGCCGCTGAGGCTCACGCTGGTGTCCGACAAGACTGCCTTGCCGTCCTTCAACTTGCCGATCTGATCGAGCAGCAGCTGGGCCGCCGCATCGAACCGTGGCGGCGCCCCACGCGCCAGCCCCATCCGGTCGGAGACCTCGGTGCCGGCGACGGCCGCCTTGGCTGCGTCGAACAGCCGCGTCTTGACCGTCGGAAGCGGCGCACTGCCCCAGAGCGTGACGCGAACCACATCACGCTCCGCGACCCAGATGAAGGGCTTGGCTTCCGGCACAAGTCGCGTCTCGTCAATGACCAGCCGGACGCCCGGCACCGTCTCGGCCTGCCCCAGCGCGCTCAGCCGTCCTGGTTCCGAAAAAGCCTCCGCGGCCAGCGTCACGTCCCGCCCGGACGCCGAAACCCGGATCTTGTCCAGAACGGCGTCCTTCAATGCGGCCGTGGTGTGGGCCGCAAGGTCTTCTTCGAGTGGAACCGTGCTGTGCCAGGCAGCAACGCCCCAAAGGATGGCTAACGGAAGCAGACCCGGCCACCATTTGTCGCACCACCTGAAAAATCCGCGCATTCCGCTACCTTCATCGATCCCGCAGCAGTGAAATCAAACACTTGCGGGGGTGTCAATTTAGAAATGAGAAGGGGGCGCCCTAACGATCCTGCAGGTCAGGCTAACCGTTTTTTCAACGGTTTCTGTCACTGCTTGCGCTTCGTCTTAACGACCGCCGGTATATCCCCGTTTCATGACGCAGCTTCGCAACAGCATCATTCGGGCTGGATTCGATGCCCTTTACTTCTCAGGGGCCCACCACCTGTTGCGGCCGCTATTGTCCGGCGTGGGCGTCATCCTGATGCTGCATCACGTCCGCCCGGCCCGGCCGGATGCTTTCCAGCCTAACCGGCATCTGGAAATCACCCCGGAGTTCCTGCGCGCCACCCTCGCCCATGTCCGCGCTCTGGGGCTCGACATCGTCACCATCGACGAGTTGCACCGCCGCCTGCGCGACGGCGACTTTTCCCGCCGTTTCGCCTGCTTCACCTTCGACGACGGCTACCGGGACAATCGCGACTACGCGCTGCCCGTGATGCGCGACTATGACGCACCCTTGACGGTGTATGCCGCAACCGACTTTGCCGACGGCACCGGCCCGCTCTGGTGGATCGGGCTCGAACAATTGGTGGTGCAAGCCGACGTGATCGACGCGCCGATTGACGGGGGTATCAAGCTCGAGGCCAGCACGGTGCCGGCGAAGCAGATCGCGTTCGACCGTCTGCATGGCTGGCTGCGCAGCCTTCCGAGCGACGCCCACGTGCGCGACGCCGTGCAGCAGCTGTGCATTAGCCACAATATTCAGGGAACGGCGTTCGGCCGCGACTTGTGCCTGTCGTGGGATGAAATGCGCACGTTCGCCGCCGACCCGCTGGTCACGATCGGCGCGCACACACTCTCCCATTGCAACCTGGCGCGAGCCAGCGAAGCCGATGCGTCCCATGAAATGGGCGAGAGCCGCGCCCGTATTGAGAATGCGCTTCAGCGTCCGGTGCTGCATTTCGCCTATCCCTATGGCGACAAGATCGCGGCATCGACCCGCGAATTCGATCTCGCGCGCACGCTTGGCTTCAAGACGGCGCTGACCACGCGGCCGGGCATGCTGTTTGCGGAGAGCGCCGATCACCTGACGGCGTTGCCGCGAATTTCGCTGAATGGAAATTATCAGGACAAGCGGTTTCTCTCGGTGCTCACCTCCGGCGCCGCCACCGCAGTGTGGAATGGATTTCGCCGCGTCGCCGCGGCCTGATGCAGGCCGGCAATCGTCTGGCCGCCAATCCTTGACTCCCTGCCCTCCCAGGGCTCACACCATGCCAAAGCCGCGCTGAAGAGCGCCGGAAAAGCTTTCATGGGAGGACAAGCATGTTCAAAGATCTCTTTTCTCTAAAAGGCCGCATCGCCGTCGTCACCGGCGGCTCGCGCGGTATCGGCAAGATGATCGCGGCGGGGTTTCTCGCCCAGGGCGTCGCCAAGGTCTACATCACCGCGCGCAAGGCCGGTCCCTGCGAAGAGACGGCGAAAGAGTTGACCGCGCAATATGACGGCGAGTGCATTGCATTGCCGATCGACATTTCGACCACCGCCGGCATCGAGATGCTGGCCTCCGAGCTCAAGAAGCGCGAACCCAAGATCGACATCCTGGTCAACAACGCCGGCGCTGCCTGGGGCGCCGATTTCGACGAATTCCCGGAGAGCGGCTGGGACAAGGTGATGAACCTCAACGTCAAGACGCCGTTCTTTTTGACCAAGGCGCTGGCTGCGCAGCTGCGCGCGGCCGCCACCGCCGAGAAGCCGGCCAAGGTCATCAACATCGCCTCGATCGACGGCATCTTCGTCAATCCGATGGAGACCTATTCCTATGCCGCCAGCAAATCGGGACTGATCCACCTGACGCGGCGGATGGCGGTGAAGCTGATCAAGGACCATGTGGTGGTGACCGCGATTGCGCCGGGGCCGTTCAAGTCCGACATGAACAAGGCGGCGCGCGACAACGCCGACGCCGTGGCGACACGCGTGCCCGCCGGCCGGGTCGGCACCGACGAGGACATGGCAGGCGCGGCGATTTATCTCGCATCACGCGCCGGAGATTATGTGGTGGGGGCGACGATCGCCGTGGACGGCGGGATTGTCTATGCCAATGCCGGCATCAAGGGTGATGGCTGGGATTAATCTCTTCTTAGTTGGAAGAGAGGCACCGCGCTTCTGCAACGAATGCCGTCATGCCCGGCCTTGTGCCGGGCATGACGCCGAGAGCAATGATTGGCTCTTCGCGAGCGATCGTGCTGAAAGCGTCAATACGTCTCGACGTGATACCGCCCGCTCTCGCGCATCGTTGCCTTGAGCGTCGCCCAATCAAGCGAAGCGTGGCGGCAGACGTCGGCGAAGGCTTCGTCGACGCCGCTTTCCATGCCTTTCAGGCCGCAGATGTAAATGTGGGTATGGGAATTATTCAGCAGGGCGCTGAGGCGCGCACCTTCGCTGCGGATGCGGTCCTGCACATAAGTGCGCGGCTCGCCCGGCACCCGTGAATAACAGAAGTGCCGTGTCAGCAGTTTTTCCGGCACCTTCTGCAGCGGCCCGAAATACGGCAGCTCCTCCGGACGCCGCGCGCCGAAGAACAGCAGCAGATGCCCCGCCGCCTCCGGCATGGCGCGGCGACGCCGCTCGGTGAAGCCGCGGAACGGAGCTGATCCCGTGCCGGTGCAGATCATCAGGATGTTGGAGGCCGGATCGTTCGGGATCAGGAAGGTGGCGCCGAACGGACCGGTGATCTCGACCTTGGCGCCGCGTGGCAGGTCGCAAAGATAATTCGAGCAGACGCCCTTGTCCTCGCGCTTGACCGTCAAGGACAGGTTGTTGGCATTCGGCTTCTCGCCATCGCGGGCGCTGGCGATGGAGTAGAGCCGCGCGGCGTGCGGCTTGCCCTCGGCGTTCAGGCCGGGCGGGATGATGCCGATGCTCTGACCCTCCAGCACCGGAAACGGCTGGTCACCAAAATCCAGAATAATGTGCCGGACGTCAGAGTCCGCCTCGGCGTGGGTCAGCCGGAAATTGCCGGTGATGGTGGCCTTGGCCGGTTTGCCGCGGTTATAGAGATTGACCGTCGGCTTGCTTGCGGAGGCCGGCGCCACGGGTTTGCCGCCGAGCCCCTTGCGGGCTTCCTCGAGCAAGGCGCCAACATCGTCCTCCAGCGCCTCGATCGCACCGCCAGCCTCGCCGCTGGCGATCTCTTCCTGTGCCGGCAGGTCGCTCCAGGAGAATTGCTCTTCCAGCGAATACGCCTTCGACACCACGCGCCAGTTGTCGATGGCGCCGGTCGGACAGGGCGAAATGCAGTCCATGCAGTAGTTGCAGATCTCCGCATTGACGACATAGTTGTTGTCGTCATGGGTGACGGCATCGATCGGGCACGTCTCCTCGCACGTGTTGCACCGGATACAAATCTCCGGGTCGATCACGTGCTGCTTGAGGAGACCTTCAACATGCATGACTTGTTATCCACTCGGACTTAGGCGGCGATCTTCACGTATTCGAAATCGCCGGGCTTGTTGTCGATGCCGACCTTCGGCGGCGAGATCCAGTTGGCGAACTTGCCGGGTTCGCTCACTGGCGTCATCAGCGAGGAAATGAAGTCACCATCGTCCGTCGACGGCAGATAGTTGTTGCGGATTTTGGCCCATTCCGCATCGCTGACGATGATACCCTTCGGCGTCGCCTGCACATTGGTGAATTCGCCGATCTGGCGATGGAACGCGGTGTGCGGCAGTTCCAGCCGGAAGTTGACGCCGGCCTTCTCGATGATCTTGTTCCAGCGTTCCACGCCCTTGGCGCAGTCGGCGGTGTAGTCGTCGCGCAGGCGCATGTTCAGCGCCGTCAGCGCCGGCTCGTCAACCAGCTTGATCTCGCCGTCGACCATCTTCAGCACCTGGTAGATGTCGTCGGTCAGCCGGTGATCGTCTTCGATCTTGGTTTCCTGGAAGCGGCCCTTGAGGCCGGCGTTGTAGAAGTTCGCCGCGTTGGTGGAGACCTCCGAGCCGAACAAGTCCAGCGACAGCGAGTAGTGCAGGTTCATCTTCTTCTGCATGGTCGGCAGGTCGATGACGCCGAGCGCACGCACCTTCTCGATAGCATTGGGATCGTCGATGCCGGCGGCCTTCATCGCCTCGCAGGTCCGCTGCAGGACGCGGCCAACGCCGGTTTCGCCGACGAACATGTGGTGCGCCTCCTCGGTCAGCATGAAGCGCGTGGTGCGCGACAGCGGATCGAAGCCCGACTGCGCCAGACTCTCGAGCTGCATCTTGCCGTCGCGATCGGTGAAGAAAGTGAACATGAAGAACGACAGCCAGTCCGGTGTTGCCTCGTTGAAGGCACCGAGCATGCGCGGGCTATCCTCATCGCCGGAGCGGCGGCGCAGCAGATCGTCCGCCTCCTCGCGGCCGTCGCGGCCGAAATACTTCTGCAGCAGATAGACCATCGCCCAAAGGTGACGGCCCTCCTCCACATTGACCTGGAACAGGTTGCGCATGTCGTAGAGCGACGGCGCAGTCTTGCCGAGATGGCGCTGCTGTTCGACCGAAGCCGGCTCGGTGTCGCCCTGGATCACCACCAGACGACGCAGCATGGCGCGATATTCGCCGGGCACCTCCTGCCAGGCCTTCTCACCCTTGTGCTGGCCAAAGTTCACCAGCCGCGTCTCATCCTGCGGCGCCAGCAGCACGCCCCAGCGATACTCCGGCATCCGCACGTAATCGAACTTGGCCCAGCCCTTCGGATCGACGCTGATCGCGGTGCGCAGATACACCAGCGATTCCTGGAAGCCCTCCGGACCCATGTCGTTCCACCAGTCGAGATAGCCCGGATGCCAGCCCTCCAGGGCCTTCAGCACCTGACGGTCCTCGGCGAGATTCACATTGTTCGGAATCTTGGTGGTGTAATCGACGTTCATCACGTTCATGGCCAACTCCCGTTGTGCATCTTTTGATCGCCGTGCCCGCAAGCACGGCGCAATGACTTGTCTCAGACCCGCGTCATGTCGAACTGCGCGCGCTCGCCCGTGCCATAGCGGCGCAGCGCGCCCTCCTCACCAACGGCATTGGGACGCTGGAAGATCCAGTTCTGCCAGGCCGTGAGCCGCGAGAAGATCTTCGATTCCATGGTCTCGGGGCCGACAAAGCGCAGGTTCGCTTCCATGCCGGTGAGGCTGTCGGGGGAGAAGCTGGCGCGTTCCTCGAAGAACACCCGCACCTCATCGTCCCAGTCGATGTCGTCCAGCGCGAAGGTCACCAGGCCGAGTTCTTCGGCGGTGTCCGCATCGAGCGGCTCACCGATCCTGGCCTGCGCGGTCTCCACATCGGACGGATCGGCCTGGAAACGCGATTGCAGCCGGGTCAGCCCGTGGCTCATGGGATAGGGACCGAAATTCAGAGACGACAGAATGATCTCGGCCGGCGGACGATTGTCGCCCTGTTTCTCGCCGATCAGCATGTAGGAGCGGTCGGCCGCGAACACGAGTTCAGCCAGCGTGCCGACAAAGCAGGAGCCCGGCTCGACCAGCGCCACCAGGGTGCGCGAGGTAACGTCGACACGCTTGAGCACGCGTTTCCAGTAATGGCGGATCTCGTTGACCAGCCAGTGATCCTTGTGCGCGTCGAGGAACGCGTCATAGGCGAGAACCTGGGCGCGGTCGCCGTGCGACTTGAACACGAACATCGCGGTGCCGAGCTCATTGATGCGCAGATGCAGGATGGCGTCGTCGAGTTCGCGCGCCACCTGAAGCGGCCAGAAGTCCGCACCCTGTTTTGCCATATCAGCGACGCTTGCCGGCGGCGCCGTCTCCGGCGCCTTGATCGAGATGGTGGCGATCCGGGCATCGCGGTTGATGTCGACACTGACGAAGCCATAACGCAGCCCGTTGTCATCGATGGTGCGCGTCAGCGGGGTCAGCATAACGCCGTCCCCCTCACCGTTGCGCTTCGATGCTGCGGCGAAAGCCTTGGCACGATCGGCGACCTTGGCGTCGAGTTTCGAATTCGGGACGATCTCATCCACCAGCCGCCACTGCACGGCGCGCTTGCCCTTGATGCCTTCTTCGATGGTGCAGAAATAATCGGCATGGTCGCGGCGCACCTTGCGCTTGTCGACCACGCGGGTGAGACCGCCGGTGCCGGGCAGCACCGCGAGCAGCGGCACTTCCGGCAGCGCCACCGCGGCCGAGCCGTCATCGGCCAGCACGATGTGGTCGGCCGCGAGCGCCAGTTCATAGCCGCCGCCGGCTGCGGTGCCGTTCACAACGCAGACAAAACGCTGGCCGGAATTCTCGCTGGAATCCTCCAGGCCGTTGCGGGTTTCGTTGGTGAACTTGCAGAAGTTGACCTTGTGCGCATGGGTGGCGCCCGCGAGCATGCGGATGTTGGCGCCGGCGCAGAACACCCGGTTCTTGCCCGAGCGCAGGATCACCGCCTTCACGCCGGGATGCTCAAAGCGCAGCCGCTGCACGGCATCGGCAAGCTCGATATCGACGCCGAGGTCGTAGGAATTCAGCTTGAGCTGGTAGCCCTCGAACAGGCCACCATTCTCATCGACATCCATGGTCAGCGTGGCGACATCGCCAGCGACATCCAGCTTCCAGTGCTTGTACCGCGACGGCTCGGTCTGGAAGTCGATGTGTTTTGCGCCGTTGGCGAGCTTGCGATCCTCACCTGCCATGAGCCACCCTTTTGATTTGCCTGTGTGTTCGTGTGCCGCTGCTTCAGCGTTGATATGCATAATAATGCATGTTTTGGCGGCGGTCCACCCTTAATCGCCGAAAATATGCATTTTCTTTCATGTCAGCTGAGGAGCATTGGCACTATCGTTCCAATAATGACGGGCCCAGTTCCGCAACTCTTTTGCCAGCGCTTCCGCTGGAAAACCCGCCGCCAGGCTGTCTCCGGCTTGGGAGCGGCGACGCACCGTCAGTTCCGTCAACTCCGTGGCGGCATCCGCGATCAGCCGTTTCACCGCCTGAGGTTTGCCCATCTTCAGTTTGAGATTGGCGTTGGCGATCTGGATGCAGGCACGCAGGCAGATCCGGTCCAGCCCGCCTTTCGGCGCCACCTTCCAGACCGCTTCGAGAATCTCGTGCGCTTCCCAGAAGAAGCCTTCGTCATTCAGCCGCAGGCCATAGAGCACCGCTGCATGCGAGGCAGGAACGAAGCCGTCGAACCGCTCCGGCACCAGCGCCTTGACGCGATCGAGCGTGACACGATCGGCTTGCGTATCGACGCCGGGGACATAGGCCCAGCGCGGCAGAACATGTGTAGTTGTTGTTTGATCCGAAACACTCACACGATCTATCTCGTCGTCCTGAGGTGGCCGTGCATAGCACGGCCCTCGAAGGGCGTACGCCCGGGCCATTCATCCTTCGAGGCTCGCCCAGCGGTGCAAGTGCACCGCAAGGCTCGGACCTCAGGATGACGGAGATACATTGCTAAAAACGCGCGACTTACGCCGCCCGTCCCAACTCGCCTTCACCGTGCACGCGCAGGATCCGGTTGACGAAATCGGACACCACTTTCAGTGTCACCTCCGGCGCCTCGCGCTGCGGGCTATGTCCTGCGCCCGGAATGATCTCGGCATCGACCGGGCAATAACACTCCTCCTCCGCAATCGCGATCTGCCGCAGCGTGCCGTAATGATCGTCGGCGCCCTGCACGATGGCGATCGGCACCCGGACATAAGCGAGCGATTCGGAAATGTCCCAGGCGCGGAATGCCGGATCGAGCCAGGCGTTGTTCCAGCCATAGAATGCGTTGTCGACGTCGCTGTGCCAGCGCGCCAGCCTCTGTTTGAGATCGCCCTGCTCGTAATCGATTTTGATTTTTGCGATCGACGCCACCGAAATGTCCTCGACAACAAAGTGCGGCGCAATCAGGCACAGGCCACGGATGCGATGATCCTGCACGCCGCCGGCATAGATGGCAGCGATCGACGCGCCATCGGAATGGCCGATCAGGAGCCCGCGGCGGAAGCCGACGGCATCGAGCACCTGTGGCAACACATCGAGCGCCTCACGGTGCATGTAGTCGATTGAACGCGGCAGCGTGGCGGGGGTCGATGCGCCATAACCGCTGCGCGAATAGGCGAACACGCCGGTGCCTGTTGCGGCCGCGAGCTTATCGGGGAAATCACCCCACAAACCGGCGGAGCCCAGGCCTTCGTGCAGCAGCACCAGCGTCGGCGCGACATCGGGCGCCGGCCCGACCATCCGGTATTCGATCTGGCTTGAACCGATGGTCAGGTGCCCGGATGACTGCAGTGCGCTCATGACTCTCTCCGTTTCGTCTGTAGCCCGGATGAGCGAAGCGATATCCGGGAACCGGTCTGAATGCTGCCACCCGGATGTCGCTACGCTCATCCGGGCTACAAGCGCGAACAATTTCAGTTCGCTGCGTCGCTCTCGCGCAGCTTGAAGCGCTGGATCTTGCCGGTCGCGGTCTTCGGCAGCGTCTCCACCACCTCGACCCAGCGCGGATATTTCCACGGGCCGATCTTCTGTTTGACGTGCTCTTTCAGAGTCTCGTGCAGACCGGCAGTGTCGGTACCGGCTTTCAGCACCACATAAGCTTTCGGCTTCAGCAGGCCTTCCGGATCGGCTGCCGGCACCACCGCTGCTTCCAGCACCGCTGAGTGCGTGATCAGCGCGCTTTCAACTTCAAACGGCGACACCCAGATGCCGGAGACCTTGAACATGTCGTCGGCGCGGCCGCAGTAGGTATAACGGCCCTCGGCATCGCGGGTGTATTTGTCACCCGTGCGGGTCCAGTGGCCCTCGAACGTTCCGCGACTCTTGCTGCGCTGATTCCAATACCCCTCGCCGGCAGAAGGCGCGTTCACGATCAGCTCACCGACCTCGCCATCGGCGACATCCTGGCCCGCGTCATTGACCAGGCGCACCGCATAACCCGGCACCGGCTTGCCCGAAGTGCCGTATTTCACATCGCCCGGCGCGTTCGACAGGAAGATATGCAGCAGCTCGGTCGAACCGACACCGTCGAGAATGTCGACGCCAAACCGTGCTTTCCAGCTCTGCCCCACCAGTTCCGGCAGGGCTTCGCCGGCCGAGGTGCAGACCCGCAGCCGCTTGGTGCGCGGCATGGTCTTGAACGTCTCGTCGTTCAGCATGGCCGCGAACAGGGTCGGCACGCCGAAGAAGATGCTGGGATCGTGGCGGCGGATCAGCTCGAACATCACCGCCGGCGTCGGGCGTTCCGGATTGAGAATGGTGGAGGCACCGACCGACATCGGGAATGTCAGCGCATTGCCCAGCCCGTAGGCAAAGAACAGTTTCGCCGCGGAGAGGCCGACATCGCTCTCGCGGATGCCGAGTACCTGACGTGCATAGGTCTCCGCCGTCGCCTCCAGACTGGAATGCAGATGGCGCACGCCTTTCGGCATGCCGGTCGAGCCCGACGAGTAGAGCCAGAACGCCGGCTCGTCCGGATGGGTCGCGACGGTTTCGAATTGATCGGTTTCGCGTGCCAGTTCGTCGGCCAGCCGGGTGTGCCCCAACGCATCGGCGCCGGAAACGACAACGTGTTCGAGATCCGGCAACTGCGGCAGGATATCGCGCACCGAAGGCCACAGCGCTTCCGAGACGAACAGCACCCGCGCGCGGCAATCCGCCAGCACATAGGCATACTGTTCCGACGTCAGCAGCGTGTTCAGCGGCACCGGCACGATGCCGGCGCGGATCGCGCCCAGGAACACGATCGGAAAATCGATCGTGTCCAGCATGATCATCGCCACTCGCTCCTCGCGGCGCACGCCAAGCCGCTTCAGCACATTGGCAAGCCGGCGGCTTTGGGTCTGCAGGCCGGCGTAGGTGATCTCGGTTTGGGGATCGCTGAACACGACTTTGGCGCCGCGCCCTTCCGCAACGTTGCGGTCGAGCAGATAGGTCACGGCGTTATAGGCGCCTGAGGAACCGCTCATCGGGTCTGCTCCCAATCCTGTTCGAGGCAGGGACGAACCACCTGTGTATATCTCAGCGAACTATGAACTATATTTCGCGCAGTTGCGCGAGCGATCTCGCCGCTGACGACCACAGCGTACTCTTCCCTAGTTTTTAGAATTATAATTCATATAAATACACCCCGTGCGCTTGCTGTCAATCACTGTCGGCACTATGTTTCAGGCTCAGTAGTTACCGAATCCGCCCCTCATTCCGCACCTAATGCACCTTTGGAGCCCCGGATCGCCTGGATGACCGAGCCAACCGACAGCACGCAGGCTGAGCTGGAAGACGACTTCCTGCAGCAGCTGGGACAGCGGGTCCGCACCATGCGCGGCCTGCGCGGCATGTCGCGCAAGGTGCTGGCACGTGTCTCCGGAATTTCGGAACGCTACATCGCCCAGCTTGAGAGCGGCAAAGGCAATGTGTCGATCGTGCTGCTGCGCCGCGTGGCCCAGGCCATGGGGGCGCCGCTGGAGGATTTGATTCCTGCCCATGAGGCCTCGCCAGACTGGCCGGTGATCCGCGACCTGGTGCGCAAGGCGACGCCGCTGCAGATCGCCCACGCCAAGGACATCCTTTCCGGCCAGAGCACAGCAGCGCTCGCCCAGCGCAAGGTTACGTTCGCTGGCATCGCCCTGATCGGGCTGCGCGGCGCCGGCAAGTCGACCCTCGGCAAACTCCTGGCCGAGCGGATCGGCTGGACCTTCGTTGAACTGAACAAGGAGATCGAGCGGCAGAACGGCCTGTCGGTCGCCGAGATCATCGCGCTTTACGGCCAGGAAGGCTTCCGGCGCATGGAGCAGGCGGCGCTCGGACAATTGCTGGCGCGCAAGGAGCCGATCGTGCTCGCCACCGGCGGCGGCATCGTCTCCGAACCGCTGACCTTCGATCTCGTGCTGTCGTCGTTCTACACCATCTGGCTGAAGGCCGAGCCGGAAGAGCACATGGCGCGGGTGCGACGCCAGGGTGACCTGCGGCCGATGGCCGACGATCGCTCGGCGATGCAGGAGCTGCGGACCATCCTTCTAAGCCGCGAGCCGCTGTATTCCCGCGCCTCCGCCGTCGTCGACACGGCCGGGCTGACGGTTAAAGACGCCGCCGCGCGCCTGATCGATGCGGTGACCCCGGTGCTGGCACAGGATACCCACGAGTTTGCCGCACGCGCGGCGTCGTGATGACCGCGCCTTCCGATATCGTAACCACCACCGCTTCAGCCGATAGCGGCTGCGCCCGAACGCTGGCCGAGCTGCTGCGCGGCCGCGGCTTGCCGGCGGAAACCCTGATCGCGATCCGGAACGACCTGCATCCGGAGCACGCGTGCAGCGATTTCCGTTCGATCGCCGATCTCGAAACAGCCGGCGTGCTGCAGATGTACGATCGCATGCAGGACGGCCCGCGCATCGCCCATGACAGTTGCGTGCTCTCCTTTATGGCGCTGGGCGACGGACGGGCCAAGCTCACCTCACATCGCCGGTTCTCGATGCGCCGCCCCGGCATCGCGCCCGGCGATATCGTCTACGACTATGACGCGGCGCATCTGCTGCACAGCTTCATCGCTGGCGCGATGGCGCCCGTGTTTTACGACGTGGCTGACGAGCCCGGCCTCGACGATCTGATCGGCCGTCTGGTGGTGCAATGGCCGGAGCCGATGACGCAGGACATTCGCGCGGCGGACGATGCGGCGATCATTGTGGTGCAAGGTCAGGACGGCTTCGGACGCGGAATTGACGATCGTCATGAATGACGAATGATGACGATGTACTCCGCGGGTAGATTTTCCGGATTCTCGAAGGTCACCGCTCGCACGACATCGAAATCGAGGCAATCGCCCGGGTTAAGATCAAATCGCTTCAGATCGATATGAATCGATAATTTCCCGCTCAGCATCAGGACCTGCTGCGAATAGGCACGCCTCCCCCAGGGATTGTAGGGAACGCGCGCGCCGCCGGGCAATTCGACGACGATGACCTCGATTCCGCTCGACACGTTCAGCGCCGAAGCATGCCGTCGGCGATAGCCGGTTTCCGGATCGCGCCAGACGGGCTGATCCTCCAGACGGCTCAATCGTTCCGGCGGACGGTCGCTCAACCCGATGATCGAACTCAACGTAACATCCAGCGCTGCGCACAGTTTGCCCAGCAGAACCGCGGTGGCGCTGCTCTCGCCACGCTCGACACGCCCAATCATCGAACGGCTGACTTTGGAGCGCGCCGCAAGCGCGTTCAAGCTATAACCGGCGCTCATTCGAACAAGCTTGATCCGCGCTCCGATTTTCTTGTCCAGGTCGTTCTGATCCATCAGATCTCGCACATCAGGAAGGCGGGAGCCTCGAAGCACGCGAAGCTCCCGAAGTATCAGACCTTGCGGGACAGTAACTCCACGAACCGGTCCGACGATATCACGGGCGCAAAGAAATTGTTGATCCGCTCCATCGCCGCGGCTTCCTGCTCCGGCTTCTGACACGCGCAGGCATCGCCGATCACGATCGGCAGATACCCGGCATCGCGTGCCGCGCGAGCATTACCTTCGATGCACCAATCGAGATGTATGCCGGTCAGCACGATCGTTTGAATTCGCTTGCGGCTCAGTTCGAGCGGCAATTGCGTGCCGGCGAACGCCGTCTGTAGCGCAAGTTCGTTGAACTCGTTGTCCTCCGGCTGGACCAATGCCCGAAGTTCGCCCACAAGTTCACCGTCCTTTTTCTTCATCTCCGGCGTAAAATTCAGGCCTTTCACCCAGCTCGCATACTGGACGCGATCAAAATCGCTTTGCGGATAATCTTCCCGGAAGACTTCGTAGCCGATCCAGTTGAACGACCTGAAGTTTCGCGCCTTTCGCGCCGCGGCCACGACCTTGACCGTTGCTGGCAGGCTTCCTCGTTCGCGGTGCTTTTCGCCGGCTTGAACCCCTCCAGCGTCATAAAGCGATTTGTTCTGGCTGACCGACATGAAAGCCGCAGGCCGCGACAAAATTTCGCCGAGATCGAGTTCCTTCCACTGCGGCGCGAGTTCTGGGATTGCATTGATCCCGCCTACGCCCGAAGCAGCCTTGGCTGCTTCGTTGGCAAGAATGATTGAGGTCGTCGCTAGAGCAGTTGCACCGGCCAATGCTTGTCGTCTGGAAGCGAGAGGAAAACTCATCGGAAAATCCTTGCATCTGTTTGAAGTTGAGCCATGCCGCCGATCACCAGGCCATGATGATTCTTCAACGCGGCTCTCCAACAGGAGCAACCGATGTGCCAGCTGCAAGATTCTTTGGTCAATATATTGGAATTTTACCGCGTCGATCCACTTCGCTGGGAAACGCCCACACTCTAATACTTTGGGGTGATGCGCAGGTTGGTCGCGGGTTTCGGGATGACTCCGTCCCTCACCGTCGGCTCGTCCCGCCACCGCAGCCCGAGTTCGGACAATTCCCGACCGCGCGCAAGGAGGACTTCACAAACTGCAGCGGTCTGCTCGTAGGTTGAAGGGTGCGCCGCGTAACGTTCGAGAAAATGGCCGAACCCTTCGGGAGCACCGGGCCGCGTCTCATAGGCTGCAGCAACATCGTCCAGGGTTTCCTCGACACGCGCCATGGCCACAAGAAATCGGCGCCACCGATGTGCGTCGAGATCAAACTCGTCGCACAAGGCTTCGCCGGCCTGCTTGCCGTAATCGACGAGGTCATGGACAGTCTGTTCGTCCATCGCCATGTTGAGACCGCCTTCTTCCGGCTTCAGCCCGATATGGACGATCCGCTCGCGATAGCCCGGCAAGATGCTTTGCAGATTGTCCTGCCATTCCCTGGCGGAATCGATCAGGCGCACCAGGAATCCCAGGATGCCGTCAACCGGCTGCATGGGGATGCGAATGCCTTCGTTGGCCGATGTCGGCAGCCAGACGCGATCGGCCCAGCCGCGTGCCTCATCGAAATTGTCGATGGAGATGGCGAACGTCGGCGTATTGGGCAAAAGCCGGTCGAAAAAATGAATTGGAAAATTGCTGGACAGGCCGCCATCGCTGAAGAGGCACCGTCTCAACTTGTTTCGCTCGGCCTCTTCGGCAAACGCAAAATCGCGCGCCCACAACGGCACGCAGCAGATCAATCCGGGAAAGCTGAGACTCAGCCGGGCGCCCACGACCAGCGGAAGGCGTTCTGCATCCGGAAAATAGAAGAATTCGCCGCGCTCTTCCGGCAAGGCCTCATAGCGTTCGCACTGGCTCACCAGATACGCCATGATCCGTTCGGGAAAGAGCTTGCTCCATTCGCCGCGCTCAAAGACGAAACGCCGCTCCTGCAGCATCGGCAAGGTGTAGGGGCGACGCTCCATCAAACTGGTGGTCACTGTCGCCAGATGAATCGGCGGCCGGCCGTCCGGAGGTGCCAGCAAAGCGCCGAAGGTTAAAGGATCGGATCCGTCCGTGCGGCCACTCGCTTCATCGATCAGGCGCGCCAGCCAATCGGTAAGCGCTTCCGACTGCCCCCCGGGCTGCTGAATTCCCGGACACAGGCCGAAATCGTTCGCGACAAAATTCGTCGTTGCCGATCGCAGCAGTCCATACGTGACCGCGGCCAGGGCACCGAGAGCCGCAATCATCAGACCGCAGACGATGAATCCACCGCTGGACAGGAGCTGCCAGGCCAACAGCGCGAGCAGAACGCCCGGCAGGCTGCCGAGCAGCGCGTTGCGCCAGTAGCCTTTCAATGCGGCCTCGGCGACAGCGAAGACGCGCCCAAAGCTGCTCTTAGCCGTGGCCAGCGCGATGAAGATATCGAACCAGGGTTTCAGTTGCGGGGCCGGTTGAAACAACGGCAACAGATCCGAGCCGAGCTCATCGGGAACCTGTTCGATCCGCGAAAAGCCTGCCGCGTTCGCGGAGCGACCGTATTCGGCCGCAGCGGCCGCAGCCGCCGCGATGGCTCCCGCCGAGGTGCCTCCGATGTTCGAGAGGCGAAATTTCTTGGACAGCGCCACCAGCGCGAGAGGGTAGACAACGCCGCTGGTGATACCGCCCTTGAGGACGATGTCGCAGAAATTGCTGGGGCGCTCGCCTATTCGTGGAGATGACTCGTCTTGCGGGAGTACGAGTGCCATCGCGAATGCCTCCCTGGCTCCGAAGCAATGCCTTTGAGCATCTCGGCGTCTGGTTCGTCGGGAGGAGGATGATAACCGGCGATCGATGACGTGCGTAAAAAAATGCGCTCTGATCAGGACAGTGCGCAACGCTCACTGATGCAGCGAGATCGGATGCTTCGGAATGGAACACAAGGTTCCTGAAGCCACTCAGAACCGGCGCAAGCGGATATCGTTGCGGGCGCGCGCTTCACCTCAGCAATGTACGCGCGCCTTCCCAGAGATCGCTGACGACCTCACCGGCCGGTTGTGCGCGCGCCAGTGCACTCGCCTGTCCCGCCCAGGCCTGCATGCGATCGATGTCATTGGCCTTGATGGCCGCGTCCCGCATCGCCTGCGTCAGGCCGCGCTGCACCGGATACGGCGCAGGCTTCGGCGCCTGCGCCGATGTCGCCGCACGCACATACGCCGTGGCGATCGAACGGCCGGGACGACCGGAAAACGTGCGGCTCACCGCGGTCTGCTCCGGCAAGGTGCGACCCAGCGCATCGGCCCATGCCGGCGGCAGTTTCGCTTCCGGGCAGCGCAGGAAACCAGTGCCGACCTGCACCGCGGACGCGCCGAGCAGCAGCGCCGCGGCAACACCGCGAGCATCGGCAATGCCGCCGGTCGCCACCACCGGAATCTTGACCGCGTCGACAACTGCCGGCAGCAGCGCAAACAGCCCGACCATGGTGGCTTCCGCCTTCTCCGCATCGAAGGTGCCGCGATGGCCGCCCGCTTCCATGCCTTGGGCGACAATGACATCGGCACCGGCCGCTTCCGCCGCCTTCGCCTCGCTGACCGTTGCGATGTTGGCGAACCATTTGATGCCCAGCGCCTTCATGCGCGCGACGAACGGCGGCGGGTAAAGCCCCATCACCGACGAGATGATCGGCGGCGCGCACGCCAGCATCGCCTCGCACTGGGCCACGAAATCCGGTGGTGTCGCATCGCCGGCCTCGCGCGCCACCTCCGGGCCCCACTCGCCCAGAAACGCACGCACGGCGCCTTCCGCATTTGCATCGCGCTGCGGCGGCGGGTCGGGAATCCAGAGGTTGAGGGCAAACGCCCCGTTGCTGCCGGCGCGCACCTCCGCGGCCCAGGCCTTGATGGCCGCGGGCTGCATCAGCAGCGCGCCACAACTGCCGAGCCCGCCGGCATTGGCCACCGCAATGGACAGCGACGGCGGACAGGCGCCGGCCATCGGCCCCAGCAGGATCGGCACCCGCAGATTGAAGGAGGCGGCAAACGCTTCGGCCCGGGCAAGGGCCGGATGGGAGTTCGTCATGGCGGATCGCCTGTCTCGGTTCAGCCAGCAAAGGTCACGGCGCGAACGCGCCGTCACGGCAAACTAAAACGGCCGGCGCGCGCCGCGTAATGGTTTGATCAGATCGCCGCCATCGCTCGCGGTGATTGCAGCCGATCTATTCGGCCGCCACGACGTGCGGCGTCGGCAGCCGTGCCAGATCCAGGAAAGCATGCAGCGCGCTCGACACCAGCGCTTCGCGGTGCCGGATGAAGACGGTTTCAACCCATCCCTCGCCATCCGGCAACGGATGGATGCGGACGCGCTTGCGCTCCCAGACCTTGTCGAACATCGCCCGCGGCAGCAGGGTCAAACCGATGCCGGCGCTGACACAACTGACGATGGCTTCCAGCGTCCCGAACTCCAGCAAACGCACCCCGACAATGCCACGCTGTGCCAGCAAGGCTTCGAGACGCAGGCGGTAGGAACATCCGGCCTTCAGCACCACGATCTTGAGATCAGGCCTGGTAATGAGCTTCTCGAACTCGACACAGGGAGAGGTCAGCACCACCAGCTCTTCCTGAACGAATGGCTCGACCACCAGGTCCGGATGATTGACGGGGCCACAGACATAGGCGCCATCGAGCTTCCGTTCCAGCACCTGCTCGACCAGTTCGCAGGTCGTGCCGGTTTTCAGCGACAGGTCGACCGCGGGATAGGCCGCGGCAAACTCGGCCAGGATCGGCGAGAGCCGCAATGCCGCGGTTGTGTCCAGCGAGCCGACCACCAGCGGGCCGAATGGCGTGCCGTCATCGGCAACGGCGCGCTTGGCATCGTCCAGCAGATGCGCAGCCCGCTCGGCATAGGGGATGAGCCGCTGCCCCGCTGATGTCAGCGTGACGCCGCGATTGGTCCGCTCGAACAGGGCGAAGCCCAGTTCGTCTTCCAGCGATTTGATGCGGGCGGTGACGTTCGACTGCACGGTGTTGAGCGCCAGCGCGGCCTTGCTCATGCTGCCCGTGCGGGCAACCGCCTGGAACACCCGCAGATCAGCCGCATCCATCTCGCAATCCTCTCGTTCTTGCCCGGCATCTTACCGGATCGGCGCGAACGAGGCCAACCCAGCAGGCTGGCGCGCGGCTGTCATGCGATCGGCGCAAGCGGTCACGGCGGCGAGGTCAGCCCGGCCGGCGGGCGACCAGGTCGATCTCGATCAGCGCGTCATAGGCCAGTCCAGTGACGCCGACACAGGTGCGCGCCGGTAACCGGTTCTCGGCGAAATAGCTGCGATAGGTCTCGTTCATTGCCGCATAGTCGTCCTTGAAGCGCGTGAGATAGATGCGCGCCATCACCACATGCTGGAAGTCGAGACCGAGCCCCGCCAGCACCACGCGCAGATTCGCCATCACCGCGTGGGTCTGGCTCACGATGCTGTCCGGCAGCACGCCGGGCGCTGCCGGCGTGTCCGGCATCTGGCCGGTGATGAAGACGAAACCGTCGGTTTCGACCGCATGGCTGAAGGGCGCGACCGGCCTGGGGCCGCCGCTGATCATGTGAAATTGCATTGCCGGATAGCCTTTTCAGCTTGGGGATGGAGGCGCGTACGCGAACAGCCGCTTGCTCAGGATGGCATGGACGCCCCAGTTGCCGTCGACCACTTGCGTGACGCCGAAATCGACGGCGGCCGAGATCAGCGCGATTGCTTCGTCTTCGCTCAGCCCCCGGGTGGTCATGAGAAAGCGGCGAACCTTGCGAAAGGCATCCTTCATGGCGAGATCGAGCGACGACTTCGCGTAGACTTCACTTTGCCCCTTCGCGCCGAACTCGGCGAGATAGTTCGGATGGCTGAAGCCGGTGAGCACCCAGTCGGTTTCGGTCTCGATCAGGGGATAAGTCAGGTCGGCGAATGGACGGCCGGCGAGATCGGCCTTCTTGTGCAGAACAACCTGAAACGTTCCGGTCATCGAGCACTCGATCGCTGTTCCGCTCAGTTCGCCGTCACCCTGCGCCGCATGGGGATCGCCGATCGACAGCAGCGCTTCGGGCACCGAGACCGGAAGATAGACCGCCGAGCCCTTGCCGAGCCGCCAATTGTCGAGGTTCCCGCCGAAATAGGCGGGCGGCACGGAATCGATGAGATCCGCTTCACGCGGCGCCACGCCGATGACGCCAAAATGCGGCCGCAATGGAATCCGGATGCCATCGAGCACCGCGTGCCGCCGCCGTACGGTCTCGGCGGCAACGGGCACGCCGGGATAGTCATAGGTCTGGTGCACCACGCCGAACGGATCAGTCTGCGGCTGCCAGCGGTAGGAGTACAGCGCGCGGGCGTGCGGCTCGCCTGTATCGGTGATGATCTCGTAGATCGTCACGGCTTCGCGCGGCATCGGCTCCGACAGGAATTCGCCATAATGATAGCCCCACCAGGCGGCGACGCTGGAGCCGAACACGCGGTCCGCGTAATCCGGATTGCGGCTCCGCCGCGGCACGATGTCCAGAATGCGAACCTCCAGCACGTCGCCCGGCTCGGCCCCCTTGACCGCGATCGGGCCGGTGCAAATGTGGACACCAAAACCTTCGCCGGCGCCGCGGCCGTAGATCGAGGCATCGAGCGGACCGGCACCGCGGCGGTCCACGGCTTTTTCCTCGCGCGTCCAGCGAAACACGCTCTCCGCCCCCGGATCGCCAACGATCATGCGTTCGGGATCGTCGGACGCATGCTGGGTCAGGGTCTCCACCGTGATGGTGTCGCCGGAATAGATCTCGATCAGCGGCTTGAGTGAGCGGCTGAAGAAACCCCAGTGCACCCGCTCGGCATCCACCGGCAGATGGTGATGCGCGGGTCGGCCGCCGTGCCGGGGAGCCGGCCCTGGCGCCGGTCCGATTGATCCGATGACCGGAGCCGCCTTGTGCGGACGCAACTGCGCGAGCGCATCCTGCGGCCAGCCGCGCTGCCCGGCGGCCATGCCTGATCCCGCGGCGCGCTCCGCTTCATGCTGCCGGAACGCGCGAGGCGACAGGCCGAAGCGCTCGCGAAACGAGCGGCTGAAATGCGCGGCATCGCTGAAGCCGCAGCGAAAGGCGATCTCGGACACGGAGCGATGCGCATCCGCCGGGTTCGACAGATCGGCCCAGCAGCGCTGCAATCGACGCTCGCGCAGATAGTGCGTGAAGTTGTCGCCGGTGCTCTCGAACAGCTTCTGCAGATAGCGCTCGGAAATACCTTCGATCTGCGCGATGCGCGCCAAGGAGATATCCGGATCGTCGAGCTTGCGCTCGATCGTGCCGCAGATCCGATGGAACAGCGAGGCCTGTGCGCCGGTATCAGGACCGTTCGTCTGGCGCAACAACGCCAACAGCATCTCGGCAAGACCTAGCCCGATCGTGGTCCACGCATCGGGAGTCAATGTTTCGAGCGTCGCGGAGGTGGCTTCGAGGGTGCGACTGAGCACACCGGCCAATCCGTCGGGGGCGACGATGCGCGCATCGCCCGATTCGGGGACGCCGATCTTCCGGCCACCGAACGCCTCGGCCGTCACCGCGAGCACGACGGCGCGCATGTCGCGCTGAAGCGTCAGCCGCCATGTGCCATGCCGCGGCAGCACGACAAGATGACCGGCGGAAATGAGTTGTTGCGCAGCCCCCTCCGTCTTCAGCACCGCACCACCCTCGGCGGGCAGCAGCAGGACGGGGAGATCGGAACGCTGCTGGAGCGGCGACAGGGTCTGCGGTCCCGCGGCAAAGCGCATCAGTCCGATGGTATCCGATGCCGCACGGGATAGCGCCGTCACATGCCGATCATGCATCGGCGACAATGGCGCCGTCTGCAGGCCGAATGCGCGGAGAACGTCCTGCCAGGCAGCGCCCCCATCGTCTTCGGAGTACGATTCACTCGTGAATGGGCGAATACTCATGCGTCGGCCAGGGTCAGCAATGAGGCCAGAGATGCCCTTGATCGAAGCAACAGTTGTGCCAGTGGGCGCGCCAAAGCTCTGCCGCCCGGCCAAGGCGCCCGCCAGTGGAACCGGAACGGCAGTCATGGAGGTGGAATCCTTCATTCGATCACGCGAAACATCCGACGGACGAAACCGGTGGCTGCATCCTCCTCCTTACGTGCAGGTGAAGACATTCTTGCGGATCGACCCGTGCACGCCCCAGTTGGCATCAACCACCTGGGTCACGCCGAAATCCGCGGCGACCGACATCAGCGCGATGGCCTCATCCTCGCTCAATCCCTTCGTAGTCATGAGAAAGCGTCGCAGCTTGCGGAAGGCGTCGCGCATCGCCTGGTCCAGGCTGGAATGGTTGACGATATCGGTCTGTGCATTGGCGCCGAGTTCGGCGAGATAGTTGGGAAACGTGAAGCCGTAGACCGACCACTGCTGGTCGGTCTCCAGCATCGGATGGGTCAGCCCTTCCAGCGGCGTGCCGCCGAGATCGCGGTTCTTGTGCAGGATGAATTCGAAATCGCCGGTCAGCGAGGTTTCGATAGCGGTGCCGCCCAGCTCGCTGTCGCCCTGCGCCGCATGCGGATCGCCCACCGAGAAGAAGGCGCCGGAAACGGCGACCGGATAGTACATCCGCGCGCCTTTGCCGATACGCCAGTCGTCGATGTTGCCCCCGGTATACCCCGGCGGAATAGAGCTGACGAAATCGGACTCCGCCGGCGCAAGGCCCATCGTGCCGAAATGCAGCCGCGCCGGCACTCGGACGCCGGTCAGGATATTCTCCCGCTTGCGCACCAGGGCGTGATCCACCCGCACACCTGGATAGTCGATGGTCGAATGCACGATTCCGTCAGGATCGGTCTGCGGCGTCCAGACGTAATTGTAGACGGCTTTCGCGTACGGCTCGCCGGAGGTGTCGAGCTCGAAGATGGTGACGACCTCGCGCGGCCTCGGCTCCTCGACCAGGTCGTGATAGTGAAACCCCCATGATGCCGCAACGTTGGAGCCGAAGCAGCGGCCGGCATGACAGGCGCTGCAGCTCGGACGCGGCCGCACATCGAGGATGCGAACCTCGAGGATATCGCCGGGTTCGGCGTTCTCGATCGCGACCGGTCCGGTCAGGAGATGCACGCCAAGACCTTCACCTGCGCCGCGCTGAAACGGGCCTTCGACCGAGCCGGCACCACGGCGGACAACCGCCTTTCGTTCCCGGGTCCACTGAAACACGCTTTCGGCGCCGGGATCGTTCGCGATCATGCGCTCGTAGTCATCATTGGCATGATGGGTCAGCGTCTCGATGGTGGCGCGGTCGCCGGATTTCAGCGTCAGCGCCGGGGCAACCGCCTTGCTGAAATAGCCCCAGTGAACGGTTTTGGGCGAGACCGGGAGCAGATGATGCTTCATGGATGAACCTCGATGAACGGCTGGCGTGCCGCGCGTTTCTGTCGTGAGTGTCCGGTCATGGTGTCAGGCCGACGCCTCCAGCGTCTTGTCTGCCTCCATGACGCTGAGAAAGCGGGCGGTCAGGGGATGGCGGGGGCTGGTCAACACCTCGTGCGCGGGGCCTTCCTCGATGATGGCGCCGTCGCTGAGAAAGACGACACGATCCGCGACTTCGTCAGCGAAGCGCAGCTGGTGCGTCGAAATGATCATGGTCAGGCCATCCTCGACCGCCAGCCGCCGGATGACTTCCAGCACCTCGTTGACCAGTTCCGGATCGAGCGCCGAGGTCGGTTCATCGAGCAGGAGGACACTGGGATTCGGAGCGATCGCACGCGCGATCGCGACACGCTGCTGCTGGCCGCCGGACAGGTGTCGGGGCAGCGCATCGGCGCGATGACTCAGGCCGACGCGCTCCAGCAGGTCCCGTGCGCGCCGATCGGCGTCGATGCGCGAGACGCCATGCACCCATCGCAGCGGGCCAGCGATATTCTCCAGGGCCGTCAGGTGACTGAAGAGATTGAATTGCTGGAACACCATGCCGACGCCGACGCTGGCGCGCTCATTGGCGATCTCGCGCGGCGACAGCGGCTGGCCATCTCCGCGGAATCCCATGCGGCGGCCGCCGACTTTGACAATTCCCGCGTCCCACCCCTCGAGATGATTGATACATCGCAGCAGCGTGCTTTTGCCGGATCCGCTCGGACCCAGCAGCGCGACGACTTCACCGACGCGGACTGTGAGGTCGAGGCCGGCGATGACCGCCTGACGTCCATAGGCTTTGCAGAGACCGCTGACATCAACAGCCACATCGTTGTGAGCAAGCGCGGCCGATCGTTTGGTTCGATCCGCCCGCGAGACTTTGGCGTCTCTCGGAGGCACGGCCTGCGGCACGTCGGCAAGCTGCGCGGCGGCGCCGGCAATCGGTCGTGCAATCGGCTCCGTCACCAATGGCGCACGATACCAGGGCAGTAACCGGGCGAGACGATTTTCCGGCGCTGGCCTGTCAAGATCGAGCTGCCGTTCCACAACCAGTTGAATGATGCTGACCCCGCCGGTGAGCCCCAGATAGATCAGTCCGGATGCAAAGAAGATAGAAAAGAAATCGAATGTCGACGATGCAAGTTGAGTGCTTCTCAGCGTCAACTCCTGGACGGAAATCACGCTCGCAAGCGACGAATTCTTCAAGGCACTGACGGTTTCATTGCCGAAAGCAGGGATCATCGTGCGAATAGCCTGGGGCGCGATGATGCGCCGCATCAGCAACGCCGGCGTCATGCCCAGCGCCTGGCCGGCGGACACCTGTCCGCGATCGATGCCAAGAACACCGGCGCGAAGCATTTCAGCAATGAAGGGTGCCTCATTGGCGGCCAGCGCAAGACCCGCGGCACCGATCGCGCTCAGCTTGATGCCGATATGCGGCAATGCGTCGTAAGCGAACACCATCTGCAGGATCAGCGGCGTGCCGCGGAAGATCACGGTATAGCCGCGGGCAAAAGCAGCCAGCACAGCAAACCGGCTGAGCTGCATCGCCGCAAGGATCAAACCCAGAATCAGCCCGCCGGCCAGACCGAGAGCGGTCACCGCAAGGGTGAACCAGATGCCCTCGATCAGATACGGCATGCTGAGATAGTGGACGAACAGCGACATTACTTGACCGAAAGAATGCGCGGCTCTTCAAAGTTGTTGACGTCGAGATTCCACTTCTTCAGCAGGTCCATGTGGCTTCCCGCCTTCTGAACTTCGATCAGGGCGGCCATCACCGCATCGCGGAACTCAGGCTTGTTCTTCGGCACGGCGATGCCGACCGAGTATGGGATGGTCACCGCCAGGGCCTTCTCCAGCTTGTCGGGATAGGCCTTCACCGCCTGATCGACGGTATTGACGTCATTGACATACGTGTCGGCGCGACCGGCGAGGATGGCCTGAATGCAGTTGGCGTTGTTGTCATAGAGCTGGATGGTCGGCTCGGGTTTTCCGGCGGCCTTGCACTGGGAAGCAAGCGCCTGAATCAGCGGAACCTCGACATAGCCGGTGTTCTCGGCCGCGGCGGCGCCGCACATCGACAGATTGATGCCGTCGATTTTCTTCGGGTTGCCCTTGGCAACCAGAACGCCGTCGAACACCTTGGAGTAGGTGATGAAGTCGGCCGCCTTCGCCCGTTCCTCCGTCGCGTAGATGTCGGAGATCACGATATCCGCCTGTCCGCTCGCCAGAGTCGTCAGCAGGGCCGCGAACGTCACCGCCTTGTAGGTCAGCTTGAAGCCGAGGCACTCGCCGATCTGTTCGCCGAGATCGATGTCGAAGCCGATGTATTTGCTCGGATCCTTCGGATCGATCGACTCATAGCCCGGCGTATGCGGGTTGATCGCATTGACCAGCGTCTTGCCCTTCAGAGACGGATATTTCGCCTGCAGCGCGGCGCACCCTGCCGGCGACGCCGCCTGGGCTTGCCCCGACACGCACAGTGCGATCAGGCACGCGCCGGCGAGAGCAAGAGTGCGCCAGCGCCCGGCAGACGTGCCGATCTGGAAACGCCGCGTGTCCTCGAAAAGACCTTTCAGCATCCGATAAACTCCTCTGTTGCCGGCGAGCGGGTGCGCTCACCATGGCTGACCCGAATGCAGAGGAGTTTAGAAGCGGCGGCCCGCAAAAGACTTGTCTCGGGACGTACAAACACTTGCCGCCATCAGCGTCAATTTTTGTGCAGCGACTGGGCAGTTTTTGAGCGCTGGCCCGTTCAGGGATCGGCAGACCTGCGGAGACGTGAACCGGACGGAGTTGACCGGCAGTCCTCGCAAACGCACGGCGCAGGCGTTGCCTTACACCAGGGTCTCGTTCCAGCGGCTCAATCTGTTGAGCGCCGTCGAACGCGACGGCGCTTCTCGACAGCTCAGCGAAATTCAGTAACGTTCCGGCACGTACAGCTCGGCCGGGACCGGGCCACGGTGATAGTCCGGGTTGCGCACCCGGGCCGGCAGGATCACCGGATCATGCGTGACGTCCTGATAAGGGATCTGCTCCAGCAGATGCGCGATGCAATTCAGCCGCGCCTTCTTCTTGTCGACGGCCTGCACCACATGCCAGGGCGCCTCCGGGATATGGGTGTGCTCCAGCATGGCTTCCTTGGCCTTGGTGTACTGCTCCCAGCGGCTGCGCGCCTCGACATCCATCGGGCTGAGTTTCCACTGCTTCAGCGGATCGTGGATGCGCATGGTGAAGCGCAGATGTTGTTCCTCATCGGTGATCGAGAACCAGTATTTGATCAGAATGATGCCGGAGCGCACCAGCATGCGTTCGAATTCCGGCACCGAGCGGAAGAACTCCTCGACATCGGCCTCGTTGCAAAACCCCATCACCCGCTCGACGCCGGCGCGGTTGTACCAGCTACGGTCGAACAGCACGATTTCGCCGCCGGCCGGCAGATGCGAGACGTAGCGCTGGAAATACCATTGGGTGCGCTCGCGCTCATTCGGCGCCGGCAGCGCAGCGACGCGGCAGACCCGCGGATTGAGCCGCTGGGTAATGCGCTTGATCACACCGCCCTTGCCGGCGGAATCACGCCCTTCGAAGATCACCACGACCTTGAGCTTCTGGCTCTGCACCCAGCTCTGCAGCTTGACCAGTTCGCCCTGCAGGCGGAACAATTCCTTGAAATAGACGCGACGCTCGACGGTCTCCGTCGGCGAATGCCCCTCCAGCTCGTTGGTCAGCGCATCGAGGCGATCGTCGTCGATTTCGAGCTCCAGCTCCTCGTCGAAGGAATCCAGCATCTCGGCATGAATACGATCGTGCAGGGATTGCGCGCCATTGAGGGGCTTTTCGGTCATGGAGGTCTCCGCGCGGGCAAGGGTATGGGCTTGCTCCGTTTATGTGCCAAACCCGATGTCAGTGGTGTGACGGCGGCTCGGAGACCGGGACACCCCCGGGCGGCGCCGCGCCATACCTTCCTGCGCGCCAGCTTGCCGCCAGGCGGATGAATACCTATGGTTTGCTATCCAGCATTCCCTGAGACGGAAGAATAAATGGACCGCATCGACGCCATGAAGGTTTTTGTGTCGGCGGTCGACGAGGGCAGCCTCGCCGGTGCCGGCCGACGCCTGGGCCGGTCGCCGGCTGCGGTGAGCCGGGCGATCGCCTTCCTTGAAGCCCATGTCGGCACCGAGCTGCTGCATCGCACGACCCGGTCGCTGAAGCTGAGCGAGGCGGGCGAGCGTTATGCCACGGCGTGCCGCCGCGTGCTGGTCGATCTCGAGGAGGCCGACATTGCCGCGGCCGGCGAGCGCTCGGCGCCGCGCGGCACGCTGACACTCACCGCGCCCATCATCACGGGTGAGGACGTGCTAAGGCCGGTGCTCGACGCCTTCATGAACAAATTCCCGGCGGTGTCCGTCCGGCTCTATTTGCTCGATCGACAGGTGAACCTGATCGACGAAGGCATCGACGTCGCGCTGCGGATCGCGCATCTGGCAGATTCGAATTTCGTCGCCACCCGCCTGGGCGACGTTCGCCGCGTGGTCGCGGCGGCGCCGGCGTATCTGGAGCGGCACCCGATCATCACCACGCCGGCTGATCTGGCGAAACACCAGATCATCGCGATGACGCATTTTGGGCTGGAGTCCTGGAGCTTTCCGCCGGCTGATGGCTCCGCCGTGCCGCGCACCGTGCAGTTCGCGCCGCGGATGATCGTCAACACGGTGCGCGCAGCGGTTGCCTCCGCCGTGGAAGGCCACGGGATCGCCCGACTGTTTTCCTATCATATAGCCGACGAGATCCGGGACGGACGGCTGCAGATCCTGCTCGACAAGGATGAGCCGTCACCGCTGCCCGTTCACCTGCTCGCCCCGGAGGGACGTTTCTCGGTGCCCAAGGTGCGGGCCTTCATCAACTTCGCCGTGCCGCGCCTGAAGAGCTATTTCACCCGGCTGTCGCGCGAAGCCAGCCGGAATGCCGCCGCCATTCGTTCGCCAAGCGGAAGAGTGTCTGCCGAATAGCGGGCATTCGCACCACAAACCGATACGCCTAGCTTGATCCTCACAGGCCGAAACGGCCCGGCGGCAACCAGGTTGCCGCTCACGAAGATCACGGAGGCTATCATGGGTGCAGAGCAAAAAGTCGTCATCATCACCGGCGCATCGCAAGGCATTGGCGCGGATCTGGTGAAGGGATATCGCGACCGAAATTATCGGGTGGTCGCCAACTCCCGCGCGATCAAGCCGTCGTCGGACCCGGACATTCTGGCGGTCCCCGGCGACATCGCCGATCCGAAAACGGCCGAGCGTATCGTGTCGCAGGCTCTTGAGCATTTCGGCCGCATCGACACGCTGGTCAACAATGCAGGCATCTTCATCGCCAAGCCGCTGGTCGACTACAGCGACGAAGATTACGCGGCGATTGTCGGGATCAACCTTAACGGCTTTTTCCAGATCACCCGGCGCGCGGCCCGCGAAATGCTGAAGCAGGGATCGGGACACATCGTGCAGATCACGACCACCCTGGCCGAGCAGGCCAACAGCAACGTGCCCTCGGTGCTCGCGTCGCTGACCAAGGGCGGGCTGAACGCGGCGACCAAGTCGCTGGCGATCGAGTACGCAAAGAAAGGCATCCGGGTCAACGCCGTATCCCCGGGGGTGATCAAGACACCGATGCATGCGCCGGCCACGCACGAGTTCCTTGCGAACCTGCACCCGGTCGGGCGGATGGGCGAAGCCAAGGACATCGTCGACGCGGTGCTGTTCCTGGAGGGTGCGTGCTTTGTCACCGGCGAGATCCTGCATGTCGACGGCGGCCAGAGCGCCGGCCACTGAGCACCCCTCAAAATTCAGGAACAACGATCATGCCCATCGTCACCATCCAGATCACCCGTGAAGGCACCACGCCCGGCAAGGCGGCGGCAACGCCGGAGGAAAAGGCGGCCCTGATCAAGGGCGTCAGTGAACTCCTGCGAGATGTGCTGAAGAAACCGCTGGAGTCGACTTTCGTCGTCATCGATGAGGTCGACACCGACAACTGGGGATGGGGCGGCGAGCCCGTCCTCGATTATCGCAAAAAACTCGCACAACAGCGCGCAGCCTCCGGGCGCTAATTCGTCGGATTGGTGGCGTGCGGCGAGCAAAGCCCGCACGCCCCGCCATCGTTGCAAACGATGGCCGTCATCAGAACTCTTCATTTTCCACGCGGCGTCGCGAGGTCTAACCCCGTGTCCATGTCCAGCACCAATGTCAGTCATCATCATTCGGCAGCCCACCATCACAAGGAGGGCGGCTCTGCATGGCTCTTCGCCGTGGCGGGCCTGTGTGCGTCGCTTGTCGGGCTGGGCCTCGCGCGCTTCGCCTACACACCACTGATCCCCGCCTTGATCGCAGCCAGATGGTTCAGCCCCGCGGACGTGGTTTATCTCGGCGCCGCCAATCTGGCCGGCTATCTCGCCGGCGCGCTGCTGGCCCGCGAGCTCGGCGCTCGCGCCGGCGCAGTGCGCACGCTGCGCACAATGATGGTGCTGGCATCGCTGTCCGCTCTCGCCTCGTCCGTGCCGCTGTCGTTTCTGTGGTTCTTTGCCTGGAGATTCCTGTCCGGGCTGTCGGGCGGCGTGATCATGGTGCTGGCCGCATCGACCATCCTGCCGCACACCGCACCGGGCAAGCGCGGCCTCGTCGGCGGCGTCATCTTTGCAGGCGTCGGCCTTGGCATCGCGGCATCGGGCACGCTGGTTCCGCTGCTGCTGCAACAGGGACTCAAGCAGGCCTGGTACGGCCTTGCGCTGTTGTCCGCGGTGCTGACGCTCATCAGCTGGAAGGCATGGCCGACAGAAGCGACCACCACCGACAGCACGCAAATTGATCAAACGCCGTCACACGGCGGCCACGCGGGCGTGATCCGGGCACTGTGCGCGGAGTACGGCCTCAACGCCCTGGCGCTGGTGCCGCATATGGTTTTCCTGGTCGACTTCGTAGCACGCGGTCTCGGCCAGGGCATCACCGCAGGATCACACTACTGGGTGCTGTACGGCATCGGCGCGATCGTCGGGCCGCTGCTGGCCGGACATCTCGCCGACCGTTCGGGCTTCGGCCCGGCGCTGCGTGTCGCCTTCCTGATCGAGGCGATCGCCATCGTGCTACCCGCTATCAGTACTTCGCCAACAATCATGATCGTTTCGAGCCTGATCGTCGGCGGCTTCACACCCGGCATCGTGCCGCTGGTACTCGGCCGCATTCACGAACTGGTGCCTCACAGCAGCACGGGCCAGCGCGCCGCCTGGGCGCAGGCGACAACGACGTTCGCGCTGTTTCAGGCGGCAGGTGCCTATGGACTGTCGTTTCTGTTCGCGCGTACCGGCGGGGACTACGCCATCCTGTTTGTGATTGGAGCCGGCGCGGTGGCCGCCGCACTCGCGATCGACCTCGTCACGGCATTGACGATCGGACGTCAACGCAAGCCCGCGCGGCCGCACTGACGTCCCCTCACACCCCGAGATGCCGCTCCAGCAATCCAGTCTGCGCGGAC
Organism: Bradyrhizobium prioriisuperbiae; assembly: GCF_032397745.1. NCBI lineage: Bacteria > Pseudomonadati > Pseudomonadota > Alphaproteobacteria > Hyphomicrobiales > Nitrobacteraceae > Bradyrhizobium > Bradyrhizobium prioriisuperbiae. Next base: position 1,532,167 of record NZ_CP135921.1, read on the forward strand.
AATTCGGCAGGGGCGCCGTTAAACACCACGGCGCCCTTCGACAGCAGCACGGCGCGGTCGGCGATTTTCGACAGGCTCTTGAAATCCTTGTCGACCACGATGGTGGCGATGCCCTCGTCACGGATCACGCCGAGCGTGCGCCAGATGTCGCGCGCCACCAGCGGCGCCAGGCCCTCGGTGGCTTCATCGATCAGGATCAGATCGGGATTGGTCATCAGCGCGCGGCCGATGGTCAGCATCTGCTGTTCACCACCGGAGAGCTGATGGCCGCCATTGCCGCGCCGCTCGGCCAGGCGCGGGAACAGCTCGAAGATGCGCGGCAATGTCCAGCGCGAGCGGCCGTCCGAGGCCGGGCGCGCGGCCATCACCAGATTCTCCACCACCGACAGCGAGCCGAACACGCCGCGGCCTTCCGGCACCAGCGCCACACCGGCGCGCGCGATGCGCTCGGGCACCAGGCCCGCGATGTCGTGTCCGGCGAAGGTGACGCGCCCGCGGCAATCGGTCACCAGGCCCATCAGCGAGCGCAGCAGCGTGGTCTTGCCCATGCCGTTGCGGCCAAGCAGCGCCACTTGCTCACCGCGACCGAGCGCGAGATCGATGCCGTGCAACACCTGGCTTGCGCCATAAAACGCCTCCAGCCGCTCGACCGCCAGCAGGGCCGTCATGCGTCCTCTCCCTCGTGACCGAGATAGGCCGTGCGCACCGCCGGATGCATGCGGACCTCCTGCGGCAGGCCGGAGGCGATGACCCGGCCATCCGCCATCACAGTGAGGCGATCAGCGAGCTCGAACACTGCGTCCATGTCGTGTTCGACAATCAACACGGCGCGGCCGGCCTTCAGCGACGCGATCAGGTCAACGATGCGGCGCGCCTCCGACTGCCCCATGCCGGCGAGTGGCTCGTCCAGCAGGATGACGCTGGGATCGGTGGCCAGCACCATGGCGATCTCGAGCTGGCGCTGTTCGCCATGGCTGAGATGCCGCGCCGTGATCGGCGCACGCGATGCCAGATCGGTTTTCGCGAGCGCGTCAGCCACGCGCCGGTTGGCTTCGGGATCCGACATCGTGTTGCCGGTCATGCGCAGCGGCCTTTTGGCATGCGCCTGCGCGGCGAGGCGGACATTCTCATGCACGGTGAAATCCGCAAAGATGGTGGTCTTCTGGTAGGAACGGCCGAGACCGGCGCGGGCGCGGCGGTCCGGCTTGAGCCGCACGATCTCGGTGTCGCCGAGCGCGATGGTGCCGGCACTGACCGTGAGGTCGCCCGACAGCAGGTTGATCAGCGTGGACTTGCCGGCGCCGTTGGGACCGATCACGGCGTGGATCTCGCCGACATGGACGTCGATCGACACGTCGCTGACGGCTTTCAGCCCGCCGAAATGCTTTTGCAGGCCCTTGGCGCTGAGCGCAATCGCCGCCTGCGTTTCAGCGAGACCATCAGCCATGACCCGCCTCCGTGACTGGCTGCTTGGTCGTTGCCGGGACGGCGTGCGCAGCCGGCTTGTCCTGGGCCGGCTCTCCGAATGTCAGGGTCAGCAACTGGCGGACGCCATTCGGCAACGCCAGCACGATGATCACGACAATCAAGCCCTCGACAAGCTTCCAGTAGACTGTCGTTGCCTTCAGCACCTCCTCCAGCCCCATCAGCACGATGGCACCGACCAGGGGACCGGCGACGGAGCGCAGCCCGCCGAGCAGCACCATCACCAGCACCGTTGCGGACTGATGCCAGCCCAGCATCTGTGGCGCGACAAAGCCGAACTGCGCCGCCGCGAAATAGCCGGCGACACCGGCGAGCGCGCCCGAGATCACGAACGCGGTGAGCCGGACACGGAAAATCGGGAAACCCAGCGAGCGCGCGCGGCGCTCGTTGTCCCGCGCCGCGGCCAGCGCCCGGCCGAACGGCGAGCGCACCAGCATGTCAATCAGCGCGACCGTGCCGATCAGACAGGCGAGCACCACCAGGTAGAATACGATCGGCTTTTCCAGATTGAGCAGCTGATACCCGGCAATCGCGACTTCGGGCTTGGTGTTGACGTAGGCTCCATCGGAGCCGCCGGCGATCTTGGTGTCGTGGAACAGGTAGAACAGCATTTCGCCGAACGCCAGCGTCACCATGATGAAATAGACACCGCGGGTGCGCAGCGCCAGCGCACCGATCACCAGCGCAACGAATGCCGCAGTCCCGACGGCCACCGGCAGCGTCAACCACAACGAGGCCGGATCGTATTTCGGCGTGAGGATCGCCAGCATGTAGCCGGCAACACCGAAGAACGCCGCATGGCACAGGCTGACCAGGCCCCCATGACCGACGGCGAGATTCAACGCCATCGCCAGCAGGCCCATGATCAGCGCCTTGGTGGCGAACTGCACATAGTAGGTCGGCACCACGAACGGCAGGCCGATCGCGGCGACGACCAGCACGGCAATGATCAGCCAGGAGCTGAAGGTACGAGGCTGGTCCATCACACCTCCCGTCGGCCGAGAATGCCGTTCGGGCACCACAGCAGCACCGCCGCCATCAGCACATAGATCAGGATGCTGGAGATGCTCGGAAAGAAGACTTTTCCGAAGGTGTCGGTGAGCCCGATCAGCAGCGCACCGATGGCGGCGCCCGCGACCGAACCGATGCCACCGAGCACCACCACGACAAAGGAGAGGATCAGCATGCCGTCGCCCATGCCGGGAAACACCGTCGAGATCGGCGACACCACGATGCCGCCCAGCGCCGCAAGCGCGATACCGACCGCGAAGACGTAGCGGTTGACCCGGTCGAACGGAATGCCGAGCACCCGCGCCATCTCGCGGTTCTCTGCGCCGGCACGCACGATCATGCCGATCTTGGTGCGGGTAATGACCAGGAAGATCGCTGCCGCAACGACCAGACAGAACACGCAGATCGCCAGCCGGTAGACCGGATACGACATGTTGTCGGTGAGCTGGATCGCGCCGCTGAGAAACGCAGGGGGCGCGACGGAATGCACGTCCTTGCCGAACAGGATCAGCCTGATTTCATCGACCATCAGGATCAGACCGAAACTGAGCAGCACCTGCGCCAGGTGATCCCGGCCATAGAGCCGGCGCACAAATACGATTTCCAGCAGCCAGCCGACCACGAAGGCGATGATCACGCCGCCGACCAGCGCCAGCCAGAAGCTGCCGGTATAGGCGGCGATCCAGTACGCCAGATACGCCCCCAGCATATAGAACGCGCCATGGGCGAGATTGATGACGCCGAGAATGCCGAACACCAGCGTCAACCCGCTCGCGACCAGAAACAGCACCATTCCATACTGGACGGCGTTGAGCAGTTGTACGCCGAAGGTGACGAAGTCCATTAAGATGGTCCTGTGGACAGCACTGGGTGATAAAATGAGTCCTGTCGTTGCCGGGCTTGTCCCGGCAACCCCGCTTAGGGACGCACTGCTCTCCTAAGCGGGATCACCGGGACAAGCCCGGTGATGACAGAGTATGCAAGGAGCCGTTTCGCCTCTTACCGCATCACAGCTTGCAGCCCCGCGCCGGATCGTCGACGTTCGCCTGCGCGATCGACACCAGTTCGTTGCGGCCGTTGCGCACTTCGCGCAGATAAATGTTCTGGATCGGGTTGTGCGCCTTGTTGAAGCTGAGCGGACCGCGCGGGCTGTCGATCTTGGCGGCGCCGATCGCCTTCACCAGCGCATCACGCGCGCCGGCATCGCCCTTCACCGCGGTCAGTCCGATCTCGAGCATGTTCGCGGCATCGAAACCCTGTACCGCGTAGATGTCGCCGTCCTTGCCGGTCTTGGCCTTGAACGCCTTGAGGAAAGCAAGGTTGGCGGGATTGTCGAGATTGTCGGCGTAATGCAGCGTGGTGCGGATGCCGTTGGCGGCCGCGCCCTGCGCCTCGATGGTGCCGTCGGTCAGGAAACCCGCGCCATAGAGCGGAATGCTCTTGTTGAGCCCTGCCGCCGCATAATCCTTGACGAATTTCACCGCGCCACCGCCGGCGAAGAAGCTGAACACAGCATCCGGCTTCAGCGCCGCGATGCGGGTGATCAGCGCCTGGAATTCGACTTCGGGGAATGGCAGCGTCAGGTCTTCGACGATCTTGCCGCCATTCTTGGTGAAATTCTCCGCAAACGCGCCGATCATTTCCGCACCGGCGGTGTAACGCCAGGTGATGGTGGCGACGTTCTTGTGCCCGGCGTCGACCAGCACCTTGCCCGCGGGGAAGGTGGTCTGCCAGTTCGAGAAGGACGAGCGGAAGATGTTCGGCGCGCAGGCCGGACCGGTCGCATCATTGGCGCCGGCATTGGGAATGATCAGCAGCGTATTGGTGTCGCGCGCGACCTTGACCATCGCCATGGCGACGCCCGAGTGCACGGTGCCGACCACGAGATCGACCTTCTCGCGGCCGATCAGGCGATTGACGTTGTCGGTGGCGGCTTCGGGCTTGGATTCATCGTCGACCTGCACGAAGGCGATCTCGCGGCCGCCGAGCTTGCCGCCCTTCTGTTCGACATAGAGCTTGAAACCGTCGTCGATGAACTGACCGAGTTTCGCAAACGTCCCGGTGTAAGGCAGCATCAGGCCGACCTTGAACGGCGCGCCCTGGGCAATCGCGGGGCTGAACAGACGCGGCGTCACGGCGAGCGTCGCGGCACCGGCCGCACCGGACAACAACGCGCGGCGCGTCACGCGCAGCAACGCTTTACGATCGGACATCAGCGTTTCTCCCTCTCCACATGGCATTGTTTTGGCATTGTTGTTTTGCGCAAGTTGACCTTGCGAGTTGCCGCACCGGACGGACCTTGATCCGGACGCCGCGCCAGCGTTATGCACCATAATTCAAGAATTTGTCTAAAATCAAGAAATATAATTCCGGTTCATTGGGATTTTAGGCTGATCCCGGAGGTCCCTCACCCTAATCTACTTCAGCAAATCAAACGACGTCTGGCTCAGCGTCTGGCCGTTCACCATCACATCGACGAGGTGCCGGCCGGGATGATGGGCGCGCACACTGAAGTCACGGATCGACTGCCGTCTTTGCAGGGTCACGGACTCGCCGGGTGCCAGGGTCAGCGTCTTCAGTTTGAACACCTTGCGCGACTTGCGTGCTTCCGCCCGCACGTAATGAATGGCGTAATCCACCACCAGTTTCTGCGGGCGATCACTGGTCGACGTGAGATCGAACGACAAGGTGATGGCCTCGCCAAGCCGGATTGTTTTGGGTTCGACGACCACCTTGCGCAACCGGACCTGCGCGTCCTCACCCGCCCCGATGATTGTCAGCGCGTTGCGATCACCCTTTTTGATGAGGGTCCGAAGCGCGTGCCTGACGATCCAGACCGTCCGGGGATCGTCGCGCGACCATCCCCTGATACGATCGAGCACCCAGCCGGGATGATCCTTGGTGATGTCGTTCAGATGATTGGCCACCGACTTGCGAACGTACAGGCTCGGATCGGCCTTCAGGCTCTCCAAGATGGCCGCAACCGGTGCCGGATCGGCGATCAGCGGCTCGATCTGAAAAGACCACGGCAGGCGAGGCCGACAACCCTCGCTCGCCAGGCGTCGCACATGCTCGTCCTTGTCCTTGGCCCACGTCTCCATCACCGCCAGCGTCCGCTGGAGATCGCGGCGCATGAAATGACGCACGGCGAATTCGGACGACCCGAAGGGCGTGAAGAAACGCAACGCGTCCATCGAGACGTCGAAATCCTCCGCGCCATAAAGCGCGACATAGTCCGACAGCACCATGGTGACGAAGCTGTTGTCCAGCCGGGGCGCCAGCTTGCGCAGGATCTTCAGCGCAGGCCGAAAATTCTGAGCGAGGCCGACATGCAGCGCTTCAGTCACGCAGCGCAGCCGCTCCATCAGGGACCGATCATCGAGCCCGTACAGCGTCAGCGCCAGAAATCGCCTGGTATCGAACGTCGGGCAGATGGCTTTGGTCTCGGCACTGACGTGACGGATACGCGCCGCGCTGAAGATCTTGTCCTTGAGAGTTGCAGGCTCGTTCGTCGTATTTTGGGTTTTGGGCATTCCACTGGTGTCCTTCGGGGTGATCGCCTCGTATCCGAAGGCGTCGCCTGAATTTGCACCGATGTTCTGCCAGTTCCTGTCAGCAATGTCGCGGAGGGCTCGACAGGCCCAAAGCCGCCTGCGCGATGGCTGTTTTGAAACGATCCGGATTTAGTTGTCGATAGCCCTGCTCACCTCAGAGCGCGGAGCTTCCTGCGACTTCTCCACGCTCCAGCTTCGGCATGCTGTTCATCGACGCCAGATTGTCGTCAACAAGGTGCTGATGGGCCCGCAATGTCTCGATAAGCCGGTCGATATCCCCGCGGGTATGCCCGGCGTTGAGCTGGACCCGAAGGCGCGCCTTGCGCAGCGGCACGGCCGGGAAACGAACGGCGTCGATGTGAATGCCGGCCTCGCCGAGCGACAGCGCAAGCGCGTCGGCGGCATCTTCATCTCCGACCAGAATTGGAACGATGGGAGATTCCGTCGATACCAGCGGATAGGGCAGCTCGGACATCCGTTTGACGAAATAACGCTGATTGTCCCAGAGACGAGCACGGCGTTCGGGTTCGTCCACGACCATGTCGACGGCTTCACTGAGGGCAACCGCTTGATCCGGTGGCAAAGTCGACGTGAATCCGTACGCCGAACAGGCCAGACGAATGATCTCCGCGATATGCGCTTCGGTCGCGATGAAGCCGCCGATGCCGCCATAGGCCTTGCTCAGCGTGCCCATGTAGATCATGCGCTCGCTGGCGACGCCGAAATGTTCGGCGATCCCGCCGCCGTGTTCGCCGAGAATGCCGGTCCCGTGCGCATCGTCGACATAGAGCGTCGCGTCGTAGCGTTCAGCGAGTTGCAACAGATCGGGCAACGGCGCGATGTCGCCGTCCTGGCTGAAGACCCCGTCGGTAACGATGATCTTGGTCGTCGCGCTCGATCTCTTGAGCAGGACTTCAAGATGATTGAGATCGAGATGTCGATATGTCCCCCGCGCGGCTCCCGACATCCGGATGCCTTCACGGATGCTGACATGATTAAATTCATCGCTGAAATAGGCGTAGGTATGTTCGTGTTGGCTCGTGAAACCATAGACACGCGCGTATTTGGATGTTTGCGGAAGAATCGACAGAACGCCGAGGTTCGCCATGTATCCCGTTGCGAACAGGACGGCCGCATCCTTCTTCTTGCAGACCGCGAGCTTGTGCTCGAGCTCGCCGTACACTGCCAGATTTCCGCCAAGCAGCCGCGACTCGCAATTCCCCACGCCGTAGGCGTCAAGGCCGCGCTTCGCAGCCCGGATCAAACGAGGGCTTGTCGCAAGAGACAGATAGTTGTTGGTGCTGAAAGAGACGAACTTTTTGCCGTTGGCCTGAAAAGCCGGACTGGGCAGGGATTCAACCGGATCGCCGTCAAACAAATTCTGGTGGACGAGCCACTCGGCCATTTCAACAAATTCTCGCACGCGAACTCCTGCTCCCCTCGCATCCCCTGAAATTCTCGGAAACGAAGCAGCATTGATCATGCGCAAGATTGCATTGACAAGCACCGAGTTGAAACAACGCGCAACAAGAAGCATCGCGCGGTGCAAAATCCTGCTTTTGTCAAACCCGTGTAAGCTTGGTGTAAGGTTCGCGTAAGCTTGGTGTCGATTCCTGGTCTAGACCCACAGGCACGGCCTGATGCCCGTATCATCAGATTTGAGTGATTCGGCCCCAGGCGTGGAGTCAACATTGGTGCCGGGGCCTTGACCTCCAGCGCCTGGCTTACAAGACGATGCAATCCGGTGACGCGCGATCAGCGAGGCGTTCAACGAGATCAGCGCGGCGGGCCAGCACCGCGCGCTGGTTGACATAGCCCTTGTCGGTGATCTCGCCGCCATCGACCGACGGCGGCTCCGCTTGCAGCAAGGCCCGCGTCGCGAACGACGATGATCCGCCACCCTGCGCCTTCAGTTTTTGCAGCCCGGCTCGAACCGCCTCGCGCACCGCCAGATGTGCGATCACGTCATTGACCGGGGTCGTATCCGCAAGTCCCGCCAGCGCGCGGCAGGCGGCGATGTTCGGAAAGACCAGGAAACGCACGTCGTCACCGCTATGACCACACACCACGATGTCCTGCGCCAGCGGCGCCAGCGCCGCGATGCCGGCGACGCGAAGAGTGCCGACACTGACCCAGGTGCCGGAGGTCAATTTGAAGTCCTCGCTGACCCGGCCATCAAAAAACAGACCGAGTTCGGGGCGCTGCGGATCGGCGAGTTTCACCGCGTCGCCCATCAAATAGAATTTTTCATCGTCGAACGCCTGCGCCGTCAGCTCCGGCGCCTTCCAGTAACCGGGCGTGACATTGGGGCCGCGGACCCGCACCTCGAGCTTGTCGCCTGATGGTACCAGCTTGATCTGCGTGCCGGGGATCGGCACGCCGATATTTCCGGAGCGCTGCGCCTGGAAATGGCAGTCGGTGGCGAGCGGCGAGGTTTCGGTCGAACCCCAGGCCGACACCATCGGAATCGCTCGGCCGATGGTCTTGATCGACAGCTCCTCCAGCGCTTCCCACAAATTCTGCGGCAGCGCGGCGCCGGCGTAGAACACAAGACGGACTTCGCGGAAAAAGCGCTGGCGCAGCTCTTCGTCCTCGCGCAACGCCGAGATCAGCATGTCGAAGCCACGGGGCACGTTGACATACACCGTCGGCATGACGCTGCGCAGGTTGGCGAGCGAGATGGCGAACAGGTTCGGCAGCGGCTTGCCACCGTCGATGTACAGCGTACCGCCATTGCGCAGCACCATATTGAAATCGTGGTTGGCGCCGAAGGTGTGGCTCCATGGCAGCCAGTCCAGCATCACCAGATCGGCGGTGTTCAGGAACGGCCAGACCTGCGCCTTCGCCGCCTGGTTCGAGGTGAGCATGCGATGCGTGTTGATGACAGCCTTTGGCGTGCCGGTCGAACCGGACGTGAACAGGAATTTGGCGATGGTGTCGGGTTCGATCTGCGCGAAAGCCCCCGCGACGCCGCTGGATACGGGCGTGGCCGCCACCGTCGCGAACGGGATCAGCCCTTCGCCATCGCGCGTGTTTTCAGCAATGATCTTTGCCTTGTGCAGCGGCGCGATTGCCGCGAGCGCCGGGGCGAATGCGGCCGCATCGGACACATAGATCGCGCCGGGATCGAGCAGGGTGATCATGCCCTTCAGCTTGTCGAAATCCTTGGAGACCAGCGAATAGGCCGGCGAGATCGCCGCCACGGGCACGGCGACATGCATCGCCCCCAGCGCTAGCAGGGCATGCGCGATGCTGTTGTCTGACAGGATGACCAGCGGCCGTTCCGCCGACATCTGTTGCGCAAGGATCCAAGACGCGATCGCGCGCACGGTCTGCCGCGCTTCGCCATAGCTGACCGTGGTCCAGGGCACCGATGTGCTGGCGCGCTCCGCCAGAAAGATCTTGTGCGGTTGCTGCTCCGCCCACTGCTCCAGCCAGTCACCAATACAGCGTGCCGGCGGATCGAGTTGCAGCGGCGACATGAGCACAATGCTGCCGTCGTCACGCCGCTCGATCTGTGTCCGCGGGATCGCGAACAATGCGGAGCCGTCGTCGCCCGAAACCTCAACAGCGAGAGCCATGATCGTCCCTCCTCGTGGCACGGCGCACACATTCGTGGTGTTTTCGATCAGCCCTGACGTTGTCAGCCGCCGACGCGCGCCTTTGAATTCCTCAAGGTGAGAATGGAGCAGATATGCAATATAATGCAATACAGAGATGCATAATTTTTCCGATCAGGCGGATGGGCGAACTGATTAAAATTTAAGCACAGCGTTTCAAAGAGTCGGAAAAATCCCATCCAGGCTAGAAAACATCATTTTGTTTTCACTATGGTTTTTTCTTTCCTTACCGTTGTACACAATGGCACACGGCTTGCTTTGATCAGGCGTGCGGGCGAGGCAGATCCGGCTTTGCGGCTCGCCCCGCGAGGAGAGCGCTGTGACACAAGCACAGACCGAGACAGGCCTGATCGCTGCCGAACCGACTGACGTAGAAGTCGTCTGGTCGAGAACGGCGCTGGTCATCATCGACATGCAGCGTGATTTTCTCGAGCCGGGCGGCTTCGGCGAAACGCTGGGCAACGACGTCTCGCTGCTGCAGAGCGCCGTTGCACCTTGTCAGATGGTGTTGCAGGCGGCGCGAGCGCGCGGCCTTCTCGTGGTGCACACCCGTGAGGGGCATTTGCCGGATCTCTCCGATGCGCCGCCGGCAAAGATCGAGCGTGGCGCGCCCAGCCTGCGCATTGGCGATCCCGGACCGATGGGGCGCATCCTGATCCGCGGCGAGGCCGGACACGACATCGTGCCCGCGCTCTATCCCGCCGCAGGCGAGATCGTGATCGACAAGCCCGGCAAGGGCGCCTTCTACGCAACGGCACTCGGCGACATTCTCAAGACGCACGGCATCGACACCCTGCTGGTCTGCGGTGTCACCACCGAGGTGTGCGTCAACACCACCGTGCGCGAGGCCAACGACCGCGGCTATCGCTGCATCGTGCTCGATGACTGCTGCGCATCGTACTTTCCGCAGTTCCACGAGATCGGCCTGCAGATGATCAAGGCGCAAGGCGGCATCTTCGGCTGGGTCTCCGGGTCGACGGCGGTGCTCGCCGCCATGACGACCGCAAGCCCACAGCCGCTCACCGCCAGCGCGTAATTCTCCGACAACACTTCATGCATATGGACGTCACTGTGACAGAAACCATCGACCAGATCGTAGCGGCCCATCGCGCCGGCACCGCCACTCCCGCGGACACTGTGGCGCGCAGCTTCCAGCGGATCCGCGACCACAACGATCCGGCCGTGTTCATCAGCCTGCGCGACCAGGGCGAGGCGATCGCGGAGGCGAAGGCGCTGTCCGGCAAGGACGCAGCCGCGTTGCCGCTCTACGGCGTGCCGGTGGCGGTGAAGGACAATATCGACGTCGCCGGGCTTCCCACCACTGCGGCTTGCCCGGCATTTTCCTACATGCCGGCAAAGGATGCGACCGCCGTCGCCAAACTGCGCGCGGCGGGCGCCATCATCATCGGCAAGACCAATCTCGACCAGTTCGCCACCGGCCTTGTCGGCGTGCGCTCGCCCTATGGCGTGCCGAAAAATCCGATCCGCGCGGACCTCGTGCCGGGTGGATCGAGTTCGGGCTCGGCGGTCGCGGTATCCGCGGGCCTCGTACCGCTGTCGCTCGGGACCGACACGGCGGGTTCCGGCCGCGTGCCGGCGATGCTCAACAACATCGTCGGCTTGAAACCGACCGTCGGCATGATCTCCACGGCCGGCGTGGTGCCGGCCTGTCGTACCCTCGATTGCGTCTCGATCTTCGCGCTGTCGACCGACGACGCCGTCACCGCGCTGTCGGTGATGACCGGCCTCGATGCGGCCGATCCGTTTTCCCGCGATCGTCCGTTGGGACAGGTCGGCGATTTTCCCGGCAAGCTGCGGCTGGGCGTTCCGCGTAACGGCCAGTTGCTGTTTTTCGGCGACCGGCATTCGGAAAAAGCCTACGACGACGCCGTCGCGCGTTTCGTCAAGCTGGGCGCGACACCGGTCGAGGTCGACCTCGAGCCGTTCTACGAGACGGCGCGACTGCTTTATGAAGGGCCATGGATCGCAGAACGTTATCTCGTCATTCGCGATCTGCTGGCGTCGACGCCCGACGCCGTCCATCCTGTCACCCGCGAGATCACTCTCGCCGGCGCGCGCCCAACCGCAGCGGATGCCTTCGCTGCCTTCTACCGGCTGGAAGGACTTCGCCGCACGTCTCAGGCGACATTCGGCGGCATCGACGCGATGCTGCTGCCGACCGCGCCGACCGCCTATTCGGTCGCGCAGGTCGAGGCCAATCCGATCGAGCTGAACAGCCGGCTCGGCACCTATACCAACTTCGTCAACCTGCTCGATCTCAGCGGCATCGCCGTGCCGGCTGCCATGCGCAGCGACGGCATTCCGTTCGGCGTGACACTGCTGGCGCAGGCCGGACACGATGCCGCGCTGGCTGGTATCGCGCGCGCCTTTCATGCGGATACCCAATTGCCGGTCGGCAGCAAGCGATTGGTCCAGACGCCGCTGCGCAGCCCGCCGGCAGTGCCGACCAGCGATGAGATCCCCATTGTCGTGGTGGGGGCGCACCTCTCGGGCATGCCACTCAACACCGAGTTGCAGGCGCTCGACGCCCGCTTTGTCGAAGCCACCATGACGGCGCCGGACTACAAGCTCTATGCGCTGCCGGGCACGACGCCGCCGAAACCAGGCATGCTGCGGGTGGAGCCGGGCAACGGCACTTCGATCCAGGTCGAGGTCTACACACTCTCGGCAAAAGGCTTCGGGCAGTTCGTCGCGGCCATTCCAGCGCCGCTCTCGATCGGTTCGGTGCGGCTTGCCGACGGCCGGCTGGCGAAAGGCTTTCTGGTGGAGCCCGCCGCGCTCGACGGCGCCCGCGACATTTCCCATTTCGGCGGCTGGCGGGCGTTCATCGCGGCGAAGGCGTAAGCCGCGCCGACCGGCGTCCGCGCTGAGCCCTACACCGAATCCGCGTAGAGCTCGTATTCACCGCGCACCAGATCGATATGGTCGCGCATGGCGGCGGCGGCGCCGACGCGATCACCGCGCAGGATCGCTTCCACCACCCGCTCGTGCTCGGCCTGGGATTTGGCGAGCCGGCCGAGATTGCGGAACTGGGCGCGCCGAAACGGCTGCACCCGCGCGCGCACCGCCAGCGCCATCTCCGCAATGTAGGTGTTACGCGCCCCGACATAGATCGCCTGGTGAAACTGCTCGTTGACCTGATGGAAACGCTGCGGATCGCCGGCATAACTCAGCACGCGAAGCTGCTCGTGCAGCGCCTCCAGAGCATGGCGCTCGGCGGCCGGCATCCGCTCGGCCGCGAGACCCGCGCACAGCGCCTCGAGCTCGGCCATCGCCTCGAACATGCTGTTGAGCCGCTCCGCATCGGGCCGCGCCACCACCGCCCCGCGGTGGGCCTTCGATTCGACAAGACCGCTGGCGACGAGCTGGCGGAGTGCTTCACGAACCGGGGTGCGGGATACACTGAAGCGGCGCGCCAGGTCGCTCTCGTCCAGCGGCGCTCCCGGCATCAGCACACCGCGGACGATCTCGTCGGCGAGCTGCAAGCGCAACTCTTCCGCCAGCGTCACTTTGCCCGCATTCGGCGTGGCCCGATCTGCCCGACCGGCCTCGAATCCGCCAGAGCCTGACGCGGCCGATCCGCTGCGCCCCCGCACGATGGATTCGTCGAACGTCATTCGCGACCAGTCCTTCCGCGATCAGTCCTTCGGGGTCGGGATCACGCTGACATGCGCGGCCACGATATGCCAGCCATCAACGAATCGCACCCATGTCTGCATCTGCCGCCCGACTTTATCGGGCGCGGAGGCGCGATGAAAGAGTGTCGAGGCGACCGCAGTGTCGCGGCCGTATGTCGAGATCACGGTCTTGCTCAGTTCGCGCTCCAGCCCGACCGGCGAGCGGCCGGCGCGGAACGCCTTGATCGCCTCGTAGCCATAGAGATTCTCCGCCCCGCCATAACGTAGCGTACGCGGGTCGTCCCGGAACAGTGCATCAAGGGTTTCGACATCGTTGGACACCAGTGCTTTCTCGTAACGCGCGAACGCTTCCGAGACTTCGGCAACCACGTCGGGCAGATCGACTTCCATGGAACCTCTTCAGAATTGCGATGGACGCGGTGCGGATACCACACCGCTCTGTTCAAGCGTATGCGCGACGCGCAACGCGATATCCTCGCGCCAGGGCGCGGCAATGATCTGCACGCCAACCGGCAATGGCGAAAGCGGCACCGGCGCCGCCACCACCGGCAGGCCGATGAAGGAGATCGGCTGGGTGTGAATGCCGATATTGGCGCGCACCGGCAACTCGACCCCGTCCAGCAAGAAGTTCACCTGGCCGAGCTTCGGCGCCACGCACGGCGTGGCCGGCGCGATGATGACGTCGACATCCCTGAACAGCTCCAGCGCCCGGGCGCGGTACCAGCGGCGAAATTTTTGCGCACGGTCGACATAGGCGGCCGGCACCATGGCGCCGGCGATCAGGCGATCGCGCACCGCCGGATCGAAATCCTCAGGGCGTTTGCGCAGGCGATCGAGATGCAGCGAGGCGCCTTCGACCGTGGTGATGACGTATGCCGCAGCACGGGCGCGGGCAGCTTCAGGAAGCTCGACCTCGCGCGAAACCGACAGCGCCTTGACCACCCGATCGACCGCCTCCGTCGCCTCGGAAAACAGCGCTTTGCGGAAATGCCCGCCCGCGACTGCGATGCGCAAACCATCGATGCCGCGCGAAAGCTCCGCGGTCACCGGTTGCACGATCTCGGCCGCACAGGCTGCGTCATCGGGATCGGGCCCCTGCATGGCGTCATAGGCGAGCGCGAGATCGCGCGTGCTGCGCGCCAGCGGTCCGAGATGATCGAAGCTCGACACGAATGGGAAGGAGCGCGCGCGCGACAACCGGCCATAAGTCGGCTTCAATCCAAAAATGCCGCAGAACGATGACGGCACGCGGATCGATCCATTGGTATCGGAGCCCAGCGACAACGGCACCAGCCCGCCGCCCACCGCGGCGCCAGAACCACCCGAAGAGCCGCCAGTCATGCGGGTGGGATCATGCGGATTGCGCGACGGGCCGTCGTGCACGTTCTCGCCGGTGAAATCGTAAGCGTATTCACCCATGTTGAGTGCGCCGATGAGAATGGCGCCGGCGGCCTCCAGCCGCTCGATCAGGGTGGCGTCACGCGACGCCGGCGGAAGGTCACGGTTGATCTTCGAACCGGCGCGGGTCGACAACCCCTGCACGTCGAACAGGTTTTTCACCGCAAACGGCACGCCGGCCAGTGGCCCGACTTTCTCGCCGCGCGCGAGCGCCGCATCAATCGCCCGCGCCCGCTCACGCGCACGTTCCGTCACCACATCGGTGAAAGCATTGAGGATGCCATCGTGCGTCGATATCCGCGCCAATGCAGTATCGACGGCGGCAAGCGCCGACACTTTGCCCGCAGCTACCGCATCCGCGATGTCAGAAGCAGATGCCCAGCCGGTATCGGCCAAATCAAGCTTTGAAGACACTAGCCGGCTCGATGTCGTCAGGAAGCGGGAATTCATCGACCAGGCGCGCGAACCTCAGGGAGACCTCGAGATTGACACGCACCGCCGGCTTCCAGGCGTCAGCCACCGGCAACGCAAGCGCGGCGGAGGCCGCATCGATATAGTCATTGAGCGGATCGGAAGACGTCATGCCATCCCTGCTGTCGTTTCTGTCATTGCCACGCAAACGCTCTCAGTGAACCGGGAGCGGCGGGTGCGGGATCGCCGCCAGCAGCTCGCGGGTGTAGGCGGCTTTCGGATCGTCGAGCACGGCGGCACATGCGCCTTCCTCGACGATTCGTCCCGCCCGCATCACAATGACACGATCGCACAGCAAACGCACCACGTTCAGGTCATGCGATACGAACAGGTAACTCATGCCCAAAGAGTGCTTGAGATCCTGCAGCAGGTTCAGCACCACCGCCTGGACCGAGACGTCGAGCGCCGCGGTCGGCTCGTCCAGGATGATCAGGTCCGGCTTCAGAGCAATGGCGCGGGCAATGCCGACGCGGGCCTTCTGGCCACCGGACAATTGATGCGGAAAACGATCGAGCAGCGCCACCGGCAGGCCGACCTGGACTGCCAGTTCCTCGCAGCGCGCCCGCAGGGCACCACGACTCATCGCCTCATCCATCTGCAGGATGGGATCGGCGATGGCACGCGCCGCGGTGAAGCGTGGATTGAGGCTGTCGGTCGGATCCTGGAACACCATCTGGATCCGCTTGCGCAGCGCCGAGCGCGCGAACGCCTTCGGCAGCATGCTGCCGATCTCCTCGCCGTCGAACGCAATCCGGCCCGAGGTCTGGTCCAGCAGGCGCATCACCATCATCGACGTGGTCGATTTGCCGCAACCGGATTCGCCGACCAGGCCGACGCTTTCGCCCCGCTTGATGGAGAAGCTGATGCCGTCTACCGCCCGGAACTGCTCCGGCTCGACCGGCGGTTTGCGCGAGAACAGCTTTCCCAGCGAACTGCCGATGCCCTGGCGCGGGTATTCCTTGACCAGCTTTTCGACCAGCAGCAGCGGCCGCTCGGTCGAGGTCACCGTCGGTGCAGAGGCCACACTGTCGCTGAGCGCAACACGATCCTCGTCCGGCAGCAGGTCACGCAGTGAAACGCCGAGCCGCGGCGTCGCCCGCATCAGCTTGCGGGTGTAGGGGTGGACTGGATTGGCGAACACGTCGGCCGCGGCCGCGGTCTCGACCACCCGCCCCTTCTCCATCACCACCACGCGGTCGCAATACGCCGCCGCGAGGCCAAGGTCATGGGTGATCAGAATGGTGGACATGCCGCGCTGCCGGGTCAGCTCAACCACCAGATCCATCACCGCCTTCTGCGTCGTGACATCGAGACCGGTGGTCGGCTCGTCGGCGATCAGGAGCTGCGGATTACAGGCCAGCGCCAGCGCGATAACCACCCGCTGGCACATGCCGCCGGACAACTCGAACGGATACGCGTGATAACGTTCGCGCGGCCTCGCGATCTTGACCTGCTCCAGCGCCTCGATCGCCTTTTCGCCGCGCTCGGTATTCGAGGCCTGCGCGTGCTGGCGCAGTACGTCCTCGATCTGGTCGCCGACTTTGCGAATCGGATTGAGTGCGGCGCGCGGGTTCTGGAAGATCATCGAAATCTCCCGTCCCCGCAGGTCCCGCATCTGCGCCTCGCTGGCGTTCTTGACGTCGACCCCGGAGAACATCACCGATCCCTCGGCGATCCTGCCGGCCCGATCGAGAATCCGCATCACCGCATAAGATGTGACCGACTTGCCGGAGCCGGATTCACCGACAATGGCGAGGGTCTCACCCTTCGCCAGCGAGATGTTGACACTCTGCACCGCACGCACCGGACCGCGCCGGGTGGCGAATTCGACTGTCAAATCCCTTACGTCGAGCATTGGCACCGCGGACATTCTCATGTCCTCCGCTGCGGATCGAAGATATCGCGCAGGCCGTCGCCGAGCAGATTGAAGCAGAACACCGCGATCATCAGCGCGAGGCCTGGGAACAGCGCAATCCACCATTCCCCCGACACCATGAAAGCGGCGCCTTCCGCCACCATGATGCCCCACTCAGCGGTAGGCGGGCGCACGCCGAGACCGATGAACGAAAGCCCCGCGGCATTGAGGATGGCGTACCCCATGGTCAGCGACATCTGCACGATCATGATCGGCATGATGTTGGGCAGGATGTGACCGAGCAGGATGCGGAATTCACCATTTCCCGACAGCCGCGCCGCCTGCACGAAACCGGCCTCGCGGCGTATATTGGCCTCGGCGCGGGCCACCCGCGCATAGAGCGGAAAATTCACAATGGCTGTGGCGATGATGATGTTCTGCACGGTGTTGCCGAGCGCGGCGACAATCCCCATTGCCAGCACGAACAGCGGAAACGCCATGATGGTATCGGCGATCCGGCCGACGATGCGATCGGTCCAGCCACCGAAATAACCGGCGGCGACACCGGCAAGCCCGCCCATCAGGAACACCAGCACCACCGAGGCGACAGCAATGAACACGTCGAGCCGGGTGGCCACCACAACGCGGCTGAGAATATCGCGTCCGAGCTGATCGGTGCCGAACCAGTGCGCCACCGACGGCGGCTTCAGTGCCACGGCCGTGTTGCTGGCCAGCGGATCGTAGGGGACAAGCCAGGGCCCGAACACGGCGGCAATCAGGATCAGCACCAGCAGCCCGAACGCGAACGCCGTCACCGGGTTTTCGCTGAGGATGTAACGCGCGTGCTGAAATGTGGCTCCGAACCGCGAGGCCTGCGGCGTGGACGAGAGATCCGTTGTGGGCGCGACTGTGCTCATCCGTTCCCCCTCACCCTTCCATCCGTACCCGTGGATCGATCACACCGTAGAGAATGTCGATGATGAGATTGAGCAGCACATACATCACCGCCATGGTGAGCACGAAGCCCTGCACCGGTGCGAAATCGGACGCGATCAGCGCCTCGACCGCGTAGGAGCCGATGCCCGGCCATGCGAATACTTTTTCGACCAGAACATTGGCGCCGAGCAGGAACGAGAACACCATGCTGAGCGTGGTGATCACCGGCAGCATGGCATTGCGGAAGGCATAAGTGACGATCACGGTGCCGGGCGACAGGCCGCTGGCGCGCGCGGTGCGGACGAAGTCCGACGCCAGCACCGCCAGCATTGAGGCTCTGGTCATGCGCGCGATCGGCGCCAGCGAAAAGATCGCCAGCGTGGCGGCTGGGAGAATCAGCTGATTGAACGCGGAACGGAAGGCTTCAAAATCACGGGCAAACAGGCTGTCGATCAGATAGAAGCCGGTCACGTTTGCCGGGGCGGTGGCGAACACATCCAGCCGTCCCAGTGGCGCCGGCGACCATCCCAGCTTGAAATAGAACACGTAAACGAGCAGGAGGCCGGTGAAGAACACCGGCAACGACACACCCGCCGTGGTGGTGACCCGACACAGATGATCGATCCACGATCCCGGCTTCGTCGCCGCCAGGATGCCGAGCGGAATAGCAATGACCACTGCGAGCACCAGTCCGATCAGCGTCAGTTCGGCCGAGGCCGGTAACCGATTGCGCAGTTCAGTGGCGACCGGCTGTCCCGTGGTCAGCGAGGTGCCGAAATCACCACGCGCGAGATCCGCCGTATAGTTGAAGAATTGCTGGATCAGCGGCTTGTCGAGTCCCAGCTTCTTGCGGATCTGCTCGACGGCCTCCTTGCCCGCTGAAGGGCCGGCGAAGTAGGCGGCGGGATCGCCGGGCAATGCGCGGGTCAACAGGAACGTCACGATCACGACCCCGATGAGGCTCGGGATCGCGAACATCAGGCGCTTGCCGATCAAGCCGAGCATGCGACCACCCTCGCCTGTTACGCCTTTACCAGCGCGCGATAATCGAGCCGGCGGTGGAACCAGTATTGATAGCCGGAGATGTTTTTTTGCATCGCGACGTTGACATAGGGCTGATAGAGCGGAATGCGCGGGACATCGTTGAAGGCGAGATCGACGAAACCCTTGACGTCGGCGTCGTAGGCTGCGGTGTCGCCAACGGCCGCGGCCCTGCGCGCGCCGTCGATCAGCTTGTCCATCTCCGGCGACTTGTAACTCATGGTGTTGAAGACGGAATTGTTGCCGTGGTAGCACCAGTAGAAGAAGTATTCGGGGTAATCGAGCCAGCCCGAGAACACGTTGGTGTAGAGCGGCATCTCCTTCTTGTTCAGTTCGGTGCGCCAGTTGGCTCCGGGAATCTTGTTGAGCGTGGTCTTGATGCCGATCTGCGCCAGGCTTTCCTGCACCAGCACACAGAGTGGCTCATTGACTACCGCGAAACCGAGATCGAATGACAACGTGGTCTCGAAGCCGTTCGGATAACCGGCCTCTGCCAGCAACGCCTTGGCCTTGTTGATATCGGTGTCGTATTTCGTCGGCTGCGGCCATGACACATCGGTCGGCTTGGCGCCTGCCGCACCGAACATCGGATTGGCGAGCCCGAACAGCACCGCGTCCATGATCTTCTGATAAGGAATGGCGTAGGCCACTGCCTGACGGACCTTGGGATTGTCGAACGGCGGCTTGGTAACATTCATGCCGATATACTGGATGCCATTGCTGAACGGCAGCGACACGATGTCGAGCTTGCCGGCTTGCTTCAACTCGGCGAAGTCGCGATACGGCAGCTCGTAGGAGATGTCGGCGTCGCCGCGTTCCAGCAACGCGCGGCGGTTGCCGGCCTGCGGCACCATGCGCCAGATCACGCGCTTGATCTTGGGAAGGGGACCACCGACCCAGGCGTCATTGCGCTCCATCACCACTTCGGTGCCGGCGGTCCATTTGGTCACCTTGTAGGCGCCGGAGCCCGCGGTCTGCTGCTTGGTGTATTCGAGCCCCCAGGGGTCCTTTTCGGTCGCGCTCTTCTTCACCAGTTCGGAATTGACCACACAGGGCACGATGACGGCGAGGTCGGGAATCGTCAGCCGATCTTTCGTGGCAAAGTCGACCCGCACCGTGTTGTCGTCGACGACGACAAACTGCTCAGGCTTGGTCAGCGAGCCCGCACTCATCTGAAAAGTCGGAAACCCGCCGACACTGACGGCGCGGTCGAGCGACCATTTCACGTCCTTCGCAGTCACCGGCGCGCCGTCGTGGAAGGTCGCCTTTTTCTTCAGCTTGAAGGTCACGGACATGTCGCCGACGTTCATGTCTTCGGCGAGTTCGGGCTTGAACTTGTCGCGGTCGTAATAGGGCACCCCGCCGGGGCCGCTTTTCATCTCGTGGCCGATCAGGCGGTCGTAGCAGTTCCACGACACCTCGTAGCCGGGCACGTTGGTGCCGACGCCATGGATGTCCAGATTGTTCGGTCCGCTCTCGGATACGACCAGGAGTGTTTCGGAGCGCGCATCCGCCTTGGCAGCGGACCAGATCGCGGGCGCCGGCACCATGGCACCCGCCGCGAGCCCGGACAGTTTGAGGAAATCGCGACGCTTCATAAACATCTCCAAACGCGGTTTGGAGATGGCATCGCAAGGACTGTGCCAAAGCTTAGCAGTCGTTAGTATAAGGTATAAACATTTGATAAAATTAATATTTTTCTATTCGACGGTTAGGAGGAGGCGTAACCGCAATGCATACAACAGACCACCAATGCTTAATATTTAGACGACAGAGGTTGTTTGCACATGAATTGTCGGCCAACGCTCGATCGAAGACCGGGAAATTATCCCGGTAAAATCGGGATAATTTTCCTGTCGCCGAGCTCTTCCCCGAGGGTCATGATCGCCCCGCAACCAAGTCGCGTTGTTAGAATTGGTCAAATCGACCACTGCGAGGGACGCAGCGAATTGCCGCACCGCGCGTGCAGCGACTACAAGAAAGGGAGCGTGCGGCGCCGCCGAGCCGGGCACCGCACTGAAAAATAAGCCGCTTTTGTTGCGGCAACGACACCTCGGACCGATCGGCCATCCATGACCAGACACAACAGACCTTGCCGCGGCGGCGCGACCAGCAATTCATTCTCCCACGGCGGAGGGACCAGCCTCCTCTCGCCTGCCGCGCTCATCTCAGCAACGCTGCTGGCAATGTCGCCAGACACCGCACATGCGGCCACGGCCAACGCGCTATTGCCGCGCGACCTGTCACCCTGGGGCATGTTCATGAATGCCGACATGGTGGTGAAGGCCGTCATGGTTGGCCTCGCTCTTGCGTCACTGGTCACCTGGACGGTGTGGCTGGTGAAAAGCTGGGAATTGGCGCGCGCGACACGGCTGGCGAAACGGCGACTTGCGATCCTGGAGAGCGATACGACCCTCGCCGAGGCCGCGGGCGAGACCAGCGGCGGTGAAGACGCGGTCGCTCAAATTATCCAGTCGGCCTCGCGTGAACTGTCGCTCTCGGACCATGTGTATGATGACGGGCTGAAGGAACGCACGGCGCTGCGACTGGAACGGGTCGAGAGCGCAATGGCCCGGCGAATTAATCGCGGCACCGGCGTGCTTGCCACCATCGGCGCCACCGCGCCGTTCGTCGGCCTGTTCGGCACCGTATGGGGCATCATGAACTCCTTCATCGGCATCTCGGAGGCCAACACCACCAACCTCGCGGTGGTCGCGCCCGGCATCGCCGAAGCGCTGCTGGCGACCGCGATGGGCCTGATCGCCGCGATTCCGGCGGTGGTGATCTACAATCACCTGGCTCGTGCCACGACGGCGTACCGGGCGCTGCTCGGCGACGCCTCGGCGCAGGTGCTGCTGCTGATCAGCCGCGACCAGAGCCGGCGTCTGCCGCATATCGCGCGCGCCGCGGAGTAAGTGGAGTAACCGACGATGGGCGCAAGGCTCGGTGGCCGACGTGCGGCGGATGACGAACTGGTCGAAACCCACGAGATCAACGTCACGCCGTTCATCGACGTCATTCTCGTCCTTTTGATCATTTTCATGGTGGCGGCGCCGCTCGCGACCGTCGACATCGGCGTCGATCTGCCGGCGTCCACCGCCGAGCAGCAGCCGCGGCCGGACAAGCCGGTGTTCCTGACCGTGAAGCCGGACGCGACCATCGCCGTTGGAGAGAATGTGATTGCACGCGACGGGCTCGCGGCCACGCTGGACACTGCCACGGGAGGCAAGAAGGACGAGCGGATCTTTCTGCGCGCCGACAAGACCGTGAGCTATGGCGACCTGATGGAGGTGATGAACCTGCTGCGGGACTCCGGCTACCTGAAGATCGCGCTGGTCGGCCTCGAGGCGCGGGACGGCGCGCGATGACCATGCTTGCGCTCTATCAGGAGCCGGAGCGGCACGAGTTGCGGCGCTGGTCACTCGGCGCGCTGATCATCATGGCCCTTCATGTCGGCGCGCTGATTGGCGCCACCTATTGGTACCGAAGCCTGCCACCGCCCGGCACCACGATCCCCTCGATCCTGGTCGACCTGTCGCCCGTATCAACGGCACCGCAAACCCAGGTCGAGGATCCAAATCGGGCCCCAGGTCCTCAAATCGAACAGACGGAGGCCGCCACTCCACCGCCGCCTGAACCGCAGGTGGAGGAGACCATCGCCCCGACCCCACCACAGCAAAATCCGGTGGTGGCTGCGCCACCCGAAGAAAAGCCGAAGCCGATCACCGAGCCGGCCAAGCCGACCCCGGTCAAGGAGAAGGTTAAAAAGCCTGTCGAAAAGCGAGCCGTGCCGACAGCCACTGCGCCGCCGCGTGTCGAGCGGACCGCGCCGGTTCTGCAGTCCGCGGTGTCCGGCGCTTCCGCGGCCCGGGCCGCGGCCTCCTACGGCGCGCAACTGTCAGCGCATCTGCAACGCTTCAAGCGCCCCGCCGGTGCAGCGACCGGATCGGTCGTGCTGTTTATTACGGTTGGACGCAACGGCCAGTTGCTCGGCAGCCGTCTTGCGCGATCATCGGGCAATCCCGCAATCGACACTGAAGCGTTATCCTTGGCACGCCGGGCCCAGCCTCTTCCTGCATTCCCCCCCGAGATGAAGGAGAATTCGAAGAGTTTCAACGTGCCCTACAAGTTTTCGCCGGGCTGAAAAATTACGGTTGACCTAAGCGCGCCAATTCAGGCTTTCCGCAGAGCCGGTCAAGGATTCGCCCGCTCGAACTGCCGCAACAGCTTGTTGCCGCGCTCCACCGCCGCATCGAGCGCCTCCTGCGCGGTCTTTTTGCCGGAGAACGCCTGCTCCAGCTCTTCCTCGATCGCATCGCGGATCAGGACGAACGAGCCCAGACGAAGTCCTTTGGAGTTTTCCGTCGGCGGCCTCAGCGTGATCTGCTCGATGGCGATCGCCATGCCGGGATTGCGGTCATAGAAGCCTTGATTGCGCGTCAGGTCGTAGGCGGCACGGGTGATCGGCATATAGCCCGTATTCTGGTGCCAGGCCGCCTGCACTTCCGGACGCGACAGATAGGCGAAGAAGCGTGCAACGCCCTTGTATTCGTCGCGCGGGCGATCCTTCAGCACCCACAGCGTGGCGCCGCCGATGATGGAATTCTGCGGCGCACCTGGCACATCGGGCCAGTAGGGCAGCATGCCGTAGCCAACCTCGAACTTCGAATTGGCCCGGATGTCGGCTCGGGTGGCCGAGGATCCCAGGAAGATCCCGCACTCGCCGCGCTGGAAGCGTGGCTCGGCGGTGGTGGCCCGGCCGCTATAGTCGAAGACCTTGGTCTTTTGCCACGCGGCGAGCTGTGCGATGTGGCGAACCATCAACAGGTTGTTGAAGGTGAGCACGGCATCGATGCCACCCATGCCATTCGCCTTGGTTGCGATCGGCACGTTATGCAGTGCCGAAAAATTCTCGACATTGATCCAGGACGGCCAGTGGGTGGTGAACCCGCAGGGAGCACCGGCGGCACGCAGGCGCTGCGCCGCAGCCCCGAGCTCCGGCCAGGTCTTTGGCGGCACCTCCGGATCGAGCCCCGCCGCGCGAAACAGAGTCTTGTTGTAATAAAGGATTGGCGTCGAGGCATTGAACGGAAACGACAGCATGTTGCCGTCGAGATCCGTGTAATAGCCGGCCACGGCAGGCAGATAGGCCATCGGAAAGAACGCCTCGGCCTCGTCCCGCATCAGTTCGAACACCGGATAGGTCGCGCCTTTTGCCGCCATCATGGTCGCGGTGGCGATCTCGTTGACCTGGACGATGGCCGGCTGCGTTCGCGAGCGGAAGGCGAAAATCGCCGCGGTGACGGTCTCGGTGTAGTTGCCCTTGTAGACCGGGACGATCCGGTATTGAGCCTGCGAGCGGTTAAAGTCGTCGGCGAGCTTGTCCAGCTGCCGGCCAAGCTCGCCCTGCATGGCGTGCCACCAGACGATATCGGTCGCGGCGCGGACCGGGGCGGACAGCAGCGGCAGCAGCAGGGCGGCCGCCACAAGCCTCGATCGCCAGTTGCACCCCGTCCTCATCGAACTGTCCTTGTCCCAGCCTACTTCCGGGCCATGATGGGCCGGAAGGCTGGTATTTAACCCGCCGGACAGGCTTTTATGCCATCAGGACCCGGTTTTCCGGCCCTGGCGCACCGATAGCCAGCTCCGGGCGCTTTCTGTTAAGATCAAGTACATACCAATGTTTTTCGAAATTGATATTGGCCATGGGGTGATAAGTTGCCGCTGTTTCGTCGATCCCTCCCCGGCACCATCGCGGCTTTTGCGCTGACTGCGGCATGGACGGCGTTGGCCGGGCAGGCGGTTGCGCGAGAATTCCGCGCCGCGGACACCCAGGCCGAGGATTATCCAACGGTCCAGGCACTGCGCTACATGGGCAAGCTGGTGGCCGAGCGCAGCCACGGCGAATACATGATCCGGGTGTTTCATTCCAACCAACTCGGCGAGGAAAAAGAGACCATCGAGCAGACACGAGTCGGCGCCATTGATCTGAACCGCACCAATGTGGCGCCGATCGGCAGTTTCGTGCCCTCCGTCAACGTGCTGGCGCTGCCGTTTCTGTTCCGCTCCAATGACCACCTCAACAAGGTGCTCGACGGGCCGATCGGCAAGGAGATCCTGGCCAGTTTTGAGCCCTATGGATTCGTCGGTCTGGCGTTCTTCGATTCCGGGGCGCGGTCGGTCTACAACAGTGTCCGCCCGATCCGCAGCCTGGCCGACATGAAAGGCTTGCGGATTCGCGTGCAGCAATCGCCGCTGATGGTCAGCATGATCAAGGCGCTCGGCGCCGAACCGGTCGAACTGCCTTATGGCCAGGTGCGCACCGGGCTTGCCACCAAACTGATTGACGGCGCGGAGAACAACTGGCCCTCCTACGTCACCACGGATCACTATAAGTACGCCGGCAATTATACGCTGACCGAGCACACCATGAGCCCCGAAGTGCTGGTGATGTCGAAGAAGGCGTGGGACAGCCTGCCCCCGACAGGCCAGGCCATGTTCCGCGAGGCCGCGCAGGAAGCGAGCCTGTTCATGCGCAAGAAATGGAAGGAGCTTGAGGACAGTTCGCGGCAGCAGGCCGAGGCGGCCGGCATTTCGATCATCACCGAATTCGACCGCAAGCCGTTCGAAGCGGCAATGGCCGACGTGCACAAGCAGGCACTGCTCGATCCGGTGATGAGCGACCTCCTCAAGCGGATTCGCGATGTTCATTGAACCAACTGCGATAAATCGGGTCCAATACATCAAGTTCAGTCATCAGGTGCAGTGAGTTGCCCACCGTTTCCCCGACACCCAGCACGGCGCAGAGCACGAACGAGGGCGAGACCCTGGTCGCGCGCAGCCGCTTTGGCATCGTCAACCTGGTGCGTGCGGTACCGATCCGCTGGCGCATCCTCTCGATCGCGGCGCTGAACTCGGCCGTTGTCCTGGTGCTGGCCGGCCTGATCTGGAGCGGCGCCAAGGTGCTGGATTCGGCATGGGACGACGTGCGGCAAGTGCGCAAGTCGGACAAGGTGCTGGCGCTGCTGGAAAGCGAAACCGGGCGCCTGCAGAACCTGATCCATCGCTACATCAACCAGCCGAGTCCGGATCTGTTCGCGGAAATCCTGCTGCTGCGGGAAGCGGTGCTGGGAACGCTGAAGAGCCGCGCTTCCACCGACCCGATGCTGTCGGGATCGGTCGAGGAGCTCGAGCGGGTCACCGAATCGTTCCTCGACGGGTTCGGCGAGCTGCGTTCGGTGCAGGCGACCATCGCCAAGACCTATGAGCAGCAGGTGCTAACGCCGGCCAAGGACATTGCCGGACTCTACTCGATCATCGAAGGCGCCACCGGCCGGCGCGAGGCGCTGATCTGGCCGGCGCTTGGCAAATCGCGCGAAGCCTTCACCGCGATGCTGGTGGCGGCGAACGCCTATTATCTTTCACTTGCCAGTGAATCCGCTGAAGAGGCCCGCCGCAACACCGAGACCATTGAGCGCACCATTCCGGTCATGACGGATCTGGCCGAGAACGACCTGCAGCGCATCGCCCTGCAACGACTGAAGCAGCGCACCACGGCGCTGCGCGACGGCCTCGGCAAGCTCGCCGAGCAATTCGCATCACGCACAGCCCTGCTGCGCAACTCGATCGACGCCAGCCAGGCTGAAACCATCGCAGCCATCGACGGGCTGTCGGTGAAGATGCGGCAGCGCGAACAGCTCGCGCAAGAAAAATTCGACCGGACGCTGGCCGACATCTCGCGCAAGGTGCTGTCGATCTCGTTGTTCTTCCTCGCCGTCATCATTGTCGCCGGCATCGTGATCGCGCTAAGCATCCGCCTGCCGCTGCAGCAGATCATGACATCGATGCAGGCGATCACGTCCGGCGATCTCGACCGCAAGGTTCAGGGCACGCATGCCGTGGACGAAGTCGGCGCCATGGCCCGGTCGGTCGAGGTCTTCCGCGAAAATGCCATCGCCAAACGCACCGCCGAGGACGAACTGCGCGCGTCCAAGGAAAAAGCCGAGAACGCGCTTGCCGAGCTGAGCGCGGCCCAGCAGAACCTGATCGACGCGGAGCGGCTGGCCGCGCTGGGCGGCCTGGTCGCAGGTGTCGCCCATGAGGTCAACAATCCGATCGGCATCAGCCTCACGGTGGCATCGAGCTTTGCCCGGCGCACCGAAATGTTCGCCAACGATCTGAATGGGAGCGCACCGCTGCGGCGCTCGCAGCTCGACGAATTCATTCGCCTGTCGCGCGATGCCGCCCAGCAATTGGTCGGCAACCTGCAGCGCGCCGGTGAACTGATCCAGTCTTTCAAGCAGGTCGCTGTCGACCGATCCCATGCCGAGCAGCGAGAATTCGAATTGCGCGAAGCCACTGACCAGATCGTCGCCAGCCTCAGGCCGGTGCTGAAGAAGGCCCCGATCACGGTGGCCGTCGACGTGCCGGACGACCTGTTTCTCAACAGCTATCCTGGCTCCTACGGGCAGGTTCTGACCAATCTGTTCCTCAACGCCGCCACCCACGCGTTTCCCGACGGACGCGCCGGCACGATCAGCATCAGTGCGGCGCCGCATGGCACCGGCGATATCGAGCTGGTGTTCGCCGATGACGGCGTCGGCATGACGTCCGAGGTGCAGCGGCAGGCGTTCGATCCGTTCTTCACTACCCGCCGCAGCGAAGGCGGCACCGGGCTCGGCCTGCATATCGTCTACAATCTGGTCATCCAGCAGCTCGGCGGACGCATGAGACTGGAGTCACGGCCGGGACTGGGCACAACATTTCGCATTATCATCCCGAGAAACGCCCTGCGCGGCTCGGGATCCACCAGCAACGCAACAGAACGCGGAACAACGCAATGGCCGACCAGGACGATGTCCTCCATTTGATCGACGACTCCGGCCACGCGCCGGAGACAATCACCGGCCGCAAATGGAAGATCGCCGTGATCGATGACGATCATGCCGTGCACGAAGGCACGCGCTTTGCGCTGAGCGACTACAACCTCAACGGCCAGACGCTCGAAATTCTTTCAGCGTACTCCGCCGCCGACGGCCGGCTGCTGTTGCGGGAGCACCCCGACATCGCCGCCGTGCTGCTCGACGTGATCATGGAGACAGATGCCGCGGGTCTTGAACTCGTGCAGTACATTCGCAACGAGCTGAAGAACGAGACCGTGCGCATCATCCTGCGCACGGGACAGCCCGGGCAGGCGCCGGAGCGCCGCGTCATCGTGGACTATGACATCAACGACTATAAAGCGAAGACCGAGCTCACCGCCGACAAGCTGTTCACGTCACTGACCGCGGCGTTACGCAGCTACCAGCAGCTGGAACGGATGGTGCAGACCCGGCGCGGCCTCGAGATCATCATCGATGCCGCCTCCACTTTGTACGACTTCAAGTCGATGCAGCGCCTGGCCGAAGGCGTGCTGACGCAGATCACTTCGCTGCTGAACGTCGATTGCGCGGGGATTCTGGTGCTGCGCGACGGCGGCGACGTCGGCGACACGTTCTCAGTCCTTGCCGGCTCCGGCTGCTATAGCCGTTTTACCGGCTGCGATGCGTCGCGCCAGCTCGATATCGAGCTCCGCAACATGGTGGAGGCCGCATTCCACCGTCGCCGGCACGAGTTCGCCGATCATCGCACCGTGCTCTATGTGCGCACCGGCAGCGGCCGGGAGGTGATCGTGCTGCTCGAATCCGCCAAGGAGCTGTTGGATACCGACCGCGCACTGGTCGAGATTTTCGGCAGTCGGCTGTCGATCGCGTTCGACAACGTCATCCTTTACCAGCAGCTGCAGGACGCCAACGCGCAGCTCGAGGGCCGCGTGACGGAGCGAACCCGCGCGCTGATGACCGCCAACCGCCGGCTGTCCTCGCAGTGGCTGCGGCTGCAGCGCGCCAATGCCTTCAAGAACGAGGTGCTGGGCACCGTCGCTCACGACCTGAAGAATCCACTCGGCGTGATCCTCGGACGCACCGAAATGCTGAGTGAATTGATCAGCGTCGATTCCGCCCGGGAGCACGTCGTGGCGCAGGTCGATCACATCCGCGACGCCACCAAGCGGCTGACCACCATGGTCGATCACCTGATTTCCGATGCGATGGCGGATGCCTTCGACATCACCATTCGCCGCGAGCCGGTGGACATCGCCCTTCTGGTCACCGAAGTGGCGGAAGCAAACCAGCCTCTGGCGGTCAACAAACAGCAATCGCTGACGGTCTCGGCGCCGACCAACCAGATGGCGATGTGCGATTCCGACCGGATGCGAGAGGCGATCGACAACCTGGTCAGCAACGCCATCAAATACAGCCCGATCGGCGGCAAGATCTCGCTGGCCGTCGCCCATGATGCGGAGCAACTGACCATTCGCGTCACCGATCAAGGCGCCGGCCTTTCGCCCGAAGACATCGGACGGCTGTTCGGCCGCTTCCAGCGGCTGTCCGCCAAGCCGACCGCGGGCGAAAGCTCCACCGGTCTCGGCCTCTCCATCGTCAAACGGATCATCGACATGCACGGTGGCAACGTCTCCGCGCACAGCGCCGGCCCCGGTCAGGGCGCCACCTTCTCCATCACGTTGCCCAACAAGAAAACGGACTGACATGAGCCAGACGCCACACATCATTATTGTCGACGATGAAGCGCCGGCGCGCGAAATGGTGGGCGACTATCTGCGCATGCACGGATTTGGCGTCACGCTTTGCGACGGCGGCAAAAGCCTGCGCAGCGCCATCGAGATCGGCATGCCCGATCTGGTGGTGCTCGATCTGAACATGCCTGAGGAAGACGGGCTTTCGATCATTCGCGACCTGAAAAGCCGAATGAATGTTCCGGTCATCATGCTGACGGCCACCGCAAGCCCGATCGACCGGGTCGTGGGCCTCGAACTCGGCGCCGACGACTATCTCGCCAAGCCCTGCGAGCTGCGCGAACTGATGGCGCGGATCCGTTCGGTGTTGCGCCGAAGCGCTCCCGCAAAGGGCTCTGCGGCCGGCCCGGCGGAGGCCGCCAAGACCTCGAAAGACGCCTTGGTCCGGTTCGGAACCAAGTGGCTCGATCTCGATGCCCAGGCGCTGCGGGACGACGAAGGCAACGAGCACCCGCTGACGGCCTCGGAGTACGGGCTGCTCAAAGTGTTCGCCGCCAACCCGAAGCGGGTGCTGTCCCGTGAACGGCTGCTCGAACTGGCAAATGCCAGGGATAGCGAGGCTTTTGACCGGGCCGTCGACCTGCGGATCATGCGGATCAGGCGCAAGATCGAGCCGGATCCGGCCCGCCCGAGCGTGATCCGGACCATTCGTGGCGGCGGCTACCTTTTCTCGCCGACCGACGAAAAGGGCTAAAACCGCGCCCCGTCCGACAGGCTGGCAACGAGAACCCGCCATATCGCTCGAAAATGCTCTTCTTTTTCGTGCCGACGGCCGTGGAACCAAAAGGCCCGCGCGACAATGGCTTGACGGGTAATATTGAAATCATTGAGTTTTTTGGCCTATTGTTTCGTCGGACCTGTCGCGGCGAAACAAAAAGGTCCGGTCATGAAACCATTTTCCGCTTTCCGCGGAAACGGGATGAAACGCAGGTCCCTTATCAATCTCCCCAACGACGCGCGCCGAAGCGCGAGAGGGAGCCGATCATGCAGACCGCATTCGCAATCACCAACGCAGCCGCCCAAGGCGTTCTCGCCGCTCAGGCCACGTCGGATGAGATGTTGATCGAGAGCATCGCCGACGGTGAAAAGGGCGCAATGCACATCCTCTATGCCCGTCATCACGTCCGCGCCTATCGCTTCATTCTCCGGATCGTCCGGGACGCTTCGATCGCCGAGGACCTGGTCAGCCAAGTCTTTCTGGACGTGTGGCGCACCGCCGGCCAGTTCGAGCAGCGCTCGCAGGTGTCGACCTGGATCCTGTCAATCGCCCGTTTCAAGGCTCTCACCGCCCTGCGCCAGCGCCGCTTCGAGGATATCGAGCAGGACGAGGTGATGCAGATCGCCGATGAAAACGATACCCCGGAAGCCGCGTTCGATCGCTCCAGGACCAGCGCCATGCTGCGCGCCTGCATGAACAAGCTGTCGGACGCCCATCGCGAAGTGATCGATCTCGTCTACTACCACGAGAAGTCGGTGGAAGAAGCCGGCGCGATCATCGGTATTCCGCAGGCGACCGTGAAGACCCGCATGTTCTATGCCCGCAAGGCGCTGGCGGAGCTGCTCAAGAGCCAGGGCATCGACGGCCTGGCCGCATAAGGAGAGCACCATGCTGAAGCCAAGTCTTCTGAAGTCAAGTCTTCGCTTTTTCATCGTCCCGCTCGGCGCGATCTCCATGCTTGCGACACAGGCGAGCCAGAACCCGCAGCTCCGCGCCCAGCGCGATGGCGGAGCCAGCACAGTGCGCGAACAAGTGACCGATTGCAGCTTCAAGAGCTCGGCGGATGTCTGCGTCATTACTCCCGGCATTGATGTTCGCTAATTCTTCTTTCTGACTAAACACCTCCAAACGGCCCAAGCGGGATGCCCCCCGTCCGGGCCTTGGTGTTTTTGGGCCCCGCGCCAGATCGGTTTGATCCGCTTCACGCACACGTGAGGCCGGCGGTGTAACGCCGGGGACGTGCACCACGAAGATCGATCCATGCCCGCTTATCACGAGCGGCCTGCCTGATCGGTGTAACCTTGCCGGATCTCCTCCTTGCGCTGCTTGCCGGCGTTGTAACCATCGCCGCACCGTGCACCCTGCCGGTGCTGCCGATCCTGCTCGGCGCATCCGTCAGCCAGGACAGCAAGACCAGACCGGCTTTCATTGCACTCGGCTTTGTCGCCTCGTTCGCTGCGGTGGCGCTGCTGCTCAGCTCGCTCACGCGCGCCTTCGGTGTCGATCCGAATATTCTGCGCACCTTTGCAATCATCCTGCTTGCGGCCTTCGGCATGCTGATGCTCTGGCCGGCGCCGTTCGAGTGGCTGACGACGCAGATCGCGGGCCTGTCTCATGGTTTGCAGGGCCGTCGCCTTGGCGACCACTCCGGCAATATTGGCGGCTTCGTCCTCGGCGCCACGCTGGGCCTGGTGTGGACGCCTTGCGCTGGTCCGGTGCTCGGATCGATCCTGACCGTGATCGCGACTGCCGGCTCGTTTGGCTGGTCCGGCGTGCTGCTGCTGGCCTACGCGGTCGGTGCAGCCATTCCCATGCTTGCAATCGCCTATGGCGGCCAGGCCGTCACCACCCGCGTCCGCAGCGTCGCGCGTTTCGCTCCGCGATTGCAGCAGGCTTTCGGCATCATCGTGATCGCCTTCGCGGCCGCCATGTACTTTCAGTACGACACGGAAATCGCGGCATGGCTGACGGAATTTTATCCAAGCGGCCAGACCGGCCTCTAAACACAAGGGAGACATCCATGATCCGAGCCAGAATGTTGAGAACCACATTAACGTCCGCGGCCGTCGCCGCTCTCTGCCTGATCGGCGCTCCGAGCCTGGGCTGGAGCGAAGACGCCTCCGTCTCCGCTTCGCTCAGGCTTGCCGACACCAGCACCAGCGCGCCGGATTTCGTCGGCATCACGAGCTGGCTCAACTCCGCGCCATTGAACATCGCATCGTTGCGCGGCAAGGTGGTGCTGGTCGATTTCTGGACCTATGGCTGCATCAACTGCGTCCGCACCTTGCCGCACGTGACGCAGCTCTATGAAAAATACAAGGACAAGGGCCTGGTCGTGGTCGGTATCCACACGCCGGAATTTCCGTTCGAGCATTCCACCAGCAACGTCCAGTCCGCCCTTAAGCGGCACGGCATCCGATACCCGGTCGCACAGGACAACAATTCTGCAACCTGGAACGCGTATCGCAATCAGTACTGGCCGGCGCAGTACATCGTCGACCGCACTGGAAAGATCGTCTTTACCCATGCCGGCGAGGGCCAATACGACGAGATCGAACGCACTATCCAGAAATTACTGAGTGCAGAAAGTTGATTCGCCATCCGGTGAATGCCCTTCATTGGCCACGCTCGCTTTGTTCTGCATGCGGCGCGAGGAGCCGGTCCTGCGATAGGACAACTCGGCATATATCCATCACCGGCATGGCGTGATACATAACCGTTGCGATTCATCGTGACGGATACTCGCCATGCTGGAAGGTCTCGACGCCGTCGTTCTCGCACGCGCGCAGTTTGCGTTCACGATGTCGTTCCACATCATCTTTCCGGCCTTCTCGATCGGCCTCGCCAGCTATCTCGCGGTTCTGGAAGCGTTGTGGTTGTGGAGCGGCCGTGAGGTCTTCATCAATCTGTTCAACTACTGGCTGAAGATCTTCGCGGTGGCGTTCGGCATGGGTGTCGTGTCCGGCATCGTGATGTCGTATCAATTCGGCACAAACTGGGCGGCATTTTCCGACAAGACGGGACCGGTGATCGGCCCGCTGATGGCCTATGAGGTGCTCACCGCCTTCTTCCTCGAAGCAGGCTTTCTCGGCGTAATGCTGTTCGGGTTGAAACGGGTCGGCCCCAGGCTGCATTTTTTCGCCACGCTGATGGTGGCGGTCGGCACGCTGATCTCGGCGTTCTGGATTCTGTCAGCGAACTCGTGGATGCAGACACCAGCCGGCTACGCCATCAACGCTGCCGGGCAGTACATCGCCGCCGACTGGTGGAAGGTGATCTTCAATCCGTCATTTCCCTATCGCCTGGTGCACATGGTGCTGGCGGCCTATCTCACCACGGCCTTCGTGGTCGGCGCGGTCGGCGCTTTTCATCTGCTGCGGGACAGCGTCGGAGACGGCCCGCGCGTGATGTTCTCGATGGCGATGTGGATGGCGGCGCTGGTCGCGCCGGTCCAGATCCTGGCAGGCGACCAACACGGGCTTAACACGCTGGAGCATCAGCCCGCCAAGGTGATGGCCATGGAAGGCCACTTCCAGAGCCATCCGGATGGGGCGCCGCTGATCCTGTTCGGATTGCCGAGCCAGGATCGCGCAACCGTGGACTATGCCCTGCAGATCCCGAAGGCCTCGTCGCTGATACTCAAGCATTCGCTCGATGCACCGTTGAAAGGCCTCGACAGCGTCCCGCGCGAGAATTGGCCGTATGTGCCGATCGTGTTCTGGTCGTTCCGCATCATGGTCGGCATCGGCTTCCTGATGCTGGGCCTCGGCCTGTTCAGCCTGCTCGCACGCTGGCGCGGCGCCCTGTATCAATGGCGCCCCCTGCACTGGATGGCGCTGATGATGGGGCCCGCCGGCTTCATCGCCGTGCTGGCGGGCTGGGTCACCACCGAAGCCGGCCGGCAGCCATTCACCGTCTATGGCCTGTTGCGAACCGTCGACGCCGCATCGCCGCTCGCCGCACCGGCGGTCGCATCATCGCTGATTGCCTTTGTCATCGTCTACTTCGTGGTGTTCGCCGCTGGCGCCGTCTACATCCTGCGGCTGATGGCGGCACCACCGCATCATGGCGAGGAAGGTCCGAGCGCCGAGATGCCGGGACGTGCCGCCGGCCTGACGCCTGCGGTGGCAAGCGTCGCGGCCGGGCCGTCGCATCAGGGGAGGACATAGGCCATGCCGGATGTTCTCGACCTCACGATCATCTGGGCCTTCATCATCGCCTTCGCGGTGTTCGCCTACGTGGTGATGGACGGATTCGACCTCGGCCTTGGCATGCTGTTTCCATTCTTTCCCAGGAAACAGGATCGCGATGTCATGATGAATACGGTCGCGCCGGTCTGGGACGGCAACGAGACTTGGCTGGTGCTGGGGGGCGGCGGACTGTTCGCCGCATTTCCGCTGGCTTACGCAGTGCTGATGCCGGCACTGTACACGCCGATCATTGCCATGCTGCTGGGACTGGTGTTTCGCGGCGTCGCCTTCGAGTTCCGCTGGCGATCGCAGCGTGAACGCAATCTATGGGACATCGCCTTCGCCGGCGGCTCGCTGCTGGCCACACTGGCGCAGGGAATCGCACTTGGGGCCATCCTGCAAGGAATCAAGGTCAGCGGGCGCATCTACGGCGGTGGCTGGTGGGACTGGCTGACACCATTCAGCGTGCTTACCGGACTCGCTCTGGTCGCCGGATATGGCCTGCTCGGCGCAACCTGGCTGGTCATGAAGACCAACGGCGACCTCCGCGATCGCGCTTATGTGCTGAGCTGGCGATTCCTGGTGGCGACGCTGCTTGCCATTGCCGTTGTCAGTCTCGCAACGCCATTTCTCGAGGCGGAATATTGGCGGCGCTGGTTTGCCTGGCCCAACATCCTGCTGACCGCACCGGTGCCGATCGCGGTTGCCGCTGTTACGCTGCTGCTGGTCAACAGCCTCAGCAACAAGCAGGACTACCGTCCGTTCTTCCTCTCGCTGGTGCTGTTCGCTTTGTCCTATGCCGGCCTCGGCATCAGCATGTTTCCCTACATCGTGCCGCGCAGCATCACGATCTGGCAGGCCGCCGCACCGACCAACAGCCAGCAATTCATGCTGGTCGGCGTCGCGATCATGGTGCCGATCATCCTGATCTATACGGCCTTCGCCTACTGGGTATTCCGTGGCAAGGTCGACCACGGCACGGGCTATCATTGATGAAAGGCCAGCAGGCATCGCTGGCCATGCGGCTCGCCTGGTTTGTGGCCCTGTGGCTCGCCGGCGTTCTGACCGTGACGGTGATATCGTATGGGCTGCGGCTTTGGATCGCGCCTGCCTAGAATGCGCCAGCATCAGTTCGCGCGGCGATGCCTCACGCGAACCCGCCTCAAGATCGACGACATCAGGGTTTTACGAGAATCAGTCAAGTCAACCCCTATGCGGCTAACCCTTGCCAGCCTGCGACGGCTGGGCTTTGATGGCGCCGCTCTGCTCGACTAGATTATGATGCGATTAAAGGGAATCGCATCATAATCTCTTCTCTTTGTTTGAGCATGATCTTTTCGGAAAACCGGTTTCCACTTTTCCGGATCATGCTCTAGCGATGGACCGAATGGCAATGATCCGATTTCTCATCTGCATCCAGCTCGCGATCTTCGCGCTTCTGATTGCTCCCGCCTCCGAAGGCTTCACCCAGAACGCCGAGATGAACATCGACGATCAACCCGGCTTCGTGCCGGAGGATGAATCGCTGCCACCGGAGTATCAGCGCCAGATGGTGTTCTTCCGCACCACCGAGCCACCCGGCACCATCGTCATCCAGACAGCGGAGCGCTATCTCTATCTGGTCCAGGGCAACGGCCGGGCCATGCGCTACGGCATCGGCGTCGGCCGCGAAGGGTTCCAATGGCAAGGCTTGCTGAAGATCTCACGCAAGGCTGAGTGGCCCGACTGGACACCTCCGTCGGAAATGATCCAGCGCCAGCCTTATTTGCCGCGTTTCATGGCTGGCGGACCGGGCAACCCGATGGGCGCGCGGGCGCTGTATCTCGGCGCCACCGTCTACCGCATCCACGGCACCAACCAGCCGCAGACCATTGGAAGCGCGGTGTCGTCGGGCTGTTTCCGTCTGGTCAATGCCGACGTGACCGACCTGTTCAATCGCGTACCCGTGGGCACCAAGGTCGTTGTCCGGCAGCGGCCGGAGATCTGACCGTCGCATTCTCTGCCCAGCACAAATTCGCAAGACCCCGTCTTAACGAGAGAGTCCGATGTTCAAATCACTCGCTTCGCTGTCCAAATCTCTTGCTTTCAAGACGCTTGCCCGCGGACTCTCCGCTTCGGCGCTGACCGCGACGATCGGCCTTGCCGCCACAACGGCGCAGGCCCAGACGCTCACGGCGATCAAGGATCGCGGCCGCTTGCTCTGTGGTGTGTCCACCGGACTGACCGGATTCTCGATCGCTGACGACAAGGGCAACTGGACCGGTTTCGATGTCGATTTCTGCCGGGCGCTGTCGGCCGCGATCTTCAACGACGCCAGCAAGGTGACGTACGTTCCTCTCAATGCCAGCGAGCGATTTGCGGCCCTGAAGTCCAGCAAGATCGATGTGCTGTCGCGCAACTCGACATGGACGATGTCGCGCGAGACAGAATTCAATCTCCACTTCACCGGCACGACCTACTACGACGGTCAGGGCTTCATGGTGCGGCGGGCGCGCAACGCGGATTCCGCGCTTGATCTCAACGGAGCCAAGGTCTGCGTGCAGTCGGGAACGACAACGCAGTTCAATCTCGCCGACTACTTCCGCGCCAACAACATCAAGTACGACGAGATCCAGTTCACCACCGTCACCGACCTGATCAAGGCCTATGACAGCGGGCAGTGCGACGTCTTCACCAGCGACGTCTCGCAGTTGCATTCGGAACGCGCCAATTTCGCCAAGCCCGGTGACCACGTTATTCTTCCGGATGTCATTTCCAAGGAACCGCTGGGTCCGGTGGTTCGTCAGGGCGACGATCGCTGGCTCGAAATCGTCAAATGGACGCACTTCGCGATGCTGAACGCCGAAGAGCTCGGCGTGACCTCCAGGAACATCGATCAAGCGCTGCAATCAGCGAAGCCGGACGTGAAGCGGCTGGTCGGAACCGAAGGCAGCTATGGCGAAGAGATCGGCCTCACCCGGGATTGGGCCACCCGTATCATCCGCCTGGTCGGCAATTATGGCGAGGTCTACGATCGCAATGTCGGCGTCGGCACCAAGCTCGCCATCCCACGCGGATTGAACCAGCTGTGGAATTCCGGGGGAATTCAGTATGCCCCACCGATCCGCTGACGGTCCGGCAACAACCTAATGACGGGTTGGCGCAGTTTGCTGTGAGGTTATTCGCCGCAGCCGCCCGGTCAGCGCATCGATGGAAAACGGCTTTGCCAGAATTTCCGTCCCGGGTTCAAGGAAGCCGTCGCGCATGGCGGCATCTTCCGCATAGCCGGTGATGAACAACACCCGCAGATTCTTGCGTTGCAGGCGGGCAAAATCGGCGATCTGACGGCCATTCAGGCCGGGCAATCCGACATCGGTCACCAGAAGATCGATACGCCGGCCAGATTCGAGCACTGGAATGGCCCCTTTGTCGTCCGTGGCTTCGATCGTGGCATAGCCGAGGTCCTGCAAAGCTTCGATGAGCATCAGCCGCACCGCGCTGTCGTCTTCAATCACCAGCACTGTCTCCTCGGATGGCGATTGCGCGTCGTTTCCATCGCCTGAGGCCACCTTCGCCGGACCAAGATAGCGCGGGAGATACAGCGAAACGATTGTTCCCTCGCCCTCCAGGCTGTCGAGATGAATATGGCCGCGGGCCTGCTTGGCGTAGCCATAAACCATCGACAAACCGAGACCGGTGCCCTGCCCCATCGGCTTGGTGGTGAAAAACGGATCGAACGCACGTTTCTGGACGTCGGACGGCATGCCGACGCCGTTATCCCTGACGCGCATCACGATATAATCTCCAGGCGCGATCTCGCGCTGCGGATCGCCGGCGGCCACCGTCACGTTGTCGGCTTCAATGGTGAGCAGGCCGCCATCCGGCATCGCATCGCGCGCATCGATCGCAAGATTGATCAACGCGGTTTCGATCTGGTTGGCGTCGCCTTCCGCAATCCACAGATTGTCCGGCGTCGCGATGCGCACATCCACCTGCTCACTCAGCGTGCGCCGAAGCAAATCCTCCAGCGATACGATGAGGTGCTTGAGATCAAGCGGCTTGAGATCGAGCGCCTGACGCCGGGAGAATGCCAGCAACCGGTTGGTCAACCCTGCGGCCCGATTGGCGGACGTGACGGCGGCATCGATAAAGCGATCGACATCATTGGTGCGGCCCGAGGCGAGCCGCCGCTTGACGAGATCGAGGCCACCGATGATGCCAGTCAGCAGATTGTTGAAATCGTGCGCGATGCCCCCCGTCAACTGACCGACGGCCTCCATCTTCTGCGACTGCCGCAATTGCTCTTCCGCGGTCTGCAAGGCCTCCTGGGCCTTCTTTTCAGCGGTTACGTCGCGGCCCACCGCGTAGACCTGGCCATCGTCACGTGCCGCGGTCCAGGAGATCCAGCGATAAGACCCGTCCTTGTGACGAAAGCGATTTTCAAAGCGCGGCATCACGCCATCCGTGGCCAGATACGCGACCTGCGCCCGGGTGCGTTCGATATCGTCGGGATGTTCCAGCCACTCCGACGTCTTGCCCAGCAAGTCCTCCTCCGACCAGCCCAGCACGCTCGTCCAGGCCGGGTTGACGCTGAGGCACACGCCGCGCTTGTCCGTCACCAGCAGCATGTCCTCCGAGACGCTCCAGAGGCGATCGAGTTCGCGCGTGCTCTGCTCGACTTTCTGTTCCAGTGTCGTGTTGAGGCGCGCAAGCTCTGCCGCGGCAATCTCGCGCTCGGTGATATCGATATGCGCGCCGACCAGCCTGACGGCGCGGCCGTTCGCATCGCGCTCGATCTCGGCACTCACGGAAATCCAGCGGGTTTCTCCGTCACTGGGGCGGATAATGCGATATTGCGCATTATAGTCGCGTCCGCTCCCGGCAATCGCATCACGAAACTGCTTTTCGGTGAACACGCGATCGTCTGGATGGATACGCGCGACCCAAGCCTCGTGACTCTCATGCGCCGCTTCCGGCGGCAAGCCGTGAATCGTCAAATACTCGGGCGACCTGCGATTCTGGAAGCCGTTCTCGAAAAACACCTCGACGCCACCGACCTTGCCGATGCGCTGGACCCGCGCGAGCTCCGCCTCGCGTGCCCGCAACTGCCGCGCGGCAAGAACCTGCTTTGTGGTGTCCGACACGATCGCCAGAACGCCGGCCGGCAAGCCCTCCTCGTCGCGGATCGGGCTGTAGTCGAGATTGAGCCAGACGTCTTCCGGTCTACCGTTGCGGTTGAGCACGAGATGCTGATCGCGAAACGAGACCGCACGACCGGCAAGTCCGGCATCCATCACTCGCCGATTGAAATCGGCAACTTCGGGCCAGGTCTCGAAGATGGATTTGCCCAGCATCGCGGGATGCCGGTTGCCGGCGATGCCGACATAGGCATCGTTGTAGACCGTGATGCCATCGGCGCCCCACAGCAGGCACATCGGAACCGGTGACTGCATCATCATGTCGATGGCGGTCTTCAGGCTCTGTGGCCAGCGCAAGATCGGGCCCAATTGCGTCCGCGACCAGGGATGGTTGCGGATGAGAGCGCCCAGCCGGCCACCGCCGACAGGGAACAGGTCTTCGCTGAATCGCAGGGCAGGCTCTGCCGGGACCATTCGATGCTCACGGTAGCAGGCCAGGCGCGGGGATGCCCCTCATGCTACTTTAGTATGAAACTTGCCGGCCTTGGTCGTGCCCCGTCCGTCGTCAGCTTTTCCCGGTGCGGCACGCCTCGATTGCCGACAGAAAGCAGCTTATTTTCAATAGGTTATGCGAATTCAAAGAGATGAACCCGCGTCAGTATTTTCTCAGCCGCGCTAGTTGATCAGCATGAAAGTTTGAATCGCCAAAAAGTTCCTGACAAACACGTGCCCGCTTCATAAAAAATCCAATGTCGAACTGATCCGTCATCCCCATGCCGCCATGCATCTGCACCGCCTCCTGCACGGCAAGGGTCCCAGTGGTGCCAGCCTTGGCTTTGGCAACCGCAACCGCGGGGCCGGCCGCCTCGAAATTCTCGTCCAGCAGTTGCAGCGCCTTCAGCACCGTGGCCCGGGTCAGTTCGATTTCGCAATAAAGGTGGGCGGCGCGGTGCTGCAGGGCCTGAAACTCGCCGATCAACTTTCCGAACTGCTTGCGCTCCTTCAGATAGGTGACTGTGCGGCCGAAAACCTCTTCGGAGGCGCCCAGCAGCTCGGACGCGACCACACCGCGGCCGACATTGAGGATGCCTTCCAGCAGCACCCCGCCCTGGTCCACTTCCCCGAGCACGCCGTCCGCGGTCACGTCCACATCATCGAACACGATCCGCGCTGCATTGTGCGCGTCGACCATGGCGGTGCGTTCGACCGCGATGCCTTTGCTCTTCGGATTCACCAAAAACAGCGTCAGGCCGCCGGCCTCGCCCGGCGATCCCGAGGTGCGCGCCGCCACGATCAGAAGATCAGCCACATGACCATCGATCACGAAGCCCTTCGCACCGCTCAGCTTGAAGCCGTTGCCGGATCGTGTGGCCTGCATCGCCGTCTGCAGCGGCCGGTGCTTTGCCCCCTCGTCCACGGCCAGGGCGGCGATCAAGCCGCCCTTGGCGATTCCAGTGAGATACTCGGACTTCTGCGCCGCCGTTCCGCCGCGCGACAGCGCCAACGTCGCAAGCACGGCGGTGGACAGAAACGGCGAGGGCATCAAGGTGCGGCCGATCTCCTCCATGATAATGCCCGCTTCGACACACCCGAGCCCGGTGCCGCCGAATTCCTCCGGCACAAGCAAGCCGGAAAATCCCATCTCCGCAAAAGTGCCCCAGAGTTCGCGCGAGAAGCCCGTCGGGTCCTTGCTGTCGCGCAGTTGCCGCAGGTGCGACACCGGCGCCTTGGTACCAATCAGGCCGCGCGCGCTGTCGCGCAGCATCGATTGTTCTTCGTTGAGGACGAGTGCCATGACAAAAATCCGTTCAGATAAGAGATCGAGAAAAAGCGCCGCGCAGAGGCGGCGAGAGCCGCATCACGCGCCGGGCAGATCGAGAATGCGCTTGGCAACGATGCCGAGCATCACTTCGCTGGTGCCGCCCTCGATCGAGTTGGCCTTGGTCCGCAACCAGGCACGCGCGCGCGCGCCATCCTTGGACCGCTCACTTTCCCATTCCAGTGCGTCGCTGCCGCCGGCCGACATCAGGATTTCATACCGGCGCTTGTTCAGTTCGGTGCCGTAATATTTCATGGCCGACGAGAACGCCGGATGAGCCTGGCCGGCTTTGGCGAGATCCACCGCGCGCTCAGCCGCGCAGGCCAGCGCCGCTTCGTCGATTTCAAACGTCGCGATCTGGCCACGCAGCACCGGATCGTCCAGATGCCCGTGATCGTCGGTGCCGATCGAATCCGCGGCCACCTGCCCGAGCGGCCGGCCAACGCCGCGCTCGCCCATGCCGCTGATCATGGCGCGCTCATGCTGCAACAGGTATTTCGCCACGTCCCAGCCACGGTTGACCTGACCCAGCACATGGGACTGCGGCACCCGCACATTGTCGAAGAAGGTTTCGCAGAATGGCGACTTGCCGGAGATCAACAGGATCGGCTTGGTCGAAACGCCCGGCGAGGTCATGTCAAACAGGATGAAACTGATGCCGTCGTGCTTCTTCGCCGTGGAATCGGTGCGCACCAGGCAGAAGATCCAATCCGCGAAGTTCGCATACGACGTCCAGATCTTCTGGCCATTGATGATGAAGTCGTCACCATTGACCTCGGCGCGAGTCTGCAGCGAGGCGAGATCAGAGCCTGCATTCGGCTCGGAATAGCCCTGGCACCAGCGGATCGATCCCGCCGTGATCTTTGGCAGATGCTCGCGCTTCTGCGCGTCGGTGCCGTATTTCAACAGCGCCGGCCCGAGCATCGAAATGCCGAAGCTCACCAGCGGCAGCCGCGCCGATATCGCCGCCATCTCCTGGCGCAGGATCTTCGCCTCTTCACCGTCGAGGCCGCCGCCGCCATATTCCTTCGGCCAGTGCGGCACGGTCCAGCCCTTGTCGCGCATACGCTCGAACCAGATCCGTTGCGGCTCCGATGAAAAGGTCGCGTTGCGGCCGCCCCAGAAGGTGTCTTCCTCCTTGGTCATCGGCTTGCGCATCTCAGGCGGGCAATTGGCCTCCAGCCAGGCACGTGTGTCTTTGCGGAATTGATCGAGATCGGCCATCGCGCGTTTCCTGTGATTTAAATGTTGGACGCGACTTTAGCCGCGGCCTTGCGGAATTCAACAGATCGATGACAATTGGCCGCGCTTCGCACGACATGGCTGCCGCGCCTGTCAATCCCTCGCTCCAACAACAAGAACCGAAACCGGAGGAAATTCAACATGCGCCTCACCTGGATTTCGCCTAGCGAAATGACCGAGCATCAGCGCGCCACCTACGACGAATCCATCGCCAGCAAACGCGGCCGGCCACCGGAGCCGATGATGGCATGGTTGCACAGCCCGGAAATGGCGCGGCACGCGACGCGGCTCGGCGCCTTCCTGCGCTACGACACCACGCTGACGCCGCAACACTCCGAGCTTGCGATTCTGGTGACCGCACGGCACTGGAGCGCGAAGTTCGAATGGTATGCCCACAAGAAGCTGGCATTGGCCGCCGGCATGGACCACCGCATCATCGACGACATCAATGCGCGGCGTGTGCCGCAGTTCGACGATCCGAAGGCGCAAGTGATCTATGACGTCAGCAGATCGCTGCACGAGACCCATGTCGTCCCCAAACCGCTCTATGACAAAGCGCAGGAGTTGCTGGGACAACGAGGTTTCGTCGAGGTGATCGGCCTCGTCGGCTACTACACGCTGGTGTCGATGACCCTCAATGCCTACGAGTTCGGCCTGCCGGAGGGCGAGGTCTCCGATCTTGCGCCGTGAGAGCGTCGCCCCCACATAGCGGCATTAGCGTCCATGTGGGGACCGAGAGGTCATGTCCGATCCAGTTTCATCCGCCAGGCCGATCATTGCGGGCACCCGCATCGGCCATATTCACCTCAAGGTCGCCGACCTCGATCGCGCGCTCGGCTTCTATCGCGGCGTGCTCGGCTTTGAGCTGATGCAGCGTTATGGCGATCAGGCCGCGTTCATCGCCGCGGGAGGCTATCACCACCACATCGGACTGAACACCTGGGAAAGCAAGGGCGGCCATCCGCCGCCACCCGGCACCACCGGACTGTTTCACACCGCGATCCTGTATCCCACCCGCGCCGCGCTGGCGGATGCCCTGCAGCGCCTGATCGACGCGGGCATCGCGCTTGACGGCGCCAGCGATCACGGGGTCAGCGAGGCGCTTTATCTGCGCGATCCGGATCAGAACGGCGTCGAGCTTTACTGGGATCGCAGCGAGGACAAATTGCCGCGCAATGCTGACGGATCACTCGCCATGTTCACGCGCCGGCTTGACCTGCAGGATCTGCTGAAGCAGCGCGAGAGCGCCTGATCAGATGTCAGGCCTGTAGCCCGGATGAGCGCAGCGACATCCGGGAATCGTGCATGATGAGAATCCCGGATATCGCTTCGCTCATCCGGGCTACTTTCCCGAAAATCACGCCACCGCCCTGGGCCGCCGGCGAATCAGAACACCGATGGCCGCCGCGACTTCCAGCCCCATGCAGACATAAAACGGCAGGATGTAGCTGCCGGACAGGTCACGCAGCACGCCAATCACCGCCGGACCGCAGGCGGAGATCGCACTGCTGATCGCCGTGGTCAGGCTGACCACGACCCCGAAGGCGCGGCCATCGAACTCCTGATGCACAAGCATTGAGGGCAGCGTGATGGCATTGCCGACGGTGAAGCCGAACACCACGCTGGCGGCG
Organism: Bradyrhizobium prioriisuperbiae; assembly: GCF_032397745.1. NCBI lineage: Bacteria > Pseudomonadati > Pseudomonadota > Alphaproteobacteria > Hyphomicrobiales > Nitrobacteraceae > Bradyrhizobium > Bradyrhizobium prioriisuperbiae. The sequence goes on from NZ_CP135921.1 coordinate 1,576,547, forward strand.
AACAGAGCGGTTTCGCCCGGGATGTTGATCATCGCCAACAGCGCCAGCGCCTGGCTTGCGAACAGAACCGCCGAGGCGACGCGCTGATTGAGGCGGGAAATCAAGAAACCCATGATGACACGACCCACCACCGCCATGACGGTCATCAGCGACATCGCAAGGCCCGCCTTCTCGCGGCCGATCATCGGCTCCATGAACGAGATCAGATGCACGATGAAGCCAATCTGCGCCAGCAGCACCAGGGCAAACGGCAATGTAATAGTCCAGAACGACAACTGGCGGACGGTGTCGCCGCGAATTTGAGAGGGGGTCAGGGCTGCGATCTGGTTGCCATTGCTGTCTTGTCCGTGATGATCCCGATGTGGCGGCTGTCCGATCCCGAACAGGATGGTCGGCAACAGCACCACCGCCATGACCACGGCGATGCTCACGACGGCCGTCGTAAACCCGACGGCGCCGATCAAGGCGACCAGCAATGGCACGCCAACGATGCCGCCAACGCTTGCGCCATTGAGCGCCAGGCTGATGGCAAGCGCGCGCCGTGTGTCGAACCACTGGCCGATGGTGTTCGAAATCGACGCCATGGTCAGCCCGGCCCAGCCGAACGCCATCAGCGTGTAGACCACGTAAAGTTGCCAGGGCGCATTGACAAAGCCGAACAGCACGGTCGCCGATGTCATGCAGACGACGGCACCCGCCAGGAACGTTCGCAGTCCCAGCGCCCTGATGCCGTCGCTGACGAACACCACCAGGACTGCGCTGAACAAATAGAAGAACGTGGTTGCGGTCGAGATCGTCGCGGTCGGCCAGCCATGGGAGCGCTTCAGCTCGGCGAGATAGACGCCCTGGCCATAAAAGCCGAGCGCCCAGGCGAACGCCGCCATCAGGAAGCAGATCAGCACCACCCGCCATCCGCCATAGCGGATCGAGCTTTCATCGACGGCGGGTAGATTGGGGGAGGCATCCATCTGCAGCGCCTCCGGCAGTGCGGTGCAATAAAGAAAGGGGTGACACACCAGCGTATCACCCCTTCCCTACTCATTTGAAGCGCGGCTAGTGTGCTGAACGCGAAGTTCCTGTGAATGTGCAGCATGCTCTTTCAGGAGCTTCGCGTTCATAAGCACACTAGAAACTTATAAATTGCCAGTGTCCTTATCGCTTCGCAAGTTCGTACAGAGATCGCCGGAAACTCAACGAACTTGCGAAGCGGGACACTGGCGCATGCCTTCCGGCTGGACTATTCCCAGCTCAGCGCCCCGCCACTCTGGTATTCGATCACCCGGGTCTCGAAGAAGTTCTTCTCCTTCTTCAGGTCCATGGCTTCCGACATCCAGGGAAATGGATTTTCTGTCTGTGCAAACACCGGAGCCAGGCCAATCTGGGCGCAGCGGCGGTTGGCGATGAAGTGCATGTACTGTTCGCACAAAGCCGCGTTCAGGCCGAGGAAGCCGCGCGGCATGGTATCGCGACCATAACCGGCCTCCAGCTGTGCCGCGTCGTGCAGCATCTGCCGTGCCTCTTCCTTGAAGGCCGCCGTCCAGAGATGGGGGTTCTCGATCTTGATCTGGTTGATCACATCGATGCCGAAATTCAGATGGATCGATTCGTCGCGCAGGATGTACTGATACTGCTCGGCAATGCCGACCATCTTGTTGCGGCGTCCCAGCGACAGGATCTGCGCGAAGCCGGTGTAGAACCACATGCCTTCGAACACGACGTAGAACGCGATCAGGTCGCGCAGGAACGCCTGATCCTTCTCCAGCGTGCCGGTGGAGAACGACGGATTGTCGATGTTCTGGGTGTGCTTGAGCGCCCACGCCGCCTTCTCCGTGATCGAAGGAACTTCGCGGTACATGTTGAACAGCTCGCCTTCGTCGAGGCCGAGACTTTCCACGATGTACTGGAAGGTGTGGGTGTGCACCGCCTCCTCGAAGGCCTGGCGCAGCAGATACTGCCGGCATTCCGGATTGGTCAAATGGCGGTAGATCGCCAGCACGATGTTGTTGGCGACCAGCGACTCGGATGCGGCGAAGAATCCGAGATTGCGCTTGATCATGCGCCGCTCGTCCTCGGTCAGGCCGTCACGTGATTTCCACAACGCGATATCGGCCTGCATCGAGACTTCAGTGGGCATCCAGTGATTGTTGCAGCCGGCGAGATATTTCTCCCACGCCCACTTGTATTTCAGCGGCAACAGCTGATTGACGTCGGCGCGGGAGTTGATCATCGCCTTGTCGTCGACGCGAACGCGGCCGCCGGCGCGATCGATCACGGGGTCGACCGCGCCTGCCGGGGCGACCGCAAACGTCGGCGGCACGGGAACGATCACGGGCTTCACCAACGTGGATGAAGGGGTATCAGACCAGTCGAGCATGAATTGGTGTCCTTTGAAACTTGGTGTCGTGTGCCGAGGCGCATCGATTCCCCTCCGCGTCATGCGCGGGCTTGACCCGCGCATCCAGCTTCAAAACTCAACGCACATGCCGAGAAAGCTGGATTGCCGGGTCAAGCCCGGCAATGACGGAGGGAGAGGACTGCGCTTACTGGCACGCCTCGCAGTCCGGATCGTTGATCGAACATGCAAGTTGCGTCGGCAGCAGGATCGGCTCGGCGGCTTCCACTACGTTCGCCGACACGGCATTGAGCTTGCCGTCGGTGCCCTTCAGGGTCGACTTCTCGACATGGGTGGCGCTGCGCGAACGCAGGTAATAGGTGGTCTTCAGGCCGCGCTGCCACGCCAGCCGATAGAGCTGGTCGAGCTTCTTGCCCGACGGGTTGGCAATGTAGAGGTTGAGCGACTGCGCCTGGTCGATCCACTTCTGCCGCCGCGCGGCGGCCTCGATCAGCCAGGACGTGTCTATCTCGAACGCTGTGGCGTACAGCGCCTTGAGATCGTCGGGCACCCGATCGATCTGGCCAACGCTGCCATCGAAATACTTCAGGTCGGAGATCATCACCTCGTCCCACAGGCCGCGGGCCTTGAGGTCATGCACCAGCGCCGCGTTCACCACGGTGAAGTCGCCGGACATGTTCGATTTGACATACAGGTTCTGGTAGGCCGGCTCGATCGACTGCGCCACACCACAAATGTTGGAGATCGTCGCGGTCGGCGCGATCGCCATCACGTTGGAGTTGCGCATGCCGACCTTCTTGACCCGCGCACGCAGTGGCTCCCAGTCGAGTGCGACTGAGCGATCGAGATCCAGCACGCCGCCTCGCGCACCGGCCAGGTGCTCCACCGAATCGATCGGCAGGATGCCCCGGCTCCACAACGAGCCATCAAACGACGGATAGCGCCCGCGCTCGGCGGCGAGATCGACCGAGGCCGAGATGGCGTGGAAGCTCAGCGCTTCCATGCTCTGGTCGGCGAAAGCCACGGCGGCATCTGACGCATAGGGCAGACGCAGGATCTGGATCGCATCATGGAAACCCATGATGCCGAGCCCGACCGGGCGATGCTGCAGGTTGGAACGGCGCGCTTCCGGAATCGTGTAGAAATTGACATCGATGACGTTGTCGAGCATGCGCACCGCGGTCTTCACGGTGCGGGCGAGCTTGGCCTGGTCGAGACCAGTCGGTGTGACATGGGCGACGAGATTGATCGAGCCAAGGTTGCAGACGGCGACTTCGGTGTCCGAAGTGTTGAGCGTGATCTCGGTGCAGAGATTGGAGGAATGCACCACACCGATGTGATTCTGCGGCGAGCGGATGTTGCAGGGATCCTTGAAGGTGATCCACGGATGCCCGGTTTCGAACAGCATGGTCAGCATCTTGCGCCAGAGGTCGACCGCGCGCAGCGTCTTGTACACGCGCATGTCGCCGCGCGCCGCCTTGGCTTCATAGGCCTCATAGGCTTTGGCAAACGCCGGCCCGTAGAGATCATGCAGATCGGCGGTCTCGTCCGGTGAGAACAGCGTCCACTGGCCATCGGCCTCGATGCGCTGCATGAACAAGTCGGGCACCCAGTTGGCGGTGTTCATGTCATGGGTGCGGCGGCGATCGTCGCCGGTGTTCTTGCGCAGGTCGAGGAATTCCTCGATGTCGACATGCCAAGTCTCGAGGTAAGCGCAGACCGCGCCCTTGCGCTTGCCGCCCTGGTTGACGGCAATCGCAGTGTCGTTCGCAACCTTCAGGAACGGCACCACGCCCTGGCTCTCGCCGTTGGTGCCCTTGATGTGGGCGCCGAGGCCGCGGACACGGGTCCAGTCGTTGCCGAGGCCGCCGGAGTATTTCGCCAGCAGCGCATTGTCCTTGACCGACTTGAAGATGCCGTCGAGGTCATCGGGAACCGTGGTGAGAAAGCAGGACGACAGCTGCGGCCGCAGCGTGCCGGCATTGAACAGCGTCGGCGTCGAGGCCATGAAGTCGAATGACGACAAGAGTTCGTAGAACTCGATGGCGCGGGCTTCGCGATCGATCTCCCTGACCGCAACGCCCATGGCGACGCGCATGAAGAACGCCTGCGGCAGTTCGAACCGGGTGCCGTCGACATGCAGGAAATAGCGGTCGTACAGCGTCTGCAGTCCGAGGAACTGGAATTGCTGATCGCGCTCCGGCTTCAGGGCCGCCGCAAGCCGCGGCAGGTCGAACCGGCGCAATTCCGGATCGAGCAGTTCGTTGGCGATGCCGACATTGATGTAGGCGTGGAAATAATCGGCATAAAGGCCGGCCATCTCAGCCTGGCTGACCAGTTGCTCGCGCTTGTGCACGAAGGTCAAGGCTTCGCGGCGCAACGCATCCAGCAGCAGCCTCGCGCTGACATAAGCGTAATTCGGCTCCTGTTCGACCAAGGTGCGCGCGGCCATCACCTGGGCCTGGCCGAGCTCCTCGATGGTCATGCCGTCATAGAGATTGCGGCGGGCTTCGCTCAGAACCGGCTCGGTGGAGACGCCCTCCAATCCGGCGCAGGCTTCCGTGACAACGCGCAGCAGCCGCGCCTCATCGAGCGGACGCAATTGGCCATCACTGCCTTTGACATGCAGTGCGAGAGCAGCGGGCGCCGCCGTCGCTTCGGATGATTCGCGGCGCGCTTTTGCGCGCTCTTCGCGGTACAGCACATAAGCGCGGGCGACCTTGTGATGGCCGCCGCGCATCAGCGACAGCTCGACCTGGTCCTGGATGTCTTCGATGTGCAGTGCGCGCTGTGCATCGACGCGCCGGGTCAGCGCGGAGACCACCTGCGCGGTGAGCTCCTCGACAGCTTCGTGCACGCGGCGCGACGCGGCGGCGCTGGCGCCTTCGACGGCGAGGAACGCGCGCGTCACGGCGACCGCGATCTTGCCGGCGTCGAAGGTGCTGACGGTGCCGTTGCGGCGGATCACATGAAATGCCGGCGCGGAGAACGATGCGTCTTGCGGACGCGGTGCCGAAATCGGCGACACGTGACCGTTGTTGGAAATTTCGATGGAGAGAGACATTCGGCAACCCCTTCTTGGATCAGGGGGCTTGGGCCGTGGGACGCTGCGTGAATGCGGCCGACCATATGGCCAGCCGTCAGCAAGCGACCACCGGGGCACCCCGCCCGAGGACGATTCTGGTGTCACGGCAGGTCTCCTGGCTCCGGGTCGTCGCTTCAGTCTGCCTTCCCGGGCGCAAAAAACATGCGTCCAGTGGACTCGTGAGACGTCAGCTCGCCGTTACAGTTGCGGGGGCAGCACCGGCCTGGCCAACGATCGCGGAATGATCGCGCGGCGCACCGGCTTCCCTCTTAGCTTCCAAGACAGAGATCCTAGAAGAACCATGACCACAACATCTGGTATGAGCGCCCGATTCGCGTCAATAGGCTGACCGACTATTTGTTTGTGGATGCGCGTGGACAGCGGGGATGACGCTGCCCGGCAGCCGATGTTGTTACCAGATCGTTAAAACGGAACCGTCTGCCTCAGGTTTTCGGCGGAGTCGGATCGTAAAAGAAGCGCTCACGAAAAACCTTGTCGCCGCGCCACTCCTGCAGCGCGACCTCGTCGACCTTGCGCACGCGGCCCTCCCGGTCGGTGAGCTCGAAGATCCAGTGGATCGCCACATGGTCGCCTTCGACGGTCGAGGCCAGCGCCTTGGAATAGACGTTGGTCATGCGCGCCAGGACCCCGCGCTCATGCGCCACCAGCAGGTCGCGGCCGACACGCGGCGGCGCGGCGTTTTCCTGCATGCTGGCGTCTTCAGTGTAATAGCGCTCGATGGCGCCGGCGTGATCGCCGCTTTCAACCACGGCAATGAACTCATCGAGACGTGCGCGTGACGGCATGGAGACTCCCTTCGATCGGCTTGCGCTTGTTGTTTCAAGCTTCAAGTAAGCAGACGCCGGCCGATCGCAACGTCCGCCGCCCGACGAACCTGGGCGACGCCGTGCCGTGTCGCGCAGACCATTGCTTTTGCGAGTGAATTGCATGTGGCTTGCCAGCTCCTGCCGATCCATGTCACATTCAATTGCGAATAAGTTGCAATAGCAATATCCGCAGGCGCGTGGGGCCGCAATGGGACGTTCGACCGGATGGCCGAAACTGCTGGGTGGGCTGGCCTTGATGATTCCGGCGCTGATGCCGAGATCCGGCCGGGCCGCCGATATCACACTGCCGCTGAAGGCGCCGCTTTGGACAGCAGCCTATGACTGGAGCGGCGTTTATCTCGGCGGCCACGCGGGCTACGGCTTCGGCCGCGGCGATGCCACGGTGCGCGATCCGGATCAGGTCGGCGGACGTCACGGCTTTGGCGGCCAGATCGGCGGCGTGCAGGTCGGCTATAATTACGTGCTGCCGTCGCGCCTGCTGCTCGGCATCGAAGCCGACGCCATGCTGCCGAACTACTTTCTTTCCAACGGCGCGGTGTGGTCCGGCGCAACTGCGCAAAACAGCTTCACCGAGCAGGTCGACTACATCGCCACCCTGCGCGGGCGGCTCGGCTACGTCACCGGCAACTGGATGGTCTATGGCACCGGCGGCCTTGCGCTCTCGAGCAGCCAGGTCACCCGCAGCTCACTGAGCACCGACGACGAACTGACCAAAGGCCTGATGCGCACCGGCTGGGCCGCCGGCGCCGGCATCGAATACGGCTTCGCACGCGACTGGAGCGCGCGCCTTGAATATCTCCACGCGCATTTCGGGCAGTGGCGCACCGAGTTCAGCCCCGGCAGTTCCTATGCCTCCGCCATGAATTTTTCCGCCCTCAGGCTCGGGCTCAACCGCAAGCTCGACTGGTCCGATGTCACCGCCGCCTGGGACGGCCGCCCGATCACCGCCCCGGACAACAGCAATTGGGAAATCCACGGCCAGACCACCTACATCCAGCAGGCCTATCCGTCATTCCGCTCGCTTTATTACGGACCCAACAGCCTGCACGACAGCGCCCAGACCAAGCAGACCTGGAGCACCAGCCTGTTTCTCACCTTCGGCCTGTGGGATGGCGCGGAGCTCTATTACAACCCGGAACTATTGCAGGGCTTCGGCCTCAGCGACACCACGGGCCTTGGCGGCTTCCCGAACGGTGAAGCGCAGAAGTCGGATTTCCTCTATCCGCACTACAACACCTCGCGCCTGTTCCTGCGCCAGACCTTCGGCTTCGGCGGCGAACAGGAGACGATCAACAGCGACTACGGCCAGATGTCCGGCAAGCGCGACATCTCGCGGCTGACCATCCAGGTCGGCAAGTTCGCCGTGCATGACGTGTTCGACAACAACGCCTATGCGCAGGACGCCCGCGTCGACTTTCTCAACTGGTCGATCTGGGCCGCGGGCGCGTTCGATTATCCGGCCGACAAGGTCGGGCTGACTTATGGCGCCGTCGCCGAATTCAACCAGAAACAATGGGCGCTGCGCGCCGGTTACTTCCTCACCGGCAATGAATCGAACTCCAACAATTTCGACGGCGCCGTATTTCGCCGCGGCGCCTATCTCACCGAGATGGAGACGCGCTACACGCTGTTCTCGCAACCGGGCAAATTCCGCATCACCGGCTGGCTGAACAACTCTTTCGCCGGCAACTATCGCGGCGCGATCGATCTTACCGCGGCGATGCCCGGGCTCGATCCGACCGACGCATTGGTCGCGACACGCGAAGGGCGCATCAAATACGGCTACGTACTCGGGCTTGAACAATCGCTGACCGACACCATCGGCCTGTTCGGCCGCTGGAGCTGGAACAACGGCAAGAGCGAGATCGCGGCCTTCACCGACATCGACGCGTCGCTGTCCGGCGGTCTCTCGATCAAGGGCGCATCGTGGGGACGCCCCACCGACACCATCGGCATTGCCGGTGCGATCAACGCGCTGTCGAGGGATCACCGCGACTATCTTGCGATCGGCGGTCTCGGCATCCTGATCGGCGACGGCCAACTCAATTATCGCCAGGAGAAAATCTTCGAGGCGTACTACGCGATGAACGTGTTCGCCGGCACGGTCGCGACCCTCGATTATCAGTTCATTACCAACCCCGCTTACAACGCCGACCGCGGTCCGGTGTCGATCTTTTCCGGCCGCGTCCGCGCGGCTTTCTGACGCAAGCCGAAACCTCCGGGCCTTACCTGCGAGGTAATCGATCCGCGTCTCCGGATCATCAATATGGCCAAACCCGGAAGGGACCAACCTGTTGAAGGAACCAGCATCATGACCGACGCTTTGACCGCCCTGAAGATCGCCGAAGGCTATATCGCGCTGTGGAACGAGCGCAACGACAGCCGCCGCCGCGACCTGCTCGCTTCGAACTGGACACGCGACGCCCGTTACGTCGATCCGCTGATGGCGGGCGACGGCGCCGACGGCATCGACACCATGATCGCCGCCGTGCAGCAGCGCTTTCCGGACTTCGAATTCGCGCTGATCAGCAAGCCCGATGGTTATGGCGACTTTGTCCGCTTCCAGTGGGGCCTCGGCCCGCGCGGCGGCGACAATCCGATCAAGGGCACCGACTTCGTCGTTGTCGAAGCCGGTCGCATTCGCAACGTCACCGGCTTTCTCGATCAGGTCCCCGCGGGCGCGGCTTAAGCGATCCCAGCACAGCGGCTGCCGGTATTCGCCGGCGGCCGCAATCCAGCGATGCGGGCGGCTCACTTTCGTTCTCGCGTCGCCAGGATACAGTAAGCACCATCGATCCAGCACACCGGATGCCACAGACACGAGATGGATACGAAAACACTGAGCGACCTGACCGCGGACACGCGCCACCCCCTTGACGCCGCCACCACCCTTGCAGCGTCGGGCCCGAACCGATGGACCGGCCACACCAGCAAGCGCTATTGGGCCTTCATCGGCCCGTTCGGCGGCGCCACCGCCGCGGCGCTGCTGCGCGCCGCGCTGGATCATCCCGAGCGGATCGGCGATCCGCTGGCCCTGACGGTGAATTATTGCGCGCCAATCGTGGAGGGCGGATTCCACATCACCGCGCGTGCCGCCAAGACCAACCGCTCCACCCAGCACTGGACGCTCGAGCTGTTCCAGCAAGAGGGCGACGTGCTCGCGACTGCCACGGCGGTGTTCGCCAAGCGGCGCCCCGGCTGGACCCATGCGGTAACGACCATGCCGCGGGTGCCGCCACCGGACGGCATCAAGCGTTTTCCCGCCGGCATCACCACCCCTTGGGTCGACCAATACGACATGCGCTTTGCCGTGGGCACGCCGGCACTCGGCAAGACGCCGCAACCTGAGCCGCAGTCGGCGGAAACCATCCTGTGGCTGCGCGACGCGATCCCGCGGCCGCTCGATCATCTCTCGCTGGCATCGATGTCGGACGCGTTCTTCGGCCGGGTGTTTCACGTGCTCGGCGTGCTGGTGCCGTTCGGAACGGTGTCGCTGACCACCTATTTCCATTGCGGCGCGGACGAGATTTCGTCCACAGATGGCTGGGTGCTGGGCCGCGCCACTGCGAGTGCGTTCCGCGCAGGCTTCGGCGATCAGACCGCGGAGTTGTGGTCGCCAGATGGACAGTTGCTCGCCACCAGCGTGCAGGCGACGTATTTTCGCGACTGGAAGCCGGAAGAGTGAAGCTGTGAACGTAGCCCGGATGAGCGAAGCGATATCCGGGTAACCGCATGGCCAGTCAGCTCCCGGATGTCGCGGAGCCTGTCATCGGGCCGCGCTTCGCGCGGACCCGTTGGCTCATCCGGGCTACAGTTGGTAGCTGCCAGCCGCCTACTTGGTCGCGGCTTGCGCAAGTGCTGTGATCTTGTCCCAGTTGCCGGCCTTGATATCGGCGAGCGGGCACAGCCATGAGCCGCCGACGGCGATCACGTTGGGCTCGGCGAGCCATTCGGCCGCATTAGCGGCGCCGATGCCGCCGGTGGGGCAGAAGCGGGCCTGCGGAAACGGGCCGCCGAGCGCGCGCAGCGCGGAGATGCCGCCGGCCTGCTGAGCAGGAAAGAACTTGGTGATACTGAAGCCGCGCGCCAGCGCCGCCATCAACTCGGAGGCCGTGGCAATGCCCGGCACGAACGGCAGGTCGCTGTTAAATGCGGCATCCAGCAGATCTGGGGTCGCGCCGGGGCTCAGCGCGAATTTCGCGCCGATCGCCCGGGACTGCGCGAGGTCGGCCGCCGTCAGCACCGTGCCGATGCCGACGATCGCCTCGGGCACCTGCGCGATGATCGCCTTCGCGGCATCGACGGCAGGCGCGGTGCGCAGCGTGATCTCCAGCGTGCGCACGCCACCCGCCACCAGAGCCCGTGCCAGCGGCACCGCATCCTCGACCCGCTCGATGGTGATCACAGGGATCACCTTCGCCGCCTGGAACAGTTGCAGCAGAGTATCGTGGCGGGCAGAGGAGGAAGCGGTCATGGTGCGGTCTCACGGTGGGGGACAGCCGGCAAAATATCTTTAGGCATCGCTGCGAGCGGAATGATGGCGCCGGGATAGCCGACCACGACACCGGCCAACCGATGGCCCGCAGTCGCGGCGGCAACCGGATCGGCCCCGGCCAGACGTGCGGCGAGATAGGCAGCCGAAAAACTGTCGCCGGCCGCGGTGGTGTCGACGACGCGATCGACCGGCGCGGCCGTAACCATTTGATCGAAGCCTTGTGCCCTGACCCGGCTTCCCGGCTCGTTCAGCTTCAGCACCAGTTCGGGAACCTCGAGGCTATCGGCCACCGCTTCGCCCTTGCCTTCGCCGAACAGCAGATCGAGATCCTCCACCGACGCCAGCGCGATATCGGCGATGGCGAACATGGCGTGATAAACCTGTTGCGCCAGCGCGCGATCGGGCCAGCTCCGCGGCCGGAAATTGGTATCGAACGCCACCCGACGGCCGTCCCTGCGGGCCTGCGCGAGCGCCGCCATCAACCGGCTGCGGCCGGCGGCGTCATAAAGCGACAGCGTAATCCCCGAGAGATAGATCACATCGTAATCCGACAGCGCAGCAAGAATGGCCGCTGTCTGCGGCAGATCGAGCAGCGCGCGCGCCGCCGAACTCTCGCGCCAGTAGTAGAACCGGCGTTCGCCACTCGCGCTGGTTTCGATCACATAAAGGCCGGGCAGCTTGCCGGGGATCCGCACCACATGGTCCGTGCCGATGCCCTCGGCCTGCCAGCCCGCGACCATCTCGTCGCTCCAGGCATCGTCGCCAAGCGCGGTGATATAATCGACACTGGCGCCAAGCCGGGCGCAATAGGTCGCGGTGTTGAGCGTATCGCCGCCATAGCCGCGAGCGAGAGTCCCGCCCGCGGCTTGCGTCAGTTCGATCATGCATTCGCCGATACAGGCGATCTTCATCATGTCAGCCTGGGCTAGTTAACAAAATTGCCGCCCAGCTCATCATCGATGTGGATGCGGATGATGTCGTCGAAAGTCTTCTCGAATGTCGTGAAGCCCACCTTCCGCGCCCGCTCGTCGGAAAAATCACGCGGCCAGCCCGCCACGATGCTGATGATGGTGGGATCCGGTTCGCGCCGGACACGCGCCGCGACTTTTGGCCCGGCGACGCGCGCGAGCGCGGCAATCTGCTCGCCGGTGGTGGCGGACAGGCCCGGCATGCTCAGGCTGCGGCGCCAACCCAGTGTCTGCAGGTCCATGGTGCCGGCGTGCAGCAGGAAGCCGACCGCAGAGCGCGGCGAGGCGTGCCAGTGACGCACATCGTCGGAGACCGGCAGCACCGCCTCATGGCCGCTGAGCGGCTCGCGCAGGATGTTGGAGAAGAAACCGGAGGCGGCCTTGTTCGGCTTGCCCGGCCGCACGCAGATGGTCGGCAAGCGAATGCCGATGCCGTCGAGGAAGCCGCGGCGCGAATAATCCGCCAGCAACAATTCACCGATCGCCTTCTGAGTGCCATAGCTGGTCAAGGGCGTGAGGAAGAATTCGTCGTCGATCTTCTCATGGAACGGTGCGCCGAACACCGCGACCGACGAGGTGAAGACCACCCGCGGCTTGTAGCCGCCACTGATGGCGCGGATCGCCTCGAGCAGATAGCGGGTGCCGTCGAGATTGATGCGATAGCCCTTGTCGAAATCGGCCTCGGCCTCGCCGGAAACGATCGCCGCCAGATGGAAGATGGTGTCGGGCTTGCTGGCGACCAGCGGTTCAACGGCGCCGGGCACCGCGAAGTCGCAGGTGACGGTTTCGACCGGGATCGTCGTGTCGGGCTTTGCCGGCGCGACCACGTCCTGCAATGTGAGTTTTGTAATCGTGTCCTTGCCGAGCCGGCCATCGCGCAGCAGGCGTTCGGTGAGTTTGCGGCCGACCATGCCGGCCGCTCCAAGAATCAGGATATGCAAGACGTAACCCTTTCGTGAGGTTTTGTTGTTGGGGAGCGCCCGTTCCCCTTCCCATATTTCTACTCTATTTCTCTACTCTTTGACGGCGCCAGTCATCGCCGAAACATAGTGCTCGACGAAGAAAGAGTACAGGATCACCACGGGAATGGACCCCGTCAAGGCCGCTGCCATCAAGGCACCCCAGTGATAAACGTCGCCATTGACCAGTTCCGTGATGGCGCCCACCGGGATCGTCTTGTTCTCCGACGACGAGATGAAGGTCAGGGCGTAGATGAACTCGTTCCAGGACAGCGTGAACGCAAAAATCCCCGCTGAAATCAGCCCTGGCACCGATAGCGGCAGCGTGATCTTGGTCAGGATCTGCAGCCGGCTGGCGCCATCGATCAGCGCGCATTCTTCCAGCTCATAGGGAATGGTGCGGAAATAACCCATCAGCAGCCAAGTGCAGAACGGGATCAGGAACGTCGGATAGGTGAGGATGAGGGCGAGATTGCCGTCATAGAGACCGAGCTTGAACACGATGGCCGCCAGCGGAATGAACAGGATCGAGGGCGGCACCAGATAGGCGAGGAAGATCGCCATACCCACATAACGGGATCCCCTGTAGCGCAGACGCTCGATGGCATAGGCCGCGCAGACGCTGGCGAAGATCGAGATGAAGGTGGCCGACACCGAGACCACCACGGTGTTGTACATCCACTGCGGATAGTCAGTGTCGAAGAACAGTTTCTTGATGTGATCCAGCGTGGGATGCGCCACCCAGAACGGATTGTACTTCTCGTAGTCGTACATTTCCGCGTCCGGTTTGAACGTGGTGGTGGCCATCCAGTAGAATGGAAACAGCAGGAAGAACAGGATCAAGCCGAGCGGCAGATAGAGCCGCAGCAGCCGGCGCGGAAACCTGTCGAGATAGGCCATGCCCTCGATGTCGTTGTCGATCGCGGTCATTTCACTCTCCCCCACCCTGCTGCCATTTCCGGCGCTGCAGACCGAAATAACTGAACAGGATCGCCACCACGAGGAACGGAATCATCGCGTTCGCAATGGCGGCGCCTTCCCCGAGATTGCCGCCGGTGATGGCGCGCTGGAACGACAGCGTCGCCATCAGGTGGGTGGCGTTGATCGGGCCGCCACGGGTGATGGTGTAGATCAGCTGGAAGTCGGTGAAGGTCAGCAGCACCGAGAACGTCATCACCACGGCGATGATGGGTGACAGCATCGGCAGGGTGATGTAGCGGAAACGCTGCGCGTTGCTGGCGCCGTCCAGCGTCGCCGCTTCATAGAGCGACGGCGAGATGGTCTGCAGGCCGGCCAGCAGGGTGATGGCCACGAACGGCACTCCGCGCCAGATGTTGGCCACGATCACCGACCATCGCGCATTCCAGGGATCGCCGAGGAAGTCGATGTACGAATGGATGAAGCCGAGCTTGACCAGCACCCAGGACACGATCGAGAACTGCGAGTCGTAGATCCACCAGAACGCAATCGCGGAGAGCACGGTCGGCACCACGAACGGCAGCAGCACGATGGCGCGGATGATCGATTTGAACGGCAGCCGCTCGTTGAGCAGCACCGCGAGATAGAGCCCGAGCGCGAATTTGATGATGCTGGCCACCACGGTGTAGAGCGTGGTGTTGAACACCGACAGCCAGAATACGGTGTCCTTGGCCAGCGACGAAAAATTATTCCAGCCGATGAAACGCCCGGCTCCGCCGATCTTGGTGTCGGTCATGCCGAGCCAGAGCCCAAGCACCAGGGGATAAGCCAGAAACAGCAGCAGAATCGCCGCCGCCGGAAGCATGAACATGGCTCCCAGCGTGTTGCGGCCGTCGAGCATGCGCGACAGCTGGCTTTCGCGCACCCGACGCACGGTCGGTTCGGCAAGAACGGTCATGACCCACCCCAAGAAAAGAGGACAACGCGGCATGGCCGATGCATCGGCCATGCCGTCCATTTGTCTTGGGTCCGGTCAGACCTGATAGTAACGCTTGGCGCGCTCCGCGGCACGTTTCATCGCATCCTTCGGCGACTGGGTGCCGGTGGCCGCCTCGGCAAACATGTCGACCACCACGAAGTCACCCATCACGGCGGCGGAGGCGTAGCCGAGATCGCCGGCAAAGCCGTTGTCCTGGCAGCGCTTCATGCAGTCGCGGAATGGTGTGATCTTGGCATCCGAGGTCCAGATCGGGTTGTCGTTGTAGGCCGGCAGCGGCGGCGACACGTAGCCGTTGGAGGCTTTCTCCCAGGCGTCGTAGTTCTCCTTGTCCCACATGAAGCAAAGATATTCCTTCACCGCCTTGGGATACTTCGAGTGCTTGTAGCCGTAGGCCACCACGACGTTCTGCTGTTCGGTCGGCTTGCCCGACACGCCGATCGGCATCGGCGCATGGTCCATGTCCTTGGCGATCTCCTGCTGCTTCGGATCGGGCGAGTTCTTCGCCACGGTCCAGATCGAGATGCCGTTCAGGGTCAGGCTGAGTTCGCCGGACAGGAACGCCTTGTTGTTGTTGGAGTCGTTCCAGGACAGCACGCCTGGAATGAAGGTCTCGTAGAGTTGCTTGACGTATTCGAGGGCTGCCAGCGTCTCCGGCGATTCGATGACCACCTCGTTCTTCTCATTGACGACCTTGCCGCCATGCGCCCACAGCAGCCACTGGCACCAGCCGTTGGCATCGCCGGTGGCATGTCCCAAGGCAAAGCCGGGTGGCGTGCCGTTCTTCTTCAGGCCCTGGCAGAGCTTCAGAAAGCCGGGGAGATCGGTCGGGAATTTTTCGAATCCGGCCGCCTTCATATGGCTGATCCGATAATTCATGCAGCCGCCGGTCGCGCCTTGCGGGATCGCGATCCAGGTCTTGTCCTTCTTGCCGTACTTCTCCGCGACCGGATACCAGCCGCCGTATTTGGCGCCGAGATATTCGGCGACATCGGTGACATCGATCAGCTTCTCGGGGAATTTGAAGGGATCATCGAGAGTGCCGATGATCAGGTCAGGCCCGGCGCCGACATTGGCGGCCACCGCGGCCTTGGGACGGATATCGTCCCAGCTTTCGGCGTCGAGGCGAACCTTGATACCGGTCTTCTCGGAGAACTTCTTGGTCTGCGCCGCGAACTCGTCGAATTCGGCCTGGATGAACTGCTTCCAGCGCAGCACCCGGATCGACGCGCCGCTTTCCGGGACATTGGTCCAGGTCGGCTCTGCCGCCCGCACGGGAACAATTCCACTACCGCCTAACAACGCCGTCGCCGCAACGCCGGCTTTAATGACGTCGCGCCTGTTGAAGTCGCTCATAGTGACCCTCCCTTTGATTCCCCCGTGACCTTTTTTGCCATGACCTTTTTTGGCCAAGACCGTCTGGTTCTTTTGGGGGCGGCATCATGCCGTTTTCATTTGATCATGCGATTCCCATTCAATTTTCATAAAAACGGATACGCCTCGGCCGCATCGGCCGAGGCAGTTTCACTCAGTGCATGCACCTTTTCGCAGGTGTCTTGTTGAAAGCATGATCCACGGGATCACGCCCGATCGCGGCCGCGTTACGGACACGCTATTCCTTCACGGCGCCCGTCATCGCCGACACATAGTGCTCGACGAAGAAGGCGTAGAGAATCACCAGCGGCAGTGAACCGACGAAGGCGCCCGCCATCAGTGCGCCCCAGCGATAGATATCGCCGTCGACGAACTCGTTGACGATCGCCACCGGCACGGTCTTGTTCGGCGTCGACGACAACAGCGTCAGCGCGTAGATGAACTCGTTCCAGCACAGTGTGAACGAGAAGATGAAGGCGGAGATCAGACCCGGCACCGCCAGCGGCAGGATGATCTTGACCAGGATCTGCCAGCGGCTGGCGCCGTCGATCAGCGCGCATTCCTCGAGTTCGAACGGGATGGTCTTGAAGTAGCCCATCAACAGCCAAGTCGAGAACGGGATTAAAAGCGTCGGATAGACCAGGATCAGCGCCATCGGCGAATCGAACAAGCCATAGGCCTGGATCACCGTGGCCATCGGGATGAACAGGATCGACGGCGGCACCAGATAGGCGAAGAAGATCGCGGCGCCCACGAACGGCGCGCCCTTGAACTGCAGCCGCACGATCGAATAGGCCGCCAGCACCGAGGCCGCGATCGACAGGATGGTGGCGCCGGTTGCGACATACATCGTGTTCCAGAGCCAGCGCGGATACTGGGTTTCCAGCAGCAGCTTCTGAATGTGCTTCAGGGTCGGATGCACCACCCAGAACGGGTTGTAGGTCTCCATGTCGATCAGCTGGGCATCCGGTTTGATCGACGTCAGCGCCATCCAGTAGAACGGGAACAGCAGGACCACCAGGATGATGAACAGCGGGATATAGAGCGTGACGAGGCGCGACGGCAGCGTCTCGAGATAACTCATGCCCTCGGTGTGATCGCTGGCGTCTTTGGTCGACGCCACGTGGCCGGCAGCGGTGTCAGTCATTTTTGGTTCCACCCTGCTGCCATTTGCGCTGCTGCAACCCGAACCAGGACAGTGTGATCGCCGCCAGCAGAAACGGGATCATTGCGGTGGCGATCGCGGCGCCTTCGCCGAGACGGCCGCTCAGGATCGCGCGCTGATAACTCAAGGTCGCCATCAGATGCGTGGCGTTGACCGGACCACCGCGGGTCATCGCCCAGATCAGCTGGAAGTCGGTGAAGGTGAACAGCACCGAGAACGTCATCACCACGGCGATGATCGGGGTCAGCAGCGGATAGGTGATGTAGCGGAAGCGCTGCCAGGGCGTAGCGCCGTCCAGCGTCGCCGCCTCGTACAGCGACGGCGACACCGTCTGCAGGCCGGCCAGCAGCGTGATCGCCACAAACGGCACGCCGCGCCAGATATTGGCGAAAATCACGCTGCCGCGCGCCATGTTACCGTCGCCGAGAAAATTGATGTTCTCGGTGATCAGATGCATTTTCCGCAGCGACCAGGAAATGATCGAGAACTGCGCATCATAGATCCACCAGAACGCGATGGCCGAGAGCACGGTCGGCACGATGAAGGGAATCAACACCGCCGCGCGGATCAGCGCCTTGAACGGCATGTGCCGGTTCAGCAGCAGCGCCAGATACAGCCCGACCGCGAATTTGATGATGCTGGCGATGATCGTATAGAGCAGCGTGTTGAACACCGAGAGCCAGAACACGCTGTCGTCGGACAGCCACTGGTAATTCTCCAGGCCGACGAACTCGCCGACACGCCCGATCCGTGCATCGGTCAGGCTCAGCCACAGGCCGAGACCGAGCGGATAGGCGAGAAACAGAATCAGGAATGCCGCCGCCGGCAGCATGAACCAGAAGGCCAGCCAGTTGCGGTTGGACCGAAGTTGTTGCCAGGCCAGCGTCAGACTTGACGGCTGCTGGCGCGACCCCGAGGAGGCTTCCAAAACGGCCATATCAGCGACTGCTCCGAATGTCAGAACCGGCCCCGGCGTCACGCCGGGCGGAAGACGAAGTCTCGGCGCAAAAACAGAGCTGCGCCGAGACTGGTGTTTGACTTACGAGCGATAGATTCGTTTTGCCTGCCGCTCCGCATTCGCGATCGATCCCTTCAGATCTTCGCGACCGGTGCAGTAGTTGGCGTACATGTCCACCACGATGAAGTCCGCGATCGCAGCCGCGGCCTTTTCGCCCAGCTTGCCGACGCCAGCCGGCGTCAGCGTGCGTTTGGCGACGTCGCGGTACGGCGTCACCTTGGGATCCGAGGTCCAGATCGGATTGGCATCATAGGCCGCGAGGAACGGCGAGAGGTAGCCCTGCGCGGCCCCGATCCAGGGATTGAACTGATCGGCCTCCTGCATGAAGGCGGCGAACGCCTTGCACGCCTGCGGGACCTTGGTGAACGAGAAGGTCAGGATCGGGAACGACAGATGCAGTTCGGTCGGCTTGCCGACCGGACCGATCGGCATGTAGGAGTGATTCATGTCGTCCGCGATCGCCTTGTTCTCTTTCTTCGCAGTGACATAGATCGAGATGCCGTTGTTGGTGCAGTACAGTTCGCCGGCCAGGAACGCCTTGTTGTTGGAACTGTCGTTCCAGGACGCGGTGCCGGGAATGAATGTCTCGTACAGCGCCTTGATGTACTCCAGCGACTTGGCGGTTTCCGGCGAGTTGATGATGACCTTGTCGTCCTTGTCGACCAGATAGCCGCCGTGCGACCACAACGCCCAGTGCAGCCAGCCATTGGCGTCACCTGACGCGTGTCCCATCGCCATGCCGGATGGGGTGTTGTTCTTCTTCAGCGCCTTGCAGAGTTCGAGGAAGCCCGCGGTGTCCTTCGGGAATTCCTTGAAGCCCGCTTTTTCGCAGGCCGAGATGCGATAGTTCAGCAGCGCACCGGTGGTCGCCACCGGAATGCCGAGCCATTTGTTGCCGACCTTGGCATAAGCCTCCGCCGAAGGTGCCCAGCCGCCATACTTGCCGCCGAGATAAGCGGCGACGTCGGCCATGTCGAGGCACTTCTCGGGAAACAAATGCGGCAGCGAATAGAGACCCCAGACCATGTCGAGGCCCTGGCCGGTGTTGGCGGCGACCGAGGCTTTGGGCTGGATGTCGTCATAGGATTCGTTGGAGACGCTGACTTCGACGCCGGTCGCCTTGGTGAACGCCTGCACCATGGCCATGAACGCCTGGTCTTCGGCTTCGACGAAACGCTTCCAGCGCAGCAGATTGATTTTCGCACCCGCTTCCGGCTTCCACTGCGAGGCCTGCGCCCACGCCTTGGCAAAGCCGAACAGCTGGTCGGCAGACATCGCGGAAATACCTGCGGCGGCGGCAACGCCACCCTGCAGCAGTGAACGTCTGCTCGGATTGAAGTCAGTCATCCTCATTCCTCCTTTTTGCGCCGGCTTGTGATGTGCCGGCTGCTTCACGTCGGACCGTTGGTTTTTTGGTTTTGTTCGTGTCGTCTTTTGTCTCGTCGAGCTTCGCCGCAATCCTCGGTACGACGAAACTCCTCTTAATCTTGCCGAGAAAGCGCTCTTACAGGCGCTTGCCGGTTTCCTTGTCGAACAGGTGCACGGCGCTGGTGCGCGGCCGCAACCGGATGTTCTCGCCGGGGCGAACGGTCTGGCGCTCGCGGAACACCGAGATGATGTCCTGATTGCCGACACGGGCGACGACCTGGGTTTCCGACCCGGTCGGCTCGACCACCACCACCTCGGCCAGCACACCGTCGTCGGCCAGTTCGAGATGCTCGGGACGAACACCATAAACCACCGGCTTGCCATCCGAATTGGCGGGCACGTTCGCCAGCGGCAGCTTGGTGCCGTTCGCGGTCTCGACATGTGGCGACCCCGACGCCACCACCTTGCCTTCGATGAAATTCATCGCCGGCGATCCGATGAAGCCGGCAACGAACTGGTTGGCCGGGCGATCATAAAGGTCGAGCGGCGCGCCCATCTGCTCGATGACGCCGTCGTGCATCACCACGATCTTGTCGGCCATGGTCATGGCCTCGATCTGGTCATGGGTGACGTACACCGTGGTGGTCTTCAGCCGCTGGTGCAGTTCCTTGATCTCGGTGCGCATGGCGACACGCAGCTTGGCGTCGAGGTTCGACAGCGGCTCGTCGAACAGGAACACCTGCGGATCGCGCACGATGGCGCGGCCCATGGCCACGCGCTGGCGCTGACCGCCGGACAATTGCCGGGGATAGCGGTCGAGCAAAGGCTTCAAGCCGAGAATGTCGGCCGCCTTGCTGACGCGGGTCTCGATTTCCGACTTCGGCGCGCCGCGCAGCTTCATGGAGAACGCCATGTTGTCGGACACGGTCATGTGCGGATAGAGCGCATAGTTCTGGAACACCATGGCGATGTCCCGCTCTTTCGGGTGCACATTGTTCACGACCCGGTCGCCGATCGAGATGGTTCCCGACGTGATGTTCTCCAGCCCCGCCAGCATCCGCAGCAAGGTCGACTTGCCGCAGCCGGACGGGCCGACCAGAACGACGAATTCGCCGTCCTCGATCGGGATCGACACCCCGTGCAGAACCTCGAATCCGGCAAACGATTTACGTACGTCGTGAATTTGTACCGATGCCATGCAGTCCCTCCTGAATGAGCTGAGCGGGTATAGCAACGGCTACCCTCGCTTTTTCTTATTGTTTGTTAGCGGTTCATCTCTGTGCGCGGATTATACTCGGGTATTTCATACTCGACATTTCACATTCCCGTCGAGCCATGTTCGTGCCGCCCCATTGCCGACGCTGCTGAAAAATTGACCTGACCGCAGGGGCCGTCACCATGCATTTTTTGCTTGTGATTGCTTGTGATTGTTTCGTCGATGCAGCCGCACCATACTCCGTCGAAACATTCTCGGTCGCTGCCGACGTTCGCAGCAACCCAGATGTCGGGTCATGCATCCGTCATCGTGCTGCTGTTCCCAGTCTTGACTTGCCGTCACCTAACCATGCTCGTACATTGCATGCAATAGCCCGAAATGATCGCACGATGGATCGTTCTCGACGTATCGGCGGCAAAGATAATGCCGCCAACCGATCGAGGAACACGCCGAAAAAAATGTATCATGACGGGCGGCGGCGCCGGGCGTTGGACATCACGCCAAAACGGTGACGTGAATTCTAGACGATCACACCAGTGTGCACTGCGGGAGAAACAATGAAGAAGCCGGAAACTGCCTCAGAACGACCCCATCTCCGCTCCAGGCGCTGGTTCAACGACCCGTCCAATCCCGGCATGACCGCGCTCTATCTCGAGCGCTACCTGAATTATGGGCTGACCCGCGAAGAGCTGCAGTCCGGCAAGCCGATCATCGGCATCGCGCAGACCGGAAACGATCTCTCACCGTGCAACCGGCATCATCTCGAACTCGCACATCGTGTCCGCGAAGGCATTCGCGAGGCCGGCGGCATCGCGATGGAATTCCCCACGCACCCGATCCAGGAAACCGGCAAGCGGCCAACCGCAGCCCTCGATCGCAACCTGGCGTATCTCGGCCTGGTCGAAATCCTGTTCGGCTATCCACTCGATGGCGTGGTTCTGACCACCGGTTGCGACAAGACGACGCCGGCCTGCCTGATGGCGGCGGCCACCGTCAACCTGCCGGCGATCGTGCTGTCCGGCGGACCCATGCTGAACGGCTGGTTCAACGGCGAACGCACCGGTTCGGGCACCGTGGTGTGGAAATCGCGCGAAAAACTCGCCGCCGGCGAGATCGACTATGAAGAGTTCATGCAGATCGTGGCGTCGTCGGCTCCCTCCGTCGGCCACTGCAACACCATGGGCACGGCCTCGACCATGAATTCGCTGGCGGAAGCGCTCGGCATGTCGCTGCCGGGCTGCGCCGCTATACCGGCGCCCTACCGCGAGCGCGGCCAGATTGCCTATGAAACCGGCAAGCGGATTGTCGACATGGTCTGGGAAGACCTGAAACCCTCCGACATCCTCACCCGCAAGGCGTTCGAAAATGCCATCGTGGTCAACTCCGCGATCGGCGGCTCGACCAACGCGCCGATCCATATCAATGCACTGGCACGCCATATTGGTGTGGAACTGAAGATCGAGGACTGGCAGAGCGTCGGCCACGACGTGCCGCTGCTGGTCAACCTGCAACCGGCCGGCTTCTACCTCGGCGAGGAGTACCACCGCGCCGGCGGCGTCCCGACCGTGGTGCGCGAACTGATGCAGCACAAGCGCATCCACGAAGACGCCATCACCGTCAACGGCCGCACCATGGGCGACAACTGCCGGGACGCCGCCAAGGTCGACGGCGACGTGATCTGGAGTTACGACAAGCCGATGGTCAAGGACGCTGGCTTTATCGTCCTGCACGGCAATCTGTTCGATTCCGCAATCATGAAGACCAGCGTGATCTCCAAGGAGTTCCGCGATCGTTATCTGTCCGACCCGAAAAGCCCGAACGCCTTCAATGGCCGGGCCATCGTGTTCGAGGGGCCGGAAGACTATCATCATCGGATCGACGATCCCGAACTGAACATTGACGAACACTGCATGCTGTTCGTGCGCGGCGTCGGCCCGATCGGCTATCCCGGCGGCGCCGAAGTCGTGAACATGCAGCCGCCGGCGGCACTGATCAAACGCGGCATCCACGCCCTGCCCTGCATCGGAGACGGCCGGCAGTCCGGCACCTCCGGATCGCCCTCGATCCTCAACGCCTCGCCGGAGGCCGCGGCCGACGGCGGACTGGCGCTGCTCAAGACCGGCGACCGCGTCCGCATCGACCTCAACAAGGGCGAAGCCAACATCCTGATCAGCGATGAAGAGCTCGCGGAGCGAAAAGCCGCGCTGAAGGCCAAAGGCGGCTTCGGCTATCCGGCAAACCAGACCCCGTGGCAGGAGCTCTATCGCAACACCGTCGGCCAGCAATCGACCGGCGCCTGCATGGAGCTTGCGACACGGTACCAGAACATCGCCGGCACGGTGGGCGTGGCGCGCGATAATCATTGACGATCATGTAGCCCGGGTGAGCGAAGCGACACCCGGGATCTGCCCCGGATGTCGCGCTCACGCGCTCATCCGGGCTACGGACATTTCCCCTCATCCTGAGGAGCAGGCGCAGCCTGCGTCTCGAAGGATGAGGCCACATGGTTCGAGACGGCGCTGCGCGCCTCCTCACCATGAGGAGTGACATTCTCGACACTGCGCCAATGCAGAAACACCCATGAGGACATCATGACTGACCGACTGAAAGGCAAACGCGCCGTTGTCACCGCTGCGGCTGCGGGCATCGGGCGCGCCTGCGCCATCGCCTTCGCGCGCGAAGGGGCTACCGTGATTGCCACCGACATCAATGAAGCTGGCATCGCGACCCTGGGCAAGGACGGCATCGCTGAGACCACGCGGCTGGACGTGCGCAACACCGCCGAGGTCAATGCCTTCGCCAAGCGTGTCGGCAAGATCGACATCCTGCTCAATGCGGCCGGCTTCGTGCATCACGGCACCATCCTGGACTGCTCGGAGGAGGATTTTGACTTCTCGTTCGACCTCAACGTCAAGTCGATGCACCGGACCATCAGGGCCTTCCTGCCGGAGATGCTGGCGGGCGGCGGCGGCAGCATTGTCAACATCTCGTCCTGCGCGGCGTTGCGGCCCCCGGCCAACCGTTACGTCTACAGCGCCTCCAAGGCGGCCGTCTCGCTGCTGACGCGCTCGGTTGCATCAGACTTCATCACCCAGGGCATCCGCTGCAACAGCATCTGCCCCGGCACCGTGGAAACGCCTTCGATGCTGGAGCGCGCCGCCGCCGCGGGTCCCGATGGCCGCGAAAAATTCGTCAGCCGCCAGAAGATGGGCCGTCTCGGCACCGCGGAAGAAATCGCGGCCATGGCGATTTATCTCGGAAGTGATGAGAGCGCGTTCACCACCGGCGTCGACCTCGTGGTCGACGGCGGGTACATGCTCTAGAGTTTCCGTTCCGATAGAATCGGAACGGAAACTCTAGATTCTTATTTTGACGCGTTTTCTTCACGCGAACCGGTATCCACTTCGCTCGAAAACGCTATGACGTCGACCCGCGACGCGAGCAAAGGAGCCAGCATGAACGAGATCGATCTGAAGGGGCGCTGCGCCGTCGTCACCGGCGGCGCGCAGGGGTTTGGCCGCGCCATCACCGAGCGGTTTGTCGCCTCCGGCGCCAAGGTTGCGATCTGGGATGTGGACCAGGCGCTGATGGACAAGACCGCCAAGGAGATCGGCACCGCGGTGACGACGTTCAAGGTCGACGCGGCGGATCTGGCGGCCGTGGAGGCGGCGCGGGACAAGACCCTCGCCGCACTCGGCGGCATCGACATCCTCGTCAACAATGCGGGCATCGCCGGCGTCAATCGCACGGTCTGGGAAACCGACTACGACGAATGGCGCAAGGTGATGCGCATTAACCTCGACGGCCCCTTCATCTGCTGCAAGGCCATCGTGCCGACCATGATCAAGCAGAACTACGGGCGGATCATCAACATCTCCTCGGTCGCCGGCAAGGAAGGCAATCCCAACGCCGCGCACTACTCGGCCTCGAAAGCCGGCGTGATCGCGCTGACCAAGTCGCTGGGCAAGGAACTGGCCAACACCCAGATCGCGGTCAACGCCGTGACACCGGCCGCAGCGCGCACCGCGATATTCGACCAGATGACCCAGCAGCACATCGACTTCATGCTGTCGAAGATTCCACGCGGACGTTTTGTGCTGGTGGAAGAACTGGCGGCGATGGTGGCCTGGATGGCGTCGGAGGAGTGCGCGTTCACCACGGGTGCGGTGTTCGACATTTCGGGCGGGCGGGCGACGTATTAAGATCCGTAGCCTAATGAGCGAAGCGACACCCGGGACGGCGCGCCCCGGATATCGCGCTGACGCGCTCATCCGGGCTACAGATAACTGACGCTCACACCGGCCACTCCGCGATAAACCCCTTCGCCTTGTACGGCGCGATCTTGTCCCATTCCGCCAGCACCAGGGCGCGCAGGGCCGGATCGGTGTGCCAGAGCTCCAGCGGGGTGGCGAAGCTGTTGACCGTGACCAGCATCTTGTCCACCTCCGGCCAGTACCGGTGCAGCGTCATGGGATAGCGGCGCGAGGTCCAGGCGTTGCCGAGGCAAATCACGCTGCGGATATTGGCGCGGCCCAGGCGCGCATCGATCACCGGCAGGGAGAAGAAAACATTCTCGCCGGTGTTGGTGGCCCGGTGTTCTTCCAGGATCACGTCCGCCGGCACGCCGAGCGCGACCATGGCGGACTTTATGACAGCACACTCGGAGGCATCGCCGCCGGGCGTCACCCCGCCGCTGACAATGGCGAAACGGAACATGCGATCCTGCCAGAGCCGGCAGGCGGCCGCGACCCGCTGCGCCACGCCCTCCCGGGTGCCGAACACGAACAGCAGGTCGGCCGGCTTGAGCGGGGTTTTAGGAAAATGCGCCGCATTGATCGCGGCGATGTCTTCTGCGCTCGGCATGCGGCGGGATCGGTCGTCCATGGCTTGCACCCCGGAATCAGATGGGTGGAGCATGCGGCGCGGCAGCGCGCCGGCCAACACACGTTGGATTGCGGCCTGTTTCAGTGGGTGAGCCCCGGCCCGAAGCCGCGACATAATGGCCCTCCGATCCGTTGCCCGGTTAACCGGGAGCCGAAGGGGCCGCCCCGCGCCCCGAATCTGAGGTTATGATCGACCCGACACCGCCGCTGTCGCCCGAAAGTCGGGACAATGGCGGGGTGCTGACGTGGTGTCCGCCCCTTTCCCTGCCTTAGGGTCCCTTCGATGACGGATGAAACTCACATGCTGGTGCAGAAGCTCAGGGTCCGGCGCGGCTGGTCGCAAGAACAGCTGGCCGAGCTGACCGGGTTGAGCGTCCGGACCATTCAGCGGATCGAACGCGGCCAGGCGGCCAGCGCCGAATCGCTGAAGGCCCTTGCATCGGTTTTCGAAATCGACTTCGCCACCTTGAGGGAGCCGCAAATGCCAGCCACCGCAGAATCCCAGATCAGCGCCAACCATGTCGGCGCCAACGACGTCAGTGCCGAGGAGGCCCTGGCCCTTGCACATGTCCGCAAGATCAAAGGCTTTTATATGCACATTGCCCAGTATGCCCTGGTGATGGGGGTCCTGACGGTCGTCAACCTCCTGATCTATCCGCACCGTCTCTGGGTGATCTGGCCGGCGCTGGGCTGGGGCATTGGGCTCGCCCTGCACGGACTTCAGACCTTCGACAAGATCCCGTTCCTGAACGGCGCATGGGAAAAACGACAGGTCGAAAAGCGCCTGGGGCGCGAACTCTGAACGGCTGGGGAGTTCACCGATGAAAAATTTCCTCAAGGCGGCCCAATTGCTGGCCCTCGACCTGGCGTCGACCATCCTGTTTCTGGTCGTGTTTCTCCTGACGAACAACACTGCGCTTGCGGTCGGCCTCGGCGTCGGGTTCGGCCTCGCGCAGATCGCGATCCAGCTGATCCGCCGCAAGCCGATCGACACCATGGAATGGCTGAGCCTGTTCCTGGTGGTGTCCGCGGGTGCGGCAACATTGCTCACCAACGATCCGCGTTTCGTACTGTTCAAGCCCAGCGTGATCTACGCGATCGTCGGGATCGTGATGCTCAAGCCGGGCTGGATGAACCGCTATCTGCCCGCCATCGCCAAGACGGTGGTGCCCGACGTTGCCGTCGTGGTGGGCTTCTGCTGGGCCGGACTGATGTTCGTCTCCGCCGCGGTCAATGGCATTGTCGCTCTGAGCAGCAGCGTGACGACCTGGGCCGTGGTGATGCCGATTTTCGGCATCGTCAGCAAAGTGGTGATGTTCGTCGCAGGGTTTGCCGCCATGCGCCTGATCGCCCGACGTCGCGTGCAAGCGATGCCAGCCGCTGAGCGCGACGCGCTACTGGCTTCGGCGGGATAGGGATGAGGGCGGCGCGGCGAAGCGCCTGACGCGGCCCAACGGGAACCGCTCCCCTCACCCCGCCATCGACTTGAATGTCGCCGCGAGCAGCCGCAGCGTCGTGCGCGCGTGGCGGTCCGACGTGGTGGCATAGAGCATCACTTCGCGCGACGGCAGCTTTGGCAGGCCGAGGCGCGGGCCGACGTCGACGGTGCCGGGTGGCGCCACCCGCCGTGCGAGCGCGGCAACCGCAAGACCGGCGGAAACCGCAGCACCGATGGTGGCGAGACCGCCGCCGACAAACACTTCAGTCCACGGCACTTTCGCATCGTTGAGCGCCTTCACCGCCATGGCGCGCACGCTGCACGGCTCAGCCTGGGTCGCGATGCGCAGCGGCTCGCCCGCGGGATGGACAAAATCCGGTGCGGAGATCCAGCCGAAGGGCTCCTTGAACAGCACCTCGCCGCCACGGCCTTTGTTGTCATGGCGCAGCACGATGGCGGCATCGAGCACACCGGTGTCGAATTCCGCCAGCACGTCGCGCGAGGCAGCGATGCGCACCTCCAGCACCAGCGAGGGATCGAACGCATTCATCCGGCGCAACAGCAGCGGCAGCTCGCCGCCGACAATGTGATGGCTGATGCCGACAATCAGCCGGCGCCGTTCGACCGCGAACGAACCCATCGCGTTCTCATGCGCGGCGACAAGGTTGCGCGCCGCCCCGAGGAACGCACTGCCTTCGGCCGAGAGCCGCACCAGCCGCGGCGTGCGCTCCACCAGCCGGCGACCGAGGCCGCTTTCCAGGCGCTTGATCTTCAGGCTGACCGCGGACTGAGTGGTGTCCATCGCTTCCGCGGCGCGGGTGAAACTTTTGAGGTCCGCCACCAGCACGAAGGCCTGGACGGCTTCGAGATCGAGCGCTTTCATGGCCAGCCATTTAAATATGATATGATTGAAATATCATATCATACGGTTTTTCAATGACAAGACACGCCCTATGATCTGGGCATTGAAGGAGAACCAAGCCATGCCCCTCACCCATGTATCGCTCCGACACGGCAAGCCGGCGACCTATCGCAGGGACATTCTCGACGGCGTGTATCTGGCACTGCGCGAGACCTTCAACGTGCCGGACGAAGACCGCTTCATGACCATCACGGAACATGACGAGACGAATTTCACTTACAGCGCGAGTTATCTCGGCATCGCCCGCAGCGATGACCTGGTCATCATCCAGATCACGGTCAGCAACACCCGCGATGTCGCACAGAAGCAGGCGCTGTATCGCCGGATCGTCGAGCGCCTCACGGAGGCTCCCGGCGTGCGCCCCGAGGACGTGTTCATCAATCTTGTCGAGGTCAAGCCGGAGAACTGGTCGTTCGGCCACGGCATCGCGCAGTACGTCAAGAACGAGGCGTAGGCCATGCACGCGACCGCAGCGGCGCCACGGTGCTGCCGGGCTCCGATTTCGGGCTGTCGCCCTTCATCCGCATCACCTGCGCGGCGCCGCTGCCGGTGCTGGAGGAGGCAGGCCGGCGCATCGCGCTGACATGCCGGGAGTTGCAGCCATGACCAACTGTCAGAGAACGCGGCTGATGGCCCACCTGATCGGTCTCGCCTTCGGAGCCATCCTCATTCTCAGCCTTGCGGGCGCGGTGGTCGCCTCCACCCGCGTGCTCGGCTGGTAGCTAATGTTCCTCGCCGCGCAAATAGCCGTGGGTGCGGGAATCCGCCATCACCAAAGCCGAGATGAAGGCGATGGCGCACATGATCGTGACGTACCAGTAGAACGAGGATTCCGAGCCCGCGTCCTTGAACCACAGCGCGACATATTCGGCAGAGCCGCCGAAGATGGCGTTGGCGATGGCGTAAGCGAGGCCGACACCGAGCGCGCGCACTTCGGTCGGGAACATCTCGGCTTTCACCAGGCCGCTGATCGAGGTGTAGAACGAGACGATGGCGAGTGCGGCCACGATCAGAATGTAGGCGACATAGGGATTGGTCACCCCGCCGATCGCATACATCAGCGGCACCGTACACACCGTGGCGAGGCCGCCGAAGATCAGCATCGCGGTCTTGCGGCCGAACTTGTCGGCGAACATGCCGAACGGCGGCTGCATGATCATGTAAGTGAACAGCACCGCGGTCATCACCACATTGGCGGTGCGGTCGTTCATGTGCGCAGTGTTGACCAGATACTTCTGCATGTAGGTGGTGAAGGTGTAGAAAATCAGCGAACCGCCGGCGGTGTATCCCAGCACGATGAGGAAGGCGCGGCTGTGCTTGCCGAACAATTCGCTCAGCGAACCGGCTTCCTTGCGCGCACGAGTGTCCGCCGATGTGGTTTCGTGCAGCGACGCGCGCAGCAACAGCGCCACCACGGCACAGACCGCGCCGATGAAGAACGGGATGCGCCAGCCATATGACCGGAGGTCGCCGTCCGACATCGACTGCTGCACGATCAGGATCACCAGCGAGGCCAGCAGCTGGCCGCCGATCAGCGTGACGTACTGGAACGAGGCGAAGAAGCCGCGCCGGCCGGCGAGCGCAACCTCGCTCATATAGGTGGCGCTGGTGCCGTATTCGCCGCCGACCGACAGCCCCTGCACCATGCGCGCCAAGAGCAGCAGCGCCGGCGCGGCGGTGCCGATCTGTGCGTAGGTCGGCAACAGCGCGATGGCGAGCGAGCCCGCGCACATCATCAGCACCGAGATCATCATCGAGGTCTTGCGGCCGTATTTGTCGGCGATGAAGCCGAAGATGTAGCCGCCGATCGGCCGCATCAGGAAGCCGATGGCGAACACCGCAGCCGTCTGCAGCAGTTGCGTGGTCTGGTTGCCCTTGGGGAAGAAAGACGGCGCGAAATACAGCGCCGTAAAGGCATAGGCATAGAAATCGTACCACTCGACCAGGTTGCCGGAGGAACTGCCGAAGATCGCGAAAATGCGGCGGCGGCGATCGGCGGCATCGCCGGCAACGGGCGTCGTGGTTGCGGTCAAGGCGGCGTCCTCCCTCTGGGCTTCAGTGGGGCGGGCTTAACGGTTTTGCGCCACTGAGGCGAGTCATGCCTTCAATGCGGCAAGGTCATAGGCCCTGACCGCGGATTCGGCGCGGGTGCGGATCTCGGCGGCGGAAAAGCCGGGTTTGTACAGGAAGCTGCCGAGCCCGAACCCGGTGCAGCCCGCCGCGATGAACTCTGCGAAATTGTCGGGACTGGCGCCGCCCACCGCATAGAGCGGCATCGTTTCCGGCAGCACCGCCTTGATCGCACGGATGCCGGCCGGACCAAGAATCTCGGCGGGAAACAGCTTGAGCGCGGTGGCA
Organism: Bradyrhizobium prioriisuperbiae; assembly: GCF_032397745.1. Lineage (NCBI taxonomy): Bacteria > Pseudomonadati > Pseudomonadota > Alphaproteobacteria > Hyphomicrobiales > Nitrobacteraceae > Bradyrhizobium > Bradyrhizobium prioriisuperbiae. Next base: position 1,606,912 of record NZ_CP135921.1, read on the forward strand.
TGCAGACGAATGGCGCGAAACGCTTCGGTCGGCGTAAAGACCCCAGGATAGGACTGCAGCTCGCAGTCGCGGGTGCGGCGGATCACGTCGTCGTTACAGTCCGGCGAGACGATGAAGCGGCCGCCGGCCTCCACCACCGCATCCACCTGCTCCGGCGCGAGCACGGTGCCGGCGCCGAGCAACGCGCGCCCGTGGAATTCTTTCGCGGCCAAGGCGATCGAGATTAGCGGCTGCGGCGAGTTCAGCGGCACCTCGATCATCGTGATGCCGGCGCCGACCAGCGCGTCACATGCACCGAGAATCTCCGCCGGAGTGATCCCGCGCAGGATCGCGATCAAGGGACGTGGGTTTGTCATGGAGCCTCCTGTCAACACTGTCTCAAGCGCCGGCCGACCGCGCGGCTTTTAGGCCGGCAAGCACCGCATCGGTCGCATCAATTCGTCGGGACTGAACGCCAGCCATCGCCAGGCCCTGGGCATAGATCTGTGCCAGCGCTTCGCCACCGATCAGCGGGATCTCTCCGCCGCTGCCGATCCAGTCGCGTTGGCCGCCGATCTCCGATCCGACCAGCAGCCCGGACAGATATCCGGCGCACCATCCCGCCTGGCGGTCTGACAACAGCGACGCCGCGCGCACCCGAAACAGCTGGGTCATGAGTTTGTCAGGCGCGGCGAGCCCAGCGGCCAGACCATCCGTCAGCCCCTGCGCGCGATCGGCCGGATCGGGCTCGCCGGTGAAGGAGTGCCGCAGCACCGAATGAAGCCTCAACACCTCGAACACTTCGCCGGTCATCGCGGAGGTGAAGCCCTCGACGCGGCGGCCGTCGAGCCGCACCCATTTGCAATGGGTGCCGGGCATGCAGACCACGCCGGAAAAATTTGGCACCAGTGTCGTGAGGCCGAGCAACTGGGTTTCCTCGCCGCGCATGACGTCTTCCGCGCCTGGTCGCGCCTGGCACAGGCCGGGAAGAATGCGCGGCGACAACCGCGAGGCTGATAGCGCCGGCCGCACGGCTTTGCCCAGGAGATCATCGAGGCTGGTCGGCGTGGCGAGATAGGGGACCTCCAGCCAGCCCTGCCTGGCGCCGGCCATGCCGCAGATGATCACATCGACCGACGCTCCGTCTTGCGCGAGATGACCGGCCACAAGCTGCATCAGCACACCGGGATAATCCTCGCGGGCGAGCCGGCCCATGCCGCGATCGGAGGTCTCGGAAAACATCACCTCCGCGTCCCTGCCGATGCCCCAGGCACGCAGGTTCGACGTGCCCCAATCCACCGCGATCCAGTCTGGTTCGGCCATCACCGGGCTCTTCTTCCAATTGTCTCGTATCCAACCACTCGGCTTTGGCACGCGACGGCCGGGGATTACAAGTGCCCAATTTTGGAGCAGGTTCGACAACCCAAAAGGCGGGTTCACATGGTGCGCCAGGTTGCTCATCGCAATGGAATCCCGACACTATTTCAGACCTGTTTTTTCTCCCGCCGGGTAGCTGGAACCGTTGCAAAACCAGCGCCGGCATCACACATCCGGGCCTACCGGACGTGATACGAGACACCCTCATGTCAGCGCACGGTCGGACAAAGTTGTTGGGCTTGGCTTGAACCCGCGGTGATGCGCCGCGACTAAAGTGTGGGAACGACAACGGTCGGGATCGACCGGATACACGACAGATCGCAGGGACATTTCCATGATAGCGTTTGGTTCGAAAATTTTCTGGCATGCCATCAAGGCGGCCTGTGTGGTGATCGGCATCATGGCGGCGGCGCCGTCGAGCTATGCCCAATCGGGCCCGTTCAAGGGCCTCGGCGGCGCGTGGAACGGCACCGGCACCGTGCAGATCGCCGACGGCGGCAGCGAGCGCATCCGATGCCGCGCGACCTATACGGTCGATTCCGAGGGCAACAACCTGCAGCAGGTGCTGCGCTGCGCCAGCGACAGCTACAAGTTCGATCTCAACAGCGACGTCACCAATCGCGGCGGCAACCTGACCGGCACCTGGAGCGAGGTCAGCCGCGGCATCAATGGCGGCGTCGAGGGACGCGCCAGCCAGGGCCAGTTCAATGCGCTGGTGACCGCCAACGGTTTTGCGGCGGAGTTGTCCATGGTCGCCCGCGGCAACAAGCAGACCATCGCCATCAATTCGCAGAACACCCAGTTCAAGGGCGTGCAGATCACGCTGGCGCGTTAAGCGTTTCGTTCGGTTCAAAAGCAAAACGGCGACTCATCGAGCCGCCGTTTTTGTTTGGATGGAATGATGCCAAGTAGCCCGGGTGAGCGAAAGCGATACCCGGGATGTAGGGCTCGGAGCGCGCACCCCGGATGTCGCTTCGCTCATCCGGGCTACAGGCTGAAACGTTGTCCCCTGCCGGTCAGGTGCCGGTTTTCGCCGGGCCCTTAAGGGCGATGCGCACTTTCTCGCCAAGGCCGATCAGGAACATCGCCGTCGGCCGCAGGATGAAGAGGTCGGCGACCAGCGCCGCGATCATCGAGAATGCGCTGAGCCAGCCGAACAGCCGCAGCGACGGCAGGTCGGAGAACACCAGCACCGCGAGGCCGCAGGCCAGCACCACCGTGGTCAGGATCAGCGCCGGTCCCACCAGCACGGTGGCGCGCTCGACCGCTACCGCGGGGTCGGTGCCCGGCTCGCTTTCCAGCCGCAGGCGGTTGAGGAAGTGGATGGTCGCACTCAGCCCAAGCCCGAACGACACCGTCAGCGCCACCACGCTGGCGAACTGCAGCCCCTCGCCCAGCGCCCACAGCACCGTGCCGGACAGCACCACCGGGAAGATGCCCGGCAGGATGCTGGAGAACATCACCACCACCGAGCGGAAGGCCAGGCCGATGAAGATCGCCACGAACGCGAATTCGATGGTGAGGCCGGAGTTGAGCTTCTCGATCATGTTGGCGCTGTTGCGCGCCGCGATCGCCGAGAGGCCGGTGACCGCGATCTCATAACCCGGGTGCTTGGCACGCACCGCATTCATCGCCTTGTCGAGATCTTCCACCACCGGCAGGATCTGGCTGGAATCCTTGTCCGGCACGCGCGCGGACACCACCACGGCGTCCTGCTCGGCCGACACGAAACGGTTCTTGAGATAATTGGGAATCGCGTCGACATATTCCTTCAGTGTCGCGACATCATGGGAGCCGGCCTTTTCCGCCAGCCAGCGCCGCAGCGTCTCCAGCGACCAGACGTTGCCGACACCGGCCTGCTTCTCCACCAGCGCATGGACGTCGGCGATGGTCTGCAGCGTCTGCGGATCATAGAGCGAGGCGCCCTTGGGGAATTCGATCAGGATGTCGATCGGGTTGGCGCCGGTGAGTTTTGCATCGAGCCGGCTGGAGGCTTCGACCGCCTGCTGCTTGTCCGGCACCTGGTCGGCCAGGCGATAGCGCGGCTCGAGTTGGGAATAAACGACCCCGAGCCCACCCACCACCAGCAGCGCGATCAGGCTGAACAGCGCGGGACGCCCGACCATGCGCACCGCGATCCAGGCGCAGAAATTGCGCAGGGCGTTGACGCCGACGTCCGAGCCCTTGAACTTGGCCGCGAACTTCTGCTCGCCGCGCACCAAGAGAATGCCGAACACCGGCACGAACGACAGCACCACCAGGAGCGCGATAATCGTCGCCGCAAGCCCCGCCTCGCCGAAGGCGCGGATCAGGTCGGAGTTGGAGAACTGCAGCGCCAGGAACGAGATGCCGGCAGTGGCGTGGGTCAGCACGCAGGCCGGCCCGACCACGCGGATGGCGTTGCTGAAGGCGGTGACCTTGTCCTCGCCGGCGATCAGCCGGTCGCGCGCCGCGAAGGTCAGCTGCATCGAATCCGAGAAGCTGATCACCATGATCAGCGGCGTCATCACGTTGAGGAACATGTTGAGGCTGAAGCCGGCCCATCCCAGCCCGCCCAGCGCCAGCAGGATGGCCAGCAGCGGCGGGAACGCCGCGATCACCATGAACGAGATCTTGCGGAAGAACAAAATCGCGATCAGGCAGCCGGCAAGGATGCCGGCGATGTTGTAGACAAGGCCGTCGCGCTCCACCGCATTGCGGATTTCGAGCTGCATCACCGGCACGCCCGACAACTGGAACGACAGCCCGCTGTCGCCGAGATTCTGCGTCATCAGCTTGCGGATCTCGCCGACGGTGGGGCCAAGCCCGTTGCTCGACACCACCGAGGGCTCCAGCGACAGCACGATCAGCGCCAGCGTGCCGTCTTCCGACAGCAATTTGCCGCGGATGATCTCGTTGCCCTTCACCGTTTCGATGAACTTGTCGTAGTCGGCCCCCTCCGGCAGTTTTTCCGGGAACAGCGCCGCCGGGAACTTGCCCGGTGCCGGCGCCTGGCGCGCCGAGAACAGCGAGATGATGCCGCGGGTGCCGTCGACCAGTTGCAGGTCGGTCACGAGGTCACGCAGCTTCTCGAGGTTTTGCCGCTCCAGCAGCGTCTTGCCCTCGACCACCACCAGCACGTCGAACTCGGCCGACGGGAAACGTTTGGTCACCGCCTCATATTGCTTGTACTCGCGGGTCTCGGACCGGAACAGCTGGCTCAGCGAATCGTCGATCTTGATCCGCTGCAAACCGAAGAACGCACCGATGCACAGCGCAACCAGAACGATGCAGGACAGGATCGGCGCGCGCATCGCGATCAGCCCGACCCGCTCCAGCCCGAACGCAATACTCAGAGAGCGCCGGGCTGCATTTTCTTCCGCGCCGACGTCAATCTTCTCGGGGTCGAGCATGCACAATCCATTCTTGCGAATAAGGAAACTGGGTGGGGTCTAGCAAATTTTGAGGGAAATGGGGATATTCCTCAGGAATCAACGCGTTCCGCAGCCCCCGAGCGGCCTTCCGGGCCGCCCCGGATCGGGGCTGGATTTGGCCGCAGCACCCCTCTCCGTCCGGTTAAAGTCCAGAGGTGGGTTGGAAAAAAGGCATTTTTGGGCAAATCACGGAAAGTTCGAGCGGGGGGCGTGCCTGACCAGATGTCTCAGGCCCCTAAGGCAGCGCCTCGATTTTGTTCTCCGTCATGCCCGGCCTTGTGCCGGGCATCCACGACTTAACGACATAGCAGCAACAAAGACGTGGATGGCCGGGACAAGCCCGGCCATGACGAGTTCAATAATCAGTGCATGATCCGCGTTAGGCGCTTTTCGAGCCCCACCCTACCCCAGCGCCTGGGCGATGGCCTTGCCGCAGGTCTCGGTGTTGGCGGCGCCGCCGAGGTCGCGGGTGCGGAGCTTGTCTTCCTTGAGCACGGCCTCGATCGCGCCGACCACCGCCTTGGCGGCGTCGGGTTCGCCGAGATGGTCGAGCATCATCGCCGCCGACCAGATCTGGCCCACCGGATTGGCGATGCCTTGCCCCGCGATATCCGGCGCCGAGCCGTGCACCGGCTCGAACAGCGAGGGGAATTTGCGTTCGGGGTTGATGTTGCCCGACGGCGCGATGCCGATGGTGCCGGTGCAGGCGGGGCCCAGATCAGAGAGGATGTCGCCGAACAGGTTGGAGGCCACCACCACATCGAAGCGGTCCGGGTTCATGACGAAGTGCGCCGTGAGAATATCGATGTGGTATTTGTCCCAGCGGATGCCAGGATAATTCTTCGCCATCTCCTCCACCCGCTCGTCCCAGTACGGCATCGAAATCGAAATGCCGTTGGACTTGGTGGCCGAGGTCAGATGCTTCTTCTCGCGCTTGCTGGCGAGATCGAAGGCGAAGCGCAGGATGCGGTCGACACCGGTGCGGGTCATCACGGTTTCCTGCACCACGAATTCGCGATCGGTGCCGGGGAACGCGCGGCCGCCGATCGAGGAATATTCGCCCTCGGTGTTCTCGCGCACCACGAAGAAATCGATGTCGCCGGGCTTGCGGCCGGCCAGCGGCGATTTGACGCCCGGCATCAGCCGCACCGGACGCAGGTTGACGTACTGGTCGAACTCCCGGCGGAACAGGATCAGCGAGCCCCACAGCGAAATATGATCCGGGATTTTTTCCGGCCAGCCGACGGCGCCGAAGAAGATCGCGTCATGGCCGCCGATCTGCGCCTTCCAGTCGTCCGGCATCATCTGGCCGTGCTTGGCGTAATAGTCATAGGAGGAGAAATCGAAGGTATCGAGTTCGAGATCGAACTTGTATTTCGACGCAGCCGCTTCCAGCACCCGCAGGCCTTCCGGCACCGTTTCCTTGCCGATGCCGTCTCCGGCGAGAACTGCGATGCGATATTTTCTGTTGGTGCCGGTGGTGGCCATGGTGCGTATCCTGGTCTTGTTTGGGCTTGAAGGCGCGCCCGGGATTGGAACGGGGCCGCACACATTATGGCGCGCGTCCCCGGCTGGGAATGACTGGCGTTAAATACCAGCAATGCCGGTTAGGCCAGCCTGAAGATATCAGCGCAACATCACGATATCAGTCGGCGAACCGGTCGTTCGCGGTAATGATCGGCGCCCGGCGATCGGCCTCGCATGTCGTTGTTGACGGCTGATCGACCGCCGTTTGAAAAACAGAGAGTGGCATCGCACGCATGGAATTGCGACAGGACGAATGTCGCACCGGCCCACATAGCGGGACAGCATCGGCATTTGCAGCAGCGAACCGGCATGCGAACATCCGCCGAGCAACGCCGCCTGCGAATGCCTTTGTCGACGCTTGCTTGTCGGCGTGTCCCGTCTAATATATTACTTTCTTACCCTCGCGCCGCGGGCGCAGGGCCAACAATCAATCACCGCCGCAAAAGGCGGACCAGAGGGAGGACGACCATATGGCCAGCTTTGGCCCGACCCGCCGTACAGTGCTGCAGGGAGCACTCGCCACCAGCGCGCTCACCTTGAGCGGACTTCCCGCATTCGCCGATCCGGCCTGGAAGAAATATGCCGGCACCTCGATCGAGGCCAACCTGATCAAGGGCCCGCGCGGCGAGTTGCTGCAGCGCCATGAAAAGGAATTCACCGAACTCACCGGCATCAAGGTGTCGTCGGAACTGATCCCCGAGCAGCAGCAGCGCCAGAAAGCGGTGATCGAGCTGACATCAGGCAAGCCGAACTTCGACGTGGTGCATGTGAGTTATCACGTGCAGAAGCGGCAGTTCGACAAGGCCGGCTGGCTCGCCGACTTCTCCGGCTTCATCAAGGACCCGAACCTCACCACCAGCGATCTCAAGGCCGACGATTTCTCCGCGGCGGGACAGACCTACGCCACCACCGACAAGGGCCAGTTGCGCTCGCTGCCGTGGTCGGTCGACTACTTCATGCTGTACTACAACAAGGAAATCTTCGCGAAAAAGAACATCCCCTACCCCGATACGATCGAGGAGATGATCAAGGCCGCGGAACTGCTGAACGATCCGAAGGAAGGCATCGCCGGTTTCGTCGGCCGCGGCCTGCGCAACGCCAACCTGCCGATGTGGGCCAGCATCTATCTCGGCTACGGCCTCGACTTCATCGACGCCAAGGGCAACCTGCTCACCGACAGCCCGGAAGCGATCGAAGCCACCAAGCAGTATCAGTATCTCTTGACCAAGGCCGGCCCTCCCGGCATCGCCGGCTTCAACTGGATGGAATCCCAGGCCGCCTTCATCCAGGGCCGCGCCGCGATGTGGCTCGACGGCATCGGCTGGGCGCCGCCGCTGGAAGATCCGACCCGCTCGCGCGTGGTCGGCAAGGTCGGCTACGGCGTCATTCCGAAGGGACCGAAGATCCGGGCCTCGGCGACCTATGGCGACGGCATCGGCGTGGCCGAGACCAGCAAGAACAAGGAAGCCGCCTATCTCTATTGCGAATGGGCGGTGTCGAAGCTGATGGGCGCGCGCCTGCTGCAGATCGGCGGCGGCGTCCCCTTCCGCAATTCGGTGATCGAGGATCCGGAAACCCGCGCCGGCGTGAAGATGCCGAAGGAGTGGCTGGATTGCGTGCTGGGTTCGGCCAAGGTCAGCAAGCTCGGCCTGCCGGTGATCGTGCCGGTGGCCGAATTCCGCGACGTCATCGGCGCCGCGATCACCGCGACGCTGTCGGGCGCGGATCCCGCCACCGAGATGAAGAAGGCGACCGAACAGTTCAAGCCGATCCTGGAGAGAAGTGAGAAGGGGTGAGCTCCACGGAATTGAAGTCGTAGCCCGCATGAGCGAAGCGACATGCGGGAGCGTCTTCGCGGGTGGCCCCCGGATATCGCTACGCTCATCCGGGCTACGCGCTTCAACATTCTCAGTGTCATCGTCCGGCTTGACCGGACGATCCAGTAGGCAACAAGGCTGATGGTGGAGCGATGACGTCAGAAGCGGCGGGTTTCAGTTCCTATTCATCGCTTCAGCGATCTCACCATTCATACCGGGGTTACTGGATCGTCCGGTCAAGCCGGACGATGACACTGTGGGTGGTGAGACGCTGAGTTCTTGGAACACCTGTAGCCCGCATGAGCGCAGCGACATGCGGGGCTTTGAACTTCCCGGATATCGCTGCGCTCATCCGGGCTACGGACTTGAACACGACGTTCGCAAAGAGGATTTTTCGGCACATGGTTGACGCGAGCGTCAGAACAAGCGGCCTCGATGGCGTGACGCCGGCAAAGCCGGCCACCAGGGAATGGCGGCCGCCGACCTATTGGCCGTTTGTCGTGCCGGCGGTGCTGGTGGTCGGCGGCGTCATCGTGTTTCCGTGGGTGTTCACCGTCTGGATGAGCCTGCAGGGCTGGAAGGTCGGCGAACCCTCGCGGTTTGTCGGCCTCAGCAATTATGCGCGGCTGTTCACCGACGCGCGTTTCATCGATGCCACGATCCACACCATCATCTACACCGTGCTGGCGGTGGTGCTGCCGCTGGTGCTCGGCGTCTTCGCGGCTCTCATTTTTCATGCCAAATTTCCGGCGCGCGGCTTCCTGCGCGGTCTCTTCGTGATGCCGATGATGGCGACCCCGGTCGCCATCGCGCTGGTCTGGACCATGATGTTCCACCCGCAGCTGGGCGTGATGAACTACCTGTTGTCGCTGGTCGGCATCCCCGCGCAGCTCTGGATCTTCCATCCGGCCACCGTGATTCCATCGCTGGTGATGGTCGAGACCTGGCAGTGGACGCCGCTGGTGATGCTGATCCTGCTCGGCGGCCTCGCGGCGATTCCGACCGAGCCCTACGAAAGCGCGCAAATCGACGGCGCCACCCAGTGGCAGATGTTCCGCTTCATCACCCTGCCGATGCTGGCCCCGTTCATCCTGGTCGCCGCCATCATCCGCTCCATCGATGCAGTCAAGAGTTTCGACATCATCTTCGCCATGACGCAGGGCGGCCCCGGCAACGCATCGGAGACCATCAACCTCTATCTCTATTCGGTGGCGTTCGTTTATTACGACGTCGGGTACGGCTCGGCGATCGCGCTGGTGTTCTTCCTGCTGGTGGTGGCGCTGTCGGTGCTGCTGCTGTATTTGCGCCGCCGCACCCAGTGGATGGAATTGGGGACATCTTAAATGAAGGTCTGCGCATGATCCGGCAATGGCTCAATCAGGCCGCACTGGTTTTCGTCGCAATCGTGCTGGTGTCGCCGGCGATCCTGTTTTTCATCTGGATGATCTCGCTGTCGCTCAAGCTCGAGATCGACAACTCGTCCTATCCGCCGATCCTGATCCCGACCAAAGTCACCTGGGACAACTACATCCAGGTGATGCAGTCCAATCGCTTCGTGCAGTATTTTGTCAACAGCCTGATCGTCACCGGATCGGCGACGCTGCTCGGCCTCCTCGTCGGCGTGCCCGCGGGTTATGGCATCTCGCGCATGAAGGCGATGAAGGCGGCGTTCGTGGTGCTGATCGCGCGCATGACGCCGGGCCTCTCCTATTTGATCCCGCTGTTCCTGCTGTTCCAATGGATGGGGGTGATGGGCACGCTGCTGCCGCAGATCCTGATCCATCTCGTCATCACCGTGCCGATCGTGATCTACATCATGATCAGCTATTTCGACACCACGCCGATGGAGCTGGAGGAAGCCGCCATCATCGACGGCGCCGGCCGCTGGCAGGTGTTCCGCCATGTCGCGCTTCCCATTGCGAAACCGGGCATCGCCGTCTCCCTCATCCTGGCGGTGATCTTTTCCTGGAACAATTTCGCTTTTGGCATCGTGCTGGCGGGACGTGAAACCCGCACCCTGCCGGTCGCCGTCTACAACATGATCTCGTACGACCAGTTGAGCTGGGGCCCGCTCGCGGCCGCGGCGCTGGTCGTCACCCTGCCGGTGCTGCTGCTCACCATGTTCGCCCAGCGCCAGATCGTCGCCGGCCTCACCGCCGGCGCGGTGAAAGGCGGCTGAGGACATGGCCAAGCCCGCATTCCATGGCATCCACGGCATCGTCTATGCGATGTTCGACGCCGACGAAAAGCTGGACCGCGCGGCAATGCGGCGGCAGGTCGCTTTCTGCCTCGACGCCGGCGTGCATGGCATGGCGGCGCTGGGCCTTGCCACCGAAGTCTCCAAGCTGACGGTGTCCGAGCGCTGCGCCGTGATGGAATGGGTGTCGGAGGACGTCGGCGGCAAAGTGCCGCTCGCCTTCACCATCTTCGGCTCCTCCGTTGCCGAGCAGATCGCGCAAGTGCGCGTGGCCGAGACCAACAAGGCCGACTGGGTGATCCTGCAGCCGCCGATGGTCGGCAGCCACAGCGCCGCCGAATACATCACCTTCTTCGGCCGCATCGCCGAGGCCACATCCCTGCCGGTCGGCATCCAGAACGCGCCGGCCTATATGGGCCGCGGCCTCACCGCCGCCGAGATCGCCGAACTGGTCACGCGTTATCCCAACATCTGTCTCCTGAAAGGCGAGGGACCCGCCACCGACATCAAGACCGTGATCGATCTCACGGAGGGTCGCGTCCCCGTGTTCAACGGCCGCGGCGGTCTTGAATTGATCGACAACCTCCGCGCCGGTTGCGCCGGACTCATTCTCGCCCCCGACGTGATCGACCATGCCGTCCGCGCCTACAACGCCTACCGCGCCGGCGACATCGCGCAAGCCGAACGCATCGAACAAGACATCCTGCCCGCCATCGTGTTCGTAATGCAGTCCGTCGAAAGCCTGATCTGCCACGGCAAACGCCTGTTCGCGGCGCGGGCTGGGCTCACGGTGCATGATCGTGCACCGGCGATGCAGCCGACGGCGTTCGGGTTGGAGTTGGTGGAGAGGTTTGCGGAGAGGCTGGGGCGGACTGGGTAGGCTTTGCCTCCAGATGTGGTGAACTGCAAATTCAGGGAATGGCAGGCTGCGTCTCACTGACAGGCATCCAGCCGGCGTGGCTGCGCAGGAAGAGCGGGCAGCCGTAGACCGCACGGACCGCAAGCGGCGCGGAGAGTGACGCGACCGGCGCTTCCCAGCGATTGGTTTGCTTCATGGCGACGATCATGCCGGTGATGTCGGCGCCGGCCTTCTGCAACAGACGCACGGCAGCCACCGCGGTCGCGCCGGTGGAGATCGCATCGTCGACGAGAACCACCCGTCGGCCTTCGATCAGGGGCAACAGGTTGGGGTCCAGCCGCAATTGCTTGCCGCCTTCGGGGCTCGTGATCGAGGTGACCGGCTCGGATAGCGCATCGTCATACCAGAACTTGCGCGAATACCCGAGCGGGACATAGCGCGGCTGTCCAAGCCGCTCGGCCACCAGCGAGGCAAAGGCAAGGCCCAGCGTCGGCAATCCGACAATGATCTCGGCATCGTTTGCGCGCGCCTGTGTGGCCATGTGGTCAACCAGCGCCGCAACAACGATGTGCGAGGCCTGGTTGGCAATCAGGGACGCAACGGCGTGATTGCCGTCGGGCAATCGGCGCAGCGGCAGAACCAGGAAGCGGCCGCAGGGCAGACTGACAGGATAGCCGAAGCGATAGGGCGGCGCTGCCGCAAACCGCGCAGGCACCTGCGGCGTCAGGGTCTGCCAATAGCCGGTTGTCGGCTCGGTGTAGGTCTCATGCGCAGTCATCGCGATGCAGTGCTTACATCCGGAACCAAATGATCGTGAGTCACGATGTGCCATCAGTGTGAAGCAATTATCGCACCAACTCCAGCAACTGCCGACAATCCGCCGCTCATTGAGATTCGTCACCCCCGAGCAGCATCCCCGCTGCCGGGGAGATGCATATACCACGGCGACAGGGGCGCCGGCGCCAAGCCGAACTGCAGGGCGCGCGTGGCGATGTCCACGTCCGACACCGGCGCCGCCAACCAAGCTATTCCCGTTGAAACAAGGGTAACATATATGTTACCCTGCTCCGATGGTTGAAATTCGCTACTACGTCGGCTGCGGGCGATGCCACGCCATTCGCCGACTGGTTCGCGGAGCTCGATGCAGTCGCGGGCGCAAAGATCACGCGCGCGATTGCCCGCATGGAGCAAGGCAATTTCTCCAACGTCAAAAGCGTTGGCGAGGGCGTGCTGGAATACAAGATCGATTTCGGCCCCGGCTACCGGGTCTATTTCGGCCGGGATGGCGACACCATCGTGATCTTGCTGACAGGTGGAACAAAGAAGCGGCAGCAACGGGATATCGAGGCAGCGCATGGCTACTGGCGGGACTACAAAAAAAGCAAACGCGGACAGCGCTGAACGGAGACGAACAATGGTAAAGGCAAAACCCTTCAAGGAATTGGTTCAAAGCCGAGTCAAGACCGACAAGAAATTTGCCGAGGCGCTTCTGCGCGAGGGCATCGATGCGATGCTGGGCGGCGACGTCGATACCGGCAAAACCATTCTGCGCGACTACATCAAGGCGACGGTTGGTTTTGAAAAGCTGGGTGAGGCAACCGGAGCGCCGGCCAAGAGCCTGATCCGCATGTTCGGCCCTCGTGGAAACCCGCAGGCCAAGAACCTGTTCAACGTGCTCGGCTATTTGCAAAAGCGCGCGGGCGTGCGGCTTCACGTCAATTGACTGCCATTCCATGGACTTGACATGCCCGCAAAACGCGTCACGCGTTCCTACGCCGGCAAGGGCGCGGTGCGGTACGCATGGTGAGGACGGGCAGGCGGCCCGGTCTCAGACGCTTCCGGCTTCCGGCCAGGCCACCAATTGTGAAACTCACACCAGCTCAAGCCGGAGCGTCCGCCCGACCATTCGCGCCGCGCGTTGCAAGGTCGAAATCGTCACATTGCCGTCTTTGGGATCGAGCAAGCGGCTGACCTGGCTGCGGCTGGTTTTCATGCGCTCGGCAAGGCGTTTCTGAGACATCTTCCCGGCCTTCATCGCCTCGGAGAGTTGCCAGGCCAAAACCTCCTTGATCGCGATGGCCTCGAATTCTTCAAGCTTGCCGTCGACTTTCAGGATATCGTCAAGCGCGGTCAGCTTCGTTGCAGAGCGCGAGGCCTTCGTCTTTTTTCTGGTCACCTTCTTCTTCATCGCGCGAACCTTCTTCATGGTCCGAATTCCTTCTTACGCTTGCGGGCCAGTGCCAGTTCATCGTCGGGAGTCTTCTGGGTTTTCTTGATAAACCCGTGAAGCACCACAATTCGATTCTCCAGCACACAGAACAATACGCGGGCAATTCGGTTGCTGGGCAAGGTCGTCCGGACTTCCCACAAGCCGTCCCCCATCGCCCGGCACAATGGCATGCCGACCGGCCACCGGAACTGCACCCGCATCAGGTCCAGGCCGATCGCACTTCGGTCGGATACGTCGAGGCCGCGCAGCCAATCCCGAACGACCTCGAAGCCACCCCGTGTGCGGTAGAAGACGACCGGGATTTTCTGAGGCTGCTTAGCCGCCATACTGCCCTATATATGATACATGGACCATATAATGTACATACCGCACAACAAATCCAAATAAGGCAAGTGGAGGTGATTCATGGCGCTGTTGTGCCGCCGCGGTCGTCCATGGTTCGTGCAGGGGACGACGGTTCTCGGCAGATGTCATTGGGGCGAAAGTAACCGGCTTGCCGCTGGTTGAGCCGACGGCTAGGCTCACAATTGGAAACCACCACTCCTCATCGTTTCGGATCGCCTCATGTCAAAACTCCCCGATCTCGAAGGCCTCGCGATCTTTGCCAAGGTCGTGGAGATGCGTTCGTTCGTGGGCGCCGCCACCGAGCTCGGGCTCTCCAAGGCGACGGTGTCGAAGGCGATCAGCCGGGTGGAGACGCGGCTGGGGGCGCGGCTGTTCAACCGGACGTCGCGGCGGTTCGCGCTGACCGATGCCGGCAAGATGCTGGCGGAACGCGCGGCGCGGATTCTCGCCGAAGGGGAAGCGGCGGAGAACGATGCGCTGGCGCAATCGGCGACGCCGCGCGGGCGCATTCGCCTGGCGGTGCCGATGTCGTTCGGGGTGCGCAGCGTGGCGGCGCTGCTGCCGGAATTTCTGGAGCGCTATCCGGAAATTTCGATCGACCTGCATCTGAGCGACGCCATCGTCGACCTGATCGGCGAAGGCTTCGACGCGGCGCTGCGCATCGCGGTGATGCCGGATTCCTCGCTGGTGGCGCGGCGCCTCTGCGCCATTAATAGATATGTGCTGGCGGCGCCGTCCTATCTCGCGCGCGAGGGGCGGCCGACCCATCCACTCGATCTCGCCAAGCACAAGTGCCTGACCTACAGCTATCTGCACACCGCCGACAGCTGGCACTTCACAGGCCCGGATGGCGAGCATGTCAGCGTCCGGCCCGCCGGGCCGCTGCGGGTCAACAACAGCGATGCCGTCATGCCGACATTGATCGCGGGCCTCGGCATCGCGGCGCTGCCGGAATTCATCGCCGCCGATGCGCTGGCCACCGGCGAGATCGAGATCATCCTGGAGGACTGGCAGATCCCGCAGGCGGCACTGCACTTCGTGACGCCGTCAGCAGGCCCGCGGCCGGCACGGATCGATGCGCTGGCGGAGTTTCTGGCCAAGCGGCTGTCGAAGCCGTCATGGGTGACGTGTGAAGAGGCGAAGAGGAAGAGGCTGCCGAAGATGGTGGCGCGGGACGTGGCGGCTGGGCCGCGGAAGCGGGTCAAGGCGAAGGTTTAGAGCGTGATGAGCTGAGGCTCGATCAACGTGATCCGTCACCCTGAGGTGGCCATCCGAAGGATGGCCCTCGAAGGGCGACGGCCCGAGCAGTGACTCTGGGGCCGTTCATCCTTCGAGGCGCGCAAGAGCGCGCACCTCAGGATGACGGAATATAGCTCAGCTTAGTCAGCGCGCACGCGGGCGATGTACTTGCCGAAGGCCTCCAGCTGCTGCGACACGAACTTCTTCGTAGTCTCGTCGGTGAGTTCGAGCTTGTCGTTGAACTTGGTGTGAGCCGAGCCGACGAAGATTTCCGGCGTGTTGAAGGTGTGGGCATTCAGGAACACCAGGATCGAGCGCAGGTGATACTGCATGCGCGCGCCGCCGAGCGGGCCGCCGGTGGCGGACTGGATCGCGACGGGCTTGTCCTTGAAGGGCTGGCTTTCCAGGCGCGACACCCAGTCGATGGCATTCTTCAGCGCACCGGGCACCGAGTAGTTGTATTCCGGGGTGATGATCACGACGCCGTCGGCGTTGCGGATCGCGTCGGCAAACGTCTTCACCGCCTCGGGGAAACCGCTGCCGTTCTGGACGTCGGCATTGTAGAGCGGAAAGCTGTCATAGGACGGCGCTTCCGTCAGCTTCATGTCAGCCGGCGCCAGTGCCGGCAAGGCGCGCTGCAGGGCGGTGTTGAAAGAGCCCTTGCGCAGGCTGCCGCTGATGGTGAGCACATTGATGGTCATGGTCGAAACGTCCCTCGTCTTAGCTGCGAAAAACAAAAAGCGCGGCGGGGCGCTTGCTCGCCCTCACCGTGCCGACCATGACCATAGCTCACCCCGCTGGCGGCAATATAGAAACCTTTGAAACTCATCGTTTCTTGATCTGGCCCGCGCAGGGAGATCTCCGTCAGACCTTGGCAGCTTCGACCGCCTTTTGGTGCTCCGCGGCCAAGGCTTCATCCATCGCCGCGACCTTGAGCGCGGCGGGCCGCTGTGTCACGCGTTTGACATATGCCGTGACGGTGTCGCTCTCGGGAATCAGCTTGAACAGCGATCCCCAATGCAACGCATTGCCCCACAGGATATCGGCGGCGGAAATCTTGTCGCCCAGCAGGTAGGGACGATCCGTCACCTGGCTCACCACGGCCTGCAGCATGGTGTCGAAATCGCCATAAGGCGACATCGCCGGCGGCGCCGGATCACGCTTCATCGCCCTGTCCACCAGGCCGGGCTCGTAACACGCGGCGTAATAGACCAGCCAGCGCAGATAGGCCCCGCGCCGGGGATCGGTCAGCGCGGGCGCAAGGCCCGCCTGCGGAAACAGGTCGGCGAGATGGATGAAAATCGCCACCTGCTCGGTCACAAGCGTCTCGCCATGCAGGATGGCCGGCACTTTGCCCAGCTGATTGATGGCGAGATACGCCGGCTGCCGCTGCTCGCCTGCCTTCATGTTGAGAACCTTGAGCTCATAGGGCGCGCCGAGCTCTTCAAGCAGGGTCAGCGCACCGGACGATCGGGTCTGAGGGGAATGGAAGAAGGTGATGGGGGCGGATTGGCTCACGGGCTGTGTCCTCTCGGGGCTGGGCGCCGGCTGAAGCCGCCGGCCCGGGCCTTTTAGGACCCCATACCTGTCATCTTTTGTCAGGTTGAAGTACGCTGTCGGACATGCGTGCGAGCCGGCTTCTTTCGATCCTGATCACTCTTCAAGCCCGTGGGCGGGTGACGGCCCAGGCCCTGGCCGACGACTGTGAAGTGTCGCTGCGGACGATCTATCGCGACATCGATGCGCTCAGCGCCGCCGGCGTTCCCGTGTACAGCGATCGCGGATCGACCGGCGGCTACCGGCTGCTGGACGGCTATCGCGTGCGCCTCAACGGGCTGTCGGCCCAGGAGGCCGATGCGCTGTTTCTCTCCGGCCTGTCGGGGCCGGCCGCCGCGCTGGGACTCGGCGCGGTCCTGACGGCGGCGCAACTGAAAATCACCGCAGCACTTCCGCCCGAGCTGCGGCCTGCGGCGGAGCGGATGCGGGCGCGCTTTCATCTCGATGCGCCGGGCTGGTTTCATGCGGCGGAGCAGCCGGCCTCGCTGCAGCAGATCGCAACGGCCGTGTGGGAGGAGCGGCTGGTCCAGATCCGCTATCGCAGCTGGAAGGCGGAAAAGCATCGCCAGGTGGCGCCGCTCGGCATCGTGCTGAAAAGCGGCGCCTGGTACATGGTGGGAGCGGTGCAAGAATCGGTGCAAGGCAAGCCGCGCACCTACCGGATCAACCGCATCAGAGACATCGCGGTGCTGGACGAACGGTTCGCGCGTCCCGCGGAGTTCAGCCTCGAATCCTACTGGAGCGACGCGACGCGGCGGCTGGAGGACGAACTTCATCCGCGCCGAGCGCGGGTTCGCATCTCACCCACCGGCATGAAGCTGCTGGAGCACCTGACATCGCCTTTCGCCGTCTCGCGCATGGAGATCAGCGAGCCGGACAGCGAGGGCTATCGCATCGTCACCCTACCGATCGGCGCGTCAGACTGGCACGCCAGCAGCGACATCCTGCGGTTCGGCATCGAGGCGGAGGTGCTGGAGCCGCCGGAGCTGCGGACGAAGATGAGGGAGATCGCGAAGGAATTGCGGCAGCGGTATCGCTGATAGGGCAGATCTGTCGTTGTTGGAGGAGACGAAGGCACTCCACTCACTGTTGTCATCACCGGGCTGTCCCGTAAGCGCCAAGATTCACTGTTCGTGCGCCGAGGCGTTTTCCACACTCTGCTGTCATGCCCGCGGAATGCGGGCATCCAGTACGCCCGGTATGAACGGGCGATGACACCGAGAGTGGAGAGACGCTTCAACGACGGTTGACGCCGATCGCCCCCAACCCCGCCAGCGCAACTGTCTGGCTCGCCGCACCTGCACCCGGCGCATCGACTCTTGCCATCGTCAATGTATGCCGTCCCGGCGCGAGCCCCTCGGCTACCACCACGACGTCGCGCTTGACCACCATGTCGGCATCGACGGTCAGCGCCGCCACGCCATCGACCCAGAACTGGACGCGTCCCGCATCATTGGGCGGACGCACCACCACCGCGACGATGCCGGTGCCGGAGAATTCGAAACTCACCTGTCCACTTTTTTCGGTGCCGGTCCAGAACACGGCGCCCTTGTCATCGGTGATACGCGTCCAGCCGTCGTTGCGCGACGGCGTCAGGCTGACGGAACGGCGCCAGGAGACGAACTGATAAGCATCGGAATGAAGCGGCGACGGCAGTGGCGCGAGGGGCCCGGCATCCGGGACTCCCGCCTTGTCGGCGTCATCCAGCAGCGCGGTGACGAGACGCGCGGCGACCGCGTGGCCGGCATCGTTGGGATGCGCGGCGTCGACAAGGAAATCCGACCAGCGCAGGCGCCCGGCCGCCATCTCCGGCCACAGCGCATCGCGAAAACTCACCATCGGCAAACGATAGTGCGCACCGATCGGCGCCTGCATCTCCTGCAGGTTGCCGCCGCCTTCCCACATCATGAACAGCAGCAGCAGCGCCGGCGCATTCGGCCGCGCCAGGATCTGCCGCACCAGGCCTTCATACGCCGCTGCATCGGCGCTGGCATCGTTCACCGCGAACTCGATGACAACCAGATCGGGCTTGGCCTCCAGCAGATCGCGCTGCGCGCGGAAGACGCCGTACAGCGAACCGGTGCCGCTGAAACCGGCATTGACCAGGCGAAGCGCGCTGCGCGGAAATTTGTCCTGCCACCAGGCCCGCACCCGCGCGACATAACTGTTCTCCGGCACAGTCGCGAGCGAACCTTCGGTGATCGAGCCGCCGATCACGCCAAGGGTGATCCGCTCGCCACGGCGCGCTTTGGCGAAGACGCGTTGCAGCCGGGTGAAGTCGGCGCCCGGCAGCCGGGACCGTGCGATCATCTCCGGCGTCAACGGATCGCCGACCGCTGCGGCAGCATGGCTCCATCCGAGTCCTAAAATGCAGGAGCCGAGCAGCAAGGTGGCCTTTCGGCGGGACAAACCGGCCGTCTTGCGACGCATGTCGGGCAGCGTCGTCACGCAGGCACGGCGTTCCGCCGCCAGTTGCGGCTAGCTGTGAGGAACGGACGCTCCACCAGGCGATAACAGACCCAGGCGAAGACCAAACCCGCGGTTATCGCCAGCAACGTGAAGGCGATATAGACCAGTGGTTGCTGCACATCGAACAGCCGTTTCGCCACGCCCCACACCGCGGCCACCGCGAAGATGTGGAAGAGATAAAGCGAATAGGACGTATCGCCGATGAACTTCAGCACGGCGCTGCGCGGCAGCCGTCCGGCGACTTCGATCTGCAGGCCGATCAGCACGATGCAGATGGCGGTGGCCGACATCAGGAGATGCACGGGCAACAGTGCATGCTCGGCATTGTCCCAGGGGATGAGATAGAACAGCGCCAGCAGCACCGGCAGCGCGGCAAGCGCCAGAGACCGGGCGAGCGGGCCGCGCATGGCGATACCGGACCGATAGAACTGCGCCAGCACGGTGCCGCAGCAGAAGCCGGCAAGGCTCATGCTGGTGTAGAACGCCTGCACATGGCTGGGATGATTCAGCATCAGGCCGATCGCAATCAGGACAGTGAACAGGCCGCACAGCACCGCGGTGCGCGCGCGTGATTCCAGGAAGAAGAGACTGGCGAACACCACATAGAAGAAGGCTTCGTAGTCCAGCGTCCAGCCGAGCGTCAGCAACGGCGCCTTCGGCTCGATCGAGGGAATGAACAGCAACGACTTGATGAAGCCTTCAAAGCTCGGAACCGTGGTGCGGAACTGGTTCGGCATCGCCAGCGCCAGCACCGTCACCAGCACGGTGGCCGCCCAGTAGGCCGGCACGATGCGGATGGCGCGGCGCCCCAAAAACTCCTGCGGCTTGAAGGTGCCGTGGCCTGCGATCATGGTCATGATGAAGCCGCTGATCACAAAAAACACCTCGACGCCGAGCCGCCCCGTCTTCAGCAGCCCCATGTTGTACTCGGCGATCGGCCATTGCAGCACATGGGTGACCAGCACGCTGAGCGCCGCAAACCCGCGAAGATACTGGATCGACAGCAGTTGCCCGTGTCCATTTACCGTCTCAAAACGAGCCGGAGCCGCAGCGGTCTGTCCCATGGTGGCACGCCCTTTTGCTGTTTGCGCGTTGGTTGGGGACGCCCGTGCAAGCGGTGGGCCGGAGGCCGCGGGATAGAGCGGGATGAGTTTGAGTCGACTCGTTAACAACAACAAACAGCGCTCTCCCTCTCCCCGCGTTTGCGGGGAGAGGGTTGGGGTGAGGGGCTGTATCAAGACACGGAATTCATGGCGACGCCCCCTCACCCGCCGCGCAAAAGCGCGGCGACCTCTCCCCGCACGCGGCAGGGCTGTCCCGGGAAAAATCACGCATAGGTGAACCCCAGCTGATCGGGAGAGAACCTGGGTTTTGGCCTGCTCGGATTGACGGGTGGCGGGGTGTCAATTTCTGCGATCGGTTTTCGCATGAACAGGCGTTGGCAAACGAGCTCAG
The DNA here is from genome assembly GCF_032397745.1 of Bradyrhizobium prioriisuperbiae. Lineage (NCBI taxonomy): Bacteria > Pseudomonadati > Pseudomonadota > Alphaproteobacteria > Hyphomicrobiales > Nitrobacteraceae > Bradyrhizobium > Bradyrhizobium prioriisuperbiae. The sequence goes on from NZ_CP135921.1 coordinate 1,627,376, forward strand.
CGAAACGTAGCTGCAGCATCGGCAAGGAATTCAGACGCCGCGCGAGGCGCAGGAGCAGATAGGCGATCATCGCGGCTATGATTTGCAGCCGAATGGCGTTGTCGTTCTTGCCCATGAACTTGTGGAGGTTGAGATGCTGCTTGATCCAGCGGAACAGGAGCTCGATCTGCCAGCGGCTCTTGTAGAGAGCCGCAATCTCGACTGCCGTGCGTTCGAGATCGTTGGTGATGAGAGTGATCATTCCCCCTTTGTCACGCCTGACCTTGATGCGTCGCAATGGGATCGGCAGACTGGAATCGCCCTTGCTGGCGAGCGAGACATTGGCATCGGCGATGACTCTGAAGCCGTCGCCTATGGTCTTGCGCACGTACCGGGACTTTGTCATGCGCAAGCGCGTGTTCACCTTGACGCGGGTGACGAAGAAAGCCTTGGCAGCATTGATCTTCTTCCACCAGCCAAAGTGATAATAGCCCTTGTCGAAAACGTAGGTCGCACCGGCTTCCAGCTCCGTTTGACGGCCGATCTCGACGTCATTGACGGTCGCCGGCGTAATCTCGACACAACGCGGGACATCGTTCCCTGGATGATAGACGACGTGCATCTTCAGGCCGCGGATACGGCCATTCCATTCGGCCCATTCGCACATCTTGCCCAACGGCACCGGGCTCGAGTCGATCAACCGAACCATCTCGGCCCCTTCCACCCGCGTGTGTCGATCGGCCTTCTTTGCCAGCATCGCGAAAGTTTCCGCGAAAATACTCACCGGACGACGTGCATTCGCACGCGAGAGTGTCGAGCGAGGGGTCTTGCCTACACCCAAATGATAATGCTGATGGGAGTTTGCCTTAGAGGTCGCTTCCACAGCGCGCAGGCTCGTGACCCCGCCCAATTGGGCGCCCACCATCGCCACAAGATGATCCCAGCTTTTGAACGTCTTGTCGTAGGCATTACCGTTATGTCGCTCGACGATTTCCCGAAATTGTCGTCGATCAATCGGTTTGAGGAGCTCCCCAAAGATGCTATTCACGTATTGCATGCCCGGCCCTTTTCTGTGTCTCGACAACCAGAAAGTATCCGGTTCACGCTGGAGTCGCCGGGCATGCGCTGCGGCATAGTGAATCATTCCCGGGACAGCCCTGCGCACGCGGGGAGAGGTGAATGCAATCAGTGCGGATGGCGAGAGCAACCCACACTACCCCCAGAACCAACAGCCGTTGCTTGCGGCAACCCACAGGAGGGCGGTGATAGATCGGATGGGCTGCGAGATCAGCAGCAGTGCTCTTACCGGAGACAGCCCATGCCCAACTCCATCAGTGCGGGACAAACCACGGTCGATCGTCCCCTGCTTGCGCCCGGTGACATCGTCACCGTCACCACCTCGTTCAACATTCTGCAGAACCTCGGCAACACCGCGTTCAATGTCCAGCTGACCCACATCGCCAGCAGCCAGACGGTCGGCGCCACCACCAAGGGCGTGCCCGCCGCGGATTTGACGACCGGCGCCACGGTGTCGATGAAGCACAGCTTCACGATTCCGGCGAACGCCCCGACCGGCCCTTACAGCGTCGTGCTGACCGCCAACACCGCCGACAGCAATTGGACGCTGCTGTTCGAGGATGACAATGCAGCGGGACTTCTGGTGCAGACTGCGGCGGTTAAGGCCGGCCCGACCAGCACCAGCCCCTCCACGGTGATCCTCGGCCACACCATCACGGTGGCGACATCGTTCACCGTGCTGCAGAATCTCGGCACCACGGCGTTCACCATCCAGCTGTTCCACATCGCCAGCGATCAATCGATCGGCATCCACACCGAGGGATTCACGCCGAGCCAGGTCACCAGCGGCAGCATCGTCCCGCTGTCCCACACCTTCACCATTCCGGTGAACGTGCCCACCGGCGATTACCGGGTGTCGCTGACGGCCAACGTCGCCGACAGCAACTTTACGCTGCTGTATGTGCTGCCGATCGCGCAGGCCTTCAGCGTGCAGACGGCCGCCGTGTCGATCTTTCCCAAGGCCGCCGGCGCGTTCGTCAACTGGGGCGACGACGGCCGCGAATCCAACATGGCGATCTGGGAGGACTGGCTGAACCAGACGTCGTCGTCGGTGCGGGCGATGGATTTCTACGGCGGCTCGGTCTGGTCGGACTTTTTCGACAACGACTGGCTTCCCGGTTTCTGGCTCAACGTCAATCCCGACCGCAAGCTGGTGTGGAGCATTCCCCTGACTGTCTCGGGCACGCCCCTTGCCGACATCGGCGCCGGACTGCACGATGCCGAGTTCATCAACGCCGCCACCAAGATCGCCGCCGCGCAGCCCGACGCCATCATCCGCATCGGCTGGGAGATGAACATCGCGGGGGGATCGGGGACGGCGGTGAACCAGACTGCGGATTACATCGAGGCGTACCGGCGGGTGGTCGCAATCTTCCGCGCGCAGTCCTCAGCCTTCACGTTCGACTGGTGCCCGGGCTGGGGGGCGCAGGACATGCCGGCGGATCAGGCCTACCCCGGCGACGACGTGGTCGATTACATCGGCCTCGACGTCTACGATTATGTCGGCGGCACCAGTGTGCAGCAGCGCTGGATCGACAATTACCTGAATGCGCCGTTCGGCCTGACCTGGCACAAGACCTTTGCCGCCGCCCATGGCAAACCGATCAGCTATCCGGAATGGGGCGTCGGCCAGGCCGGCGACAACCCCTATTTCATCCAACAGATGCACGCCTGGTTGACCGACAATGCCGGGCAACTGGCCTACGCCTGCTATTTCGATGTCGACGGCGCCTGGCCGACGCAGATCGACAATGGCGAATTCCCGCTGTCGCAGGCGCAGTTCGTGTCGCTGTTCAGCGCGCCATAAAATCCTGCCGACGTCCTGCGCGCGGATTAATCCACGCGCAGGACGACCGGCCGAGCCTCGCCTAGCCGGCGGAGACGGCCGTCGCGCTCATTTTCGTCGGATCTGTTTTGACGGCGCGTCGAATCGCGCGACCGGCCGATCCATCTGCCAAAGCTCCACATCGTGGCTGTCGACCAGACGACTGGCCGATGTGACCGCCGAGTCGTCATCGGCGCAATCCATCTGAACCACGCCGATGAACTGGTCGTGTCGCCCGACGATATAGGCACGATAGACTGTCATGTTGGCCTCCAAAATCTCAAGTCGCGCGAACGCCTTGCTGATGAATTTGCCTCCCGATGCGTATGAATTCGAGAGGGATTGCTCTCTTGTTTTGTAGGCGCGGAATAAAAGCCGCCTAACCGTCAGGCCGGAATATTCTCGCGAAAAATGATTTCGCTGCGGGGAGGCTCCACGCCGAACTCCGCGGGCCGGCCGGCACGCAGATTGTCGAAGATGGCGACGCAGCTCATCATGGCGTTGAGGGGATTTTGCGTGATCACCGCATCCATGGTGCCGTCGATCAGGAGCGCGCGGGTGTCCGCGGACAGGCCGTGCCCGACAAACACCACATCGTGCGCGCGCCGCGCTTCCCTCAGCGCACGACCGACGCCATCAGCGCCGCCGCCGATGTTGTAGATCCCGCCGAGATCGGGGTGCTGCGCCAGCAACATGCGTGTCTGGCGATAGTTCTTGTCGGCGTCGTCCTGGCCCTCGCGCAGGCCCACCACCTTGATGGCAGGAAACAACTCCTCGAACAGATGCAGGAATCCCATCTCGCGCTCCTCATGTGCGCGATAACTGAGGCTGCCAGCGATGACAGCCACCTTGGCCGGACGTTGGCCGATGAAGCGGGCGATCAGATAACCGGCGGTACGCCCGGCGGAGCGGTTGTCGAGCCCGACATAGGCCGCGCGGCGGGCATTGAGGATGTCGGAGATCAGGGTCACGCTCGGCACGCCGCGGGCGTTGAGATTGTTGACGGCTTCGCGCACGGCAGGATGCTCCAGCGCCATGAAGGCGACGCCGTCGGCCCTGTCGCGCTGGTCCCACAGTGCGCGCGCCAGAAGCTCTGGGTTGAAACTCCTGATGGTCTCGACGGTGGCGCGGACATTGAACGCCGCCAACCTGTCGCCGGAATGAGCCACGAGCTGGCCGAGCATCGCCAGGAACCGATTGGTGCCGGCGGGCAGCAGGAACACCAGCCGCATCGGCTTCGGCGTCATCGCCGCAAGGATCTGCTCCGCCGGCATGTAGTCGAGCTCAGTGGCGGCCTTGAGCACCCGCTGCACGGTGATGGCGCGAACGCCGGGGCGTCGGTTCAGCACACGATCGACCGTCGCGGTGGAGACCCCGGCAAGCCGCGCCACATCGGCGATGCGGCTCAGGCCAGAAACCTTGACGTCAGCGATCTGTCTGGCCACCCGTGCCTCCATCAAAAACCATCAAGCTTCGTATTTGACACCAGAGACCGGTGTCATGTTTTCTGAGACAGGACGCAGAAGCCACATCAAATCACATCAGAAATCCGAGATCAAAAACATCGGAATGTTCGGGGAGGACGTCATGACCCATCTGTCGCGTCGCGGTGCGCTTGGCGCCTTCGGGGGCCTGGCCGCCGCCGGCCTCATCGGCGCGCCGCGGCTTGCCCGGGCCGCGGAATTCCCGCTCAAATACGGCAACAATTTGCCTGCCACCCATCCGCTGAACGTTCGCGCGCAGCAGGCCGCCGACCGGATCGCCAAGGAGACCCATGGCCGGGCCGAACTGTCGATCTTCCCGAACAACCAGCTCGGCGGCGACACCGACATGCTGTCGCAGGTGCGCAGCGGCAGCATCAGCTTCTTCACGCCCTCGGCGCTGGTGATTGCGACCCTGGTGCCAGTCGCCGCGATCAATGCGGTGGGCTTTGCCTTCCGCGACTACGACCAGGTCTGGACAGCGATGGACGGCAAGCTCGGCGCCCATGTCCGCGCCGCCATCGGCAAGGTGAATCTCCATGCCTTCGAGACCATGTGGGACAACGGCTTCCGGCAGATGACCACGGGCTCGCGGCCGATCGAAACCGCTGGGGATATGGAAGGCCTGAAGATCCGCGTGCCGGTGAGCCCGCTGAGCATCGCGATGTTCAAGGCGCTGGGTTCGGCGCCAACCAGCCTGCAGTTCAGCGAGGTCTATTCCTCGCTGCAGACCCGCATCGTCGACGCACAGGAAAATCCGCTGCCTATCATCGATGTCGCGAAACTCTACGAGGTGCAGAAATATTGCGCGCTGTCGAACCACATCTGGGACGGCTTCTGGTTCGTCGGCCATGGCCGCACCTGGGCCGCATTGCCTGACGACATCAAGGCCGTCATCAGCAGGGCGATCAACGAGGCCGGTTTAAAGCAGCGCGACGACATCAGGGCGTTCAACGAGACCGTGCAGAAGCAGCTGCAGGCCAAGGGCCTGGCCTTCAACCGGCCGGCCCCCGACAGCTTCCGCGCGAGGCTGCGCGACGCAGGCTTTTACAACGAGTGGAAGGGCCGGTTCGGCGAGGAGGCGTGGAGCCTGCTCGAAAGCGCCGTGGGCAAGCTGACGTGAGCGCCGAACACACGACCATCAACAACCACGGCGCTGCTCCTCACCCTACGGAGCGGCATCGCAATGGACACAGCCTCTCTTCAAGGACCCCATCATGAGTCGTTTGTTCGGCGACATCCGCCAGGCGGGCTATGTCGTCACCGATATCGAAGAGGCCATGGACCATTGGAGCCGGGTGCTCGGCATCGGGCCGTGGTTCTACAATCCACGGGTCCCGATCGTGAACTATCGTTATCGCGGCGAGGCCTACACGCCGCATCATTCGGTTGCGCTGGCCAACTCCGGCCCGCTGCAGCTCGAACTGATCCAGATCCATGGCGACGCGCCGTCCATGTATCGCGATTTTCTGAAAGCCGGCCACAGCGGGCTGCAGCATGTCGCCTACTGGACCGAAACCTACGACGCCGATCTCGCGCGTCTCGAAACTAAGGGCTTCAAGGCGGCGATGAGCGGAGAAGTCGGCGCGCGCGGCCGCTTCGTCTATTTCGATACCGAATACCATCCGGGTACGGTCATCGAACTGTCCGAGGTCTCGGGCCCAAAGGGCAAGATGTTCGATCTCATTCGCCAATCTTCGTGGGCCTGGGACGGCAAGGATCCGGTCCGCTCCTTCCCCGATCTCTCGATTCTCTGAAAGCCCGAGACTGACCGCCGGCGCGCCATCCGCACATTTGCGTGAGCCGCGAATAACTTTCCATGATGACGGGGCCGGCGAGATAACCATGCTGGCATGACGCCCGGCCGGACGGCCGGGCTGGATTTGTTGCATACGGCCATGCAGGTCTGGGCCTGCTGCAAAGGTCGCGACCGGACTATGTAGGGCGCTGGCGTATTCAAACGCCCCACACATCTCCCATTTCGCTTCAGATTCGATCGATACCGCCCATGGACGCGCGTTCCCCCGAAAAGCCGGCAACCGAGATAGACGGGCTGCCGCCTGAGCGGCGGCGCTGGGCAGTGCTCGCCCTGTTCACCGCGCTGGCCATGGCCTCGCTCGACACGGCGATTGCCAATGTCGCGCTGCCGGCCATTGCCGCCGACCTTCATGTCAGCCCCGCCGACGTGGTCTGGGTGGTCAATATCTACCAGATCGCCATGGTCGCGACCCTGCTGCCGCTGGCGGCGCTGGGCGAGATCGTCGGCCACCAGCGCATCTATCTCGGCGGCCTGATCCTGTTCACACTGGCCTCGCTGCTGTGCGCGTTCGCATGGTCGCTGGAGACGCTGTTGATCGCCCGCGCCCTGCAGGGCCTCGGCGCCAGCGGCATCATGAGCGTCAACACCGCGCTGGTGCGCTTTGTCTATCCCCGCCGGATGCTGGGGCACGGCTTCGGCCTGAACGCGATGGTGGTCGCAACCGCATTCACCGTCGGTCCCACCGTTGCGTCCGGGATCATGTCGGTCGGGCCGTGGACCTGGCTGTTCGGCGTCAATGTCCCGTTCGGCATCATTGCCGTCATTGTCGGCCTGAAGGTGCTGCCGGATACGCCGAGGGCGAGCCACGCCTTCGATTGGCCGGGCGCCGTGCTGGCGTCTGCCTGCCTCGGCCTGTTCATTGTCGCGCTCGGCAGCGCCGGGCATCAGACTGACCTGCGATGGGTCGGCCTCGAACTCGCCGGCGCCGTGCTGCTGGCCGCGGTGCTGATGCGCCGCCAGGCCGATCACCCGGCGCCGATGCTGCCGATCGATCTGTTCCGGCGGCCGATCTTTGCGCTGTCCGCCGTCACCGCCATGTGCTCGTTCGCGGCCCAAGGTCTCGCCTTCGTGTCACTGCCGTTCTATTTCGAGCACAGCCTGGGACTGACCGCGGTTGCGACGGGCTTTCTGATCACGCCATGGTCATTGGTGGTCGGCATCATGGCGCCGATTGCCGGCCGACTGTCGGACCGCTTTCCCGCCGGCATTCTCGGCGGCATCGGTCTGATCATTCTCGCCATCGGCATGGTGCTGCTGGCGACCCTGCCGGACAATCCGAGCATCGCCAACATCGTCTGGCGGATGGCGGTGTGCGGCTTCGGGTTCGGGTTCTTCCAGTCCCCCAACATGAAGGCGCTGATGTCGAGCGCACCGGCGGATCGCAGCGGCGGCGCCAGCGGCATCGTGGCGACCGCGCGCCTGACCGGGCAGACCATCGGCGCGGCAGTGGCCGCGTTCTGCTTCAGCCTGTTCGTGGCCCAAGGGCCGACCATCGCGCTGGCACTCGGCGCAGGCTTCGCTTCGATCGGCGCGATAATGAGCTTTTTGCGGCTGGTTGCGAAAAAGCCGGCGCGATAGGCCAGACCTACTCAAGCCGGCGCAGCGTGCCCTTGAAGCGAAGGCTACGTTTGCCGGCGAGCGCCGTGGCCTCGATCTCGGCTCCGGTCTCGCTATATGTCCCGGAAAAACCGATGCCGACTTCATAGCCGCCGAAGATATGCTGCTCGCCTTGGCGGCGCGTGTGCTCGCTGTTCACCAGCGATCCCTTCCAGCGGCCGTTGGCCGAACTGTAGGCGCCGATATAATTGAACGACGCATCGCCGCCGTGAATCTCACCGTCATGCAGCACCACCACGCCGGTGTTGCCGCCACTGACGCCGTCGAGCATGGTGATGTGCATGGAATAAAGGCCATTGCCGATGCCGCCTGGCCCGGGCGCGGCAACCGGCGGCAGTGTGTCGTCTCCGATTAACGTCATCACCGAATTGAAGACCACGCCGGGCAACTGTGTCGTTCCGCCTTCGAACTGAAGTTCTTCACCTTGCCGCTTGCCCTTCAGGGTCAGGGTGATCTTGTCGATACCGAACAGCGGCCGGAAGTTGGGATCCTCATTGTGCCGAACGGTTGAGCACACGACGGATATCGCGTCATCGCCGCCGTCATAACTGCCGATGAATGCGAACGCCGAATTGCCGCCGAGCAGCTTGCCGTCCTGGGCGTAGATCACGCCACATCCGGTTCCGTGAACGGTCCGGAATTCGACCTTGTAAAGCCCCTGTTGCACAGCACGGTCCCCGCCGGAGCCCGGTTCACGTCGCGAACCGCACGCCAGCCTTGTCTTTCCGCCCGACCTCCCCGGGGTCCCGCCCGAGGCATGCCGCGTCAGAAAGACGGCTTCCACCTTGCGCTCACGCGGTCTTCGAAAAATCCGATCGTGCTCGCGCGCCCAACCGCAGCGTATTATCGCGGAACGGTTGCAGCAACAGTCTCGATGCGCGCGGGCGCGATCGGACACGGTACACTGGATATCAAGCGTCGACGCGATTGCCGGTTGCTTGTCGAGGATCAGTAGTTTTGTGACAAATACTCGACAATCTTGCCGGCGTCGGTGTCGTCGATCGGCGCTCCGAACACCTTGATCATCTTGGTGACTTCGGCCTGCCAGAAATCCTTCTTGAATTTCGGGCCCTGCGGCTGGGTCTTGATATAGTCGACCGAATGGCAGGCGGTGCAGTTGTTCTGCACCACGTCGAGATTGGGCCCCGGCTTGAGTGTCGCCGTCTCGTCGGGAAGCCTGTAGCCCACCGGCTTTGCATATGCCGCAGCTGAGATGCCGCCGAGCACCGCAATCAGCAGCATCGGGACAAGAGGAATCCTCACCATCGCCATCCCCCTCAAGCCGCCGTGACGGATGTGGTTTCGATCACATTGCGCATGTAACCGGGCGGGTTCCACTGCGCGGTCACGGGTTGGGTCTGGCCGCCCCCATTGGTGGCGCGGGCCTGGATGTCATGGGCCCCGGCGGCCAGCGTCACGGGCAGCCACCACTGCCGGAAGGAGTATTTGCCGAGGTCCTTGCCGAGCTTCGCCGCCGTCCAAGTCTTGCCGCCGTCGGTCGACACATCGACCTCCTTGATGCCCTTGCCGCCATCGAAGGCGATGCCTTTCACCAGGGTCGGCTGGCCGGCTCTCACCTTCGCGCCATTGCTCAGGTTGGTGACGAAGGAGCGGACATTGAAGCGATTGATCGGAATGGTGGCTTTCGGCGCGGTGCCGGGTTCGACACAAGCGCAATCGGTGTCCGGAATCCGGTAGGCGCTTTTCATCCAGAAGCCATCGAACGTGTTGTCGATCACCGTGATCTCGTTGAGGTGCTTGATCCAGTAGGTGCCGTAATAGCCGGGAACCACCAGCCGCAGCGGAAAGCCGTTCAGCACCGGCAGATCGCGACCGTTCATGGCATAAGCCAGCATCACCTCGCCGTCGCGGGCGTGATCGATGTCCAGCGCCTTGACGAAATCCGGTGTCTTGTCGCTGATCGGACCATCCATGCCGTTGAACGTCACCTGCCTCGCGCCCTGCTGCACGCCGGCCTTGTCGAGCACCGCCTTCAGCGGCACGCCGCGCCAGCGCGCATTGCCCATAGCGCCATTGGCGAGCTGGCCGCCGGCCACGCGCGGGTTGGAAAAGCCGCGGCTGTTGCCGGAGCACTGGTTGACCGCCACGATCTCGATCGACGGCATTTTCCGGATCTCGGCCATCGACAGCTTGAGCGGTGTGTCGACCTTGCCCTTGATCTCCAGCGAGAATGTCGCCGCATCGATCTCGAGGGGAATGTCGGCGAGGTGATAACGCACGAAGAACGCATCGTTCGGCGTGATCACGCTTCCATTGAACACCGCAAACGGCGTTTCCAGCTGCGGCGGCCGGCTGGTGAGCCCGATCATCGGCCGCTTCTGCGGATACCTGACCAGGGGACGTTCGCCATTGTCGAACGGCAGGGTGACGGCGTCGGCCGCCAAAACCGATCGCGAAAAGGCAAGTCTTGAGCTGAGGGTTGAAGCCGCTCCGAATGCCGCAAACATGGCTCCGGAGCGCATGAGGCTGCGCCTGTCGATCACGGTGATCCTCCCACCCGTTGCCTCGCGTCCACATGACGCTTGGCTGTCGTCGCGCCGTGCCTGCAATCGCATTGCAGGCCGGTACGATCGTCAAATCAGGTGACAGGATGACGCGGCTTGGCGGCTCGTGCAAGCGAACGGTGCGTGACGTCAGCGATTTTCGCATCGCACCCAACTGGCGCAGCAGGCCTGCCACAGATAAGATTCTTTCCACATACAGGGAATAAACACTCTTGGCCTCCCGACGCGGCTCCACCGTCAAACCCGAACTCGCGATCACACCGGCGCAGGCCCAGGCACTCGTCGCTCGCGTGATGGAGGGCTGCACGGTAACCGCAGTGACCGAGTTGCACGGAGGCGAGATCGGCGCGGTTTACCAGATCGACTTTGCGGAGCGGACTTCATCGCTGATCCTCAAGGTCTATCCCGAGGCACTGCACTGGAAAATGCGGAAGGAAGCGAATGTCTGCCGTCTGTTTGCAGACAGGCTCGGCGTGCCGGTCCCGCGCATTCTCCTCGCCGACGATTCCCGGTCTTTGATCGACCTGAACTTCATTGTGATGAGCAAACTCGAAGGTCGACTCCTGGGCGAGATCGAGCGGACATTGACAGCGCCGCAGCTGTTCGCTGTATATTCTCAAATGGGACAGTTGCTACGCGAGATCCATCGCATAGCCATGGACAGCTTCGGTTATATCGGCCCCGATGGCGTATGGACGGCTCACACCAACAACCACGCATACGTCACATTCCAGTTCGAAAAGAAGCTCGCCGATTTCGTCAAGCACGGCGGCGACTCGACGCTCTGCGATCGCGCGAAGGCCTTCATCGTTGCGCACGCGCCGCTGCTGGAGGGATGCCACGCTGCATCGCTCTGCCACTTCGACTTTCACGCCGGCAACGTCCTCGCCTTGCCGGCCAATGGAGCGCCGCGGCTTTCGGGGCTGCTCGACTTCGAGGGCGCGATCGCCGGCGATCCGCTGATGGATCTGGCCAAGGCGATGTACTACTTCACCGCGGCCGACGCGCCCAAGATCGAGGGACTGCTCGACGGCTACGGCGCCATAGACCGGCCGGACTGGCAATCAACGCTCGCCCTGTACCGGCTCTACTGCACCCTTGAGCTCTGGTGCTGGATGGCGCAGATCGGCAACCACGCCGCGCTCCCCGGCCTCACCGCGGAGCTGCAGCGATCGCTTTAACCTGCTGCCGCGCTCACACCGTTTCGAAACGGACTTTCAGCGCACCCTTCCAAAGCACGGTCTTGCCGAGTTCGGGCAGACGCTCGAGCCCTGAGGTCAGCGTGATGAAGTGATTGCCGGCGAGCTGGCCCATCTTACTGGCGAAGTGCACGCCGCCATAGGCCAGCAGGATCTCGGTTTCGCTGATGCCGCCGGGATAGAGAATGATCTGGCCCGGCGCCGGATAGCTGGTGTGGTTTTCGTAGCCCACCCCGAAATTCAGGTCGCCGAGCGGCAGCCAGACACCCTCGCCGCTCCACCGCACATGGATCATGTGGCTCTCGAACGGCATCGCCCGCTTGAACGCCTCGCAGGTTTTGGGCGCCAGCTGCTCCTCGAAGCGGGCATCAAAAATGAAATCTCCGGCGCGGATCACGAGTTTGCTCATGTCGGTCTCGTCAGTGTTGGCGGCCATGGGCCGATGGAATTGCTATTGGGCGGCGAGGCCCGGACATGACCGGGTTTGCCGGCCCGGTCAATACCGTGCCGCAACCGCACCGCAAACGCAATCCGCCTTGGTCCGGAAGCAGGATTTGCCGCCGCCTAGCGCTGCGGCATGCCCTCGGGAATGATGGTCTGCACGATCGAGGCATCGAGCGCTTCATAATCGTGCAATCCGATGGTGGCATAAAGTTCGGCGCGGGTCTGCATCCGCTCCACCATCCGATGCGTGCCGCCGTCGCGGGCGATGGCGGCGAACAACTGTTCCTGTGCCTTGCTGGCAACCCGCAACGCCGACACCGGCCAGATCACCATGCGATATCCCATCGCCTCGAATTCGGCCGCGGTATAGAACGGCGTCGTGCCGAACTCGGTCATGTTGGCGAGCAGCGGCACGCCGGGCATCCGCTCTGCAAAAGCCCGGAACATCTCGGCGGTGTTGAGCGCCTCCGGGAAGATCGCATCCGCACCGGCCTCCATGTAAAGCTTCGCCCGCGCCACCGCACCGTCGAGGCCTTCGCTGGCGGCGGCATCGGTCCGGGCAACGATGACCAGATGCCGCCGCGCCCTGGCTGCCGCAGCCACCTTGGCCGCCATGTCATGGGCGTCCGCGAGTTTCTTGTCGTTGAGGTGGCCGCATTTTTTCGGCAGCAACTGATCCTCGATATGGACTGCGGCTGCGCCCGCGTCCTCGAAGGTGCGCACCATGTGCATCACATTGAGCGCTTCGCCGTAGCCGGTGTCGCCATCGACCAGCAGCGGCAAGCCGGAGGCGCGGGCCACCTGGCGGATGAAGAACGCGACTTCGTCAACGGTGATGATGCCGAGATCGGGCAGGCCCATCGATGCGGTCATGGCGGCGCCGGACAGATAAAGCGCGGCAAAACCGGCCGCCTTCGCCTGCAACGCGGCCATGCCGTTGTGCGTTCCCGGCATCTGCAGGATGCCGGGCTGCTGCAGCAGGGCGCGGAAACGAACACCAGCGGGTTGATCTGCGAGCTCCGCTCCGACGAGATAGGTCATGACGATGTCCTTGATGGTGTCCTTGGGGTTAGGCCGCGCGCGGCGTCGGCGCGCCGTGGTCGCGCTGATCGAGCGGCACGAATGTGCGGTTTTCAGGACCGATATAATTCGCCGACGGACGGATGATCTTGTTGTCGGCACGCTGCTCGATCACATGGGCCGCCCAGCCGGAGGTGCGGGCGATCACAAACAGCGGCGTGAACATCGCGGTTGGCACGCCCATCTGGTGATAGGACACCGCACTGAACCAGTCGAGATTGGCGAACATCTTCTTGGTCTCGCTCATCACTGCCTCGATCCTATCCGCGATCTCGAACATGCGCAGACTGCCGCCGGCAGCTGAGAGCCGCCGCGCCACTTCCTTGATTATCTTGTTGCGCGGATCGGCAATCGTATAGACCGGATGGCCGAAGCCGATCACGACTTCCTTGGCGGCGACACGGCGGCGGATATCGGTCTCCGCTTCGTCCGCATTCGCGTAACGCTTCTGGATCTCGAACGCGACCTCATTGGCGCCGCCGTGCTTCGGCCCGCGCAAGGCGCCGATCGCACCGGTGATGGCCGAATACATGTCGGCGCCGGTGCCGGCGATCGAACGCGCTGTGAAGGTCGAGGCGTTGAACTCGTGCTCGGCATAGAGAATGAGCGAGGTGTGCATGGCGCGCTCGTGCGCCGCGGACGGCTTGCGCCCGTGCAGCAGATGCAGCACATGCGCGCCGATCGAGTCGTCGTCAGTCTCGACCTCGATGCGCCGGCCGTGATGCGCATAATGATGCCAGTACAGCAGCATCGATCCGAGTGAGGCCATCAACCGGTCGGCGATGTCGCGCGCGCCGGGTGCACTGTGGTCATGCATCTCCGGCAGCACGCAGCCCAGCGTCGACACGCCGCTGCGCAGCACGTCCATCGGATGCGCCGCCGCCGGCAACTGCTCCAGCGTGCGCAGCACCGCGGCCGGGAGGCCGCGCAAAGCGGCGAGCTTGGCCTTGTAGGCGCGCAGCTCGGCCGGTGTCGGCAGGCTGCCGTGCACGAGCAGATGCGCGATCTCCTCGAACTCGCAGGCATCCGCCACGTCGAGGATGTCGTAACCGCGGTAATGCAGGTCGTTGCCGCTGCGGCCGACCGTGCACAGCGCGGTGTTGCCGACGACCACGCCGGACAGCGCCACGGATTTCTTCGGAGCCGGTTTGACGTCCATGATCGCCTCCATTGTTGTCACCCAGCAGTGGCGCGGCGTGCCGCGGTTGCACCGGCCTGCCAATCGAAAATGCCGCGTGTTGATACCTGCCCGAGCAGCTTCGGATCGACGGTGAAGGTGAGATCGGTGAGCTTGCCCGCTTCCAGCGAGGTCAATCGCTCGACGGTCGCCAGGAAGCGGTCCTGCTCCGCGGACGCAATCACGCCCTCCGACAGGCTGCGGAATTTCCTGACATAGTCGAGCCGCTTGAAGGGACGGGCGCCAAGCGGATGGGCATCGGCCACCGCGATCTCGTCGCTGATCACCGTGCCGTTTTGCAAGGTCACCACCACGCGGCCGCCGAAGGCTTTGTCGCTCGCGTCGCGACTGTGATAGCGCCGCGTCCATTCCGCATCTTCCACCGTGGAGATCTTGTGCCAGAGATCGACCGTGGCGGGCCTGCATGCCCGCTCCGGCGCATAGGACTTTTCGTGGTGCCAACCGCCGTCCTCCAGCGCCACCGCGAAGATGTACATGATGGAATGGTCCAGGGTTTCGCGGCTGGCGGCGGGATCCATCTTCTGCGGATCGTTGGCGCCGGTGCCGATCACATAATGGGTGTGATGGCTGGTGTGGATCACGATGCTCTTGATCGCAGTGAGATCGCCGACCCGCAGCGCCAAACGCCGCGCCAGGTCGATCAGCGCCTGGCTCTGGTATTCGGCCGAATGCTCCTTGGTGTAGGTATCGAGAATGGCGCGCTTGGGCTCGCCCGGCTCCGGCAGCGGCACGATGTATTCCGCTTTCGGACCACTGAGCAGCCAGGCAATGAAACCATCCTCGCCCTCATAGGCCGGCGACGGGGCACCTTCACCGCGCATCACCCGGTCCACCGCCTCGATCGCCATCTTGCCGGCGAAGGCCGGGGCATAGGCCTTCCAGCTGGAAATCTCGCCCTTGCGCGACTGCCGCGTGGTGGTGGTGACATGCAGCGCCTGCTGCACCGCCTGGAAGATGGTTTCGGTCGGCAGTCCGAGCAGCGCGCCGATGCCGGCGGCGGCGGACGGACCGAGGTGAGCGATATGGTCGATCTTGTGTTCGTGCAGGCAGATGCCTTTCACCAGGTCGACCTGGATTTCGTAAGCTGCTGCGAGGCCGCGCACGAGATCGGCGCCGGAGAGACCGCCATGCTGCGCCACCGCCAGCACCGGCGGAATGTTGTCGCCGGGGTGGGAATAATCAGCCGCGAGAAAGGTGTCGTGGAAATCGAGCTCACGCACCGCGACGCCGTTGGCCCACGCCGCCCATTCCGGCGACACCCGCTCGCCGCGCGCGAGCCCGAACACCGTGGCGCCGGGCTGGAACGGGTGCGCCTGCGCCTGTGCGCGGGCGCTCGCCACCGGACGCCGCGCGACTGACGCCGCCGCCACCGCGGCATTGTCGATGATGCGGTTGCCGATCATCTCCACCACATCGGCTTCGACGGCGACGGGATCGGATGCCACGGCCGCGATCTTCCAGGCCAGTTGATCGGCGCGCTCAAGATGCTCGGCGGATTTGTAAGTGCGAACGGAATGCTGCTTCACGACACGGTTTCCTTGTCGGCTCGAGAGATTGTCTTGGTTTCTGTTTTGGATTTTGGAATCCGGACCGGGCGGCCGCTGGCATTGACCGCGACCATCTCGAAGGTGCCGCGCACCGCGGCCGTGCGCTGGCCGCTCAGCAGATCTTCGCGGATCATGTCGACGGCCACCGTCATGGCGCTGCTGCCACTGCGCACCACCCGCGCCACCAGTTCGATCAACTCGCCAACCCGCACCGGCTCATCAAAAGCGATCCGGTCGGACCGCGCCATCACCACCGGGCAGCGGGCATGTCGGCTGGCCGCCACGAATGCAGCCTTGCCCATCAGGCTGAGCGCCATGCCGCCGAACAGGGTGCCGTAATGATTGGCGTGCTCCGGAAACACCATCTCGACAAACCGGGTCTCGGCGGGATCGGCCTCGCTGGGGATGGCGGTTCGCATTGGCCTCACTCCCTGAAGGCTTGAGCTTTTGTCAGAACTTCGCAATATCCACATATGAAACAGATGAAAATGACTGAAACAGCGTAGTTTTGCAAAGAGATCAGCGCGGAATTGCGAAGTTTGCAAAGTCAGGAGAGCGGCATGAAGAAGTCTTTCATGGGCGTGCGGCTGAAGCGGCTGCGGGACGAGCGGCAGTTGACGCAGGCTGCGCTCGCCGGCCGGCTCGGCATTTCGCTGAGCTATCTCAACCAGCTCGAGAACAACCAGCGGCCGCTGACCGTGCCGGTGTTGCTGGCGCTGAATGCCGCGTTCGGCCTCGACGTGCAGATGTTCGCCGAGGACGACGAGGCGCGGCTGATCTCGGACCTGCGCGAGGCGCTGTCCGATCCGGCGCTGGGCGAAACCATCGCCACCGCCGAATTGCGCGAACTCGCGTTGAACATGCCGGCGGTCGGGCGCGTGCTGGTCGGCCTCAACCAGAAATATCGCCGCGCCCTGGAGCAGACCGCGGCGCTGGCGGCGCGGCTCGGCGAGGACCGCCAGGCCGAGGCGACCATCCTGCCGTCGACGCCGTTCGAGGAGGTGCGCGATTTCTTCTATGCGCAGCACAATTATTTTCCGGTGCTGGACGAGGCCGCGGAGGCCATGGGCGCGCGCATGCAGCAACGCGTCGGCCAGCCGATGCCGGCGCTGCAAACCTATCTGACGCAGCATCACGGCATCAGCGTGGTGATCGACGCGGTCGATGACCTCGCCTCCGGAACCCAGCGCCGGTTCGATCCCCGGACCCGGACGATTTATCTGTCGCCGCGTCTGCGGCCCGGGCAGCAGGCGTTTCAGCTCGGCACCCAGATCGCCATGCTGGCGCTCGACAGCGAGTTGCGCGACCTGGTCGACAAGGCCGGACTCACCAGCAACGATGCCCGCGGCCTCGCCCGCATCGGCCTCGCCAACTATTTCGCCAGCGCGCTGATCCTGCCCTATACGCAGTTCCTCGAGGCCGCCGAACAGCGTCGTTACGACATCGACCTGCTCGGCCATCAGTTCGGTGTCGGGTTCGAGACCGTCTGCCACCGATTGAGCACGCTGCAGCGGCCGGGCGCGCGCGGCATTTCCTTCTTCTTCATCCGGGTCGATCGCGCCGGCAACATCTCCAAGCGGCAATCGGCCACCGACTTCCATTTCTCGCGGGTCGGCGGCACCTGCCCGCTATGGAATGTATATGAAGCATTCGCGAGCCCGGGGCGGATTCTCACCCAGCTGGCGCGGATGCCGGATGAGCGGACATATTTGTGGATCGCACGCACGGTGTCGCACGGCCGCGGCGGCTATGGGGCGCCAGGCAAGAGTTTTGCCGTGGCGCTGGGGTGCGATGTCCGGCACGCAGAGCGCATTGTCTATTCGCAGGGCCTCGACACCACCGATCCATCGTCGGCAACCCCGATCGGCGTCGGCTGCAAGGTGTGCGAGCGGCTCGCCTGTCCGCAACGCGCGTTTCCGGCGGTCGGCCGCGACCTGACCATCGACGACACCCGCACGCGCTTCGCGCCGTACGCGACATCGATGTGAGCGGTGATCGCCCGCGCCTCACCTGAGAAAAATTTCCATCTCTCCCACAAAAGTGAAACGTCTTTGCGGATCACGGGTCGGTAACGGCAACTTTGGCAAATTCCCTCATCGGATGGGGCTAGACTCGTTCCAAGGTCCTGAGGACGGAGGAACGCCCGATGAAGCACGAAACTCCGCTGCAGTTTGCCGCCGGCGACTACCGCCTCGAGGATCGTTACACCAAAGACAGCGGCCGGGTGTTTCTCACCGGCACCCAGGCTGTCGCCCGCATCGCCTTCGACCAGGCCCGGCGCGACCGCGCCGCGGGACTGAAGACCGCGGGGTTTGTGTCCGGCTATCGCGGCTCGCCACTTGGCGGCGTCGATCTGGAATTGTGGCGCGCCAAGGATCTGCTGAAAGAACTCGACATCGCCTTCATGCCGGCGGTGAACGAGGATCTCGCCGCCACCGCCGTGCTCGGATCGCAGCAGGTGGAGACACAGGCCGAACGCAAGGTCGAAGGCGTATTCGGGCTCTGGTACGGCAAGGGCCCCGGTGTCGACCGCGCCGGCGACGCGCTCAAACACGGCAATGCCTACGGCTCGTCGCCCCATGGCGGCGTGCTGGTGGTGGCGGGCGACGACCATGGCTGCGTCTCGTCGTCGATGCCGCATCAGTCCGACGTCGCGTTCATGACCTTTTTCATGCCGACGCTCAATCCGGCATCGATCTCGGAATACCTGGCGTTCGGCGAATATGGCTACGCGCTGTCGCGCTACTCCGGCATGTGGGTCGGCTTCAAGGCGATCTCGGAGACCGTGGAAGCCGGCGCCTCCATCGACCTCACGCCGGACCGCGTGTTCAACGCGCCCGACTTCACCCCGCCGCCCAGCGGCCTGCACTATCGATGGCCGGACCTGCCGGGCCCGCAGATCGAGAGCCGGATGGCGGCCAAAAAGAAAGCCGTGCAGGCGTTCGCCGACGCCAATCCGATCGACCGGCACATCTACGAACTCTCCCACGCGCAATACGGCATCGTCACCACCGGCAAGGGCCATCTCGATTTGATGGAGGCGCTGCGGCTGCTCGATCTCGACGAGGCCGCCTGCCGCACGCTTGGCATCGACATCTACAAGATCGGCCTGGTGTGGCCGCTGGCGGTGCGCGATACGCTGGCCTTCATCCAGGGCAAGCAGGAAGTGCTCGTTATCGAGGAGAAGCGCGGCATCATCGAGAGCCAGCTCAAGGAATATTTTTATGATTTTCCGGGCTCCAAGCCGGAACGCATGGTGGGCAAGACCGACGAGGATGGAGAGGACCTGATCCCCTGGATCGGCGAACTCTCGCCGCGGCTCTTGGCACCTATCGTGGCCGCGCGTCTCGACAAGTTCTTTCCCGAACTCAGCCTGCCGGCAAAGGCGCGCGCACTAAAGGCGCAGGACGACCGTGTGATCCAGATCCCGGGCGCGACACGCACACCGTACTTCTGCTCCGGCTGCCCGCACAACACCTCCACCAAGGTGCCGGAGGGATCAAAGGCGCTGGCCGGCATCGGCTGCCACTTCATGGCAAGCTGGATGGACCGCGAGACCTCGTCGCTGATCCAGATGGGTGGCGAAGGCGTGAACTGGACCGCGGCATCGATGTTCACAGGCCGCGGGCACATCTTCCAGAACCTTGGCGAAGGCACCTATTATCATTCCGGCTCGATGGCGATCCGCCAGGCGATCGCGGCCAAAGCGAACATCACCTACAAGATTCTCTACAACGACGCTGTCGCCATGACCGGCGGCCAGCCAGTCGACGGCCCGATCAGCGTGCAGGCGATCGCACACTCGGTGCGCGCCGAGGGCGTGCAGCGCATCGCGCTGGTGTCGGACGATCCCGACAAGTTCTCCCTTCGTGATTTCCCTGCCGGCGTCACGCTGCATGATCGCAGCGATCTCGATCCCGTACAGCGCGAGCTGCGCGTGATCCCTGGCGTCACCGTTTTGATTTACGAGCAGACCTGCGCCACCGAGAAGCGGCGACGGCGCAAGCGCGGCACCATGACCGACCCGAAGCGTTTTGCCGTGATCAATGACCTGGTGTGCGAGGGTTGCGGCGACTGTTCGGTGGAATCCAATTGCTTGAGCGTCGAGCCGAAGGAGACGCCGTTCGGCCGCAAACGCAAGATCAATCTATCAACCTGCAACAAGGACTTTTCCTGCCTCAACGGCTTCTGCCCGAGTTTCGTCACGGTCGAGGGCGCGACGCGCCGGCGCAAAGCGGTTGATCTCAGTGGCCTTCGCGACAAGGCGGCTGCATTGCCGACGCCCGCGATGGCCACGCTGGACAAGCCATTTGACCTGCTGGTCACCGGTGTCGGCGGCACCGGCGTCGTCACCATCGGCGCATTGATCGCGATGGCGGCGCATCTGGAAGGCAAGGGCGCCAGCGTGCTGGACTTCATGGGCTTCGCCCAGAAATTCGGACCGGTGCTGAGTTTTCTGCGGCTAGCCGCGCGGCCCGACCAGATCCACCAGGTGAGGATCGACGACGGCGCGGCGGACGCGCTGATCGGCTGTGACGTGGTGGTGTCGTCGTCGCCGAAGGCATCATCCACCTATCGCAGCGGCATGGGCGCGGTGGTCAATTCCGCCGAGATGCCGACCGGCGACATTGTGCGGCTGCGCGATGCCGACCTGAACGTGACGGGACGGCTCGGTGCCCTGGCCCGGACCATCGGCGCGGCGAACCTACGCGCCCTCGATGCCAACGGCCTGGCCGAGCGCCTGTGCGGTGATGCGGTGTTCGCCAACATGATCATGCTCGGCGCGGCCTGGCAGCAGGGCCTGGTGCCGGTGTCGCTCGACGCGCTGATGCGCGCGATTGACCTCAACAAGGTCCAGACCGACAGAAACAAAGCCGCGTTCGCAATCGGGCGCCTCGCCTGCGCCAATCCCGCAGCCTTGTCGGAGAACGATCCCGCCGAGGCACCGGAAACACTCGACAGCATCGTCACGCGACGCACTGATTTTCTCACGCAGTACCAGAACGCGGCCTGGGCCCAGCGCTATCGCACGACCGTCGATCGCGTCCGGGCCGCGGAACGGCCGTTTGGAACGCAGACCCTGACCGAAGCGGCCGCGCGGTCCCTGTTCAAGCTCATGTCCTACAAGGACGAGTATGAAGTCGCCCGTCTGCACATGGAGACCGGCTTCATCGACAGGCTTCGCGACGAGTTCGACGGCGACTTCCGGATCAACTACCATCTCGCGCCACCAATGCTGCCGCTGGGCCGTGATGCCCGCGGACGTCCACGCAAGATCCAACTGGGACAGTGGATGCAGCTGCCATTCAAGCTGCTGGCGCGGCTGAAGGGCCTGCGTGGCACGCCGTTGGACCCATTCGGTTATACGGCCGAGCGCAAGATGGAACGCGCGCTGATCGGCTGGTATGAGGACCTGATCGCGCTGATGCTGCGCGACCTGCCGCGCGTGGGTACGACGCGCCTGCTGCCGATTGCTTCGGCCCCCATGGATATCCGCGGCTACGGGCCGGTGAAGGACAAGGCGGTGCACGAGGTGCGCGCGCGGGTGGAGGCGCTGATTGCAGAGCTTGCGACGGGGAGCGAACCGCGGCGCGCGGCGTAACGCGGCCTCCCAGCTTGTAGCCGGGGTGAGCGAAGCGATACCCGGGACAGTCCTCGGATATCGCGCTCGCGCGCTCATCCGGGCTACGGATCATCACCCCTCCCCTCATCCTGAGGAGCCCGCACTGCGGGCGTCTCGAAGGATGGGGCCGAGGCGTCAGTGGCCTCGTGGTTCGAGACGCGCGGCTTTGCCGCGCTCCTCACCATGAGGAGACAGGCAACATGTGTCACCCAATTTATCACCCCGCGACCACCGCAAACCCCCGCGCACGCAGGCCACGTCGGTCGTCATGCAGGGACGTGATGAGACGGTCGCGGCTGCCGCCAATGTGCTGCTGAAGCAACGACGCCGCGGCATCCGCATTACCGTCTCTGACCGCCACGACAATCTCGTGATGCTCGGCCCAGGCGCGATCGCGCGCAGCTTCGTCGCGCACTTCGAGCCAGCGGGCGCGCGACAATCGCATCATCGCGTCCTTCACACCGCGGAACAGGAATTCGTTGCCGGACAGCCGCGCCAACTCGATGTGAAAATCCATGCCGACGCGATGCCATTCCTCGCGCGAGGTCTCGCTGTCACAGGACTCGAGCAATCCCTCGACCGCGTCGATGCCACCGCGATCCGCAAGCGCACAGGTCAGCCGTACGGCGGCGACCTCCACCGCTTCGCGATAGACCGAAATCTGCTCGAGCTCGCCGAGATTGATCGGCGCCACCGTCCAGCCGCGCCCATCGCGGCCAACCAGCCCCTCGGTTTCGAGACGCAGCAGCGCTGCGCGAATCGGGGTGCGCGAGGCTTCGAACCGCGCTTCGATCCAGCGCTCGGTAAGGCGCTCGCCCGGCCCGATCTCAAGGCCGAGGATCATGTCGCGAAGCTGCTGCTCCACCTGCTGCATCTGAGACATGCGCCAACCCGACCCCTGCCGCATTGACACCCGGCGATCCAGGTGCTGAATGTATCCCAAATTGGTATCCCAAATAGAGAACCGCCGCAACCATTTGTTTTCTCAAGTGAACGCCGGCCAGACTGGACCTCGGATATGGCTCTCGACAGCACCGCAGCCGCTCCGGACGACACCGCTCACTGGCGGGGCAACCTGCTTGTGGTGGTGCTGGGCTCCTTCACCACCATCGTGGCGATGACCCTGCTGCTGCCATTCCTGCCGATCTATGTGGAGCAGCTTGGCGTCACCGATCATGCCGCCATCGCGCAGTGGTCGGGAGCTGCCTATGGCGCAACGTTTTTCGCGGCCGCGCTGGTGGCGCCGCTGTGGGGCCATCTCGCCGACCGCTATGGCCGCAAGCTGATGCTGATCCGCGCCAGCCTCGGCATGGCGATTGCGATGCCGCTGATCGGCATGGCGCATGATGTGTGGCAGCTGGTGCTGCTGCGGCTGTTTGTCGGTCTCGCCGGCGGCTATGCCTCGGGCTCGATGATCCTGGTGGCGACACAGACGCCGAAGGATCGCTCCGGCTGGGCGCTGGGCGTGCTGTCGTCTGGCATCATGGCCGGCAACCTGGTCGGCCCGCTGATCGGCGGCGCGCTGCCGCCGCTGATCGGCATCCGCGACACCTTCTGGCTGTCCGGCGCGGTGATTTTCGTGACGTTTCTGGCCACCTGCTTTTTCATCAAGGAAGAAACGCGTCCGAAAGGCGCGAAGGCCAAGGCATCGAGCGGCGGCTGGGCAAGCATTCCCGACAAGGGGCCATTGCTGGCGATGCTGACGACCGGGCTGCTGCTGATGGTCGCCAACATGTCGATCGAGCCGATCATCACGGTCTACGTCGCCGAACTGGTGCAGGACGCCAGCAAAGTGACGCTGGTCTCCGGCGTCGTGATGTCGGCCGCAGCACTCGGCAGCATTCTCTCCGCATCCCGTCTCGGCAAGCTCGCCGATCGCATCGGGCACTGGCGCGTGATCATCGGCGCGCTGGCGGTGGCCGCCGTGCTTTTGATCCCGCAGGCTTTCGTCACCAGCGGCTGGCAACTGATCGGCCTGCGTTTCCTGATGGGGATTGCACTTGGCGGACTGCTGCCCTGCATCGCGGCGGTGATCCGTCACAACGTGCCGGACCGTGTGTCCGGCGCGGCACTGGGATACTCGACGTCGTCGCAATATGCGGGACAGGTGGTGGGGCCGCTGCTCGGCGGCTTCATCGGCGGCCACATCGGCATGCGCGCGGTATTCCTCGGCACCTGCGTGCTGATGGCGCTGGGCGCGGCCTATAACTGGTGGGTGCTGCGATCGCGGCAAGCAATCCGAACCGCCGCATGATCGGTGGCGGACACGCGTTGATGTTGACGACTTGTCCGTCGGGGCCCGCGCGTGGTCATCGACACCGCACCATCCAATCCGCATCGGCAACAAATTGGACATCTGGCAAGGAGCTTTCGCTCGCTTCGGAATTCGAAAAGCGAGTCAAGTTCGCGTGAGACGATAACGGTCAACCATACCGAACGCTCACATCTTCGCGTCTTGACCCAAAACAGACGCAGCGCAACAGTCGCGGCAACAAGAGCTGTACGGCATTTCCATCCCCTGGGAGAAAGCCATGTCACAACGCAGCCCCTCGCGCGATGCGAGTCGTCGCAATTTTCTGAAAGGCGCAACACTTGCCGGCGCCGCGGCGCTGACCACGCCGGCAGCCGCCAACACGCCGCCGCCGGATCTTCCCGCCGATCGCCCCAAGGCTCCGGTTCCCGGACCGAGACTCGCCGCGGCCGAGACGACGCTGCCGCCTGTCGATCCGGATCCGGTCAAGCAGAGCAGCAGCGGCGGCGACTTCATGGTCGACGTGCTCAAGACCCTCGACATCGACTACCTGGCGATGAATTGCGCCTCCAGCTTCCGCGGCCTGCACGAGGCGCTGGTCAATCACGGCGGCAACAAGCCGGAGATCCTGACTTGCGCGCATGAGGAAATCGCGGTCCACATGGCGCAGGGTTACGCCAAGATCGAAGGCAAGCCGATGGCGATGATCTGCCACGGCGTGGTCGGTCTGCAGCATGCCACCATGGCGATGTACAACGCCTGGTGCGACCGCGTGCCGATGCTGGTGATGGGCGGCAACATCATCGAGGCGAACAAGCGTGGCCCCGGCGCCGAATGGGTGCATTCGGCGATCGATCCGGCGGCGATCGTGCGGGACTTCGTCAAGTGGGACGACCAGCCGACCTCGCTGCAGCACTTCGCCGAATCGGCGGTGCGGGCCTACAAGGTGGCGGTGACACCGCCGATGGCGCCGGTGATGCTGTCACTCGACGCCGAGTTGCAGGAAAATCCGATCGGCGATCCGGCGGCGCTGCGGATTCCGCGGCTGGCCACAGTAATCCCACCGCAGGGCAACGACGCGGCGCTGGCACAGCTGGCCAAGATGCTGGTCGACGCCGAAACCCCTGTCATCATCTGCGACCGCATGGCCCGTACGCCGGCCGGCATGACGCGGCTGGTGGAGCTGGCGGAAACGCTGCAATGCGCCGTGATCGACAATTTCGGCCGCATGAATTTCCCCTCGCGGCATCCGCTCAACCAGTCGTTCCGGCGCTCCATCATCTCGCAGGCGGACGTCATCCTGGCGCTCGAGGTCAACGAATTGTGGGGCTCGCTCAACGACTTCAGCGATCGCATCGTGCGCAGTTCAGCGCCGAAGTATAAGAAGACTGCCAAGATCGTCACCCTCGGCAGTCGCGACCTCTACATGAAATCCAACTATCAGGATTTCGGCCGCTACCAGGAGGTCGACCTGACCATTGCCGGCGATGCGGAAGCGAGCCTGCCGGCGCTGACCGAACAGGTGAAGCGCCTGATCGATGAAGGCAAAAAATCCACCTTCGAAGCCCGTGGCAAGAAGCTTGCCGGCGCCAAGCTCGCCACCATCGCGCAGGCGAAGTCGGACGCCACCATCGGCTGGGATGCGAGCCCGATCACCACCGCGCGGCTGTGCGCGGAGCTCTACGGCCAGATCAAGGACGAGGATTGGTCGCTGGTCGGCACCTCGATCCGCCTGTCGTGGCCGCACAAATTGTGGAACATCGACAAATCCTACCAATGGAATGGCGGCTCGGGCGGCGCCGGCGTCGGCTACACCCTGCCTGCCTCCCTCGGCGCGGCGCTCGCCAACAAGCGCCACGGCCGCCTGACGGTGGCCATCGGCGGCGACGGTGACTTCATGTTCGTGCCGAGCACGCTATGGACCGCCGCGCATCACCGTATTCCGCTGCTCTACATCGTGCACAACAATCGCGCCTATCACCAGGAGTACATGTATCTGCAGGCGATGGCCGCGCGTCACGGCCGCGGCATCACCAACACCGATATCGGCACCACGATCAAGGATCCGAATGTCGACTACGCCACGGTGGCGCGCGGCTTCGGTGTCTATGGCGAGGGTCCGATCTCCGATCCCAGGGATCTCGGCCCCGCGCTGAAGCGCGCCATCGCCGTGGTGAAAACCGGCCAACCTGCATTGGTCGACGTGGTGATGGATCAGCGCTGAGGGAGATGGCGATGATACAGTTTGCTTGTTTCGTGCGACGCGCGGCCCTTATCGCACTGATCATCGCTGCCGGTGCAACCGGCGGATGGACTGTCGCGCAGGCCGACGATACGCCGCCGCCCGGCGATCCCGTCAACGGCCAGCGTGTCTATCTCGCCGACGGCTGCTTCATGTGCCATGGCCGCGCCGGCCAGGGCGGCCAGTTCAACTATCAAACACCGGTGCTGGCGCAGATCGCACTCCCGGTGGACTCGTTCATCGCCTTCCTGCGCGCAGCGCCGAACGACATGCCTTCGTTCTCCGCCGACGTGCTCTCCGACAAGGATGCCGCCGACATCCATGCCTTCCTCAGCACGCTACCTGGACCGAAACCGGCCAAGGACTTTCCGCTGTTGAACCAGTGAGCGGCTTCTCGACCATCGGGGCCACGGCCCCGGGGGTCATTGCAGGGGCATAACCCGCTGTCGCAAATGGACAATTTTATGCACTCTGGAACAATGAATCCTTCTTGACTTCGGTCGGTCGACCGAATTATTAGATTCCGGCGCGGTTAGGAGCCTGGCCATCGCCGGAGGAGGGCCGCACGGAGGTCCGAAATGGCGCGCGCAACTGCAGCCAAGGTCGACACCAGCATCGCAGTGCTCGAAGCCGCCAAGAAAGTGTTGCACCAGAACGGCTATGCGAAGCTGTCGACCCGGGATGTCGCAGCCGCAGCCGGCGTGCCGCTGAGCCAGATCCATTATCACTTCGGCTCCAAGCAGGGCATGCTGCTGGCGCTGTACGAGTATCTCAACTCGCAATTGCTCGACCGCCAGAACGCGATGTACGCCAACACCACACTGACGCTGTCGCAGCAATGGGACCTGGCGTGCGACTACCTCGATGACGACATCGCCTCGGGCTACGTGCGCATCATGCAGGAATTGGTCGCCGCGAGCTGGTCCGATCCGGAGGTCGCCAAGGTGCTTCGCGCCGGCCTCAAGGGATGGCTCGATCTGCTGACCGAGGCCGCGCGCCGGGCCGAACGCAGCTTCGGCAGTCTCGGCCCATTTTCGGCCGAGGAAATCGCCGGCCTTGTCGCCCAGGCGTTCATCGGCGGAGAGAGCCTCTATCTGCTCGGCGCCGAGCAAGAGGGCCTGCCGGTCCGCCGGGTGCTGCGGCGCGTCGGCGATCTCATTCGTTTTGCTGAAGGCAACTCATCGAAGAGGTGACGTGATGCGTGCAAAGCTGCCCAGCAAGGAAGGGTTCGTCACGCGCGACGGCGTGAAGCTGCATTACGAGATCTATGGCAACGGCGCCGACACCATGGTGTTCCTGCCGCCGTGGTCGATCGTCCACTCCCGGGTCTACAAGGCGCAGCTGCCCTATTTCAGTGAACGTTTCCGTTGCATCACATATGATGGCCGCGGCAACGGCAAGTCCGACCGGCCGACGGAGGTCGCGGCCTATTCACTGGACAATTACCTGGCGGATGCACTGGCGGTGATGGACGCCACCGAAACGGGGCCATCCATCATCGTCGGCCTTTCATTTGCCGGTCTGCTTGCCTGCATGCTCGCCGCACATCATCCACATCGGGTCAGGGCCGCCGTTCTGGTCGGGACCGTGGCAAGCACGGGCCCCGAACACCCTCATTTGTCGCACAAGAATTTCCTTGCGAAGCGCGAACGGTTCGATGGCTGGGACAAATTCAACCGCGCCTACTGGCAGACAAACTACCCCGATTTCGCGGAGCACTTCATCAAGAGCATCTTTCCGGAGCCGCATTCGACCAAGCAGATTGAAGACGGCATCCGCTATGCCGGCGATACCAACGGTCCGGTGCTGACCAGAACCGTCGAGGCGCGCATCATCCCGCCGACACTCGATGTCAGTGAGGCGATGTATCGCAAGATCCACTGCCCTGTGCTGATGATCCATGGCGACGACGACCAGATCCAGCCCTATGCCCGCGGGCAGCGCGTGGCCGAGATCACCGGCGCCGAACTCGTGACCATCGCCGGTGGTGGCCACAATCCGCTGGGCCGAATCCCTGCGAAGTGCAACGCGCTGATGGTCGATTTCTTCGATCGCAAACTAGGCATCACCGCGCCGAAACGCCCGGCGGGCCGGACCGGCAAAACCAAAAAGGTGCTTTATCTCTCGTCCCCGATCGGTCTCGGGCACGGCCGCCGCGACATCGCCATCACGCGGGAATTGCGCAAGCTGCATCCGGACCTGCAGGTCGACTGGCTGGCGCAGGATCCGGTGACACGCCTGCTCACGGCCTATAGCGAGACCATCCATCCGCTCAGCGCGCGTCTCGCCAGCGAATCCGAACACATCGAGAGGGAATCGGGTGAGCATGAGCTGCATGTATTCCAGGCCATCCGCCGCATGGACGAAATGCTGATCGCGAACTTTATGCTGTTCCAGGATGCCGTGGTGCAGGGCGGCTATGACCTCGTGATCGCCGACGAGGCCTGGGACGTCGACCACTTCTGGCATGAGCATCCCGAACTGAAAGCATCCAAGCTCGCCTGGTTCACCGATTTCGTCGGTTATCTGCCGATGGCGAGCGGTGGCGACCACGAGGCCTTTCTCACCACCGACTACAATGCCGAGATGATCGAGCATGTCGAGCGCCAAACGGGCGTGCGCGACCGCGCCATCTTTGTCGGCGAAGCGGACGATGTCATTGCCCGCTCGTTCGGCCGGGATCTGCCTGACATGCGCGACTGGGTGCCGCGGCATTTCGATTACGCGGGTTACATCATCGGCGAGCACCCGCGGGCGTTCGGCAGCCGCGCCGACCTGCGCCAAAGTCTCGGTTACCGCGCGGATGAGCGGGTGTGTATCGTCACCGTCGGCGGCTCCGGCGTCGGCGCGCACCTGATCCGACGCATCCTGCAGGGCTATGCCATGGTCCGCACCAGACTGCCCGAGTTGCGCATGATCGTGGTGGCAGGCCCGCGCATCGATCCCGCGTCTCTCGGCGCACCCGCCGGTGTCGATGTCCGGAGTTTCGAGCCGAACCTCGACCGCCACCTCGCCGCGTGCGACCTGGCGCTGGTCCAGGGCGGCCTCACCACCTGCATGGAGCTCACCGCCGCAGGAACGCCATTCATCTATTTCCCGCTCAGGAATCACTTCGAGCAGAATTTCCACGTCGCCCATCGCCTCGATCAATATCGCGCCGGGCGGCGCATGGACTACGCCACATCGACCCCGGACATGATCGCGGACGCCATGGTCGATGTGCTGAAGACGCCGGTGAATTTCAAGCCGGTCGCTGCCGACGGCGCCGCGCGAGCGGCCCGCATGCTGGCCGAGCTCTTCTAGAGATCGGCACCAGGGCGCTCAAGAAAACCGCGCGAGGGACCGCGCATTGTCACCAACGCCGGCGTGCTCGCAAACGCGACGCACGGCCTGCGTCGTGTCGCGCATAAAAACCACCGCGGTGGCGGTACTACCGCTCCGCCTTTCGAGACAGGAGATCCTTTCATG
Source organism: Bradyrhizobium prioriisuperbiae (assembly GCF_032397745.1). Classification (NCBI taxonomy): domain Bacteria; kingdom Pseudomonadati; phylum Pseudomonadota; class Alphaproteobacteria; order Hyphomicrobiales; family Nitrobacteraceae; genus Bradyrhizobium; species Bradyrhizobium prioriisuperbiae. Next base: position 1,656,751 of record NZ_CP135921.1, read on the forward strand.
GGTCGTTTGATCGCATTTATCTATGGACTTGTGTCCTACGCCATCTTCTTCGTCACGTTCCTCTACGCCGTCGGTTTTGTCGCAGGCCTCGTGGTGCCGAAAACCATCGATACCGGCGCGATCGCCCCAACGACGGAAGCGCTGATCGTCAACCTGCTGCTGATGTCGCTGTTCGCGATCCAGCACAGCGTGATGGCGCGCAAGCCGTTCAAGTTGTGGTGGACGCAATTCGTGCCGAAATCCGTGGAACGCAGCACCTATGTGCTGTTCTCCAGCTTCGCTCTCGCCCTGCTGTTCTGGCAATGGCGGCCGCTGCCCGCGGTGGTCTGGCAAATCGCCAACCCGCAGCTCGCGATGGCGATCACGGCACTGGCGTTCGTCGGCTGGCTGATCGTGCTGACCAGCACCTACCTGATCAACCATTTCGAGCTGTTCGGGCTGCACCAAGTCATCAACAACCTGACCGGCCGCGAGATGCCTGCGCCACTTTTCCGCACGCCGCTGTATTACAAGTTCGTGCGGCATCCGATCTATCTCGGCTTCATTATCGCATTCTGGGCGGCGCCGACCATGACCGTGGGGCATCTGCTGTTTGCCGCCGTCACCACCGCCTACATTTTCGTCGGCATCTTGCTGGAAGAGCGCGACCTCGTCGATCTCTTCGGCGACGAGTACCTTCGCTACAAACAGCGCGTGTCGATGCTGGTGCCGTGGCGCAAGTCGGCGTGACCCAAGCCGGCGCAACAGACGGCTCCGCTCGGAAATTATTTGATCCAGAGCTTCAGCGGAACCGTCTGCCGATCGGCGCATGTCATGGTGCCAGTATAGAAGTCCGCCATCTTGCCGCTATAGGTGCATTCGACGCCGGCGAGCACCAGCGTCGCATTCACGCGCGACGACGCCGGCGTCGACATCTGCAAACGCATCTCCCCGGTCTTCTGCTCCGGGCCGTCCTGTGTGCACAAGCCGGTGTGTGTCATGGTCAGCGGCCCGGCATACTCCCTGATGCGTCCCGGCGACTTTTCCGTAACGGTCGCGGTCAGCTCCCATTCGCCGGCGAACCCGGCATAGCCCGTGACTTTCAGAGATTGGGCTTGCGAAGATTGGACCTGTGGGGATTGAGCTTGAAGCGGCTGTGCTTGCGCCGGCACGGTCACGACACTCAAACCGATCAGCAAGCACAGTCTTCTCACGACAATCTCCTGCGTCGGCCGGCGTCAGCGCTTCCTGAGAAAGGCGCGTGCATCGGCAATTTCAGTCCTGGTCTTGTCGGCATCGCCGGCAACAGCCACGACCTTCTTATGGTACTCCAGCGCCCTGGCGCTGTCGCCGGACTTCTCGGCGGCGGCCGCGGCGCCGGACAAGGCGCCCAGCCGGTTCGGCTCCTTCTTCAGCGTCGCCTCGAACGCCGCGAGCGCGTCGACCGCCCTGCCACTCTCCAGCAACATGACGCCGTGGAGCTCCCGCGCCGGTCGCGGCACGCCCGGTGTCACCGGATGCTTCTCGGTTTTGTCTTCGGCATCGGCGGCAACGTTCATCGCCTTCAACGCGTCATCGCGCCTGCCTTCGGCATAAAGCACCCAGGCGGAGGCAATCTGCGCCTGAATATCGACCTGCTCCGACCAATAAGCATCCTTGGCCAGGCGCAATTTGTCGCGCAATTCGCCGAGTCTGGCGATATCCACCTTGGCCTCCTCCGAACGGCCGAGGCGGGCGGCGCCGAGCGCCCGCGCGAAATGGGTCATGGCATCGGCATAAAGGAACTGGCTGGGACGGACCGGCAGTTCCGCCGCGCCCTTCCAGTCGCCGCGCTCGATCATGTAGCGCGCCGGGCTGACCGCGAGCGCATAGGGACCGACAAAACGATTGGGGTTGATGCCGGCAACCGCCGCCATCTCATCGACCACGGCGCGTGCCTTGCCGTCCTGCCCGAGCTGAAGATAGGCATAGACCAGATAGTCCATGGCATGCAGTTGCTCGTCGAAATCCTTCTCGGACTTCGCCGATCGTGCCGAATTGGTGTTAGACGCGATCGATTCCTTCCATAGGCCGAGACGCGTGAAGATATGCGACGGCATGTGCTGGGCATGGGGCGCGGCGGGCGCGATCCGGGCATAACGACGGGCCGCATCGAGACCCTTCGCGGCGATCGGCGGATAGTCGGTGAGGTGAATCATGTAATGGGTCACGCCGGGATGCTGCGGCTGGCGCCGCATGATCGGCGCGATGATGTCAGCGCCCTTGAGCTGATTGGCGTAGGTCTTGTCGGCGGGCGAGGCCGAGGTATTGAGCGCGAGCGCATGATGGATCTGCGCCTCGTCGTCGTCGGGATAGCGTTGCGCCAGTGCTTCCATGGCTTTGGCATAAGCCAGCAGGCGCGTGCGGTGGTCGACCTTGTCGTAATCGACGTACATCCGCGCCAACGCATCGAGGTAGTCACGTTCGCGCTGGGTCTTCGGGGACATCGCCTGGCCTTTTTGAATGGCCGCCAGGCCGAGCGGAAGATTGGGCACGGGCGGAGGCGCATGGGGATTGTAGAGCAGGCTCAGCGCAATGCCCCAATGGGCAATGCTGCACTCCGGATCAACCTTCAACACGTCCTCGAACGCGCTCTGCGATGCGCGGTACCAGAACGAATGCTGATACAGCATGGCGCGGTCGAACAGCTTCTGCGCCTCCGGCTTGCACGACGTTTCGAAATGCACGGCACCGAGCTTTTTGTCGTCGCCTTGTGCGAAGATCGGCCTGATAACCGAAACGCCGGCCGCGACAACAACGGCCATCGCAAATGTCACATATGCTGTCCTGATCACGCTAATTTCTCCCGGTTTATGCATGCAGCCTGCGGCCTGCGCATGAGATGCGTTGCGCGATTGAACGCCCGGTGCGTCAAATCAGCCGTTAGCGCGGCGTCAACGCCGGCGTTAGTCGACAGCCATCGCCCAGCCCGGCAAAATGTCTCGGGGGCAGAGTGTCTCGGGATTTGAACCATATGAAGCGTATGGCGACCCATGGATGACATGAACAAAGCCGACATCGGCACATACAGGCTCGCCCTGCTCGGTCGCTTTGAACTGACAGGCCCCTGCGGCAGCATCGATATCGCAAGCAGGAAGGCGATTGCGACTTTGGCATACCTCGCCTGCGCGACGCCTCACCCGCAGCGGCGCGAGAAACTGACTCACCTGTTATGGGGATCGCATCCCGAGATGCAGGCGCGGCAGAACCTGCGCCAGACGCTTTATGTGCTGCGGCAAGGCCTCGGCCCGGATGCGCTGATCAGCGACGGCGATTACATCTCCCTCAAGCCCGGCTTGCTGGCCTGCGACGTTCCGCGGTTCGAGACCCTGATCCGCGACGGCAGCCGTGACGCGCTGGCCGCGGCTGTCGACCTGCACAAGGGCCTGTTTCTGACCGACATCGACATCGCCGAGGAAGACTGGGACCAATGGCTGAAGAATGAGCGCCAGCGGCTGCATGGATTGGCGCTCGACACCTTAATCAAGCTCGGCCAGCTGGAATTGGCCCTGGGCAAACCGGAGGCGGCGATCAAGGCCGCCGATCAGGCCATCACCACCAACGATCTGCGCGAGGATGCGCACCGGCTGATGATCCAGGCACTGGCGGCGGGCGGACGGCGCCCGGACGCCCTGCGGCACTACGAACATCTGACTGCGCTGCTGAAGCACGAGCTTGATGTCGAGCCGGATGCCGGCACCAAGGCCCTGGTCAACGAGCTCCGCTGTTCACAGTCGGCAGGCATGGAACAGGATCGCTCGCAGATATCGATCGCGCCCATCGGCAACGAAGGACCACCCCTGCCGTTGCCAGATCGCCCTTCGATCGCGGTGCTGCCATTCTCCAACATGAGCGACGATCCGGATCAGGAGCACTTCGCCGACGGCATGTCGGAAGATCTGATCACCGGGCTTGCCCGCATCCGCTGGCTGTTTGTGATCGCCCGCAACTCGACCTTCGTTTACAAACAGCGCGCAGTGGATGTGAAGCAGGTCTCCCGCGAGCTCGGCGTGCGTTATGTCCTGGAAGGCAGCGTGCGGCGTTCCGGCCGGCAGTTGCGCGTCAGTGCGCAATTGATCGACGCGATCACCGGTGGCCATCACTGGGCCGAGCGTTACGACCGGGAGCTAGGCGATATCTTCGCCGTGCAGGATGAAATCACCCGCAGCGTTGCTGCGGCGATCGAACCGCATTTGCTGGCCGCGGAAGGCGTGCGCGCGCTGTCGCACTCGGCCGACGATCTCTGCGCATGGGAGATGGTCGCGCGTGCGCAAGTGCACGCGTGGCGGCTGACGCGGCCGGACCATGAAATCGCCATCGATACGCTGAACCGGGCGGTGCAGGCTTATCCCGATTACGCACCGGCGCAATGCCTGCTGGGATACTGCCTGGCGTTTGCGGTTCACATGGGCTGGCTCGATCGCGACGAAGGATTGCGGTCCGGCCGGTTGCACGCCGTCCGGTCAATCGCACTCGATGAGCGCGATCCCTGCGGACATATCGCACTCGGTTATCTGGCATTGATGGAACGGCGAACGTCCGACGCGATCGCAGCGTTTCGTCAGGCGGTCGACCTCAACCCCAATTCGGCGATGGGCCGCTACCATCTCAGCCATGGCCTGGCGTTTGCGGGGCAGGATCGCGAAGCCATCACGCAAGCCGATGAAACCATCCGGCTCAGTCCGCTGGATCCGATGAAGGCACTGTTTCTGGGCGCCATCGCAGTAGCGCATTATGTGGCGGGACGATACGAAGAGGCCTGCCATTTCACCACCGAAGCCGCCCGCTTGCGCCCCGGATTTCAGGGCGCGCAACGGATGCGCTGCGCCAGCCTGGCCCAGGCCGGGCGCGTCGAAGAAGCCCGGGCGCTGCTGGCGACGGTGCGACGCGACCAACCCAAACTCTCGATCGACTGGATCAAAGCCAGCGTCCCCTACCAGACGCCCGAATTGATGGAGCAGTTTCTGGAGGGGATGCGGAAGGCGGGACTGAATGACGATCGCCCCGTGTTGAGTGGTCGCCGGGAGGCGCGGCGATGACGGAGACAGCCCGTCACGACGCCTGGCAGGCCGGCGACAGCTACGATCTCTACATGGGACGCTGGAGCCGACAGATCGCACCGCGCTTTCTCGACTGGCTCGAAACACCCCGCGATCGCGACTGGCTGGAGATCGGATGCGGGACCGGCGCGCTGTCCGCGACCATCCTGGCGCAGGGGCAACCAAGCAGTCTCGTTGCCATCGATCCGTCAGCGGACTTCGTTGCAAAGGCGCGCGCGAATGTGCCGGATCGGTGCGTCTCGTTTCAGGTGGGCGATGCGCAGGCGCTGACCCAGGAAACCGCCAGCCGCGATGTCGTCGCGTCGGCGCTGACATTGAATTTCGTGCCCGACAGGGATCGCGCGCTGTCCGAGATGAAACGGGTGGCCCGCATCGGCGGCATCGTCGGATTCTATGTCTGGGACTATCCCGGCCGCGGTGTGGAGTTCATGCAGGCGTTCTGGGATGCGGCAACGACACTCGATCCCAAGGCCCTGGATCTCACCGAGGACAAGCGTTTTCCCTTCTGCACGCCGGATGGACTGACCGCGCTGGCGACGCGCGCCGGCCTCGCATCCGTCACCTGCGCACCGATCGAAGCCCCGACAGTGTTCAGGGATTTCGAGGATTATTGGCACCCCTTCACCCTGGGCGCGGGGCCGGCCCCCGGTTATTGCAGGAATCTCGAACCCGCGGCACGGCAGCGTCTGAAAGAGAAGCTGCACGACAGTTTGCCGCGACGTGCCGATGGTGCGATCGCGCTGACAACGCGCGCGTGGGCGATCAAGGCGCGGATCGTTTGACTGCTGCTTTCTTGACGCCTGCTTTCTTCACGCCCGCTTTCGACCTTGACGACTGCGGGGCATCCGGCCGTGTCGCAAGCCAGATCCGGTGTCGTGCGCCTTTGCGGGATCCGGTCGCACGCACGGCAACATCGTCGACGGAAAACCCTGCACGCCGGAGTCGCTGCGTGAAAGCGTCGTCGGGACCGCCCGACCACACTGCAAGCACCCCTCCGGGGCGCAGCGCGGAATAGGCCTCGCGCAAACCGCCGGCATGATAGAGCCCATCGTTCGCCGAGCGGGTCAATCCTTCCGGACCATTGTCGACATCGAGCAGGATCGCATCATAAAATGACTTTTTCGACCTGATGACATCAGCGACATCAGCTTGCCGCATCTCAACGCGCGGATCGTCCAGCGCATTCTCAAAAAGTCCGGACAACGGTCCCTTCGCCCAGGCGATCACCGCCGGGACAAGTTCCGCGACAACGATTTTTTCCTTGGGGCCGACGACCGTCAGCGCCGCGCGCAGCGTGAAGCCCATACCGAGTCCGCCGATCAGAATCCGGCGCTTGTCGCGGTCGGCCGTTCGCGCACAGGCCAGTGTTGCCAGTGCCACTTCCGAGCCGCTGAGGCGGCTGCTCATCAGCTGGTTCTGTCCCAGCATGATCGAGAACTCGGAGCCGCGCTGCATCAGCCGCAGCGTGTCGCTCGTTCCCGGAATTGTGCCGGTGTCGATCAGGGTCCAGGGAAGCATGGAAACGGCTAATTCATCGGTGCTTTGGGGTCGCGCCGCTTCCGGGACGCCTCGATCACCGCGCCATTTCTGGCGGACTTCTTTTCGGAATCACGGCGCGGCTTGATGCTCATCGCTTCGATCCCGGGATCGGGCTTTGCAGTGTCCGCCGGGATGTTCATGGCGGCGATCATGACATCGAGCGACTCCTTATACTCGCCCGTGCTCTCCTCCGCGCCAGCCTGCTGGCGCACCGGTTCCGCTTCCGCGATGCGGGCCGGCTCGATGGCATTGTGATCGAACCGCACGCGCTGGAGCTTGTCCCCGACAAACCAGACGCAGCTGACGCCGGTGATTGTGTTGTCATCGAACACGCTGGTGTTGACCGCATCGATGGTCATGATCGGACCGCCTGACTTCAGCACCACGAGATCGCCTTCCCTCGGAATGGTCATTGGCAAATTCCCTTGGTTCCACTACGCGAATCGCAACCGTTGCATTGCAACAGTAGCAAATCGCTGCAGTGCAATCACCCGTTGCGGGCGGCGATCGCTATGGATCCAGGAGCAGTGCCCCGATGCTGGTCCAATACCGGCTTGTCGCGCTATCTCATTGTTTGGGCGGGCCCATTCGGATCGAAAGCCGGAGGATGACCGTTTTCAGACCAGCCGGAAGCGCAACCTAATCCGCCCCGAGATACGCCGCCTTGACCTTCGGGTCCGAGAGCAGGGCCGAGGCCGCGCCGCTCGAGATGATGTGGCCGGTTTCCAGCACATACCCGCGGTCGGCGATTTCCAGCGCCGCGGTGGCGTTCTGCTCAACCAGCAGCACGGTGATGCCGTCCTGCTTCAGCGCCGTGATCGCCGCCAGGATCTGGTCGACGAGAATGGGAGACAGTCCGAGCGAGGGCTCGTCGAGCAGCAGCAATTTCGGCTTGCCCATCAGCGCGCGGCCGATGGCCAGCATCTGCTGCTGGCCGCCGGACAAACCGCCCGCGGCCAGATGGCGCTTTTCGCGCAGTATCGGAAACATCGCAAATACCCGTTCGCGATCACGCTCGATGCCGTCGTCGCGCCGCATGTAGGCGCCAAGCCGCAGATTGTCATCGACGGACAGCGGACCGAACACCTGCCGCCCTTCCGGCGATTGGGTCATGCCGCGCGCGACGCGCCGGTGCGGCGGCAACCGGTCGATGCGATCACCGAGAAAACGGATTTCGCCACCGGTGGTCGGCTGCACGCCCGACAACGCCCGCAGCAGCGTGGTCTTTCCGGCGCCGTTGGAGCCGATCAAGGCCACAACCTCGCCAGCCTTGACCGCGAGACTGACGCCCTTCAGCACCTCGATGCGGCCATAGGCGCTGTGCAGATCGGTGACCTCGAGCATCGCAGCCTCAGGCACGGGCCGCCTCCCGTGCGCCGTGTTTGCCGAGATAGGCCTCCATCACCGCCGGATTGTCGCGCACTTCGCGCGGCGTGCCCTCAGTGAGGGGCCGCCCTCGCTCCAGCACCAGAATGCGATCGGAGATTTTCATCACCAGCTTCATGTCGTGCTCGACCAGCACCACCGCGATGCCTTTATCTGCCACGCGGCGGATCAACCGGTCGATCTCTTCGGTTTCAACCGCGTTGCAGCCGGCGGCCGGCTCATCGAGCAGCAGCACCTTCGGTTCAGCCGCAAGTGCGCGGGCAATTTCCAGCCGCTTGCAGGCGCCATAAGGCAGCGAACCGGCGAGCTGATCGGCGCCGCCGCGCAAGCCCACTTCATCCAGCAGTTGAAGTGCAGCCTCGCGTGTCGCGCTGTTCTGCCGCGACACCGACGGCAGCCGGAACAGGTCGGCGAACAGATTGCAGCGCTCGCGCAAATGCCGGCCGACCATCACATTCTCGGCGGCGGTCATGCGCTGGAAGATCTGCAGGTTCTGGAAGGTGCGCGACATACCACGCGCGGCCAGCCGATCCGGCGCAAAGCCGGTGACATCATTGCCGGCGAGTTCGACCTGCCCCTGGTCGGCTGCGTAGACGCCGGAGACCACGTTGAACAGCGTGGTCTTGCCCGCACCGTTCGGGCCGATGATGGAGAGGATCTGCCCTGGCGCCACCGTGAAGCAGACGCCGTCGATCGCCTTGATGCCGCCAAACGCAATGCCGATGTCGCGGGCGCTCAGGATGGTCATGCGCGGGCCTTCCGGGTCAGCCACTTGCCGGCGGTGGGCACAATGCCATCGCGCATGAAAATCATCGACACAATGATAATGAAACCGAGCAGCAGGTTCTCGTATTCCTGAAACACGGTCAGCACCTGCGGCAGCGTCACCAGCACGGCGGCACCGACGATGCTGCCGACCACGGAGCCAAGCCCGCCCAGCACCACCATGGTGACCATTTCGACCGAATGCAGGAAGCCGGCCTGATCCGGGTTGGTGAAGCCGTTCATCAGCGCGAGCATCGAGCCGGCCAGCGACGCGTACACCGCGGCCACCACAAACGCCTGCAGCTTGAAGCGGGCGACATCGACGCCGGCGACGCGGGCGGCGACCTCGCTGTCATGCAGCGCACGAAACGCGCGCCCGGTGGGTGTTTCATAAAGATTGAGCGCGATCCAGGTGCCGAGCAGCAGCATGCCGCCCGTGATCCAGTACCAGGTGTCGGAGCCGCTGGCACGCCAGCCGAACAGTGCGAGCTTGGCCACCGGCATGCCATCCGGCCCGCCAGTCCAGCGGCTTTCGGTGGTGATCACCATGGCCACCAGGACACCGAGGCCGAGAGTAGCGATCGCCAGATAATGGCCTTTCAAGCGCAGGATGGGACGGCCGACGAGAAAGGCCAGCACGGCAGAAATCACGGCGCCGGCGAGCAGCGCCGCCAGCGACGGCACGCCAAGATGTTTCGGGCCGATCGCGACCGCATAAGCGCCGATGCCGAAAAAGCCGGCATGGCCGAGGCTGACCTGACCGGCCTGCCCCATCAGCACATTGAGACCGATCGCCGCGAACGCCGACACCCAGACCAGCGCGGCGACGCGATAATAATAACTCGAGGGAAACAGCAGAGGCAGCAGCACGATGACCGCGGCGAGCACCAGCAGGGTGACGGCACGATGGCCCAACTGAAACGGCATCGCTCAGACCCTCTCCACGGTGCGCCGGCCGAACAGGCCCTGCGGCATCGCGAACAGCACGATCAGGATGACGATGAAGGCGAAGGCGTCCTTGTAGGTCGAGGAGATGTAACCGGCCCCGAAGGACTCCAGCAGTCCGAGCAGCAGGCCGCCGGCGACCGCGCCCAACGGATTGCCCATGCCGCCGAGCATCGCGGCCGCAAAGCCTTTCAGCGCCAGCAGCGTGCCGACATCATAACTGGTGAGAGTAATCGGCGTGACCAGAATGCCGGCGATCGCACCAATGGCAGCGGAGCCGCCGAACGCCAGCGCCATCACGGTTGTGATGTTGATCCCGACCAGACGCGCCGCCAGCCGGTTGGCCGCGGTGGCGAGCACCGCTTTGCCGAGCACGGTGCGTTCCAGAAACATGTAGAGCAGCAGCACGATCACCGCGGTGCCGCCGAGCACCCAGAAGCTTTGTGGCTGCACCGCCGCACCAAACAGATTGATCGGCGTGTCGCCGGAGAAGGCCGGCAGCTTGTGGAACTGCTTGTCGAACACCACCTGCGCCGCGCCGCGCAGCAGGATCGAGGCGCCGATGGTGATGATGATCAGCGTGACGGCGGACGCGCCACGCGCCGGCGCAATCGCCAGCCAGTAGAGTAGCAACCCGACGGCGACAGAGACAATCACCGCAATCAGCGCCGCCAGCGGCAGCGGGACGCCCATGGCCGAGACAAACACCGTCACCATGCCGCCGAGCATGACGAATTCGCCCTGCGCGAAATTCACCACGTCGGATGCGTTGTAGACCAGGGTAAAGCCCAGCGCGACCAGCGCGTAGACCGCACCGACCGTCAGGCCCGACATCAGGAATTGAAAAAACTCGGCCATAACCCCTCAACGGCCGGTGATCGGCCGCGCATTCAAGACGTTGGTGATGTGTTTGTCACTTGTTCCGTGACTTGGGTTTTTCGCTGCACGTTGCAGTGCGGCGTGTCGAAGCGTAGCTCCAAATTCTGCGTCATGCCCGCACTTGTTGCGGGCATCCACGCCTTCGCTTCGTCAACAAGGAAGACGTGGATGGCCGGGACAAGCCCGGCCATGACGGCGGAAAGGCAATGCCCCTCAAGTCCCCGGCGCCAGCAGCGTCCAGTCGCCGCCCTTGATCTCCAGCATGCGGAAGGCCGAGAGATCGAGGCCGAGGTGGTCGGTGGGCGACATGTTGACGACGCCGCCGGTGCCGACAAAGCCCTTGGTCTTTTCGATTTCGTCGCGCAGCTTCTTCGGGTCGGTGGAGTTGGCGCGCTTGATGGCATCGACCAGAATGAAGAGGCCGTCATAGGCGTGGCCGCCAAAGGTCGAAACCGGCTGCTTGGTGCCGTCTTCATAGGCCTTCTTGTAGTCGACCACGATTTTCTTCTGCGCGTCCGAATCCGGCAGCTTGTCGCCGACCAGCAGCGCCGCCGCCGGCAACCGGACGCCATCCGCCGCCGGACCAGCGAGATCGATGAAGCTTTTCGAGGCGACGCCATGGCTTTGATACAGCGGCGTTGCAGACATGCCGAGCTGGGCATAGTTGCGGGTCACGATCGCGGGGCCCTGGCCGAAGCCCGGATTGACCACGGCCTGGATGCCGGCAGTGTTCTTGATCTTGGTGAGCTGCGCGGTCATGTCGCTGTCGCGTGGGCCGTAGCTTTCCTCGGCGACGACCTTGATGCCGTATTTCGGTGCGGCGATATTGCATTGCGCGCGCATCGAGGCGCCGAAACCATCGGTGCCGGAGATCATCGCGATGTTGGTCAGGTTGCGCTGCTTCAGATTTTCGAAGATCTTTTCGCACGCCATCTTGTCGGTGTGCGGCGTCTTGAACACGTATTTCTGCACCGGCTGGACGATTTCGATGGCGCCGCCGAGCGAGATCAGCGGCACTTCCGCCGCCTCGAACACCGGGATCATCGCCATGGTGGTGCCCGTGGTCGAGCCACCTACCATCGCCATCACCTTGTCGTCTTCGATCAGCCGCGTCGCAAAGGTGCGTGCCTTGTTGGCGTCGCCACCATCATCATACAGCACGAGCTCGATTTTCTTGCCGTTGACGCCACCGGCCGCATTGATCTTCTCGACATACATCCGCAGCGTCTTGTCCTCGGGCTCGCCCAGGAAGGAGGCGGGCCCCGTGACCGAGAGAACCGAGCCGATCTTGATGGTCTGTTGGGCCAGCGCGGGATGGCACAGCGCTGATACCAGCGCCGTGGTCGCAACAAGACGTTTGATGGCTGAGAATGGTGTCATGTCTTCCTCCAGGGTTGCCTGCTCATTTTTATCGGAGCTTGGCGTCCTCAATATAATTGACCGAACGGTTGGTCAATAGTAAGTTGGTTGGATAACGGCGGCTGCGACAACGCGGCAACAGACCGGCCGAACGGGAGAACACCTTGGACACAGATCTGGTTTTGACCGAAACCCGCGAGGGCTATCGCGTTGTCACCCTCAACCGCCCCGACCGCCTCAACTCCTTCAATGCCCGTCAGCATGAAGCGCTGATGACGGCGCTTGTGGCCGCCGAGGCGGACATCAGCTGCCGCGCGCTGATCCTCACCGGCGCCGGCCGCGGCTTCTGCGCCGGGCAGGATCTGTCCGACGGAGTCTACACCCCCGGCGAGACGCCGGACCTGAGCGTCACCATCCAACGTTATTACAATCCGCTGGTGCGCAAGCTGCGCGACCTGCCGATGCCGGTGATCTGCGCGGTCAATGGCACCGCGGCGGGCGCCGGCGCCAACATCGCCTTCGCATGCGACCTCGTGCTGGCGGCAAAATCGGCAAAATTCATCCAGTCGTTTGCGAAAATCGGCCTGGTGCCGGATTCCGGCGGCACCTGGTTGCTGCCGCGGCTGGCCGGGCGCGCCCGCGCCCGTGGCCTTGCGCTGCTGGCCGAACCGATTTCGGCCGAGCAAGCCGAAGCCTGGGGCCTGATCTGGAAGACGGTCGACGACGCCGGCCTGATGACGGAAGCCCATCGTCTCGCGGCGCACCTCGCGACCCAGCCGACCAGCGGACTCGCTTTGATCAAGCAGGCGCTCGACGCGGCCGAAACCAACGACCTCGACCAGCAGCTTGATCTCGAACGCGACCTGCAGGGACAGGCCGGCCGCACACCTGACTACATGGAAGGCGTCACCGCGTTCTTTGAAAAGCGCGCCGCCGTCTTCAAGGGGCGGGTGTGATGGACGGCGATCACGATGGCCACGCGCTGGCGCAAGTGTCGGCGCAAGCGATGTGGGCGAACGACAACGCCAGCCGCGGGCTTGGCATGACGCTTGTCAGCGTGGCGCCCGGCGAAGCGGTGCTGTCCATGGTCGTGCGCAAGGACATGGTGAACGGCCACGGCATCTGCCATGGCGGCTTCATGTTCACGCTGGCGGATTCTGCCTTCGCCTTTGCCTGCAACAGCCATGGCGAGCCCGCGGTGGCGCAGCAATGCGCGGTGACCTTCATTCGGCCGGTTCGGGAGGGCGAAACGCTCACGGCGCATGCGCTGGAGCGCTCGCGTGTCGGCCGCGGCGGCATCTACGATGTCACCGTGCGCGCCGCCGACGGCGACGCTGTCGCGGAGTTCCGGGGACATTCACGTACGATCGGGGGGCGATCCCCCAGCACCAAGAGTTCATAAAAGAAGTTTCGGGAGGATTCCTTGCTGCAAATTCCACTCCGCAAGCTGGCTGAGCTGAAGCCTCAACCCACCGCGCTCGATCGCTTTGAAACCGCCTCGACCGACGAGCTGCGCGCCTGGCAGCGCGAGCGGCTGGCATGGTCGCTGCGCCATGCCTACACCAACGTGCCGCATTATCGCGCCAAGTTCGATGCCGCCGGCGTTCACCCCGACGACTTCAAGACGCTCAGCGACCTGGCAAAATTTCCGTTCACCGCCAAGGCGGATCTGCGCGACAATTATCCGTTCGGCATGTTCGCCGTGCCGCAATCCCAGGTTTCGCGCATTCATGCGTCGTCGGGCACCACCGGCAAGCCGACCGTAGTCGGCTACACCAAGGCCGACATCGACGTCTGGAGCGACATGGTCGCCCGCTCGATCCGCGCCGCCGGCGGCCGACCCGGCATGAAGGTGCATATCGCCTACGGTTATGGCCTGTTCACCGGCGGCCTTGGCGCCCATTACGGCGCGGAACGCCTGGGCTGCACGGTGATTCCGATGTCCGGCGGTATGACCGAGCGCCAGGTCCAGCTCATCACCGATTTCAAGCCCGACGTCATCATGGTGACGCCGTCCTACATGCTGGCGATCCTGGACGAATTCAGGAAGCAGGGCCTCGATCCGCGCCAATCGTCGCTGCGGATCGGCATCTTCGGTGCCGAGCCCTGGACCAATGCGATGCGTGAGGAGATCGAGGAAGCTTTCGACCTGCACGCGGTCGACATCTACGGCCTGTCGGAGGTGATGGGACCGGGCGTTGCCAGCGAGTGCGTCGAAACCAAGGACGGCCTGCACGTCTGGGAAGATCATTTCTATCCCGAGGTGATCGATCCGGTGACGGGTGAGGTGTTGCCCGACGGAGAACAGGGCGAACTGGTGTTCACCTCGCTGACCAAGGAAGCGATGCCCGTGATCCGCTATCGCACCCGCGACCTGACCCGGCTGCTGCCGGGCACCGCGCGAGCACTGCGCCGGATGGAAAAGGTCACCGGACGCACCGACGACATGATGATCATCCGCGGCGTCAATGTGTTTCCGACCCAGATCGAGGAAAAGCTCGCCACCATCCCGGTGCTGTCGATGCATTACCTGATCGTACTGAGCCGTGAAGGCCGCATGGACGAAATGCAGATCCAGGTGGAAGCGCGTCCGGACGCAACGCCCGAGGCGCGCAAGTCCGCCGCCAGGCAGCTGGAGCAATCGGTCAAGGACACCATCGGCATTACCGCGCGCGTGGATGTCCTCGACCCCGGCGCGATCGAACGCTCGCTCGGCAAGGCCAAACGCATCGTCGATCGCAGGCCGAAGCATGATTAGAAACTCATCGGCCTCGTGGTTCGAGACGCGCAGCCTTGCTGCGCTCCTCACCATGAGGAGTTTCCCCTCATCCTGAGGAGCCCGCGCAGCGGGCGTCTCGAAGGACGAGGCCACGAACTTAAGGACTACGGCACGACATGGCACGCTCTCGCGCCAGCGACTACGACGACAAACGACGCACCATCCTCAACCGATCGGCGGAGCTATTCTCCGAGCACGGTTACGACCGCGCATCGATGAACAAGATCGCGGAGGCCTGCGGCGTGTCGAAAGCGAACCTTTATCACTACTACAAAGACAAAGAAGAACTGCTGTTCGACGTCATTCGCTTCCATCTCGAGGAACTGCTTGAAACGGTTGAAGCTGCCGATCATCCCGAGCTGCCGCCGCCGGAGCGGCTGCGCGATCTCGTCGGCGGCTTGCTCGAGGCATATCGCGACGCGGATTCACAGCACAATGTCCAGATCAACAGCCTGCGTTTCCTGCCCCCCGAGCGCCAGGCGGAGCTCAAGGCGATGGAGCGCGAGCTGGTGCGGATCTTTTCCGACGCCGTACTCGGCATCGCCCCGCAGTTGAAGGGAACCAGGATGCTGAAGCCCGTGACCATGTCGCTGTTCGGCATGTTGAACTGGCACTATCTGTGGTTTCGCGACGGCGGCGACGTCACCCGTGCCGACTATGCCGACCTCGTCACCAAGCTGATCTCCGACGGCACCCGCACGCTGCGCGCACAGCCGCGGGCCGCGTCCAAGCGCTCCGCCGCGGCGGAATAATCACCGACATCCATCCCTTTAACCGCAGAGTGATCCCATGAAACTCGAAAGCTTCGTCCGCGGACAATGGGCGGCTCCCGGCCGCGACTTGATCGACATCCGCAGCGCCGTGACCGGCGATGTGGTGGCCCAGGCCAGCGGCGGCGGGCTCGATATGGCCGAGATCCTGCGTTACGCCCGCACCATTGGCGGCGCCAACCTGCGCAAGCTGACATTCCATCAGCGCGCCGACCTGCTGAAGAAGCTCGCCCAGCACCTGACCGAGCGCAAGGATGAACTCTACAAACTGTCGTTCCAGACCGGCGCCACCCGCACCGACAATTTGATCGATGTCGACGGCGGCATCGGCACGCTGTTCGTCTATGCAGGCAAGGGCCGCCGCGAACTGCCGAATTCAACGTTCCTGATCGACGGCGCGGTCGAACCGCTCGGCAAGACCGGCACCTTCGCGGGCCAGCATATCGTGACGCCGCTGCGGGGCGTCGCGGTTCATATCAACGCCTTCAACTTTCCCTGCTGGGGCCTGCTCGAGAAGCTGGCGCCGGCGCTGCTGGCTGGCGTTCCCGTGGTGACCAAGCCAGCCACCGTGACATCCTATGTCGCGCACGCCATGGTGCGGATGATCGCGGACTCAAAGATCCTGCCCGACGGCGTGCTGCAGTTCATCGTCGGCCCGACCGGCGACCTGTTCGATCACCTCACCTGCCAGGATGTGGTGTCCTTCACCGGATCGGCCACGACGTCCCAGACACTGCAACGCCATCCGGTGATCGCACGCGAAGCGGTGCGTTTCATCGCCGAGCGGGATTCGCTGAATGCCGCGATCCTGGCGCCCGACGCAGCACCGGGCACGCCGGAATTCGATCTCTTTATCAAGGAAGTGGCCAAGGAGATGACGGTGAAGGCCGGGCAGAAATGCACGGCAATTCGCCGCGCCCTGGCGCCCACGGCCCATGTGCCGGCCGTGATCGACGCGCTGCATGAGCGCCTGTCAAAAGTGCAAATCGGCAATCCCGAACTGGAAACCGTGCGCATGGGCGCCCTCGTCGGCCTCGACCAGCGGCGCGATGTGCTGGCGCATGTGGAAAAACTGCGGACGGAAGCGGAGCTTGTTGCCGGCGACCCGGAGAATTTTTCGGTCGAGGGTGCCGACAAGGTCCGCGGCGCATTCCTGCCACCGCTGCTGCTGCATTGCGCCGATCCGATCCGTGCAACCCACGTGCATGCCATCGAAGCGTTCGGCCCGGTGGCAACGGTGATGGGCTACGACGGCCTTGACCAGGCGATCACGCTGGCCAATCGCGGCGAAGGCAGCCTGGTGGCTTCGGTCTATACCCATGATCCACGCACCGCGTCCGACCTGGTGTTCGGCATCGGTGCTTTCCATGGCCGGCTGGTGCTGATCGATCGCGACTGCGCCAAGGAACAGACCGGCCACGGCTCACCGATGCCACACATGGTGCACGGTGGTCCGGGCCGCGCCGGCGGCGGCGAGGAACTGGGCGGCGTGCGCAGCTTGCAGCATTATATGCAGCGCACCGCGCTGCAGGGCTCGCCGGCGATGCTGACCGGCATCACCGGAAGCTGGATCAAGGGCGCGCCGGTGGTGGAAAAGGACCGCCATCCGTTCCGTTATCACTTCGAGGATCTCGACATCGGCCAGACCTTCTTTTCGAAGGAACGCACCATCACGCTGGACGACATCGAGCACTTCGCCCATTTCACCGGCGACACTTTCTATGCGCACATGGACGAGGAGGCCACCAAGGGCCATCCGTTCTTCCCGGGACGGGTCGCCCACGGTTATCTCTTGCTGTCATTCGCCGCCGGTCTTTTCGTGGATCCCGATCCGGGCCCGGTGCTGGCCAATTACGGCCTTGATTCCCTGCGATTCGTAAAACCATTGCAACCCGGTGAGACCATCAAGGTGCGGCTGACGGCGAAGGAAAAGTCTCCTCGCAACAAGCAGTATGGCGAGGTACGCTGGGACGTCGAGATCTCGACCGACAAGGGAGAGACCGCTGCAACCTATGAACTTCTGACCATGAACGCCGTGCGGCCTTGAACTGCGCGGCGGACATCAAAAACAGTTCAGAACAAGGGAAGGAAACCACAATGATCCTCGTCACCGTGATGTACCCTGCCGGCGCAGACACCAAATTCGATCTCGACTATTATCTGAAGACGCATATGCCGTTGGTGCAGAGCCGCTGGGGCAGCCTCGGCCTGAAGAATGCCCAGGTGGTGAAAGGCGCCGCTAAGGGCGACGGCAGCGCCGCCGAGTACCAGATGATGGCGCTGCTGACCTTTGAATCGCTGGACGCATTCAAGGCTGCCGGCAAGGCACACGGCGCGGAGATTTTCGCCGACATTCCGAAGTTCACCAACACCCAGCCCTTGGTGCAGATCAACGACATCCTGGCGTAAACCTCGCAACGCGGAACTTGTCTCCTCATCCGGAGCCCGCGTAGCGGGCGTCTCGAAGGATGAGGCCAAGGAATGCAATGGCCTCATGGTTCGAGACGGCGCTTCGCGCCTCCTCACCATGAGGATCATGTCAGAGCGCGATCGGGGCCATCGTTTCATGACATCATCGGACCACCAACTTGCCAACCGGGAGAGCGCCAGCGCTGCAGCCGCATCGCTCGCACAAGACTTCTCCCTCAAAAGCCTGCCCGACTCCTTTTACGACGACCCCTATCCCACCTATCTGGCCCTGCGAACGCTCGCTCCGCTGCATCGTATGCCGGACGGCTCGCTGTTCCTGACCCGGCATCGCGACCTTGAGGCGATCTACAAGGACACCACGCGGTTCAGCTCGGACAAGAAGGTGGAGTTTGCGCCGAAATACGGCACGGACTCCTTGCTGTTCCAGCACCACACCACCAGTCTTGTTTTCAACGATCCGCCGCTGCACACCCGCGTCCGCCGCCTGATCGCCGGCGCGCTGAACCCGCGAGCCATTGCCGAGATGGAGCCGGGGCTGATCGCGCTGGTCGACCGCTTGCTCGACCGGATGCAGGCGCGTGGCAGCGCCGACCTGGTCGAGGACTTTGCTTCCGCGATCCCGGTCGAGGTGATCGGCAACCTGCTCGCCATTCCGCATGAGGATCGCGAGCCGCTGCGCGGCTGGTCGCTGGCGATTCTGGGTGCGCTCGAACCAGTTTTATCAGCCGAGGTTCAAGGGCGCGGCGAGCGCGCGGTCGATGAATTTCTTGCGTATCTCCGTCGCCTGGTGACGCATCGGCGACAGCATCCGGGCAATCCGGATCATGACGTGCTCACCCGCCTGATCCAGGGTGAGGCGACCGGCGAGCGCCTGAGCGAGATCGAGCTGCTGCAGAACTGCATCTTCATCCTCAATGCCGGCCATGAGACCACCACCAACCTGATCGGCAACGGGCTGGAGCTGCTGCTGCGGTTTCCGGAGCAGCGGCAACGCCTGATCGACGATCTCGCCCTGATCAAGCCCGCGATCGAGGAGTTTCTGCGCTACGAGAGCTCCAACCAGCTCGGCAATCGCGGCGTCACCCAGGATACCGAGATCGACGGCGTAACATTGCCCAAGGGCACCCTGATTACGCTCTGCATCGGCGCAGCCAACCGCGACCCCGAACAGTTCGATCACGCGGAGCAGCTCGACATCACGCGCTGGCCGAACCGGCATCTGGCCTTCGCCTCCGGCGCCCATGCTTGCGCCGGCCTCAACCTGGCACGCCTCGAGGGCCGCATCGCCATCGGGCGATTCATGGCGAGGTTTCCAAATTTTGCAGCGGCAGGCCCGGCGCATCGGGCGAGGCGCGCACGGTTTCGTGGGTTTACATCATTACCGGTGAAGCTGGGCTAGGACGAAAGCTGGATACGCGGGTCAAGCCCGCGTATGACGGCAGAATGTGTCGAGGCGTTGCGACCCTCTCAGCGTCATTGCCGGGCGACTTGGCTGAGCCAAGTCGCGGTCTCAATCCAGCTTTTGGCCCTGGAAGGCCTTTTCATGACCACGCCCTTCGACAAGACCGCCGCCGCCAACTTGCTCAACACTGTCTTTGCGTCCTGGGTGCACGACCTCGACCTTTCGATCGAAACGGTCGAAGCCGAGCGCGCGGTGCTGCGAATGAAATTTTCAGAGAAACTATGCCGCGACAACGGCGTGGTCTGCGGCCAGGCGCTGATGTCGCTCGCCGATACGTCCATGGTGATCGCAGTCAGCGCCGCAGCCGGTGGCTATCTGCCGATGACCACGGTTGACCAGACCATCCATTTCCTGCGCCCCGCCGTGCGTGCAGATCTGCTGGCGGAGGCACGCGTGGTGCGGATCGGGCGCACCATGGCCTATGGCAGCATTACAATTGCGACAGACGGCGATTCACGTCCGGTGGCGATGGCGCAGACGGCTTACGCTCTGTTGCGCGACGCCAAATAATTACATCTGGTCGTAGTCAACCACCACGCGCTCCGACACCGGGTGCGCCTGGCAGGTCAGCACGAAGCCGGCTTTTAGCTCCCACGGCTCCAGCGAATAATTGACATCCATCGTGGTCTCGCCTTCGACGATCCTGGCGCGGCAGGTGCTACACATGCCGCCCTTGCAGGCGTAGGGCAGATCCATTCCGGCACGCAGCGCGGCGTCGAGGATGGCTTCGCCCTCGGCAATGGGCACGTCCTTGCGCTTGCCGTCGACGATCAGGGATGCCACCGCCTTTGGCGGCGCCTCCGGCGCGATCACCACCTTCGGTCGCGGCTTGCCGCCGAACTCGGAGACGAAACGCTCGACATGGACCCGCTCGGCCGGGATCCCCAGATCCACGCAGGTGGCCTCGATCTCCTCGCTCATGGCGAGCGGGCCGCACACAAACACATGATCGACCGCGGCCGCCGGCACCATCGCCCGCAACAGCACCTCGACCTTTTCGCGATCGAGCCGGCCATGGAGGATGGGGAGATCCTGCTCCTCCTGCGACAACACATGGAACACCGACAGGCGTCCCATGAAGCGGTCTTTCAGCTCTTCCAGCGCCTCGCGGAACAGAATGCCGTTGGTGGCGCGGTTGCCGTAGAACAGGAAAAAGCGGCTGTTCGGCTCACGCGCGAGAATACCACGGGCGATCGAGATGATCGGGGTGATGCCGGAGCCGGCGGCAAAGCCGACATGAACGCGCGCCTGGTCCGGCGCATGGGTCACGCCGAAGCGCCCGGTCGGCGTCATCACGTCGAGCTCATCGCCGGCCTTCAACTCCTCAAGCGCCCAGCTTGAGAACGCGCCGCCATCGACCTTCTTCACCGCGATGCGCAATTCGTGGTCGTCGGGACTGGAGCAGATCGAATAGGAGCGCCGCACCTCTTCGCCGTCCATCGTCGTGCGCAGGGTCAGGTATTGGCCGGAGGCAAAGGCATAGTCCTTGGCCAGGTCATCCGGAATGGCGAACGTCATCGACACCGCATCGGCGGTTTCGCGGCGCAGGTCGCGGATGGCGAGACGATGGAATTTCGGTGTGTGCGACATGGTCAAAACCTGACTATTGAACGTTGCCGAAAACTCGATTGGTCAATCCGTCATCCTGAGGTGGCCGTGCGCAGCACGGCCCTCGAAGGACGACGGCCCGGACCGTTCATCCTTCGAGGCTCGCCCAGCGGTGCAAGTGCACCGCAAGGCTTGCACCTCAGGATGACGGCTGACGTCGGTGTCACTCGGTGCATCAATCCTAATGACACTTGAAATAATCGAACGGCTCGCGGCAGGTCTTGCAGCGCCACAGCGCCTTGCAGGAGGTCGAGCCGAATTCCGACAGCACTTCGGTGTCCACCGAACCGCATTGCGGGCAAGCCACCTGCTGTTCGCCGAACAGCGCGCGGCGTCCGCCGCCGGCCTGCGGCGGTGCGATGCCGTACTCCTTGAGCTTCTGGCGGCCCTGCTCGCTCATCCAATCCGTGGTCCAGGCCGGCGACAGCACGGTGCGAACCCGGGCGTTGCGAATGCCTTCCCGTTCCAGCGCCAGTTCGATCTCCAGCGCGATCATGTTTATGGCCGGGCAGCCGGAATAGGTCGGCGTGATCGCCACCTCGACCGCGCCCTCGTGTACGGTGACATCGCGCAGCACACCGAGATCGGCGATGGTCAGCACCGGGATTTCCGGATCGACCACCTGCGCCGCTGCATTCCAGGCGAGCTGGCGCAGATCCGGGTTATGGTTGGCCGTAATCACCATGTCGCATTCGGGAATGTGCGCTGCATCGATTGCAGCTCGCTGAGCAGATGACCCAGATGTTCACTGTGGTGGCCGACCCGGCCGCCCTTCTGCATCCAGTCGTTGGTCGGCCGCTTCAATGTCGCGGTGTCCAGGACGCCAGACACGGTCTCCAGCCACCGCGCACGCAAGCTTTCCGGATCGATCGTGACGCCATCGGCAATCAAGCCAGCGTCGCTCTGGTCAGCATGAAACAGTTCGCCGGTGAAGGCCCAGAGATCGTCGACTGCGGTCTGCGCGCGACGATGGCTTTCCTCGGTGCCATCGCCGAGCCGGATCACCCATTCCGACGAATGCCGCAGGTGATAGGCGCTTTCCTTCTCCGACTTCGCGGCAATCGCCGCCAGGATCTCGTCCTTCGAGCCCATCATGGCGCGCGAGTAGGGATCGGCAAACGCCGAATAGAACAGCTGGCGCACGATGGTGCGGGCGAAATCACCGTTCGGCTGCTCGACCAGCAGCAGATTGCGATATTGCCGCACGTCGCGCAGGTAAGCGTACTTGTCTTCGTCGTTCCCCGCGCCTTCCACCTTGGCGGCATAGCTATAGAGCTCGCGCGCCTGGCCGATCAGGTCGAGGCCCATATTGGCCAGCGCCATGTCCTCTTCCATCATCGGTGCGTGGCCGCACCATTCCGACAGCCGATGGCCGAGGATCAGCGCATCGTCAGCGCGGCGCAGCGCGTACAGCACCAGCGGAGATTCGGTCACGGAGATTGAGGCGGCGGTCATGGGACGTCCTTGCATCCATTCAGCCTCATCCTGAGGAGCCTGCGCAGCAGGCATCCAGAAGGATGAATGTGGCAACGTGAGCGGCCTCATGGTTCGAGACGGCGCAAACGCGCCTACTCACCATGAGGGTTTCAATCACATATGTCCGACTTCGTCCGGCACGTCGTAAAATGTCGGGTGACGATAGATCTTCGACATCGCCGGCTCGAACATCATGTCCTTCTCGGAGGGGTCCGAGGCCACGATGGCATTCGACGGCACCACCCAGATCGAGAGGCCTTCGCCGCGGCGGGTATAGATGTCGCGCGCGGCCTGCAGCGCCAGCGTGGCGTCGGTCGCGTGCAGCGAGCCGACATGCTTGTGCGCAAGGCCATTGCGGCTGCGGATGAAGACTTCCCAGAGCTGAATGTTCTGAACGCTCATGTCTCTCTCCCTCAGGCTGCGACGGCAGCAGCGCTGCTACGCGCCTTCTGCTTCTCGGCATAGGCCACCGCGGCGTCGCGCACCCAGGCGCCGTCTTCGTGCGCCTTGCGGCGCGCGGCGAGGCGATCGCGATTACAGGGCCCGTTGCCGGACAGCACTTCTTTAAATTCGTTCCAGTCGATGGCGCCGTAATCCCAGTGGCCGGTGGTTTCGTTCCACTTCATGTCCGGGTCGGGCATGGTCAGGCCCAGATACTGCGCTTGCGGCACGGTGGCATCGACAAATTTCTGGCGCAGCTCGTCGTTGGAGAAACGCTTGATCTTCCAGCGCGTCGACTGGTCACCATGCTGACTCTGCTGGTCCGGCGGGCCGAACATCATCAGGCACGGCCACCACCAGCGATTGAGTGCATCCTGCGCCATCGCCTTTTGTTCCTCGGTGCCGCGCGACAGCGTCACCATGATCTCATAGCCCTGGCGCTGGTGGAACGACTCTTCCTTGCAGACGCGGATCATGGCGCGCGCATAGGGGCCGTAGGAGCAGCGGCACAGCGGAATCTGGTTCATGATGGCGGCGCCGTCGACCAGCCAGCCGATCGCACCGATGTCCGCCCAGGTCAGGGTCGGATAATTGAAGATGGAGGAATACTTCGCCTTGCCGCTGAGCATCTGCTCGACAAGTTCCTCACGCGAGGTGCCGAGCGTTTCCGCCGCCGCATAAAGATAAAGGCCATGGCCGCATTCGTCCTGCACCTTGGCGAGCAGCGCAGCCTTGCGGCGCAGCGTCGGCGCGCGGGTCAGCCAGTTGCCTTCCGGCAGCATGCCGACGATTTCGGAATGGGCGTGCTGGGAAATCTGGCGGGTCAGCGTCTTGCGATAGGCGGCCGGCATCCAGTCATTGGGCTCGATGCGCTCTTCGGCTTCGACGCGCGCTTCGAACCGCGCGGACTTTGCGGCATCCTCGACCACACGGTCGTCAGCTTGCGGCGCATTCAGTGCCTGCGTGTACATGGCCATCTTCTCCCTAGAGGCGATCAAAATATATAACAAAAAAATCAGATATCAAGATATTTTTGTAACATATTGTCTCAGGTGGATAGGAACCTGCGGCGCAGTTCCGGCCCCGGCGGCGGCAGCTGGCCGGACAGGCTTTCCCCATGATCGTCCAGCCATTTTTCCGAGGCCGGCAGCAGTGCCTGATAGATCCGGGCGCAAAAGAGACGGGCCTCGTCGGCGGGCCAGCCCTCCGGCAGCAGCACCGTCGGCAGCAGCGGATCGCGCAGGATTACCCGACGATAGTGATGGATCAGCAGGATGCGGGCGAGCATGGCATCAGCGGGCGCCGGCCGGGCATCCTGCGCGATCCAGGTCTCCAGCGGCGCGAAGGTCTTGAGGAAATCCCGATAGGAATCCGCCGTGCGCTGCAACGACCAGCTCTCGCTGATCAGCCGCCGCCCCATTTCGTCAGCGGCCGCCACCTCGAGCCGGATCGCACCCGCTGCTTCCGCCGGCACTGCGACGCCTGAGGGTGCCACCCAGACACCAGGCATCGGATTACCGAAGCCAGCCTCAGCCAGCGCGGCGCGCGAACTTTCACGGTCTGCGCCATTGCCGATCAGCAGCAGTTCGAAACGCCCGGCACCATCCGAGATGTGCGGATTGTAGACATGCTCGACGGCGGCTTCGAACCGCGCGCGGCCCTGCGGCGCGAGCTTGTAGAAACTCTTGCGCCCGACCTTGTCGCGGTCGAGCCAGCCGTCGGCGGCGAGCCGCGACACCGCGGTGCGCACCACGCCGCCGTCGGTCTCCAGCATTTCCAGAAACTGCAGCAGAGTGCCGAGCCAGACCGACCCGCCGCGCGGCAGGATGGCATCGCCATAAAATGTGATGATCAGCGAGCCGGTGCGCGACGGCTCACGTTTGAACTGGCTGATGATGCGGGCGAGCGGATGGACCATGATAATGATGCATCATCCATGGTTTTCCCATCAATGTCATCAGCTTAGCCGCCCCCAATAGCAGGCGGCTGCGAACAGCGCCTTGCTGCCTCAGCCTGACGGGTCTCATCCCAACGGGGGATGCATCCCTTATCATTCGAATGATAAGGAATGATCTGGGGACGCATCCCGTATCATTCGAACGATCGATGGAGGGGTTCGTATGACTTTGGAAGCGGAACTCGTGTCCCGCCTGATCGGCGATATCTACGATGCGGCGCTCAATCCCTCCCTGTGGGCCGACGTACTTAAGGACATCGCAGCCTTCACGCAGGGGCAGTCGGCCGGATTTGCGATCCAGAATTCACTGACCAAGAAAGCGCGAGTGGTCCAAACCTATGGCTGCGATCCCCGTTACCTGCAGCTTCAGATTGATATCTACGCGAAGTTCGATCCGACCTCGGATCTGTTCCTGTTTGAACCGGAGCAGGTGGTCAGCATCGCGGACTTCATGCCTTACGAAGACTATCTCCAAACTCGCTACTGTTGCGAGTGGGCTGCACCCCAGGGCTGGGTGGATTGGGCCAGCGCCGTGCTGGAAAAGTCGGCGACGGACCACGCGGTTTTCAGGGTCTACCGGCGCAAGAGCAACGGGATTGTCGATGACGAGATGCGCCGCCGCATGCGGATTGTGGTGCCGCATGTGCGCCGCGCCGTTGTCATCGGCGGCCTGATCGATCTGCGCACTGCGGAGGCGGCAGCCTTCGCTGACGTGCTCGACGATCTGAGCCCCGGGATGTTCCTGGTGGACGCGCGGGGACAGATCGTCCACGCCAACGGCAGCGGCCATGACCTGCTCGGCCAGGGCGACGTACTCTGCGACTCCAACAATCTGCTGACCGCCGTCGATACCCAGGCGAATCAGGCCCTGCGCGAAGTGATTGCGCAGGCAAGCGATGGCGACGACGCGGTGGGCGCGCGGGGCATTGTAGTTCCGCTGTCCGCCCCCGCGCCGGAACAATGGCTGGCCCATATCCTGCCACTCACATCGGGTGCGCGACAGCGAACCGGGCAGACTTATTCAGCGGTCGCAGCGGTGTTCGCGCGCAAGACGGCCTTCGACGCACCCACCACCCTCGAAAGGCTGGCAAAACGCTACCGGTTGACGCCGAGCGAGCTGCGCGTGCTCGACGCCATCCTCAATGTCGGCGGCGCGGTGATAGCGGCCGAAGCCCTCGGCATTTCAGAAGCCACGGTCAAAACCCATTTGCAGCATCTGTTCGAAAAAACCGGTGCGCGGCGCCAAGCCGATCTGGTCAAGCTAGTGGCCGCGCATCATAGTCCATTTCGGAGCTCATGAACCGGCACGCCCGCCGTCGCCAGCGACCCTTTCAGGGCAGCGTTGCCGGATCCAGATGACCTTGCAGCCGCACGCGAAGATCTTCCGCCGTCAAAGCATCAGTGAAATGCGCCACCAGTTCGCCGTCGGGGCCGAGCAGATAGGTGATGGCGGTATGCGGCACCGCATAGCCATTCTTGTCGTCGGGATCGACCGCGCGCTCCGCAAACACACGGAAGGCCTGCTTGACCGCATCGATCTGCTCTCGCGATCCGGTCAGGCCGGTGAAGCGCGGATATGTCCCAAGAAACGTCCGCATCACGTCCGGCGTGTCACGCTCCGGATCGACCGTGATGTAGAGCGGCTGGACGCGATCCGCCAACGGTCCAAGCGCATTGAGCACACCGGACAGTTTGGTCAGCGCCCGCGGGCAAACCACGCGACAATGGGTGAAACCAAAAAACAGCAGCGCAAAGCGGCCGTGGTAGCTGGCTTCAGTGACGGCGCGGCCATGATGATCGGTCAGTTGGAACGATCCCCCCACCGGCGGACGGGACGAGTTCATCAGGACCTCAGCGCCGCTGATTATAGACGTCGAGGCAGACTGCGCCGAGCAGCACCAGGCCCTTGATCACCTGCTGGTAATCGATGCCGATGCCGAGAATCGACATGCCGTTGTTCATCACCCCCATGATCAGCGCGCCGATCACGGCACCCGCCACCCGCCCGACGCCACCATAAGCCGAGGCGCCGCCGATGAAGCAGGCGGCGATGACATCGAGCTCGAAACCGAGGCCTGCCTTGGGCGTCGCGGTGTTGAGTCGCGCGGCAAAGACAAGACCGGCAAGGGCCGCCAGCACGCCCATGTTGACAAAAGTGAGAAAAGTCAGCCGCTCGGTCTTGATGCCGGAGAGCTTGGCGGCTTTCTCATTGCCGCCGACGGCGTAGATCTGCCGGCCGATGGTGGTGCGGGCGGTGACGAAGCCATACAGCGCGATCAGCGCGATCATGATCACCAGCACGTTCGGCAGGCCGCGATGCGACGCAATCAGGTAGGTGAAATAGACGATCACGCCGAACAGAATCGCGTTCTTTAGCGCAAAGAAGCCGAACGGCTCGACCTCGACCCCATGGCTTGCGCGCCGGTTGCGGGTGGTGACGCTGACATAGACCAGGGCGAGCGCCAGCGCCGCGCCGATCAGCAGCGACGTCGGATAGAGCGCGCCGGCATCGGGGAACAGCTCGGGAATGAAGCCGGACGACAATTTCTGGAAGGTCGGCGAGAATGGGCCGACCGATTGGCCCTGCAGCACCGCGAGCGCCAGCCCCTTGAACACCAGCATACCGGCCAGCGTGACGATGAAGGACGGAATCTTGAAATAGGCCACCCAATAGCCCTGCGCGGCGCCTATCAATGCGCCGAGCGCAAGACAGATAATGGTGGCCGGAATGAAATGCACGCCATATCGCACCATCAGCACCGCGGCGATGGCGCCGACAAAGCCCGCGACAGAGCCGACCGACAGATCGATATGCCCGGTGACGATCACCAGCAGCATGCCGAGCGCCATGATCACGATGTAGCTGTTTTGCAGCACCAGGTTGGTGAGGTTGAGCGGACGCAGCAGCGTTCCGTCGGTCACGACCTGAAAGAATGCCATGATCGCCAGCAGCGACAGCAGCATGCCGTATTCGCGCAAGTTGTTCTTGAGGAAGCCCGCATGCTTGCCCGCTTCGGGAAGCGCCACAGTCTTGTCGCTCATGGATGTGCTTCTCCCACCAACTGTTCGCCCATATTCTTGTCCAGGCTGCGGTCAACCAGCCGCTCGCCCTTGCGCACGATCACCCGCATGATCTTCTCCTGCGTCGCCTCGCTGCGGTCGAACTCGCCGACAAAGGCGCCCTCGTTCATCACGCAGATGCGGTCGCAGATCCCGAGCAGCTCCGGCATTTCCGACGAGATCACGATGACAGCCTTGCCGGCATCGGCGAGGTCGTTGATGATGCAGTAAATCTCATACTTGGCGCCGATATCGATGCCGCGGGTCGGCTCGTCCAGGATCAGGATCTCCGGATCGGTGAACAGCCACTTCGACAGCACCACCTTCTGCTGGTTGCCGCCGGAGAGATGCCCCGAGGTCTGGTAGACGTCGGCGCAGCGGATGCGCATGCGATTGCGAAAATCGCTGGCCACCCGAAGCTCCTTGATGTCATCGATAACGCGGCCCGGCGCGACACTCTTGAGGTTGGCGAGGGTGATGTTCTTGCGCACGTCGTCCGCCAGCAGCAGGCCCAGCTGCTTGCGGTCTTCCGTGACATAGGCGAGACCGGCGTCGATGGCGCGGCTGACGGTGGAGAGATCGACGTCCCTGTCGTTCAGGGTGACGCGCCCGGTGATCTTGCGGCCCCAGGAGCGGCCGAACAGGCTCATGGCGAATTCAGTGCGGCCGGCGCCCATCAGGCCGGCGATGCCGACGATCTCGCCGCGGCGGACGTGGAAATCCACATTCTTGATGACCTGCCGGTCGGTGTGCAGCGGATGATAGACCGACCAGTTCTCCACCCTGAACACCGGCTCACCGATTTTCGGCTCGCGCTTGGGATAACGATGCTCGAGATCGCGATCGACCATCTTGCGGATGATGCGGTCTTCCTCGACCGCACCGTCCCGGCAATCCATGGTGTCGACGGTGCGGCCATCGCGCAGCACCGTGATCCGGTCGGCGACCCGCGAGACCTCATTGAGCTTGTGTGAGATCAGGATCGCGGACATGCCCTGCGCCCGAAATTCAAGCAGCAGGTCCAGCAAGGCCGCGCTGTCGCTTTCATTGAGACTTGCGGTCGGCTCGTCGAGAATCAGAAGCCGCACCTCCTTGGACAGTGCCTTGGCGATCTCCACCAGTTGCTGTTTGCCGACACCGATGTTGGTGACCAGAGTATCCGGCGCATCGCTGAGCCCGACCTTGGCCAGCAATTGCTGCGAGCGCTTGTAGACCGCATCGCGGTCGATCACGCCGAAGCGCGACGGCGGATTGGCAATGAAGATATTCTCGGCGATCGAGAGCAGCGGAATCAGCGCCAGTTCCTGGTGGATGATGATGATGCCGCGCGCCTCGGAATCGTTGATGTCGCGAAACTTGCGCTCCTCGCCATCATAGATGATCGAGCCTTCATATGCGCCATGGGGGTAGACCCCGCTCAGCACCTTCATCAGGGTCGACTTGCCGGCGCCATTTTCGCCGACCAAAGCATGGATCTCACCGGCCTTGACGGTGAAATTGACGTCGCTCAGCGCTTTCACCCCGGCGAAGGCTTTGCTGATGCCGCGCATCTCGAGCAGTGTGGTCATGCAGGCTCCCCGGCACAAGGATAACCGTCAGTCATGCCCGCGCTTGTCGCGGGCTTGACTGCGGAGAGTCATCAGTTGAACTGCGACTTCTTGTAGTAGCCACTGTCGACGAGCAGCTTCTCCCAGTTGTCCTTGTAGACGACGACCGGCTTGAGCAGATAGGACGGCACCACTTTGACGCCGTTGTTATAGGTCTTGGTGTCGGTCACGGTCACGGTCTTGCCGCTCAGCGCCGCGTCCACCATGTCGGCGGTGACCTTGGCGAGATCGCGGGTATCCTTGAAGATCGTCGAATACTGCTCGCCCCGCGTCATGGACTTGATCGACTGCACCTCGGCGTCCTGGCCACTGACGACCGGCATCGCCATGTTGCCGCTGCCATAACCGACACCTTTCAACGACGACAGAATGCCGATCGACAACCCGTCATAGGGCGACAAGACCGCGTCGACCCGCTTGTTGGTGTAGAACGCACTCAGCAAGTTATCCATGCGGGCCTGGGCGGTGGCGGGATCCCAGCGCAAGGTCGAAACCTTGTCCATGCCCATCTGCTTGCTGGCGACCACCAGTTTGCCGCTGTCGATATAGGGCTGCAGCACCGACATCGCGCCATTGTAGAAGAAGTAGGCGTTGTTGTCGTCGGGTGAGCCGCCGAACAGCTCGATGTTGAAAGGGCCCTTGCCGTCCTTCAGACCCAATCCCTGCTCAATCGACTGCGCCTGCAGCACGCCGACCTGGAAATTGTCGAACGTCGCATAATAATCGACATTGGCGGTGTCGCGGATCAACCGGTCATAGGCGATCACGGTGACGCCCTTGTCCCTGGCCTGTTTCAGCACGTCGGACAATGTGGTGCCGTCGATCGAAGCAATCACCAGCACCTTGGCGCCCTTGGTCACCATGTTCTCGATCTGCGAGAGCTGGTTGGGAATATCGTCCTCGGCGTATTGCAGGTCGGTGTTGTAGCCGCGCTCCTTCAGCACCTTCACGATGTTGTTGCCGTCATCGATCCAGCGTGCCGACGACTTGGTCGGCATCGCGATGCCCACCGTGGATTTGGTCTGTGCCATCGCCGGGGCGACGAGCAGCACTGAACCAAGGGTGACGGCAGATAGCATCGATTTGAGTAAATTCATGTTTCACTCCCAAAAAGCGTTGAAGCCTGATCGCCGCTATGCCGCGGTCTTGCTGTTGGCGCCGGCGCAGCCGACGCGTGCCGCACTCAAGCGGCTTCGTATTCGTCGCAATGATCTGTCACACGCTGCGGTTTCGCAAGAGGCTCAGTTACAACTGTCACACCACCATGTGGGACAGGGGTCATGTCGGGCCGAGCCTGACGCGGGACTCCGGCACGCCTCGCGCCCACATGTTGAGCAGGAACGTCCGGCCGTGCTCCGGATCGGCCGCGCGTGCGGCTGCGTCCATGCCCTCATAGGCCGACGTCACCAGCAGCCGGTCTAAATCCGAACCGACGAAAACTGGACAACTGGCCTGCCTGGCCGGCACGCGCACCGTGCGCACACGCGCGCCTTCCGGCGAATAGGCATCGATGCATCCGCCGCCCCAGCGCGCATTCCAGATCACGCCGTCCGCATCGACCACGGCGCCATCAAGGCCGCCCACGCCGCGATGCGTATAAAGCGGCGACGGCACGCCGGTCGGAAGGCCCGTCGCCGGATCGAGCGCGACGCGGCACAGCACGTTCTCGCGCGTATCGGTGAAATAACCGGTGGCGCCGTCGGGAGAAAAGCAGATCGCATTGGGAATGCTGATATTGGAGAACAATCGCCGAAGATCACCATTGTGCAGCGCATAAATCGCGCCGGCGCCGGTCTCAGCCTTGCGGCCCATGGTGCCGATCCAGAACGTTCCGGACGGATGCACACGTGCGTCGTTCGAACGGGTCTGCGGATTGTCGGCCTCCAGCGGCAGATGCAGTGTGAGGCGGCCGTCAGGGATACTGCGAATATACAGCCCGTCGTCCGCGGCCAACAGCTGTTGCCGATCGTCGATCTTGGCGAGCGCACTCGCCATCACCGGAAGCTCGTGAATCAGCGTTTCCAATGAATTAAGGCGCGATTCGAACAAGCGGCGCTCGAGAATATCGAACCACCAGGCCGTATTGCTGACGGCATCATAGGTTGGGCCTTCACCGAGATGACAGCGCGTCTCACACAGAGTCATGGTGGGCACATCCTCGATGTGCTCGTCAGGGCCGATCACGCGCATTCCTCCAAGCTGCAACAGCGTGTCGTGATCCACACTCATGGCATCTTTGCGGCGAGATTTTTCAAGCTGCGGAAAAGCGATAGAGCGCATGATGACGATACACCTCCCCCGGCTGGAGCAAGACAGAAGGAAAATCAGAACGATTCGGTGTATCCGGCCAAGCCTGCGGTTCAAGACAGAGCGCGTCGGACTGACGATACAGCCGGCCATGCTTGCCCGGCACACTGCCGTCGAGATAATTGCCCGAATAAACCTGCAGGCCCGGTTGATTGGTGTGAAGCTCCATCACCCGGCCGGAGCGCGGCGCCTCAATCCGCGCGGCAAAGCGCAGGCCCGCATCCGGGCTTAAGCAGAAATTGTGATCGTAACCGCGCCCGCGCCGGAGCTGTTCGTCGTTTTGGCGAATGCGGGCGCCGATCTCGTTTGCCTCGCGAAAATCGAACGGTGTACCGGTGACGCTCCGAGGCAGCTCATGCAGTGGGATCGCAGTCTCATCCGTCGCCAGAAAAGCATCTGCGGCAACGGTCAGGCGATGGCTCAGAATGTCGCTGGTCGACGCCGCGCCGTCGAGGTTGAAAAAACTGTGATTTGTCAGGTTGACCACGGTCGGCCGGTCGGTCGTGGCCGTATGTTCGATCGAAAGTTCTCTTGGCGCCGAGATGCGATAGGTCGCGCTGACATCGAGCGTGCCCGGATAGCCCTCTTCGCCATGCAGGCTGCGATACGCCAGCGTCACCGCAGGCGCCGGTCCATCGTCCACCGCCGTGATGGTCCACAGCCGGCGGTCGAAGCCCTGGAGACCACCGTGCAATGCGTTCGGCCCGTTGTTGGCATCGAGTGAAATGCGTTCGCCGTCCAGCGTGAAACCGGCACCGGCAATCCGATTGGCATAACGCCCGACCGTGGCCCCAAAGAACCGCCGTGCGGCCGCATAGGATGCGAGATCGTCATGTCCCAGCACCACGTCGCCGACTTCGCCATGCCGATCCGGCACGAACAGCGCCTGCAACGCTGCGCCATAGGTGATGATGCGCGCCTCGAATCCATCCGGCGTCCGCAGCCGCACCCGCTCCACCACGGCGCTGCCAGGCAGACGTCCAAAGACCTCGCGGATGACGGACGATGTTGTCGCGGATGTCATGCTCACTCCTCGAACGCGTCGACGACCACACGACGGCCGAGCATGAAGGCGTCGGCGACATGCACCAGCGGGGCGAGATCGACATCGGATTCGCCGCGCGTAATGAGCTCGACAAAACGGCGGTAGATCGCCGGATACGCGACCTTCTTCTCATCCATCAAGACATTGTCGCCATGGATCAGCTTCGCGCCGCCTGCCGAGAGCGTCAACCGGCCCTGGTCGGTCTCGACCACGATGTCCCAGCTCTGCGTCCCGGTCTGGCGGAAATCGAATTCGGCGCGGATCGGCAGCCCCGCCGCGTCGGTAAAATCCAGGTCGGCAGCGATCGGAGCCGCGCAGTTGCTCGGAAAGGCAAGCTCGGCAGCGGTGAGAAAGAACGGACGCGGCAGGATGCGGGTGACGATGGAGAGCGCGTTGATGCCGGGATCGAACACGCCAAAGCCACCCGGCCGCCAGATCCAGGCCTGGCCGGGATGCCAGACCCGGACGTCTTCCTTCCAGATCACATGCACGGAGCGGATCTCGCGCTGCGCCAGGAAAGCTCTCGCCGGCTCGACCGCCGGCGCAAACCGCGCATGCCAGGTTGCGAACAAGGTTTTGCCCGAGGCCCGCGCCACCTCCGTCAGCGGCGCGATCGCGCTGACCACTGCGCCCGGCGGCTTTTCCAGCAGCACGTGCTTGCCGGCGGCAAGTGCCGCAGCGGCCTGCGCGCCGCGCATCAGTGGCGGAGTGCACAAGGCAACTGCATCGATCGGCGGCCCGTTCCGCAGCAGTTCTTCCAGCGAGGCGAAATGCGGAACGCCATCAAGGGTGGCGTTCGGATCGGCCACAGCTACCAGCGTAATGGCTGGCATCGCAGCAATCGACGGGAGGTGCTGATCCCGCGCGATCTTGCCGAGACCGACAATGGCAAGGCGAAGCGGCGTCATGCGGCTTGATCCCGGTGCGCCCAAAGCGATTTGATGAGAGATGTCATCCAGTCCGCACTCCCCCTATAGCGTTCCGTCGCGTTCGCCGGCTGATCTGCGACGTTGCAGGCCGTTGATGATCACCTTGGTCATGGCGTCCGCCGCCGCAGCCGGATCCCTTCGCTCGATCGCATCAACGATCTGCTGGTGGGTCAGGATGGTGACCTCGCGTTCTTCCTGCTCGGCGGGCGCACTGAGCAGAAAAGAAGCACGAAGTGCCGCTTCGATCACGCTTCCCATCGACCGCATGAACGGATTGCCGGAGGCGTTGGCGACCGCAATGTGCAGGCTGAGATCGGCATCGGCGAAGGCGCCGGAGTCGGACGGCTCACGCCGCATCCATGCGATGCTCCGCTGCAGCTCCGCGAGATCGGCGTCCGAACGCTGCCCGGCGGCCAGCGCGGCCGCGCGAGGCTCGACTGCGAGCCGTATCTCGGCAAGATCGCGCACGAATCGCATGTCGATGCCGACATCGAGATGCCAGGCCAGCACGTCGGCGTCGAACATGTTCCAGGCCGCGCGCTCGCGCACCACGGTGCCGACACGCACCTTGGTGCTGAGCAAGCCTTTCGCCACCAGGGTCTTCACGCTCTCGCGCAACACCGGACGCGACACCCTGAAGATCACCGTGAGTTCGGCATCCCCCGGCAGCTTGACGCCTTCCGCATAGCGGCCGGAAATGATGTCGATCCCGATGGTACGGGCGATCTCCGCATGGTTGGAGTGCGCACGGCGCGTGGGGATGACAACGAGCTGGGAACTCACGACACCACGACTCCTGCGGTTCGACGGCCCGATCGCCTGGCGAACCCGACAATGACCTGCTGCAGCACGATGAAGGCGAACAGCAGGATGCCGGTCACGATCTTGGTCCACCAGCTCGACAGCGAACCATCGAAATTGATGTAGGTCTGGATCAGGCCCTGGATCAGCACGCCGACGAAGGTGCCGAATACGAAGCCGTACCCTCCGGTCAATAGCGTACCACCGATCACCACCGCGGCAATGGTGTCGAGTTCGACGCCCACCGCCGAAAGCGAATAACCCGCTGATGTATAGAACGAGAACACGATGCCCGACAGGCCCGCCAGCATGCTGGACAGCATGTAGATGAGGATTGTGGTCGGCGCGACGCGTACGCCCATCAGCGCGGTCGAGACCCGGCTGCCGCCGAGCGCATAGACATTGGCGCCGAACCGCGTGAAGTGCAGCAGAACGATTCCCACGGCGAAGACCGCGAGCAAGATCATGGCGATGACTGTCAGTCGCCCGCCGCCGGGCAAGGCGATCGCATGATCGGCGAGATTCGCATACAGCGGCGCGTTGATCGGGATCGACTCCGTCGACATCAGGAAGCTGGTGCCGCGTGCCAGGAACATGCCGGCAAGGGTCACGATGAAGGGCGGCATGTCGAAAAACTGGATCACAGCCCCCATGGCCGCGCCGAACACGGCGCAGATCACCAGGATCATGGCAAAGGCGGCGAACGGCGGGACGTCATGCCGCTCGATCGCAAGCGCAAGAAACACCGTGGTGAAACCGATCACCGAGCCGACCGAGAGATCGATCCCGCCGGAGATGATGACAAAGGTCATCCCCATCGCCACGATGCCAAGGAAGGCATTGTCGGTCAAAAGATTGGCGACCACCCGGGTTGAGGTGAAATTCGGGAACTGCAGCGAGCAGATCACAAAGCCTGCGATGAACACGGCCGTGGTGACACTGACAGGAAGCAACCGGTTCATTTGCGCACCTTCGACAGCAGCAGGCCGAGATCGAGGCGCGGCGACTGCAGCAGCAGCACGATCAGCACCACCACGGCCTTGACCACCAGGTTGAATTCGGGCGGAAAGCCGGACAGCAGGATGCCGGTGTTCATGGCCTGGATGATCAGTGCGCCGACTACAGCGAGAACCAGGCTGAAACGCCCGCCGAACAACGAGGTGCCGCCGATCACCACGGCGAGGATGGCATCGAGCTCGAGCCACAGTCCGGCATTGTTGGCATCGGCGCCGAGGATGTCGGCGGCCGCGATCAGGCCGGCGATCGCGGCACACAGGCTGCACCAGACATAGACAGCCATGATCATGGCGCGGGTGCCTACGCCGGCCAGCGCACTGGCTTTGGCATTGGCCCCGGTCGCCTCGATCATCAATCCCAGCGCCGTGCCGCGCACCAGAGCGACCGTCAGCGCCAGCATGGCGAAGGCGATCACCACCGGCGCCGGAATGCCGAGCACCGATCCGCCGCCGAGCCACGCCAATTCCGGCGAGGTGAAGGTGACGATGCGCCCCTCGGTGACAAGCTGGGCGATGCCGCGCCCGGCCACCATCAGGATCAGCGTGGCGACAATCGGCTGGATGCCGAGCACCGCGACCAGGATGCCGTTCCAGAGGCCGCACAACAGGCCGGCTCCGAGCGCCGCCGCAATCACCACCGGCAGCGAATAGTTATCCGCGAGGCTCGCCGCGATCGCGCCCGAGATCGCCATCACGGCGCCGACCGACAGGTCGATGCCGCGGGTCGCGATGACCAGCACCATGCCGAGCGACAGCAGCGCCACCGGCGCGCCGCGATTGAACACGTCGATCAAGCTGCCGAACAGCCGGCCGTCCTGCAGCCGCAGGTCGAAGAACTGCGGCGACACCGTCCAGTTGATCGCCAGGATCGCCAGGAAGGCGAGGATTTGCGGCAGGCCGGCGCGCGGCAGACGAAGCGCCATCGTCAATGCTCCCGTTTCGCAAGCGGAGCGTCGGCGGCGATCGCCGCGACAATCGACGACACGTTGATGGCTTCGCCATGCAGCGCCTCGACATGGGCGCGATCGCGCAGCACGATCACCTCATCGGCATAGGTCACGATCTCTTCGAGCTCGGAGGAAATCACCAGCAGCGCCAGCCCCTCCGCACAAAGCTGGCGGATCAAGCGGATGATCTCGGCGTGGGCGCCAACATCGATGCCGCGGGTCGGCTCATCGAGGATCAGCAGGCGCGGTTCGGTCGCAAGCCAGCGGGCCAACAGCGCCTTCTGCTGATTGCCACCCGACAGTAGCCCTATCGGCCGCTCGGGATCGGGCGGGCGAATATCCAGCAGCTTTATGAAACGTTTTGCGATTTCGTCCTGCTCGTGCCGCGACAGCGGCTTCAGCAGGCCACGGCGCGCCTGCAGCGCCAGCACGATGTTCTCGCGCACGGTCAGTTCCGCCACGATGCCTTCGGTCTTGCGCTCCTCGGGGCAGTAGCCAAAACGGTGTTGTACTGCATCGCGCGGCGAACGCAGGCGAACAGCGCGGCCATCGACGGTCACAGTGCCGGTGTCCGGTCGCTCGGCGCCGAACACAAGGCGCGCGGTCTCGGTTCGCCCGGAGCCGAGCAGGCCGGCCAGCCCGACGACCTCTCCCTCCCGCAGTTCGAGATCGAAGGGCGCGAGATAGCCGGATTTGCCGAATCCGGAGAACACCGCACATGGCGGGCGCCGGACATCGGCGGAGACATGCACACGCTCGCTGGTGGCGTCGCTGAGCTCGTGTCCCAGCATCATGTGCACAAGCTCGATGCGCGGCAGATCCGCGGTCTTGCGCTCGCCGACAAGCCGGCCGTTGCGCAGCACCGTGATGCGGTCGCTGACCGCGTAGACCTGATCCAGAAAGTGGGTCACGAACAGGATGCCGATGCCGCGCTTTGCCAATTGGCGCATGATCGAAAACAGGATCTCGACCTCGTGCTTGTCGAGGCTGGCGGTCGGTTCATCGAGAATCAGCACGCGCGCCGACATGTCGACGGCCCGGGCGATGGCCGTGATGTGCTGGATGGCAACGGAATAGTCGCCGAGCGGCACCGACACATCGATATGGAGGCCGAACCCTTCGAGCAGCGCCGCGGCGCGGCGGCGCATGTCGCCATCATGGACCAGGCCGAAGCGGGTCGGCTGCCGGCCAAGAAAGAGATTCTGCGCCACCGACAGGTTCGGCAGCAGATTGACCTCCTGATAGACGGTGGCAATGCCGGCCTTCAGCGCGGCTTGCGCCGAGCGCGGCGCGATCTCGGCGCCATCCAGCCGCACAGAGCCGGCGTCCCGCGACACCACACCGGTCATGACCTTGATCAGCGTCGACTTGCCGGCCCCGTTTTCGCCAAGCAGCGCGTGGATTTCACCAGCGTGCAAGCTGAAATCGACGCCGTCGAGCGCGCGAACGCCAGCAAAACTCTTGCTGAGTCCGCGCGCTTCAAGCAGCGCAGAACCGTGGTCGGAAACATCAGGCATGCGTTCGATGTTCCCGCCGCCGGCGCCCAGCCTCAATATCCGAGGCCTTTCTTGCTGTCGTAGATCTTCTGCGGATTGTCAGCAGCGGTGAAGAGTTTTGACTCGGTCTGGATCCATTTC
The DNA here is from genome assembly GCF_032397745.1 of Bradyrhizobium prioriisuperbiae. NCBI lineage: Bacteria > Pseudomonadati > Pseudomonadota > Alphaproteobacteria > Hyphomicrobiales > Nitrobacteraceae > Bradyrhizobium > Bradyrhizobium prioriisuperbiae. The sequence continues at coordinate 1,694,974 of NZ_CP135921.1, forward strand.
GGTGGCACGGTGCCCTTGGCTTTGTAGGCGATGATGGCGTCGAACGCAGGCCCCGCCATGTCCGGCGTCAACTCGACCGTGGCATTGGCTTCGCCCGCGGCGATGGCCTTGAAGATGTCCGGCACCGCATCGATCGAGACGGTGAGAATATCCTTGCCCGGCTTCAGGCCGGCTTCCTTCATCGCCTGGATGGCACCGACCATCATGTCGTCATTATGCGCATAGACGGCGCAGATGCTCTTGCCGCCGCCTTCGGCCTTGATGAAGCTCTCCATCACTTCCTTGCCCTTGGCGCGGGTGAAGTCGCCGGTTTGGCTGCGCACCACCTTGATGTTGGCAGACTTGGCAATCGCGGTGTCGAAACCTTTTTTGCGGTTGGCGGCGACACTGGCGCCGACCGTGCCTTGCAGCTCGACCACGCTGCAGGCTTTGCCGCCGAGTGTCTTCGCCAGCCAATCGCCGGCCACCTCGCCTTCGTGCACGCTGTCGGAGGTGACCGCGGTCAGATACAGGTCCTTGCCTGAGGGATCGATGTCGCGGTCGAGCAGCACGACCGGGATCTTGGCTTCCTTGGCCTCCTTCAGCACCGCATCCCATCCGGTGGAGACCACGGGCGCGAGAAAGATGGCATCGACATTCTGCGCGATGAAGGACCGGATCGCCTTGATCTGGTTTTCCTGCTTCTGCTGGGCGTCGGCGATCTTGAAATTGACGTTGCGCTTCTTGGCTTCCGACTTGGAAACCGAGGTCTCAGCAGCCCGCCAGCCGGATTCCGAGCCGATTTGCGAGAATCCAATGGTCAGTTGGGCAGCCTGGGCGTTGAAATTTAGCGCGGGGCCGGTCAGCACCGCAGCGGCAAGCAAGGCTTTAAAGGACAAACCTGTCTTGAAGGACATCCGTGTCATGAGGCGTTTTCTCCGAATTTTGACCACGCCGCTTCGTTGAGCGGCTCAGTGTGCGGCAGACTGACACGGAGAAAACGGCCTTACTAGTAATATTATTAGACTAATTATATTCCCAAAATGTGGGTTAAAACGTCCTTCCAATGACTTACGGTCCGGCGAAGGTCATTGAAAAGGCATGCGGCTTTGTGTCGGGACATCTCATGACGACGCCGTCATCGTCCGCGCGCACCTCGACCGAACCGGTCACACTGAGCGCATCGCCGCTGTCGCGGGCGATCACCTGACCATCGCAGCGCAGTTCCCAGGGGCCGCGCGACCAGATGTTGCCAAGCAGGACGGCGCCATCGGGCGTGCCGCCCTCGATCTGCTGCAAGGAAAACTCCAGCCGGTTCGTCGCCGGATCGAACACCGCTTTGCTAACGTCGACATCAGGCGCGACCCGCAGCAACGCCGGGGCCTCAAAGTGCGCGGCATCCCATGGCGCGTTGTAGAAGTGCCAGAGCCCATCCGGGATGTTGAGACGCGCATAACCGAGCAGCACGTTGCCGGACATCGGCTCCATCAAAGTGCGGTTGCCGGCGGCATCTTCGAACATGTCGTTGCGCGGATAATAGAGGCCACCGTCACGCCAGCGCGGGGCCATGTGGCGATCGGCATGGGTTAACAGACCACGCAATGTCTCCGCATCTCCCATCTCGGAGACCCAGGCCGCGACCCAGCCAAAGTCGCAGTCGTCATTGACGATCTGCTGCCCCATCACCAGCGGACGCGGATTGGTGTTGATCGACAGCGCGCCATCCTTGCCCGGCTTCACCAGGTCGCGGATCTGGCGCGGATAGTGTTCATGCACGAAATCGCGATTCCACATGTTCAGCAGCGCACCGGCCCAGGCATCGACCCATGGCGATTTGCCGATGTTCTCGCGGACCGCCTTGGTGTCCTGCGACATCATGATGTGATAGTGGCCATTCTCGCCGACCCGGCCAAAGTCTTCCCACGCCTGTTCGTAGCTGTGCGTGACCTCGTCAGCCATGGTGCCGCCATAGACCAGATCGTGCATGCGAAAGCCGAGGATCGCCGGCTGATTGCAAATCTGGAACACGCAGTTCGGCTCGCAGGCGACGCCGAGATATCCGCTCTCCACCATCTGCCAGTAGATGTGGTCATTCAGCGACTTCTGGTCGTATTCAAAGCGCTTCTCGCCACCACCCCAGAAGAACGACCAGTGCTTGAACGTCAGCGCGCCCGGCTGCGCATAACGGTCATCCTTGAACAGATAATTGTACATCAGCGCCATGGACTGCACGTAGGCGCTGTACATGATGTTATCACGCACCACCGGATTCCATTCCTCGCGGTAGTTTCCGGCCAAGTGCGCATTAAAAACGCTGCCGCCACGGCTGACGTCGCGCCAGTACATCCACACTTCCGGCAGCAGCATCTTCTCCATCAGCTTCTCGAACACCGGCTTGAACACGCCGGGTGCCGCGGGCAGGCGATGGCGGTGGGTCAATGCGAGCGCGTAGGCCATATAGGCAAGCTGAAAACGATAGCCGCCAAAATCCTCCTGGCCGTAGCCCTTGCCGTTCATCAGCTCCCACTGATTGGGCGGCTGGTTTGCCAGATTGGCGAAGTGGCGGAGATGTCCAAGCTGCAGAGCATCGAGTCCGTCGGCATCATAGGCCGTCATGGTGCTAGCAGTCATGGCGCGCTCTCCCTCGGGTGCTCTGCGGCACCGCCTTCACATTCGCCGGTCAAACTCCCGGCCCGAAGCCGACAGTGTCGCTCGCGCCCAGCCGTCCCAGCAAATCACGCAATTGGTCCATCTCGGCGTCGCTGAACTTGCCGTTCAACTGCGTGTCGAAACTCATCACCGCCTGGCGCAGCCGCAAAAACAGCGCCCGCCCTTTCGCCGTCAGCTCCACCACCTGCACCCGCCTGTTTTCCGGCTGGCGTGTTCGCGTCAGCAGCCCATCGCGTTCCATGCTGGTGAGATGATGGGTCAGGGTCGGCCCCTGCACGCCGATGGCGGCGGCAAGATCGGCCTGGGTGCGATGCTCGCCGTCCATCAACGCCAGCAGGATCAGCCAGACCGGACGCGATCCGCCCTTCTCGTTCAGCGTATCCTCAAAGCTGCGCGCGACGGACTTCGCCGTCTGCACCAGCAGCAGTCCGATCGGTTTGCGACCCGGCTTCATTATCATGCCAGATACATAGACATCTAACAGTTAGATGTCTATGTATTTCACGCAAGCGGATCTTCCCTTCCATTCGAAAGGACACCCCCACCATGATCACTGGAGTCATCATCCTGATCGCACTGCATGCCCTGAGCGGCATATTCTGGGCCGGATCGACCTTCACCTTGGCGCGCTCCGGCGGCGCCGGCAGCGACGCGCTGTTTCGCCCTCAGATGGGTGCCGCGGTTGTCGCGGTGCTGACGGGTGTCGGCATGTGGCACCTGCTGCACGCCGGCAATTTCGGACTGGGAGAGAAGGTGCTGGCAGCCGGTACACTTGCGGCCATCGCCGCCGCGGGCGTGCAAGGCGCGCTGCATCGCAAACAACCTGCGGTGGCGCAGCGGATCGCGGGAGGACTGTTGGCCCTCACCGTGGTGTGCATGGTGGTGGCGCGTTACGTCTGATCTCAGGGCATTGGCAGGGAATGCCATGCTGTTATATCTGTGGGGTCCGAGTTGCAGAAAAAGCAAACCCCACCGATGGACTTACGCCAGCTCCGAACATTCCGGTCGGTCGCCGAACTGGGCAGTCTCAGCAAGGCCTCCGACCGCCTGCGCGTCGCCCAGCCGGCACTGAGTCGGCACATCAAGCTGCTTGAGCACGAATTGCGGGTAGAACTGTTCACCCGCAACGGCCGCGGCATGATCCTCACCAGTGCCGGCCAGATGCTGCTCGATCGCACCAGCGGTGTCGTCAGGCAGATCGAGCAGGTGCGCGACGACCTGCAATCGATCAAGGGGACCCCATCGGGGAATGTGGTGCTCGGGCTGGTGCCCACAGTCAGTTGCGTGCTGTCTGCCGGCTTCGCCCGCCGCATTGTCGAGCGGTTTCCCGACATTTCACTGCGGATCGTCGAAAGCTATGGCGGGCATCTGGTGGAATGGCTGCACCGTGGCGAAATGGATCTCGCCATCATCTACGGGCCATCCACCGATCTGCATCTCTCGGTGCAAACGCTGGGGCGTGACGACTTGGTCGCGGTCGGCCCTCACGGTTGCGGGCTGGCCCAGCGCAAGCAGGTCGACATCGGCTGGCTGGCCGCGCAAAAGCTGGTGCTGCCGAGCAACTCGCACGGACTTCGTGTGCTGATCGAGAAAGCCGCCGCCCGCAAGTCGCTGTCTCTCAACGTCTCGGTCGAAGCCGACTCGTTTCGTGTGCTGACCAGTTTTGTCGAGGAAGGGCTCGGGTTCACCGTGCTGCCGCAGTCGGCGGTTCGCACCGAAGTTGCGCAGGGCCGCCTCGAAATCGCTGATATCGTCAAGCCGACTCTCAGCCGCGAACTGATCCTGGCGGCGCCGGCCGACCGTCCGCCGTCGATCGCGACTGCCAGCATTTCGAGCCTGATCCGCAAGGAGATCCAGAGCCTCGCCGACGACGGGCTCTGGAATATTCGTCTGGCGGCACAAACCGAGCGTAGCGTTGCACGAGGCAAGCGGTCGCAAGCCAAGTGACTTGAGTTAAGTGACCTGAAACCCGAGGTGCTGGCGGAACCGGTTCTTGACAAACGCACCATCGCGCGGCGGCAGCACGCGGGGCGGATTACCCGGTGCGATCGAGATGCGCAGGAAGCGCGGTCCTTCGCTCACACTCTGCAGCTTGCCGCGATAGGACTCGATGCCGGCGAGATCAGCGACGTCGGTGACCGACGTAAAGCCTGCGCCCTCGGCCACCGTGCCAAGACGCGCACCGCGCCCGGAATGGCTGAGCTGCATGCCGGTTTCACCGAAATGACCGTTATCGAGCACCGCAATGGTCAGATTGAGCGGCCGACTGACGCCGACCGTGAACAGGGCGCCGAGGCCCATCAATTGCTCGCCATCGCCGGTCAGCACCAGCACCGGCCGCTTCGGCTGCGCCTGGGCCAGGCCCAGTCCGATCATCGCCGCGCCGCCCATCGCGCCCCAGAGATAGAAATTGGCGTCATGCTCTCCGGCCGCGAACAGGTCGTAGGTCGAGGAGCCGAGTCCGGCCACCACCAGCAAATCCCCGCGGTCGGCCAGCAACGCCTTGACCGCATCACGACGATGCATTGTTCCAAATGTCGCTGACATCACTTCTGCTCCAGCCATTTCTTGCGGCCAATCATGCGTTGGGAGATGAGGACGGCCACCTGCTGGTCGCCGTCAAAGGCCAGCGACGCTGCCGCCGACACCACCTCCTCGGCTTCCTCCGGATGATTGATCCGCAGCACGGTGACGCCCATCAGCTCGAACGCGCCCGGCGTCGCCTGCCCCATCGGAATCTGCCAGGGATTGAACTCGGCCCATTCACCGCGCATGGTCACCAGAGTGAGGAATGGAAACCTGCAGGAGTTCATCAGCGAGAACATGTTGACGCAGTTGCCGACCCCGCTCGACTGCATCAGCAGTACGGAACGGCTGCCACCGAGCCAGGCCCCCGCGCAGAGCGCGACGCCCTCTTCCTCGGTGGTCAACACCGTGGCCGTCACAGCCGGATCGTCGTGGGACAGCGTGATCAGCCGCGAATGGCCGGCATCCGGCACATAGCAGACTTGCGCGACATCATATTGTTTCAGGGTCCGGTAGATCTGGAGCGGCCAGTCGGGTCCCGCGGCCCCGTCGCTCTGCGGGCCGGTCTTCTCAGCGACACCATCCATGGCAACCTCGTGATTTGCTTGTCGTTGGTTTAGCTATCGCATCAATTCGGGCACCTGACCTTCACATCTGTTTCAAGCTGTCATGCCGTTCTTTTATAGGCTGCAATCCGCTGCGCGCGTATGCTCACCGGCACAGGCGTCTTGCCCAGGTTGCTGCACGACAGCAAGAAACTGAAAACGAACAACAATTCAGGGAATGGAAGCACATGGAAAAAGTCGGCTTTATCGGATTGGGTCGCATGGGACGGCCGATGGCATCCAACCTGTGCCGCAAGGGCTTTCGCCTCACCGTCAACGACATCAACCCCGAGGCCGTTGCCGAACTCGAGCTGCTGCAGGCCGCCAGCGCGCCGACGGTCGCCGAGGTGACGAAGGCCTCCGACATCATCGTCACCATGCTGCCGAACTCGGCCGTGGTGGCCGATGTCATCGGCCGTGTCGACGGCATCATCGCCAACGCCAAGCCTGGCTCGCTGATCCTGGACATGAGCACCATCGATCCGGACACCACCGACCGGCTGGCCAAGGATGCCGCCGCCAAAGGACTGCGTTTTGTCGACGCCCCGGTGGGTCGGCTCGCTAGCCACGCCGACCGCGGGGAGTCGCTATTTATGGTCGGCGGATCAGTCGCGGATTTCGAGCGTGTCAAGCCGCTGCTCGAGGCGATGGGAAACACCATCTACCATTGCGGCGATGTCGGCACCGGCACCCGGACCAAACTGGTGAACAATTTCCTCGCGGTGTCGTCCTGCCAGATGAATGCCGAAGCGCTGGCGCTGTCGCAGCGCTTCGGGCTCAATCTCGAGCGCACTCTCGACGTGCTCTATGGCACCACCGCGGTCAACGGCCAGCTCAAGATCGCATGGCCGACCAAGGTGCTGGTCGACGACACCGAGCCCGGCTTCACCATCGATCTCGCCCACAAGGATCTGACGCTGATCATTGATTCCGCCAACGCCGCGAAGGCGCCGATGCCGATGGCCGCAGCCGCGCGGGAGGCTTTCAGCACCGCACGGGCGCGCGGTTTCGGCGCGAAGGATTTCTCGGCCATGGTCGATGTGCTATGCGACCTCGCTGGCATCAAGAAGCCACGGTTGCCGAAGACATAAGCCGCTACGGTGCTTTGTCGAAGCTCATCGCCTTCACATAAACCCAGACCTGTCCGTCAGCAATTCGCACGGGGTAGCGGCGCAGATCCCTGCTCGGCCATCCCGGCGAGATCTGGCCGTCGCGCAGGTCGAACGACGCGCGATGACGCGGGCAGAACAACCGGCCATCCCGGACATCTCCCCGGCAAAGATCGGCCTGCTCATGGGGGCAGGCGCGCTCGAAGGCGTAGATCTCCGAGGCATCGCGCAACACGATGAGCTCGATGCCATCGACACGAGCGGGAATGATCGAGCGCTCAACCAGGCGCTCGGACTCACAAATTGCAATCCATTCGTCCGCCATCACTGGCCGGCCACCGCGCCAGGCCTATCCGCCGAGATACGCACGGCGCACATGCTCGTTCTCGATCAGGTCCGCACCAGGACCGGACAACACCACTCGTCCGGATTCCAGCAGATAGGCATGGTCGCACATCTCGAGCGCGGCGAAGGCGTTCTGCTCCACCAGCAGCACGGTGGTGCCGGCATCGCGGATGGCGCGGATGATGGCGAAGGTCTGTTCGACGATATTGGGCGCGAGCCCCAGTGACGGCTCGTCAAACAAGACCAGCCGCGGACGCGACATCAAGGCGCGGCCGATCGCCAGCATCTGCTGCTCGCCGCCCGACAGTGTGCCGGCGACTTGCCGGCGCCGCTCGGCCAGCCGCGGAAACTCGCCATAAATGCGAGCCATATCGGTTGCGACCGCAGCGCCATCCGAGCGCAGATAGGCGCCCATTTCGAGATTTTCCTCCACACTCATGTGCGGAAACACCCGCCGGCCTTCCGGACAGTGGGCGATACCGCGTTTGAGCACCCGCTGTGGACCGGCATGGGTGATGTCTTCGCCGTCGAACAGCAGGGTGCCGGCGCGCGGCGGTACGAGCCCCGAGATCGCACGCAAGGTCGTGCTCTTGCCGGCGCCATTGGCGCCGATCAGCGCCACCAGTTGTCCGGCGGCAACCGTGAGCGACACGCCTTTCAGCGCCGTGACCTGGCCATAGCCACACACCATGTCGCGGATTTCAAGCATGGCGTGCCCCCTTGCCGAGATAGGCTTCGATGACATCGGGATTGGCGCGGATCGTCTCGGGCACGCCCTCGGCGATGATGCGGCCGTAGTTCAGCACCACAATGCGATCCGACACACTCATCACCATCGGCATATCGTGCTCGACCAGCAAGATGGTGACGCCGCGGTCTCTGATCGAGCGGATCAGTTGCACGAAGGTGTGGGTTTCCGAGGCATTCATGCCGGACACCGGCTCATCCAGCAACAGCATCGACGGCTCGGCCGCCAGCGCCAGCGCAACGCCGACCAGCCGTTGCTCGCCATAGGACAGTGAGCCTGCGATATCGTCGCTGCGCGCGGCAAGCCCGACCCAGTCGATGATCTCGGCTGCCCGCGCGCGCAACGCCCGCTCGGATGCGCGCGCCCGCGGCAGGCCTAGCACCGAAGCCGGCAGTCGCACTTTGTTTTGCCGATGCAGGCCAATCAGCACATTATCGAACACGGTGTCGCCGGGGAACACGCTGGTGCGCTGGAACGTCCGGATCAGGCCGAGGTCGGCGATCTGATGCGACTTTAATCCGCTCAACGGCACGCCGCGGTAACGCACCTCGCCTTTGCTCGGGGCGAGGAAGCCCGTCATCACGTTGAAGGCGGTGGTCTTGCCGGCGCCGTTGGGGCCAATCAGGCTGACGATCTCGCCTTCGCCGACGCTGAAATTGAGATCGGACAGTGCCACCAGGCCGCCGAACTGGACGCCGACATGCTCGATCGCCAGAACCGGTGCGGAACTCGCTGTCATCATGCCCGCTCCTCGACATTGCGTTCGACAAAACCGACTGCTGGTTTCGCCCGCCGGAAACGGCGCCAATGTCCAGCGAGCGAGGGCACGATGCCGCGCGGCAGCACGAACAGGATCACGATCAGCACCACGCCATAGGCGATCCATTGTGCTTCCGGCGCCATGATCGGCCGCAATGCCACCGGCAGCAGCCCGAAGATCAGGCCACCGACAATCGGCCCCGCCAGCGATCCCTTGCCGCCGCTGATCACCATGATCACCATGGTGACGGTGTTGAGAAACATGAACACGTCCGGATCGATGATGCGGATGTAATGGGCATAAAGACTGCCGGCCGCCCCCGCGATGCCGGCGGAGACGACGGCGGCAAGCGTCAGTGTGCGCGTCACATTAATGCCGACGGACACCGCGAGCGTCTCGTTCTCCTTCAGCGCCCGCATTGCGCGGCCGAACGGCGAATGGACCAGCTGGGAGATCAGGACATAGGTGGCGGCCCCCACCGCCAGCACCGCATAATAGTTCTGCAGCTTGGTGCGCAGGGTCAGGCTGCCGAACGCCGGCAGCGCCAGGGTGAACGAGGGAATGCTGGTCAGCGCCAGCGGCCCCTGGGTCAACTCCACCCAGTTTAGCGCCACCAGCCGCACCACTTCGGCGAACGAGATCGATACGATCACAAAATAAGCGCCACGCACACGGAACGATAGCCGCCCGACCAGATAACCACACAGCGACGCGATCGCGATCGCTAATACGAAACCCGCGACCGCCGGCCACGGCTCGTGCACGATGCGGAAACCGCCCGGCAAACCGATATCGAAGCCCAACGACGTCAGCGCGCTGACATAGGCGCCGATGCCGAAAAACGCTACATGGCCCAGGCTCAGTTGCCCGGTAAAGCCAAGCAGCAAATTGAGGCTCATGGCGGCAATGATGAAGATGCCGGTGGTGATCAGCGCGTTGAGCAGATACGGATCATGCAGCCAGAGCGGCACCGAGGCGAAAGCGAGCAGACCGACGAGGAAGCCTGTCAACCGGTTCATCCGACGCGCTCCGTCCTGGCGAACAATCCGGTCGGCTTGAACAGCAGCACCGCGATGATGATCAGAAAACCCATCGCATCGCGATAACCCGACGACACGTAACCGGCGCCAAGCTCTTCCGCCAACGCCAGTGTGAAGCCACCGATTACCGCGCCCGTGATGTTGCCGAGGCCGCCGAGAATGACGATGGCAAACGACTTGGCGGCGGCGAGATCGCCCATCTGCGGGAAGATCACATACACCGGCCCGAGCAGCGCGCCCGCCGACGCCGCCAGGCTCGATCCGATGGCGAAGGTCGAGGTGTAGATCAGATTGACATTAACGCCCATCAGCGCCGCGGTGTCGTGGTCCTGAAAGGTGGCGCGCATGGCGCGGCCGAGCTTGGTGCGATTGATCAGCAGATACGAGGCGATAATCAGGCAGGCCGCGGCGCCGAGCACGAACAGCCGCAGCCACGACACCGACACCGGGCCGAGCACCAACGGCTCTTCCGGAAACGGCGTCGCCACCGATTTCGCGACCCCGCCCCAGGTCCACAGCGCACCGGACTGCATCGCGATCCAGGCGCCGATCATCACCAGCATGGTGGTGTCGATGTCGGAGCCGCGCAGCGGCCGCAGCAGCGTCAGTTCGATCAGCGCACCGAGCAGCCAGCCGGCAACCACGGCCAGCGGCAGCGCGAGAAAGAAATTCACCCCGAGTTGCTGGGTGATCAGGAACATCATGTAGGCGCCGAAGGTGTAGAGCACGCCATGGGTGAAATTCACCACATTCATGATGCCGAAGATCAGCGTCAGCCCGATCCCCAGCAGCGCGTAGGTGCCGCCGAGGACCAGGGTGTTGACCAGATGCTGCAGGAATTCGCTCATGGCCGCTCGTTTGTTGAGAGATTCTATTGCTCGGCATTCCGGGGCATCGCGACAGCGATGGACCCGGAATCTCGGTCCTTACCGGTCGCTCCATCGAGATTCCGGATCGCCGCTACGCGGCGTCCGGAATGACGCGAAGGACGGTCAGTTACAGCGACGACAGCGAGATCTTGCCGTCGTTGATTTCGATCATGTAGACGTTCGGCTGGCTCTGGCCGCTCTCCTGGCCGGCCGGCCCCGACTTCTTGAAGATGATGTCGCCGTTGAGGCCCTTGACGTCGATGTTCCACAGCGCCGCCTTGATCGCCGCGGGCTCGGCCTTGCCGGCTTTCTGGATTGCGGCGGCCGCGGTGCGAATGCCGTCATAGCCACGGAAACTTTCCGTCACACCGGCGAACTGGAAGCCGCGCTTCTTCCACTCGGAAATGAAGTAAGCGGTCGCTTCCGGATTCGGGGTTTTCTCCGGGAACCAGGGCAGGAAGGTCGTCAGGTGCATGGTGCCGTTGGCGGCTGCGCCCGCCTGCTCGATGATCTGGTCGGGATTCTGCGAGCCGCCGGTGGTGATGATGCGTTTCTTCAGCCCAAGTGCGGCCGCCTGCTTGAAGATCAGAGTGAGCTGGTCCACTGCGGTCGTGATCATCAGCGTGTCGGCGTCGGAGCTCTTGAACTTGGAGAGCTGCGCGCTCATGTCCTGTGCCGACTGATCCATGGTTTCGATCAGACCGACGGTGACGCCCTTGTCCTTCAGCATCTTGCCGAAGTCTTCGGCGGCGCCGCGGCCCCAGTCATTGTTGATGACCAGGAAGTCGACCTTCTTGAGCCCGATCTTGCCCACCAGCGGGGCGAACGCCGCCGCCTCCACCGACGACGGCGGCGAGATGCGGAAGATAAAGGGATTGCCGGATGTGGTGATCTTGCCCGAGGACGACGTCTCGACCACCATCGGCGTCTCATAATCAACGAGCTTGGGCATCACCGCGAGCGTGAGGCTCGACCCCCAGGCGCCCATCATCACCGGGGTCTTGTCGCGGGTGATCAGCTTTTCCGCAACCGCGGCTGCCTCGGTCGGGTTGCTCTTGTTGTCCTCGATCACAAGCTCGAGCTTCTGGCCGAGCAAGCCGCCCTTGGCGTTGATCTCATCGGCTGCAATCTTTGCGCCGTTGACGACGTAGGTGCCGGATGCGGCAAAGGCGCCGGTCAGCGGCTCGTTGACGCCGATCTTGATGGTTTGTGCCGAGGCTGTGCCATCGAGCATGGCGAGCGCCAGCGCGATCGCCGGAAGAGACTTGAACGCGGTCATATGGTTCTCCAATCTGATACGCTGTTGATCGTTGCGTAGTCCAAACCCCGTCGTTCGCGCCCGGCACGCGAACGCCGATTCCTCACGCTGTGTCTCCACGTCCCCCGCGGTGGCGAAGCCATTGCTTCAGCTGGCCGCACACGAGACCGAACAACAGCGATAATCCATTCAAATCCTTGGCCGGTGCAGCAACCGCATCCATGGCGCCGCCCGACAGGCGGCGATCGAGATTGCTTGCAAACTCGGCGATCAGCCGCGCGGCGAGATCCCGCACCAGCGCGGGACGGCCGACCTGCGCCAGCAGGCCCTTCAGGCTGTAGCCGATCGCAAGCTCCACCCGTGTCGCGGCGCCGCCGTCGAGCGGTAACAGGCGGTAGCGGATTTCACCCTGGGTCGAGGACCGGCTGCGCGCATCATTGCCGATGCCGATAATACGGCCGGATCGGCTGGCGGGATCGCGCTCGATGCGCGCCGCGCCCTGGAAGGCCGCGGCGATCGGGCCAATTTTGACTCGGATCGCCCCGGTGACATGTTCCGGCTTCGGATCACCGGTCAGCGCGGCACCGGGCAGGCAGGCCGCGACCGCAACGATATCGCCGAAGATCTCCAACACTCGTTCCGGCGGATGGGCGATGTCGAAATGCTGGTCGAGCACCATCGCCGGCGTGAAATCGGGAATGACAATGGGTGCCCCGGTATCAGCCGCTTCGACATCCTGCACGCGCGTAAGCCTCGCGCTGGCGGTGCAAACGCCAATCTGGTGCCCGGCCCCTGCCGGACCAAGGCCAGCGCGGCCGGACACAGGCGCAATGCCACGGGCCCGCCGCGCCGAGATCACTGAGCGCACTGCGCGCACGATGCCGACATACCCGGTGCAACGGCAGAGATTGCCACTGAGGCCGATACGAATCCGCTGCTCGTCCGCGTCCGGCAGCCGCAGCACCAGGTCACGCGCCGATATCAGCATGCCCGGCGTGCAGTAACCGCACTGCAAGGCGTGCTCGCGGGTAAAGGCCGCCCGCAGTTCGATCGCGACTTCGTCGTGATCGAGGCCTTCGATGGTGGTGACACGGGCGCCGCCGCAGGTGACGGCAAAGGTGATGCAGCTGCGGGCCGGGACGCCGTCGAGCAGCAGGGTGCAGGCGCCGCAGACGCCGTGCTCGCAGCCGAGATGGGTGCCGGTCAGATCCAGCTTGTCGCGGACGAAGTCCGCGAGGTTGGTGCGGGGCTCGATCGCCGCATCGACGGCGCGGTCGTTGACGGTGAGCACGAGGGGCGTCATGCCGCGGCCTCTGCAACGGCGCGGCGCAGCACCGCGACATGGATGTGCCGGTCGGTTGCATTCGCAAGGCCGGCCTTGGCGAGAAAAGCATCGGCGACGCGGGCGTCGAACTGTCGGCCGAAATCGGCCGTGATGCGGCCGCCAAACAGTTCGGCGCCGTCGGCCAGGACAATCGGTGCGGCTTCCACGGCACCGACCACCACGCGAGCCGTCGCCGCATCGACATCGATCAGCACCGCACCAATGGCGTGAGCGAATTCGCCCGGCTTGCGGCAGCTCTTGGCGTATCCCCAGCGTGCCGAGGATGCCATCGCCGGCACTCGCACAGCTTCGACGATCTCGCCGGGCCGCAGCGCCGACTCCAGTGCGCCGATTACGAAATCTGCCACCGCGACGCGGCGTGTTCCGGTGCGACTGCGCAGGCTCAGTGTCGCACCGAGCGCCGCCAACGCCGAAACCCAGTCGGCCGAGGGATCCGCATGGCTGAGCGAGCCGCCGATGGTGCCGCGATTGCGCACCGCACGATAGGCGATGGCACTGGCCACCCGTTGCATGGCGCCACGGGTGAGGTCGGGAATGCGGCCGTCCTCGATATCGGCGTGGGTGACGCAGGCGCCGATTACCAGTTCGCCACCGCTCACCTCCACATGCTTCAGTTCCGCAAGACCTGCGATATCCACAATCAGATCCGGCGCCACCAGCCGCAAATTCAGCATCGGGCCGAGCGACTGGCCACCGGCCATGATCTTGATCACGCCATCGGTGCCCGCCATGGCAGCCAGCGCAGCACCGAGATCGGCGGGGCGTTCATAGGCGAAGGGAGCCGGTTTCATGCCGCCGGCCTTTCCGCGTCGCGCGCCGCCAGGATCGCCGCAACCACGCGGCGCGGCGAGATCGGCGAGTGCAGCAACTCGACACCGAGCGGGCGCAGCGCATCGTTAACCGCGTTGGCGATTGCCGCCGGCGGAGCGATGGCACCACCTTCACCAATGCCCTTGACGCCAAACTCAGTATAAGGCGACGGCGTTTCCATGTGATCGAGCCGCGGCTCCGGCACCTCGGTCGGACCCGGCAGGAGATAGTCGGCCAGCGTCGTTGCCAGCGGCTGACCGGCGGCGTCGAACGGCATCTCTTCATAAAGCGCTGTGCCGATGCCCTGGGCGAGACCACCAAAGATCTGGCCGTCGACAATCATCGGATTGACCAGCACGCCGCCGTCTTCGACGATGACATAGTCGAGGATCTCGACATCGCCGAGATCGGGGGCGACGGCCACAATGACCGCATGCGCGGCATAACTGAAGGTGCCGGAATCACGCTGCGGCTTGTAACCGCTCGTCGTCTCGAGTCCGGCCGGATCAACATCGGACGGCAGATCCTGCGGCCGGCGATACCAGGTGTGCGCAATCTCGGTGAGGCTGACGCTGCCGCTGCGTCCCTTGACCAGGCCATCGGCGAGAACAACATCGGCGGCGTTGAGCTGCAGCAGTTTCGCGCCGATCTTTTTGGCGCGCTCGCCAAGCTCGCGGCAAGCACTTGCCACCGCGCCACCGGCCATCACCATCGAGCGCGAGCCCCAGGTGCCGGTGGAATATGGCGTCATCGCGGTGTCGCCATGCACCACGCGCACCTTGGCCGCATCGACGCCAAGCATCTCATGGGCCACCTGCGCCAGCGTCGTCTCCATACCCTGGCCATGGGAGTGCACGCCGACCCGCAACTCCAGGCCACCATCCGGCGTCAGCCGCGCGCCGGCCTGCTCATGCCCCGGCACCATCGGGATGCCCCAGCCGGCATAAACCGACGTGCCGTGCGCCGCCTGCTCGCAATAGATCGACATCCCGACCCCGATCAGTCGCCCATCGGATTCGCCCTTGCGCTGGCGTGCACGCACGCCGGCGATATCGATCGCGGTCAGCGCGCGGCGCATCGCTTCGGGATAATCGCCGCTGTCGAAATGCTTTTTGGTGATGTTGTCGAACGGCATCTGCTCTGGGCGCACCAGATTGCGGAGCCGCACCTCGCCGGGCTCGAGGCCAGCTTCAGCCGCGACCGCATCGAGCATGATCTCCAGCGCAAAACACACGCCGGTGCGCGCCACCCCACGATATGGCAGGATCGGGCATTTGTTGGTGGCGACGGAGAAGGTCCGGCAGCGATAAGCCGGCATCTGATAGGGGCCCGGCAGAATGCTGGCGACTTGCGCGGCCTCGAGGCACGCGGAAAACGGATAAGACGAGTAGGCGCCGGAATCCACGGTCGCCTCGCAGTCGATGCCGCGCAGGGTGCCGTCCCGATCGGCATACACCGTGATCTTGTAGTGATGCTCCCGGCAAT
This sequence comes from Bradyrhizobium prioriisuperbiae, assembly GCF_032397745.1. Classification (NCBI taxonomy): domain Bacteria; kingdom Pseudomonadati; phylum Pseudomonadota; class Alphaproteobacteria; order Hyphomicrobiales; family Nitrobacteraceae; genus Bradyrhizobium; species Bradyrhizobium prioriisuperbiae. Next base: position 1,710,523 of record NZ_CP135921.1, read on the forward strand.
TGGCGCTGGCGACCAGATGCTCGCGGCGATCTTCGGTCCAGCGCACCGGATGCCCCCGCTGCAGGGTGAGCCAGGACAGGCAGACTTCTTCCGGCAGCAGAATGCCCTTGTGGCCGAAGCCGCCGCCGACATCGGGCGAGACGATGCGGATTTGCCCTTGCTCCATGCCAAGGCAATCGCTGAGGCCGTTGCGCACGATGTGCGGCATCTGGCTGCCGGTATGGAGCGTCAGCTGGTCAAGGCGATGATCGAAGCTCGCCACCACGCCGCGGCCTTCCAACGGCGCCATGCATTGCCGTGCGGTGGAAATCTCTCGCGTCACTTTGATCGGCGCGTCCAGCGCCGGCGTCAGGTCCACCTCGAAATTAGTCTCGAGAAAAACATTGTCGCCCCAGTGCTCGTGCACCAAGGCCGCGCCCAGCTCACGCGCTTTCAGCATGTCATAAACCGCGGGCAACTCTTCGAGATCGAGCGTCACGCTGGCTGCGATGTCTTCCGCTTCCGCGCGCGTCGGCGCCACGCACATGGCCACGAGTTCGCCGACTTGGCGCACCTTGTCTGTGGCCAGCACCGGCTGCTCGGACACCTTGAAGCCCGGCAATCCCGATACGGCGCGGATCGGCTTGATGCCGGTGAGATCGGCCGCGGTGAACACCGAGCCGCGATAACGCTCCGGCACGTGAATGCCACGAATGCGCGCATGCGCCAGCGGGCTGCGCACAAAGGCGACATCCTGCAGACCGGCGAGGCGGATGTCGGCGACGAACTGGCCACGCCCGCGCATCAGCCGATCGTCCTCCTTGCGCGGCAGCCGCGCACCGACGCCCTGCCCGGCGCTAGCATCCGAGGCAGGCTCTTGCGCGTTGCGCAGCATCATCACATCACCGCCGTCCAAGCTGACCCCCTATCCCCTCATGGCGAGCAGACGTGTGGTTATGCGGCCACCGCTTGCGGCAGGATCGAGGCCACCGCGTCGTAGCGAGTGCCAGCGCGCAGGCAGAACGCCGGCTGCAGCAACCGTTCGGCAGTCACTTCGGTGTTCTCGTTATCACGCAGGATGAAACGCCCCTGCTTTTCGCTGAGCACGCTGACGTCGGCCTCCATGCCGACCTTGAGTGCGCCAATGGTGTCGGAAAGGCCGAGCATCTGCGCCGGATGCGAGGTCACCATGGGCACCACCTGTTCCAGCGTCAGCCCCAGCGCCATCATCGAGCTCATCGCCTGCACCAGGCTGAACTTGGCCTGGCCCGCGAACGGATGGTTCTCGTCGTCCTCGTGCTCGTCGGGCGTGCCGGCGGGCTGCGGCACGTGAGTGTTGTAGCCATGGATATCGGCGCCGAGCGTCGTCGGCACGATGCCCGCAGCAATCGCCTTCTTCGCCAGCCGGTAGGAGAAGTGGCTGCCGTGGCCGACATCGACCCGCAGGCCGCGATCGAGCGCGGCACGGATCACCGGATGCACCTCGCCCTCGCGATTGACGAAGCCGCCGGGATGGCGCGTGAACGGGTGCGCAAGGATATCGCCGGGGCGCAGCAGCGGAATGACGCGATCGAGGATGGTGTCGACGTCCTCGCCGTTGTTACCGCTTTCCGGCAGGCCCCAAAGCTGGCCAAAATGCACATAAACCGGCAGGTCGGAGCGGCGGCCGATTTCGGCAGCCATCTCCATCACCCGGATGCCCCAGCGCGCGAAACCGCCGATCTCCGCATGCGCCTTGATGCCGCGCACCAGATCGAGATTGGCCGTGGCGGACTTTACCGTGGCGTCGACGTCGACGCCGTCGGGACTATAAAGCTTCGGATAGAAATGTCCTTCCAGCCCGCCGACCAGATAGGCGGAGAGAAATGCGTAGACCCGAGATTTCGCGGGCTCCGCAATGAAATGCCGGAAACCCGGCAGCGTCATGCAGGACGCACCGCCCTGATCGACCAGCGTGGTGACGCCGGACTGCACACCCACCATATCCGGCGCCATGCCGAAGCGGCCGGTGACATAATGATAGACGTGGCCGTGCGTGTCGATCAGCCCCGGCAGCACCAGCTGGTCGGTGACATCGATGACTTCTTTCGCGCTGGTCGGCAGGATATCCGCCTGCACTGCGGCGATCCGCCCATTGCGCACGGCGACATCCCTGATGCCGTCGATGCCCGAGGCCGGACAAATCACGCGGCCGCCGCGCAGCAGCAGGTCGAACGTGGGGCTGATAGACATGATCGGTCTCCTTCTCTCCGTCTCGTCATCCGGGCGGCGACCGCTTCCATCGGCACCGCCGAGATACGAAGCATACTTCGCATTCGGTGAAAGCAAAGCGGTATTACGAAGCATGCTTCGTATTTGCTAAAAGCAAGGAGCGTGCCATAAAGCGAATGCCGCGGTGCACACGAATCGCGCGCAGACAGTGTCCGGGCAGCGGGAGCAGATGGTGCGGAAGACCAACACGCGTCGGGATCAGACTCAACATCCGGCCTGGCCGCTCGAGCAGCGGCCGGGCTTCCTGATCCGGCGCCTGCATCAGATTCATGTGGCGCTGTTTCAGGACGCCTGCAGCAAATATGAGGTGACGCCGCTGCAATACAGCCTGCTGTCGGCATTGGCGCAGCGCGGAACCGCCGACCAGACCACGCTGGCCGCCGATATCGCGCTCGATCGCACCACAACGACTGGCGCGCTGAAGCGGCTGGCGGCCCGACATCTGGTCGAGCGCGCAGTGAATCATGAAGATCGGCGCGCGCGCGCCTGCCGGCTGACACCTGCAGGTACCGCATTGCTCGCAAAAATCGAAACGCCGGCCCGCGACGCGCATCGCGCGACAATCGCGGGCCTGAGCAAGGCCGACCAGACCCGGCTCATCGCCTTGATGCAGCGAATTGTCGCTGACGATGCCGGCCGCACCAGCGCCAACGACGCGATTGAATAAGGACACTCACCCTCGCGCAGCGATGAGAACTTAGGCAACGTGCCTCAGATCAAGCAGCGCGCCCTCACAGCTCCATCTTCATCGGCTCCGGGAAATAGCGGAAGCCGTCGCCCTGCTTGGCGATATGGCCGATGCCGGGCCAGGCGAAATGGTAGGCCAGCACGGGGGTGCGATTGGTCGCGAGTGTGGTGAGCATCTTCACCCGCGACTGCGCCGACTGCTTGGGATCGGTGTCGTAGGCGAATTCGGTCAGCGGCTTTTCCAGCAGCAGCACCGGGTGATGGGTCAAATCGGCGATGTAGCAGAGCTGCTCCTTGCCGGATGAGATCATGAAGATGGTGTGGCCGACGGTGTGCCCCGGCGCCGCCATCGCCTGGATGCCGGGCAGAAATTCCTGGCCGTCCTTGATGAACACCATGCGGTCGCGGTTGGGCGTGAGATTCTTCTGCGCGTGATCGAGAAACGCCTTCAGCGACGGCGCCACCTTGGCCGGATCTGTCCAATACTCATAGTCGGCCTGGGTGATGTAGTACTGCGCATTGGGGAAGTTGCGCGTGTCGGTTTCCGACATGCAGCCGCCGCAGTGATCGATGTGGGCATGGCTCATCACCACCGCATCGATGTCGCCGGGGTCGATGCCCGACGCCTTCAGGTTGGCCACCAGCTTGCCGGTGGTCGACCCGAACAGCGTCGAGGTGCCCATGCCGGTGTCGAACAGCACCATCTTGTCACCGGTGTTGAGCACCAGGATGTTCTGCTCCAGCACCGCGTTGGACACCGGCAGAAAATTGTCGGTCAGTTGCTTGTCCATCTCGGCCGGCGTCAGGCCAGCGAAACTCGCATGGGGATCGCCGAGCGGCAGCGTGCCGTCGGAAATGATGGTGGCCTCGGCGTCGCCGAGCTTGAAGCGATAATAATACGGCGCCGGCTTGTTGATCCTGGCCGCCTTGGCCAGCGCGTCAGGCGAACCGGACAGCGCCAGCGCACTGAGCGATGCGGCGCCGCCGAGCATCAGGTTGCGGCGGGAGAGAGAAGCGAAGTTGGAAATCGGATGGTCGGTCATGCGTTTCCCCTTGTTCTTCTTTGATCTGCCCGTTGTGGGCGAAAGGTAACTCCGTAAGCGCGATTTCGATCCCTGAATTCGATTGGACACTGATGCTGACAGTTTGACGCAGCCCGGATGCCGCTGATCACACCGGGCTGCGTCGGTTTTGATTTAAATCGTACGGCCGCCGTCGACCGGCAGCACCACGCCGGTCAGGAATTCAGCGTCGTCGCTGCCGAGATAGATGCAGGCATTGGCGATGTCGGATGGTTTTGACATCCGCCCCAGCGGAATCGTGGAAACGAACTTGGCGCGGTTCTCCGGTGTATCCGGCACGCCCATGAAGGATTCCAGCAGCGCCGTGGCGCCGATCACCGGCGCGATGCAGTTGACGCGGATGCCGTCGGGCGCGAGATCCAGCGCCATCGATTTCGACAGCAGGTTCACCGCACCCTTGGTGGCGTTGTACCAGGTCAGCCCCGGGCGCGGCCGCACGCCGGCGGTTGAGCCGATATTGATGATGCGGCCGGATTTCTGCTGGCGCATCACCGGCACCACCGCATTGGTCATCAAAAAAATCGACTTCACATTGATGGCGAAGACCTTGTCGAATTCTTCTTCGGTGACGTCCAGCAGCGGCTTGTTGCGAAAGGTCCAGCCGGCATTGTTGACCACGATGTCGAGCTTGCCGAAATTGTCGACCGCCGCCTTCACGGCTTTTTCGATGTCGGCTTTCTTGGTCACGTCGCCGGCCACAGCGATCGCGGTCTTGCCGGCCTCAGCCGCAATTTTCGCCGCACCCTCGCCGTTGAGATCGAGGATCACGACACTGGCGCCTTCGCGCACATAGGAGAGCACGATCTCCGCGCCGAAGCCTGATGCACCGCCGGTGACGAGAGCGGATTTTCCCTGAAGTCGCATAGTCATCTATCCTTGTTGTTGTTCGAAAGTTCTTTTGTTTGTCATCGCCGGGCTTGTCCCGGCGATCCCGATAAGGAAGGCACTGCGTCCCTGAGAGGGGCCACCGGGACAAGCCCGGTGGCGACAAGGAAAAAATATCAGCCGTGCTTGACCACGAGGGTCTTCATGGCGGCGAATTCGTACAGCGCCTCAAAGCCCTTTTCGCGGCCGTGGCCGGATTTCTTCATGCCGCCGAACGGCAGTTCGATGCCGCCGCCGGCGCCGTAGCCGTTGACGAACATCTGGCCGACGCGGACTTTCCGCGCCACGCGCAAGGCGCGGGAGCCGTCTTTCGACCAGACGCCGGCGACCAGGCCGAATTGGGTGCTGTTGGCCAGCCTGATCGCGTCCGCCTCGTCGTCGAACGGCATGGCGGCGAGCACCGGGCCGAACACTTCGTCCTGCGCCAGCTCCGACTTGGGATCGACCTGGGTGTAAAGCGCCGGGGCGACATAGAAGCCTTCGCTCGGCGCATCCTTCGCCACCTTGCCGCGGGCGAAGATGCTGGCGCCGGCAGCCTCCGCCCGCGCCAGCATTTTTTCGATGCGCGCTTTCTGCCCGGCGCTGATCACCGGGCCCAGATCGAGATCCATCTCCGGCGTGCCGGCGGTGAGTTTTTCGAACCGCAGTTTCAGGTCCGCCAAAAAGCGATCCCAGATCGGCCGTTCGATCAGCACGCGGGAGCCGGCCGAGCAGGTTTGCCCTGCGTTCTGGATGATGGCCGCCGCCACAGTGGTCACCGCCGCGTCGAGATCCGCGTCCGCAAACACGATCTGCGGCGACTTGCCGCCGAGTTCGAGGGTGCAGCCGATGTGGTTCCTCGCCGCCGCGGTCTGCACCAGAACCCCCACCTCGGGGCTGCCGGTGAAGGTGAGAAAATCCAGGCCGGGATGCGCAGACAGCGCCGCGCCGGCTTCTTCGCCGAGACCCGGCACGATGTTGAGCGCGCCCTCGGGGAAGCCGGCTTCCGCGGCCAACTCAGCCACGCGCAGCACCACCAGGCAGGCTTCCTCCGCGGGCTTGATCACGCAGGCATTGCCCATGGCGAGGGCCGCAGCCGCGGTGCGGCCGAAAATCTGGCCGGGATAATTCCAGGGGATGATGATGCCGACTACGCCCAGCGGCTCGTACAACGTGGAGACGAGATACCCGTCCAGGAACGGAATGGTGTCGCCATGCACTTTATCCGCGGCGCCGCCATAGAATTCGAAATAACGCGCCAGCGCAACCGCATCCGCGCGGGCCTGCTTCATCGGCTTGCCGGTGTCGGTGGCTTCCAGCAGCGTCAGTTCATCGGCATGATCCTCGATCAGCCGCGACAGTTTGGTCAGCAGCCGGCCGCGCTCGGTCGCGGTCAACCGGCCCCAGGCCCCCTCCTCCAGCGCATGGCGCGCGGCTTTCACGGCGCGGTCGATATCGGCGGCATCGCCGGCCGCGATCGAGGTGAACACCTGGCCGGTGGCCGGCGCCAGCATCGCCACGGTCTTGCCGGCCTGGGCGGGCTGCCACGTGTTGTTGATGAAAACGCCCTTGGCGGGCGGCAGCTTGAGGGGGATGGTCATGAGAGATCCTGACGTCGATAGTTTGATGGCATTCTTGATTGAGGTCTGTTGGGCCTTGCGAACGGGCGCACGCGACACCGCGCGACGGACCCCGAACGACACTGCCAAAGGAAACACTACCGGAGTAGCCGGGTGATTTTCGGCCCTGCGCTGGTGGCTGTCAAACCGAGCGATGCAGGAACGCGAGGGCACCGGGACCATGGCTGGCGGGATTGCGGAGCTGGTGGACCACGCTGACACGTATCAGTCACTTTTTGCAGTGCGGCAGCAGTCCTGCGACGCGGGAGAAAAATCACGCGGCAACTCCCACGTGCCGCCGTCTTTCGGCATCGACCGCGCCAGTTGCTCCCGCCGCAGGCGGAAGCGCAGGCGGGCGCGGGCCATGTGCTGGCGATCCCTGACCATGCGGCCGCGCTTGCCGATCCGCCAGTCGCCGCGGGAATCATCCGCGATGTCCAGCATCTGATCGCCCAGCGCCTGGGCGCCGAACGCGCGGGCGAACGCGTAAGGCATGGCGAAACCATGGTGATCGCGCCGCGCCCAGCGCAGCACCGTGGAATGTCGCGGCATTCCCGGCGCGCGGCAGATGCGCTGCAGCGGCCGCCCCGCCATCAGCGCCGCGCAGATCCGCGCGGCGAGCGCTTCGCTGTAACAGCTGGCCGCGCCCTTGCGCCGGGTGCTCGCGCGATAACGCGCGGCAAAGCCGTCGCGGTCCTGCGCCACCCAGGTGCGCACGGTGCGTTCGCCCGGCATGGTGGTGTCGCGGCAGATGACGCGCAGCGAGCAGCCCTGGGACAGCTGCGCGCAGATGTCGTCCGCGAGGTCGCGGCTGTAGACGGGGCTGGTGCGGGTGACGGGCGTCATGCCCGGAGTGTTGGTGATTTGCGGGAACGGGACAACGCGTGGGGGGTGTGGGTTATGGGGGGAAGGTGGCGGGGAACGTGATGGGCGCACACGCGCCGTACCACCCACATTGTCATCACCGGGCTTGTCCCGGTGATCTCGCTTAGGGACGCAGTGCGTCCCTTATCGGGGTTGCCGGGACAAGCCCGGCAACGACAAAAGAGAAGGATCACGACCGCGGCAGCGAAGCAAGACACGCCTCGTCACACCTTCTCCCGCGGGCCCTTCAACAACCTTCGCGCCTGATCGGCCACAAACGGATGGCTGTCGCCGCAGCGCGTGCAATGGAAGGCGAGGCCGGTCGCGCCCTTCGACGGCGCCAGCGCCATTTTCGATTTGCAGGAGGGGCAGTCGTGGCGGTCGGTTTCGTGCACCAGGATGGAGATCCAGGCGCGGATGCTGACAGCGAACAGGGCGCCCACCACGAGGGCAATCGCGATAAGCAGCCACATGGCGCGCAATCTCCACATGCAGGAGACGCTAGCGCGCGGCGAATGGTTAAGGGTGGTAGGTGCGTGGCACCTGTGTTGACCATGAATGTTTAGGGTGAATGGGGGTGGGTGTTGCACGAACCGCGGCCGCCTCGCTCCAGGGGGACGAGAGTGAAGCTGATGAGCGCCTTCGTCGCGGCCCATCCTTCGAGACGCCCGCTGCGCGGGCTTCTCAGGATGAGGTCGGAGGTGTTGGCAGACCCTTTGATCGCCGTGGCTTCGAGGCCAGCCGCGATCACACCACCGCGTCGCGCGGTGCGTCGGAGGGAATCGCGAGCGCGAGATAGAGCTCGTTGTCGCACATGACGAGTCCCTTGTTGGCGAACAGGTCCATCGCGGCGGCGATGTCGTCCGCGGACCAGGACAGGCCCAGCGTTTCCCTGATGTTCGCCGCGCTGAGGGGGCGATCGGCGATGGCGCGGTAGATCTGCGCGAACGGATCCTCGAACCGGGTGAACTGCGGTGATGTGGGATCACGGCCGTCGTCGATCTGTAGGAAGCCCGGCGACCAGCGGAAGGTGAGCCAGGGACGTTTCCTGTCCGCCGCCCAGGCCTGCGACCAGGCGGTGACGCCGGCACGGATCGGCTCCAGCACGTCGGCCGCAAGCTCGTCCGGAAAGACATGCTCAAAGAAGTAGGCGATCTGCTCACGCGCCACAGCGCCGGGATAGATGTAGGCAAGGCTGGCTTCGGGCCGCAGGCTCTGCACCGGGAAACGCGTGCGGTCGAAGTACAGCGGACTGAAACGCTCCAGCCACACGCGGGTGGCGCTCTCGGGCGGCTGCAGATGCACCAGATGCGGCAGCAGCGCCGCCTGCTGCTGGTAATCCTCCGCGCGCTCGCCGGGGAATCCCCACAACAGATTCCACCAGACAGCCACGCCGTAATAACGGCCCCAGCGCAGCAGGTTGACGTTGTGGGCGGCACGCACGCCCTTGTCCATCAGTTGCAGCACGTGGGAGCTCAGGGATTCGATGCCGGGCTGGATCGAGCGGATGCCGGCATCGCGCAGCAGCTTCACTTGCGCGCGGGAGATATTCGCCTTCACCTCGAAGAACAGTTCGTAGTGGCGCTCCTCCGAGGCGATGGCCGGGACCAGATCCCTGAAGAAACTCGCCGGCATGATGTTGTCGACGGCGTCATAGCGGAAGATGCCATGCCGCCGGGTCAGCTCGGCCAGCTCCGCCAGCACGCGCCCGGATGATTTCTGCCGATAGGTCATGGTGCTGCCGTTGAGGCCGCAGAACGTGCAGTGGTGCTTCTGCCCCCACCAGCAGCCGCGCGAGGTTTCGATCGGCACCGGCACGTTCGGCCGCTCGCCGGGCGCGATCAGCCCCAGCTCTTCGGCATGGCGGAAGAATTCGCCGTAACTTGGGATCGGCAGCCGGTCCAGATCGGCGATCAGCTTCTTCGCCGGTGTTGCCACAGTCGACCGGGCGAACACGCCGGGCACGTCGGAGGGCGATGTCCCCTCGCCCACCGCAGCCAGAAACGCCGGAAAGGCCTCGTCCGCTTCACCGTCGATGATGTAGTCGATCCATGTAAAGGACCGCAGCAGCTCCCGCCCCATGGCGCCTTCGAAATTCGCGCCACCAAACAGCGTGACGATGCCGGGGACACGCTCCTTCAGGCGGCGGGCCAGCGCCAGCGAGGCCACGTTCTGCTGGTAGGTGCAGGTGAAGCCGATCACGTCATAGCGTCCGGTGTCGATGACGGACTCGGCGTGATCGAGAAACGCCGGCACAAGCTCGTGGCGCATCCGTTTCAGCGCGTCCACGTTGAACCCGAATTTGTCCGCGAAACCGACAGCGACGGGAAAGTGGTGTGGAAACAGCGCCTCCCGATCCGGCGCGTCGTCGCGAAAGGCCGACGGGGCAAACAGCCAGTTGCCGACCTCGGGGCCACGATGGGCGCACAGCGCTTCATAAAAATCGCGCCCGACACGCGCCGCGAAATCCAAATTCAGGTGCAGGGTATCGACGGAAAATCCCTGCGCCTCGCCGATGGCGGACAGAAGCCCCAGTTGCGGCGAGGGCGTGCGCACCGAATAGAACGGCATGGAAATGAGCAGCGCCGCCGTTGTCTCTGGCCCGGGTGCGGCGCTTCGGTTCGCAGCCTCGGCAAGCGTTGGCTGTCCGGTTGGCATCATCCGATCACGGTTTCGCCGGCGGGTTAACTCGCACAATTCGCGCGCAAGGCCGCAGGACGCGTTGTCGAGGGGGGCGCGGATCGGGACAAATACTTGCATAAATGTGCGGAATTTCCTACTCTACTTTGCATTGCGAAAGACGATGAAGACCTAAGACCTTTGGTAGCTTGAGATTTTTGGACACTTGAGATTTTTGGACACCCTGGCGAAGCCACGGAGGCAGCGAATGTCCGATACTCTTGATTCATTTGAGCGCGGTTCTCTGGCCACCACACCCGAGCGCCGGATCTGGGAAACCCCGGTGCTGAAAATCCTGTCCCTGCGCGACGCCGCGAAAAATTATTTGAGCGGCACGCAAAAGATGATCTCGTCGCCGCCCTCGCCGCCACCGGCAGTGGTGCGCGTCAAGAGCGAGATCTCGACGGACAGGGCCAGCCAGCGGCTGGTGTAAGCCAATTCAGGGGTAGGTTTGGGGTCGACCATGTCACAGACGTCAGAGTGGCTGGTTCCAGAACGGGCCGGTGTCTGCGCGGACACCGGCGCGCTGCGCGTGTGGGAAGCGCCGGCGCTGCGGGTTCTGACACTGCGGGCCTGGATGAAGAGTGCGGCGACAAGCCGGACCGCATCCGCAGACGCGACCGCATCGCCACCGATGCCGGGGCCACTGTCGATGAACAAGGACGGCAGCACCTTCGACCTGCGCATGTCCCATCGCGACATGGGCAAGGGCGGCAACAACGCCGACGGCATGCAGCATAATCATAATTGACGGGACATCGTCTTCTGGCTCCGCGACGCGAAGACGTTTGCTTGTTTGCCGAGGCTTATCGCCTCTCTCTGCGTCGTCCCCGCGAACGCGGGGACCCAGTAAACGCAGGCCCTCGTGATGTGCTCCGCCTTCACTCCACTCACACCGGGCGTACTGGATGCCCGCGTTCGTTCGCGGGCATGACGGCGGTGGGCGGTGTGGCCACCCAGCGCAAAAGCCGGACGATGACACAGAAAATGTTGACGCGCCTTGGCCCACATCAATCCCCCTCACCGGTTCGCCGCTTCCACCCAGCGCAGGAAGTGGGCGGCGGCGAGGCCGCGGGTGAGGGCGAGGTGATATTCCTGGATGACCTTGTAGGTGTGCCAGTCGCCTGCCGGCCAAGTTGCCAGCGCGCCGCGGAGTCTGTCGAGGTCGATCGCCTTGCTCACAAGCGGTGAGGCCGCCAGCGTGTCGATCTCACGCGCGAGATCGTCGCGGCGTTTCTCCAGTTTCTCGTACCAGTCGGCGGACTGCAGCCCGCTCAGGCGATTGGTCAGCACCTCTTCGGGAATGAGGCCCCACATGGCGCGGCGGATCAGGGAGCGGTCGACATTCTCGGCGAGAAACTGTTCCGGCGGCACGCCGAGACAATAAGAGACGACATCGATGTCCGCGGTGGGATCGCGTTCCTCGACGCCGGTCATCGCCTTCACCGCGGCGTTGAAATCGCCGAGATAATCGATCGGGGTGAGGCTGTCGAACCGCTCACCCGGCCGGAACCGATAGAGAAAGTCATGACCGACATCCCGCGCCCGCGCCTCGATGCCCATGACAGCGGCATAGTCCGGCCGGATGACGCTGTGCTCCTGCCAGCGTGCGACACTGCCGCGATGGCGGCGATCGATCCAGTCGCCGAGACTGCACGGCAGCAGCGGATCGAGCAGCAGCTTGCGCAGCGACACCCAGCGGGAATCCGGTGACGCCCGGTAGAACTGCCGCCATTGCCGCCAGGCGGTGATCAGGCGGCCGCGCAGCAGGTGATCGACCGCCTGCGACCAGCCCGACCAGCTGATGGAGGTGTTGCCATAGGCGCCGCCGAGCAGCACCCGTGTGCCCTGCGCGCGCGCCAGCCGCGGAATCGCCAGCATCCAGCCGAGATTGCTGGGATTGCGCACCGGCCCCTCGAGAAAAAGAAACAGGCGCTCGAGATCGGCGAAATCGTCGCAGGCATCATTGCGCACATGGGTGACATCGATGTTGCCTGACAGCGCGGCGATGGCCTCCACATAGGGACACTCATCCGCATAACGCCCCTCCGGCACCGGGCCGTCGAAGCCCTCGCGCGGCACCTGGGTGAAGGCGGACAGCCGGCGGCCGCTCTCCGCCAGCGCGCGCGCCGCCAGCACCGCGACGGACGAGGAATCGAGCCCGCCACTGAGATAACAACCGACGGGATGGGCGCTGCGCAACTGCCGCCGCACCGCGCGATCCAGACACGCCCGCAGGCCCTCCGCATAAGCCCCGTCATTCGCCAGCCGCACCGGCGCGATCTCGTCCGGCGACCAGTAGCGGCGCAAGGACATGCGCCCGTCCGGCGTTACTTCAGCGAGATGCGCCGGCGGAAGACGAAACACATGGCGATACACCGTGGTGGCGTGATCGGCGTGATTGAGCACCAGGAAATCCGCGAATTTTTCCTCGTTGAACGCGCTGGTGACGCCATCGAACGCGAACAGGCCGGTGGGCATGGTGGCGAAGGCGAAGACGTGCTCCGTCTTCGTCCACATCACCACATGAAGCCCGAGGTGATCGCGCACCAGCCGCAGCACGTTGTTGCGCGGATCCCAGATCGCGGCCGCGAACGGACCGCGCAGCCGCGGCCAGATGGCATCGCCGAGCTGCTCCCAGGCCTGCAGCAGGATGCGCGCATCGGGCCAGCTCAGCGCGTCCGCAGGCGGCACGCCGATCAGCGCCAGCAGATCATCCCGATTGTCCAGCCGCAGATCGGCCGTGATGATGGCGCCGCTGGCGCCGCGCCAAGGCTGCCGGTCGAACGAATCCTCCGGCGTCATCCGCATCAGCACATGGGCGAGACCGGCCGGACCGGAGATGGCGGTGCAGGCCCGATCCGGCCCATGCGCGCGCAGGGCATTGGCAGCGCGTCCCAGCTCGCGCGGGCTGACCGGCGCGCCGTCAAACCGAAGCAGTCCGGCGATGCCGCTCATGCGGGACGAGACCCGATCATGGCAGCTCCCCGCCGAACTCGGCCAGGCGCGCAAGGCGCGGCGCCGGCGCACCGCCGACCACCACCTTGCGGCCGACTTCCACCCAGGCCTGCGGCTTCAGCGCCTCGCCTTCACTCAACACGCCAAGACACAGACGGCTGGCGATGCCGCGCCGGCGCAGCATGGTGTGCGCGGCCAGCGCCCGCGCCAGATCAGGCCCGCGCAGCCATCGCCATGCGCTGGCGGCATCGATCGCCCAGGACACCCAGGCGGTCTCATCAGCGGCAAACCGGTTGCGACGAATCCTGCGGTTCGCAAAGGCGAACACGCGCTCGGGCGACAGCAGGCGCACGCCGAGGCGCGCGGCAACAAGCAGGACGGCGGCCTCCGTGAGATAATTGCGCCGCCGCGTGCCGGCTTTCATCCGGATCGGCCTTGCGACATCCGTTGAAGCTCGCCGGGATCCGGCACCCGCAGCAGCCCGTTGCTCAGCATCTGCTGCAGGAACGCGTGAACCTCGGCTGCGAGCACATCGGCCTCGACCTGATACAGCTGCGCCAGCGCCTGGCAGACCTCGCCCACGCTGCGCGGCTGGGCCAGCATCGCCCAGATCTCGCTGCCGACCTTGTTCAGCCCGAAATACGCGCCGGCGCGCGCGCTGAGCATCATCACTTCCTCGCCCTGCGTCGTGCGGGTGGGCTCGCTATCCTGCACCAGGAGCGTATCGGCGGTCAGCGGCACGGTCGCAGGACCTTTGTCGCGCTGACGATAATCGTTCCGTTGCAATAGCGCTGCATGCGGGTCTCCCCGTCGGCGCGCCCGCATGGCAATTCAAGGTGGCGGGCCGCTTGAGACAAAAAATTCACTCGGAATTCCGGGAAATTGTAGCAGCGGAGGACCACCATTTCAAAGAGAGTTTGACGTCGGCCCGTGAAACGCGCCAGACTTGGCGCTGTCAGATTTGTGCGAGCCCGGAGATGCGCGATGCAATCCCTGCCGTCCCACAGTCCCGCCCCACACGACTTTGCTGAAGCAGCAGTTCTTGAAGCCCCAACTCCTGAAACACCAATTCTTAAAGCGCCATGGCTCGATTTCCTGTGGCTGGAGCTGACCCACAAATGCAATCTGGAATGCGTGCACTGCTACACCGACTCCAGCCCCACCCGCGCGCTGCATGGCGGCCTGATGGAGGCGGACTGGCGGCGCACCATCGATCAGGCGGCGGGACTCGGCTGCCGCAAGCTGCAGTTCATCGGCGGCGAGCCGACGCTGCATCCGGCGCTGCCCGACCTGATCCGGTTTGCGCGGGACAGCGGCTTTGACTGGATCGAGGTCTACACCAACGGTTTGGCGTTCAGCCCGCGGCTGCGCGCGGCGTTTGTCGACCACCGCGTGGCGTTGGCGTTTTCGATCTACGCGGCGACGTCGCTGCCGCACGACGCCGTCACCCGACGCGCCGGCAGCCACACCCGCACCATCGCCAATCTGAGGTGGGCGCTCGCCGCCGGCCTGGACGTGCGCACCGGCATCATCGCCACCGGCCTGAACCCGGAGGTGACGGCGACCCGGCGCTTTCTGCAGCAACTGGGCGTGCGGTCGATCAACATCGACAGCACCCGCGCGATGGGACGCGGCGGCGCGGCGGCAGAGGTTTCCACCGCAGCCAATTCCACCGCAGCATTATGCGGCCGGTGCTGGGAGGGCAAGCTGTGCATCACCGCCGATGGCCAGGCGATGCCCTGCACCTTTGCGCGGCAGTTTACGGTGGGGCATATCACCGCCGGCCTGGACAGCGTGCTGCGCGGCGCACCGCTTCAGCAGTTCCGGCACCGGCTGCGGGCGGAGCGCGGCGCGCGCGGCAGCGGCGGCCACGCGTTTTCGCCGATGGCGGAATGCGGACCGGTCACCCCGAACTGCGTTCCCCTCGGCGACCCCTGCTCTCCGGAAGAATTCCACCCCTGCCTGCCGATGGGCGGCCGCCCCTGCGTTCCGCAGGAAGGCCCCTGCACCCCCGAAGTGCCGCCCTGCGGCCCCGAAGGCGGCTGCAACCCGAACGCGCCGCCGTATTAGGAGCTCTGGAAGCTCTCCCGTCGCCAGCAAGAGCCGAGCGCGACCTAGTATCTCGCGCTCAATCCGACCAGCCATCTCTGCACCGGAAGAGCGGTGTCCTCGTCACGGCCCTTGGTATAGCTCGCTTTCAGGCCGACATATTTCTTCTCGTCGAAATTGTAGGTGAGCGAAGTTTCGAAAAACGACAGATTTCGAACGCTTCCGGCAAAGCCGTAGAGATAGGTTTCGGCCACCACCAGCGTGAAGGACGGGCCGCTGGAATCGGTCGTCAGGGCGAATCCGACACGAGATCCGGCGCGCCCGAAACTTCGATTGACCAGGCTTTCAACCGGATCGTTGCCGCGATCAGTGTAGTAGCCCATGTCCGCGCGCAGATCGAACAGGATCTCCGCGTAGGCGGATAGCCAGAACGGTATCGGGCGCGGATCGTTGAGGTTCATGCCGCCATTGGAGACGTCGAAGGCGGTGAATGGCCTGTAGAGTAGCGTGAGGCTGGCGATCTGGCTGTGATCCTTGGTGTTCTGGAGAAACTGAGGTTTTGCTGCGATGGTCTGAACCAGCACGTCTCAGGGGATGGTCGTTGTGAACATCATGCCGCCCGCGACGAAGCTTGTGGGATCCCGCGACTGCGCTTTTCCCTCCGTATCGGTGATCGATTGATAGAACGACACGTAAGGGACCGCGGCGGTGAAGCCGGACTCGAACGCATATCCGACCGCGCCCGTCAGCTTGTAGTTCTGTGTCTTCGTGGTGCTGTGGTCGCCGGAAATCGTCGCCGTGGCCTGGCTGGTCGACGAGAACGAGGGATTGTCGCGGCGGATCAGGAGATCGTTGGAGACCCCGCGGACGCGCAGCGGGGAGCCATCGGCAGCTGCCTGCGACTGCTGTGTTGACCATGAATGTTTAGGATGAATGGGGGTGAGGAGGACGATGAACTCCACACTCTGCGTGTCATCGTCCGGCTCGACCCTACGAGATTCACACATCTTCACGCAGACTACGGACCTCACGTTGTCTTCAACGTCGTGGCCACTCGGCAAAGAGTCGTTCCCTCCCCCCTTGTGGGGGAGGGTTAGGGAGGGGGGTAACGATAGATCCGCAGCGTGAGTGATCGGCTGCGTCGCACCATCTCTCATGCAGGTCGCGATGATCATTCCGCTTGAACGGTCCGACCGGGTCGATTCCTGACATTTTGGACCGGGCTGATGCCTGACAGTATTCGGTCATTGTTTTGCTGTCGCTGCCGTTTTCTGCTGAACGCGGAACCGGGCGCGCGGGGGAGCAAAGCGGAGGAAACGGTGGTCACGATCGATCACCCCCAGATCCCGGTCGCAGAAGCGCAGGATGTGGCCGCCGGTGTCGCGTTCGGCGAGACCAACGAGTTCGCCTGCAAGCGCTTCACCGACGAACACGAGCTCGCCGCGCCATTTGATTTCGCCGGAGGAACGCACACGGCGGACCTCATGATAAGCATCGTACCAGGGGTCATGGAGATGGCTCGGCAGGGCGCGCGACGGCGACTGCCAGAGCTTGGCGGGCGGCGCTTGATCGAGAGCCTCGTGCGGCCGCTCCTGGTTGAAGTGGTGGCGGAAGACGTCGAACCGGCGCTGCTGCTCGGCAGCCGTTGCCGCCGGCGGTTTCGAGGTCTCAGCCTTCAGAGTGCGGTGCATGCGCTCGTGCCGGGCGTTGTCCTGCGGACTCGCCGGCGGGATGTAGTGCGGCTCGATGCCGAGCTTGAGCCACCACACCGAGAGTGCCGAAAGGCCGCCCGCCCCCGTGGATCCGAACGGTGTACCGTTATCGGAGCGGATCGCATCGGGAAGGCCAATGTCCGCGAAAACGCGTTCCAGCGCGCCTTTAACGCCAGCCCAGGTCGGATCGACGATGCGGACCTCGACAAGAAAGCGGCTCGCAGCATCCGTGATGGTGAGCGGATCGCAGCGTGTCCCGTCGCGGGTTCGAAACCAGCCCTTAAAGTCGATCGACCATTCCTCATTGGGGACGCTTGCCGGCGCCACCACCTCGCCCTGTGCAATCGCTCGACGTCGGCGACGGCGTGTCTCGACCAAGCCTTCCCGCTTCAGGATGTCGCCGATCGTCGACGCCGCAGGCCAGTCGATCTCGGGCCGCCCGCGCTCAAGCCATGCCTTGACCTTCTTCGGGCCGAAATGCGGGAACCGTCGCCGTGTCGCGATGAGGCAGTCGGCCAGTTGGCTAGCCGTCGCATGCGGACAGCTCTCCACCGCGTGGCTTCTCTCCTCGAACCAGTGCGGCTCCCCGCTCGCGCGGCGGCGCTTCCACACGTAGAAGGTCTCCCGGCTGATGCCATACCGCGCGCACAGCTCCGTCACCGAAAATGCTCCCGTCTCGTACTCCCGAAACAACGCGATACGCTCCTCCATAGGACTGCTCTCCCTGAAAGGCATCGCCTGATCCTCCATCGAATCAGACGAAGCTTGCCTGTCAGGAATCAACCCGGGTCAAATTGTCAGGACTCAGCCCAGTTTGTACCAACACGCGGCCCCCCCTCCCCACCCTCCCCCACAAGGGGGGGAGGGAGCCGCAAAATCATCGTCTCGAAATCAAGACGTCGCGGATCGAGATGTGTGCATATCGTAGGGTCAAGCCGGACGATGACACTGAGTTTGGTGAAGCATTTCGACCTCCACAGCCGTCATGCCTGCTCGCCAGCGTGCAGCGCAACACCACCTCCGCCGTATTGAGCTTCCCGCGCCCTCTCCCCATATCGTGCTGATCAGGGAGTGCTTGCCGTGCGGATGCTCCGGGTGGCCCTTGTGATTGCGGCGGCGGTGATGGCGCTGATGATGGCGCCGCGGCCGGCGGCGCCGGCGGAGAGCAAGCCGCTGGCGCTGACGGTGGGGATTGACGGCGCGATCGGGCCGGCCACGGCGGGTTATGTGCGGGACGCGCTGAAGACAGCCCAGGAGCGGCGCGCCGAACTTGTCATCCTGCGGTTGAACACCCCGGGCGGGCTCGCCTCCAGCATGCGCGAGATCATTGTGGATGTGCTGGCCTCGCCGGTGCCCGTGATCGGCTATGTCGCGCCCTCGGGCGCCCACGCGGCTTCCGCCGGCACCTATATCCTCTATGCCACCCACATCGCCGCGATGGCGCCGGGCACCAACATCGGCGCCGCGACGCCGGTGGCGATCGGCGGGCCGCTGCCGGGCCTGCCGGGCGCGGGCCAGGACAAAGACAAGGACAAAGACAAGGACAAGGACAGCAAGGACAAGGACGGCGACACCAAGGCCGCGCCAAAGGATGCGATGACGGCGAAGGCCACCAACGATGCGGTGGCGCTGATCCGCAGCCTGGCCGAGCTGCGCGGCCGCAACGCCGACTGGGGCGAGAAGGCGGTGCGCGAGGCCGCGACCCTCACCGCCAATGGCGCACGCGACGCCCATGTCATCGAGCTGATCGCGCGCAGCGAAGCGGAGCTGTTGCAGCAGATCGACGGCCGCACCGTGGAGCTGGCCGGCGGCGCCACGCACACGCTCGCCACCAAGGACATCACCGTGGAGACCATCGAGCGGGGATGGATCGCGCGCTTTCTCGGCGTGATCACCGATCCCAATGTGGCGTTCATTTTGCTCCTGGTCGGCCTGTACGGCCTGTTCTTCGAGGTGACCACGCCCGGCGCGGTGGCGCCCGGCGTGATCGGGACGATCTGCCTGTTGCTGGCGGCCTATGCCCTGAACATGCTGCCGATCAATTATGCCGGCCTCGGCCTGGTGCTGCTGGGCATCGCGCTGCTGGTGGTGGAAGCCTTCAATCCCACCGTGGTGCTCGGCCTTGGCGGCGTTATCGCCTTTGTGCTCGGCGCGCTGCTGCTGTTTCGCACCGACGCGCCGGGCGTTCGCGTCTCCTGGCCGGTGATCGCGACGGCGGCGGCGATGTTTTTGGGCCTGATCGGTGTCGTGCTCGCCTCGCTGCGCCGCGTGCGCAACAGCCCGCCCAGCACCGGCGCCCACGCCATGCGCGGCCTTCCCGCGCAGGTGATCGACTGGTCGGGTGAGGGCCCGGTCTTTGAGGGCCATGTCTTCACCCAGGGCGAACGCTGGCGGGCGCACGGCGCCGAGGCATTCGCGCCCGGCGAGACGGTGGAGGTGGCCGACGTGACCAACCTGACGCTGGAGGTGCGGCGGCGATAGCCGCGGCGACGGCCGCGGAGGAGAGTTCGGGCTCGTGCTTTTGTGAGCCCCAGGAGGTGCCCCATGCTCGATTATGTCTCTGTCCTCGTGCTTGTCATCGTCGCGCTGGTGTTCTTCTCCCAGGCGATCCGCATCCTGCGCGAATATGAGCGCGGGGTGGTGTTCACGCTGGGGCGCTTCACCGGCGTCAAGGGGCCGGGACTGATCCTCCTGATTCCCGTGGTGCAGCAGCTGGTGAAGGTGGACCTGCGGGTGATGGTGGAGAACGTGCCGCCGCAGGACGTGATTTCCCGCGACAACGTGTCGGTGAAGGTGAACGCCGTGCTGTATTATCGCATTGTCGACGCCGAGCGCGCCATCATCCAGGTGGGCAACTACATGGCGGCGACCAGCCAGCTGGCGCAGACCACGCTGCGCTCGGTGCTGGGCAAGCACGAGCTCGACGAGATGCTGGCGGAGCGCGACCGGCTCAACGCGGATATTCAAGAGATCCTGGACCAGCAGACCGACGCCTGGGGCATCAAGGTGACCAACATCGAGATCAAGGACATCGACCTCAACGAGACCATGGTGCGCGCCATCGCCAAACAGGCCGAAGCCGAACGGCTGCGCCGCGCCAAGGTGATCAACGCCATGGGTGAACAGCAGGCCGCCGAGAAGCTGGTGGAAGCCGGCCGCATCCTGGCGCAGGAGCCGCAGGCCATGCAGCTGCGCTACTTCGCGGCGCTGCACGACATCGCCGGCGAGCGCTCATCCACGGTGGTGTTTCCGCTGCCGATGGATCTGCTCGGGCATTTGAACGGGCGGGGCAAGGGCGCGGGGTGAGGTGGCCGTGCAGGCTATCGTTACGGTGGACTCTCGAGGAAAGGATTGCGGATGTTCAAGCCATCGATGAGGCGGCCATGCTGCATATCCTCGCTGTAGAGAATATCGCATCCACCTTCGATCGCCGAGGCGACGATCAGCGCATCATAAAAGGAGAAACTATGATCGCGCGCCAGCGCGACCGCGGCTGCATGCGTGTCGGCGGTCAGCGGCAGGATGTCGGGAAACAGAAAGCGAAGAGAATGCAGCGCGGCCTCGACGATGGGCCAGTTCTGCCTTTGCTTGTTGCGCAACACGTTGGTGAATTCGTTCAGGACCTGGACGCTGATGACGCCGCCATCGGCAACAACCGCCAATGCACGTGCGCGCCGCGCATCCGTCGAATAAGCATAAATCAGGACATTGCTATCGAAGAACGCACTCACCGCTCATTCGCCTCGTCGCGGTCGAACTTGTAGCCTTCGGGCAGAGGAAAACGGAATTGCTCCATCCGCTTCAGAAACTCCGCGCGCTTGTCGACCTTCTCGACGGCAATCTGGCCTTTCGACGCCTCGACCACCTTCAGTTCGTCACCGGGGGCGAGACCGAGCTGATCGACCAGGGCCTTGGGCAATCGCACGGCCAGGCTGTTGCCCCACTTCGACACCTGCATGATCGCCTCCATGATATTCCAAAATTCATGTATATCATAAGCAGATACCATTTCAGTTCAAGGGGATCTAAGCCATTGATTTTACTTTTTAACTACGCAATCTCGCCGGCGGAGCGGATATCACCAGCACTCCAGCGCCTGGCTCTCGTGCCGCGTCTTCAAAGCCCAGGATACTTCCGCGTGATCGCCGCGCCCTTCTCCGTTTCCGCGCCTTGCGAAATCTCCCACCCCGGAAACGCCAGCAGATCATCCGCCATCTCGGTGATCACATCTTTCAGCTCCAGGCGCGCGAGCCAGGCGCGCGGGATCTCCTTCGCGCCCCAGAGCGCGCCGAGCAGATTGCCGGCGATGGCGCCGGTGGAATCGGAATCGCCGTCGTGATTGACGGCGAGCACCACGCCCTCGCGAAACCCCGGCGCCACCAGCGCGCAATACAGCGCGATCGCCAGCGCTTCCTCGCCGACCCAGCCCTGGCCGAGTTTGGCGATCGCCCGCCCATTCTCGCGCTTTGATGGCGCCAGATCGGAGGCCGCAAGATCCTCCGCGCGCAGAATGGCATCCAGCGTCTCCGCGTGATCCGGCGCGCGGCGCAGGCAGGCTTTGGCCACGACCAGCGCCTGCGCCAGCGGGACGCCCGCGACAAGTCCCTGCACCAGCACCGCGAGCACACCCGCGGGCAGCCATCCACTGGGATGGCCATGGGTGAGCGCCGCCAGCCGGACGCCGAGCTGGAATGTCTCAGACGGAGGCAAACCTTCTGGGGATGAACCTTGCGGCAGCCGCGCCGCGAACAGCCCCACCGGCGCCAAACGCATCACGCCGCCGCAGCCCTTGCTGTCATTGCGCGCGGGCGCGCCCAGCGCGGTCATGGCGTGCAGCGCCGCGAGACATGTGCGGCCGGGGCCGCGCCGCGCACTGAAGCCGATCTGCTCCACCAGCCATCCGGACGCCAGGGAGCGCGGCAGCAGTGGGTTGATCTCGCCCTGCGTCAGCAACCAGCGCAGATAGGCCGCTGACGTGGTGTCTTCGTAAGACGTGATGCCATTTAACGATCCGCGCACCCAGCCGCGCAGCAGGCCCTCGGCGGTGAACAGCGTCATCTGCGTATCATCGGTGATGGCGCCGACGCGTCCATACGCGGTATCGAACGCCTCGATGCCCCCGGGCCCATAAATGCGCAGGATCTTCTCCCGCGACATGAACTCGACCGGCGCGCCCAGCGCATCGCCGCAGGCGCCGCCGAGGAGACAGCCGCGAAAGCGGGAACGCAGCGCGGCCGGGGACAACCGCGACGTCCCAATCAACCGACCTTCCGTGCTCATGCCGCACGACCACTGGACGCTTCGCTCTGCATCAGCTGCGCTGAATCCTTGCCCCAGTGTTGCACCCGCCTCGTCGTGCGGGACGCTAGCGCGACCATGTATGTAGGCATCAAAGCCGCGAGACACTTGAAGGTTGCAGCAAAAACACTACCCTACGGTGATGGGGGAAAATACCGGCAATTTCAGCTTTCTCGAGGCGCACAGTCCTCAATTGGCCAAGCTTGGTCGGCTCGCCGAACGGTATTTCTTCGACGATCCTTCGACGGCCCTGGTCAAGCTGCGCCAGTTCGCCGAAATCACCGCCAAGGAAGTGGCCGCGCGGCAGGCCCTCCTTGCGGATAGCCGGGCAACCTTTGACGAGATTCTTCGCGCACTGCGGACCCGATCGGTCCTGCAACGCGAAATCGCCGATCTGTTTTATCACCTGAAGCGGACAGGGAACACCGCAGCCCATGAAGACCGCGGCACGGCGTCCGAAGCGCTGACGGCGCTCAAGATCGCCCGGGCCATTGGCGCGTGGTTTCATCAAACCTACGGCAACGCGCCATCGTTCCGGCTGGGGCCGTTCGTGCCACCGACTGCTCCCGTCGATGCGAGCGCAATCCTGCGAGGGGAAATCGCCACCCTGCGCCAAGCCGTCGCAGCCAGTGCCGACGCCGAAGCGAAGGCCCGGCTTGCGGCTCAGGAGGCGGAGGCTGCCCGTCGCGAGCTCGAAGGACGCGCCGAAGCGGAAGCCCGTGACCGGGCCTTCTGGGAGACATATGCGGGAGAGACCGAGGCCGCGCTGCGTGCCGCCGAACGCTCGCTCGCGAACACGCAGGCCGAGGCCGCCGCCGCGCCTGCACAACAGCTCGAGTTGCTTGCGCAGGCAGCCGTCAAGAGCTCCGAAGACGTCGTGCTCGATGAGGCGACCACGCGCGTCATCATCGACGAGCAGCTACGCGCCGCGGGCTGGCGGGTCGACAGTGCGCTGCTTCGTCATGCAAGCGGCATCCGCCCTGGACCCGCGGAAGCGATCGCGATTGCCGAATGGCCGACCGAGAGCGGTCCCGTGGATTACGCGCTGTTCGTAAATGGCCGTTGCGTCGGCGTTGTCGAAGCCAAGCGCCAGATCAGCGACGTGCCCGGCCGCATCGGGCAGGCCAAGCGTTATGCGCGCGGCATCACGCTGACCACGGACGAAGTGCCGTCCGGCGGCCCTTGGATTGATGGCGATGATCGTTTTCGCGCGCCGTTCGTGTTCGTCACCAACGAGCGTCCCTATGTCAAGCAGCTCGCCACCAAGTCGGGCACGTGGTTCTGGGATGCACGACACAAGACCAACCCGCGGGCGCTAGCCGAATGGTTCTCGCCGCGCGACCTGACCGAGCGGCTGGAGCAGGAGATCGGCGAGGATGTCGCCGGTTTCGCCGAACGCGAGCTCGGCGTCACCGGGTTGCGCCCCTACCAGCAGGACGCGATCCGCGCCGTCGAGGAGGCCGTCGCCCGAGGGCAGGATCATATCCTGCTCGCCATGGCCACCGGCACGGGAAAAACACGCCTTGCCATCGCGCTGATGTACGAACTCCTGCGCACCAAGCGCTTCCGCCGCATCCTCTTCCTGGTGGATCGCAATGCGTTGGGGCGCCAGACGCTAGATGCCATGAGCAACACCGACACCAGCGGCTTTCTCAAGTTCGATCAGGTGTTCCCGATCGCCGACATGGCGCGCAAATTCCCGGAGGCAACCGACCGGGTGCAGGTGGCGACGGTACAGGCGATGATCCGCCGCATCTTCGACGATCCCGATGCGGAACGGCCGACGCCGGGCACTTATGATCTTATCATCGTCGACGAGGCTCATCGCGGCTACACGCTGGACGCCGAACTGCGTGAGGAAGACCTCGGCTTTCGCAATCTCGCCGACTATCTCTCTGCTTACCGCCGCGTGCTCGATTATTTCGATGCGACGAAGGTCGCGCTGACCGCGACACCCGCGCTGCACACGCGCGAGATCTTCGGAGCACCCGCGTTCCACTACGGCTACCGTCAGGCCGTGATCGACGGCTACCTGATTGATCATCGTCCACCGCGCCGCATTACGACAGCGCTCAGCCAGACGGGGATCAGCTTCGACAAGGGCGAAGAGGTCAATATCGTCGATCCCCGCACGGGGCAGATCGACCTCTTCAATCTCGATGACCAGGTCGATTTCGAGGTCGCCGAATTCAACAAGAAGGTCTACACACGCCCCTTCAACAGGGCGGTGGCCGAGGCGATCGCGGCCGAGTGCCCACCCGACCAGCCCGGCAAGACGCTACTGTTCGCCGCGCGCGACGACCACGCCGATATCCTCGTCGACGAGCTTCGCATCGCACTGAGCGCGGAGTACGGGCCGCAGCCGCACGATCTGGTCGAGAAAATCACCGGATCGGTCGACAAGCCGCTCGATCGCATCAAAGCGCTCAAGAATGATCCGCGCCCCAAATATGTCGTCACCGTCGACCTGCTGACGACCGGCATCGATGTCCCACCGATTGTCAACCTGGCCTTTGTTCGTCGTGTCAACAGCCGCATCCTTTACGACCAGATGATCGGCCGAGCCACCCGCCGCTGCGACGAGATCGGCAAGGAATATTTCCGGATCTTCGACGCCGTCGACATCTACGCCAATCTGCAGGAGGTGACGGACATGCGGCCGGTGGTGGTCGACCCGGCCCTTAGCTTCACCACGCTGGCCGCCGATCTGGAGCGTGCCACCACCGATATCGACCGTGCGTTCGTGCGCGATCAGATTGTGGTCAAGCTGCGCCAGCGCCTGCGCCACATCGACGAGACCCGACGCGAAGCGCTCGAGGCGGTGCTGGGGCCGTTCGATGGCCTGGCTGACCGCCTCAAGTCTGCGCCGCCCACCGACACCATCGCATTGTTCCAGCAGCACCCGTCGCTCGCGGCAGTTCTCGATGCTGCCAACCCTGCACGCCCTCGCGACGGCATCTATATTTCCGAGCATGAAGACGAGCTTGTCTCGGTCGCGGACAACTATGGCGGCAAGGCTACGCCCGGCGACTATATCGAGAGTTTTGAGGCGTTCGTCCGCGCTAATATGAACGCGGTGCCCGCCATGATCGCGGCGACTCAGCGCCCACGCGAGCTCACCCGCAAGGAACTGAAGGAACTGGCCATCCTGCTCGATTCCAAGGGGTTCTCCGAGGCCAACCTGCGCCGCGCCTATGGCAGCGCCCGCAACGCCGACATCGCCGCGCATATCATCGGTTTCGTCCGCCAGGCGGCGGTCGGTGACCCGCTGGTGCCTTATGAGGCGCGGGTTGAGAACGGAGTGCAGCGCATCCTCGCGAGCCGGGCCTGGACATCCAAGCAGAAGCAGTGGCTCACCCGTATCGGCCGCGTCCTGAAGGCTCAGCCGGTCGGCGATCCCGAAATCCTCTCTGATCCACTGTTTGCACAGGCCGGTGGCTTCGAAGTGGTCGACCGTGCGTTCGATTCCGGGTTAAGGGAAGTGCTTAAAGACCTGAACGCTGCCATCTGGGACGGCGGCAGGGTCGCATAACGAAAGAACCGTGATGAACCCGTCCGCTGATCTCGTGAACAAGCTCTGGCGTCTTTGCTCGCTGCTCCGCAAGGACGGGGTGACGTACCAGCAGTATGTCACCGAGCTCACCTACCTGCTATTCCTCAAAATGGCGTCCGAACAGAAGGACGAAAGCCGCATTCCGGAGCAGTACCGTTGGAGCGCGCTGAAAGGCGCGAGCGAGACCGAGGTGCTGCAGCGCTACAAGCAGGGGCTGATCGACCTGGGTGACGGAACCAAGGTCGCTGATCGCTCGGTGGTGGCGATTTTCCAGAATGCGGCGACGATCGTCCGCGAGCCGGCGAACCTGCGTAAGCTGATCGACGCCATCGATGGCCTGCACTGGTTCACCGAAGAGCGCGACGCGTTCGGCGACGCCTATGAGGGCCTGCTGCAGAAAATGGCCGAAGAGACCAAGCGCGGCGCTGGCCAATACTTCACGCCACGTGCCCTGATCCAGGTGATGGTTCGCCTGATGCAGCCCAAACCGGGTGAAGTGATCCAGGACCCGGCAGCCGGCACCGGCGGCTTCCTGATCGCAGCCAACAGCCTCATGAAGGTGGCAACCGACGACTATTTCGAGCTCTCGCCTAAGAAGCAGACATTCCAGCTCCAACAGGCGCTTCGCGGAATCGAGAACGTGCCCGACACCTTTCGCCTGCTGCTGATGAATCTGCACCTGCACGCGATTGACCCGGACAATCTTGATCTTGCCGACACGCTGAGCCCGGCGGGAGCGCGACCGCAGTTTAAAAACGCCGACCTGATCCTCACCAATCCGCCCTTTGGCCCCGCTGGCGGCCCGCCGACTCGCGACGATCTGACGATTGCCGACCGGGTCTCGTCCTATCAGCTTCCCTTCGTCGAGCACTGCATCCGTGCGCTGAAGCTTGGCGGACGCGCAGCAGTGATCGTGCCGGACAACGTGCTGTTCGACGACGGGCGCGGTAAGCTGCTTCGCCAGCGGCTGATGAGCTGGTGCAATCTCCACACCATCCTGCGCCTGCCGATCGGCCTATTTTATGCCCAAGGCGTGAAAACCAATGTGCTGTTCTTCACCCGTGCCAACGAAGAAGCGCCGGCGGAGGACACCACGAAGGAGGTGTGGATTTATGATGCCCGCTCGGGCGCGCCCCAGTATGGCAAGACAAACCCGTTCAAGGCCGCTGATCTCGACGACTTTGCCGCCGCTTACGGCGACGATCCGCGCGCCGCCGCTCCACGCATCGACCAGGGCGAGGAAGGCCGCTTCCGCCGCTTCACGCGCGCAGAGATCGCTACACGCGGCGACAATCTCGATATTAGCTGGCTGAAAGACACCAGCGCTGAGGCCGAGGATGGCCTCGATACGCCGGAAGACATCGCAGCGGCAATCGAGGGGCATCTGAAGTTGGCGCTGGAGGAAATTGGCGCGCTAGTGAGTGAGCTGGAGAGCGAGAGCACTGGAGTGAGGGTGGAGACCGCGGAGGCGGCAGAGTGATGCTACCGAGCGGTTGGGTTCAAACTGCGCTAGGTGACCTTTTATATAAGGTCGAGGCCGGCAAAAACATGCGCTGCGAGGAACGCCCGCCACGCGGGGGCGAGCTAGGAGTGGTGAAAGTGAGTGCCGTAACCTGGGGGCGCTTCGATGCTAGTCAATCGAAGACCTTGCCGCCAGAATACAGGCCACCAGAACAGGCAAGAATCCATGCGGGCGATCTCTTATTTTCCCGTGCCAATACGCTAGAACTTGTTGGCGCGGTGGTTTTGGTCGAAACCGAGCCTGACGGATTGTTTCTCAGCGACAAAATTCTTCGCCTCGTCGTGAACGAGGATACAAAGAAGTGGGTATTATTGGTTTTGCGATCCGCGGTCGCGCGGAAACAAATCGAAGAACTGGCAACGGGCAACCAGTTTTCAATGCGCAACATCAGTCAGGATGCCCTGCGTCGTATTAAACATCCGCTCCCTCCTGCGGCCGAACAGCGACGCATCGTCACCAAGCTGGACAAGCTGACCGCGCACATCGCTCGCGCTCGGACGGAGCTGGATTGGGTACCGATGTTGGCGGATCGCGAGCGGCTAACAATTTTGCGCGCTGGAGTTACAGGCGACCTGACGGACAAGTGGCGTGAACGTGCGCAAACAGAGTCGGTCGCTCATTTGCTCACACGAGTAGCTGCACCCGAGCAAGGACGCGGCGGACGTGAAGCGACTGACAAGCTTATACCCGGCACCGCAGGACTGGCCGTGAATGATCCAGGCACCGTCCTCCCAGCGGGATGGCAATGGGTTCCCCTCCTGCGACTGGCGAAGCAAGAGACTGGACACACCCCAAGCCGTTCACGTTCTGACTATTGGAATGGCGGCATTCCCTGGATTGGAATCCGCGATGCTGGTGCACATCATGGACGTTCTATTGGTGA
Organism: Bradyrhizobium prioriisuperbiae; assembly: GCF_032397745.1. NCBI lineage: Bacteria > Pseudomonadati > Pseudomonadota > Alphaproteobacteria > Hyphomicrobiales > Nitrobacteraceae > Bradyrhizobium > Bradyrhizobium prioriisuperbiae. The sequence goes on from NZ_CP135921.1 coordinate 1,738,543, forward strand.
GACAATGCAGACGATTTCAGACGCTGGACTCGCGAACTCATCGGCTCGGCTATTGCCGACTGGCACCGTCTGCCTCTCTCGCACAGCATCCGTCGGCTATGTGACAATGATGTCGCGGCCGATGGCAACAAGCCAGGATTTCGCCACTTGGACCTGTACAGAAGCATTGTTGCCGGAATATCTCATGTTCGCGCTGATGGCTGAAGGTGACAACATCCGAAAATTCGGCATGGGGTCGACGCACACCACGATCTACTTTCCAGAGGTACGTGCTTTCCACATCGCCTTGCCGCCGATGGAAGAGCAGCGAGAGATTGTTAAACGCATTAGATCGGCGCTCGCTCACGCCGACCGCCTTGAAGCCGAAGCCGCCCGCACCAGCGCGCTGCTCGACCGGCTAGAGTCCATCATCCTTGCCAAGGCGTTCCGGGGCGAGCTGGTGCCGCAGGATCCGAACGACGAGCCCGCCAGCGTGCTGCTCGAGCGTATCCGCACCCCGCGCGCATCCGCACCTGCATCGAAGCGCGGCCACCGTACTGCTGCTGCCCAAGCATGATCCGGCTGACGGCATGAGTATTCCCGATTATCAGGCGCTGATGCTCCCCGTGCTTCGCCTCGCCGCGGCGGGCGAGACACGGGTACCCGACGTAGCCGACGCGATCGCCGACCAGCTCGGCCTCAGCGACGCCGAGCGCGCGGAGATGCTGCCCAGCGGCTGCTGCACAACCGCGTCCATTGGGCCAAGTTCTATATGAGCAAGGCCGGTCTCATCGACAGCCCCTCGTGTGGGCGCTTCACGGCCAGCGATGCAGGTAAAGCACTCCTGCAGTCGAATCCGCCCGCAATCGATGTGGACGTGTTGATGCGTTACCCGGCCTTCGTCCAGTTCTACAAGGCAAACGGCGCCTCGTCGTCGGATCAGACCTCTGCTGCCAAAGCAAGCGCGGACAATCCGGCAACCCCGGAAGAACAGATCGACGCGGCGCAAGCGATATTGCACGCCGCGCTCAAGACCGATCTGCTCCAGCGCATCCTGGCTCAGAGCCCCACTTTTTTCGAACGCGCGATCGTCGATCTCCTGATTGCCATGGGTTATGGCGGAAGCCACGAGGACGCCGCACGACGCCTTGGCCGCAGCGGCGATAACGGCGTGGACGGTGTGATCGACGAAGACCGCCTCGGCCTCGACCGCATCTATGTCCAGGCCAAGCGCTATGCGCCGCATGTCAGCGTCGGCCGGCCCGAAGTGCAGGGATTCGTCGGCAGCCTTGTCGGGCTCGGCGCCGGCAAAGGCGTGTTCGTTACCACTTCTATCTTCAGCGCGCCCGCGGCCGATTTCGTTCGGCACCTACCCCAGCGCATTATCCTAGTCGACGGTGATCGCCTGGCCGAGCTGATGATCGAGCACGGCGTCGGCGTGCGCGTGAGCCGCGCCGTAGAAGTGAAGCGAATCGACGAGGATTTCTTTGTCGAAGAATAAATGTTGCGCACCGCAACTGAAGAAAACGCCATTACCCGCTCCGAACAGCGCGCGCACGGATAAAATATTTCGGTGAATAACACGATACCGATGAGAAGCTGAAATATTCGAGGCGGAGCATCGAAGACGCACCATCCAGGTGCTCTCAAAGAGGTTCCTGATGTTGAAACCACTCAATGCGGAGCGCTTCTCCAAGCCATCATCAGAATTCGCTCCTGGCCCTGCTCCACAACTCAACTGGATCGACATCGACAAACTGGTGATCGATCACCAGTATCAACGTGGCATCAGTCGGCGCGGGGCAATCAATATCGCGCATATTGCCGATCAGTTCGACTGGTCAAAATTCGCCCCCGTTATCGTCGCACCGGTCGAGGGAGGACACTTCGCCGTCGTCGACGGCCAGCATCGAACAACCGCGGCCATGCTCCGCGGACTGTCCCAGGTGCCATGCCAGATCGTGCAGGCAGATCGCGCAAAGCAAGCCGCAGCTTATGCCGCGGTCAACGGCAACGTGACGAAAACGACTTATACGCAGCTCTTCCATGCCCGCTTGGCATCGGGCGAACAAAGAAGCCAGGCGATTGCCGAGGTTTGCGCCGCGGCTGACGTTGTTGTGCTGCGCACGAACACGACCCTGTCCAACATGAAAGTCGGTGAGACAAGCGCCGTGAATGCGCTGTTCAAATGCTACGAAGTCTACGGATATCAAACCCTGCTGTCCGCGCTGCGGTGCATTACACGAACGGCGGACGGCAATGCGGGCTATCTTCGGTCCACGGTGATCGAGGCCATTTGTATCGTCCTGCACAAGCACCCCGAGTGGCAGGCCGATGAGGAGACTTTATTGAAGTATATGGGGAAGTTCAGCTTCCCCGACGCATGGGGCGCAATCGTCGCCGGCCGAGATCAGATCTTCCCCAACACGGCCAAGTCCGACATGGCCGAGCGACTGGAGAAGCACCTTTCGCGCAGGTATTCTCACAACAGCAAGGCCCAAGCGGCTTAGGATTCGGGATGATGGCCCCTCCGCCGAGAGCGGCGGAGGGTTGGTCACGCTACCTACTGGATCGCGCCTTGTGTTCGCAACATAATCTTGCTTTTTAAGTTTTGCAAGATTATATCTATTCGACGGAGGCCTGCCATGGCGAATTTCATCGGAGGGCGTATCAAGGCCCTGCGCGAGGAGCGAAGCCTCTCGCAGGACGATCTCGCGCGCCTGTTCGGTTTCAAGGACCGTCAAACAGTTTCGGCGATCGAAACTGGCGAACGGCGCGTGACCGCCGAGGAGCTGGTCATTGCCGTCCAGAAGCTCGGAGCTCCTCTCGACTATTTCACCGATCCGTTTCTGCTCGTCGACGAAGGGCGCTTCTCCTGGCGGCGCCAAGCCGATGTCGGGCCGCAGCACCTGAAAGCCTATGAGCGCAGCGCCGGACGCTGGATCGCGGCCTTTCGCGTCATCGCTCCCCAGGTCGGCCGAACGGCACCGTTGCTGCGCAAATCGCTCGCGATCACGCGTCACCAGCGCTTCGAGGACGTCATGGACGCCGGCGATCGATTTGCCGACGAGCTGAAACTCGGCGAGGTGCCGGCACGGCGCCTTGTCGAGGTGATGGAACAACACCTCAGCATCCTCGTGCTCATGGTGGACGCGGTGCAAGGAATTTCCGGCGCCGCGTGCCGCTTGCCGGAACTGGATGTCGTGCTGATCAATCGCCATGAAGTCATCGGGCGTCGCAATTTCGACCTGGCCCATGAGCTTTTTCATATCCTCACCTGGGATTCCATGCCGCCCGAACATGCGGAAGACGCGCTGGAAACCGGCGGCAACCGCGTCGAGCAGCTCGCCAACATCTTTGCATCAGCGGTCCTCATGCCAACGCCGGTACTCGATCGGTTCGGTGACTGGTCCGATCTCGCCGAGGACGACCTGATCGATCGATTGAACAGCGCTGCGCACGCGCTTCAGGTGACGTCCTCGGCGCTGAAATGGCGGCTTGTTGCTGTCGGCCGATTGAAGCCGACCATGGCAAAGGCCATTCCGGACGCGGCTCTGCGCAACAATGGACGCGACGCCGCCCCGACCACGCCGCCTCCCCTGTACTCCAAACCATTCATGCAGGTGATCGCCCTGGCGATCGAACAGGGACGCGTATCGGAGCGGCGGGCAGCGGGACTGCTCGACCTGACGATGGACGATCTTGCCGACCTGTTCGCGACCCACGGGGTGCCGTCCCCGCTCGCGCTGTGAGGCGTCATGGCGCGGCACCGCGGTCCGGTCCTCGTCGATACCAACGCGATCCTGGAGTGCCACCGGGTTGGGGCGTGGCGCGCCCTGTCGAATGGCTACAGCCTCGAGACCGTCGAGGATTGCGTCATCGAGACCCAGACGGGTTTCCAGCGGCGCCGGCCGGAATTGCAGATCGACGCCGGACAGCTTCGCGCCTCACTCAAGGCGGTCCACGCGATCAACGATGCGCAACGCGCCGTGGTGGCGGTGCAGGCACCCGATATTGCACTGGATCTGGGTGAACAATCGTTGTGGGCTCATGCCCTCACACGCAGCGACGCGTGGGTGTTGTGCGGTCCTGACAGAGCCAGCATGCGCTTCGGTGTCCGGCTTGGACTGAGGGGGCGATTGATCGCCCTGGAGACGCTGCTGAGCGGCGCCGGGCATCGGCCGAAAGATGCACTCAAGCCGGCCTACACGACGAAGTGGCTCAACAAAACTCTCGAAGAGCTGTTCCTTTCGGAAGGATTCGGCCGATCATAATATAATCCTCGATATTCCTGCCCTTCCGACCGCCGTCGAACAGACCCGATCACAGATGCTACCCCCGCGAGCCTCCTTTGAGCGAATATCAGTATTACGAATTCCAGGCGGTCGACCGGCCGCTTACCGAGGCGGACCGCGCGGAGCTGAGGAAGCTGTCGAGCCGGGCGCGGATCACGGCCACGAGTTTCACCAACGACTATCAGTGGGGCGACTTCAAGGGCGATCCGGCCAAGCTCATGGCGCGCTGGTTCGACCTGCATCTGTACGTGGCGAACTGGGGCAGCCATCGGCTGATGATCCGCCTGCCGCTGCGGTTGGTCGACCGGCGGCATCTCGACGACCTGCTCCGCGGCGTCGACGGCGCCACGCTGACGGCGGCCGGCGAGCATCTGGTGCTCGACATCATCCGCGAAGAGGTGGAGTCCGACGAGGAATGGGACGACGGCGCGGGCTGGCTTGCCGCGCTGGCGCCGCTGCGCACCGCGGTGCTCAGCGGGGACCTGCGGCTGTTCTATCTGCTGTGGCTGATGGCGGTGGAGGACGGCACGATTGCCGACGATGTGCCGGAGCCGCTGCCGGGGATCGGCCCGATGACCGGAGCGCTCGATGCGCTTGCGGACTTCCTCGGCATCGCCCAGGACCTGATCGACGTGGTGACCGAGGGCGGCGTCGGCCCGGCGGACGACGCAATGCCGCAAGCCTCCGTGCGAAAGCTGATCGCCGGCCTCTCCGACAACGACAAGACCAGCCTCCTTGCGCGCGTGTTCGCCGGCGAGCCGCATGTGGCGAGCGAACTGCGGGCCCTGCTCCGCAAACGACAAACGCCCCGCCCGCCCGCGGCGCGGGCGCGCACGGCCGGCGAGCTGCGGGCGGGCGCCGACGCCATGCACGAGGCGCGCGAGCAGCAGCGAAAGGAACAACGAGCGACCGAGGAGAGGCGGCAGGCCGCGGCGCAGGCCCGCGCCGAACGGACGCGGCTCGATGCCATCCGCACACGCGGCGAAGCAGCCTGGCACGAGGTGGAGACCGAGATCCAGCGCAGCAACGCCGGGGCTTATGCGCGGGCCGCAAACCTGCTGCGCGACCTCAAGGCGATCGCGGAGGCGGACGGCACGGCCACTGATTTCAGCCGGCGCCTGAGCGCGCTCCGCACGCGCCACGCACGCAAGGAGCGGTTCATCGCGCGATTGGCGGAGCTGGGATAGCGTGACGGAGTCGATGGCTGGCTTGCTTCGCTGTTGCGCGCGAGAGCCGTCGGCGTGATGCTGCGTTATGATGGGGTATCGCTGACATCATCATCGCTGCGGAGGTTTCCATCATGCAACGCCGAGATCTCGCCGAGGGCCCCACCTTCCTGGTCTGGGTGCGCGGGCTTACCGGCCCGCAGCCGCAGCTGTGGGGCGAGGATGCGTTTTACGGGCCGGTGGCGGAGCGCGAGCGGGTGGTGCTGGCGGTGCGGGCGCTGCGGCGGGAGGAAGCGGGGATGCCGCTGCGGGAGCTGGCGGCGAGGTATCCGGCGCCGGAGGGGTGATGGGGGGTGGCGCTGAAAATGGCGAGGCGCCTCGCAACACTCTGCTGTCATCGCCCGGCCTCGACCGGGCGATCCAGTACCCGGGGTGCGGATGGTGTGAGCGATGAGCTGGTGGCCACCGCGTCCGACGCTATCGTTCAACCACTGACCGCGCTGCCTACTGGGTCCAGCGACTCGGCTCCGCCGAGTCGCAGAGGTCGAGCCGGACGACGACACTGAGAGTATCGAAGCGCTTCGGCTCCCACTGGCGCCACACACGCCACTCCCCTCAATGCTCTTCCGCCGCCAGCACGGCCTCCACACGAATCTCTTCGGTGAGCCGCGCTTTCAGCGCCGAGAATTCCGGCGAGGTCTTGATGGTGTAGTGGCGGGGGTGGCCGAGATCGACGCGGACATCGGCCTTGAAACGACCGGGGCGGGCGGACATGACGAGGACGCGCGACGCCAGGAAGATGGATTCCTCGATATCGTGGGTGACGAACAGCACGGTCTTGCGCTCGCGCTCCCAGATGCCGAGCAGCAGCTCCTGCATCAGCGCACGGGTCTGGTTGTCCAGCGCGCCGAAGGGTTCGTCCAGCAGCAGGATCGCCGGGGAATTGGCCAGTGCGCGAGCAATGGCGGTGCGCTGCTGCATACCGCCGGAGAGCTGTTTGGGATAATGGTTGGCGAAACCTTTCAGGCCGACGCGCTCCAGCCATTGCGCCACGATGGCGTTGCGCTCGCCCGCAGGCACGCCCTTTTCGCGCAAGCCGAAGCCGATGTTTTCCGAGATCGTGAGCCAGGGAAACAGCGTGTAGGACTGGAACACCATGCCGCGGTCGGCGCCGGGGCCGGTGACCTGCTGGCCGTCGAGCAGGATCCTGCCCGTGGTCGGCGTGTCCAGGCCCGCGATAATGCGCAGCAACGTGGACTTGCCGCAGCCGGAGGGGCCGAGCAGCGTGATGAAATCATTGTCGCCGACGGTGAGATTGGCCGGCAGCAGCGCCTGGGTCGGCTGGCCACCATGGACCGGCGGGAAGACGCGGGAGACGTTCTCGATGATCAATTTGCTCATGCGAGGCTCCAGGGAAAGAGCTTGCGGTTGAGCGCCTTGAACAGGAAATCCGAAATCAGCCCGATGACGCCGATGATAATGATGCCGAAAATCATCTGTCCCGTCGCGAGCAGCGCCTGGCTGTCGATGATCATGTGGCCGATGCCGGAGGACGAGCCGATCAGTTCGGCGACGATCACATAAGTCCAGGCCCAGCCCAGCACCAGGCGCAGGATTTCGGCGATGTCAGGCGCGGCGGAGGGAATCATGACGCGGGCGAGGATGCCCTGGTTGCGGGCGCCGAGCGTCAGCGCGGCGTCGACCAGATCGCGGCGCACGCTGCCGGTGGTGACCGCGACCATCAGGATCAGCTGGAACACCGAGCCGATGAAGATCACCATGAGCTTCTGCGTCTCGCCGATGCCGGCCCACAGGATCAAAAGCGGAATGAAGGCGGACGCCGGCAGGTAGCGCGCGAACGACACGAACGGCTCGAGGAAGGCTTCGATCGGCTTGAACGCGCCCATCAGGATGCCGACGGGGACAGCGACGAGAGCCGCGAGAATGAAGCCGCCGAGCACCCGCCACACCGTCATGCCGATGTCGAACGCGAAGCCGTGCTTGGTGAGCAGCTCATAGCCGTCCCGCACCATGGTGACGGGATCGGCCAGGAAGGTTTTGGAGACGAAGCCGCCGAGGGTGGCGAGCGCCCAGGCGGCGAAGAACAGGACGAAGAAGAGAATGCCGAGCAGGACGCGGGCGGTGGGGGAGACGGGGGCGAGGGGTTTCATGGGGATTGATAGACGTTGTTGAAGATCGCGGACATTGGCGTTGGGTCTTTGCGGTACCCCCCTCCCTGACCCTCGCCCACAAGGGGGGAGGGAACGAGATGCTCGGGCCGCCTTACAGACTCAACTCGCTTGCCGGCGTGGGTCATCGAAAAAGCGAATACGGAGATGCCTGCAGGATAGCGACGAACCGATCCGCAACCTCGCGTAACCGGATTGCTGCACCTCTCCGAACTCTGCCTGTTCCCTCCCCCCTTGTGGCAGGGCTGTCCCGGGAAAAATCACGCATAGGTGAACCCCAGCTGATCGGGAGAGAACCTGGGTTTTGGCCTGCTCGGATTGACGGGTGGCGGGGTGTCAATTTCTGCGATCGGTTTTCGCATGAACAGGCGTTGGCAAACGAGCTCAGCGAAACGTAGCTGCAGCATCGGCAAGGAATTCAGACGCCGCGCGAGGCGCAGGAGCAGATAGGCGATCATCGCGGCTATGATTTGCAGCCGAATGGCGTTGTCGTTCTTGCCCATGAACTTGTGGAGGTTGAGATGCTGCTTGATCCAGCGGAACAGGAGCTCGATCTGCCAGCGGCTCTTGTAGAGAGCCGCAATCTCGACTGCCGTGCGTTCGAGATCGTTGGTGATGAGAGTGATCATTCCCCCTTTGTCACGCCTGACCTTGATGCGTCGCAATGGGATCGGCAGACTGGAATCGCCCTTGCTGGCGAGCGAGACATTGGCATCGGCGATGACTCTGAAGCCGTCGCCTATGGTCTTGCGCACGTACCGGGACTTTGTCATGCGCAAGCGCGTGTTCACCTTGACGCGGGTGACGAAGAAAGCCTTGGCAGCATTGATCTTCTTCCACCAGCCAAAGTGATAATAGCCCTTGTCGAAAACGTAGGTCGCACCGGCTTCCAGCTCCGTTTGACGGCCGATCTCGACGTCATTGACGGTCGCCGGCGTAATCTCGACACAACGCGGGACATCGTTCCCTGGATGATAGACGACGTGCATCTTCAGGCCGCGGATACGGCCATTCCATTCGGCCCATTCGCACATCTTGCCCAACGGCACCGGGCTCGAGTCGATCAACCGAACCATCTCGGCCCCTTCCACCCGCGTGTGTCGATCGGCCTTCTTTGCCAGCATCGCGAAAGTTTCCGCGAAAATACTCACCGGACGACGTGCATTCGCACGCGAGAGTGTCGAGCGAGGGGTCTTGCCTACACCCAAATGATAATGCTGATGGGAGTTTGCCTTAGAGGTCGCTTCCACAGCGCGCAGGCTCGTGACCCCGCCCAATTGGGCGCCCACCATCGCCACAAGATGATCCCAGCTTTTGAACGTCTTGTCGTAGGCATTACCGTTATGTCGCTCGACGATTTCCCGAAATTGTCGTCGATCAATCGGTTTGAGGAGCTCCCCAAAGATGCTATTCACGTATTGCATGCCCGGCCCTTTTCTGTGTCTCGACAACCAGAAAGTATCCGGTTCACGCTGGAGTCGCCGGGCATGCGCTGCGGCATAGTGAATCATTCCCGGGACAGCCCTGCCCTTGTGGGGGAGGGTCAGGGAGGGGGGTGAGTGACGCTGTTCAGTCTTCATGATTTATCTGCACACGAGATCGAGCTGTCCGCCTGATAACATCGACGACGCCTTCCAAATTCGACACCACCTGATCGTTGGTGAACCGTAGTGTTGCAAAGCCCTCGGACGCAAAGACGTCATCGCGATCTCGATCAGCCTTCTGTTGTTCGGCGAAGTCATGACTCTCGCCGTCCAGCTCGACGACCAGCTTTGCCGAAAGGCAGACGAAGTCCGCGATATAATTTCGAAACGGGACCTGCCTGCGAAAACCAAGTCCGTCAATCCGATGAGCCTTGAGATAGCGCCACAGCAGCGTTTCGGCAGGAGTCATCGTCTGCCGAAGTTGCCTCGCCCTGTCGCGCTGACGTTTGCGAACGGTGGCGTGAGGCATTCGGTCCGACCGGGTCGATTCCTGACATTTTGGACCGGGCTGATGCCTGACAGTATTCGGTCATTGTTTTGCTGTCGCTGCCGTTTTCTGCTGAACACGGAACCGGGCGCGCGGGGGAGCAAAGCGGAGGAAACGGTGGTCACGATCGATCACCCCCAGATCCCGGTCGCAGAAGCGCAGGATGTGGCCGCCGGTGTCGCGTTCGGCGAGACCAACGAGTTCGCCTGCAAGCGCTTCACCGACGAACACGAGCTCGCCGCGCCATTTGATTTCGCCGGAGGAACGCACACGGCGGACCTCATGATAAGCATCGTACCAGGGGTCATGGAGATGGCTCGGCAGGGCGCGCGACGGCGACTGCCAGAGCTTGGCGGGCGGCGCTTGATCGAGAGCCTCGTGCGGCCGCTCCTGGTTGAAGTGGTGGCGGAAGACGTCGAACCGGCGCTGCTGCTCGGCAGCCGTTGCCGCCGGCGGTTTCGAGGTCTCAGCCTTCAGAGTGCGGTGCATGCGCTCGTGCCGGGCGTTGTCCTGCGGACTCGCCGGCGGGATGTAGTGCGGCTCGATGCCGAGCTTGAGCCACCACACCGAGAGTGCCGAAAGGCCGCCCGCCCCCGTGGATCCGAACGGTGTACCGTTATCGGAGCGGATCGCATCGGGAAGGCCAATGTCCGCGAAAACGCGTTCCAGCGCGCCTTTAACGCCAGCCCAGGTCGGATCGACGATGCGGACCTCGACAAGAAAGCGGCTCGCAGCATCCGTGATGGTGAGCGGATCGCAGCGTGTCCCGTCGCGGGTTCGAAACCAGCCCTTAAAGTCGATCGACCATTCCTCATTGGGGACGCTTGCCGGCGCCACCACCTCGCCCTGTGCAATCGCTCGACGTCGGCGACGGCGTGTCTCGACCAAGCCTTCCCGCTTCAGGATGTCGCCGATCGTCGACGCCGCAGGCCAGTCGATCTCGGGCCGCCCGCGCTCAAGCCATGCCTTGACCTTCTTCGGGCCGAAATGCGGGAACCGTCGCCGTGTCGCGATGAGGCAGTCGGCCAGTTGGCTAGCCGTCGCATGCGGACAGCTCTCCACCGCGTGGCTTCTCTCCTCGAACCAGTGCGGCTCCCCGCTCGCGCGGCGGCGCTTCCACACGTAGAAGGTCTCCCGGCTGATGCCATACCGCGCGCACAGCTCCGTCACCGAAAATGCTCCCGTCTCGTACTCCCGAAACAACGCGATACGCTCCTCCATAGGACTGCTCTCCCTGAAAGGCATCGCCTGATCCTCCATCGAATCAGACGAAGCTTGCCTGTCAGGAATCAACCCGGGTCAAATTGTCAGGACTCAGCCCAGTTTGTACCTTCGTGGCTACCCCCCTCCCTGCCCCTCCCCCACAAGGGGGGAGGGAACGAGATGCTTGGGCTGCCTCACGACGACACAAACGTCACTGCACAAACCTCGGATCAGCCAGCTTGCTCATATCCGGCAGCTGCTTGATGACGCCGACTTCCAGCAGCAGGTCCGCCGCTTCCTTGGAGAACGCCGCGTGTTCGCCGGTGAAGAACTTCTTGTTGGCCTCCTGGTCCTGCCAGCGGATGTATTTCGCCGAGTTGCCGAACGCCTCGCCGCTCTGCTTCACGTCGGCGCCCATGATCTCGTAGGACTTGGCTTCGTCCGACTTGATCATGGCGAGCGCCTCGAAATAGCTTTTGGTCAGCGCGCGCACGGCGGGTTCGTTTTCGGCGATGAACTTTGGCGTGCAGCCGAAGGTGTCCATGATCATCGGGTAATCCAGCGTGGTGGCAATGATCTTGCCGGCGTCGGGCTTGGCGCGCACCGCACTGAGATACGGCTCATAGGTCACCGCGGCGTCGTTCTGTCCGGCGATGAAGGCTTGCGCGGCGGGGCCGGGCTCCATGTTCACGACCGTGACATCCTTCACGCTCAGCCCGTTTTTCTTCAGGAACCAGGCCAGGGTGAAATAGGGGGCGGTGCCGGGGGCGGAGGCGGCCACCGTCTTGCCCTTGAGGTCGGCGATCTTGTCGGTCGCGGCGCGCACCACCAGGCCATCGGCGCCGTAGGACTTGTCGAGCTGGAACAGCTGCGTGGTGGCGACGCCGTTGGCGTTCCACGTCACCCAGGTCTCGACGGTGGTGGCGGCGCACTGCACGTCACCCGATGCAATCGCCAGATGGCGGCTGGCCTGCGGGATCTTCTTCAGGGTGACGTCGAGGCCGTTCTTCGCAAAGATGCCGGCTTCCTTGGCCAGCGTCAGCGGGGCGAATCCGGTCCAGCCGGACAGGCCGATATTGACTTTGGTCTGGGCGTGGGCCGACCCGGCCACCATCAGCATGGCGGCTGCCGCAACAACTGAAATCTTTCTCATCATCCCCTCCGGCCATTCGGCCGCTCCTCATTTGAGGGGCAATCGCAGCATGCGCGTTCCGGCAAGTCAACGCCGCGAATGTGGGCGCCCGCCGCCTTGTTGGGCGGCGAGCGGCGACCACGGTGCCATCCACCGCCCTCACGGCTTGCGCGACGGCCCCGGCAGCCGCACCATCTTGCGGCCGAATTCGATGTCCGCCTTCGGCATGTTGGTGCCGACGATCCTGACCGGCAGGGTGTTGCCCTGCGGCGGCAGCAGGCGCACCCATTTGGTGCCGGCGACGTTGAGGGTCTCGACGCCGGTGCCGGGCGGCACCTCGATGTCGATATAGGTGCCGGAGCCGGGCCGATTGGCCGGCCAGGCATAGACGCCTTCGCCGTAATGCGCATTGCCGCCGGTGGAGAGCCGCATCGAGCCCTCCATCTCGATCCGGGCGTAACTCATCTGCTGCGGGGAGGCGGTGAGCGTGTGGCGAAACGTCGCCGGCTTTGTCAGCACTTCCACGGTGCGCACCGGATTCTTGTTCTGCAGATCTGTCGCCGTGGTCTTCAGCCGCTCCACCGCGGGCGGCAGCGTCGTCTTCGGCGGATTGCCCGGCGGCTCGAACGGGTCCTCGTTGCTGGCGCGCAGGATGCGGCCGACGATGGCGCGGATCACCAGGCCGCCGACAATGCCGATGGCGAGACCGACCATCTCGTTCTCGACATAGGTCGCATAGAGACGGCGCGCGCCGAAATAGGTGGCGATGATGCGCGGCGTGGTGGCCGGCGAGAACACGGTGGGCGCGATCACGGCGCCGCCCGCGCCGCGATAATAAGCGAAACGCGCGGGCCCGCCGGCGCGCTGCGGCGCGGCGCGGATCGCCGCCTGCGCCTGCTCGATCGAGTCATAGACCTTGCCGTCGATCGGCTCGGCCTTGGTGAGCGAGAGATCGACAAGGGTGTCGGGCACATACACCGGCAGCTCCAGGCCGCTGCACACCACATGGAAGCCGAACAGATAGATGTTGTAGCCGATGCCGGTCATCCGCCTGTCGATGTAGTCCGCGTCGTCCTTCGGCGTGGAGACATGGACGTTGATCAGGTTCGGATGCCTGGCGTCGTCGGGATCGATCTCGAACTCCATCGGGCCGGAGGCCTTCGGCAGGTTGATCACCGGCGGGCCGTCGTTCGAAAACGGCTTGATGATGAGCAGGAAGGCCGCGAGCACAAAACCCCTGTGGTCTTTGGCGTCGACCCGCAGATGACCGGGGTGCCTGCGGGTGAGGCGGAACCAGCGAATGCCGGCGCTTGAGGTGCCGAGGTCCTCGATCGTCAGCGCCGAGGGATCGGTGGCGACCACGGCCTTGACGTGGCCGCCGCTGTCGCCGCTGAGGCCGGCAAACATCACGCCGTTGTCCGGCATGGTCTGGCGTGTCTGCGAGACAACCTTGGTGGGTCCGGCCAGCGAGCCATCGTCGCCGGACGGAAGTACGAAACTGATTACGGCCATGACGCCAGTTCACTCCCAAAACGACCCCTCCCCGGGCGTTGGTCGCAATCAGCGGAGAGTGCGTTCATGGCGCACACGGATGACGTGTGCCGTTGACGTGTGTCTTGGACGTGTGTCTTGGACGTGCGCCCTGGCACGCACCGTCGACGCGGTCTCCCCGCTCATCTCTCGAACGGGAGAGCGCAGGCGGGTTAGCTTCGTGCCGCCAAAATCTTCCGCCGATCGCATGAACCCGCCGCAACCGGCGCGCCACCAACACATGAGGATGCTGCCGCAAGATAGCTAAGGGGGGCGTCCGCGACGGCCCGGTCGCCGCCTGCTGTTTCAGCCAGTGGAGCGTGCCATGATCAATTATCCCGACGATTCCTTAAACGCGCAGTTTCCGCCGATCCGGATTTCCGGCGGGCATCATTTCGAGGCCGAGGTGCTGCGCATCGTGCGGCATCTGCATGTCGGCTCGCACTCGCGCATCGGCAACTACATCGTCAGCCAGATCCTGGTCAATGACGACCTGCGCGAGGGCGTGCGGATCCGCAATCCGCATCACGCCATCCACAACGCCATCACCAATCCGCGCGGCGCGGTGCGCGATTCCGACCAGCCGAATTCGACGCGGGCGGACCTGCTGGCCAATCCCGGCCGCGGCGCCGGCGCAACCATCGACTACTTCCCGTTCGAGTGGCCGCAGATCGGCGTCGGGCAACCGGGCCGTTCGCGCGACGAGATCCTGCTGCATGAACTGGTGCACGCCTTCATGATCCAGCGCGGCATCTCCAGTGTGCGCAAGCTGGATCGCGGCATCTATGCGCACCGCGTGCGCCGCTTCGACATCGTGGACGATTTCTATGCGGTGATGATCACCAACGTCTATGCCTCGGAAACCAGCCGCGGCCGAAGGCAGGACCACCATGCGTTCTCGGCGCTGGGCCGCAACGCCATGAGCATCGCCTCCGATCCCCGGTTCCGCCCGTTCTTCACCGCGCTGGCCAGCCACGCGCCGGGGCTGGTCACGGTGCTGCGGGGGATCGACACCCCGTTCAACCCCTGGCACCCGCGGATGGAACTGATCGACGCGACGTCGGTCTTCGATGACGCCTAAGCGGGCTCTAGCCGGGCCACGCGCGAGGTGCTATAGAGCGGCCGTCGCAAGACGATGGCGCTGAATCTCGAAGCGGACTGCGGGCAGACCCGGGGGCAGTACCCGGCGCCTCCACCTTAGCAGCCGGATTTTGGCAGATCGGCTTTGGCAGCTTGAGCTTAAAAGTCTCATGTCGGTGACGAGACATCACCGGTGAGATTGATTTTGTCGAAAGGCAGAATTCCGGGCCGCCAAACTGAGTTGCCAAAACCTGAGCTGTTAAGGCGGGGGCGAAATAGGATCGATGGTCGCGAAGAAGTTTCGAAGTGTGCTCGGCATGATACCGCCGTTATCGGGTCAAAACACTAAATGCAAACGATAACGTTGCATTGAACGAAGTGCGCCTCGCGGCGTAACCTGTTCGGGGTTGAGACACCTGGCAACAGAAGTCTTATTAGCCGCGTCGGCCTTCGGGCTGGCGCGGCTTTTATCTTTGGGGCGAGCGCTATCTTTGGGGACAAGCCTTCAAGTCTCAGCGCGCCACGTGAAAGCCAGCCTTGTGTCTCCGGTGGGCGCGCCGGCGGCATCGTAGCGGCGCTCGCTGATGCTGCCGCGGCCTGCCGCATCGATGGTCACGACGGTGCTGCTGCGCGTGCCGTAAACCGGATGCCGCACGAAGATCGCGTTGCGCGGCCACTCGGCTGTCGGCGCGCCCGGATTCTCCTCCGGCTCTTCGCGCAGTTTTGCAAACAGCGGCTCGATATCTTTGTTGCCTGCCGTCATCCAGCCGGCTACGGCGGTCTCCAGCGCGACGATCTTGTCCCATTTGTCGTCCGGGCCGCCATTCGACAGGCCGTGCAGCCCCGCCGTCAGCGCGCGCCGCTCGACCTGCGGGCGGTTCACCCAGAGATCGGCAGCGTCCGGCGTCACCACAAACAGATTGAGCGGATTGAGCGGCGCGAGATCGACCAGTTGTGGTGTCGCCAGTGCGCCGCGCCCTCGCACAAGGTCACGCACGGCGAGGCCGCGCGACGGCGCGGTGACTGATGGTTCGCCGCAGCCCGCGCGGTTGGTGACGGCGGCGAACCGGCCCGTGGTCGAGACGCCCAGCCATGTGCCGCCCGACACCAGATCCTGCCCCGCGATGATGTCGCCCTCGGGCCAGACCGCAAGCGGCGCACTCGCGCGATCGTGGCGCTCGTCGCGGTTGGCGATAGCTATCAGTTGCCAATCCGGATGGGCCTGCCAGGCGATCGCAAGAACACACATTCTGGCCTCCTTGTGCCGAGGGTTCCATAGCATGCCGCGCCGTGAGGCGATCTGCGGTTCATGCAGGGCTGGCAGCCGCTCGGCAAGCGCGACCGCGGTCGCTCCATGTTGTCCTGGATCCATGCTATCGCCATTGCTTCATAATCCTGGCTTCATAATCATGAATCCAAAATTACGTCCGATCCTGCGTTGAGGCCTTGCCGGAATGCCGCACCACTCTCGATTTCATCTGGGACTTGTTTTGACCGCCGCGTTGCTGCTGCAGACCATGGAAATCGATCCGGGCATCGCGCAGACGGCGCCTCCCGAGGCCAGCCAAACGCGCCCGACACCGCAGGACGACGCCTTGCGCCATATTCCGGATTACGAGGTGCTGACCCTCGCTTTTCCGCCAAACCTGGCGCGACTGATGGT
Source organism: Bradyrhizobium prioriisuperbiae (assembly GCF_032397745.1). NCBI lineage: Bacteria > Pseudomonadati > Pseudomonadota > Alphaproteobacteria > Hyphomicrobiales > Nitrobacteraceae > Bradyrhizobium > Bradyrhizobium prioriisuperbiae. The sequence goes on from NZ_CP135921.1 coordinate 1,754,751, forward strand.
GACGGGGCGCGACGATTATTTCGCAGCGATCAGCCGCGATGCGCCGGCCCTGCAGCGCCTGCGCCTGCTGCTGGGCTTCGGCGAAAGCCTACATGACGGCACGACCGAAGGGCTGCATGCCTATTTCAGCAATCCCTCGGGCACGCTCGCGCCTGACCTGCTGATCGCGCTGCGCGAAGCGGGCCTGACAGAGCGCGCGGCCGTGGTCGCGGATGCGATCGCCGCGTTCGGGCCGACCTATCCCGTCGACGACCGCAAGCGGTCGGACTTTTTCGCGCAGAGTTTTCTGCGCATCAAGGACGGCGTCGTGCCGGATCCCAAAAAGCCGCCTACCGCCGTGGACCTCAAGCTGCGGGAGCTGGGACGGCAGTTCGCCGACAAGACAAAGTTCCGCGCCGAGATCGAAGCCTATGTCCGTCGCGACGCTGGGCTGGCAGTGGCACTGACGCAGGCCCGCGCGCAATTGTCCGATACGCAGCGCCTGTCTTACCTGCAGGCGCAGCTTTTACCCGGCGTCTCCGGCTTTGGCGAGAGTTCAGCGATCCGGGAGCAGATCGAGCGCATGCCGCGCAATCATCGCACGGTGTTCGTGCTGACGCTGCTAACCGGCGAAGTGTTCAATGGCGGGCTGCATCAGTTCTTTTCCAACTCCAGCGGCGCCTTTGCCGAATACACGGCGCAAGCCTTGCGCGACATCGGGATGACGGGCCCGGCGGCCACCATCGACAAGGCACTGGCGATGTTTCCGAAACCCTATCCGGTCTCCACCCAGGAGCGCCGTCGCGTCGCGTTCAAGCATGACTGGAACAAATGGGACGACCAGCTCGACGCCCTCACCGGCGCGATCGACGGCGAAGACATCGACGGGGCGCTCGCGACCTACGCCCGGGAGCAGGATATTCTGCCGCGTTGAGGCGTAGCGTAATCGGCGAACGCCATTGCCCGCAACTGCTCGAGCGCTCAATGGCCTCGCGCCGAGATTTGTGCAAGACAGAGATCGTTCGAAAAACCGACCGGTGCAGGTTGCGATGAGCCTCATTGAATCCAACGGATGTCCGCACCTATTTTGTCCCAAGTGCGCAACAGACGTGACGTGGCCAGCTTCCCTCTCCGCTGAGGACAAATCTGTCATCGCAGTCAAGGTACGAAGCGACACGTTGCCCGGCGTCATGTTTATTCACCGGACGTTCGGCCTCGATCTTGGAGAAGCCAAAGCGCTTGGGTTTCACATCACGCGCAAAAGCGGGGAGTGCCACCGCTGCCATCGGCCTTTGCAAGACGCGGTCTCAGTTTGCCCGCATTGCCGATCAGCGAATCTGGATTGGTAATCCAATCGCTCGAAGCGATCCCGCGCGGAAACAACATTCGATCGGGCACAAATCCCTTCCCTCGCGCGAAGCGCTCGCAAGCGCAGGCTCCGCAGAGCGTCCCTCGTCTCAACCGGCAAACACCTCGTCGGTGTCCATGCGCACGCCGCGTATGATCCGGTTCTTGTCGTAGGCGCCCCGCAGGGGTGTGATGGCATAGCAGATCAGCAACGACGTCGAACGCCATCAGCCCCCCACTCTCAAATCAGCGCGTCGCTGGGGTTTGCAAAATGTACCAGAGGGTGGTACATTGGCCCATCATGGAGCCGCGGCATGATCGTGAGCTTTCGGGACGATTGGCTGCGCGATTTCTTTGTCACGGACGTCCGATCGAAGAGAATCCCACCAGATCTCGAAAGCCGCCTATTCCGCAAGATCCAGATGATCGACGATGCAACCACCGATCAGGACTTGCGGGTGCCGCCCAGCAACCATTTCGAAAAGCTGCGAGGAAACCTGGAAGGCCTCCATTCGATCCGTGTCAACCAGCAATGGCGACTGGTGTTCCGGTGGGATGGCGGCCGGGGCGAAGCGGCAGGCGTCTATCTGGACGACCACAGTTACCGGTGAGGTGAGCGATGTTGACGACGAAACGCAAACCGGCCAGCGTTGGCGAAATTCTAATCGAAGAGTTCATGAAGCCAATGGCCCTGACCCAAGGCATGCTGGCCGAAGCGATGGGCGTGCAACGCAAGCACGTCAACGAGCTGTGCAACGATCGCCGCGGCGTCACGGCCGCGACAGCCCTTATTCTCGCGCGCGTGTTCGGCAACAGTCCCGATTTTTGGCTGAACGTGCAGCGGCGCAGCGATCTATGGGCCGCCATGCAGTCGCCCCGCGAACGAGAGCGGATCAAACGAGCCCGGCCGCTGACGGCCGCATGAGCCAGAGACGAGTTTGCGGCAAGTGGACGGCAACGTTCGATGATGCGTGACGAATCGAATGTGTCTCAGCCGGCAAACACCTCGCCGGTGTCCATCCGCACACCTCGTATGGCCCGGTTCTTGTCGTAGCTCTCGCGCAGGGACGTGAGGGCATAGCAGATCAGCAGGGATCGGCGCGGGGCGCCGCTGGTGTTGCAGGTGGCGCCGTGCAGCAAGGTGGAGCCGAACAGCAGGATATCGCCGGCCTGCCCCGTCATCACCTTTGCTTCCCGATGGAGTTGTCCCGCCGGCACATTCAGGCCATCGTCGCGATGCGTGCCGGCCACGACCTGCGTGCCGCCATTGTCCGGCCCGAACGGATCGAGATACACCAGCGCGGTCATCGTCTCCATCAGGTTCGAGCCTGGGCCGTCGCGATGCAGCAGTTGCGCGCCGCCGTCGAGGCGCGGCGCGCGCCCCTCGACCTGCGCCAGGAAAAACGGCGCGCGCAGCACATGATGGGTGGCGGCCAGCAGCGCCGGCAGGCGGCAGACCCGCTGCACGATCGGATCGAGATCGAGCAGAGCATGGCGCCAGTCACGGCCCCGCGGCACCGGCCATTTTTCGGAAGGAAGCTCGCCGGCCTCGAAGGCGGTGCGCAACGGCTCGCGCCAGTCCACAGGGACGGCGCCGCGGAGCAGGAGAAAGCCGTCATCGTCGAGACGTCGCGCGTTTTCAGCGTCGAGCCGGTTGACCGTCGTTGTCAGCAACACATCGCTCATGGCTCAGTGTAAACGCGCGCGGGGCCGCGCTGCAACTGTCCGGCCCGAGCGCCTCAGAGCCTGACTGGAAATGTGGTTGGGACTTGCGCGGCGTATCATCCCCACTCCGTCATTGCCGGGCTTATCCTCAGCGACTTGGCTGCGCCAAGTCGCGGTCACAATCCAGCTTTCTTCAATAAATCACCACGCGAGTTGAGCGCTTAAGCTGGATCACCGGGTCAAGCCCGGTGATGACGCTGAATGTGGTGAGCTGCTTTCGATCATTCTGAGTCAGACTCTCAGGATTGCGCCGGTTCACGCGGCCTGAATGCGGCGGCATGGCGCTTGACGAAGTCGCGCATGGTGGTCGGTGCCTGGCCGGTGAGCTTGAACATGGTGTCGGTCATGCGGTCGTAACGCCCCTGCCTGGTCAACTCGGTCATGGCCGAGAGATGGCGCACCACGTGATCGGGAAAGCCCATTGTCCGCAGGCCTTCGCTCCACGCCTGGAGTGGAACGTCGCGATAGTGGATGGGCCTGCCGAGCGCGTCGGAGAACACGTGGGCATAGTGATAGAGATCAGCGGAGTCCGGCCCGGTCAGATCGTAGATCTGTCCGATATGCGGCGCGGGATCGTCGAGGATCACGGCCACCGCACGCGCCACATCGACCGCCGAAATCGGCGACGTCCTGCCGGCGCCCATCGGCAGCGCCAACACGTCGGAGGCCCGCACGCCGGCGGCGGCGAGTGTGAGAAAAAAGCCCTCGAGGAACACCGTCGGCCGTATGGTGACAACCGGCAGTCCCGACCAGCACAGTGCCTGCTCCGCCAGCCAGTGCAGCTTGTGCTGCGGGCTGTCGGTCGTCTCCCGGATACTCATCTGCGAAACCGTCATCTGCGACATGTTCACGAATGCCTCGACACCGTGATGGCGCGCCACCGCGGCGGTGTTGATGGTGGCTTCCAGATAGGCGGCCGAGACCGACATTCCGAAATAGATGCGCCGGCAGCCTTCGATGGCGCGGTGCATCGACGCGAGGTCCGTGAGGTCGCCCACAATGACCTCTGCGCCGAGCCGCCGCAGCGCTGCGGCACGCTCATCCTCGCGCCGAACCAAGGCGCGCACCTTGTGCCCCCTTGCCAGCAGGAATTCCGTCAGGTTGCGGCCGATGCCGCCCACGGCACCGGCGGCGCCGGTGACCAGGATCGGGGTGTCGTGGTGATGCCCGGTCGTCATGCCGCGGACCTCGGCTGAGGTTCGCGCGCCGGCAATCCCGCCTGCCGCATGACAAAGCGCTGGATCCGCGGGACGACGATCATCAGGATCGGCACCACCACGACATAACTCGTAACCGCGGCCTTCAGCCAGCGCGCCGCGAAATCCGGCTGGAAACCATAGTTCAAAGCGAGACCGACGAACGACATGCTGGTCGAGGTGATCAGGCCGGTGATCAGGGAGATCGCGGGTCCGATCAGTTTCGGGGGAAGAGCCATCTGCCTGCTCATTTGCTTGCTCTCATTTGCTTGCTCCTGGGAACGGGGTTATTATTTAGACGACGTATAACTTATACAGCGTAAAAGCAATAGGACCGATGCCGAGAACTGCCGATCCGGAGCTGCCTCACCGAATCTTGAAGGCCGCCGACGCCCTGTGGCAGTCGGGCGGCGAGGACGCCGTGACCATCCGCGGCGTGGCGGCGGAGGCCGGCACCACGACGCCGACGGTCTACAGCTATTATGCCGACCGGGAGGCGCTGCTGGCCGCGTTGCGCACGCTCGCCTTTCAACGCTTCTCAGGCTACCTCGCCAAATCGCGCGACTTCCAGGATGCCTGCGTGCGGCATCTCGAGTTCGGCACCAGCCATCCGCGCGATTATGAATTGCTTTATGGACGCGGCTGGATGGAGCGCGTCTCAGCGGATGCGCAGGGGGCCGAGATCGAACGCTACACCGCCCATCTGGTGCGCGCCGGTGTCGAACAAAGCCGGGCCACGCACATCGCCTATCCGATCATGATGATGCTGCACGGCGTGATCATGCATCGGCTCTTGAACAAGAAGCCGAGCGCCCTCGGCCGGACGATCGCCGCGGCCTGTCTCGAGGCCTGCAAAACGTTGCTGGAGAGCGCGCGGCGGAAGACATAGCGGCGGCCGCCGGAGCGGATGGCTTTGGCACCGTACGACCGGGTCGGTTTGGCCGTCCGATGCGGAGCTGTGTTGTCAATTTCAGGACACGATCAACGCTGGCGCTTTTTGAGCACGTCCAGCGCCCGGTCGGCGTGCACGGTCATTACCAACTCGCTGCTGATCACCTCGAGCACGGTCAGGTCGGTATCGATCACGAACGTGACGCGCTGCAGAGGCATCATCGGAATCCACCCCCTGACCCCGAACTGGCGTGCGACGACCTGATTGCTGTCCGATAACAGTGGATAGCCCAGTGAATGTTTCTCGGCAAAGTGCCGCTGCCGCTCCACCCTGTCGGCGCTGATGCCGACGGGCTGGGCCCCGACTGCCTTGAACTCGCCGATCAGATCGCGGAAGTGACAGCTCTCCACAGTGCAGCCAAGGCTCATGGCCGCGGGATAGAAGAACAGCACGACGGGACCATCGGCGAGGAGCCCGGACAGGCGACGCGGCGCACCGGTCTCATCGGGAAGCTCGAAATCAGTGACGACATCGCCTTTGCGCACGACAGGCCCCAATATGGAAACTGCGGGAATTCCTGGTGGCTCGATACCATATAGGAATTGGCGCATAAAAAAAGCCCGCTAACACATTTGCGTTGCGGGCTTTCCATCTTGGTTGCGGGGATAGGTGCCCCCCTTGCATCGTTCCGCGTGAGCCACGGCCATGCCTGGTGAGTGGCGAGTCAATTTCCGAGTTGGGTCAGTCGACCGCGCTGATCATTTTGACAAGAGCGCCTCACAATTCAGAGCCCCATATTCCCCCGCACCATCGCCAGATACTCGGGATCGTCCATGACCTTGCGCGCGGCGATGATCTGCACGGCGTCCTGCCCCGCGATATAGCGCAACCGGTCCGTGCCATCGGTGGCGGCCTGCCAGATCGCCTCCGCGACGACGACTGGATCGGAGTGCCGGCTTCCGGCCGCTCGCATGCCAGCCATTACCTTTTCGACAAACGGCCCGTATTCTGTTTGCGCCTGATCAACATCGAACATGGAGCCGACCGTCTCGGCGAAATTGGTGTTGATCATGCCGGGTTCGATCAGCTTTACCTTCACCCCGATGGCGGCCAGTTCGAAGGACAGCGCCTCGCTCATCCCTTCGACTGCGAACTTCGAGCCGTGGTAGAGAGTGCCAAGCGGGAAGGTGATTTTCCCGCCCATGGACGAGATATTGATGATTGTCCCTTCGCCGCGGGAGCGCATATGGGGCAGAACAGCTTTGGTGCAGAGCAGCGGCCCGATGACGTTGACGTCGAACTGCATCCTGATCTTGTGTTCAGGGGTCGCTTCGAGAATGCCGTAAGCGCCGTACCCCGCATTGTTCAACAGCACGTCGATCGCACCAAAGCGGTCGATACCGGCGGCGACAGCGGCCTCGACAGTCTCCAGCCTGGTCACGTCCAGCGCCGACACCAGAACGTTGTCGAGCGCATTGAGTTCGGTGTCCGCTTCGGGGTTAGCCCGAACCGTTGCGATAACGTTCCAGCCCTTATTCTGGAAAAACTTCGCGGTCATGCGGCCAATGCCGCTGCTGCATCCGGTGATGAGGATTGTCTTGGTCATGATTGATCTCCTTTCAGCTCAACGATTTGAACGCATCTTTCCACGGGCCGTCTGGCCTTTGCCATGTCATGGGCATTGGTGTTGATCTCGTCGCCATCTTTCAGGTCCGCAAATGACTTGGCCTTGATGACTTGGCCTTGAACGACTTGGCCTTGAATGACTTGGCCTTGAACGAGTCTTTCCACTCAGATCCCTGGCAAGGTCTGACGGATCACACCAAGGGATGTCCTTCCGGTCATCCTGGTGCCCCGCATCCGAAGTTCGTGATCCATTGCAGCAGTCTCTGACACGAACTTCGGATGCATCAGGGGCACTAGCAACTTTATGATTCTAGTACCGCTTTTCGATCTGAAGTTCCTGGGATGAGTTTGCGGCAAGCGGTGCAGGAACTTCAGATCGGCGGGACTAGAAATCCTTGCCGCCAAACCCGTCGACCATCATCTGCCCGGCCAGCTTGGCGAACTGTCTCCAGCTTTGATCGACCGAGAATTTGGACGCATTGGTCATCAGGTGGTCGATCTGCTTGCGGTTGGTCAGGGCGAAGGTCTGGGCGCCGAAGTCGTCGATGATGACCGACCTCACGATGTTCTCGAAGTTCAGCCCATTGCCAAAGTTGCCGACGCCCGAGACGAAATTTTCGGTGGTCTCACCACAGCCGCCCCATGTCAGATAAGCGTTCAGCCAGATGTTGGGCGCGACGTTGTTCACCGCGATGCCGCCGTAGCGCAGCTCGCGGAGAGCCTGGTGCACGCGGTCCTTATTTTCTTTGAACGTGGCGTTGTCGACCAGGATCATGCAGCCGAGAGAGCCTAGAAGCCGGTCATTGCAGAATGCCGTGGCTTTTGTCAGGAAGTCGTCGGCATTGTTTTCGGACTCCAGCGGCAGTTCACTGAGAATCTGGCAAAACGCCTCGTTGTGCACGGCAAAGTCATCCTCCCCAATGCCGGGAATGAACACGAAATCGCTCTTCGGATGCGCGCCGCCTTCGGGCTTCAGCACCTCAGCCGTGGGCTGGTTTTCAAGGAATTTCTCCTTGGTCTTGTCGGCACCTGGATAATAGGTCGCGGTGCCGAAAGTTTCCTCGGCGATGGCCGTGCGCAGGGCGGTGAGGAATTGTTCTCGCTGCGGCCAGTTCCTGGAGGTGATGATCGTCTGGGGGCGGCCACATATCGCACCACCATTGAGCTTGCCCACCGACGCAATCTGGATCGCCCAATGCTTCATGTCCTTGTCGGTCCATTCACCCGGCACGATGAGACAGGGATTGTTGCCGCCGCATTCCGACACCAAGGGCGCGGAGGCAGCGTCCTGAATGGCGTGCGCCACGCCGGTCGAACCGGTGAAGTAGATCGCGTGCAGCCCATCCAATGCCGACATCTCCCGCCCCTGATCGCTGTCGATGAAAGCCAGCGCTTTCCGCTCGATCAGCGGCGCGAAGATCCTGGCCCAGACCACGTCGCTGGCCTCGTTCAACTGGTGCGGCTTGTGGATGACAGCCTTGTTGTCCAGAAACAGCGCCATCGCCATCTCGATGGAGGAGCTATAGTTCCCGGCCCCCGAAATCGCGATCACGCCCGCCGGTTTATCCAGTGGGCTGATCTGTCTGGGTTCGCCTTCAACATGCAGCAGTCCCTTGGCCTTGCCGGCAAGCAGTTTGTCCTTCTTGTGGATCGGGAAGACGTCGACCTCGTAGAGGTTGTCGCCGATCTTGCGGCTACCATTCGCCCTAGGCATGGCGCCGGCGACCAGAGACTCGTAAAGGTGCCGGATGCCCATCAGCGTATTGCCCATGGCACTGACGGTCGTGGCGATCCCTTCGGCCCGCGATACCGCGCCTTCGCCGGCGTGGCCGCATTTCATCTTCGCATCGACCGCGCCAAGCTCTTCGGCATATTTCAGCAAGTTGCCCTGAACTTCTTCGATCAGCGCTAACCGCTCAACCGCGCTGGTGGCGGCCCAGCCTTCAGCATCGAGGCTGTCCAAGGCTTCCTGTGCATCCATTTTCTGATTCCTTCTGTCAGATATGCCGGGTCGCTAAAATGCGATGAGACCCCCCTCTTCGCCATCGCGATGCACGCCAAATGGATTGCATATGGCGCCAATCTACTGCTTGATGACGCCAGCACCTGTCATGCAGATAGCCTGCGCAAAATCCGATCACTATTGCTGAGGAGGACTCGCTGCCGGAGAAACAGATGTCCGAAACCCCGCGTTACCGCGTCGACCAGTTGCTGCGACTGGCCTGCGGGATTCTGAAAATTTCCCCGGATATCGTGCTGCGCCGCGCGCGCCTGCCCGAGCGCTATCTTTCTGCCGACGATAAGGGCGCGACGGCAGAGGAGTATTTTGCGCTCTGGTCCGCAACGGAGGCCTGTTATGGCTCTAACGATATGGCCGATAAGCTGGGGATAACCGTCGCCCATGGGCCGTTCGTCCCTGCGTTGTTCGCCTTTTCCTGCAGCCCCGACATTCGCACCGGTGTTGAAAGGCTCGCGGTGTTCAAACCGTTGGTCGGACCTCTCAGCATCGTCACCGAGTTGCAGGCAGATCGCTTCATTCTGCAATTGCGTCCCACGCAACCTGCATTGCAGATGCCCCCGTCGCTGGCACATACGGAGATCCTGCTGTTTCTTGAGCTTTGCCGCACGCATACGGCAACAAAAATCATGCCTCTTGAAGTCGCCCTGCCGGAGCCTGCATCGGCCGACATAGCCTATTTGGGGTGCACACCGATCAGGAAGACATTCCCGAGCATCACCTTGTCGTTGGAAGACGCGCGGCGCCCCCTGGTCAGTGAAAACACCGAAATGTGGTCTGTGTTCGAGCCAGACCTACGTCGCCAACTGGCCGACAAGCTCGCCATCAGCGGAATTCGTGACCGGCTTCGCAATGCTCTGCTGGAAGCGATCCCCAGCGGCGATACCGACAGTGATCGATTGGCGTCGCGGCTGCATGTGAGCAAGCGAAGCCTGCAACGTCACCTGCGCAACGAAGGAACGAGCTTTCAACAGGTTCTTGACGAAACCCGCGCCGACCTTGCCCGGCACTACCTTGGTCAGACGACGACGTCGCTGGATGAGATGTCCTACCTTCTTGGATACACCAGCTCAGCCTCCTTCTTTCGTGCGTTCCAGTCGTGGTTCGGCACGACCCCGACCAGCTATCGCCGGGCGCAGCTTCCCACCTGATGCGATCGGCAAGCTTCGATCTGTCGCGACCGCATGCAGATAGCCCTCGATTGGCCCGAGCAAACGCTTCATCGCGAACGCCTTGCCTGAGCCAGACTTGAAACATCGTTCCAGCTCGCGCGCGTGCGTTTCGTTTGCCACAGCCACGTACGACCGCAGAGCAACCGGCAGATGGCTCCTCGCAGACAGAACTTGTCCTTGCTGATGCGACCCAAATCGGCGACGCAGATCGTTCGTCGATCCGACGTAAATGTCGCCATTCCTGAGTTCAAGGAAATAGACGTGCCACAAGCACCGGTCTCCCTACGCTCCTGCGGAGCTTCGGGAGACACCCTTCGCCCGCTTCAGGGGCTTGAAGGCTGGCGGGCCACGCCCGATGAAGATGAGCACGTGATAGCTATCTGATAATTATGCGAATATTCCTAATTGTGCGTAACGGGCACGTTTAGCGGGAAGATGGTGAAGCCGGATGGATGTGAGATCCGCGGCATGGGCAAGCCCTTCGACCTCTGGATGATTACCAATACGCGCCGGGAGGCCGACCAACTCGTTGAGGAACGGGTGTTCTGGGTCACGTTGTCGATCGCCCAACAGATCGGGCTCGCCCAGTACCGAGCCACCGTCGCGCCGATGCGCGGTGGCATGTCTAATAGCTGCCGGGCGCTCAAGCGCCCGGTCAGCCTGATCAGAGATCGAGCGGTGGAAATTTTACGCTGGATCATCGCTGTCGTTGCCGTTGTCACGGCATGCAGCGGCTTGATGGTCGATTGATTTGTGCCACTCCGCGCGAAGCAGCATCTCAAAACCTGTGGGGGCGCTCACGCTTCCAAATGCTTTTTGAAACGCAGCGTGTCGAAATATTCCGTGAAATGCGTGATCAGGCCATCCTTGGCCTCGACGCGTACGATATAGATCTGATCGAAGGGCTTGCCGCTGGCGCTCATTGTGCCAGTGGCGGAATACTCACCAACCACCGCATCCCGCCCGACGATGCCATGCACGGTCAGCTCGCCGTTCTTCAATCCGGTGAGTAGCGACATGAACCATGTCATTCCACCGAGAATGGCCTCGCGGCCTTCCCGGAGCGTCGGGGCGTCGAAACTACCGGCATACGGCAGCTCAAACACCGCATCGTCAGCAAACAAGGCTGCCCACGCGTAAAGGTCGACCGGGAGGAGTTCGAGTGAGCGTCGCAGCAAAGCTTCGGCATCAGGGGTATGCGTATCGGTCATGGAAGTATCCTTTTGCTTCTTCGACCGGAGATATAGCTCGCCAACTGCCACACATTCAGCCCGAAACGCTGGAAGAACTATCCATACGCATGCACAATTTCCCCCTGTAAGCGATGCTTATCCCTGAAGGTCGTTGGCCGCCTTGACGCCGATCCGGGTAAACACAGTCGCGACCCATTCGACGAAAACCCGCAGCTTCGCATTCAGGTGGCGATTGGGCGGATAGACGACGTACAGCGGATGATGATCCCGCCGCCAATCGTCCAGAACGGACACCAGCGTCCCTGCTTCGAGATGCGGTTTAGCTGCGAAGCGGAAAGTCTGCCCGATACCGAGCCCGGTCAGCAGCGCGCTCATATGTGCCGTGCTTTCGTTAACAGCCGCGCCAGTCCGCGCTGCGACCTCGATGCTCTCCCCGCCACGCCCGAAGTGCAGCGGGAACACCCGGCCGCTCAACGCCGAGAAATAGCTCAGAATGTGATGGTGCGCCTCAAGCTGGCTTGGGTTCGAAGGCAGCCCATGTCGGGCAAGATACGCCGGCGATGCACATGTTACATAGTCCAGTTCGCAAATCCGGCGGGCGATCAGCGTGCTGTCGTTAAGCTTCCCCCCACGGATAACACAATCCACCCCGCCGCTGACCAGATCTACCGGACGATCACTGACGCCAAGGTAAAGCTCGATATCGGGGTAAAGCTCCCGGAAATCGGGAAGAGCGGGAATGAGCACAAGATTTGCCAGCGATGAGCCAATATCGACGCGCAGCTTGCCTTGCGGCTGCGCCTTGGTTCGCCTGGCGGCCAGATCCATTGCCAGCAGGTCATCGAGCAGGTGACGAGCACGCTCATAATAGGCGGCGCCATCGGGCGTGACGGTCAAAGACCGTGTCGTACGCTGGATGAGCTTTGTATCCAGATGGCTCTCGAGATCCGCGATGAGCTTGCTCACAGTTGATCGCGGCAGGTTGAGGAGGTCCGCAGCTTTGGCGAAGGAGCCCGCATCGGCAACCCGAACGAATGTCCGCATCGCAAGGAGTTGATCCATCGGGCCCGCCCTTCTTACAGCATTGAACGCAATGGTGGATTATAAAAACAAATTTCTTATCTTTATGCAAAATTGGCGAAGAAGGACAGTCCGCCCAGCAGACACCGCAGCAAAGGAATTTGACGATGAAAACCGCTCCTGAGCTTCTCGAAGCCTACCTCGCCACGATCCAGGACCCGGCTGCCGCAGCCCAACTTTTCGCCGATGACGGGATTCTGGAATTACCTACCGTCGATGCGCGAGCCCAGGGGCCCGAGGCAATTGAACGCTTTCTCACCGGCTTCCTGGCCAGAATGCCAGGCTTTGCGTTCAAGGATATCGATATCTCGATCAAAACCGATGAGCAGGCTTTCGGAGAGTATGGGGTAGAAGTGTACGTGCCCGCGACGGGCAAGGTTTACAAGCAGACCTATGCGGGGCGGCTCGTGGCCAAGGACGGGAAAATCAAGCTCTTGCGCGAAGCCCTTGATACGCTTGCCGCATCACGCGCCTTCAGCAACGACTAGCTGGTATAAGCCACCTTGCCGGTCCTACGGGCTGCTAAACAGCTGGTTTGGAAGCTTGCGCGAATTACCAGAGCAGTCCCGGCCAAGGCGGCTTTCATGGCGAGGAACCTGCTCGCCGCCGGGCATCGGGTCACGGTGTGAGACCGGGACCGGAGCAAGGCCGATGCCTTCATACCGCGAGGCGCTACCATCGCGGATGACATCGGCGCGGCAGCGCATGTCGGCACCGTCATGACGATGCTGGCGAACGACGAAGCAGACGATCCGCAATTAGGAGGCGCCGCTGGGCTCGGCAACGGCGATTATTGGGGCGTTGCTGACGGGCAGTTGCCAAGCCAGCAAATGACGGTTCCGGCGCAAGCCGACGATCACCATGGTGCGCCTGAACGGCGAGGATTGGTCGCGAACTGAAGCTCTCCCGATTTTCGCAAGCAAATATCGGACAATAGAGTGGAAACGGCGGTTCGCTATACCGCATGGTGATGTGCGGTGATCGGCGGCAATATCGCGCCATGGCGTAGAATCGGCGAGGCTGGCGGGCCACGCCCGACGAAGATGAGCACTACGTCTACGCTATAGCACTCTAAAGCCGCACGGTTTGGTTCCGGGGCTGATTGGCTCAATCTATCAGAGGCTATTAGGCATTCTCCGAATGGCTGGGTCTGATGATTAAGGGACGGTCGGCTTCCAGGATGATGGGGTTGCAAGCCGCCGCTCCTCATGATCGGGCATGAGCTTTTGGAGGTGAGCCGAAGGCGAACCTGTAAGCGTGGCCGAATGCACTTTGCGACGTATAGCCAACCTTGCTCGCTATGCTGGCGACAGTCTCATCACCACGCGCCAGCGCCGCGCGCGCGATGGTGAGACGCCACGCCCGCACGTAGCTCAGCGGCGGTTGTCCCACTCGCCGCGTGAACTCCGCAGAGAAGGCAGCGCGCGACATACCGGCCACGCCAGCGAGCTGGCCCACCGTCCACGGCTGCGCGATATCCCCATGAATGGCGCGAAGTACTCGACCGAGCCGAGGATCTGACAGAGCACCAAGCCACCCGATCTCGACCTGCTCAACGCTCTCCGCGTAGGCGCGGATCGCCTCCACCAGCAACACATCGGCGAGCCGGGCACTTACAATTTCGCTACCGATGATGTCCCGCTCGGCCTCGCCTTCCATCAACCCAAGGATCGTCGCCATCGCACCGGATGCGGCCGAGGATCGGGGAACGAACAGGAAATCCGGCAGCATGCCGAGCAGGAAATCCGCGTTCCCCGGATCGAACGAGACGGCTCCCCCGATCGCGACCGTCTCGTCACCCCCGAGACGCGCGGTATCGCAGTCGGCGCCGTAGAAGGTCTGGCCATCGAGGGGAGGCAGCTCTGGGGCGCTGGCCACCGCATAGGCCGTTGGTCCGAGCAGGCAGACATCGCCTGCGCTCATGAGCTGGGGCGCGCGCCCGGGTATCATCATCCAGCAACTGCCCCGCAGCAGCGCCACGAACTTGAGCCGGTCGAGAGCCGGAAATGCGAGAGCCCATTGGCCTGCGGCTTCCAGCTGGGTGCGGCGGGTCACCCTTGCACCAAGAACGCTGAGGACATCCGATAGCGGGTCAGTCACAGCTTTAGACGATCTCGACAAATCCATAGACATCCTAGCGTAGATAATCTTAGCCTAAACGCACATCTTCTTCTTTCAATGAAGGAGAATCGCAGTGGGTATCGAAGGCAAGGTCGTCGCCATCACGGGCGCAAGCAGCGGGATCGGCCGCGCGACGGCGAAACTGCTCGCAGAACGCGGGGCTTTTGTCGTGCTAGGGGCTCGCCGTGAAGAAGAGCTCGCGGCCATCGTGGACGAGATCACCGCAGCAGGCGGCAAGGCCGTGCATAAGGTGACCGATGTCCGCCACCGGAGCGATCTTGAAGCGCTTGTCGCATTGGCAATCGAGCATGGCGGCAGGCTCGACGTCATTGTGAACAATGCCGGGATTGGGCCCATATCCCGTTTCGATGCGCTGCGCGTCGAGGATTGGGACGCCATGATCGACGTTAATCTGCGTGGCACGCTCTACGGCATCGCTGCGGCGTTGCCCGTCTTCCAGCGTCAACAGTCGGGCCACGTCATCAACATCGTCTCGACCGCGGGCATCAAGATCCTCCCCACCATGGGTGTGTATGCCGCGACCAAGAACGCGGTGCGGACCATCAGCGAAGCCTTGAGGCAGGAAGCAGGACCGCATCTGAGGGTCACCGAGGTTTCGCCGGGGATGATCTCGACCGACTTTGCAAGCTCGATAACCGATCCCGCCATGAAGTCGGCGATTGGAGAACGCGTTTCCAATGTTGCCATCCCACCAGCTTCGATCGCTCGGGGCATCGCCTACGCGATCGAGCAGCCGGCTGATGTGGACGTCGGCAGTATTGTCATACGACCGACAGCCCAAGACTGAGCGTCTGATTTCGGGTGGCTCCTCGGGCTTGGTCAATAGCCGTCCATGGGTCGATTCCCACCGGTACGGAGCTGGCTGGACGTCGTGTTCGATATCCGCGTACGTGGTCCGTGTGGCAATCGGCGGGGAATGAGTAGCCATCGCGCGCAATATCGCACCGTAGGGTGTAATCGGCGGGGCTGGCGGAGAGGGGGGGATTCGAACCCCCGATAGGCTTGCACCTATGCCGCATTTCGAGTGCGGTACAATCAACCACTCTGCCACCTCTCCGCGGGGCCGAAACGACGGGCCGAGGCCCGTCCGGTTGTGGGGGGTGTTCTATGCGAGGATTCCTGGAGAAACAAGGCGGCAGGGGCGGAGATTTTCCCTCCTTCGCGCTGCGCGCTTCGGAGGACTGGCCCTCTGGGCCGGGATTGGGCCGGGGATCGGCTGAGAACGATGAATTTCCGGGCGGATTTCGGCCTCGGGCCTCGATCCCGCCGTGGCCCATCCCTTCGAGACTCGCCGCGACAAGCGGCTCGCGCCTCAGGGGTGACGTCGTGGGTGTGGTGAGACGGCTTGCCCGGCCGGGCCTCGTCGCCCTACCCCCTGACGCGGACGACCCGTCGGGTCTTTGGATCAACCATCACCGGGCCGCCGAGCTGCAGCTCCGCCTGCGGCACATGCAGCGCGATGAGCGGGGCCTTGACCTGGAACAGGCCGGCATGATGCTGCGCCTTGCGCTCGATCTCCGCCTCGGTTTGCGGCTTCGCGCCGCCGACCGTGACCACGGTATGGACATGGCGGATGCGGCCGTCGGCGTCGAACAGCACGCAGGTTTTTTCCGAGCTTCGCAGATCGCGCGTGCTGGAGATCAGGGTCACGGCGTCAGCCTCCAAAAAAATCCATCCGGAACAGCGCGCGCCCGGATGTCAGGTGGATGGCTTGCTGGATGAAGAAGGTGATGGACTGGATGTCGTGATCGAACAGCGCCGGCCGCCAGGAGGTGCTCGACGTCCCGTCATAGACCTGGTGGAAGGCGCCGTTACCGCTCGCATCCAGGGTGTAATAATCCATGATGCCGGCGACGATATTGATGAGCGGCGCACCGCCTTCGGCATGGGACACCGCGCGATACAGCGACGACGACAGCATCAGGTCGTAGCCTTGATCGAGCGTAATCTCGAGGGTGTGATTTCCGGCGGCATCAACTTCGCCGATCTTGTGCATGTCCGTGCGATAAATCGACATCAGGGCTCTCCGCGTTGGGTGCCTTTGCGCATGCGCGCGGCACCGGCCTGCGCGAGAGCCTGAAGAGGCCCGGCACGCTTGCCACTGCCGTGTCGCTTGCGATCACTCAATTGGTCCGCAGAGCGGGAGAACGGTTCAACGGAATGACTGAACGGTCGTCACCGGACGAGCTCCGCGCGCGGCCCTACTCCTTCTTGCCGTTCTTCTTCTCGGCCTTCTCGTCTTTCTTGTCCTTCTTCTCCGCCTTCTCCTTGTCCCTGCGGTTGGTGAAGCGGGCGTTGCCCAAACCCGTGCCGATGGTCAGCACGCCCCAGTGCTTGTGCTCCTGCATGAAGGGCACTTCGGAGAGGCCCTGCACCACGCCGTCATTGTGCATCAGCACCGCGGTGTCGTTGCCATCGATCTCGGGGATTGCAGACACGAGTTCGGCGGGCAGGTTGAAGCGGCTGCTTTCCCAGTTGCCCGGAAGATTCTGCGCGCCCTTTTCGATGGCGCCGTCGGCGTCGATCACGCCGGGGCAGGAGACGCCGATAAAGGGCGTGAGTTTCAAGCCCTCCTTCTCGGCCTCGCCGATCAGCTCCTTCAGCATCTTGACCAGTTTTTTCACCGCGCCCTCGCGGGTCGGCTCGTCGTCGGCATGACGCCACAGCTGTGATTTCCAGACACTGGCCTTGGAGAGATCCGGCGCCTTGTTCTGCCGGGTCTCCACCACGCCGCAGCGGATGTTGGAGCCGCCGATATCGATGGCCAGGATGCAATCGTGGCCCTGGAAGATCCATGAGGGCGCGAGATGCATGCAGCCGATCAGACCGGCTTCATCGGGATGATGGCGGATCGGCACCAGGTCCACCTTGTGGCCGTCGGCCTTGAGAATGATGTCGGCGCGCGCGATCACGAGCTCGCCGAGGCGGCTCTGGCGGAAACCGCCGCCGACCACAATGACCTCGGTCTTGTCCCAAGCCTTGGTTTTCAGAAATCGCTGGGTGACATGGGCAAGCTCGCGGGCGAACTCCTCGATGGCGCTGTGCACCAGGGCCGCGGCGGCGAGGTCGTCGCCGACCATGATCTTGTCGAGGTCTTTTTTGGAGATCTTGTCGGTCGGCATGTCGCCGAACGGATCCTCGCCGGCCTTGCGCAGCGGCTTGCGCCAGTCCTCCAGGATGTCCATGAACGCGCCCTTGCTGGCGCGATCGCCCAGGAAGCCGTTCTCGTCCTTCAGTTCGATGTTGTAGCTATCGATATCGACCGACGGCAGCCGTTCCGCGCCGTGCCTGCCAATGCCGGCGGTCACCAGGTCCTCAGCCATTGAAACTCCTCGGATCCCTCTTGAGCCGGGGTAACGGCTGTGGAACCCGTTGGTTTCATGGGGACTTCGCAGAGGCAAGCCATTGTCAGAACAGCGAAAATAGCCGTTTAATGGGCAGCTCCTCATATTCAGTGTCATCCGCGGGCTTGACCCGCGGATCCAGCTTTCTTCGCGAGAGGTGAAAGAAAGCTGGATTGCCGGGTCAAGCCCGGCAATGACGGAGTGGGGATGCGGGGCCTAAACACCCAAAAACAGGCCCATTTTGGCCGGTTTTGGCGGCCGTTTGCCTTGACTCGTGCCCGTCACACTCTATAAAGCCAGCAACCCGGCGCGGGATTTCTCGCGCCGTTTGTTTTGGCATGTCCCACAAGTTGTTTTTGTGAGCCGCCAAACATCACAAACCATAACGACTGACAAGAAGCCGGCCCCGGGGTTCGCTCCGAAGGCGCGGATCATGAACACGAAGGATAACAACGATGTTCGCAGTCATCAAAACCGGCGGCCGGCAGTACCGTGTCGTTCCGGATGATGTCTTGGAAATTGGCAAGATCGCCGGCGATGTCGGCACGATCGTGCAGCTGGGTGAAGTGCTTGTCGTGGGCGGCGATACGCCGATCCTCGGCCTGCCGACGGTGGCCGGTGCCGCTGTTGCGGCCGAAGTTCTCGACCACAAGCGCGGCCCGAAGGTGATCGCTTTCAAGAAGCGCCGCCGCAAGAATTCACGCCGCAAGCGCGGCTATCGCGACGAAATCACGGTGATCCGCATCACTGAGATCCTGACCGACGGCAAGGCCCCTAGCGTGGGACCGCGGCCGAAGCGGGAAAAGAAGGTGGTCGAGGCGCCGGTTGCCGGCGACACGGCCGCTTAACAGCGCCTGATCGAGAGCGTCTGATCGAAGAGGGTATCTTGGCGGCCGTGCGGCTGCCAAGAAGGCCTCTAAGGTCAGACGTTAGTGACAAAACGTGAGATGATTCCGTCAAGGAATCGGGCTACACACAGAACGGCATCGGAGACGAGCAATGGCTCATAAAAAAGCAGGCGGTTCATCCCGCAACGGCCGTGATTCCGCGGGCAAGCGCCTCGGCATCAAGGCCTTCGGTGGCGAGCACGTCATCCCCGGCAACATCATCGCGCGCCAGCGCGGCACCACGTGGCATCCCGGCCAGAACGTCGGCATGGGCACCGATCATACCCTGTTCGCCAAAGTCGAAGGCCGCGTCGAGTTCCGTGCGAAAGCCAACGGCCGCACCTTCATTTCGGTACTTCCGATCACTGAAGCCGCGGCCGAATAAACGGTGGACACCATACGAGTCCGCCGGTCCTGCTGAACCGGTGGAGCTCGTGAAGCTCCTAAGGGAGGCGGGCAACCAGCCTCCCTTTTTCTATGCCGTGTCGTCTAAACGCAAAACCGGTACCCACTTTTGCTGACGACACGGGATTGTTGCGCGTTCTCTTCACGCGTTTTTCGCAAAACGGTTTTGCGAACAGCGCGTCACCGCCCAAGGAGCATCACGATGTTGCAGGAACTGCCAATCTCCACATTACGCGAAGGAAGTACCCTCGTCCTCGAGACGGCCCGACTGGTGTTGCGCCAGCCGACCCTCGCGGACGTAAAAGCCATCGCGCGCCTGGTCAATGATCGCCGCGTGGCCGACAACCTGCGCCGCGTCCCGCATCCGTATACGCGCGATGACGCCGTCGACTTCGTCAGCGCCGCGGCCACCGCAGAGCGCGACACCGTGTTCCTGATCGAGCACAACCGCACCCCGATCGGCGTCGTCGGCCTCGACTGGCAGACATCGGACCAGCCCGAGCTCGGCTACTGGCTGGGCGTGGAGTCCTGGGGCCGTGGCTTCGCCACCGAGGCGGCACGCGCCGTGATCGACTATGCGTTTGAAGCCTACGCCGTCGAACGCCTGGTCTCCGGCGCCCGCGTCATCAATCCCGCGTCACGCCACATCCTGGAGAAGTGCGGCTTCCAGTGGACCGGCGTCGAGCTGCATCGCTTTCTCGCGCTGGGGTCCTCCACGCCGGTGGATCGTTTCCGCCTGGACCGCAGCGTGTGGGCCTCGCTGAAGAGCTGGGGGGCGAGTACGCGAAGGTGAGTGTGTGATGCGTTTGTGCGCTTCGCTGTGAGGGCGAAACACCTCTCCATTTTCGGCGTCATCGCCCGGCCGAAGGACCGGGCGATCCAGTATCCCAGGGCAAGCTGATGACAAGGGCGAGCGCGACGCTCGCCGCTTCTATCTCAGCGTTTATCCATCGGCCGTGTTGCCTACTGGGTCGCCCGGTCAAGCCGGGCGACGACAGCGGAGGATGGCGAGACGCATCGCATCTCACTGCGTCCCACGACTTCACTATCCCGGCGGGGCATCCACGACCTCGGCCCCACGCCCCAGCGCCTGCTCGCGCAGGAAGATGTAGAGGCCGGCGCCGATGATGATGGCGGCGCCGATCAGCGTGGGCATCGACGGCACGTCGTTGAACACCACATACCCGAAGATCACCGCCCAGATGATCATGGTGTATTGATACGGCACCACGATACTGGCGGGCGCGAGCTTGAGCGAGCGGTTCAGACAAAACAGCGCACTCACCGAAATCAATCCCGCGACCACGAACAATCCGAGATCCGGCAGCGACGGCGTCACCCAGCCGAACGGCGCCAGCACGGCGCCGACCGTAAACGTGCCGGCGAACTGGCTGGCCGCCAGCACCACGTCGGGGGTCTTGCGCAGCATGCGGGTGATCACCATCAGCACGGAGAATGAGAGGCTGCCGGTGAGCGCGATCAGCGACGGCCAGCCGATCGACTGCGACGAGGGCTGCAGCGCGATCAGCACGCCGCAGAAGCCCACGGCCACCGCGCTCCAGCGCCGCCAGCCGACATGCTCGCCGAGGAAGATGGCTGAGGCCGCGGTGACGAAGATGGGGGCTGCGAGATAACAGGTGATGATATCGGCCAGCGGCAGGTACACCGCGGCAAGAAAAAACATGCCGACTTCGGCGGTGGAGAACACGATGCGCGCGATCTGCAAGGCCGGCCGCTCCAGCGCCGTGAACACGGTGCGCTGGCGCCACATCATCGGTGCGATGATCAGGAACGCGGCACAGGCGCGCAGCCACAGCAATTGCCCCACCGAATAGGTGGCGACAATGTATTTGCCCAGCGCATCGCCGAACGAGAAGGTAAACACGGCCATCAGCATCAGGCCGATGCCGGCCAGCACCGCTGATTGAGCCTGCGCGCCACTGGGCGCGTCTGGAATCGTAGCCATTTGCGAGATCGAGCTCCCCGGCGAAAGACCGTCTTGCAGGTATCCCTGTCGATAGATCGCTCGGGGCTCGCAATCAACCCCCGCGGCTGCAGCGGCGGACCCGCAGCCATGCATCGTTTGTCGAAAGCCGCGCGGGAAAACGCAATTGACGCCGGCGGCAGTGATCCTGATCATCATCGGTATTGCGTGCGAACCATGGGAGCAGCTTATGCGCCGCCTTGTCACACCCCTGCTGGCGTCCGCCGCCATCATCATTGCAGCCGCAGCACCCGCCCGCGCCGAACTCGACGTCGCCAAACTCAAGACCGCGATCGCGACCTCGCTGGAGGCCGACTATCCCGGGCTCGACGCGCTCTACAAGGACATCCATGCGCATCCGGAAATCGCCTTCCAGGAGGTGAAGACCGCGGCGAAACTCGCAAGCGAGATGCGCGCGCTCGGCTTCGAGGTGACGGAGGGCATCGGCAAGACCGGCCTGGTCGCCATCTACAAGAACGGCGACGGCCCGACCATCATGGTGCGCACCGAACTCGACGCGCTGCCGATGGAAGAGAAGACGGGACTTCCCTACGCCAGCCGCGACAAGACCATCTGGGACGGGCGCGAGACCTTCGTGATGCACAGCTGCGGCCATGACATCCACATGGCGAGCTGGGTCGGCACGGCAAAAACACTGATCGGCCTCAAGAGCCAGTGGCAGGGCACGCTGATGTTCATCGCCCAGCCCGCGGAAGAGACCGTGTCCGGCGCCAAGGCGATGCTGGCCGACGGCCTGTTCACCCGTTTCAAGAAACCCGACTTCGGCTTTGCGCTGCATGACGGCCCGCTGGCCTATGGCCGCATCGGCTATCGCGTCGGCATCGGCTCGTCGAATTCGGACTCGCTCTGGATCAGGTTCAGGGGCCGCGGCGGCCATGGCGCGGTGCCGCAGCGAACCATCGACCCGGTGATGATGGCGTCGCGCTTTGTGGTCGACGTGCAGAGCGTGATCAGCCGCGAGAAGGACCCGACCGAATTCGGCGTGGTCTCGATCGGCGCGATCAATGGCGGCACCGTCGGCAACATCATTCCCGACGACGTGGTGCTGGAAGGCACCATCCGCTCCTACCGGCCGGAGGTGCGCACCCGGATGATCGCCGGCATCGAGCGCACCGCCAAAGCCGTGGCGGCGATGGCGGATGCCCCCGCGCCTGACATCAAGATCATCGAAGGCGCCAAGGCCGTCATCAACGATCCCGCCGTGGTCGGTACCGCGGAGAAGGTGCTGAAAGCCGCGTTCGGCGACAACTTCCGGGCGGGGCCCGGCGGCACCGCGAGTGAGGATTTTTCCGAATTCATCAATGCCGGCGTGCCGTCGATGTTCTTCAACATCGGGGTCTACGAGCCCGAGCGCGTGACTGCTGCGCGCGAGGGAACCGGCCCGGAGCTGCCGGCCAATCACTCGCCGCTGTTCGCGCCGGTGCCGAAACCGACCATCGAGACCGGGGTGACGGCGATGACACTGGCGGTGCTGAGCGCGTTTGATGGGTACGGGCGGGGGAAGTGAGACCCTCGGCGACAAAGCGGCGCGCCTTCCTCATGCGAATATCGCGGCCGTGGCCATGAACCAGCTCGGCCATTCGGGGGACAGATAGCAGGGCGCCCGGCGCAAGTGCTGCGATGTATCACGGATTTCGGATGCGGGGCACGAGGAGCACGCCATGACCGACAGGTCCTACCCCGAGGTCTCGCACAACCCGGATTTTCCGGCGATCCTCATCAGCGGCAGCCCGGCCTACCAGACGGAGGTCGTGCGCATCCTGGATCATATCCGCGCCCATTCCCGTATCGGCGCCTTCATCATCGACAGCATCCTGCTCAACGCCGATCGCAACGAGGGCCTGCGCATCCACACCCGCCGCCATCGGCCGCATGATCAACGCACCGCGGCCACCACCTCGCGCATCACCGGCGCGCCGCGCGGCAACGCGGCCGACCCCATGGCGCACCCACGCGGCGGCGCCGCGCCGACCATCGCTTTCGACCCGTTCGAATGGGAGGGACTCGGCGCCCGCCTACCCGACGCCCGCGACGAGGTGCTGATGCATGAGCTGGTGCACTGCTACATGGTGCAGCGAGGGATCTCGAGCGGCCAACGCCTCGCCGGATCGGGACCCCTGGGCTGGCTCGGCTCGTCCGACGATGTGTACGCGGTGCTGGTGACGAATGTGTATCTCTCGGAATGCGGCCGATCCGGCCTAATCCACCAGCGGCGCGATCCGCGGCGCGCGCCGTTCGACCGCCGCAACAGCCAGAGCATTGCCGTGGATCCGCAATTCCGCCCTTACTTCACCTCGCTTGCACGGCACGCTCCAGCGCTCGACCACGCGCTGCACCGGATCAAGACCGAGTTCAATCCGTGGATTCTGCATCCGGAACAGCCGATCGATATCTATGATCTGTGAACCTCCTTCGCCCGGCGCGTTTCGGAGGGCAGGCCCCTCCGGAGACCCCTTTTTCACGCCAGTAAACCTAGGCATTTGGCGGCGATCTATGTTACGCCACGGCCATGAAATTCCTTGATGAAGCAAAGGTCTATATCCGCTCCGGCGACGGCGGGAACGGCTGCGTGGCGTTCCGGCGCGAGAAGTACATCGAGTTCGGGGGACCGAGCGGCGGCAATGGCGGCCGTGGCGGCGATGTGATCGTGGAAGCGGTGGACGGGCTCAACACCCTGATCGACTACCGTTACCAACAGCACTTCAAGGCGCCCAAAGGCACCAATGGCATGGGCAAGGACCGCCATGGCGCCAATGGCAGCGACGTGGTGCTGAAGGTGCCGGTGGGCACCCAGGTGTTCGACGAAGACCGCGAAACCATGCTCGCCGACTTCACCGAAGTCGGCCAGAAGATGACCATTGTCGCGGGCGGCAATGGCGGCTTCGGCAATGCGCATTTCAAGTCCTCCACCAACCGCGCGCCGCGCAACGCCAATCCCGGCCAGTCCGGCGAAGAGCGCTGGCTGTGGCTGCGGCTGAAGCTGATCGCGGACGCCGGCCTGGTCGGCCTGCCCAACGCCGGCAAGTCGACGTTCCTGGCTGCGGTCAGCGCGGCGAAGCCGAAGATCGCCGACTATCCCTTCACCACCTTGCATCCGCAGCTCGGCGTGGTGAACGCCGACGGCCGCGAATTCGTGCTGGCGGATATTCCGGGATTGATCGAGGGCGCCCATGAAGGCGTCGGCCTCGGTGACAGATTTCTGGGCCATGTCGAACGCTGCCGGGTGCTGCTGCATCTGATCGACGCCACCTGCGAACATGCGGGCAAGGCCTACAAGACGGTGCGCACGGAACTCGTGGCTTATGCGGAGAGCCTCTCCGAGAAAACCGAGATCGTGGCGTTGAACAAGATCGACGCCGTCGATCCCGCCGAGCTGAAGGAACAGATCAAGCGGCTCAAGCGCGCGTCAAAAAAGACGCCGCTGCTGGTCTCCGGCGTCACCCGCGAGGGCGTGCCCGAGGCGCTGCGCGCGCTGACCGAGGTGATCGCGGAAGCGCCGGTGTCGGCCAAGGCGCAGTCGGGGGCAAACGCCGCCCCGTGGTCGCCGGACACGCATTAGGCTTTTTCAAAGTAGCCCGCATGAGCGCAGCGACATGCGGGAAACCCGGGTGTCGCTTCGCTCACCCGGGCTACGCTGTGTTCTCGCCGGTAAATTTCCTCACTCCGCAATCGAACGAATGACCCGCGCCGGATTTCCGCCGACAAGGGTGTTCGGTGGAACGTCTTTGGTAACAACTGCTCCCGCCGCGACAACCGAATTCTCGCCGACCGTAACGCCACCGATGATGGTCACACCTGCTGCGATCCAGACGTTTCGCTCGATCACGATGGGCGCGGCGGTGACGCCGGCGCGGCGCTGGGAGGGCTGCAGGGGATGGCCTGACGTGATGAGGCTCACATTCGGCCCGATCATCACATCGTCGGCAATGTCGAGACCGCCAAGGTCATAGAACGTGCAGTTCTGATTGATGAAGACATTGCGCCCGACACGGATATCGGGCCCACCGGTGGTGTAGAATGGCGGGATCAGCAGGAAGCTGTCGTCCACCGCCTTGCCGATCAGATCTCTGAACACGGCGCGGATGTCAGCCGCATCGTTGTATGTCAACCGGTTGAGCGTGGCTGTGAGCGCCATCGCCCGCTTGACGTTCGCCGTCATGGCCGCCGATTCCGGCGTTCGCCGGGGGATGAGCCGGGTGCGATCGTTGGCCATTGGTGATTGTCCTTCGGGCGGGGATTCGCTGAATGTAGCAAGTAGCCCGCATGAGCGCAGCAATATGCGGGGGCGCCCTCACCTGAAACCCGGGTGTCGCTACGCTCACCCGGGCTACGTCGCTACGACGAGCGCCGCAAAGACGTGGATGCTGACAGCGACTCGGCTGCGCCGAGTCGCTGAGCACAAGGCCGGGCATGACGGAGAAAATCAATAAACGCGGAACACGTGGGACGCGAAGCAGCGCCCCTAATCCTTCACCCCGTACCGGTGCAAATCATTGCCGTGCGTATCCAGCCACTTCTTGGCGCGTTCGGTGGCCGGGCAGATGCGTTCGACCATGCGCCAGAAGCGCGCCGAGTGGTTCATCTCGACGAGATGCGCCACTTCATGGGCGGCGAGATAGTCCAGCACATAGGCCGGCGCCAGGATCAGCCGCCAGGAGAACGACAGCGCACCCGCGGAGGTGCAGGAGCCCCAGCGGCTCGACTGGTCGCGGATGGTGATGCGCTTGACCTTGACGCCGAGTTCCTCGGCATAGGCGAGCGACGCCTTTGCAAGATCCTTGCGCGCCTCGCGCTTGAGGAAATCGTGCACGCGGCGGTCGACGTGCGCGAGGCCGCCGGCAACGCAGAGAATCTTTTCGCCGCTGTCGCGCGTCTCGGCCCACACCGTGCCGCGTTCGCCGGCGCGATGTACGATGCGATGCGGATTGCTGCGCAAGGGAACCGTCATGCCGGCGGAAAATGGAACCGCTTTGGGCAACCCGCCGAGACGCGCGGCGATCCAGGCGCCATGACGCTGCGCGAAGTCCTTGGCGTCGGCGATATTGCCACGCGGCGGCATGGTGAGAATGGCTTCACGGTCGCTGGGATGAATACGCAACGTGTAGCGACGCGCGCGGCGATGACGCCGCAATCGCACCGAATAGATTCCAGAGCCGAACCGCACCAGAATAGAGTGTGGCTCGGCCGGGCGCCGATAGAGAAGTGCACGAAAGGCCATGTCGGAGAGTCCCAGGTCGAGATTTTCGACCTGACTCTGCCACATCCGCAGCCACGACAATTTCTCGGCACAGAAACAAACCATTTGCCCAACATATAGAAGAGCTTGTGGAGTCATCTCCCAGATCGAGGGTCTCGGAACCGGATTAAAGATTCATTACTAGGGTTCCGAGACCCCCCGATCGAATGACTCTTGATTCATCCGATAGCCGCATTTGATATCATGATTCTGGCAGCTGAATCAAAGGTTTATGGCGGATTGCGGTGGCGATCCACGTTCAGGGCCTATTTGCTGGAAAAATCGCGATTTCGGTAATCGGCTACTCCGCAGCCGCTGCCGTCGGGGCAACCGCCGCCTTGCCGTGCGCCGAGGAAACCATGAAATCGGAGATGCGCGGCAGGATCTCCGAGCGGAAGCGCGAGCCGTTGAACACGCCGTAATGTCCGACGCCCTTTTGCACATAGTGCACCCGGCGATCCATCGGAATCGAACTGCAGAGACGATGCGTCGCCTCGGTCTGACCCAGTCCGGAGATATCGTCGTGCTCGCCTTCCACCGTCATCAGCGCAATGCGCTCGACCTTGGAGGGATCGACCGTCTCGCCGCGGTGTTTCATCTCGCCCTTCGGCAGCAGATGACGCACGAACACGTAGTCGACGGTCTGCAGATAGAACTCGGCGGTGAGATCCATGACCGCGAGATACTCGTCATAGAACTGGACATGCTTGTCGACGAGATCGCCGTCGCCCTTCACCAGATTGGCGAACAAATTCTTGTGCGCATCGACATGGCGGTCGAGGTTCATGCTGATGAAGCCGTTGAGCTGCAGGAAGCCCGGATAGACATCGCGCATGAAACCAGGATGCGGGAACGGCACCTTGGTGATGACATGGCCGCGGAACCAGTCCATGCCGCGCTCTTCCGCGAGCTTGTTCACCGCGGTTGGATTGCTGCGGGTGTCGATCGGACCGCCCATCAGTGTCATCGAAATCGGAACCAGCGGATCCTTGTTGGCTTCCATCACCGAGGCCGCCACCAGCACCGGCACCGAGGGCTGGCAGACAGCGACGACGTGCACGTTGCCGAGCGCATGCAGCATCTCGATGACGTAATCGACATAGTCTTCCAAATCGAAACGGCCGGCGGACATCGGCACCATGCGCGCATCGGCCCAGTCGGTGATGTAGACGTCATGGCCCGGCAGGAAGCCTTCCACCGTGCCGCGCAGCAGTGTGGCGTAGTGGCCGGACATCGGCGCCACCAGCAGCACGCGCGGCTGCGGATAGCGCAGCGGCTTGGTCAGCTTGCGCTTGAAATGCAGCAGGCGGCAGAACGGTTTCTCCCACACCGTCTCGACTTCGACCGGCACGCGCATGCCATTGACTTCGGTGGTGTCGAGGCCCCACTCCGGCTTGCCGTAACGACGCGTGGTGCGCTCGAACACTTCACAGGCGGCCGCGATCGACTTGCCGACCTGGGTGTGCGCCCACGGATTGAAGGGATTGGAGAACATCAGCTTGGTGGCGTCGAACATCGCGCGCGCTGGATTGAGCGAGGACTGCCCCATCTCGTACATCCAGTACATCGGCGTGGTCAGCGCAGGGCTGTCCTCGGCGGGAAGTTCCGGCGCGCCGCCAAATTCGCCAATCGGCATAGTGTCCCTCGAAATCCATTGTTGCGACGCGGAAAGTGTCTGTTGAATGACACCTCGTCAATGCCGAATTCGAACTAAGGGCGGATATGGTGGAAATCTATGCTAACCGCGGCCCCTGCCTCAGCTTTGATCTTTCGGCACTTTTTGCGAAGGCGAGCCGGGTCCCGCCTCGCTGGAAGCGCTATTCCCCGGTCTGGACCAGCGAGCCATTGTCCCGGGCGCTGTTCAAAAGCAGCAAAAACGCCCCGATCGAGGCCGAAAACAGCGCCAGATTGATGATCAGGGCCTGAATCATCAGGTCGGCCCGGAATACGTGATCGATCAGCACCGCCCGCATGCCCTCGAATACGTAAGTGGGCGGCAGGCACCAGGCGAGGACCTGCAGCCAGCCCGGCAACACCGCCACCGGATAATACACGCAGGTCAAAGGCAGCAGCACGAACATCAGCGTCCAGGCGAGGCCCTCGGCGCCCATGCCATTGCGCAGCACTAGGCCCGAGGCGATCAGGCCGAACGACCATGAGGTGAAGATCAGGTTGGCGAAGAACGCCACCAGCGCGATGCCGAGGCCATAGAAGTTGAAACCGAAAAAGCCGATCGCCATCAATGTCATCGGGATCACGCCGATGGCGAGGCGGATGATGCTCATGATCATCAGCGACAGCACGAACTCGCTGACCTTGAGCGGGCTCATCATCAGGTTGCCGAGATTGCGCGACCACATCTCTTCCAGGAACGACATCGAGAAGCCGAGCTGTCCCCGAAACAAAATGTCCCACAGGATCACCGCGCCGATGAAGGTGCCGCCGGCGACCGCGAAGAAGCCGGAGTTCTGCGAGATGTAGGCCTGCGAGAAGCCCCAGGTGATCAGTGTCAGCGCCGGCCAGTAGATCAGTTCCAAGAGCCGCGGCCATGACGACGTCAGCAGATACCAGTGCCGCAGCAGCATCGCGCCAACGCGATGCGGGGCGATGCCGAACACAAGGGAACGTGGCACACGGCTCATGACGCCGCCACTCCGCGTCCGCGCGCGACATCGAGGAAGACCTCTTCGAGATTGTCGCGGTTGTAGCGCGTCATGATCTTGGCCGGGCTGTCGTCGTCCTCGATGCGGCCCCGTTTCATGATGATGACGCGATCGCACAGGCGCTCCACCTCCAGCATGTTGTGCGACGCCAGCAGGATCGTCGCGCCGGCAGTTTTGCGATAATTTTCCAGATGGGCGCGAATCCAGTCGGCGGTGTCGGGATCGAGCGACGCGGTGGGCTCGTCCAGCAGCAGCAGTTCCGGGCGGTTGATCAGCGCCTTCGCCAGCGCCACGCGGGTTTTCTGCCCCGACGACAGCTTGCCGCTGGGACGATCGAGAAAATCGGTGAGATCGAAATCCGACGCCAGTTCGGCGATCCGCGCGCGCAGATTGCCGACCGCATAGAGCCGGCCGAACACCGAGAGATTCTGCCGCACCGTCAGCCGCATCGGCATGTCCACATAAGGGCTTTCGAAATTCATCCGCCCCCGCACCTGGTCGCTGTGCTCGGGCATAGCGAGATCCAGCACCCGGACCCGCCCTGACGTCGGCCGCACCAGCCCCATGATCATGGCAATGGTGGTGGTCTTGCCGGCGCCGTTGCCGCCCAGGAGACCGGTGACCGAGCCGCGCGGAATTGTGAAGGATATGCCATCGACCGCGCGGGTGGCCTTGTAGACCTTGGCCAGCTCAACGACGTCGATCGCAGCGCCATCCGTGCGCGCGGCGGCCGGTGATGCGAGGGGGGCGGGCTGGTGGATGGTCATGCCCGTTTCTTGAGCCATCGCGGAATGAATCGCAAGATTTGCGGCTGATTCAGCCGTGCAGAGCAGGTCGGACGGTGCGGCGCACAAAGGGGCCCGCATGAGCGATGGGAAATGATGCATCTCGTCACTCTCAGTGTCATCGCCCGGCTTGACCGGGCGATCCAGTAACCGGGGTATCCATGATGTGACGAGGAGCCAACAAAAACGCGACCAACACTTGCCCGTTTCGACTTCCTCGGTTCTCCCATCAGCCTCATCGCCTACTGGGTCCCCCGGTCAAGCCGGGGGACGACACGGAGTGTGGAGATGCACCTCAACACACCATGCCCCGACACATCCATGCGTCATCAGCGCAATTTGTCCTCCCTCCCCCGCATCGCTATGGTCCCCGCATGACCGACACCACCGTTCCTGAATTCCGTTATCACCGCCGTTTCGTTCGTCTCGACACCATCCTGCGGCTGCGCTGGCTGGCCGTGCTGGGGCAGCTGGCCGCGATCTTCATCGTGGCGCAGGGGCTCGAGTTCGACGTGCCGATCATCCCCTGCGTGGCGGTGATCGCGTTCTCCGCCATTCTCAATCTGTCGCTGCAGATCGCCTTCAATCCGCGGCAGCAGCTGCAGCCGATCTATGCGGCGGCGCTGCTGGCGCTCAACATTGCGGAACTGGCGGGGCTGCTGTTCCTCACCGGCGGCCTGCAGAACCCGTTCTCGTTCCTGTTCCTGGCGCCGGTGCTGATCTCGGCCACCGCCCTGACCACGCGGCTGACACTGGCGCTGGGACTTCTGGCCATCGCCTGCGCCACCGCACTGGGCTTTGTGCACATGCCGCTGCCGTGGAACAGCGACGAGCCGCTGGCGCTGCCACCGATCTACATGACGGCGGTGTGGCTTTCGATCGTGCTGGCGATCGGCGTCACCAGCCTCTACACCTTCCAGGTCACCGATGAAGCGAGCAAGCTTTCCGACGCGCTGGCCGCCACCGAACTGGTGCTGGCGCGCGAGCAACATCTGACCCAGCTCGACGGCCTCGCCGCCGCCGCCGCGCACGAACTGGGAACGCCGCTCGCGACCATTTTCCTGATCTCGCGGGAGCTGGAAAAAACCATCGATCCGACAAACCCGTTGGCCGGCGAACTGAAAACCCTCGGCGAGCAGGCCAAACGCTGCCGCGACATCCTGGCCAAGCTGACGCAGCTGTCGTCCAGCGGCGCGCCGTTCGACCAGATGCGGCTCTCCACCCTAATCGAGGAATCGGTGGCACCGCATCGCGACTTCGGCATCACCATCAAGGTGCGGATCGCGGTGGCCGGAACCACCGAGCCGGTGGGCAAGCGCAATCCGGCGATCCTCTACGGCGTCGGCAACATCCTGGAAAACGCCGTCGACTTCGCCAGGGAGACGGTGGAGGTGAATGCATGGTGGAACGCAGACACCGTGGAGATCGAAATTTCCGACGATGGCCCAGGCATTGCGCCTGACATGCTCAAGCGCATCGGCGAGCCTTATCTGTCGCGGCGGCCGACGCTGGAGGAGGAGCAGAAGCAGCATGGCGGGCTCGGGCTCGGCATCTTCATCGCCCGGACGCTGCTGGAACGCACCGGCGCCAAGATCAAATTCAGCAACCGGCCGTTTCCCGATCACGGCGCGGTGGCGCATATTTCATGGCCGCGCGATCGTTTTGAAACCTCGGAAACCCCAGAAAATGCAATAGCTTAGACCTGCGGCGGTTATGCCGCAGGCGGTTCCACCTGACATCACCTTGGCAGCAGAGACAGCACAAGCCATATCTTTGCAGTTGAGGTAGGATGGAAGAAGGAAATCACCACGTGAATGCAATGGCCGCCGTCTCCGAACAGACCGATCGCTCCCTTCTTATTGTCGAGGACGACAAGGCCTTCAACGAGCGGCTATCGCGCGCCATGGAAGGCCGCGGCTTCACCGTGACCTCCGTTGAGACCGTGGCCGAGGGCCTTGCCCATATCGGCCAGACGGCGCCGGCATTCGCCGTGGTGGATCTGCGTCTCGGCGACGGCAACGGTCTCGACGTGGTGTCCGCCCTGAAGCGGCAGCGCCCGGACGCCCGCGCCATCGTGCTGACCGGCTATGGCAACATCGCCACCGCCGTTACCGCGGTGAAAATGGGCGCGGTGGATTATCTGTCGAAGCCGGCCGATGCCGACGACGTGGTGGCCGCGCTCTTGGCCAGCAGCAGCGACAAGGTGGAGCCGCCGCAGAACCCGATGTCGGCCGACCGCGTGCGCTGGGAACACATCCAGCGCATCTATGAAATGTGCAACCGCAACGTCTCCGAGACCGCACGCCGGCTCAACATGCACCGGCGCACGCTGCAGCGGATTCTGGCGAAACGCGCGCCGCGCTGAGGCGAACCACCTTCATTGTCGTTGCCGGGCTTGTCCTCAGCGACTTCGGCTGCGCCGAAGTCGCGGAAACAACCCCGAGCAGGGGCGCACTGCCTTTCTATTTTAGGGACGCACTGCGTCCCTAAGCGAGATCACGGCGACTTGGCGCAGCCAAGTCGCTGGGGACAAGCCCGGTGATGACAACTATGGGGCGGATTTGCCTCCCACTCCTCACGCAGCCGTCAGTCGCGGCCCCTCCCCACACCCTGGAACTATCTGTTCCCTCCGCCGTTATCCTCCCGAACTCAAACGGGAACGGCGGACTATGCGAAAAGCGCGACATCTCGATATCTCCACGCGGCTCGAGGCCACCAAGCGCCACGGGCTGGTGGAGGACTATCGGATCGAGTGGCAGCGCCAGTCGTTTCGGCCCCCTCACGTGACTGTGAAGGGTCGAACCTCCGTCCCCCCTCAAGTGACCAAGAATTATGTGTCCGCGCTGCTGGCGCCGTTCGTGACCAGCAGCCGGATCTTTGTGACTTAGACAGGACGACATAACGCCGGCAGGGGCGTGATCCGGAGCCAACCGGAGACGAGGCGCACAATGAACGTTTCGATCTCGAGTTCAGTGACAGGTCCGATCCAGAACGCCATTCGCGAGGCGACCAAACTCTCGCATCAGCGGCTCGACGCCGCGATGACCTGGGTGGATCTGGGCCGCCTCAATCATTATTCCGGCTTCCTGCGCGGCCAGGCCGAAGCGCTGTTTCCGCTGGAGACCGCGCTGGAGCGCGCCGGCATCGACGACATTCTCACCGACTGGCCGCAGCGCGCCCGCACGCCGGCGCTGGAGCGTGATCTCTCGGCGCTGGACATCGCCTGCGATCCGCTGCCGGTGCCGCAATTCAACGGCGCGGCCGACATGCTCGGCGCGGTTTATGTGCTGGAAGGCACGCGGATGGCCAGCCGCGTGATCCTGCCTCGCCTCGCCGACCAGCCTGACACCTCCATCCTCGGCGCCACCGCCTATCTGCGCCACGGCTTCGGCAAGCGGTTCTGGCCGAGCTTCCTGGCCGCATTGGAAAACCATCCCGAAGCGCAGTTGCACCCGCAGCGCGCGATCGACGGCGCGCTGATCGCATTCGGCATGTTCGACAGCGCCCTGATCCCGGTGATGAGCCACGCCATCGACCGCTCCCGCAGCGCCATCCGGCTGGTGCATTCGGAGCGGGTGTAGGGCGCATTCCACCGCCATTGTGTCTTGCGCTACATGCCGAGGCATCTCGACACTCTCAGTGTCATCGCCCGGTGCGAATGATAAAATGAACGAGTCCGCGACGAATTGCCCGCCGCTTTAATGTCATCATTCCAACCATTAGCCTTGCCGCCTACCGGGTCGCCCGATCAAGTCGGGCGACGACACAGAGTGGGAGGAAACGCTTCTCCTACTCCCACATCTCCGCGTGCCCCTGCGGATCGGCCAGCCGGTTGAGCCGCTGCGCCGCCACCAGGGCGAAGCGCAGCAGCATCGTCTTGCGCGTCGCGGCGGGAAGGCGATGTTCCGGCGCCTCGCAATGCAGGTGGGCGCCGTAGGCGTCGGCGACGATCTGGCCGGTGTCGGGCGGAAAAATCTCGCAGGGCAGATCGCGGGTGAACGCGAAGAACAGCCGGTCGCAGTGCTGGCGGTAGTCCGCCCATTTCTGGTCGGCGCGCAGATCCTCCAGCGAGGATTTGATTTCCACGATCCAGATTTCGCCACGCTCATTGAGCGCGACCAGATCGGCGCGACGGCCTGACGGCAGCGGCACTTCGCTGACACAGCAAAACCCGAGCGAGCGCAACAGCCGCGCGGTGCCGCGCGCGATCGCCAGCGCCGTCTCGGATTGGCGGCCGTCGACCGGCAAGGCGGCGGCGACGGGAAGAAGATGAACGCTCATGGGGCGAAAATTACCAGAGTCGGCCGGCGCGATCCAGAAAGGCGCCCACCTGTTTCCCGTCATCCTGAGGTGGCCATGCGCAGCATGGCCCTCGAAGGGCGACGGCCCGAGCAGCAATTCCGGGGCCGTTCACCCTTCGAGGCGCGCAAGAGCGCGCACCTCAGGATGACGGATAACCTTACCCCACAAGCCGCAAATTCGTGCTGACAGCGCCACAATTCCGGCCCGGCTTCGGCTTGGCGCCGTCGCGATGCAGGGGAACTCTGATGGATGTGGGACACGAACGGTTTTGAAACCCGAACATCCCTGGAGGGGGAAATGTCTGTGCGCATCACGCTGCGAGCCCTCGCTCTCGCTGGCTTCGCCATGTCTGCCACCATCACGGCGGCGGCCGCCAAGCCCACTGTCGACGTCGCCTTCGTGCTCGACACCACCGGCTCGATGAGCGGGCTGATCGAGGGCGCCAAACGCAAGATCTGGTCGATCGCCACCGCGATCGTGGACGCCAATCCCGATGCCACCGTCCGCATGGGCCTTGTCGCCTATCGCGACATCGGCGACGACTATGTCACCAAGAGCTATGCCCTCACCACCGACATCCAGGACCTCTATGCCAACCTGCTGGAGTTGAAGGCGCGCGGCGGCGGCGACTGGCCCGAGAGCGTCAATGAGGCCCTCGATATCGCCGTCAACAAGATGGCATGGACCGAGGGCGCTGACACCACCCGCGTGGTGTTCCTGGTCGGCGACGCCCCGCCGCACATGGATTACCAGCAGGACAAGAAATATCCGGAGACACTCCAAGTCGCGCGGCAGAAGGACATCCTGGTCAACGCCGTGCTTGCCGGCGACGCCCGTGACACCGAGCGGGTGTGGCGCGACATCGCGCAGCGCGGCAACGGCCGCTTCATCCCGATCCCGCAGGACGGCGGCGAGCTGGTGGTGATCGAGACGCCCTATGACGACGAGATCATCATCCTGCAGAAGGAGATCAACGGCACCGTGATCCCCTACGGGCCGAAGGCGCTGCAGAATCGCGTCGAACTGAAGAAACGACAGCTGTCCGAGGTCGCAGCCGCCGCACCCTCGTCGGCCAGCGATATGGCGAGCTACATCAACAAGCGCTCAAAAGTCTCGTCCGAGGCCGTGACCGGCGACGGCGACCTGGTCAGCGACATCGCCAATGGCCGGCAGAAACTCTCTTCAGTGAAGGACGACGAACTGCCCGACGCCTTGCGCACCCTGGCGCCGGAACAGCGCGCCGCCGCCGTCGAGAAAAACACGGCGCAGCGCAAGCAGCTCAACGAGAAACTCGCAGCGCTGGTGATGAAGCGCGACAAATACGTCGCCGAACAGAAGAGCAAGACCCCGGCCAAGGCGTCGTCATTCGATCGGGTGGTGGAGGATACGCTGAAGGCCCAGATCAAGCGGTGACTTTGTCCACGATGGAATGATGTTTCGCCCGGCTCCCTCCCCCCTTGTGGGGGAGGGCTGGGGAGGGGGGTGCGCTACGAATCTCGAACTGAGAGATGCGCAACGCAGCCCAACCTTTCGCCCTGCGGATCTGTCGTTACCCCCCTCCCTAACCCTCCCCCACAAGGGGGGAGGGAACGACTCGTTGCCAATGCACAGGCGATGAAGAAACCAACTTTCGCGCCATCAAAATCTAGTGGCCTTCACACCCTCGGATAGTTCCTCTGCACCCTTCCCCGCTACCAATTATCACTTGGCGGGCCCGCAAAAATCGGCAATGTGACCCCATGAACGAGACAGCCCCCAAGGCCCGTGCCGCCATCATTCCCGTCACGCTGTTCGAGCAGAACTGCACGCTGCTGTGGTGCGAAACCACCAAGCGCGCGGTGGTGGTCGATCCCGGCGGCGACGTGCCGAAGATCCGGGACGCCATCGCGCAATCCGGTGTGACGGTGGAGAAGATCTGGCTCACCCATGGCCACATCGACCATGTCGGCGGCGCCGCCGAGCTGCGCGACGCCTTGAGCGTGCCGATCGAGGGCCCGCATATCGCCGACAAATACCTGCTCGACAATGTGGTTGGAAGCGGCGCCAATTTCGGCATGACCGGCGTGCGCAATTTTACCCCCGATCGCTGGCTCGATGAAGGCGAAAACGTCAGTGTCGGCGAACTGACCTTCGACATCCTGCATTGCCCGGGGCACTCGCCCGGCAGCGTGGTGTTTTTCAATCCGGCCATGCGTTTCGCGCTGATGGGCGACGTGCTGTTCAACGGCTCGGTCGGCCGCACTGACTTGCCCGGCGGCAGCCATGCGACGCTGATCAAGTCGATCACCGAAAAGATTCTGCCGCTCGGTGACGATGTCGGCTTCATCTGCGGCCACGGCCCGGGCTCCAGCATCGGCGACGAACGCCGCAGCAATCCGTTCCTGACCGGCGAAGCCTGAGGTCTCTGGCGCTGCTCCCCCGCGTGCAGTAGCATCCGCGCCTTTCCAGATCGCGGGACTTCACTCATGCCAATTTCATCCGTTCATTCGTCACGCGTGCGGCTTCTGTCGGCAGCCGTTTTCGGCTTTCTCCTGGCCTTCGCCACAACGCCGGCCTCCGCGCAATGCGACCCATGGATCTGCTCGAATCCGTATGGACCCTGGCAGAACAGGCTTCCGCCTCAGGCCCAGGCAGAGCCGCTTTGCGTGCTCGACCCGGTCGTCTGGGTCAATACGAAATCCCACGTCTATTATGCCGCCGGTTCGAGCGGGTACGGCCACGGCAGATCCGGCGCCTACATGTGCGAGGCCGATGCGAAATCGGCCGGCAACCGGGCAGCGCCACGCTGATCACATCACAGGATTTTCAATCATGCATAGGTCATTGATTCATTCCACGGCAGCAGCCGTCGGCGGCGTTTTTTTCGCTCTGGCCCCGATGCCGTCATCCGCGCAGGAGTGCGACCCGGACGTGTGCGCCAATCCGTGGGCTAATCAGGCGCTCATTATCAGGCTTCCACCCCAGGCGCGCGCGGAGCCGCTTTGCTTGTTCGAGCCGGTGGTTTGGGTCAACACCAAGTCGCACGCCTACCATGTCGCCGGATCGCGCAGTTACGGCCACGGCAGATACGGCGTCTACATGTGCGAGGCCGAGGCAAAATCCGCCGGTTACCGGGCCGGATCGCGCTGAACGCAATCCGGTCCTGGCCGGCGAAATGCTCTATGGTAAAGACGGCATGGCGAGGATCTCGATTTTGGTCCCGGCCGAGCCATCCGGATCGCCGTTGAAGGTCTCGAACGCCACCCACTTGCCGTCGCGCGACACCGAGGGCGCGCCGTCATAGGACGTGCGGGTGGCGCCGATGCGCGTCGGCGGGACGCTGCCGGGCGAGCCGGCGCTCGGGAAGGCCCACAACCCCGAATGATCGAGTTTGCCGTTGTCATCGCCGGAATAGACGATGTAACGCCCATCCGGCGTGAAGCACGCGTCGGACGCCTCCCCCTTGCCGGAGTTGACCACCGTTCGCAGTCCGCTGCCGTCGGGCGCGATGGTGTAGATATCCCACGACGACGAGCCAACGCTGCGTCGCGCCTGAAACACGATCAGGTCGCCGCGCGGCGACCAGTTGGGCTGGCGATCGTCACCGTTCAAGGTGAGTTGCTTCGATTCCTTGCCATCGGTCCTGATCTTCCAGATCGCTCCCGGCGAGCTCTCGGAGCCCCCGAGCGCGTGGGCTTCGAACACGATCCACTGGCCGTCCGGCGAGAACGACGGCTCCCAGCCGACCTTGTCCGTGAACTGGCTCACCTGCCGCACGGCGCCGTTTGCGGTCGCGGTCACCACAAAGATCTGGTCACCGTCATCCGGGTCGGCGGTGAAGACGATCTGGTTGGTCGCCGCATCCCAGCACGACCCGGGCAGGTTCACATTCTGCGCGACCACCATGGAGAGCTTGGTCGGCGCGCCACCGGTCACGTTGACCATCATGATGTCCGAAGCGCCCTTGTTGTAGCCCGAGCGGAAACGGGTGAAGGCGATCTTGCTGCCGTCGGGAGAAAAGCAGGGGTTCTGCAGACTGCCCGTGGTCGAGATCGGAATCACGCCCGGCGCGATGGCGGCGCGCACATCGCCGATGGCGGAGCTTGTGAGACAATCACTCGCGAGCAGAAGAATAGCTGCGGCACTCCATGAAACTTTTACGCAATTCATGCTTAAGCCCTCCCAATTGGGAGGTCGCGCAAAAATTGTCGACGCCCCCTTGCGCGCACAATGATGACGGCAGGCGGTGGCGCTTTCAATCATGCGCGCCGCGTTAGTGATTTGCTCGTTCTGCACGAGTGACGGTCAGCGGCGGTCTCACCGCACTGGCGCAGCGAGCACGGCTTACGCAGACACCGCCGCGGCACGCATCCAGCGCAGACACATCGCGCTGACGCCGATCGACAGCGCGACACAGGCAAGCGCCGCGAACAGCGCGAGATGATCCGAGTCCGTCTGTCCTGATTCCTGGCCGTGCAAGGCAAAGAACACCGCGCCGATCACAGCGACGCCGGCCGCGTTGGCGATCTGGGTGGTGGTGCCGTAAAGGCCGGAGCCTGAGCCTGCGCTGGCCTTGCTGACGGTGGAGAGCACCGCGCTCGACAGCGGCGCCATCACCAGGCCCTGGGCATAGCCAAACACGGCCAGAGGCAGCATCATCACCCAGATACTGGGATGAGCGACCAGCGCAACCGTCAGGGCGATGGCTGCAAGCCCGACAAGCTGCAAGGCGCAGCCTTCGATCAGCACCAGCGTGCCGCGATGCTTCGCCCGCGCGGCGCTGTGGCGCGAGGCGATCACGAAGGTCAGCGCCAATGGCACCATCGCGGCGCCGGATTGCAGCGGCGTGAAAAACAGCGCGGTCTGCATGAACAGCGTCATCACCAGATAGAACGAGAGGTTGGCGAAGAAGAAAAAGAACACCGCGCCGAGACCGCGCATGAAGGCCGGGTCGTCGAGCAAAGCGAGATCGATCAGCGGCATGCCGCCCCGCGCGGCCAGCCGGCGTTCGAACCGCAGGAAGCCGGCGATGACGACGACACCCGCCGCCATCACCAGCCAGACCCAGGGCGCCCAGTGCACATCGCGGCCGAACAGCAGCGGACCTATCACGCCGAGCAGGCCGAGAAACAGGATCATGGCCCCAGGAATATCGAGTTTCGTCCCGGCGCGGCGTGGCGCTGACGGCACCAGCCAGACGGCGGCGGCGATGATCGCAAGGCCGCAGGGCCCATTGACAAAGAACACCGCACGCCAGCCGAGACCGGCCAGATCGATCGACACCAGCAGCCCGCCAAGCAGGAAACCGGCGGCGCCCGCAAGCCCGAGCGCGATGCCGTAAACCGCGAAGGCGCGGCCGCGCGCTTCATCCGAGAACAGCACGTGGATGGTGGCCAGCACCTGCGGCACCATCAGCGCCGCGGTGGCGCCCTGCGCCAGCCGCGCCACGATCAATTCGGGCCCGGATTGCGCAAGGCCACACCACAACGATGTCAGCGTGAAGCCGAGTACGCCTGCGATGAAGGTCGGCTTGGTGCCGAAAATATCACCGAGCCGGCCGCCGGTGACGACGAGGCTGGCGTAACCAATCAGATAGATCGCAATGACGGCTTCGATCTGCGCGGCACTGGCCTTGAGCTCGGTGGCGATGGTCGGCAGCGCCACATTGACGATGAAAGCATCGACGCCGAACATGAACTGGGCCGCGACCACGGTCGCGAGCACCCACCAGCGGCGGGTCTGGTCGATGGCGGGGGACACGATCTGATGCATGCGGAGCCTCGGTCGCGCGCGGGTGGCGAGTGCGGTGAGACTGTGATCTCAGATCGGGGTCATGGGGTCGATTACCCCGGAGGTAATGGGGGGGGGGGCGCGAGCTCGTTATTGTTCGCGAGGCGCCTCAACATTTTCAGTGTCATCGTCCGGCTTTGACCGGACGATCCTGTAGGTGACGCCGGTCATGGCGAGAACGCCGGAGTCGGAAGCGGCGGGCTGTGTCCGCTCATTCTTCACACCAGCCGCGCTCCCGGTTACTGGATCGCCCGGTCGAGCCGGGCGAAGACACTGTGGGGATGATTCGCTCCGCCAAAAACGCAAATGCCCGGCAAGAGCCGGGCATGTCGGAAGAACAATCTCGATGACGCGGTCGACATCAGATCTCAGTGCCGGATCTCACTTCGCAGCCATCGCCAGCAGCATCGGGGACTGGGCGGGGGCGTCCGTGACGATCGGGGAGCCGGTGTAGGAGAACAGGCCGACGTGGGGCAGCTTGCTGTCGGAGGAGCCGGCCAGCGACACATTGCAGAGCAGGAAGGTGAAGGTGAGGATGAAACCGAGCGCCCGCATGATGATCTCCATTGTCCTGTTATCTTGGCCGCGACGTTGTCCGCCGCCCTGTTGGGCATAGTTAATAGTCCTCACCGGTTTCCGGGTGTCTGCGCCCCAAACCCAAAATGGTTTCGTCGGCCCGGAGAATTGTGTCGTCCGGCCGCCGGCGACGAAACATTCGCCGGCCGGGGCCGCATTCGGGCTGGCCCTGGTCAACTGGCCAAAATCGCCTTTCGCGGCGATTTTCGCTAGAATAGGCCCAGACAACGGCCTTGCATGGCAGGTTCGGCCCCGCCGGGACTGGTATCGGCCGGACGCCAGTCATAACTGCGAGTCGAGCCCCTGCCTGAAAGTGAGCGCCCCTTGATCAAGCCCCCCGGCACACTCGACCCCGCCCCCCGCCAATATCCCCCCCCGCGGTCACCCTGGTCCGCCGCTCCGCCCGGGGCCCGGCCGCCGCCCCCGCGGTGGTCTCCTTCGCCGATATCGAGCACTGGCTGCTGCACGAGGCGGCTGTCGAGCGGGACATGCTGCTGTTTTTCGAATCCTTCATCTGGCGGCTGGTGGCCGCCGGCGGCACGATCGCGCGCGTCAGCCTGCATATCGGCACGCTGCATCCGCAGCTGATCGGTTTCGGCTACAACTGGAACATCAATGACGGCTTGTGCGACGAGGTCAAAGTCGCTGAAGCCGCCACCAAGTCGGACAGCTACAAGCTGAACCCGCTCTACCGCGTGTTCGAGCTGGGCGAGACGGTGCGGCGCCGGCCCAACACGCCCGAAGCACTGGCGGAATTTCCGATGATGGCGGAACTCGCCGCCGCCGGCATGACCGACTATGTCGCTATCCCGCTGAGCGGCGCCGGCCATCGCAACGCCATCACCATCGCGACCAAGCATCCCAATGGATTTTCCGAGGCCGGCGAGGCGCGCTTCCAGCACCTGCTCAGCCTGTTCGCCCTGCATGTGGAGCGCTACGGCGCGATGCGGATCTCGGGCAATGCGCTGAACGCCTATCTCGGCCAGAGCGCCTCAGCGAAGGTGCTGAGCGGCTCGATCAAGCGCGGCTCGGGGGAATCGATCCATGCGGTGATCTGGATCTCGGACCTGCGCGGCTTCACGGATCTGTCGGACCGGCTGTCGGGCTCCGACATGCTGACGCTCTTGAACGCCTATTTCGAGGCGATGGCCGGCGCGGTGCTGGCGCATGGCGGCGAGGTGCTGAAGTTCATCGGCGACGGCCTGCTGGCGGTGTTTCCGGTGCAGGGCGACGACGAGATCACGATCGCCGCAAAGGCTGCAATCTCGGCAGCGCGCCAGGCGATCGTCGGACTGGACGCGCTCAACGCCAATGCACCGGCGGAGTTCTCGGACCGGACCAACTGGGAGCAACTGCGCGTCGGCATCGCCCTGCACGAGGGCGAGGTGTTCTTCGGCAACATCGGCTCGCCCGACCGGCTCGATTTCACCGTGATCGGACCGGCGGTCAATGAAGCCAGCCGCGTCGAAGCGCTGCAGAAGGTGCTTGGCCGCAGCATCCTGGTGACCGAGGCGGTGGCCCGCCATCTCGACTGCAAGATGGACCATCTGGGCGAACACACGCTGCGCGGCGTGGCGACACCGATTTCGATCTACAGCCCCGCCGAGGGTCATTCGCCGCGAGAGCTGGGGCTTGCGGCGGCGGGTGCGCCGCGGGGGTAGTCCTGGGGTCGTAGCCCGGCTTGACCTGGCCATCACGCAGAGAAGGTCGAGGCGCTGCGGCATCCACAGCCGTCATGCCCGCGCTTGTCGCGGGCATCCACGACTTAACGGTGACTCAGCAAGGCGTGGATGCCGACACCAAGTGCGGGCATGACGGAGCGGAGAAGATACGCTTGCGCCCATCACGAGGGCCTCCGTTTACTGGATCGCCCGCTTTCCTGTTTAGCCCGGACAGATCACTGACAGGTGTTCGGAGACATAGCTAACACGTCAAAATGGCTGGATTGGTCCTGTTTGGGAGGCCCTTTCCATGCCCTGGCGCGAGGTGTCGGCGATGGATCAACGACGAGAGTTTGTGCTGCTTGCACAGCAAGAGGGAGTGAACCGGCGAGAACTCTGCCGGCAGTTCGGCATCAGTCCATACATCGGCTACAAATGGCTGGCTCGCTGGCAAACGGGCGATCAAGAGCTGGCCGATCGTTCCCGCCGACCGCATGCGATGCCCAAGCGCAGCGACGCTGCAATCGAGGCGCAGGTACTGGCTGTTCGTGACAAGCATCCGGCCTGGGGAGCACGCAAGATTGCCCATTGCCTGAAGCGGGGTGGGCAGACGGTGCCTGTACCGTCCACGGTGCATCAGATCCTGTGTCGGAACGGCCGGATCAAGCCGAGCGAGCATGCGCCGCCAAACCCGGGCCATCGCTTTGAGAAGGAAGCTCCCAATCTGTTGTGGCAGATGGACTTCAAGGGCGACATCTTGCTCACCAGTGGGAGGGAATGCCATCCGCTGACCGTCGTCGATGATCATTCGCGCTATGCTCTGTGCTTGAAGGCTTGCGCCAACGAGCAGCGTCTGACCGTGCAGGAACATCTGACAGCCACCTTTCGCCGTTATGGCCTGCCAGAGGCCTTCTACACCGACAACGGCTCACCCTGGGGCGACACGTCCGGCGTTCATTGGACCGGACTGAAGGTATGGCTGCTCAAGCTCGGCGTCAGGGTGGTGCATGCCAGACCGCGCCATCCGCAGGCCCGCGGCAAGAACGAACGCTTCCATCGCACCCTGAAGGCGGAGGTGTTTGCCATGCGTCGCTTCCGCACCCTGCCGGAAGTCCAACGAGCCTTCGACGCCTGGCGGATGGTCTATAATCTGGAGCGTCCTCATCAGGGGCTCGGCATGAACGTCCCTGCCGATCGCTTCCGGCCCAGTTCCCGCGCCATGCCGCCTCGACTTCCCGAAGTCCAATACGACAGCGGCGACATCGTTCGTAAGGTCTCGTCGACGCGCAGCTACATCTCCTTCAAGGGGCGGATGTGGAAGGTTCCGCAGGCATTCTTTGGTGAGCGCCTCGCTATCAGGCCGCTGGACCGTGACGGGCACTATGGAATCTTCTTTGCCAGTTGGCAGGTCGCAACGTTTGACTTGACCAATGGCCAACCTGTTAGTG
Source organism: Bradyrhizobium prioriisuperbiae (assembly GCF_032397745.1). Taxonomy (NCBI): domain Bacteria; kingdom Pseudomonadati; phylum Pseudomonadota; class Alphaproteobacteria; order Hyphomicrobiales; family Nitrobacteraceae; genus Bradyrhizobium; species Bradyrhizobium prioriisuperbiae. The sequence goes on from NZ_CP135921.1 coordinate 1,798,201, forward strand.
ATGTGTCCGAACAGGTGTTAGCTATGTCTCCGGGCTAAACATTTCCGCGGGCGATGACAGCTGAGAGTGGGATATCCGCATTTGCAGACCAGTCCTTCGCATAGAACCACGCCGTTGACATCACCCGGCGGATGTTGATCCTGCGTCCACCCTAACATCATCGCGCGCGGCCCCCATGACTCACCCGACACCGAATCTCGAAGCGCTGCTGCCGTCGGGCATTCGCTCGCGTTTGATTCCGGACATCAATGGCCTGACCATGCATGTGCTGGAGGCCGGCTTCGAGAGCGAGGGGCGGCCGGTGATCGTGCTGCTGCACGGCTTTCCGGAACTGGCCTTCAGCTGGCGGCGGGTGATGCCGGCGCTGGCGGCGGCGGGATTCCATGTGATTGCGCCGGACCAGCGCGGTTATGGGCGCACCACCGGATCGGACAACCGCTACGATGTCGAGCTGCGCCCGTTCGGCGCCCTCAATCTGGTGCGCGACGTCCTGGGTCTGCTGGCGGCACTGGGCATCAAATCTGTTGCAACCGTGGTCGGCCATGATTTCGGCTCGATGGTCGCCGCCTACTGCGCACTGCTGCGGCCCGACGTGTTTCGATCGGTGGTGCTGATGAGCGCGCCGTTCGGCGGCCCGCCCGCGCTGCCGTTCGATACGCTGCGCCAGGGACCTGCGGCTCCAGCGCCCGACATCAGCGCTGCACTGGGCGCGCTCGACCCGCCGCGCAAGCATTATCAAGTCTACTACTCGGGCCGGGAGGCCGACGGCGACATGCACGGCGCGCCGCAAGGCGTGCACGATTTCCTGCGCGCCTACTATTATTTCAAGAGCGCCGACTGGCGCGGCAACACGCCCTATCGGCTGGAGTCCTGGACCGCCGGCGAACTGGCGAAACTGCCGACTTACTATGTGATGAATGCCGGCGAGGGCATGGCGGAGACCGTCGCCCATCACATGCCTTCGCGTGAGGAGATCGCCGCGTGCCGCTGGCTGCCCGACACGGAGCTTGCTGTTTACAGCGCGGAGTATCAGCGGACCGGTTTCCAGGGCGGCCTGAACTGGTATCGCTGCCGCTACGTGCCCGAGTTGAACAACGAACTGCAGATCTTCTCCGGCCGCACCATCGACGTGCCGTCCTGCTTCATCGCCGGCGCCAGCGACTGGGGCATCCACCAGCGCCCGCATGATTTCGAACGCATGCAGACCACGGCCTGCACGGCGATGCAGGCCTGCCATCTGATCAACGGCGCCGGGCACTGGGTGCAGCAGGAGCAATCGCAGGCGGTGGCGAAACTGCTGACGGAATTTGCCGCGGCGAATTCGGGCAAGTCGTAGCTGAATCGCAGGGTGGATGAGCGCAGCGATATTCGGGGCAGGCATCGCAAGTTCAATCCCGGATGTCGCTTCGCTCATCCGGGCTACGGGCCTCGGCCACTGCCGGCGCATTGGATGACAACACCTTCAGCCGCGCATTGCTCTTCGACAGCATCGCTTCATCAAGCACGCCGCGCTTCGACGCTTCCAGCACACAATTGAAAATGCGGAAATACTGCGCGCCATCATATGCCACCAGCAGCCAGTCGACGCCGGCATTGAGCGAGGACACCGTCGACTTGCAGATGCCGTGCTGGTAGACGGCGCCCATCACCATGTCGTCGGTCATGATGGGGCCCTGATAGCCCCAGGTGCTGCGGATCAAACCATCGACCAGGCGCTTGGAGTGCGACGCCGGTGTATTGGGATCGACGGCGGTGACAGCGGCGTGGCCGACCATCAGATGCGCGTTGCCGCCGGCCAGCAGGTCGCGGAACGGCACCCAGTCGGTGGCTTCCAGTTCCTCGACCCTAGTGTCGATGCGGGCGGTGAAGTGATGGGTGTCGTCACGGGCGCGACCGAGGCCCGGAAAGTGCTTGATGGTGGCGCCGACATGGGCCGCGTTCAGACCGCGGATGTAATTCGCGGCGATCTCGGTCACTTCAGTGGGATTGCCCGAGATGGCGCGGCGGCCGATCAGGCTGTTGAAGTCGAGGACGTTGTACTGAAGCGGCGGGCGCAGGTCCACCACCGGCGCAAGGTTGATGGTGACGCCGAGCTGCGCCAATTCGCGCCCGTGGGTGGCGCCATACTCCCGCGCTTTTTCTGCGCGTTCTTCCTTCGGCAACTCCGTGAGTGTGGCGAGCGCCGGGAGCGCGGTGAGTTGCGGCGACAGATGCGAGACGATGCCGCCCTCCTGGTCGGCGACCACGACCAGCGGCGGCAGGCCGGCGGTGCGGCGCAGGGCCTGAAGGCCCGCGATCTCGCCGCGGAGATCATCGGCGGTTTTCCCGCGAATGTTGTGATGGGTCACATAAATTCCGCCGATCAATCCCCGGGCCACTAGCGGGGCCACCGCCTCCACCCGTGAATAACCGACAATGAAGTGCTGGCCGAGACGCGCGACATCGGCCTGTTCGGCGCCGAGCACGGCGCGTTTGTCGCCCTGGAACACCGCCTCGGACCGCAGCATTCCCAGCGGCGGTACACACCAGAGCGCGACGAGCAGCCACCGCGCCACCCGGCGCTTGACGACCGTGCGCCCGACCCAACCCCGGCTCAGCCAGAGCAGCAGCACCACGACGCAAGCCATGGGGATCACGAGCATGAGCCGGGACCGCACCCCGGCGAAATACGGCTCATAAAGATTCAAACTCATGGCGACGAGAACGGGCGCCGCCGCCCAAAAAACAACAGCCGTCAAACGAGTCAGCACGGTCCGGACACCCATCATCGCCCCCTTCACGCAGGCGACCAGCCGCCTGCAGCGATGCGAACTAGCGGCAGACTTTGTGTCGAAGACTGGCCGAAAAAGGCATCTGCACAAAATCTGCAAAACAAACCTGAATGTCTGCACGTCCTCGCCGCGGACCGTGCACGCAGCGCCCCCAGGATGGTTCCCGCAAGATCACGCGCGACTCAACCTGGAGCATCACCCATGCCGATTCCGACACGACTTGCGAACGACGGCTGGTGGCTGAACGAACCGGCCATCCCGGTTCGCGGCACGCGGCTCCGTCAACCGGCAGGACCCAGCGACATGAAGATCCTTTCTCTCGAGCCCTTCGTTTTTCCCCTCGACCTCGGCAGGCCCACCAAACTGGCGGTCGCACTCGGTGTCGTGACTCTGGCCGACTGGCTGTTCTATGACCGCGCCATCGGCCTCTCACTGGCGCTGTTCCTGCTGGCGCTGGTGGGGGCCGCTTTGATGGCAAATCGAATGTTGGTTGACTGGCACCGCGCCGGCATCATCGCTGCACTGCTCACTGCCGCGCTTCTGCCGCTGGTCGAGGATCTCAACGCCATCTCGGCGATCTTCGGCATCCTCGGCGTCGCGCTCGTGGTATCGGCGCTCACCAATCCGTTTGCCGGGACCCTGGCGGGTTGGCTCACCAGCCTTCGGCCGCTGCTGCTGACCGGACCGTTTCGCCTGATCCCGGACCTGCTGCGGATGCGACCGCGATCGTTGCAAATGCGGCTGCTGACGGTGTGGGTCGTCCCCATCCTGCTGAGCTGCCTGTTCCTGGGGCTGTTCGTGGCGGCGAATCCGCTGATCGAGTACTGGATCTCGATCATCAATTTGAGTTCGACGACGTCGTACATCAGCGGCCCGCGACTGCTGTTCTGGTTCGCCGTTGCATCGATCGTCTGGCCGCTCATCGCCACCCGCTGGCGTCGGACCAGATCGCGAGAGCGGCGGCCGGATGTCTCCACCATCGCACCGGGGGCGGGATTTGGCCGCGATCTGTTCGGACCTGCCGCGATCCTGCGCTCTCTTGTGTTGTTCAACCTGCTGTTCGCGGTGCAGACGCTGTCCGACCTGACCTATCTCTGGGGCGGCGCCGCCCTGCCCGACGGCATGACATATGCGACCTATGCCCATAACGGCGCCTATCCCTTGATCGTCACCGCGCTGCTGGCCGCAGCTTTCATCCTGGCGGCGACCAGCAATGAGGAGGCGCAACGCTCGCCGCTGATCCGCGCGCTGGTGTTTGTCTGGACCGGCCAGAACGTCCTGCTGGTGATCTCGTCGATGCTGCGGCTCGATCTCTATGTCGAGATCTATGCCCTCACCTATTGGCGGGTGGCGGCCTTCATCTGGATGGGGCTGGTGGCCATCGGTCTTGTCCTGATCGTGGCGCGAATGGCCTTCGACCAGTCGAACCGCTGGCTGATTCTCGCCAATCTGTCGGCGCTCGCTTTGGTCATGTACATCTGCGCGTTCGTCAACTTTCCGGCTGTGATCGCGAATTACAATGTCGCGCACAGCCAGGAAGTATCCGGCAAGGGCGTCGTGCTCGATTTCGATTACCTGATGGCGCTGGGGCCGCAGGCGCTGCCGGCGCTGGACACCTTCAACCAGCGCGGCGTGCCGGGCCCCGGCGTGTTCGGAGCGGATCAGCGGGCCAAACTTGCCGCCCAGCTTGGTGTGGAGCTAAGGTCCTGGCGCGCCTGGAGCTTCCGCAAGTGGCGGCTGCAGCGTTATTTGGATCACCGAGCGAGGCACATGACCGCCTCGTGACGAAGGGAACATCTGGTGGCGCATCGGATTCTGGTGGTCGATGACGATCCGCACATCCGCGAGGTGATCTGCGTGGCGCTGAAGAAGGCGGGACTATCGCCGGTCAGCGCCCGCGATGGCGCGGAGGCGCTGACGCGCTTTGCCGTGGACCAGCCGGACCTGATCATTCTCGACGTGGGCATGCCGGAGGCCGATGGCCTCGACGTGTGCCGGCGCATCCGCAAATCGTCCGATGTGCCGATCCTGTTCCTGTCGGCGCGCGACGATGAAATCGATCGCGTGCTGGGGCTGGAGATCGGCGGCGACGATTATGTCACCAAGCCGTTCAGCCCGCGCGAGCTGATCGCCCGGGTCAATGTGATCCTGCGACGCGTCGCACGCCGCGACAGCGAAAAGTCCAGCGACGGGCGGCCGATGACGCAAGGCGCGCTGACGATCGAACCGCAGAGCCATTTGGCGCAATTCGACGGCAAGGATCTGGCGCTGACCGCGATCGAATTCGAGATCCTCAGGACCATGATCGCGCGGCCGACCATCGTGTTCACCCGCGACCAGATCATGAGCGCCGCCTATCGGCTGAACATCCAGGTGTCCGACCGCACCATCGACAGCCACATCCGCAACATCCGCTCCAAGCTTGCGGCGCAAGGCTGCGACAGCGCCATCGAAACCGTGCATGGGGTCGGCTTCCGCCTGGGGCGCTGCGAGAGCCGGCAATGAGCTCCGTGCCGATCGGGAGCAAGTGGCGGCCGACGTTGGGCCAGATCATCTTCGCCATGCTGACCACGGTGCTGATGCTGCCGCTGATCGGCCTCTTTATCTTTCGCCTTTATGACAACCAGCTGATCCGCCAGACCGAGTCCGAGCTGATCGCGCAAAGCACCGTGCTGGCCGCGGTGTACGCCCGCGAGGTGGAGGCCAGACTTCCCAACGGCATTACGCTCGGCGTCGAACTCTCCGCCGCGGACAGGCCCGTACCGGATGAATTCTCGCCGATCACCTCCGACCTCGATCTCGCCGGCAACGACCTGCAGGGACGCCGACCGGACGGATTGCCGCCGGCCCACCCGGCGGAGGCGGCTTATCGCGAGATCGGCGCAAAACTGGTGCCGCTGTTGCGCGACACCCAGCGGGTGACGCTGGCGGGTTTTCGGATTCTCGATCCCCAGGGCACGGTGATTGCCGGGCATGAGGAGACCGGCCTGTCGCTGGCGCATGTGGAAGAGGTGGCGGCGGCGCTGAAAGGGCGTTACCGCGGCGCGCTGCGCATCCGCCAGCGCGACAAGCCGCCGCCGCCGATCTATTCCATCAGCCGCGGCACGGGGCTGCGGGTGTTTTCGGCCATGCCGGTGATCGTGCGCGATCATGTCGCCGGGGTGATCTATGCCTCGCGCACCCCCAGCAACATCTTCAAGCATCTCTATGACGAGCGCGGCAAATTCCTGCTCGCGAGTCTTGCGGTGCTCGGCGTGACGCTGGCGATCGGCTTCATCTTCTCGCGCACAATCACCCGGCCCATGCACGAGCTGATCTTGCGCACCGACACCATCGCCCGCGGCGACCCCAACGCGTTCCGGCCGCTGGCGCACTATGGCACCCGCGAGTTCGCGCAGCTGTCGCAGCGGTTCCTCGCGATGGCGGAGCAGCTGTCCCGCCGTTCCTCTTCCATCGCCACCTTCGCGGCGCATCTCACCCATGAGCTGAAATCGCCGCTGACTTCGATCAAGGGCGCGGCCGAACTGCTGCAGGATTCCTCGCGTTCGGCCTCGCACGCGCTGACCGAGACGGAGCAGAGCACGTTTCTCGCCAACATCATCGGCGACACCGAGCGCCTGGAGACCATGGCGGCGCGCCTGCGCGAATTGGCGCGGGCGGAAACGCTTAGCCATGATGGCCAAACCACTCTCAGCGAGATCGCTGCCCCGCTGCAACGCCGCTTCGGCCAACTGACGATCGACTGCGACGGCGCGCTGGACCGCGCCATCGGCATCTCCGGCGAGACTGCGCTGATCGTGCTGTCGCACCTGGCTGACAATGCGTCGCGCCACAACGCCAAGACGATGCGGATCGCCGCATCGCCGCAGGCGGCCACACTGGTCATTGTCATCGGCAATGACGGCGACCCCATCTCGGAGCAGAACCGGCAGCGCATTTTCGACGCCTTCTTCACCACACGGCGGGAGAGCGGCGGCACCGGCATGGGCCTGGCCATCGTGCAATCGATGCTACGCGCCCATGGCGGAACCATCCGGCTGTTGCGCCCGGACCAGGGTGTGGCGTTTGAAATCGAGCTGCCGCTGGTGTGAGGGGTGGGCGCACATAGGCGCCAAGGTTCGTGTGCCGAGGCACATCAAAATTTTCTGTGTCATGCCCGCGGAGGCGGGCATCCAGTACACACGGTGTGTATGTGGTAGCGCTGAAATCCTTTTGAAGGCCTGCGATTACTGGGTCCCCGGTCAAGCCGGGGACGACACTGAGTGGGGCGAGATGCTTTCCGTTTTGGCACCCCGCGATGAGATCGTGGGATGCGCCCCCCTTTCACAGATGCGACGTATTTTGCTGTCTATGGTAAGACACCAGCCCACGCAGCAATTCTGGGAGCCGCGAGCCAGCCATGTCCCCGGTGTCTTTTCTTCTGAACGTGCTCTGGATCGTGATCGGCGGCTTCTGGATGGCGGCCGGCTGGGTGGTGGCGGCCATCATCATGGCCATCACCATCATCGGCATTCCCTGGGCGCGCGCTGCCTTCAACATCGCGATCTATACGCTGCTGCCGTTCGGACAGAGGGCGGTGTCGCGGGAAGAGTATTTCGGCCGGCAGGATGTCGGCACCGGACCTCTGGGGGTGATCGGCAACTTCATCTGGCTGATCCTCGCCGGCTGGTGGCTGGCGCTCGGCCATCTCGTGACCGCGTTGCTGCTCGCCATCACCATCATCGGCATCCCCTTCGCCTGGGCCCACCTCAAACTCGCCGGCATCGCGCTGTGGCCGATCGGCAAGGTGATCGTGCCGGCGTGACAGGCTGACGCAAAGGGCGCTGAGAATTGAAGCGCCTCGGCAGACAAGCAGAAAATGACCCTCACGGTCATCGCCCCGTCATGCGCCCGGCGCATGGAACAGCGTTTACAACATTGCGTAGTCCGTGCTACACCTTCGGGCCTCCACATCAAACTGGCCTGAATTTTCGAAGGGAAAGCGCGTGCCAATGACAATCAGCGTGACAGCCGAACGATCCCGCGATCTTGCGGACACATGGCGCGATCGGGCCATGCTGATGGCGCTCGTCGCCCTGCTCGCGGCGATGGCGATTCCGCTGCCGGTGCGGGCTGAAGACGCGATCGGCACCGCCACGCTGCCGCGGGACCTGAGCCCGTGGGGCATGTTCATGCAGGCCGACATGATCGTGAAGGCGGTGATGGTGGGCCTTGCGTTCGCCACCTTCGTGACCTGCACCGTGTGGCTCACCAAGACCGTCGAACTGATGGTGGCGCGGCGGACCGTGCGCGAGGCGCTGGCACAGTTGTCTCAGACCCGCAACCTGGAACAGGCGCTGGCGCAGGTGTCCGATGGGCCGGTGGCGGAATTTTTGCGCGCGGCGGATACCGAGCTGAAACTGAGTGGTGGCGGCACCGAGAAGGACGGCATCAAGGAGCGTGTCGCCTCGCGGCTGGATCAGCTGGAAGCGGAAGCGAGCCGGCGCATCAGCATCGGCACCGGCGTGCTCGCGACCATCGGCGCGACGGGACCGTTTGTCGGCCTGTTCGGCACGGTGTGGGGCATCATGAACAGCTTTATCGGCATCTCGAAATCGCAGACCACCAACCTCGCCGTGGTGGCGCCGGGCATCGCGGAAGCGCTGCTTGCGACCGCGCTGGGTCTCGTCGCCGCCATTCCCGCGGTGGTGGTCTACAATCTGTTCGCGCGCCAGATCGCCACCTACAAGGCGCGGCTGGGCGCCGCCTCCGCCGAGATCATGCGGCTGGTCAGCCGCGATCTCGACCACGGCATCCTCAACCAGGACGTGCTGCCCGACCGGCGCCGGCTCACGGCGGCGGAGTGATCTGACATGGGAGCGAAACTTGGCCGCAGCGGCGGCGACCTCGCCGAGGTCAGCGAGATCAATGTCACGCCGTTCATCGACGTCATCCTGGTGCTGCTGATCATTTTCATGGTCGCCGCACCGCTGTCGACGGTGGACATCGCCGTCGATCTGCCGGCATCGACGGCACAACCGCAACCGCGGCCGGACAAGCCGATCTATCTGACGGTCAAGTCCGACCTTTCGCTGGCGCTCGGCAACGACACGGTCAGCCGCGACGAGTTGCGCGGGCGGCTTGACGCGATGACCAGCGGCGACAAGGACAAGCGCATCTTCCTGCGGGCGGACAAGCTCGTGCCTTATGGCGAGCTGATGTTGACCATGAATCTGCTGCGCGAGACCGGTTATCTCAAGATCGCGCTGGTCGGCCTGGAGCAGGTGGCCGCGCCGCAATGACCCTGACCGACGACGAACGTTCCGACGCACGGCGCTGGCTCACCTGCAGCGCGATCGTGTTGTGCGCCTATGTGGCGGCGGCCGGCGGTCTCATGACCTGGCGCCCGTCGCAGCCGATCGAGGCTGCAGAACCCGCCGGCGCCATCATGATCGATTTCGCACCCCTGCCCGCCGCGCCGCAGGCTCCGCAAAATAATGTCGCGCCCGGCCCCGAGCAGGTGATGTCGGAGGCGACGCCCAAGCCCGAGATGGTGAAGCCCGACGAAGACAGGCAGGAGAAACTGCCGGAGATGCCGAATTCCGAAGTGGCGCTGAAGGCGCCCGAGCCAGCGCCGCAACCGGATGAAGCGCGCGAAGCCGCGCCCACCACATCGGCGCCGCAGGCGCAGACCGAACGCAGCGCCGTGCGTGCGGCGGCTCCCACCGAGGGACGGCCGGATGCGCAGCAGACCGAAGCCCTCGCCACCTGGAAGAGCCAGCTGATGGCGGCGATCGAACGCAACAAGCGTTATCCCGAAGCCGCCCGCGCCCAGCGCGCGCAAGGCATTGCGCAGATTTCCTTCGCGCTCGACCGCCAGGGCCGTGTGATTGAAACGCGCCTGGTGCGCGGCTCCGGCGCCACGGCGCTTGACGAGGAGGCGCTGGCGATCCCCCGCCGCGCGCAGCCGTTCCCGGTGCCGCCGCAGATGGGGGAGCGGATTGTGATCAACATGCCGATCCGGTTTACGGTGAAGTGAGGGCGGGCGTTGCTTCCTCATGACAATGATTGATGACGCGGAATTGGACTGAAGCGTTTCACCACCCACCAGTGTCATCGCCCGCGAAATGTTTAGCCCGGAGACATAGCTAACACCTGTTCGGACACATCACTAACAGGTTGGCCATTGGTCAAGTCAAACGTTGCGACCTGCCAACTGGCAAAGAAGATTCCATAGTGCCCGTCACGGTCCAGCGGCCTGATAGCGAGGCGCTCACCAAAGAATGCCTGCGGAACCTTCCACATCCGCCCCTTGAAGGAGATGTAGCTGCGCGTCGACGAGACCTTACGAACGATGTCGCCGCTGTCGTATTGGACTTCGGGAAGTCGAGGCGGCATGGCGCGGGAACTGGGCCGGAAGCGATCGGCAGGGACGTTCATGCCGAGCCCCTGATGAGGACGCTCCAGATTATAGACCATCCGCCAGGCGTCGAAGGCTCGTTGGACTTCCGGCAGGGTGCGGAAGCGACGCATGGCAAACACCTCCGCCTTCAGGGTGCGATGGAAGCGTTCGTTCTTGCCGCGGGCCTGCGGATGGCGCGGTCTGGCATGCACCACCCTGACGCCGAGCTTGAGCAGCCATACCTTCAGTCCGGTCCAATGAACGCCGGACGTGTCGCCCCAGGGTGAGCCGTTGTCGGTGTAGAAGGCCTCTGGCAGGCCATAACGGCGAAAGGTGGCTGTCAGATGTTCCTGCACGGTCAGACGCTGCTCGTTGGCGCAAGCCTTCAAGCACAGAGCATAGCGCGAATGATCATCGACGACGGTCAGCGGATGGCATTCCCTCCCACTGGTGAGCAAGATGTCGCCCTTGAAGTCCATCTGCCACAACAGATTGGGAGCTTCCTTCTCAAAGCGATGGCCCGGGTTTGGCGGCGCATGCTCGCTCGGCTTGATCCGGCCGTTCCGACACAGGATCTGATGCACCGTGGACGGTACAGGCACCGTCTGCCCACCCCGCTTCAGGCAATGGGCAATCTTGCGTGCTCCCCAGGCCGGATGCTTGTCACGAACAGCCAGTACCTGCGCCTCGATTGCAGCGTCGCTGCGCTTGGGCATCGCATGCGGTCGGCGGGAACGATCGGCCAGCTCTTGATCGCCCGTTTGCCAGCGAGCCAGCCATTTGTAGCCGATGTATGGACTGATGCCGAACTGCCGGCAGAGTTCTCGCCGGTTCACTCCCTCTTGCTGTGCAAGCAGCACAAACTCTCGTCGTTGATCCATCGCCGACACCTCGCGCCAGGGCATGGAAAGGGCCTCCCAAACAGGACCAATCCAGCCATTTTGACGTGTTAGCTATGTCTCCGAACACCTGTCAGTGATCTGTCCGGGCTAAACAGAAAGCGGGCGATCCAGTAAACGCAAGCGGGCGTGATGTGCGCAGCGCACCCCTCCCACACCGGGCGTACTGGATACCCCACTTTCGCGGGCATGACGCCGAGTGTGGAGGAGCGCAGTAGAATAGAGTGAAGCGCCTCGCCCTTCACCACTGTCATCGTCCGCGCGGGCGATGCAAAACACGCAGGCGTTCGTGATTTACGCGCCGGCCACCATCAGCACCGGGCGTACTGGATGCCCGCGTCGACCGCGGGCATGACACGGAGTGTGGAGAGGCGCAGTGCCTGACTATGCACCGCGCGCGGTGTCACCGCGCTTCAGTAGTTCGTGGTGATTCCACCCTGCGCGAACTTGTAGTTCACGCCGAAGCGAACGATGTCGTCGGTCAGGCGAGCGTTGAAATCGGCGGTGACGGTGGCGTTGATCGGGGTCTGCGGCACGACGCGGAGTGAGCCGAGGTCCGTGTGCAGATATTCCAGCTTGACCGACCACTGCTCGGCGATTTTGGTCTCAAGACCGGCGCCGATGGTCCAGCCGGTGCGGATGGCGTGGGTGTTGACCGCCGCGTTGGCGACGTTGCCGGCCGCATCATAGCCCGCGACATTGCCGGTGACGGCGACGCTGCCGACGGGAACGCCCATGGTGACGTAGGCCAGCGCCGCCGGCGTGATGAAGGTGCCGAGACGGCCACGCAGGGTGCCGACCCAGTCCAGCTGATGGCTGAGATTGCTCGTCACCGACGCATCGAGTGGCGCCAGCGCGGGATTGCAGACACTGGCCGCGCAGGTCGACGTCGATCCCGTGCGTTTGCCGGCATACTGGATGTCGCCTTCGAGGCCGGCGAGCAAGCGGCCGGAGACCCAGTTGTAGCCGCCCTGGCCGCCGACGGTAGCGGCATTCATCGCAAACGACGAGGCACCGCCGGCTACCAGATTGCCGGTCGATGCATTGGCCAGCGCGGTGTTGTCCTCGGAGCGGCCCCAGCCATAACCGGCATTGGCGCCGACATAGCCGCCGCCCCACCAGGCAGCAGCAGGCGCGTACGCCTCGCGGAATGCCCAGCCGCCGCCGCGCGGCGCCTTGACGGGAAGGCCGAAGGCGCTGGGCTTGTCGGCACCGTACTTGACGTTCATGAAGAATTTGAAGCCACGTCCCGGCTGCAGGATTTCATCCTTGTGGAATTGCACGGAGTTGCGCACGTCGGCATTCAGCAGATTGTCGCCGACCACGCCGCTGCTGACTTCCACCGGGCCCCACGGTGAATCCCGCCAGACATCGCGATGCTCGATCTGCAGCTTCAGGAGGTCATAACCCGGCGTGGAGGTGTCGAACTCGGAGAAATCGTTCTGCGTGAAGGCATGCAGCAGGCCGACACGCACGAACCAGTTGTCGTTGCGCCAGTAGGCGCCGCCACCGAGGCGCATCGGCGGGACGCGCGGCACGTTGCTGCCGTCGGTGAAGGTGGCCCGCACCAAATCGAACTGGCCGTCAATGCCGAAGATACCGCCCTGGAATGGCGCGAGGTCCCATTGCCAGGCGATCTCGCCGCCGCGGAAGATGGCGTCGCGCTGGGAATAGAACACCTGGATGTAGTCGGTGCCGGTGCCGCAGGTATCGAAGGTCGCCTGGCAGAGTTTGCCGGTGGCCGCGCCGAAGATGAAATTGTCGTAGCGGGTGTAGTAGGCCTTGGCATCGAAACGGAAATCACCGTCGATCCGCTTCAACCCGGCTTCGACCGTCTTGGCGGTTTCGAGCGTCAGCGCGGAGTTACCGATCTTGAAAGTCTTTTCCGAATCGTCGGGACCGCTGGCGAACAATTCCAGCGCGCGCGGCGCGCGCTCGATACGCTGGGCGGTGAGGCTCGCCACCAGCGACCACGGCAGATCCTTGATGGTGCTGACGCTGATGCTCTTGGGCGTGTAGTTGAGATCGGCCGGACTGCTGGTCGGCGCATTCGGCGGCGGCACCAGGCTCGACGGAAACAGGAATGCGGTGCCCGCGACATTGACGTCCTCGACACGGCCCGCCACCTGCGTGCGCCAGCTGTCGGTGTGCTTGACCTCTTCAAACAGATAACCCGCGACGGTCGCGGTCTGCGCCGGCAGCAGGATGGCCTGGCCGAAGGTGTCGAGTTTCTGGTAGGCGCCCTGGACGCCGGCAATGCTGGTCCAGGCTCCGATCGGCGTGGCGATCGCCGCGGATTCGACCTCGGCCTTGCCTTCCCATTGGCGGTTCTTGAAGGTCGCGCCGATTTCCTCGAAGCCGAGACTGCCGAGCGACACTTCATCATGCTTGTAGTCGGAATAGCCCGCCCAATAACGGACCACGGCAATCGCCGTGCTGTCAGGACGATACTCGCCCTTGCTGGTGACTTTCGTTTGCTGCAGGCGGTTGTGCTGCTGGGCCGCGGCGGTCGCAATGCCGGCGACATAATAGTCGCTGGTGAAGGTGGAGATCGCAGCACCAACATAACCACCGTCGAACAGATAGGATCCGCCGACGGCGGCGCCTTCGGCGCGCATCGCCGAGTTCGGCTGTTTTCCGGTGAATGCCGGCGCGGGCGACGGCGGCACCAGATAGGGATAACTGGGAATGCTGTAATCCGACGCCTGCCGGCCATAGACATCGGCATGGACGGCAAAGTTGCCGGCGCCGGCATCGAGCAGCAGCCCGCTTTCCCAGCCGCGGTTGACGGTGGTGACGGCCGAGCGCATTTCCGCGGTCAGCCCGCCGACCGGTACTGCGGTGGGAATGCGGTTGTTGGTGGCTTCGACCACGCCGCCCACCGCTTGCGAGCCGAACCGCAGCGCGCCGGGCCCACGAAACACCTCGGTGCTTTGCAGCGCCAGCGGATCGATGGGCACGCCGTGATCCTGCGCGATGTCGGCGACATCGACGGTGCCGACACCATTCTCCTGAATGCGCACCTTCGCATCCGCCAGACCACGCAGCACGGGACGCGCGGACCCGGCCGACAATCCCGCCGACGTGGCGCCCGGCATGGTGAAAAACGAATTGCTGAAACTGCCGCTGCTGTTGCTCTGCAACTGGCTCGACGTGAGGCCGGACAATGACGCCGACGGCGCGGGAAACGGTGAGACCGGAGCAGCCTGCGCGGGCGCCGTGGGAGGCGGTGTGAAACGCGGCGCGGGGGCGGCGCGCGCGACACGACGCGCCGGCTTGGGTTGCCGTCCCTCGACATTGACCTGGGGGATATCGATCTCGGCCGGGGCACTGGGCGAAGCGGCCGGCGCTGATGCTGCTGATGACGGCGACTGCGCGTCCGGTTGCGATTGCGGCGCCTGCGCGGCGGGCGTGGCCGATGGTTCCGGCGCGACCTGAGCGTTCACAACCGCCGACCATGACACCAGCGCAAGCGCCGAACTGCTCAAGAGAGCCAACCGTGTAAACCGCATCATTGTCCCCAGACGCCCACCAAACAGAACTTGCAAAGCCCGACTTGCGCCACGCGAGTTGCGAATGACTATCATCCGCACCAAGTTGTAGCATAGGCTACATACTGCTGCATCAGCTAACGTGTCAACATCGCCGTCTCAGGCAGATGCGGGACTGCGACAAATCTGCATCGGCCGGATGTATCGCGGACCACTTTCCTTCGGTGCGGAAACGCGCGTTGAATAAGCCTAAAATCGCGGCACGGCCGGTTGAAAACTGGCACGGCATGCCGCATGGTCGCGGCAGAGAATCGTGGTTTTCAGGTTTCGAGAGTGAGTTCAGTGTCGCTCAAGGCGCTCGCCCCCCGCGCAGTCGTGCAGGATCTTCCGACCGAGCAGGCCCAGGCCCGCCGCTTCGGCAAAGCCCGCTCCGCGCGTTCCACCGCGGTGCTGGAGGACTATGTCGAGTTGATCGACGACCTCTTGCGCACCACGGGCGAGGCACGCGCCACCGACATCGCGCGCCGGCTCGGCGTGTCGCATCCCACCGCTGTCAACACCATTGCCCGGCTGAAACGCGAGACGCTGGCCACCTCGAAGCCTTATCGCGGCGTGTTCCTCACCGAAAAGGGCGAGGCGCTGGCCAAACGCGTGCGCGCCCGGCATCGCCTGGTGGTCGATGTGCTGCTGGCGCTGGGCGTGCCGGCCGAGGCGGCTGAGGCCGATGCGGAGGGCATCGAGCATCATGTGTCGGAAGCGACCCTGAAGGCGTTTTCGCAGTTCCTGCAGAAACGCAAAACCTGATTTTTGCAAAGCCTGCTTTTGCATGACTGGCCGGTGATGCACGGGTAGCGCCGTCACGCATGGTCTGCATAATGCCCTGCAAAACGCGGGAGGCATCATGGCATTCAAGGATTTCGGCAAGTATGACGGGCTGGGGCTGGCCGAGCTCGTTCGCACCAAACAGGTGAGCGCGGACGAACTGCTGGACGAGGCGATTGCCCGCACGGAAAAGGTCGACCCGCAGATCAATGCCGTGGTCGTGCGCCACGACGAGTATGCCCGCAACCAGATCAAGCAGGGATTGCCACAGGGACCGTTCACCGGTGTGCCGTTCCTGCTGAAGGATCTCGATGCGCTGGCCGGCACCCGCACCACTTTCGGCGCCAGCCTGTTCAAGGATTACGTGTTCCATCACAACGGCACGCTGGCGCAGCGTTTCCTCGCCAGCGGCGTGACGATCTTCGGCAAGAGCGCGAGCCCGGAGTTCGGGCTGATGCCGACCACCGAGACACGGCTGCATGGTCCCACCCGCAATCCCTGGAATCTCGGACACTCCTCCGGCGGCTCGTCGGGCGGCGCCGCAGCAGTTGTCGCCGCGCGCATCCTGCCGGTGGCGCATGCCAGCGACGGCGGCGGCTCGATCCGGATTCCGGCCTCGGCCTCCGGCGTGTTCGGCCTGAAGCCGACCCGCGCCCGCAATCCGCTGGGGCCGGACCGCGGCGAAGGCTGGGGCGGATTTGCCTGCGGCCATGTGGTCAGCATCAGCGTGCGCGACAGCGCCGCGATGCTGGATGCGCTGCACGGCCCCGAGCCCTCGAGCCCCTATGTGGCGCCGCCGCCGGAGCGGCCGTTCCTCGAGGAGGTCGGCCGCGATCCGGGTAAGTTGCGCATCGCCTTCACGGACCGCTCCCCCAATGGAGACGCCATCGATCCGGAGATCGCGGCGGCCGTGCGCAACACCGCCGCGATGCTGGCGCGGCTCGGCCATCATGTGGAGGAGCGCGCGCCGCAGTTGCCGATCGACCCGGGACAAGTAATCGCGACCATCGTCGCCACCAACACCGCCCATTCGGTGCGGCTTGCCGCGCAGCGGCTGGGGCGCGAGATCACCGAGGACGATTTCGAACACATGACCCTGGCGATGTCACGCAATGCGGAGCGCGCCAGCGCCGTGGACTATGTCGCGGCTCAGCTCGGCGCATTCCAGATTTCGCGCGCGCTCGCGACCTTCTTCGAGAGCTGCGATGTGTTCCTGGCGCCGACCCTGTGCCTGCCACCGGTCAGGATCGGTGAGCTCGACACCATGGCTAGCGACCTCTCGCAAATCTCGCCGCTGCTGCGGCGCTATATACCGGGCACCAGCATGTTCAACATGTCGGGCCAGCCGGCGATGTCGGTGCCGCTGGCCTGGAATGCGGCGGGCCTGCCGCTCGGCATGATGTTCGCGGGCCGCTTCGGCGACGAAGCCACACTGTTGCGGCTGGCCGCGCAACTGGAACAGGAGCGGCCGTGGAAGGACAAGCGGCCGCCGGTGTGTGCTTAAGAGAAGCGCGGTGATTTTGTTCTTTGTCATTACCGGGCTTGTCCCGGTGATTTCGCTTAGGGGCGCAGTGCCTCCCTAAGCGAGGTTGTTCCCGCGACTTCGGCAAAGCCGAAGTCGCTGAGGACAAGCCCGGCAACGACAAAAAGGGACTAAACCCCCTATGGCCTGCGAAACTTCAGCACGAACTCATCGACCGGCGTCGGATTCCTGAACACGATCGCGGTGCGCGCATCCTCGGGATGGCGCAGGAAATCGGCGTCGGCGACGAACACAAAGCCGGCCGCTTCCAGCTCGCTGCGCAGCGTCGCCTCGGCGATGCGATGATAGGTCTTGCCGACGGTGGCGCCGTCTTCCGGCCGCGCCGAGTGATCCGTGACCACCAGCAGGCCGCCCGGCTTGAGCACCTCGAACAGCGCCTTGTCCATCCGCACGCGGTCGACGGGCAGGAACGTCGTGTCGTGGTAGCCGAAAAAGAAAGTAACGAGATCGAGGTTGCGCAGCGCCGGGTTGGACAGATCGTCGAACGGCGTGGTGACATTTTCGACATTGGCCATAGCCGGCGCCTTCATCCGCTCGGCGAACTTCTCCGACGCGCGATCGTGCTGGGCAAAGACCTTTCCGCCGGGCGCCACCGCGCGGGCCATCAGTTCGGTGCTGTAACCGGCGCCGGCCGCCATATCCAGCACACGCCAGCCGGGCTTCGGCGCAACGAAGGCGAGCAGCTTCACCGGATCGCGCTTGGCATCGGCCTGGCGATCGGCCTCGGAGCGATCGGTTGCTGCGACCAGCGCCGTGTAATCCTGCGCCCGCGCGGGCTGGGCCAGCAGCGTTAGAGCCGCGAAGGCGCAGTTGATCGCAATCCGGTGAAGGGTGGTGAAATTCATCAAAAACTCCCGTTTGCCGCGCGGCCCTGTTGTTGATGTCTGCGAGCCGGTCAGTCTTATTCTGACGCGTTTCTTCACACGAACCGGTATTCACTTCGCTGGAAAACGCTCTGAGCCCGGCCACATCAAGGCGATCGGGTGTTCAAGTCAAATGACATTGCCGACAGCGCAGCGGGGCCCAAAGGGACCATTTGTGACAGGGAATCGTGCGCCCTCTCCCGATTGTGTCGTCCCGGGCGGCCCCCTGAAACAAAACTCCCTGATAACGAAACCATTTCCCGCGCCGACGCAGACCGCCTGAAACCGGCCGTGGTTATCGATACGTCCAACAACAACGGCGGACATCGCCACAACAAACCAGACAACAGGGGTAACCATCATGACGATCTTCAGCGCAAAATCGATCCTCAAGGCCGCCGGCGTCGCCGCCATCCTGATGCTCTCGGCAACCGCAAGCCAGGCTCAGTCCAGCATCGCCCAGTCGGGCCCCTTTGCCGGATTTGACGGCTCCTGGAGCGGCAACGGCACCGTGCAGCTCGCGGACGGCACCTCCGAACAAATCCGCTGTCGGGCGACCTACAACGTTGTCGGCGGCACCGCGCTGAAGCAGTCGCTGCGGTGCGCGAGCGACAGCTACAAATTCGAACTCAGCAGCGACGTGCGGAGCCAGGGCAACCAGATTTCCGGCACCTGGGGCGAAGCCAGCCGCAACATCTACGGCAACCTGCAGGGCAAAGCCGGCAGCGGCCAGATCGATGTGTTTGTGGAAGCCGCCGGCTTTGCCGCGGAACTGACGCTGACCACCAAAGGCAACAAGCAGCTGGTGTCGATCAGCTCCAAGGGCCAGATCCGCGACGTCTCGATCAACATGGTCCGCAGCTGATTTTGACGGGGACGAAGCCCCCCTCTCGCCTCGCGCGTTTTGACAGTCACCGCTTTGCCCGGCCATAGCAGTCTGCGGTTGCGCAGACTGCGTAAACTTGTCTGCGATGCCGGGCATTCGCATTTTGGGGATACGCGCTTTGGCGCAACGGACCTGATGGACGGGCTTTCAGCCCGCCGCCACGACAAACCCACGACGGGCGGCCCGAGCCACCCGTCAGCCCGGCCGAGCCGCCATTCCGCGTGTTTGGGGCCTATGGCATTGCCCGAAAAGGCCTTTTGAGGCGTTCGAAAGCCCCAGCTTCCCGTTGCCCGCCCCGCCCCAATCAGCTAAAGGAAGCGTCACGCACCCGTAGCTCAGCTGGATAGAGCGTTGCCCTCCGAAGGCAAAGGTCACACGTTCGAATCGTGTCGGGTGCGCCAAAGAACAGCAACAACATCAGTTGCTTGTTGAAGCGCCCACGGGGCACTTGCCACCCAATCAGATTTGTCGGCACACTTTTGGCACAGTCGGCACAGCGCCGCTGCTCAAGTCATGAGTGGAGTACGATGGCGACAATTCGGGAGAAAGGTCCGCACCAGTGGCACGCGCAGGTGAGACGCAAGGGCTGGCCGATCGCAACCGCAACGCTACGGACCAAAAAACACGCTGAAGCCTGGTCGCGAGACGTTGAGAGCCAGATGGATCGCGGCATTTATGTCGATCGATCGGCCGGCGAGCGCACCACCTTCAAGCAAGCGATCGAACGCTATCTCAAGGAAGTGACCGACAAACGACCAGGCGAGGCCTCACGGCTTGCCGAGCGCGCCCGGCTTGAACGCTTCATGCGGGATGAAGGCGATCTATGCGCATATGCAGTTGCAAATCTGCAACCCGAGCATTTCGAGGACTACCGTGACCGGAGATTGACCCAGACGGCGAGCCGCGGCGCGCCGGGCGGACGCGGGCAATACAGGGGCGAATTGCGTAATGTGAAACTGCGGAAAGACGGCAAACCCAGGGCTAACGCGGCCAAGCCGAAACCTGCGCCCAAACCCGCGACGCTGATCGCACCCGGGACTGTTAAAAGGGAAATGACGCTCCTCAAACGCGTCATCGATCATGGGAAGCGGCGCTATGGATTGATGATCAACCCGGTCAACACCGAGGACGTAAAACGCCCCGTTGTGAACGACGAAAGAGACGTGCGTTTAAGCCATGAGGAAATTGACAGACTGCTGGCCGCGTGCCGGGAGGCTCGCAACCCTTGGATTGCGCCGATCGTCGAAATGGCTTTTGAGACTGGCGCTCGGCGCGGAAGCTTATTGAGACTTCGCTGGGAAGACGCCGACATCGCCGGCCGTGGCGCGCTCCTGCGGGGTGTCAAGAATTCGCGCAACCCCGAGGAGCGAATTGACGTGCAGATCGGCCTCACGCCACGCGCAATTGAAATTTTAGGCGCATTGGCGCGATCAATTAACGGTCAAGTGTTTCCGCTGTCCCAAAACGCTCTAAAGAGCGCTTTCAACCGCGCCCGTACCCGGACCGGGCTCGCGCATTTCCGCTTTCACGACACGCGGCATGAACGAGCATCGTCACTAATAGAAGCAGGATGGTCGGATTCAGCGGTGATGTCGCAAACCGGTCACCGCGATCCGAAATCGCTCAAACGCTATGTTACCCTGCGCAAATCTCATCTCGCCGACGCCCTGGCGGCGTTGCCGACGCGGACGAAGGAAGCGAGAAGCTAACTACTCGCTCGCCACTTGTCCGACGGTAAGCAGCTTGTCGCGCCCACACTGAAACGTGGGCCCGAAAGTGTCCGCCAGCTTCACCGCCTCGGCGTTAGCGTCGCGGCCGCGCTCAACAGCCACGACGGCAGCAACACAGGACGTGCGGTCGTTGTTGAGCTTATGAACTATCAGGGCCTGCCGTTGATTATCGAGAAAATATCGATGGATCGCCGCGATGGGCTTGCCGTCGCGGAGGCGCCACTCGATGGTGTTATGAGGGTCCGCAAAAGCACCGCCCAGCGCTGCGATCGCGCCGGAGCGCGGATCCGTAAGCTTCCCAAATGTCACCTGCGTACGTCCGTCGGCCGCCAGCATTTCGACCGGCCAGTTGTCCGGGCCCGGTCGACACCTCAGGGTAACGACTGGATTGTCGCGATCTCCAGCAGTCGTGATTGCCCGACACAAACGGTCGGCCGCGCCGTGCCGCACATCGTCAATGCGAGAAAAGACTGACGAATTAGACTCGGCCCGCGCCAGCGAGGCACAAGCAACGAAAGACGCCAGAACGGCAGAAAATAAACGCATCGTGCTGTCAGCTCCTCACCCCCACCAGGATAACGGCAATCGGTTCCCGCGAGATGTGCGCGACATTTCAAATTGTAGGATTGGGACAGCCACGCCCACGCGCCCCTGCGCGCGGGGAAAACATAGCTACACAGCGGCGGTACCACCCAACCGAACCGTAGCAATTCGCCGGTCTGCAGCGTTTTGTCCGGTTCGGATTTCTACTTCATCTTCGTTCCTTGCAACTACGATGAACCAGAGATGCTCCCTTCGCGAAGTCTGTCAATTTATTTGAGAGGCGCGGACGCCGAATGGTCAAGCACTATTGGTACTCAAAGACACATACCTGCGTATAGATGCATCGAATTTATGCGGCGAGAAGGCCTTCGTTGCGCTGAGTTAGAATTTCGTTCCATTTCCGCAAGATGGTCGTGTCTGCGGTCCGAAACTGCCATTTTGGATGATTCACATCGGCTACGAAAACAAACAAGCCACTGGCCTCGTGCGCTTTGGCGGCTGCTTCGATGTTGTGGGAGGCTGCCGTCATTGCGGCAGTCATTCCTACTCCGACGACTCTGTCGGCCCCCGGAGCCTGAATAGTCCAGCTTCTGACCATGGACCACGGGATTTCAACGGCGTTGTCTTCGTGCAGCACATACAAGTTGTGAGCGTCAATTGCGACAGCGTCAGCATAGGTGCCGCCCTTTTTTCCATAGGTATCGAGGTCCATGTAGTAGGGCTCTCCGCCGATGAATTGGAGGAATTTTTCATGGGTGTCGCGGGTAACGCTCGGCTCGAGTAGTTTGAAGCGGATTACGTTGTAAACCATGATCAATAGAAAGCTGATCGGGATCAAGATGATGGTGAGGCTAGGGGAAAGTATCAGGGCAACGATGAGAAAATTGACCAAAGGGTTAATTCGCTTGCTGCAATGAAGATTTTCTACGCGCATTTGATTTCTCATCGTTTTTGAGGCGTTCAGGAATAGCCCGACCGAATTCACATGAATATTTGCAAACAATAGATCAGCCGCGTGTAGAACAGTTTAGCAACGCATCTAAAGTTTTAGAAGATCGACGCGACGTCAGCGACTGAGCTTGCGCGCGCAATTCGTAAGCGCGGCATCGTCATCACCATGAACGTCGGTCACGCTGCGCGACCTACTGACCAGTTAGGCACCGCAACTATCGTCGCAGCGCTGGCAAACGGCTATTTTTCGGCCGGGCAACTGCAATTCGCCGGCGCGCGGCGTCAACGGTGCGTCTAGCATATTGTCCGGCGTCGGGATGACGCTCGTACACATTGGGTGACGCCTCCAAAATCGCGGCCTCGGCGTGCGCAGGCTCCCAACCCTGCTCCAACATCAAGGCGGCCGCGGCGAAATCGGCGCGCGACTCATCGCGGCTACCGTCGTCGGCCCGACGCACGTCGGCCCGGCTGCGGGCGGCTCGGAAGGCCTCCGCGGCCGAAGCCAGGTATCGTGCTCCACCGAGGTACACAGCGGCACGCTGTAGATCCTCGGCGCGGCGGGCGCGGCGATATTGCTCATTCTGTGCAGCGCGGACATTTTGGTCTTGCTGCTGCAAGGTAGCTCTCACTTCCGACAGCAATTTAGGCCCGGCGGGCGCAATATCGCCGGTCGAAGCGTGCAGTTTTGCAAAGGGAGCACCACGACGCTCGCTGCGACGCTCCTTTTTTCGGTTAGTGAATCCGGCCAGCCGGCCATACTGATTCCAACTCGCGGCGCCGGGGTCACCGCCGAAGCGTCTAGAGAGCTCCCTGGCCAAGTGTTGAGCTTCAGCGCGGGTGATCGGGTCACCAGCCACGCGGCACCAGCCATGGAATCGCCCCGGGCTCGACTCCACCTCGATCGCGAGCGGCAATCCGGCGGACTTCATTTGCGCGACCTGATCAGCGCTGAGGTCGTCGACAAAAACTAGTGGTGACCGGCGTTCGTCATCAAGTGCAGCGGGCCGGACAAAAATATCGCGATCAAGCGTATTCATGCGCTTCAACCATGCGATGGTGCGGTTTTCGGTCAGTTGCGCGGCCGTAAATCGGCGCGTGCGCTCCGGCTTCAGGTCGGCCCGATGTTTGGGCGGAATGATCCCGACCTCGAACGCCGGGCAAGCAAACGCCTGGACTTGCCGGCGGACCTGGTCGGCGGTCGGATCGCTTTTTACAACGACTCCTGCAAGCGCGGTCAGGCGCCTCAGTGACGGCGATGATGAAAATGGCGACATCGCCGGGGCCCTCACGGGTGCATCAAGTTCGGCCTGAAGAGCAGCGAGAGCATCTAATTTGCGCCTCTCGCCGTCGGCCCACAGACGCAGGGCCTCCTCAGGGGTCGCGTCCCCGGGGATTACCACGGGGGCAGAAGCGCCGACAGCAGTCGTGCGGGCGACATGCCCGCGGCCCGTCCGATGGCGAGGCCTATCAGCGACGACGGCACCGCGGCGATCGCTCCGGTCAATATTGCCACCAGCAGATGACTTCGACGCTGCCGTTGATCGACTTGCGTCGCGTAATTCGACACCGACTTGGCCTGATTGCTGACGTCGGTCACGAGGTAAATCAGGCTCGTAACCCTTTTCTCCAAGTTTTCGGCGGTCTGTTTCACCGCCGCTGAGTGAGACGATGGCAGACTCGCGGCGGTCATCTGAACCGCGTTCAGCGACGATTTTGCCTCGTGGCTCAAAGCACCCAGCGTGTTCCGGGCTTCCGTAGTCAGCTGCGCGATTGACTGTGCCACCGGTGTGATTGTCGCGGCCAGGCTCTCGATCGCGGCCGTGTGAGCGGCCATGATCTCGACCATCTGTTCGCGCGATTCGTCCATCTCCGCCCGGATTTCGCGCCGCCTCGCATCGGCTGACGCACTCGCGAGCGACATCGCGATCTCCTTTTTCGTCATAGTTCAAACCCCTCTTTTGTAGACGGCCCCACGAATAAGCCTTGCCCAGAGCCGCGCCGCGCATTTCGACGCCATCCAAAATAAAACTCAGGCCGGCCACCCGACCCGTGGACTGCAAGTTTGGCCTGACTTCCACGCCAGCGCACTGCAACCGCGCGACAAAGTCGAAGAAGGTTGCACCGCCGGAAACCGCGGCATCGACAGCTTCTTGCAGTTGCAATCGAACACTTGGCTGGTCGCGGCCTGCTGCGCCGAGCTCCCCGGCGGACGGGGACGCGCGGTGATTATCGCGCTTGGATGGGTCCAACAGGTGAGAACTCTCGACCTGAACGAGACCAAATTTGAGTTCGAGCGCGCGGATGCTTTGCTCCGCGCGCTTCCAGTCCCAAGAATCATTGACGACGGAGCCATCGCTGTTAATGCGGCTTGCCGCGATGTGAAGGTGGTCGCCATGCGAAAAAACACAATAGTGCTGATAACCCAGCGAAGTCGCGTGCAGCTCGGCCATAAGCGCCTGCTCAGCGAGCGAAGGGGGGTCGGCGGCGGTCCAGCGGAGCATGAGGTGTGAGACGGTAGTCGCGACGGCAGGGCGCTGGTCGGCGAGCATTTGAAAATGGGCCACCTGCTCGGCAGTGGTCTCGCCAGCAATTGTGCCGCCGAGGGCTGCGACACTTTCACGCTCGCGGCCCTGCGCATCTTGCGCGGCCGATACATAGGCAAGTAGCCCGGCTGCGTTGCCGCCCTTGGTGATTTTGCCAATCACAGGCGGGGCCCTCCCCCCGGACCATCGTTATCATCGGGAGCGCGGGGCAGTAGCTCGTAGGCCCCGTCTGCCCCCTCGCCGTCGCCGGCAACGGGGTCCGCGCTAGGTTGCTGCGTAAGATGTTCGGGGTGCTGCGAGCGGCGCGGGCGCGGGCGTGGCTTGCGATATTCGTCGGTTGGGTCGCGCCGCTTGTTTTCGGCGGCCGGGGGGAGCCCCGCCCCAACGCGTCGAGCATTTAGCGACTTTATGAGGTCGTCGTAATCGCGCAGTCGCGGTTCCACCGGATCGCGGAAAGCTTGAATGACCCTGCGGAAGACGGCGGTGAGCGCCGACGCGAGAAGGGCAGAATAACCGATCAACCATGAAATCGCTGTGCGCGCGGGCGCGATCACGGGAGGCAGTATTGCAGTTTGCCGCGATCGCTGACGCCGCTGGGCCGCGGTCGCTGGCTTCGGCTTCCGCTTTCGGCCGATTACCGCCGCCAGGAGCCGCGCAAACCACTCAGCGGTCAAGCGCCGTTGGTGAGCCCACCAGGCCGCCGCGGCCCGGCGCATCATGTGACCACCCGCAGCAGCGGGACGATTCCGAGCAGCTTTTCAACCTGCCCAGTATCGCCGCGCACATTCGCTTCGATGAATTGGTCCCCGCGAACGATCGCAGCACAAAATCTATGGTTTCCGTCAGAGATCGCCCAGGGCGCAAAATATCCGTGGTCCGGGAACCCGACGTCGACATCGATCGGGGTCGGATCCTTGTCGACAGCAAGCGCGGCGATCCGCGCGATATGATCTTCACGCGCAAAGCTCCATTTTCCTCCCCAGTGCGAAGGTAAAATATCACCCCGATCAATCGCCAATTTGACTTCAACGGCACGAATCGGAGCGATTCGAACGCCGGCGCGATCGAACCAAGGCGGCGTCAAGAGCGGATCACTAATGGCGCGCAACTTTCCGACAGGCACGGCCATTGGATCTAGCCCGATCAATCGAAATTCGATCATCGGTGCCCCTTAGCCAACGACGACGCCACGGAATTCAGATGATCGCGCAGGGCGGCGATATCATCATGCGGCCAGGCTGCGGGAGCGCGGCCTTCGTGCGCCAGCCGCGCCATCTGATTCAAATTATTGCCGATGCGGCCGAGCGACGCGACAACATCGATATCGACGCTCGCCGCTGGTGCTGCGATGGCCTGGCCGAGAGCGCGCCGCCGGACAAAAATCGCGACAGGCAATCGCGATGCAAACGCGGACGCCTGGATGGCCGCGGCTTCAGCCGCGGTCAGGCGCAGCTTGATGATGCGCTCACGCAATTCAATCGCGCGTGGCCGACCCCATTGTTTTTTTCTCGGTGCGTGGTCATCACTTGCAGTCAAAATCGCCCCCGTCGCTTGGGTTAGGTTGGCAAGCAAAGCGCGGCCGACCCAGCGTTGCCGGGCCCCGATAGGGCCCGAGCAACATGGCTGGCTTCCTTCGCTGCCGGTCAAACTGACGGTGACGACGATTTGCTTACGGCGCAACGGCTGTGGCGCAGTTGATCAAGGCCAAAAATGTTGACTGCTTGACGTTAGATATCGCTGATGGTCGCGAGTGATCGCCGTACAGATGTAAAATTGCGCGTTAAAAAAATTGTGAACAGCTTGGCGCGAATGATGAGCGGCCGGCGCCAGCGTAAACGCTGTCCTGGAAGCGGGACCAGCACAGCCAGCCATAGACCCCTGCCGTTGCAATCGACTGACGGGAACAGCGAGAGAGTAGCTCCGCGCACGCCGGAGCACCTGATCGCGACAGTGGCGATCACCTCGATGTAATGATTCTGCTTTTGCAGGAGACGCGGGACAGTTTGCCGTAGAATTCGAACGGCCTTGCAGGGCGGTGCCGGACGCAGCCGGCCGTCTGCGTCGCGAACGTAAACGCGGATCGGCGGGATGGATGTCAGGGCTTCAGCAGCATCGCCCAACCGATGCTGACCACTCCGTCGTCGTCCACGACCGGGAAAGGTCGCAATTTAACGTCGCTCGCCGCAAATTTGGCCAACCGCCAGGCGGTATCGGCTGCGTGTTCAGGTTCCCAGCCGCGTCGCAGCGTCTCGGTGGCGACGTCAATCATTTTTTGAACGGGCGGGGTGATTTTGGCTAGCTCAACGGTCGTGCCGTGGACCACGAAGGCACGGACTACAGGCAGGCCGTCGATCTGGTGATGCCGCTTAGACAACACTGCAGGCGTCCACAACGATGTCGGCGATCATCTGACCAAGCGCCTCCGGAGAAGGGCGTTTATCGGCAGAGCAATTCAGCCAGGCCCGGATGGCACGTTGGCACTCACTTTCGATAGTGAAGTGCTCCTGCACTACGTCGTCTCGGAACGACTTTGATTCCATCACGCCCTCCTACCCAAATATAAGTTATCGTGCACACGATAATTTATACATTACGGAATCAGCCGCAAGCGCTCACAGCACGGACCCTTAACAGGGCCCTTCTTTTTCCCGCGCCGCGCGGCGGCGCGGCTTCGTGGATTTGCTCCACCTCTCGTTCACTGCAGCACCACCACACCACCCCCTCCACCTCTAAAGAGGAGGTGGAGCGGTGGTGCGGTGGTGCAAGTGCTCCACCGCTCCACGCTGCTCTGCTCCACCTCAAAGTGGTGGAGCAGCAGGTCAAACGGCTGCACCGGCGACGACATATTTTCTTTTGACGCGCCGCCCGTCTTCCTTTTCCACGACTCGCAACATGTCGTTTTTGATCCATTTTGTGACGATAGACTTTATTGTCCCCCGCCCCGCGACATCGCCCAGGTCGATGCCGAGGATGTCGGCAACGATAATTCCCACCCATGCCGCCGACTGTGGGTCCTGCCGCGCCGCCCCCGCGGCTACGCGCTTCTGCACCTCGCGCAGATGGTGAATAGTCACTTCGCTAAATGGGTCTGGCCGGGTCCATACCTCGACGACAGCGACGTGGTCACTCGGCCGCTCGGCGGTCGAGTTACCGAGGTCGACGCTGGTCAAGCGGTGCCAGCGTGCCGATTCGGGCGGTGCTAAATTGGCTTTGCCGTCGTCGACTCGAAAATAAGAGCGCGCCTGATCGATGCCGAATGTCTCCGCTTCTTTTTTCGTCATTGTGTTGATGACTCGAACCGACCTTGCCGCGTCAACAAGAGCAACGGCCCCCCGCGCGTCTGCAGCGGTCCTGTCACCGTCACCCTTCCTCAAATGGTGAATGAGTCCGACGGCTGCGCGGGTTGCGTCAGCGATCCCGGCCCAGGTTTTCGCCACTGCCCCAATTTGATTGTTGTCGTTTTCATTGACCGAATGACAGCTGACAAATGGGTCGACTTTGAAAACATCAATCCTAGAGTCAACTATCGCCGCGACAACTTCGTCGACGACGGGGCGGTTTATAAGTGCCCCGCTGGGCGTCCCAGTCGCGATTATCATTTGGCTCACTCGGCCTGAGTCGAGAAATAAATTTCCGGCGATCTCACTCGGATCGATGCCATAGTGGATCATGATCGCGCCGACTCGACGCTCGAGCTCCTCAAGCGGATCCTCGCCATTCCAAACCCAAACGCGGAGCGGCCGCTTAACTTCAATCCCCAGTAACGGCCGCCCACTCGCCATTGCAATTGCTTCGGCGAGGATCAGAGATGACTTGCCCGCGGCACCGGGCGCCACGGTGGCCGATAGAAAGCGGCGGATATAATGCCGGCCATAAAGCCATTCCCGAGGTGGAATTGATGACGGATGACGCCATTTAAAAGGTGAGGCTTTGATGAGCCGCTTCCGCGGCTCCGCAGCGACAATAGCAGCCTCGGCGATCATTCATCGCCCTGCGGGAGCTGCGCCATCATTTCAGCGATCGTGGGCCGACCGCGTCTTCTGCGTGGCTGCTCTGCGGTTGTCGGCTGCTGCGGCAGCGGCGATCGATGTGCGGCGACGAAGGCGTGCAAATCGGCCACTGCGAATAGTGTTCGCCGCCCAATTTTTGTCTGCACAGGCCCGCGGCCACGATAGCAAAGATCGCGAAGCGCACCGGGCGTTATGCCCAGCAGCGCCGCAGCGCGGCGATAGTCGGCCAAAAGCGGATTGGTGTCGAGCGCGCCTCCTGGCGCGCGGGTATGCGTTGGCATGTGGCAGCCCCATCATCATATCAATGAGAGGCCGCTGCCCGCCCCTAGGCGCGGTGGACTCGGGTTACTTGGTCAACTCAACGACTCGGGGCCTTGTACGACTCTTACCGGGAGCGCCCCAAGGACGCTCTTGAGAAAAAGGCTCGCCCGGAAAACGAAGAGTGTCAACGCTGACGGTCGCCCACACCTGTTGAAACACGTGGAAAGTCGCGCTCAATCGCGCGTGCTCGCTGAACAGCACTTTGTCGTGCCTGGCGAAACCTGATTGCGCGGGTCCAAACACCATCGCTAATGATCGCCGGACGTCACAGGACGTATAAGCAGCGATTTTTCGCTGGCACAATTTTGGCACAGTGAGGGGCGACTTTTTGCGATAGCCCGCGACCGCCAGCGACTATTAAGCTATTGATTTTTATATATTTTAGTTTTAAAGAAGACGTTGTTACTGCCCTCCGAAGGCAAAGGTCACACGTTCGAATCGTGTCGGGTGCGCCATTTCCATTTTCCCAATTACAATGAGTCTAAGAGCTTGATGGGCATTGCGGTTTTCGCTTTCGAAAACCCGATCTCCGCCGAGTACTTAAGGTCGTTAAGGCTGTGTTTGCGGCGATAGCTGGATGGCTCTGTTCAAGGGCGTTCCTGCGATGCGAGCAGCGCCACCTTGCGCGCATCGAGCTTCGTTCGCTTTGGCAGAAGATGCTCGCCCTGGCGGACGTCTTCCCCCCAGAGCCGAATGTTCGCGCCTGCCTCAACCGGCTTTGTCAAAACTACTCGGTCATCCTGCCTTTCCGCGTGCTCTTGGAGGACCACGCGGTCAGCACCGGTGGGCACCCGCGCGCCGGTCTTCTTCGGTCTGACCAACTTCCAGCACTCGTTCGGATTTTCTACGCTTCGAGGATAGTCATTCACAGGAGGTGGCTGCAGGACCGGATCCTTGCCCGTCCGAGCGATTATGCGAAGGTAGCGGTGCAGCGTCTCCTGCATTAACGCTGTGTCGTCGAGCGACATCACCGGGACCACCCCTCAATGGTCGTCTTCCGGTCGGACGGCGCAGCTGTCGTCTGCGATCCGCGCCGTTTGGCTCCGCATCGAAGAACGTCAGGCGTTTCCAGCAATGACGTCCCGCCGCGCCTCGGCACCCGGCAGAGGCGTCTGCTTTGTTCTCACGACGGGAAGAGCCAGGGCCTTTTCTGCGTTGACGTCCAACCACTGATCGTCGTCGAGATCTATGTCCTCGACGATCGCCGAAACGGGACATAGCGGCTTGCAGGCTCCACAGTCGATGCACGCGATTGGATCGATGTAAAGCCGTTCGTCGTCGCCGTGGAAGCAGGAGACTGGACACACCGAGACGCAGTCCGTGAAACGGCATCCGGTGCAGTTTTCAGTTACGACATGCGTCATCAAGCGTGCTCCAAAGGCGCAGGTTGTCGTGAATTCGCGGCTAGAGCGACGATCGCATCGTTGTCGATCTTCGCGACTTCGACGAGGTTGTCGTTGAAGGTTGGAGCGCGACCCATATTCGCGACGCGATCAGAGCTGATCGAGTTCACCGCGCTCTTGGATTTCGAATCCGCGGACCAATGACCCAGGAAGCTCGCGACGACGCCCTTCATCGTATCGGCGGACACGACCGCCGATCCCACGAACGCGCCCCGGTCGTTGGACACCTTGACGGTGTCGCCGTTGACGATCCCGCGGGATTGCGCGTCGTCCGGATGCATGATGAGCACCGGGACGCCCTCTCTCTTCTGCTGCTTGATCTCGTTCGCGTACTGCGAGTTCAGGAAGCCGTGAGCCTTGGGGCTGATGATGTTAAGCGGATACTTCGATGCGATCTCGGGCGTACTGTGTTGGGATTCGAAGGGTGCATTATAGCTCGGCAGAGGATCGATATAGCCACCGTCCTGAAAGGCCTCGTAACCCGACCTGAACGGCGGCGGAACGAAATTGCCATTCGCCGCCTCACTGGATTTAAACTCGCACTTTCCCGATGGAGTCGGGAAATTGCCTTCCGCATGCGGCGTCCGAACATCTTTGTCGCCCACCGCGGCCTTCATATAGCCGCTTTCCTTCAGCGCCTCGAATGTGATGCCCTCCATGAGCGGCGAATTCCAATCGATGAAGTCCCGGATCATCTCCTCATCGGTACGCCGCCATTCCGGCTCGTCGAAGCCCATCGTCTCCGCAAGAAGACGGAAGAGCTGCGAATTCGGCACCGCCTCACCGGGAGCCTCGATCGCCTTATTGTTGTAGGTCCAGTAGAAGTGTCCCCAAGAGAACATTAAGTCCGTCTGCTCCGCCTGCATCGTTGAAGGCAGCAAGATGTCGGCGTATCTGGCCGTATCGGTGATGAACAGCTCGCTCACGACGAGGAACAGGTCCTCGCGCAGCAGACCCTTCTTAATCCGCTCCTGGTCCGGCGCCTGCACGACGGGATTGATGTTGTAGACCATCATGGACTTGATGGGCGGCTCGGACGTTTCGAGCAACACTTTGCCGAGGTTGTTGAGATTGAAGACGCGCGAGCCTTCCTTGATCCAGTCGGGCCGGCACATGGCATCCCACTTCAGCGCGAAGGCTCCCATCGTGATACCGATGTAACCGCCGCCCACGTGCCTCCAGGCCCCCACCAGAGCGGGCAGGCAGAGTATGGCCCGGGCCGCCTGACCACCGTTGCGGCTGCGTTCGATCGCGACGCCAAGCCTAATGACCGCAGGGGCCTGCGTGGCGTATTCCCGCGAAAGCGTCAGGATGTCCTCTACGGGTATGCCCGTGATCGATGAGACGCGTTCCACGGGGTATTCGGCCGCCCGGGCGGCGAGTTCGTCGAACCCGGCCGTGTACCGTTCGACGTAGTCGCGATCGTACAAACCCTCGGAAATGATGACGTTCATCATGCCCAAGGCGAGCGCGGCATCGGTGCCGGGCTTGATCGGAATATGCCAATCCGCCTGCGCGGCCGTCTTGCTGCGGAGGGGATCGATTGAGACGATCTTGGCGCCCCTGCGCTTCGCTTCGGCGATGAAAGGCCATTGATGATTGCCTGTGCTGAGCGTGTTTACGGCCCAGAGGATGAGGTACCGAGAATGGACTAGGCTCTCTGGATCCACACCCGTCGAACCGCCGATGGTGAGATGGGCTCCCACGTCGCGGCCGACGCCGCAGAAGGTCTTCTCCGCGACGGTCGAGCCGAGCCTGTTGAAGAAGGCGTCACCGACCGTCAATCCGTTCAAAACGCCCTCCTGCCCGAGATAGCTGCAGGGCATGATCGCCGCGGACCCAAATTCGTCGATGATGCGGGTCCAGCGGCTCTTGATCTCGCCGAGTGCCTCCGCCCAGCTGATCCTTTCGAACTCGCCGGAGCCCTTCGGCCCAACCCGCTTCATCGGATAGATAACGCGATTAGGGTTATAATGGTGCTTGGCGAAGTCGTTCAGCTTGGTGCACAGGCGGCCCTGCGTCACTGGATGCTCGGGGTCTCCCTTCACATCGATCAAGCGTCCGTTTTCAACAGTATAGATAAAAGCACATGTGTCCGGACAATCCTGCGGGCAAGCACCTTTTACCGTCGTCTTTTCGGAACTCATCTTTTCGCTCCATCGATTCGAGAGACTCGGCTTCCTTGTCGGTTACGCCGAGTACAGCTTACTCGTGATCTTCCACTTTCCGCCGGCGCGAGCCAACGCGAAAACGTCCGTTCCGGTGACTTCCTGAGAGCCGAGCTTCAGGAGAAACGGTACATGCACGCTCGCCACAGGCCCCGTTACGGCGACGTCCGGATCGGTGTGAAACTCCTCGACGTGGCCATTTGCCTTGTGCAAGCCGTCCACGACGTCGATGAAGTCCGGAAGCGACCAGACCGTCATCTTCTCATCCGCGATCGAGCAGTGGGATACGTTCGCGGTCTCCGCGAAGGCGTCCAGGAACAGGCCCTTGTCGTTCTTGTAGAGGGCCTGAAGATAGGTCGAGATCGTCTCGAGAACGAGCTTCTCGTCGCTCGGCGTGGTCGCGGCTACTGACTGTCGCATGGTTAGTCCTTTCCGGTTGTCTGAAGTGTCGTAGCTTGCTTGATCAACGTCTGATCTCTTGCAGTCACTTTGTTCCGAGGCGATCTCCTTCACTGTCGAACAGATGCAGTCGCCTCGCGTCGAATACGACCGACCGCGTGTAATCATCCGGGCTTTCGAGCTGGCCCGTCACCCTGATCTTGATCAGCTGGTCACCCAACAATGCGTTGACGATCGTGTATCCTCCGAGAGGCTCGATCGAACTCACGCCGATCTCCTGCCCCGAGCCATTGGTGGCACGGTGAATGTCTTCCGGGCGCACGCCCAGGATTCCCTTCGCCCCGGCCGGCACGTCGCTCCCGGCAGGGACGCCGACGACCATCTTGCCGCACTCGAAATGTCGTCCATCGTCGGAGAACCACCCGTGAAACAGATTCATCGGTGGCGAGCCGACGAGGGTCGCGACGGAGATCGTATTCGGCCTGTTGTAGACGTCGTCAGGAGCTCCGACCTGCGCCACGCGGCCATCGATGATGACCGCCACACGATCGGCTATGGCCATCACCTCCTCTTCGTCGTGCGAAACGTAGACGAAGGTCTGGTTCTTGGTTCGCTGAAGGCGCTTGAGTTCGACTCTCATCTCCTCGCGCAGGCGTGCGTCGAGTGCGGCGATCGGCTCGTCCAGGAGGATCGCCCGGTTGTCAGGCGCCAACGCGCGACCCAGAGCGATGCGCTGCCGCTCGCCGCCCGACATCTGGGCGGGGTTCTTGTGCAGGATGTGGCCAACATGGAGAACGTCCGACACCGCATCGAGCCGTCGGCCGATCTCCTTCTTGGATAGTCCCCGTTCGGAGAGTGCGAACGTGATGTTCTCCCGGCCGCTCATGTGTGGAAAGAGCGCAAGGTTCTGGAAGACCATTGAGATCTGCCGCTCCGCGACTTCCATTTCCCCTGCGTCCACGCCGCCGACCAGGACCTGCCCGCTATCCGGCTTCACGAGTCCTAGAATTAGTTTCAGGATGCTGGTCTTGCCGGCGGATGGCGGGCCCAGGATTCCGAACAGTTCTCCCCGCTGCACGGCCAGATCAATCGGCCCCAGCGTGAAGTTCGGATAGTTCTTGACGACTCCGCGAATGGTGATGGCGTTCACTGCAGCCTCCCATCCAGGCGGTCGCCCGTAGCCAGATCGAACGCCAGACTCTTGTCCGCACTCAGGTAGAACGCAATCTCTTCGCCGATGCTCAACCGGGCCTGTTCGTCGACGGACAGGAACCGCGACTCTCCG
This sequence comes from Bradyrhizobium prioriisuperbiae, assembly GCF_032397745.1. Taxonomy (NCBI): domain Bacteria; kingdom Pseudomonadati; phylum Pseudomonadota; class Alphaproteobacteria; order Hyphomicrobiales; family Nitrobacteraceae; genus Bradyrhizobium; species Bradyrhizobium prioriisuperbiae. The sequence goes on from NZ_CP135921.1 coordinate 1,832,210, forward strand.
ACCTGCAGATAGGCGAGCCGCGTCGGCCCGACACGCTCGATCACCTCGACGTGCCCCCTCATCTCGATGTCGTCGGCAGAGCGGCGCTCTCCGACATAGATGTGCTGCGGACGAATGCCGAGCGAACCTCCCCGAGCCGAGCGTGCGCGCGCGAAATCGGCAGCCGCGCGGCCAGACAATGCGATCTCGGCACCGCCATCAAGCAGAAGCTTCAGCTGCCCGGCATGCCCTTCGAGCTTCCCGTCGAGCAAATTCATGCGCGGACTGCCTACGAAGTTGGCCACGAAGCGATTGTGCGGGTCGTTGTAGACGTCGAGCGGTGCCCCGTATTGCATCAAGCGGCCCTTGTCGATGATCGCGATCTTGTCGGCCAGGCTCATCGCTTCGATCTGATCATGCGTTACGTAGATCATGGTTTGACCGAATTCGCGTTGGAGAACCTTCAACTCCGCACGCATGTAGGCACGGAAGCTCGCGTCGAGATTCGACAGCGGCTCATCAAGCAGAAAAACGCGCGGTTCGACGATCGCGGAGCGGCCGATCGCCAATTTCTGCATCTCGTTGACAGACAGGCTGCCTGCGGATTGATGCAAGCGGTGGACGAGCCCCATGCGCTCGGCCATCCCGCGCACCTTGCGTTCGATCTCATGTTTCGCGACGCGCCGCACCTCTAGGCCGTAGGAAAGGTTCTTGTAGACGGTCAGGTGGGTGAAGACCGCGTAGTTCTGAAAGACGAATCCGATGTTGCGATCCTGCTGTCGCATTCGCGACAGATCGCTTCCATTGAACGAGATCGATCCTTCGCTGGGATCCTCCAATCCCGCTATCATGTTCATCGTCGTCGTCTTGCCGCAGCCGGACGGACCCAGAAGAGCCACGAACTCGCCCTGAGCGATATCGAGGTTCAGTCCGCTTACGGCGATAAAGTCGTCGAAGCGTTTGGTCACGTTTGTTATCTGAACGGACGTCATCGGGTCACCCTCTCCTCTTTGCCGCGTGAGAGATGCCTCGTGCGGCGAGGAGGCTCAGCGAGAACAGGATCGTCAGGCCGATCGCGGCGACGTACGACCAGTCCAGGTCAGCAAAAGTCTTCTTGTAGAGGTAGAGCGATATCGTCTCGGTCTCGACGCCCGGACCGCCCTTGGTCATGACGAGGATGATATCGAAAATCTTGAAGCACTCGACCGCCCGGAGCACGAGAGCGATGCCGATGACGGGCTTCATTCGCGGCAGGATGATCTTGATGAAGTTCTGCCAGTTGGAAGCGCCCAGCAGGCGCCCGGCCGTCAGCTGATCGGAGGGAACTCCGAGCATTCCTGCCAGCAGGATCAGGAACATCAGCGGCGTCCACTGCCACGTGTCCGCGATGATTACCGACAGCATGGCGCGATGCACGTCGGTCAGCCAGGAGAAGCTGATCGGTAATCCGAACGTGTCATTCACCGGACCCGTGCCCTGGAAGAGCAGGAAGAAGATCAGACCGACGACCGCCGGCACGATCATCATCGGCGTCAGGATGATGGAGTAGAAGATCTTGCGGCCGACGAACTGCTCCATGAACAGATAGGCTAGACCGAGGCCCAGCAGGAACTGCGCAGGAACGGCGATCGCCATCAAGAGGACCGTTCTGCCCAATGCCGCCCACATCGCCCCGTCGGTGAAGAGACGCAGGTAGTTGTCGCCGCTATTGAAGCTTTCATAGGCGCGGTACCAACGGACGCCGTCGAGCGGGGTCCACCAGGTGACGCTGAGATAGAACTGCATCGCCAACGGAAAGACGACGATAAACACCAAGAGCAGGACGGCGGGAGTGACAAACCAGAAGCCGAGCTTCCGGCCGTCGTGGGCGACGCTCGACCAATAGCCGCGGCCAGGCTGCTTCATCTCGGAGCGAACGGGCTCGGCTGCCGTTTCGGTCATTGCTTGAGCGCTCCGAAGGTGAGACCTCGCACGAGGTGTTTCTGGATGAGCAATCCGAAGATCACCGGAGGAATCGCCGCGATCATTCCCAGCGCCGCCTTCATTCCGTACATCTGTCCGCCCATCGGAGAGGTCAGAGTGGACATGTAGATCGGCAAGGTGATCCAGTTCTTCTGGGTTAGCAGCAACGCGAGCAGATAGTCCGACCAGTTCAGGATGAAGACGAACAACGCGCAGGTGGCGAGCCCCGGCTTTACGATCGGCAGGGTGATGCGGTAGAAGACCCGCCAGTACGAACAGCCCGAGACGCGCGCCGCGTCCTCGATCTCGACCGGAACCTCGTCGAAGAACGTCTTCATGAGCCAGAACGCGAACGGCAGTGTCACGATGCCGTAGATCAGCGAGAGGCCCCACCACGTATCGACGGCTCCGATGAACGCCCACATGACCATGACCGGAATCATGACCGCGAGCGGCGGAAACAGCCGCAATTGAAGCACCTGCAACGGCAACGCCGACATGATTCCGAACCGGACGACCGCGTAGGACGACAACGTCCCCGCCACGACCGCCAAAGCCGTGCCGCAGATGGAGGTGATCAGGCTGGCGGTTAACGGCCCGAGAATGCTTCGATCGAGGCTGACGACCAACCCTTCAGCGTGGCCGAAGATGACGAACTCGAAGTTCTGCAGCGTCGGATTTCGTGGAAACCACGTCATGCCGCTTCCGGTCGTCCATTCGGCGAACGGCTTGAACGCCATGGTGACCATCCATAGCAACGGATAGATCACCACCACGCATGCGAGGAGGACCAGGGCATATCTGATTACTTGGGCTCGTATCGGCGTCCGCACGTTGCTGCTCCTATCCGCCGGACCCGCATCGCTGCGAGTCCGGCCCCCGTTTCATTCAAGTCAGATGCTGTCCGAGCCCATCGGCCAGGATGCGCGACTGGCCTTGATCGCCTCGACGATGCCTTTGCCGCGCTGACGGCGGATGATCTGCTCCCACTTGCCTTGCGCGGCATCCATCGCCTGACGCGGGGTCTTCTGCTTCGTCAGCGCCGCCTGGAGTTCTTCGTCCAGCGCGTTATCGAGCGCGGTCTGACCGCCGAAGTTCAGAGACGGCACCGAGCGCGCGATGGAGTAGGGAATCGTCTTCATCGCGTAGGGCTGATAGTTTGAAGCGACCAGTGGCTCGTTGAAGTTCGCCTTTTGGAAGGGATCGAAGAACCCGGTCGGGCTCACCATCAAGAACGTGAAGGTCCGGGTCGAACTGAGCCACTGGAGGAAGAGGTAGGCGGCTTCGGCGTTCTTCGATTTCGGCGATATCCATGCCGTTACGCTGTAGTACATGACCGCGCGGCGGTTGATCTTGTCGCCGAATTTGCGCCCGACCGGATCATGAGCGCCCATTAACCCCGTTGCCTTCGACTTCGGAGTACCGTCCGGCTTTTTGCCATCGCCGTACTTGGCGATCGCAGTGTACGTGCAGATCTGAGGGACCTGCAGATTCCAGAGCGAGTTCCAGCCTTCCAAGAAGGTAAAGTTCAGCGCGTCGGGGGGGGACCATTCGAACGAGCGTACGTGCTCTTCCGCGCATTTCACTCCCAGCTCGGAATTGAGGTTCGGTTGTCCCTCGTCGTTGAAGAAGTAGTGATTGGGGAAGTCCATCGACGCGAAGCGCGTGTAGAAGGTAGGAAGGCCCCAGAAGCGGCTCATCAGGCAGCCGTTGCCGTACATCTTGCCGTTGCCGAAGTCCTTGCCGGTGAAGAACTTCGAGATAGCATCGACCTCTTCCCATGTGTCAGGCACGGCGAGCGGGCGATCGACCTCCTTCAGGAAGGCCTCCTTCACCTCGGGCTTCTCGTAGAGGTTCTTCAGGTAATACCAGACGAGCGTGTCGCCATCGAGGCCGACCATGTAGTTCTTGTTGTTGTAGGTGTAGAGCTGCTTTCCGAACGCCTCCGTCGTGACGCCGCGCTCCGGATCGTTCCAGTCCGGCTTGTACTTGTTGACGAATTCGGACACGTCGGTCGCGCCACCCGACGAGACGAGGTCGCCGGTGGAATTCCAGGGACCGGTGTAGATGTCAAAGGCGCCATCGCCGGTCGTGACGTCCTGCATCACCTTCTTGAAGATGTCGTCGGGCGTCGCGCCGATCATCTCGACCTCGATGCCGGTCTCGCGCATCCACACGTCTAGCGGCGACATGGCACCGTCGCGGAACGGTTTGCGGATCTGGTCGATCGATCCGTCGAGTAACAGGACCGTCAGCTTCTTCGGAGCCTTGCCTGCCGCCTTGAGAGCCTTGATGCCTTCGATGGCCCGGCCTTCCGACATGCTGCTGTTGTACTGAAGACGTTCGGCACCTTCGAAGCCCAACGGGCCGCCCGTCATGCCAGGAGCATATTCGGCCGCTCGAAGTGGCGAGGAAACGAGGGAGCCACCGCCGCCTCCCAATGCCGCCGCGGCGACCAATCCGGTCGAGGTCTTTAGGAAATCCCGACGTGACGAATGTGAATTATCGTTTGACATGCTTCTGTTCCCCCTCTGTGGCCACTCTGCCGTTGCTCGATGTCGCGAAACTCCAGTTCTGATGTCAGGCCAGCGACTGCTCCGATGCCTTCAGCATCGCAGCGACCCTTGTCAGTTTCTCGCGCGGCTTGGCTTTGGCCGCCCCATTTGCCCGTTCCAGCGCGTCGATCCTGCGCCAGCCTTGGAAGTCGATGAGTTTGAGTGACCGCCCGCGAAGGGACGCGAAGAACAACTCTCGCGAGATGTCCCGCACATCGCATTCCGTCGCCTTCAGATCGGCCAGTAGGGAATCGATCGTGTCGATGGCGCACGCCCGGTTGGTCCCGATGATTCCGCTTGGTCCACGCTTGATCCACCCGGCGACGTACAGTCTCGGAACCGGGTTGCCATCGCCGTCAATGACCCGGCCTTCTTGCTGAAGGACCGTCGCCGAGCACTCATCGAATGGGACGCCTGAAATCGACGTACCGCGATATCCTACGCTGCGCACGACGAGGTGCGCCGGGATCAATATCCGCTCGCCGGTCGCCGACGTTGTCTGGCTGCCCGCCCGTCCTGAGAGCCGCAGTGTTTCGAATTCGACCCACTCGACCGTCCCCTTCCCCTGGATTGACGAAGGTGCGAGGAGAAAGCGGAAATGTATGCGCCTCCTCTTCGCTGGCGTTTCCTGCCGCTGCGCGAATCCGCGAAGAATTTCCAGGTTCTTCGATGCGGAAGGCGAGCCTGCGGTCTCGGCGGTCGACGCTTCGTCGAGCTGCAGTTCTGCGGGATCCACGAACGGCTGGGCTTCTTCGAGGTCGCCGAACTCGCGCAACTCCTTGCCCGTGAACTTCGCCTGCGCGGGTCCGCGTCGGCCTATCACGTAGATGTCGGTTATTTTGCTTGCCGCGAGTGCTTCCAACGCATGTTCGCAGATGTCGCTGCGTCGCAGCTCGTCGACGCTCTTGGCGAGGACCCGGCATACGTCCAACGCGACGTTGCCGTTTCCGATCACGATCGCGGACGGATGCGAGAAATCGAAGCTCTTGTCCCGGAAGTCCGGATGGCCGTTGTACCAACCAACGAGCTCGGTGGCGGAGACGCTTCCCGACAGTTCCTCGCCGAGGATTCCGAGCGGGCGGTCGCTCATCGCGCCGGTGGCCAGGACGACGCCATGATAGGCGGCCTGGAGTTGCGATACCCGGACGTCTCGTCCGACGTCCAGGTTGCCGACAAAGGAAAAATTCGGATGGTCCGCGATCTGTTCGAAAACGGCGGTGACGGACTTCAGCTTCTGGTGGTCAGGCGCCACTCCGTGACGGACCAGGCCGAACGGCACCGGCAGCCTGTCGAACATGTCGACCTGAACGGGAATGCCGGAGCGCAACAGGGCATCCGCAGCATAGAACCCGGCGGGTCCACTCCCAACGATGGCAATCTTGAAAACCATGAATCAAATGCCCAACGCTCGCTAAACATCGCGCCGAGCACCAAATTGGACCCTCCCGTCGCCTAGGTTTAGAAGAGGCCCAAGCCTTGGTTCTGAAAAGTGCCAAAAGGACTGAAATCAATGAATCCAAGGAGACAATTGTTTGTGCAGATGCAGCGACAAACGCTATAAAAATGGTCACAAACTGCCTATGTACGGAACAATTTGCTGCATCGAAGCAAGGACGGCGGGATCTTGCCTGAAGGCCGGTAAATGCCTTTCGTCTCATCTAAAGGGGCTGAACTTCGCCCCACACTTGTCGAATAGCGAGCGCATTGCTTAGCAACGCCACGTCTAACGACTTCCGTTTTCTAGCGCGGACTCGTGCGACCTAGGAGCGGGTGCTTTCAAACTCATCTCGCGCATGATGCCGTTTAGCTTTTCGACAGCTTCCAGGATCTTGTTCTCCGGTAGCGAAGCATAGCCGAACATCAAAGTGTCGTCGGGCGCTGTACCATCGAAGTCGAAGGCACCTCCGCTGGACAGGGCATACACGCCGACACCGGCGGCCCGGGCCTTCGTCTGAATGGCGAGCGCGCTCGGCATGCCCTTCGGCAGACGCCAGACGAGATGCAGACCGCTATCCTGACCCGTGATGACCGGCTCGCGAAACTTCTTGCGTAGCGCGGATATGAGCGCGTCGCGACGGCTCTTGTAGAGCTGACGCAGCTTGCGCACATGCCGGTCGAAATGCCCGTCGCTGACGAACTCGGCGAGCGCGCATTGCTCGAGCCACGACTGCCCGTTGCTCATCTTGGCCTTGAGCAGGCGGGCCTCCTCGGAGAATATCTGCGGCACCACCGCGAAGCCGAGCCGCAGACCTGCGCCGACCGACTTGGAGAAGGTGCCGATGTAGAAGACGCGTCGGCCCCTATCCAATCCAGATAGCGCCGTAAGCGGAGGTCCGTCGTACCTGAAATCGCTGTCGTAGTCGTCCTCCATGATGTAGCTATCCGTATCGCCCGCCCACCTGAGCAGCGCGAGGCGGCGGCTCAAAGTCATGACGACGCCCGTAGGATACTGGTGCGAAGGCGTGACGTAGATCAGACTGCGTGGCTTGTTTGGTAGACAGTCCGTCCTGATGCCCTCCGAATCGACTGGCACGGGCTCGATCGGGAGGTTCTCGCTTTGAAAGATCATCGAAGCGCCCGCGTAGCATGGATTTTCGATGCACAGGTTTTCCGTGTGGCCGCGCAGAAGATTCATGACGAGATTGAGCGCATCCTGACCGCCTGCAGTCACGATGATCTGGTCGGTCGTCACGTGCATGCCGCGGGTTCTTCCGAGGTGATCGGCGATGGCCCTCCGCAATTGCGGTAGTCCGGCCGGATCACAGTAGTCCGCGAGATACTGGGATTCCCCGGAAAGAAGTTTCGTAACGATACGGCGCCAGACACGTAGAGGAAAGCCGCTCGCTGCCTGCCGACCGACCCAAAAATCGATGGTTGGACGATCTTCTCCGCCACCAGGAGAACCCGCAAAGCAGAGGAGGGGTTCGCCGGCCTCCGGGGGTACCGGACCGTTGGTCCGCAGCGGTGGACGCGGGCTGCTGACGAGCAGAAGGTCGTCCGGAGGGATCGCCGTCACGAACAATCCAGACGTACCTCGGGGTTCTACGTACCCTTCCGCTGCCAGACGATCGAAGGCGATGATGACGGTGTTCCGGGACACCTGGTACCGCTCGGCCAGCAACCTGGTTGGTGGCAGCGACATTCCGGCCTGCAGGCGACCGTCCAGGATCAGCAATCGAACTTGGTCGAAGATCTGCGCCTGAAGCGATTTGTCCGACCTTGCATCGAGCGTGAGCGCCAATTCCACAGGTCAACCCTTTCGGCTTTCCAGATGACAGACGCAACCTTTTCGAACGTACCAAGGATTCAGCGTGGCATCTGCCTCTCGTCGCTATGAAAGCAAGATTTCCGCGTCTTTGTCGAGTGGCCGGTTTCTGTGATTGATGATCCGAAACAACGCATCGAACCGCAGTATGGTCGATGATCGGCCGCGACCTCCGAGAGCCCATTCAGCGCGCCCGCGGATCGCCAATGCAAATTCTCTCGGAACGAGGACATAGGGTTTGCAGGGGTCCGACGGCGACGAAGCCGGCTCACGTAATCCTCCTTACCTGCTGTGTCATTCGCGAAACATGCGTCGATCGGCCTATTGCCGACACGGCGCAAGGACCTCGATCCGACGACGGCCTGTCTCGTGCACCAGACCCGGTGAGCAATCTCCGGGTCTGGCGCCATTCCCGATTCGCGTCGCTAACGGGCGACGCCAAATAAGTATTGGAGCGGTTCGCGACGGGCACTAGAGCGGGCGTACGATCGACTGCTTGCGATAGTAGTCTTCGAGCGTATCGGGACCAAGCACGCCGCCACCGCAGCCACTCAGATTACAGCCACCATACGACACTCCGTGCGGGAAGAGATTGTGTGCGTTTATCCACGAATTTCCGGCGACCAGACGCTCGGCAACCCGCGTCGCTCGGTCGAGGTCGCTCGTCCACACGCTGTTCGCGAGACCGTACGGACTGCTGTTGACCAACGTTACCGCTTCTTCTTCGTCTTTGAACTTCATCACGTAGGCGACGGGGCCGAAGACCTCTTCGCGTGCGCAGATGTTGTCGGATGCTCCGCCGAGAAGCGCCGGCTTGACGTAGAAGCCTTCCTCGTAGCCGGAGACATCGGCGACACCGCCGGGAAGATAGGCTTCCGCACCTTCCTTCGCCGAACGCTCCACGTAACCCAGCACGCGGCGACGCTGCTTGTCGCTGACGAGGGGGCCGATCTGCGACGACTCATCCCCGCCGTAGCCGACCTTCATTCCCTTCATGGTCGACGCAGCCTTGGCGATGAACGCGTCGGCGACCTTCTCGTGCACGATCCAACGGGTCGCTGTGCAGCAGACCTGCCCAGCGTTCAAAGTGACCGCGGCCGCCAGAGCTTCTGCGGCGCTTTCGACCGCGATATCGTCGAAAAGGATTGCGGCTCCCTTTCCGCCGAGTTCGAGCTTGGCGGGAACGAGATTACGGGCACAGGCCTCGGCCACAAGCTTGCCGATCTCAGGTGAGCCGGTGAAGGACATCCGGTTGATACCACGATGGGACGAGAGAGCGGCGCCCGTGGTCGAACCCAATCCCGTGATCACGTTCACAACACCTTTCGGAATACCTGCCTCTTCCACGAGCCTCGCGAATATGAGCGCGGACAGAGGAGTGTCTTCCGCCGGCTTGATGACGATCGTGTTGCCTGCGGCCATCGCCGGCGCAACGCCCCACCCGAGCAACAGGAAAGGGAAGTTCCAGGGAAAGATGAAGCCGCACACACCATGCGGCTGCCTGACCGACCAGGCATCGTTTCCGGCCACCGGAAACGGCTCGCGATGTCGCGTGTTCACGCTGAGATCAGCGTAGTATCGGAAGGTCTGCGCCGCATGCGGAATGTCGAATGCGGTCGCCTGCACACGGGGCTTGCCGACGTCCCGCGATTCGATCTCAGCCAGCAACGGAGTGTGCTTGTCGATCAGGTCCGCGAGTCTATGAAGAAGGACAGCCCGATCCTTCGGCTGCATGCTGCGCCAGGCCGTCTTGTTGAACGCTTGACGTGCCGCACCCACTGCGGCGTCGACGTCCGCCGCCTCTGCGGCCGGGACCCGCGCAAGCAGCTTTCCGGTGCCGGGATCGAGCGTCTCGAAGGTCTTCCCGCTTGATGCGGCGACCTGCTCGCCGCCAATGTGCATTTTGATTGGCTGCGAAAGGAATTCACCGATTGCGAAAGCTTTCGAATCGATCTTATTCATGGCCGTCCTCCATTTTTGAACGCGACATACATCTCCGGACGCCAGTCGGCCTGCGACTGTCGTGCTTGGCGAGTTGCCGTAAATTATTCTTCACGTCTGCGTGCCAACGGATCGACCGCTCGGATCGCACCTTCGACGCCGATGGCCGCTTCGAAAGATCATCGACGGTTGGTTCTGAAAAGGACCAAACTCGTGGCCCTAGATGGTGCCAACCGATATTTTGAGCGAGATATTGGCGGACGGACGGAGACATTGCAGCAATCGGAAGAAGTGATGGCCAGCGAGCCATCCAGTCCACGGTATCGTCTAGGCTCGAAAAAAAACGCGGGACGGCGCGCGGTGAAATAGAGGTCGCATAGCTCCTTAACTGTGATCGCATTGTGATCGAGCTGACGCTCCTCGGCTGGATTGTCACCTTGCGCAACGCGCCCCAACTGAATCTTCGCCTCTTTCCTGCAAGCTCCGGCGTCCAGACGCCCGTGCTGTCCGATAGATGGGGATAAAGCGTCCCACCCTCCCAACCTCGTCACCCCAGGAATTCGCTGACATCGCGACCGGAGCGGCCTACGCCGGCAAGAAGCTCGATGTCTTTTCGGTCTACGGCGCGGTGAAATTCGTTGGCGTTCTCTGGATGGCAGATCTCGCCCGGCGATATCCTGCTCTTCGGCTCCTCTCGGTGAGCCCTGGCGGTACGCAGGGGACGGAAGCTGCCAATGCTCTCCCAGGCGGAATGCGTTTCTTCTACAACAACATCTATATGCCGGTGCTCGCCCCGCTGTTCGGCCTGGCCCACTCGCTTCCGATCGGCGCCAAGCGCATCATGGACGGTCTGGTCAATCCGTCGTTCAAATCGGGCCACTTCTACGGGGCTAAGGCAAACACGCTCACCGGGCCGTTCGTCGACCAAAGCGAGATCTTCGCCGATCTCGGCGACGCGACGGTCCAGCGCAATGCAGCGGAGGCGGTCCACCGGTTCACGCGCGCCGGTGTCTCGGAGCCGGCCTGATGCGCCCCTTCGGCGAAATCACCGAGTTGGCCGCAGAGAGGGCCGGCGGGATCGACAGGCTTGAAGATAGCCTGCTGAAGTCCCGCGCGTCGTCGCCAACTGAGATCGCCGCAATCCCGGACGACCGCATTCTCTCAGAGATGAGCCGCCGAGTGTTTCACGCCGGCTTCTCGTGGAAAGTCGTCGATGCAAAGTGGGAAGCGTTCGAGGTCGGTTTTTTCGGTTTCGATCCCAACGCGTGCGCCGCCATGTCCGAGGAGACCTTCGACGCGCTGCTCAAGAACAAGGCCATTATCCGGAATGGCGCAAAGGTCCGCTCGGTCGCGCTCAACGCACGGTTCGTGCTCGACCTGGCTGCGACGCACGGGAGCGCATCCCGCGCCTTCGCCGATTGGCCCGATACCGACTATCTCGGGCTTCTCAACCTGCTGAAGAAGCGGGCAAGCCGGCTTGGCGGCCAAGCCGCGATGCGCTTCCTACGGTCGATCGGCAAATCCTCTTTCATCACGACGGGCGGCGGCGTCGCAGCGCTGATCCGCGAAGGCGTGCTCGACAAGGCTCCGAGCGGCGTCCGTGACCTGCAGGCGATTCAGGACGCTTTCGGCGACTGGCAATCGGAGTCCGGTCGAGACTTCACCGCGATCAGTCGCATCCTCGCGATGAGCGTCGCGGGCGCGGACGCCGGGGAGCCCGGTCCATCGAGCGTCTACATTACGCCAAGCCTCACACAGCGTCAGAGAGAGACGCCAGGCTTGGGCGGGCGGCAGGATGCCGGCGCTCAAGCCGATTCCACACTCGCTCCCCAAGCGGGAGGGTGACTGCCATCGCGATCTCAAGACCAGGATCGGCCGGCAGCCGGTCCTGGCGACGTCTCCCCGATTGGTGGAGCGCATTCGAAGCCTGCCAACCAAGGAGAGAAAGATGCCATTCCTGGCGACATAACACTGCCCACCATCCCGGTGCTGGGTTCCACCATGGCTTATCGCGAGATCGGCGGCCCCGAGGGCGCGCCCGTCGCGATCTTCCTGCACGGCAACCCGAGCTCCTCCTACATTTGGCGCAACATCATGCCCCTGGTGGCGCCGGTCGCCCGTTGCGTCGCGCCCGACCTGATCGGTTTCGGCCAGTCCGGTAAGCCGGACATCGCATACAGCTTCTTCGACCAGGCGCGCTATCTCGACGCTTTCATCGAAGCGATGGGCATCGGTTCGGCCTACCTGGTGGCGCAGAATTGGGGAACGGATCTCAGCTTCCATCTCGCGGCGCGTAAGCCCGACTTCGTGAAGGGGATCGCCTTCATGGAGTTCCTGCGTTCGTTCAAAGACTGGGAGGACTTCTCCGAAACCCCTGAAATTCGTGCCGTCTTCCAAGGTTTCCGCACGAAAGACGTCGGCGAGGAGATGATTCTCGATCGGAATATGTTCGTTGACGCGCTGATGCCGCATGGGGCGGCGTCACCTATCTCTGCAGAGGCGATGGCGGTCTATCGGGCGCCGTTTACGACCCGGGAGTGTCGGCTGCCGACGCTTGCGTTCCCGAGGGCAATCCCGATTGCGGGCGAGCCCGCGGACGTCGATGCGGCGATCACCGAAGCGCACGCCGCCATGCGTGCCGCCGACTACCCGAAACTCCTCTTCACGGCCAAGCCTGGCTCCATCATCACCCCGGCCTTTGCGGCCGAGTTCGTCAAGAGCAGAAGAACATCGAGGTCGTCGAGTTGCCATCCGGCGCCCACTACCACCAGGAGGATCATCCCGTCGTCACTGAATTAGGTGCCACACAGGTGCATGGATCACGGAAATCGCGATCTGCTGAAGCACCGGACAATGACCTTGCCGCGCAAGTGCTCAGCTCGGTTTCGCGGCGACCGCTCGTTCCCGCTCTGCGCTTGCAAACTACGGGGGCTATCTAATCAGGCTTCTCGCAGACGGCCGAAAGCTTGTTGCCATCGGGGTCTCTAACGTAGCAGGCGTAGAAGCTCGCGTGGTAGGACCGAAGTCCCGGGGCACCGTCATTGGAACCCCCATTTGAAAGCGCAGCCTGGTAGAACGCATCGACCTTGGCGCGAGTGTCCGTAACGAATGCGATCATCGAACCGTTTCCGAAACTGGCGGGCTGCTTGTCGTAAGGCTCGTTGACCCAGAGCCAAGGACTAGTGCTGTCGCCCACGTTACCATAGCCGAACTCTCGCTCATTTGCGGTTCGAAGCTCCAAGCCCAGGACGGGCATAGTGGACTCGTAAAAGCGCTTTGCGCGAGTGAGGTCGTTGGTTCCCAAGGTTAGATAAAGAAGCATTTGCAAACCCGTTTATGTTCAGTGTTCCAATCGATAGTTTGGCGGAGTCGATCGCCGATCCTGGCCTCAACCGCGAACCTTTCATGAGCAGTGGTCGTAAGTTGTCGGCCACGGTTGGTCCCTCCGCGAGCGCTAAGATTACGCCGAAAGCGACGGCAAAGGGTGCTAAAGTGATAGGCGGCCACGGCTTATGGCGCCATAACTCACCATAGATGGGTCTAAAATTGAGCAATGATGCCAAAACCTCTCGCGACGCCATCGATCTGAAAAATTCTAAGTAAGTTGCAGAACGACACCCGGCACGGGCAATGCTCCTCCAGCCTTGTGGCTACGCATCGCAAAGCTTGAGCGAATATCTCGGACTGCGGGCAGCGAGAGTAATCGCTGGAGAACTATCGACTCATAGGTCGCCATGTCGGGTACGACGACCTCGATCAAGAAATCTATGTCGCCCGAGACCAGGTGGCAGGCTACGACTTCGGACATCGCAAGAACCGCATCGACGAAGGTCTCAGCATTTTCATGTGAATGGCGCTCAACGCGAATGCCAGCAAAGACCGTTAGCCCGAGGCCGATGGCAGCGCGGCCGAGCACAGTTCGATAGCCTTCGATTACGCCGGCGGCCTCCATCAGCTTGACCCGACGCAAGCATGGAGAGGGCGAAAGCCCGACGCGATCGGCCAGCGTTATATTCGGCAGTCGGGCATCCGCCTGCAACTCACGCAGAATTTTTAGGTCAATCGCGTCAAGCTGCATATTGGCACAACTCGTCATAGGAGGGCTTGCATTCTCCCAATTATATCAAAATGACGGCTATAAAATAGTGACTTTGGCACCATTGGGCGCGCGTTTCCGCATAGATTCTCCGCGAGGAGGAGCCGATGCCAAACAGAATGCTGAGTCAGGGTTTTTCGACCCACGCTATCCACTATGGGTACAATCCGCTGGATTATCATGGCGCGCTCAATCCGCCGGTCTTTCTGACCTCGACCTACGCCTTCGATCGGTCCCACACCGGCAGCGAGCGATTCGCGGGGGCGGCAGAAGGCTACATCTACGGTCGTGTCGGCAATCCGACGACCAGCATCCTGGAGAGTCGACTCGCTGCCCTGGAAGAAGGAGAAGCAGCGCTGGCGACCTCCTCCGGAATGGGCGCGTTGACCGCAGTAATCTGGACGCTTTTGAAAGTCGGCGACGAGATCATCGCTGACAAGACGCTCTACGGCTGTACCTTTGGTCTGCTACATCACCAGATCGAGCGGTTCGGTATCGTCACGCGCTTCGTCGATCTGACTCAGCCGACCGAATTGGCAGCAGCGCTGACGCCAAAGACACGCCTTGTGATCACCGAGACGCCCTCGAATCCAAACATGCGCGTGGTGGACATCGCCGCTATTGCCGACCTTTGCCACCGGACGGGCGCGCTGCTGCTGGTCGACAACACCTACTGCACGCCTTACCTGCAAAGGCCGATCACGCTCGGCGCCGACATCGTCGTGCATTCGGCCACGAAATATCTCGGTGGCCACGGCGATCTCCTTGCCGGCGCGATCATCGCCCGAAAGGAGCATGTCGAGCAGTTCCGCTTCACTGGAATCAAGGAGATGAATGGCGCCTGCATATCGGCGTTCGACTCCTTCTTGGTCCTTCGCGGACTGAAGACTCTGACGCTACGGATGGATCGGCATTGCGAGACCGCCATGAAGCTGGCCCATGATCTGGAGGCCCATCCAGGCATCGAGCACATCTACTATCCGGGCCTCGACAGCCATCCGCAGAACCGCTTGGCAGGCCGGCAGATGCGTGCGTTTGGCGGCATGATCGCCATGGAACTGCATGGCGGCCTCGCGGCTGGACGCCTGTTCATGGACGCTGTGCAACTCGCAACGCGCGCCGTGAGCCTGGGCGATGCCGAGACCCTGGTCCAGCACCCTGCCAGCATGACGCACGCGACCTATACGTCGGAGGAGCGGATCCAGCACGGTTTCACCGATGGGCTTATTCGACTGTCAGTCGGGTTGGAAGACTACGACGACCTTCGAACCGATCTTATCGGCGCCCTCGACCAGCTCGCGCGCTAGGGCCACATCGGCCTCGGTCTGTCCAAAGAAGGAGTTATGATGTCGGCTTCGAAACTGTTGCAAATCTCCTTAATTGCGTTCGGCATTGTATTCTGCCTGGTCTATCCGCTAGCAATCGTTTGGCCGTCGGGTTGGGCCTGGCACGATGGACCGCCCGCCACTTCGCAGTATTTCATGATGATCGTGGGCGTCTATGCAACGCTCGGCATATTTCTGATCCGCGCGGCGAGCGACCCGATAGCAAATCGGTCGCTGATCGATTTCACCATCTGGTCGAGCGTTGTGCATGCGCTCATTATGGCGGTCCAATCCTACAGCCCCGGCGCGCATACGGGACATATGCTTGGCGACGTGCCGGCGTTGTTGTTGGTAGCGGCGGTGCTTGGCGGGCTGACCTATGTTGCGGATCGTTCTTCGTACGGGACAAAAAGTTGAACAACTCAGACCGTCGATCTTCCAAACCATCGCGTTTAGGACCATTCTACTTTCTCCGGCGCCTCACCGTGGCGTCTCTCCCTGTGCCGTTGGATTGGTTTGCCGTTCCGCTCCGGCTCGTCATCGGCTTTGGCTTCGTCCAACATGGCTAAGCAAAGCTCGCTCGCGGCCCGGACGCGTTCATCGCGATTCTGCATGCCATTGGGATGCCCTTCGCTGAGTTTTTGGGCTGGGCAACCATCCTCATCGAAATCGTCTGCGGGCTATTTATTCTCGCTGGCGCTTTCGTCCCCGCCGCCGCGGTGCCGATGATTGTTGTGCTCGCGGTTGCGATCGTAACGGTACATCTGCCCAACGGCTTCAGCTCCATCAAACTCATTTCGTATGACGGGCAGGGCGCGCATTTCGGTCAGCCCGGCTATGAGACTGACTTGCTGTACTTGGCGGCCCTATTGGCCCTTTGCCTTGGGGGGGCAGGCCCGTATTCCCTGGACGCTTACTTGGCGAAGCGCCGTGCCTGGGGCCCCAGGAACGAAACGACGTCGACCAAAATCGAACCCAATCGCGAAAGCGCTAGCCTAAGTCAGCAGCCTTAACCCATTTTGGCACAGGGGCGGCTGGCGCACCGGCATTGGGTCGCTACCTCCGTCGAGTAGGGTCATTCGTCCGCTCACCGTTGGAGGTTAGCGACTGCGAGACATGCCGCTAAGGACGACATCGACGATTTCATGCAGCTCTTCGCGTGTGCTTCCGCCCGCAGCCTGCACCGCCATGCCTTGGACAACGGTCGAAATGTAGCGCGCAACCTTCTGCGGCACGCCTTCGATCGATGCATCTCCCTCGGTGCGAGCTTGTTCAATCCGCTCGCGTAAAATGGGTTCAATCGCCGTTCTACGGGCGGTCAGCTCATCACGGATCTTCGTGGCCTTGTTGCTGCAGGAAAGCGCACCCTGGACAAATAGGCATCCGGCAGGCCTTGAAGGGTCAGTGTCGGCATCCGCCGTTAGGCGAAGCAGCCTTTCGATGACGCCATAGGCGGTAGGTTGCGAAAGCGCTTCTGCGACGACCGGCGCTCCGCGTTCGGCATAAAGCGCTAGGACGTGGCGGAACAATCCTTCCTTGTTGCCAAAGGCAGCATAGAAGCTCGGGGGCTTGATCCCCATTGCCGCGATCAGCTCCCCGAACGCCGCCCCCTCATAGCCCTTCTCTAAGAAGATTGGCAGGGCGGCCGCTACCGCCGCGTCGAGGTCGAATTCCCTCGGGCGACCCATCGCCATTCTCATCTCCAATACTTTTCTAGTTGAAACTACATAAGTCTCTTGACGCAGCTTGTCCAATGTCAGATGTGTAGTTGTAGCTACATATGTTAGGGATCAGGACAATGACTCAGAAGCTCGCCGGCAAGGTAGCCCTCGTCACCGGAGGCTCGCGCGGCATCGGCGCCGCCATCGTCAAGCGTTTGGCGGAAGACGGCGCTGACGTCGCGTTCAGTTACTCTGCATCCAAAGAGCGCGCTGATCAGGTCGTGAAGGACGTAGCGGCCAAGGGCCGGCGCGCTGTGGCCTTCAAGGCTGACCAGGCCGTGACTTCCGAGGTCGAGAGCCTTGTGAAGAAAGTGCATGACGCGTTCGGCAGACTCGACATCCTGGTCAATTCCGCTGGTGTGTTCGTGACCGGCGTCGTCGGCGACCCTACTGCCGACATCGGCGCGTTGGATCGTCAGTTCGCGATCAACGTCAAGGGCGTCGTTACCGCCGTGCGCACAGCCGTTCCCTTGTTGAGCGACGGTGGGCGGATCGTCTCGATCGGCACCACCGGCGCCGACGGTATCCCGTTCGCTGGAGCGTCGGACTACGTCGCCTCCAAGGCTGCTATCGCCGCCTATACCCGCGGCTGGTCACGGGATCTTGGGGCTCGCAACATCACCGTGAATATCATTCAGCCTGGCGCGATCAACACCGAGATGAACCCCGAGGACGGCCCCTTGCCGCGACCCTCAACGGTCTGGCCGCGCTCGGCCGGTACGGCCAGCCGGAAGACATCGCAGCAGCGGTTGCGTTCCTTGCAGGGCCGGAGGCCGGGTACATTACAGGAGCGACGCTTAACGTTGATGGTGGCCAGTCCGCCTGATCCCCAACGCCGCTGCGTCTATGAAAAAGGAAGCGCAACCATGCCGACAAGCCAGCACCCCATCGATTCTGGTTTCGGCGCGGCGACCACTGCCCAGGAGGTGATCGTCGGGAGCGATCTCAGAGGCAAAACTGCGATCGTGACGGGAGGACATTCTGGAATCGGGCTTGTCACTGCTCGCGTGCTCGCCTCGGCGGGCGCCCATGTTGTTGTTCCCGCGCGAGATGAGGTCAAGGCAAGGGATGCGCTCGCAACTTATCCGGAACTGGTGTTAGATTCGTTGGATCTAATGGATCCGGCATCAATCGATGCCTTCGCGAAACGCTACCTCGCTTCGGACCGACCGCTCGACATACTTGTCAACAATGCGGGCATCATGGCGCCGCCGCTGGTCCGTGACAGCCGCGGATACGAAAGCCAATTCTCAACCAATCACCTTGGCCACTTCCAACTCGCAGCCAGGCTTTGGCCCGCCCTATGCGCGGCCAACGGTGCGCGCGTGGTCGTTGTCTCGTCGCGCGGGCATGCGCGCGGCGGTGTCGATTTCGACGATCCCAATTTTGAGCAGCGCCCGTATGATCGCTGGATCGCCTATGGGCAGTCCAAGACGGCCAATGCGCTATTCGGGGTTGCGCTGGATGAACGCGGGCAGGAGCAAGGCGTGCGCGCCTTCTCGCTACACCCGGGGGGCATCGTTACGGACCTCGTCCGCTACATGACGCCTGAAGAACTGCGAGCATCGGGCGCGCTGGACGGCGACGGACATCCCGTCATCGATCCGACCAACAACAAGAAAACGCCGGAACAAGGCGCTGCGACGACCGTTTGGTGTGCGACGAGCCACCAGCTCGATGGGCTGGGCGGTGTCTATTGCGAAAACTGCGACGTGGCGGGGCTTGCGCCGGCTGACGATAAGAGCGGCCTTGGCGTTCGACCTTGGGCGACTGACACCGCGGCTGCAGATCGTCTATGGCGTTTGAGCGAACAACTCACCGGGGCAAAGCTGCACGGCGGGGGTCTCTGACCTTCTCGCTGGTTGGCCGCTTACGGAACGCAAAATCATCCCATTACGTCCGATTGCTGAGCGAAACGCTCGATCAGCCATGCTGCGGCGGGGCCCGGTGGCGATTCAGTTCTATAGATCGCCTGCATCGCGTAGAAGCTGTTGCTCCATTCGGGTAGGTCGATTGCCTCCAGGCGACCTGCTTCGAGATCCGCCCGGACCATCGGCTCTGGCATACTGCCCCATCCGATCCCCGCGACTAGCAAGGCATGCTTAGAGCCAAGATCCGCCAAGCGCCAGGATCGGATGCCGACCACGCCAAAATCCCGCCCCGTCGTTAAGGTGGAGCGGTCCGCGAGAACGAGTTGGACGTGACCGCGAGCGTCTCCTGGCCGATTGGTGGCGCTGCGTGCAAGTGGGTGTTCGGGGGCTGCTACCGGTATCAGCCGAACGCCGCCCACGCGCACTTGTTCGATTCCGGCGAGCCCCTTGTGCTCTGGTCCACTTATGCCGACAGTCGCGGTTCCGGACAGCACAAGCTGCGTTACCGCCCCGAGGGCCTCGACATGGAGGCGCAAGGCCACTGTCGGGAATTTTTTCTCGAAAGCCTGCAGTGCGTCGACCACCCGTGCCGTTGGCATCATCACGTCCACGACGATGGAAACTTCGGATTCGAGGCCGCCAAGCATGCCGGCGACCTTCGCCCTCAAGCTGCTCACGCCGACGGAAACCGTCTGCGCTTCGGACAACACCGAGGCGCCGATGGTGGTCAGCGTCGGCTTGCGCGTTCGATCCCGGTCAAAAAGTTGAACCCCGAGCTGTTGCTCGAGGTTGGCGATGGCATAGCTCACCGCGGATGTCGCGCGACCGAGCTTGCGGCCTGCCGCAGCGAAACTCCCAGTGTCCACCACCGCGAGGAAGACCTGCAACTGATCGAGGCTCGGTACGCCAGGGCCCTGCATTTCTAATTCCTTGAACGTTATACCCAACCTTTTACGGGTTTTTTGTATCAGGACGAAGAACTAAATTCCGCGGACAAGAGTGAAGGTCTCTTCCGTCGACACCGGTGGCGGCAGGAATTTTCCCGGAGTCCGTCGTCGTGACATTGAGTTCGATCAGTAAAGTGGAAGTCGATCAGGTCATCCTGCCGAGAATCCACAATCTCGGCGCAGGATTCGAGGTTCGACGCGCCCTCCCTTCTGCACAGCGACAGATGGTTGGGCCTTTCATATTCTTTGACGCGTTCGGACCAACCGTCTTCGGACCAGGCGAAGGCGTCGATACGCGACCGCATCCGCATATCGGGCTCGCAACACTCACCTATCTCATCGAGGGTGAGATCGTTCACCGAGACAGCGCCGGCCATATTCAGACGATAGGAGCTGGAGAGGCCAATTGGATGACCGCCGGCCGCGGCATCGTTCATTCGGAGCGGACAGGCCCACCCCTAAGGGCAACGGGCAGCAGCCTCTTCGGGCAACAAGTGTGGATTGCGCTGCCCCGTTCGAATGAAGAGGCCGAGCCAGGTTTCTCGCACCATGCCGTAGCGGCTCTCCCTCGATTCGAGGGCGACGGCGCGTCGGTAACTCTGATCGCCGGAACCGCTTTCGGACGTCGTTCGCCGGTCGCGACCTTCTCCGACATGCAGTACGCCGACGTCGTCTTATCGGCAGGTGCGCGGTTTCAGGTCAAGGCCGAGCATGTGGAGCGCGCGATCTATGTCGTTTCCGGCCAAGTCGAGGCCGTCGGCCAAGATGGTCAGTTCTCCGCCGCCCAACTCATCGTGTTCAAGCCCGGGGCAGAGGTCGTCCTGCGAGCGATCGGCGCGGCCCGCGTGATGTTGTTGGGCGGAGAGCCGCTACCGGAGAAGCGGCACATCTACTGGAATTTCGTTTCCAGCTCCTCCGAACGCATCGAACAAGCAGTTTCCGATTGGCGCGAGCGCCGGTTCCCCGGTGTGCCTGGCGAGACCGAATACATCCCTTTGCCGGGCGAGGCCTAAGTATGGCGAACGTCCCTGAACTCTTCCGCTGGATTTCCCGGCTCTTTTCCACCGACGCCCCAGTCGAAATCGATCCCTCTCGTCAATTAAACCCTAGGAGTGCCTTCATGCCTAAAGTGCTGGTCCTTTACTATTCCACATACGGCCACATCGAAACGATGGCCCAGGCCGTCGCCGAAGGCGCTCGGTCGGCCGGAGCCACGGTCGATATCAAGCGCGTTCCCGAGACGGTCCCTGAGGAGGCTGCGAAGGCGGCGTATTTCAAGTTGGACCAGGCCGCGACGGTCGCGACCATCGACGAACTCGCCAACTACGACGCGATCATTGTTGGCGCCGGAACACGGTTCGGCCGGATTTCCTCGCAGATGGCGAGCTTCCTCGATCAAGCCGGCGGCCTTTGGATGAAGGGTGCGCTGAACGGTAAGGTCGGCGGCGCCTTCACCTCGACGGCGACCCAACACGGCGGCCAGGAAACGACGCTGTTCTCAATTATCACCAACCTGCTGCATTTCGGCATGGTGATCGTCGGCCTGCCGTACAGCTTTCAAGGGCAGATGCGCGCCGACGAGATAACCGGTGGCAGCCCCTATGGCGCGACAACGATCGCCGGCGGTGACGGCTCGCGCCAACCGACTGAAAACGAGCTGGCGGGCGCCCGTCACCAGGGTGAGTTGATCGCCAAGGCTACCGGAAAAATCTTCGGCTGATCTTCGCTCACTCGTCGACTGCGGGAGTCGTCAGGAAGGCGGCTCCCTGCCACCGCCCACAAGGATACAATTATGAACACCTACACTCGTTATCTGCCTCCGCTTGGCCGACTGCTCATCGCCGCCATTTTCCTCATCAGCGGCCTTGGCAAGATCGCAGCGCCGGCGATGACGCAGGGCTACATCGCTTCAACTGGGTTGCCCGCGCCGTTGTTGGGCTACCTCTTGGCCATTTTGGTTGAAGTAGGCGGTGGAGTGCTTCTCGTCGTGGGCTTCCAGACCCGGATCGTCGCGCTGGTCATGGCCGCATTTTCAGTGGCGACGGCGGCGATCTTTCATAACAACTTCGCCGACCCGAACACGATGATGCACTTCCTAAAGAACATCGCCATGGCTGGCGGCCTTCTTCAAGTGGTGGCGTTCGGCGCGGGAAGCATCAGCGTCGATGGTCGCCGAGAGAATCACTCGATGTCCACGGTCAAAGTTTGAACGCGCCATCCTTTGTCAAAGGCCATTGCCATGAGAACTGCTGTTGAATTGCTTGACGGCCATTTTCGCGAAATGAAAGCCGACTTTGCGGCCTGGTGCGCGCTCTACGCGGACGACGCGGTGATGGAATACCCGTATGGGAGCTACGCTGGTGTTGCCAGTCCGCTCACCGGGATCGCCGCGATCTCCAAGAGCGTGAAGGGCTTTCTGGACGCCGTGCAAGACTTTCACGTCAAGGTGTCGAAAGTTTCGCGCGTGGAAGGTGAGGACGCTGTCTTCGCGGAGTTCTCGGCCGAGGCAACAGTCATCGCCACCGGACGGCGTTACCAGCAAGACTATATCTTGTACTTGCGTGCAGATGCCGGGAAAATCGTCCTGCTACGCGAGTATTTCGACGCACCGCGCGTTGTCGCGGCCTTTCAACCCTAAAATTCGAGGTTAATCAGATGGCACATCGCGTTCGCATCTATGAGCAAGGGGCTCCGTCGGTGCTCCGCTACGAGGAAACCTCGGTCGGTGAGCCTGGACCTCAGCAGGTTCGTCTCAAGCAGGAAGCAGTCGGCGTCAACTTCGTTGATACGATGTTTCGCGACGGCAAAATCAATGTGTCGCTTCCCTTCGCCCTTGGGGTCGAAGCCGCCGGCATCGTCGAAGCGGTCGGGGAGGACGTCGCTGACTTAAAGCCCGGCGATCGGGTCGCGTACTGGTTCTCACTCGGTTCCTATGCTGACATTCGGCTCGTCGACGTCAGCGCCTTGGTCAAGCTGCCTGCCGATATTTCCACCGAGCAAGCCGCGGCGGTGTTCGCGAAAGGCCTGACCGCATGGATGCTCGTGAAGCGCGTCCACGTCGTAAGGTCCGGCGAGTTCGTGCTGGTTCAGGCTGCTGCGGGCGGGGTCGGTTCCCTGGTTGCGTCGTGGGCACGGGCACTCGGCGCTACCGTCATCGCCACGGTCGGCTCGCCTGCCAAGGCGGACAGCGTCCGGCAGCGGGGCATCGAAAGCGTCCTCCATGCCGGTGATCCTGACCTTGTGACCAAGATCAGAACGATCACGGGAGGCAAGGGCGTTGACGTTGTGTACGAACTGGTCGGCGCCGCTACCTTCTCCGCGTCGGTTTCCGCATTACGCGACGGCGGTGATCTGATCCACCTTGGCAATGCGTCGGGATCTCCATCCGTCGACAAGGAAGCTCTAGCCGCACGCTCGATCCATTACGTGCAACCGAGCACAGGACAGTTCGTGAAAGACCGCGGCAGCCTTGAAGAGTCCAGCGCCGAGCTGTTCGCGGCTCTTCAGGACGACGTCTTTGGAGAGATTGCCATCACCCGCTATCTGCTGCGGGACGTGGCGCAAGCGCATGAGGATATCGCAGCTCGTCGCATCTCTGGCGCCATCATCCTGACGCCTTGAGCGACGCCAGTCTGCGTCCAGATCTGGCTCTATCAGTCAGCGCCGCAACGCTATGAGGTCGGCTCTTTTATGATGGTGCTGGTCTTTCAGATCGCGCTCGCCCTGGGGGCGTTTACCGGCGGCGTGATCCTGGATCAAACCGGCATTGATAGCGCCTTCATAGTCGGGGGCGTGCTGCCGATCGGTTTCGCCGCGTTCACCCTAGCTCTTTGCGGAAAACGAGCTGCTGCCTCCCTGCCAGATTCACCGACCAGAGCGCGGGCGCGATCGAGTGACCGCCGAGGCATATCGAGATGGCGGGTTGGGCGGTGAGCGTCGAGCTTCGCGATCTACGATGGGCGATTGTTGCCGCACAACATCGCAGCCTACGGCAAGCGGCAGAAGCGCTCAACATCCGCCAATCAACCCTCAGTCGGAGTCTGCGCGATATCGAGCAAGAACTGGATGCGGTCCTCTTTGAGCGAACCAACGGCGGCACACGACCAACCCTGGAAGGACAGGAGTTTCTCGAAGCCGCAGCGCGGATAGTAGAGGAAATCGAGACAATCAAAGGGCGTCTTAGGGCGCGGTCACGGGGTGAGAGCGGCAGTCTGACCGTCGGAATTCACGCCTCGCTCTCGGCCGGTAATCTACGTGCGACGCTCGTCGAGCATCGGCGCCGTTTCCCAAACATGGAGGTACATCTGGTCGACGGGTCCAGCGATCATCTGCTGTCTGACCTCGCGAGTTCCGCTATTGATGTCGCCTTTATTGCCGGCAGCAAAACTCTTTGGGACGGGAAGTCACTCCCGGTCTGGAGCGAGCGCGTTGTCGTCGCGCTTCCCGATGACCATGGGCTGTCAGATCGCGAAATTGTGCATTGGACCGATTTCACTCACGAGTCGCTGCTCTTGCCGCACCGTGGGCCCGGACCGGAGTTTCTTCAATTGCTCGTCAGTGAATTGGGATGCCCGAATCATGGGCGACTCCTTCGTCATGATGTGTCGCTCGATCGCTTGCTGAGTCTGGTTAGCGCTGGTTGGGGGCCCCTTCTCGCCTTGGAGGGAGCGACGGGTGCGACGTATCCTGGGGTGACGTTCCGCGAAGTGCATGACAACGATGGGCCAACACGTCTCCGTTTTTGCGCCTATTGGCGGCAGACGAATCCCAACCCGTCTCTCAGCCCTTTTCTCGATATGCTGTACGAGCGCTATCCTGACCTGTCGGCAGAACCCCCGGGGGACTAAGCCGTAGCGCGCCGCGCTTTCGCGAACGCTCGATCCGTTGCCATGAACCGTTCGATCATCGGGGCTATCAGCTTTGCTGGATCAGCGACGGTCTGGCCGGTTGTCCGTCCAAGCACCTCGGCGTAGGCAATGAGATCGCGGTGCACGGCCGCCGGCAATTCGATGTTGACCTTGACCGGCTTGTCGTCCGCGAGCGGCCCGAGCTTGAGCTTCGTCATGGCTTTCCCCCTTGACCGTATGGCGCCAGCACTAAGTCGCGCGTGACGATGACGCGGACCGGGAAACCGGGGCGGATCGTCAGCGTCGGCTGGATGTTGAGCTGGCGTTGGACGATCTGCTGGCCGGTCTGGCTGATGCTGTTTGACGCGCCGCTTCGGATCGCTTGAACAAGGTTGTTCTCGTCTTGGCTCGTGCCCGCCTCCGCCCCCACGCTGAGAAGCGTCGAGAGGACGGCCGCCTTGAATAGCATACCCCAATGGTTATCGACCTAGTCCTCAAGCCCGGCATAGCCCTGGGTGTCGGCCCCGGGCTGGCGCTCCAGCACGATCGAGCCGCCGTCCGGCATGACAATCCGAGTCCAGACCAGCAACACGCGCGACTGCCCGAAAGCAACGGAGCTGTCGTATTGGCCGATCAGCTTGGCACCCTGCGGAATCAGAAGATACTTGCCGGTAGGACTGTCATAGACCGCCTCCGTCACCTGGGCCGTGATTTGTCCGGGTAGATCGGAACGAATGCCCGTAATGAGCGCGGCAGGGATCACGGTCCCGGCCTGCACGACATAGGGCGAGGCCTTGGCGTCGAGCCGGTCCGGACTGACCGTGCGCTTGTCAGTCGAAGCGTTGAGGAAGGCCGCCTTGCGGTCCTGCATGTTCTGCGCGGCGCCGGCGTCGATAGGCGGTGCGAGCGTCGGGGCCGCCGCAGTTCCCGTCGCGGCGGGTGCAGCGAGGCCGACCGGCTGCGGCTGCTGATTGGTCTGGGCGAAGAGCCGGCTGAGCCGCGCGGCCTCGATCTCCTGGGCGCGCCGCTGTGCTTCCGGATCGGGCGTCGTTCCGGGAACGACAGTGTTGGGCGCAGCCCCGGCATTGAGGATTGGCTTGCCGAGATCGCCGGGCAGCGGAGGCCCGAGTGGGGGCACCTGGCGCGGCAGACCGGTGTAGTCCTTCGGCAGACCGGCGAGTCCTTCGGCGGAGGGGCGATTCTGCGTGCTGAGCAGCTCCTGGCCGGTCTGCGCGCTGTTGCGGGTCTGGAGCGCATAGCCGAACGCGCCGGCGACGGCGAGCGCCGATACGGCGCCGAGGCCAATCAGCACTCTGCGCGATAAGCGCGTGACGCGCGGGCGCTCGCCCCGAAGCCGCAGGTCCGGCGTTACGGACGGTTCGGGCGCGGCGCTCCTTTCCTCGTTCGGAGCATCCGTCATGACCGCGGCCTTCCGTCGGTGCGGACGATGCGTACACGCCGCTCGCTATCCTTATCGCCGAGACGCAACTCGGCGGCCGCGAACAGACGGTCGACGATGTAGTAGTTGCGGTTCACGCGGTAATTCACCAGCTCGGACCCGCCGGCCGGACCGATGACGAACAGAGGCGGCATCTCGCCCTGGGCGATCCCGCTCGGAAACTCGATGTAGACCTTGTGCCCGTCGTCGAAGGCGCGCAGCGGTCGCCAGGCGGGATTGTCGCCCTGGATCGCGTAGCGGAAGTTGATCGAGGCGAGATCGACGCCGCTCGCGATCGGGGCCGCGGCGTCGGCCACTTGGTTTTGCCGCCGAAGCGCGATGAGCTGGTCTTCGGGATACTGCCAGGAGACCGAAGCCATGTAGGTCTTCTCGGTCGAGCGCAGCTCAAGGAGGTAGGTCCGCCGATCCGTGTTGATCACCAAGTTGGTGAGCAGCTCGGGTCTCGTCGGCTTGACCAGGATGTGGACCTTCTTGGTCGCGCCGACGCCGCTCTCGGTATCGCCGATAATCCAGCGCACGACGGGCCCGGAGCCAACGAGCTGCTCCCCGTCCTGCAGCGCGATGTCGGTGATCTCGCCGGGCGCCGTATAGACTTGGTAGAGCGCCCCGCCGGAAACCACATCCGACGGCGCATTCGGTTCAGATCAATCGTCAACGATCTTCGCGAGCCTCATCTCAACATCTCCATCAATCAACTCAGACGCACGAGCCAACAACACCTTCATGTGCGGCTGTTCGAAATGCGCGTCGAGAGCAGCCCGCGAAATCCAGCGCTCGTAGAGGAGCCAAGTATTCGGGTCATCGACACTGCGGTGCAGGACATAGTCCAGCGCGCCGGGTTCGGCCCGCGTCGGCGCGACGACCGCGCGGAGGGCAAGGCCAAGGGCTTCTGCTTTGCCTGACTGTGCCTTCAGGCGTGCGAACACGACCAATGGTTCGGACATGATAATCTCCTCAAATGATTTCCCAATATCAACGCAACGATCTGGCGAGCGTGACCCTGGGCAACAGAATTTGCACCAATGGCGCCATTTGTCAGACGGTGCCGACCTCGTCCGGTTCCTGCGCCCAGCCCTCAGCATTTCCAGCAGTTGCCATGTGGCGGTGCCTCCACATTGCGGGCGTCTCGCCTTCCCATTCCTTGAACGCACGATAGAAGGAACGGGTATCCTGGTAGCCAAGCAGATAGGCGATCTCGTCGATCTGGACGGCGATATCGGCCAACAGGCGGCGGCATGTCTCCTGCCTGGCCTCGACGAGCAGCTCCTTGAAGCTGGTGCCTTCGTCAGTGATACGCCGCTGCAGCGTCCGCTCGCTAAAGCCCAGCTGGCGCGCGACATCGCCTATGTCGGGCCTACCGCTCGGCAGGCTGGCCTTGAGCGCGGTGACCACTTGCTCGGATACCGTGACCGGGCGATCGAGCTTCTGCAGTTCGGAGGAGAGCGCAGGCGTCATCAGCGCTATCATCGCGGCGTTGTGCCCCGGGAAGGGACAGTCCAGATCCGCGCCATCAAAGATGAGCGCGTTGCGCAGGCAGTTGAACCGCACGGGCGCGCCGAAATACCGCTCGTGTTCGCCATGCCCTGTGCTCGCCCGGCTGAGCTCAATCGCGCAAGGGACAACCCAACGACCCGTCCCGCGCCTCGCCAGTTCGACGAGCGTGGCAAAGGTTAGATCGACGCTGACGTCAGGCTCTACGCCCGGAGAATAGAGCCAGTCGATCGTCACCACGCAACTACCCTGTTCCTCCGTGAGGACAAGCCGCTCGGCGCTGCACAGCCGCTTGAATCTTGCGAGCCGCGCCATCCCGTCACGCAAATCGCGGGCATAGAAAGCCGCGACTGTGGACGGCGGGTGAGCCGACGTATCGGCATGTTCGATCAGGTAAAGGCCGACCGCAGGCACGTCCGACAACTCGCCGAGGCTCGCCATCAGCGCGAAATACTGTGCCGTGGTCAAAATTCCGTCGCTGGAGAGCGGCAGGTTGAGCGGCAGCTGGGCGCGGTGCACCAACTCAGCCGGGCGGATGCCGATGCTCTCTACCGCGCGCCAGAAACCGGGTGGGATTTTGCAGCGATCTGCGGGCGCCTGTGTCATGGCTAGGCCGCCTGGCTCAGGATAAGGCGGTCAAACATCCGGTCGCTGAGCCAGACCCGCAGCGCGATCAGGAGCTTGGCGAACTTGCCTGCGGCGTAGCGGGTACGCGGACGACGCGCCCTCACCGCTTTGGCAACCACATCTGCGATTAGGCGGGGCGGCGAACCTTTGCCCTCGCCATACGCCTCCCGCGTGCCACGCACGATGGCCTCGACCAGCTTGGCGTAGGGGCCTTGCCCCGACCGCTCGAGCAGGCTGTCGGTTGCGATGTTGCCGAAATTGGTTTCAATGATCCCCGGTTCGATGACAATCACGTTGATGCCAAAGGGCGCCAGTTCGAGGCGGAGGCAATCTGACCATCCTTCGAGCGCATGCTTGCTCGCGTGATACCAGCTGCCCAGCGGCGTGTACATCTTGCCGCCCATCGAGCTGATGTTGACGATACGCCCCGCGCCTTTGGCGCGCATCGCTGGCAGGAGCAGCTGCGTCAGGTGGGCAGCCCCGAACAGGTTGACCTCGAACTGATAGCGGGCCTCGTCGATGCCGATTTCCTCCATCGGGCCATAAAGCCCAAATCCGGCATTATTGACCAGCACGTCCACACCGCCCGTAGTTTCGGTGATCCGGCTTACCGCCGCCTCAATATCGGCCTCCTTCGATACGTCCATCCGCAGCGGTTCGGCGCCGAGCGCCGCAAGGTCATTCATATTGTCAATGCTGCGCGCTGCGACGAAGACTTGATAGCCATCAGCGATCAGGCGCTTGGCGATTTCCTTGCCCATCCCCGACGAAGCGCCAGTGACAAGGGCAGTTTTGCGATCTTGGTTGAACATGGTGTGCTCCTCTTTCGATGCACTGCATTTAGATCGGAGTGGCACACGCCACATTCACGAATGGCGCCAATAAACTCACGAACGGCGCCAAATGGCCAGCCGCTTCCGCTTCTTAGCGTCGAAAGCATCGCAGACCCGGCAGCCATCCGCAGCCCACATGCGGTCGTTGTCGCCCGGACCAGCCGGACGGGGCATTGTAGGCGGCGGTCAGTCGCTCCGGCGGCCGTTGGGGCGGGACCAGATCAGGCTGTAGCCCTCGCCCTCTTCGTCGTCGAAGAGGTTGGCGAAGATCGGGGCGGTGAAGCTCGGATCGTCGAGCTTGAGGCCCAGATAGTCGCGGCCCTCGTTGGAGCGCTTGGCCCAGGCGGCGCCGATCTCGACCCGGCCGACATAGACGCGGTGGCTGGGGCTGTTGTCGCCGGAGCGGCTGGTTTCGGGGACGATCCGGACGTTCTTGGCCTGGACCGAGAGGGTGACGATTTCGCCGGTGAATTCGTTCGAGCCGGTCTTCTTGAAGGTGCCGATGGTCGCCATGGTAGTTCTCCTTGATCTCTGTTTCCGAGCCCGCACCATTGCGGCCTCGATGGTGATCGAGGGGCCGGAGGCGATCGACGGCGCACCCCGAAGGGGCTCGACAGCAAAGGAGGGGCTTTCTTGTCTCGCGAGGAATGACGGGGCAGCCGGCAGGGGAAGAAAGTTTTGACGCCGCTGTTGCGCCATAGGCGGTCGAGGCTTCAGCCGGCCTTCGGCCAGATCAATCCATCGAAGAGGCCGTTCGGTGCGCTCGGCCTGACCGAGTTGACATCAAGGAGAACGTGGCGACTTTCGAGTCACCGTGGAGATCGGCCGGTAGGTTCGACGGCGATGCGGGACCTGTCCTGGCCACCACGGGTCTCCTGCTTCCGACACGAAGCTCCGGCTGCACGCCCCGTCGCGCGCTTCGTTGGCCGTATGCGTGAGACCTCGCCACCTGGGCCAAGTACCTCAGCGACCCGCCGCGAAACCCGGTGCTCGGCGATGATCCGGTGAGCCTCGACGCCAAGCCGCCCTCACGCCGTATTCGACGACGAGGACGGCGGGATGCGGAAGCCTGATCCAGCCCCGCCCCGTCGACGTGATGGTGTCAGCCCCGCGCCAAACCCTGTCCGGCTGGTCCGGGCGCGGCCATTCCTGTGAAGCGGACGAACGCCGTGACGCTGACGGCGATTGCGCCGACGACGGCGAAGATAGTCTGCCAGGTTGGCGAAGGCATCGCCATCTGCGCGATTCCGTGCGTCGCGCTGTAACCGGCGACGGTCGCGGGCGCGACGTAGAGCAGGATGATCAGGAGTCGAAGCCACGCCCACGGCACAAAGGCGAGCGCGAGCTGGCCAATGCCAAAGGTTACGCCGCCCGCGACGAGGCCCACGGCGATTCCACCGAGCGCGCCGGCCCCGGTGTGGAAGGCCCAGATCCCGGCAGTCAGGCCAACGAAAAAGGGCAGCGCGAAGACAGCAAGGGTGAACAGCAGCCAGCAGAAGAAGCCGATGCCGACGATGACAAGCAGAGGTCCAAAGATGATCATGGCGGTGTACTCCGTGAGATAAAGGTCTGACGGTCGCGCCTTCCACCACCACCACGGCGCGGGCATAAGTATAGCCGCAAATAGGCGGCGGCGGGAGGGGAAATCCCGCCTGGCTAAATGTCACTAAACTCATTCAAATAAGCTTGCAGGACGTCCCGTTGCAGGTGGAGGGTGCCGCATCTACCTTCGCGAACGATCTCGATGAGGCCGGACAGCTTCAGTTCGTGAGCATGGTGCGACATCGTCTGGCTGGTGATGTTGTGCAGCGTCACCAGGTCGCTGAACGGGATGTGCCCTCCGTTCGCGGCAATTTGCTTGAGAATCTCCACACGACGCGGCTCCGCGAGCACCTTGGCCACGTGGGCAAACTGCTTTGGGGGCAGCCGGTTCTCTGAATCGTTCGCCTTCTTTGCTGGCATTCTTCGTTCGTCCCTCGCTACGTGTCTGCACACTCGAACATGTCCACCTTTCATTAGACACACTCGGGAGCATTCGCAAAAGCGATGCCCGTCCCCGCTGCACCTCACGTTTCCGCAGCGGAACGCTAGCCGTTGTAGAGCTTCTCAGAGAGCTCCCATAAGGCTCTGGCCAGCTCGTCGTCGCGCCTCGGCTCTACCACTTTCGTAACCTTGCGGTCCGAGAAATACTCTCCTGTGTGGGACGCGGCCTCGGGACTTGTGGCAAGCCAGATGAGCGTGTCGGCCCCCATCTCCGGGGTTTTCGCGAAAATCGGACTCACCACGCTGAACGCCCACTTGATAAACCCGCCGTTGTTCAATCCAAAGCCCGAGTTCACAAAGCCCGGGTTCCAACAGTTGGCGGTGACGCCTGACCCTTGGAGCCTTCGTGCAAGCTCGCGCGTGAAGAGTATGTTCGCGTACTTTGACTCTCCGTATGCAGGCCAGCCGGCATTATCCGGTTCACGCTTGGCGATCCGGCCGAGATCGAACTTCCCTATCTTGTGCCCCAGACTCGAGGTCGAGACGACGCGCGCCCCTTTCGTGCTCTTCAGGAGATCGAGGAGCGAATAAGTAAGGCCGAAATAGCCCATGTGATTGAGCGCGAACGTCATCTCGAGCCCGTCCTTGCTCAATTGGTATTTGCTGAAGAGCGCCCCCGCGTTGTTCACGAGCACGTCGAGCCTCGTGTGGGAGGCGCGGAATTCGGCGGCGACGCGCTTGATATCGGCGATGCTCGACATGTCCGCCACGAGCAAACTGACGTCGTTGTTCCCCGTCGCCTTCTTCAATTCGGCAACGACGCGGTCGCCTTTTTCCTTGTTCCGCGCAACGAGGACGACCTCCGCCCCCCGCTTCGCGAATTCGCGTGCGGCTGCTTTGCCAATCCCCTCCGTTGACCCAGTGACAAGAAAGACTTGTCCTTGCAGATCTCTACTCATCGGGTCAATTCCTCGGTGGGTCAGGCTAGCGCTGGTCCAGGAACGAAGGCCCCTCGGCCTTTATCGCTGCCTGGGCGCTGGGACGAGCACCGACGCGATCGCGGTAAGCCAACAGACCGCCAAACGAGGCCAGATCGATTTTGGCGAGGTCGGACCAGCGCAGGATGGTGAACAGGTATCCATCAGCCAGACTGAACGCTTCACCCGCGAGGAATGCGCGATCCTTAAGGTGCTCGCCCAGGAAGGTCAGGCGCTTTTGCAACTTCTCCAGGCCGGCGGGATTGGGACCGGGGAGAACCCTCATGAATCCCTCGTAAATCTCGCTGCTGATGAATACCAGCCACTCCACGGCCCGGAAATAATCCAGTGAGCCGAACTGAGGAAAGACGGCGGACTCGGCTCTCTTGCTGGCCAGGTATTGCACAATCGCGACGCCCTCGGTCAGCACCTGGCCCGGCTCGACTTCCAGCGCGGGCACGTAGCCCTTGGGGTTGATGGACAGGAAATCCAGGCCGGTCTCGGTCTTCTTGGTGCGCGGGTCGACTTTGACCAAGCTGTGGTCGAGGCCTAATTCGATAAGGGCGATATGGGGGGAAAGCGAGCAGGCGCCCGGCGTATAGTAGAGTTTCATAGTAGCGGCCTCCTTGGTCGCGAGCCTTTTGATCGATTGATCGATACGTGTCGATATATCGATTACGGCAGAATGTGTCAATGAGATGTGGTGGTCGGCGATGCGGTCTCCTTTTTAGGTGGGCTGATCCTGACAGCGAGGGGAACGGTCGCTGGCCCGCGGTACGACGCCTTTGAAGCGAGCCGGATGGGCTGGAAAGCGAAGCTGGCGAACAAACCCAGCAGCGGCCGCGCATTCATCTCAAAACCGCTCCGCCCACGGGCGGAGAACTGAGTTGTGAGTGTCGAGCTTCGAGATCTACGATGGACTATTGTGGCAGCCCAACATCGAAACCTTCGCCAAGCGGCCGAAGAGCTGGCGATTCGACAATAAACGCTGAGCCGCAGCCTACGTGACCCTGAGTTTAAACTGGCCCTTCTCGGGCGAGCTTGTGTGGTGATGCACCCCTTCATGGTTGGAAGGGGTCGAATTCGTGGATGACGGCGCCGGGATCGCCGTCATATTCGGCGGCCAGCATGACGCCGTAGTTGCCAGCGTCAGCATGAAAGATGACGACGCAGGCCATGAGGGTGGTGGCGAGGTTCCACCCGTTGGCGAATGCGAGGGCTTGAGACATTGATCCGGCTCCTGTGCTGAGGCGGGGGCCATCCCCGCGCGACAGGCGCCCGATGTGTCCGGCCGAGGGCCGCAATCACCGCGAAGGCGAAGACGCAGCGGCGGCACGCGTTGCGTAAGCCGACCCTTTACGGGTTGATGGCGTCAGGCCCTCGGCCGGACCAAGGATCAGCGCTGATAGACGCGGGGTGGCACCCGCCGGCAGGAGCCGCCACTCAAAGGCCGTCGCAGACAATGCGTGGAACCTCGTTGTCCTCACGGTGCGCTGACCGATCGGCTAGGGTGTGCTTACGAGTCGACATGATGGTTGAGGCATGCGGCATGGCGGAATTCACGGGACGCGATCTGCACCTGGTGAAGAAGGCGCTCGCCATTGCGGTGCTGGCGATCGAGCGGCAGCCGGGGCCGTTTCAATCGGCGTCCGATCAGAGCGATATGAAGGCGCTGCTCGACGGCCTGATCGAGAATGATACGGAGTTGGCGCACGATGCTCGCGCGGCCCGGATCGCGGTGACGGGTGAACCGGACTGAAAGGCGGTCTTGCGAAAAGCCGGTGATCCGCCTTTGCGGTTCGACGTCAATACGTATTGAGGAAAGGCGGCGCTCATGCGCCGCCGAACTTCCAGACCGGGATGCCGAGCTTCTTCGCCTTGTCGGCAAGGTTGTCCTGGATGCCGGTGCCCGGGAAGTGCAAGACGCCGATCGGCAGGGTCTCCACCATTGCATCATTGCGCTTGAACGGCGCGGCCTTGGCGTGCTTCGTCCAGTCAGGTTTGAAGGCGATCTGCGGGACCTTGCGATTGTCGGCCCATTTGGCGGCAATCAGCTCGGCGCCCTTGGGCGATCCGCCGTGCAGCAGCACCATGTCCGGGTGCTTGGCGTGGACCTGATCGAGCTTCGCCCAGACCAGCCGGTGATCGTTGAAGTCGAGCCCGCCGGTGAGTGCGACCTTCGGACCCGGGGGGAGGAGCACCTGGTTCGCCGCGCGCCTCTTCGCCGCCAGGAAGTCGCGGCTGTCGATCATCGCGGAGGTCAGATTGCGGTGATTGACCTTCGACCCGTTGCGCGGCCGCCAGGTTGAACGGGTGTGGTGCTCGAATTGGTCGGCGGCCTGGTCGCGCATCAGCTCGAAGGCGTTGCGGCGTTCGATCAGCGTCTGGCCTTCCGCCGTCAGTCGTTCCAGCTCGACGGACTTGACCTCGCTGCCATCTTGTTCCCGTTGCGCGCGTTGCTGCGCCAGCTCGTTGTCATCGAGTTCGCGTTCGATCCTGTCGATGGCGCGATGGAAGACGTTCACCGTCGACCAGAGCAGGTCCTCGAGGTCGGGTTCGAGGCGAGTGTCGGCCAGCGCCACCACGAGAGCGTCGAAGATGTCGGAGATGCTGCCTACAAGGATGTTCGCTTCGGGAAGCGGCCTGGGGTCGGGTTCGTCGTTGAAGGGACGGTAGCCATAGAGCTGGAGTTCGTGGAGGACCTGGTCGGTCGGGGATGAGTTGTGGTGCGGCTCGAAATCGTCGTCGTGGTCGGTGGTCATCGCGGCTTTCCTTGTCGGATCGGCCGCGCCCATCGCGGCCTTCATGGCGACGAAGGCGGCGGGCGGCACGGACTTGCACCCGCAGCGCAGCGGAGGGCCGAAGCCTCGGCGGAAGACCGAAGGGGCCGACTATTTTGTCTCGCGATGTAAAGGCGGCTCCGCCGCCGACGGAAAATAGTCGGCCCACAAGGTTGCCGGTCCGGGCCGCTTGCTGCCCGATCGCCCTCTCAGAAGGCCGTGGGCGTGGTCCTCTCCGACGCTGAGGAAAGCTTGACCGCCGACCCTGTGGCGACGACGCCGGCGAACCGCCTCTCATCCCGTTCCGGCTATGCCACCAGTTCCATGAAGCGGGCGACGTCCTGTGCCGCGATCTGCACCCGGCTTGCGGCCCGAAGCGCGTCGATCCCGAGCAGCCGGAGATCCTCGTTGAAGTCGCCGAGTCGTGGCGAGATCACGATCGCCTCGATCCCGGCCTCTTGCGCCCGGTCGATCAATGTCGCCATTGCGCCGTCGCCGGCGGGATCGTCGTCGCGGGCGATGTAGAGTCGTCGCAGCGTGTCCGGGAACAGGATGGCGGAGAGATGTGCCGCCGAGAGGGCCGCGACCATCGGCAGGGTGGGAAGGACGCATCTGAGCGACAGCATCGTCTCAATGCCCTCGCCGGCCGCCATCACCTCGCCCGCCACGCCAAATCGAACAGCATGACCGAGAAGGTCGCCAATCGCCCGCCGCGGCGTGTCGATCGGCGCCTTGCCGAGCATCGCCTCAGTAAAGCCGCCGGGGTCGAGCCAAGTGCGATGGGCGCCGGTCAGATGGCCAGAGAGATCAGTGACGGAGGCGATCATCGCCGGCCAGGTCTCGGTGGGGCTATGCTCGTTTGGCCGGTAGTAGCAGCGGGCGTGGAAGCGGAGGTTTCCGGTTCCGTGCAAAGCCGTAATGCCGCGATTGCGGAGATACGTCTCTACGAGAGTCCGAGACATCGGCTGCGACATGGCGAACAGTCGCCGCGCCGCGTCCGGCGATCCAGCCGGGGCGCTCGGTGTGCGCGATCGAGGGCGATCCGGCTCCGGCTCGGGATGTGGCATGCTGAGAAACGAGCGTGCCTCATCGGCGACGTCCTTGAAGTCGACGAGGCCGCAGCTTTCGCGGATCACATCGAGCAGATCGCCATGCTCGCCGGTGGCGGCGTCGGTCCATTTGCCGGCAGGCCCTTTCACCGACTCCTTGAGCCGGACGAACATCGAGCGGCCCGGCGTGTTGCGGACATCGCCCACGAGCCAATAGCCGCCCTCCCGTCGGCCGGAGGAGAGGTAATGGCGGCACACCGCCTCGGCTTGCTGCCCAAGGCGTTGTGCGAGAACACGCACAGTATCGGCCATGATGGTCCTCGAAAAGAAAAGGCCCGCCGTCGCCGGCGGGCCTAGTTGCAGTCGGCAGCTACTCGGCTGCGATCATGGGCTCGCCGGTATCGTCATTCTGGGCGACCAGTTCGTCTTCGTCCTCCGGCAGTTTTTCGCTGGGCTGCTCCGGAGTTTCCTCGGTCGCAGATTCCGGCGCCTGTTCGACACCAGCGGCGCGGCCCGGCGTACGCAGCGGCTCGGGCAACCAGGCAGTGTCGGCCAGCAGCGCTTCCGCCTCGGTCGCCATGTCGCCCTTCTTCAGATGCTCGATCCGATCGGCGGCGCGCTGGTCTTTCGCCTGAGCCACCGCCTGCAGGATGCGGGCCTTCGTCACTCGGCCGAGGAAGTTATCCACGGTGGGCTTCCAACCGGCCGCCGCCATGTCGAGGTCGACCGCCTGCGCGAGGCGATCGGCGTGGGCGAACGCCCGCGGGCGACGGTTCCAGGGTTCGTACACGGCGTTCACCGACATGCTGACGATGTGGGCGAACAGGCCGGCCTGGCTGTCGCCGTCCCATTCCTCTAGCGCGCCCCAGAGGTCGGCCGACTCCTTCGGAAGCGCCTTCGCCCAGCTCTCGTGCCGAGCCCGGATCGCCTCGGCCGATGCGCTGTCGTTCAGCCCCGGCGCCTGCGTGCTGAAGCTGGCGCTCTTCAGGTCGAGCTCCAGGCAGCTATCCGAGCCGTAGTGGTAGAACGTCTTCAGCGTGAGGACGTGCAGGGCCGCGCGGAAAGCGACGTCGGGCCGTTCGCCGAGCGCGTGCCGAAGGGCCAGTGTGCGATGCGAGGTCAGCTCGGTCATCAGCCGGTCGGAGATGGGCGACAGACCCTCGTCCTCCTCCGGTTCGGCTACAGCCTCGGTCGTCACGATGGCCTCGGCGCCTACGGAGCTGGCGGCGATGGCTCGTTCGTCCTCGTCATCTGCGGACACGTCGGACTCCGGCTCGGCCGCCAACTCGTCCTCCGGCCGGATATAGCCGCGCTCGACGCGAAGCTGGCCCTCGGCGCCGATGCTTACGAAGGCGCCGGCGCGGGCGACCTCGGCGCTGTCGAACACCACGGGCCGGGTCCCGAAGCCCTCCAGCGCGGTTTCCAGCTCCGACAGGCGCTCGTCGACCTCGTCCGGCAATTCGTCGGCGTCCTGGTATTCCTCGGACAGCCGGTCGAACTCGGCCTGGAGCGCGTCCCGGGTCGCCTCTTCCTCGGCCGTCAGCGCGATGGTCTCGCCCCGAAGCTGGCGCAGACCAAAGGCATGGCCGTAGGCGAAATCGGGCGCGACATCGATCCACTTCCAACCCTCGGCGGCCACCGCTTCGGACTCCGCCTTGAGCTTGTCGGCGACCATCTGGTCGACGAGCGGGACATCCTGCAGCCAGCCGCCATCGTCGCCCTGGAACAGGTCGCGCAGCACCGTGCCGCCCGCCGCCACATAGGCGTCCACGCCGACGAACTGTGCCCGCTTGTCAGCGGCCCGGATCGCGCCCTCGGTCAGCATGCGGCGGATGACATAGGGCTGCTTGTCGTAGGAAGCCTTCAAGCGCTCGAACACCTGCTCCTGGCGCTCATGGTCACCCGAGACGGTGAAGGCCATGAGCTGGTCGAGCGTCATGCCATCCTCGGCATAGACGTCGTGCAATGCCGACGAGACCGACGCCAGCTTCAGGCGCTGCTTCACCACGTTGACCGAGACGAAGAACGCGGCAGCGATCTCTTCCTCGGACTGGCCCTTCTCGCGCAGCGCCAGGAACGCCCGGAACTGGTCGAGCGGATGCAGCGGCGCGCGCTGGACGTTCTCGGCGAGCGAGTCCTCCTCGGCGATGCCGCTGTCGCGCACGATGCACGGCACCGGCGCGGTCTTGGCGAGACGCTTTTGCTTCACGAGCAGCTCCAGCGCCCGGTAGCGCCGGCCGCCGGCCGGGATTTCGAACATGCCGGTCTCGACGCCGGCCTGGTCGACGACAGCGCGCACACTCAGGCCCTGCAGCAGGCCGCGGCGGGCGATATCGTTGGCCAGCTCCTCGACCGAGACACCGGCCTTCACGCGCCGGACGTTCGACTGGGAGAGCAGGAGCTTGTTGAAGGGGATGTCGCGCGAGGGCGAGAGGGTGATCTTCTGAACAGTGGTAGCCATCGGGATGTACTCCGCGACGAGCGCCGAAAGCCTCTCTCTCGGCATGCAACTCGTCACGAAGCGCAGCGCCGCCCTCTTCCTCTGAAGGGCAGCGCCGCGAAACCGACGATCAGGAAAGACGGAAAGGCACGAAGCCGGAGACACGCTTTTCCGCATCTCCAGCTTTCCGGGAGTCAGGCTGCCCGGTGGAGCAGCTTCTTGGCCCGCGCCTCCAAGTCGAGCCGGGCGTCTTGGTGGGTCTTGTCGCGCGCAACGGCCGTGATGCCCTGCACGAAGTCGAACACACTCTCAGGTTTGCGCCCTTCCTCGGCGAGCACCGTTTCGATGATCTTCGCCGTCTCGGTCTTCGAGAAACCGCGCTTGCGCAGAAACTCGCTGCGGTCATCGTCGGTGCGGGCCACGATCTTTTCCCGCGCCGCCTTGATGCCGTTGACGAAGGGCATCGGCGAGGAGTTGGCGAACCGCATCAACGCCGGCGCAGCCTCATGCGCGAAGCGCGAGGCGGCATATTTCGAGTGGCGGATGGTGATCTCCTCGAAATCCTCGACACCCCAGAGATTGCGGTTCTGGCAGACGGCGCGGAGATAGAAGCTCGCCATGCCGAGGGTCTTTGCGCCCACCTCGGAATTCCAGCAATAGAAACCGCGGAAGTAGAGATCGGGCGAACCGTCGGGCAGCCGGCCGGCCTCGATCGGATTGAGATCGTCGACCAGGAAGAGGAAGACGTCTCGATCGGAGGCATAGAGCGTCGTCGTATCCTGCGTGACGTCGACGCGCGGGTTGTAGATGCCGGTTGACCAGTCGAGCACGCCCGGGACTTTCCAGCGTGTGTCGCCCGTGCCGTTGCCGGCGATCCGCTGCACGGCCGCGACCAGCTCGTGGTCGAAGATGCGGCCGTAGTCAGGGCCGGTCACGGCTCGCAGCTCGACGCGACCATCTTCGATTTCGAGCGTCTTCACCTGCTCGGCGCGATGGGACGTCAAGCCGTATTGCAGATTGATACCGGCCAGCGGCGCCGGAAGCTGCCGCAGATAGGCCGCCGGCGCTCCGACCAAGCCGGCGAGTTGACCGAAGCTCCAATGGGTCGGCGCGATTGGCGTATCCGAGCCGGGCAGCATCAGCGCCAGGCGCTCAGCATCGTCGCGACTCGCCTCCACCCGGATCGCCGCGCTCTCGACGGTTCGGGTCCGGCTACGCTCGGTCCGCCCATGCACGGCGGCATAGAGGTCTGACAGGGAAAGATAGCGCTCGTCAGCGGGCCTCGAAAACCATTCGGAGGACACGCGGCCGATCCGCTCGCCGCGGGTCACATCCACCTTGTAGCCGCCAGCGCGGTCGCGAGCGGCGTCCAGAATCTCCACTTGGGTCATGGCTAGTCTCCATGACGGGCGCCGGAGGCCTCTCCTCCAGCCTTCAACCCGTCACGGCGAAGCCGGCCGTCCTCTCCCTCTAAAGGGGGCGTTGCGGGGATCCCTCCCCGCAGAAGGGGGTGCGTCGGCGACCGCGGCGGCGACCAGGGGGAAGGCTTTCCCCTCCAGGCCTTCCAGATCGCGGTCCAACAACTTCCAATTAGCGGACCATTGACTCCCAATCAGCCGGAACCGATAGTTCCAATCTTCCGGATTCGGAGATGGCATGTTCGAGCGGTTTGTGGAGCGACGGGCGGAGGAAGCCCTTTCAGATACGCCGGTGGTCCTGATCGTAGGCCCGCGCCGTGCCGGCAAGACCACGCTCGTCCGAAAAATGGGAGAAGCCGGGCGGACCTATATCACGCTCGACGATCAAACGGTCCTTGAGGCCGCCCAGTCAGATCCCGCCGGCTTCATTCGCGGCCTCGACCGGGCCATCATCGACGAAATCCAGCGCGCTCCTGACCTCCTGCTGGCCATCAAAAAGACGGTCGACGAGGACTATCGGCCGGGCCGCTTCCTGCTGACTGGCTCGGCGAACGTCCTGACCTTGCCGCGAGTCGCCGATAGCCTGGCCGGCCGGATGGAAACCATCCAGATGCTGCCGCTCGCAAGGGCGGAGGTCGAAAGTCGGACGCCGACTTTCCTGGAGCATCTATTCGGAGGAAAGCTCCGGAGCCAGCGGGAGGCGATCCTCGGCGACAACCTTACCCAGCTTGTCTTGCTCGGCGGCTTCCCCGAAGCGATCAGTCGCGACAGCGAGCGGCGGCGGCAGGATTGGTCAAGATCCTATCTCACGTCGGTGCTGACGCGCGATCTGCGGGATATCGCTGACGTCGAGAAGCTGACGGAACTTCCGAAATTCGTAAGGCTGCTGGCCGAGCACTCCGGCCAGTTGGTCAACTATTCGCAGTTCGGCGCCGGCATCAACGTCAGCCACAAGACGGGCCAGCGCTATGTCGGGCTGCTTGAGCAGGTGTTCCTGATCGCCACCGTGCAACCATGGTTCACCAATGCCCTGAAGCGCATCGTCAAGACACCGAAGCTGCACTTCCTCGATTCCGGCCTGCTAGCGACTGTGCGCGGTCTTTCCTTCGACAGGGTCAAGGCGGATCGCGGCACGTTCGGCGCGCTGCTCGAAAGCTTCGTGTTCGCGGAGGTTCTGAAGCTGATGACGGCCTCGGACCTGCGGCTGACACCGCATCATTTTCGGGATCGGGACGGGCGCGAGGTGGACATCGTGCTGGAACGTGATGATGGGATGATCGCGGGCATCGAGGTCAAGGCGAGCGCGACGGTCAAAGCCGGTGATTTCGGCGGCTTGCGGGCCTTGGCCGAGGCGTGCGGAGACCGCTTTGCCTTTGGCGTCGTCCTTTACGACAGCATGGACGTCGTGCCGTTCGGCGACAGGCTGGCGGCGGCGCCATTGTCGAGTCTCTGGGATGGAAAAGCGCTGCCGAGCAAGGCAAGCAAGGGAGCGCCACATGGGGCTCTATAAAAAGTGGTGCGACGGCACAAAAGAGAAGGACAAGCGGAAGTGCTACTGGACGTATGTCGAGAAGGAAGGTGCCCGCGACGAAATTTGCGATGATCTCGCCGAGACGATCCGCTCGCATTACGACCGGCTAGAACGCATCGCCGAGGACGTGAAGCGGCTCGGATATGACGTCGCCGCCAAGATTCTCAGCGAGGCGATGCCGCAGACGCCCAAAGGCCGCTCCGGCGATCTCGGTGAGATTCTCGCGACCGAGCTGGTTGAGGAGGAGATCGGCCTGCGCGTCCCGGTGCGCCGCCTCCGCTACAAGGATGGTCGCAACATGGCCATGCGTGGCGACGACTTCATCGGAGCCGGATACGATGCGGCTGGCGAGAAGCTCTGGCTCCTGAAAGGCGAAGCCAAGAGCAACAAGGTGCTCGGCAAGGCCACGGTCACGAGCGCGCGTAAGGTGCTCAATCGCGACAATGGCCGCTGCACGCCCGATTCCTTGTTGTTCGTCGCCAACCGCCTGCTGGAGAGCAATGACCCGGACGACAATGCGCTGGGCCGCAGTCTCCGTGACGAGGTCGGGCTGAAGTCGCTTCGCGCCGATCGCATCGACCACATGCTCTTCACCGTGTCGGGCAACGGCCCTCATGCTTCGCTGAAGGAGGATCTCGACGCCGCAGGGACCAATCGGGACCACTACGTCGTAAACATCCACGTCGAGGATCACCAGGACTTC
Source organism: Bradyrhizobium prioriisuperbiae (assembly GCF_032397745.1). Taxonomy (NCBI): domain Bacteria; kingdom Pseudomonadati; phylum Pseudomonadota; class Alphaproteobacteria; order Hyphomicrobiales; family Nitrobacteraceae; genus Bradyrhizobium; species Bradyrhizobium prioriisuperbiae. The sequence continues at coordinate 1,874,010 of NZ_CP135921.1, forward strand.
ATCGCGGCCATGTATCAGGAGGCTGAAGATCTTGGAGACGATTAACGAACTGACCGCGTTCCTAGCGACCGCGACTGTCGACGGCATCCTCGGGCGGCTGCTCTATCGTGGTGCAGCCTGGTCGCTGATGCGCAAGGAAGGCGTGTTGCCGCCGAATGCGCCACCCCTCGGCGCAACGATCGAAACGGATCTTGCCGAACACGGCTTCGCCCTGCTTCGGGGCGCGATGGCCCTGCGTACTCAGGCCGGTGCATCGGAATTAACCGGCAAGGCGTTCGAGCGCGCCGCCAACGCCTTTGAAGCCCTTGTACGCAACGGCGCCCCGGAGTCGCCCGATCGCGGTTTCCGGCGCACGATCGCCGCTGCGGCCTACCACTTGGCCGGCTTCTCCGCCGTCGCCTATTCGCTCTTCAATGAAACGGCGGATGACCTCAATGCTTCGCCGGGCGAAACGGCGATCCGGCACCTGATCCTGCGCGACCTTAGCCAGTTGCGCGGCTTCGTGCGCGAGTGGTTGGACGATGAGGCGCACGACGACGAGCAGATCGCCGAAACGCTGACGGGCGAAGAGCCCGACATCGACGAGGCCCTATCGACAATCCTCAACACGACGATATGCCGGGCGCTAGCTTATTTCGACTTCGCGCTCGAGACGGGCGAGCCCGAGCCGATCGAACGCGCGCGGGAGCTGCTCGGCACAGCGGTCAGTCTGGCGAACAACGCCGAGAATGTTCCGCTGTGGTGGATATCGAACCTTTGCCGGCACCTGATCGACGACCTCTGGCAGCACTCGTTGCACCAGAACCTGCCAATCGAACCTCCCGAGGGAACGGAGGAGAAATACCCGGACCTCCGCCGGTTGTTCATCTCGTCGCTCTACGCCCGCAAGACCTCCGAGGTGGAGCTATGGCCATCGCAGCGCGAGGCGGCCCAGCGCTCCACGGACGTCAACGACGATCTGGTCGTCGCCCTGCCAACCAGCGCTGGCAAGACGCGAGTGGCTGAGATCGCCGCGCTGATGACTTTGTCGTCGGCGCGACGTGTGCTGATTGTTACGCCGTTGCGCGCCCTGTCGGCGCAGACCGAGCGGTCCTTCCGGAAGACCTTCGCTCCTCTCGGCTTCAGCGTCTCCTCTCTCTACGGCGCTAGCGGCCTTTCGGCCGGTGATGAGGATGCACTGCGCACCCGTGAGATCATCATCGCGACGCCCGAGAAACTCGACTTTGCACTGAGAAGCGACCCCTCCCTGATCGACGATGTCGGCCTGATCGTCCTGGATGAAGGCCATATGATCGGCCCGAGTGAGCGTGAAATCCGCTATGAGACGCTGGTGCAACGCCTGCTTCGGCGCGCCGACGCAGCCGACCGCCGGATCGTCTGTCTCTCCGCCATCCTGCCGAGCGGCGATGAGCTGGACGATCTCACCGCCTGGATTCGTTCCGACGAACCGGGGGAGCCTGTGCGTTCCGATTGGCGCCCGACGCGACAACGGTTTGGGGGGCTCACCTGGCGGGGCAAGGATGCACTGCTCCGGCTCGACCTCGACGACGATGGTCCGTTCCTTGACAAATTCGTCGTGGAGAAAGCCCCACGGGGGAAAGAGAAGAAGCCCTATCCCCGCAAGAACTCGCACCTTGCGGTGTTCGCGGCGTGGGAATTCGCGAACCAGGGCAAGCGAACCCTAATCTTCTCGACTCAGGCGAATTGGGTCGAGAGCTACGGCAAACAGGTGGTGGACCTCTGCAAGCGCGGCTATCTGGAGTCCCTGCTAGATGACGAGGCGTCGATCGCCCGCGCCCTGGAGGTCGGGACGGAGTGGCTGGGCGAAGACCATCCTGCCGTCGCCTGCCTGAAGCAGGGCGTCGCCATCCACCATGGCCGGCTGCCGAGCCCGTTTTTGCGGGAGCTGGAAGCTCTCCTGTCCGACGGCGTCCTGAAGGTCATCGTCGCATCGCCGACGCTCTCGCAGGGCCTCAATCTCAACGCCGCCGTGCTTTTGGTGCCCGCGTTATATCGGGCGGCCGAGAAGATCAAAGGCGAGGAGTTTGCCAACGTCGCCGGTCGCGCAGGGCGAGCCTTCGTGGACGTTGAAGGCCTCATCGTCCACGTCATGTTCGACAAGATCGATTGGCGAAAGAAGGAATGGGGGAAGCTTGTCGCTTCCACCAAAGCCCGCACACTGAAGAGTGGCCTCATCCAGATCGTCGCCGAGATCCTTGAGCGCTTGTCTCGCGAGGGAGTCCTGGATCGCGATGATGCGTGGGAATACCTCGCCAATGCCCGCGAAGCCTGGAGATCGCCCGAAGAAGAAGCCGCAGTCGCCGCGCGACTGGCCGCCGGCGCGGAATACGATGCCGACGGCGACGACGATGAAGGCGGCGGCGATGACATGAAGAGACCATCGACGAGGAGCCGCTTTCACAGATCGTTGAGCGCCTCGATGCGACGGTGTTTGGTCTGATCGAAGCACTCGATTCCGATCGCGCCGACCTGCCGAAGCTCTTGGACGAGGCGCTCAAGGGGTCGCTCTGGGCCCGCCAGATCGCTCGTGAGGATGAGGATGTCGCCCCGCTGCACAAGAAGGTGTTTGAAGCGCGGGCCGATCTCATTTGGAAGACCACAACCGCACAGGCGCGGCGTGGGCATTTCGCCATGGGCGTCGGGCTTGAAGCGGGTCTCACTATCGACGCCATGGCCGATGAGCTGGCCGAACTCCTCGACCGGGCAGATGCGGCGTCACTAAGCGGCGACATCGACGAACTTGTCGATGCGCTCGGCGGCCTCGGCGAGCGGCTGCTGTTCATGCGGCCCTTCATCCCAGACAAGGCCAACGCGCTGCCGGCGAATTGGAAGGCCATCCTGCGCAGTTGGGTGTCTGGCGAGGACGTTGCCAAGATCGGACCGCAGAACATGCGGGCCGTTGAGGAGGCCTTCACCTATCGCTTGGTCTGGGCGCTGGAAGCCGTGCGTACCAGGCGGATGTCGCTCGGCTGGTCGCCGGAGGTGGTGGCAGGCGGCGCCGCCGCCGCGGTCGAAACTGGTGTCCCGCAATTCATGATGTCGATGCTGATTCGGGCTGGTCTTCCGTCTCGGCGCGCTGCCATGGCGGCGATCGAGGATGCCAAGCCTGTCTTCGTCACGCCCGCTGAGATGCGGGCCTGGCTCTAGTCTGACGAGATCACGGCCTACACGGATGCCGGCGACTGGCCCACTCCCGACACCGCCGCATTGTGGGCGCGCTTCCGGACCGAAGCTCTCAGCGGCGGCATCCAGAAATGGTCGGTCGAACACTATAAGCGGCTGCTCGACATCGCCGCCGCCCCGCCTGCCGGCCTCTACAGGATCGTCACCGACGAGGGGGACGGGAGGACGTGGTTGGCAACGCCCGACTACCAGCGGGTGGCCGCATTCAAGAAGCCGGCTGTCGATCCCAAGCCCAGCCTTTTCTCAGGCAGGTTGGCCGGCAACACCAGGCTCGTGGAAGCCTTGCGCGTCGGCCGCGGGAAACTGCGTTGGCCGCAGGCCGATGCGTGAAGGAGACCGTAGCCATGCTCTACGCTGGGTTGGAGATCAAAAACGCGCTGTGTTCGCGGATGGACAAATGGCAATCCGCCGTGGGCGCGGCGGCATCTCCACTGCCGTCATTCCAACGGAAGGGCAAACCCAAAAGATGAAACTGGCTGCGCCGACAGAACGAGACCTGATCTTCATCTCCAAGGCGACGCCTGGCGACGACCAGTTCGTGTTGTGGCTCGCGCCGCGTCTCGAAGCCGCGGGTTACAAGGTTTTCGCCGACATTTTCGATCTCGACGCCGGCGACGAATGGCGCGGCAAGCTCACCGCGACCCTTCAGACAAGGGCGATCAAGATGTTGCTGTGCTGCAGCGACGAAACGCTCGGGAGAAGGGGCGTGCGCGAGGAAATTGCCATAGCCGAGGACCTGACAAAGCAGCTCCAGGATCCCAATTTCATCATCCCCCTCAAGGTACGCACATTCCAAAAACTCTTCGGCATCGGCGGCCTTCAGTATGTCGATTTCGAGAGTGGCTGGGCCAAGGGACTGGCGAGCCTGCTCAAGTCGCTTGAAAGGCAGCAGGTGCCGAAGGCTGGCGGCGGGATCATACAGCCCGAATGGTACGCGCATCTGCGCCGGCGCGCCGTGGAGATCGAGACCGCTCCCGAGGTCCTGACATCCAACTGGCTCCGGATCATTCGGATGCCGGACAAGCTCAATCATCTGGTGCCGCGCAACCGGGCCAATGAGGCTTTGCTGCGCAAGCTCGGCGCGTCCTTCGAATACCCGATGGCCGAGTTCGGCGACGGTTTCCTGACCTTCGCCAGCCCGCTCGACCTAACAGAACATTTTGAGCGGGTGGGGCCGTTTCGCGCCGAGCGTGACTTCGATGTTCTCGATCTCCTCGAGAACGGCTCATCGGACGCGGGGATCGAAAGCCGGGATGCCCGATCGATCATGATGAATCTCCTGCGCCAGGCGTGGGAGAAGCATTGCGCTCGCGAAGGGTTTCTTACCCACACCTTCTCGAGTGGCCTGTCCTTCCATGTCGGCGAGGACAAATTGGGTCTCAAGAAGCGTGTCTCATGGGGCCGCCAAGGTCAGAGCCGCAACTCGATGCTGCGCGGCGTCGCCCGCAAGAAGATCTGGGAATATGGCGTCAGCGTTATTCCCAGCCTCTTTCCCTACCCACATATGCGCCTAAAAGGCCGGGTGCTGTTCTCCGACATCGGCGAGCGCAACAAGCCGATTGTCATTCCAGACACGAAAACCCAGTTTCGCCTGCGGCGTTCGATCTGCTCGGCCTGGCGCAACAAGGCCTGGCACGGGCGTGTGATGGCGTTCATGGAGTTGATGGCCGGCGACAGCCCCTATGTCGACCTTGCCGTCGGCTCGGGCGGCAGCATCACGCTCGACGCGATGCCGATCCAGTTCACGGCACCCGTCACCGCGCGCCAGACCGACAAGCTCGGCGAGGATGCGGAAGAAGCCGATTCCACAACGCTCGGCGGCCACTTCGAGGAGGATGACGCTTGATCGAACTTCCCGAAAAGTCCGTTCCGGTCCTCTACATTCCGGAACCACCGCTCGGATTTGGGCATGGGCAGGCTTCGGATCATCCGAAGGACGGTCTCACGCTTTACGGGCCGGCGTCGATGCCCGATCGTGCGCAGATCACGATCGGCGCGATTGGTACAAAACATGGCCTGGACCTCCTGCGCCGCTGGCTCCAGGCGATCGGCAATCCCGTCGCGATTCCGCCTCGCGGCAAGCGCGACAAAGAATTCCGGCTGCATCTGTCCGACTTTCCCGGTCTCGAAGAGGCCTTCGGGATCCGCGCCGATCCGGGCGCCATGATTACATGCGAGATCGATCCGGCGGACATCCGCGCCGCGATTGCGATCGAGAACCATCACGAGGCGGTGGCCGCAACGACCAAGCTGTTCATCGACCCGATCGAGCGTCACGCGAAAAATGAGGAGCGGACAGTTGACGTCTGGATCTTCGTGGTGCCGGAAATCGTGTTCGAAACCTGCCGGCCGGTTGCGGGTCAGCGCCGCAAGGTCGAGCTCCTAAAGGGGGAGTTGTCTAGGCGCCAGAAGGGGCGCGCCGACCTTCCGCTGCTGGCGGGAGTCATTGATGACACGCTTGAAGCGGTGTTCGACGACATCCCCGACTTCCACCGTCAGATCAAGGCCAAACTTTTGAAGCTGGGCATGACCTCCCAGCTCATTCGCGAGACGACGCTTGCCCCCGAGGAATTCGTGAACAAGGCGGGATATCCAAAGCGCGGCACTCAGGATTCCGCCACCGTCGCCTGGAACCTGGCGACGGGCCTGTTCTACAAAACGCAGGCTGAACCCCCGTGGAAGATCGCCGGTATGCGGCCGGGCGTCTGCTACGTCGGCTTGGTCTTCAAACTCCTTCCCAATCATCCCGACAATCACGCTTGCTGTGCGGCTCAGATGTTCCTGAGCGAAGGGGATGGCGTCGTCTTTCGCGGGGCGAACGGACCCTGGCAGACCGAAAATAGAGAATTTCACCTCAGCGATCTGGCGGCTGGAAAGCTGATCAAGACGGTTCTGGACACCTACAAGCAGCGCTTCGGGGTCTATCCGAAAGAGCTGTTCATTCACGGCCGAACCAAGTTCAACGACGCCGAATGGGAGGCCTTCAGCAAGGCCGCGCCTGATGGCACCAATATCGTGGGTGTGCGTATCCAATCGACCCATGGGGAGACCAAGCTCTTCCGCGACGGTGATTATCCGTGCCTGCGCGGCACGGCAATCCAGCTCGGCGACAAAGACGCTTATCTGTGGACCACTGGATATGCGCCGCGCATCGACACTTATATTGGCCCTGAAACGCCGAACCCGCTGTTCGTGACCGTGCTGCGCGCGAGTGGTGAATTTCCGGCCATCGAGACTGTGCTGGCCGACATCCTGGGCCTCACAAAAATCAATTACAACGCCTGCAATTTCAGCGACGGGCTGCCGGTCACCATTCGTTTCGCGGACAAGGTTGGCGAAGTGCTGACCATGGGAAGCGCCGCAGGGGCAGAGCGGCAGCCGTTCAAATTCTACATCTAATGATGGCGGCGGTTGGAAGCTACGCGGCCAGCTGTTGCTTCTCCTCGCCTTCCGCCTCGTCGTCACCGGCTGCCTTGAGAAGGAAGCGAGCGAGTGCGGCCTTCCGGGAGTCGCGGTCGAGCGCGTAGGCGGTCTGCTTGAATTCTTTGCCGTCGAGCAGGCCTGCGATGTACCCCGCGATTGTGTCGGCCGCCATGATGAGCGCGGTGTCGAGCGTGTGGATGTAATTGCTCGTGACAGAACCCTTCGCGTGGCCGACCAAAGCGGCGATTGTCATTTCGGTGAATCCCAGGTCGTTGGCCAGACTCGCGAAGCTGTGCCGCAGAACGTGAGGTGTCACGTCAGAGAGGGGCGAGCCTTTGAATATCTGCTCCCAATGTCGCGGGAGGCCGCCAAAAGCATTGTCCTCGCCATAGCCCGGGATGACGTATGTGCCGGTGGACGTCTCCCGCCGCTCTTCCATAAGCTCCACGACGGGCAAGCCGACGGGGCGAACGGACATCCCTTCCTTGCTGGCGATCAGGCGAAGGCAACTTCCCTCGGCGTCCACCTCCGCCCACTGCAATCCGACGATTTCGCTCCGTCGGCAGCCGGTTAAAGCGATCAGCCTGATAATGTCGATGCTTGGCGCGAACTTGTCGTCCTCCTGGGCCTTTCGAAGCATATCGCCCAACGTCCGGTACTCAGCTTCGGTCAGGCGGCGCGTGCGGACGGCGTCTTTCGGTTTCCGAACGCCATGAGCGGGGTTGTTGCTGATAATCCCGGACTCGATCGCGTAAGTAAGAATCCCGCCCAGCAATGAAACGGTTCGCGCGGCGGTTCCGGCTCCTCCCCGCACAATCGCTTTCCCGCGCAGCTTCCCGGTTTTTTCGGACATCCGCGTCTTACCAACGATTACGTCGTTCATCATCTTTATGACGTCGGCCTTGGTAAGATCCTTGACGCGACGCGTGCCGACGAGCGGGATGATATGGCGGTTGATGCGACCGGTATCGGTGGCAATCGTATGCGACTTCTTGGAACGCCCGCCCTTTCCCCGGATAAGGCCGGCGTTCATGTCATTGACGTAGAGCGTACAAAGCTCCCTGACCGTGATGGCTTTGTGATCGAGCTGGCGCTCCTCGGCAGGATTGTCTCCCTGCGCCACTCGGCCGAGCTGGACCTTGGCTTCCTGTCTCGCGCTTTCCGCGGTCCAAACGCCGTGCAAGCCGATCGTGAAGCGACGGGAGCGGCCGAGCGCTCGGTACTGGAGGACGTAGCTGCGCTTTCCCGATGCGAAGACACGCAAGCCAAAGCCTGGTAGCTCGTCATCCCAGATGACGTAGTCCTTCTCTCGGGACTCGGCTGCATCGACGAGGCGCTTAGTGAGCTTAGCCATGGGACTTCTCCCGTCCGAACGCTTGATTTCGCGTAAGCACCACGTAAGCAGTGGGGCGCAAATCGGAGCGTGTTCTAGGATAAGCCGGGCGAGGCCGAATTTCAAATTGTTTAGTGATTACAGTAGTATAGAGCATCGGGGCAAACCCTGTCGACAAGCGTCGTAAGCAGGAGTACTTCCTCCGAAGGCAAAGGTCACACGTTCGAATCGTGTCGGGTGCGCCATTCTACGCCAGAGCACGTCACGACGCGTTGGAGCAACCCGCCTCTTGGCGCAGCGGCGGCGGCTAGGGACTGGTTTCGCAGCGGTGCGTCGACCTGCGCTGGATCAGGTCCCATCGGTTGCCACAGAGATCTTCGAAAACCGCGACGACGCCATAAGCTTCTTGCCGTGGCTCCTCGATGAATCGCACGCCGGCCGCGATCATGCGCGCATGATCGCGATCGAAATCATCCGTCTCCAGGAACAGGAAGACCCGCCCCCCGGTCTGGTCACCAATGCGTGCCACCTGAGCCGGACCGTCAGCCCGCGCCAATAGCAGGCCGGAGCCGGCACCGCCCGGTGGGCGCACGACCACCCAACGTTTGCCGCCGCCGAGCGGCGTGTCCTCGCAGAGATCGAAATCCAGGGCCCCGGTGAAGAAGGCGATCGCCTCGTCATAGTCCGCAACCACGAGGCTGATGAGGGAAAGATGCTGATTCATAGCTCACACCAAGCCGAATGAGACAAGCTGCCCGTCAATCGCGGAGTGTCGCAACTTTACCGACAGGAGCGCGTGGCGGGCTGCCGTATCATAGCGCTACTACGAAGCAATAGTGCGAATCTTCATCGGCCGTGGCACCCCATTCCGGTATTTCGCTGTTGCCGCAAAATCGGCCGGTTTTTCGATTGACCCAGTCAAGTTGTCGAATTGAGTGCACTGTCACTGTAATAGCCTCTTGCACCCGTTCGCCCGATGCTATCCCAAGGTGAAGTAAGATTGCGGGCCGCGCGTCAACCCTTCTGTTGAAGTCCGCCCGATACCTCCTGGTCACCGCTTTTCTCCAAACGTCGTTAAAGTGCATCCCGGAACACCGCATCGATTTCCGCAGCCCAATGGCGCCGAACACTCTCGTTTACGGGAATCAGCGGTGACGGCCCGTAACTGAATAGATCCTGACCAACTGCAGCTCAGCGCTACAGCACCCAATCGGGACAAGATGCAATTCGGCAACATTGCGCGGAAAACCGATCGCGGCAAGCAGGCTCCGATCCAAACTCAGCCGAACGGTGGATGCGCCGAGATTCTTGCTACGCTCTGCTTGCGAAATGCAAATTGAAAAAGCAACTGGAGCATAGAAATGCGTTTCAAAACTGTGAGGTTGGCGGCTGTTTTGTTCAGCTTTGGTGTCGCGTCGAGCGCTTCGGCCGCCGACATGGCCGTGAAGGCGCGGCCGACTGCTATCGCCCCCTTGCCGTCGTGGACCGGGTTCTACGCTGGCTTGAACGCCGGTGGTGCGTTCGACCATGGTTCGCTCGCAACAACGGGAACGCCGGTTTCGTTCAACCCCGCTGGTTTGAACATCGGCGCACCGGCGACGGCGAACGCTCTTGCCGCAGTGCTCGCATCGAATCCTTCCCGTTCGACCGGCATGTTCATCGGCGGCGGCCAGTTCGGCTATAATTTCCAATTTGCGCCAACCTTCGTCCTGGGTTTTGAGACAGACATCCAGGCCCTTGCAGGCTCCGGCGGAGACTCCAACTTTTCCACGACCTCGTCCTTTGCACCCTTCGGTTTTCCGGCGAATAGCTATTCATCGTCAGCCTCGTTCACGCAGCGCCTCGATTATTTAGGGACGGTGCGCGGGCGCATCGGTTATCTCGCCACGCCGAGTCTTCTGACTTACGCCACTGGCGGTCTCGCCTACGGCGGCGCGCATGTCAGCTCCTCATACAGCATTCAACAGACGTTCCCGGGATGGAACACGAGTCTCGTGCCACCGATTTTCGGCGGGGCAAGCGCGTCAAATACCGCTGTCGGCTGGACGGTAGGCGGCGGCCTCGAATGGATGTTCGGGTCTAACTGGAGCGCCAAGTTCGAATACCTCTATTATGACCTTGGCTCGGTTACAGCGACGGCTCCGCTCACTCAAAACATCAACGTCAGCACGCCTTGGGCTACCGCGCTTGCACAGACGAGCGCACGCTTCAACGGCTCAATCGCCCGCGTCGGCGTGAACTATCACTTCAACTGACTAGAGCGTTTTCGAGCGAAGTGGATACCGGTTCGCGTGAAGAAAACGCGTCAAAACAAGAATCTAGAGCTCCGTTCCGATTCCATCGGAACGGAAACAGCTCTAGGCTCATGATCCATCAATTCTTTTGCGACTTGATTGATCGACTGATTCATTGGCGACGCGAGGAGGCGTTGCCAATGGCTGATTTGTTTTTGCTCTCAGAGGTGTAGATGCGCCGCGCACAGCCGCCAGTCTGTTAAAAAAGGCGCTGTTCCCCGACGTATCGGGCGCACCAAAGGCGGCCTGAACTCAAAACTTCACGCCGTGTGCGATGGCCACGGACGTCCGCTGATCATGTTGCTGAGCGAAGGTCAAGATCCTCCTGGATAGCTCACAATCATAAGGCAATTTCAATACTATACGAGTTCGCAGTTTTATTCTGAATGGTGCGCCACTTCGGTACGAAACTGCGAATGCCAGCGGCCGTCGATTCTACGCCCGCAGCAGCGACAAGTGTCCGTAGCAGTTCGGTTTTCATGCCAAGGATGCGAATCTCGCCGCCACTGGCGACCTCAACGCGCTCGGCAACGGCCCGCAATGGGTAACCTGCCAGACGGGTGATTCAATTTCATATTGCGGCGCTGAAGCCGTTACGGTTTCGACGTCATCACCTTCTGCACGATTGTCCAGGTTCCGTTGACCTTCAAGCACGACAACAGGTCCGTGACGTGCCGCGGCGGTATCTGCAATTTCAGCTTCAGAAGCGCGAGGTCTCTCTCGACGTCGATGGACAGGATCTGGTCGTCACGCTCCGCTCCCTGTTGTTTTGGAGCTTTCGTGCTGCGGACGACGGCCAGCCACGTCGCAACCGGCGTCACGCCGATGTCGCCGTCGTCGGCGATTTTCGTCACGGAGCTCGCGGGATGAAAGATGGATGCAAATTTCCCGGCATCCATGTCATAGGCGGCGTCGAAGTAGGTCTGCGCCAGCGCGCGCAAAGCGTGAACATCAGTATCCATATTAGCATCCATGGGCCACCTCGCCGTTACGTCCAACCACTCCCGACACGTGGCAAGCCCGCGCCGAGCACCAGATAGGCGAAGCGTGGGAACGTCGCTTCGCGTCATCCCGTCGATCAAGCTAGGACACGGGCACTTATGAGACTAGACATCTTGCGTGAGATAGAGTCATGAGCAATATTCATGAACCATGGGACACGAACTGAACGAACTCGCTGCATTTGCAATTGTCGCCAGTGAGCGAAGCTTTACACGTGCCGCAGCGAGGCTGGGCGTCTCCCAGTCCGCCCTGAGCCACACGATCCGCAGACTCGAGCAGCGCCTTGCGCTGCAGCTTCTTGCCCGGACGACCAAGAGTGTCGCGCCAACCGCTGCGGGCGCAGCTCTTTTGCAAGACCTGTCTCCGGCGCTTGAGCAAATTACGCGTGCGCTTAACAAAGCCCAAAGCGTTCGCCACCGACCTGCGGGACGCCTTCGACTCATCGTGTCACGATCGGCTGCGGAGATGGTGTTGTTGCCGAGGCTCGCAGCATTCACTGAGGCTTACCCTGACGTCGTTCTTGACGTTGTCACCGTCACGGGTCCCGTCGACATCGTCGCCGGCGAGTTCGATGCGGGTATTCAACTCGGCGAGTATGTTCAAAAGGATATGATTGCGGTGCGCGTCACGCGGGCGTTGCGTTTGGCGGTGGTGGGATCGCCCGGCTATTTTGCGTCACGCAGCATTCCTCGCAAGCCCAGGGATCTGAACGATCATCGATGTCTCAACCTGCGTCTTCCGAGCGGTCCGTATCGGTGGGAGTTCGAGCAGGGACGCAAGGCCATCACAATCGGCGTGACCGGCCCGCTCATCATCGACGATACCGACCTGGTGATTCAGGCGGCGCTCACCGGAGCCGGCCTTGGGCTCGCCTATGAAGAGCAGGTGGCGGAGCATGTTGCCGAGCACCGCCTCATTCGCGTGCTGGAGGACTGGACGCCCCCCATTCCCGGCTTCTTCATGTATTACCCCAGTCGCCGGCATCAGCCGGCCGCGCTGACTGCGCTCGTCAACGCGCTGCGATGCTCTTAAAAGAGCCGGAACGTCTACAAGGGACGCGCCAAAGGCCGGAGGCCACGCGTTCGAGGCTGCAGACGCCGACCGCGGTCTTGAAACGTGCGTGCGACGTGGGGTAAAGTCCTGCCGTGGGGACATGCAGACTCCCCGTCAGACGCCTCGGTCCAAGCTCTGCGCGACACGCGATCCGTCGTGGAGTTTGCGCATGGACACCGAACATCACGCCCCCCTCCGATATACCGTAGCCATCCTTTCGCGCGGAGACGCCGCCGCACGTCGGGATGCGACCCCGCAAAACAGTCGCTTCGTCCGCGTCTTCGAAGCACTTGCCGCCATCGGCATCGACGCGCGCCCGGCGATCTATGACGAAAGCTTCGCCGACGCGGTCTGCGATCAGCTGCTCGCAGTCGACGGCGTGCTCGTCTGGGTCGACCCGATCCACCAGGGACGGACGCGCGAGGCCCTCGATCCCCTGCTTCGCGACATAGCCGCGCGAGGCCCATGGGTGAGCGCACATCCCGACGTCATCCTGAAGATCGGCGTCAAGGACGTGCTCTATCGCACGCGCCATTTGGGCTGGGGCGCCGATGTGCATCGTTACGACAGTGCCGCGGCCTTCCGCGCCGAATTCCCGTCACGCCTGCTGGCGGACAGCCCGCGCGTGCTGAAACAGAATCGCGGCAATGGAGGCCAGGGTGTCTGGAAGATCGAGGCCTTGTCGCACGCAGAAACCATGGTCCGGGTGCTCCATGCGCAACGCGGCAGCCGGCCCGAGGATATACCGTTCGACGTCCTCGTCGCCCGCTGCGAACCATATTTCGGCTGGGGCGGCTGCATCATCGATCAGGCGTTTCAACCCCGCCTGCCCGACGGGATGATCCGCTGCTACATGAGCGGGTCCCACGTCGCGGGGTTCGGGCATCAACTGATCAAAGCCCTGATCCCGCCGCCGCCGGAAGGCCCGGACTCGCCCGCGGCGCAACCGGGCCCGCGGATCATGCACGGCCCGGACGCCCGGCAGTTCCAAGCCCTTCGGAGGCTCATGGAGAATGAATGGACGCCGCAGATGATGGCGACACTGGGCCTCGATGAGCCGTCGCTACCGGTCATCTGGGACGCGGACTTCCTTTACGGAACACGGGATGCGGCCGGCGCGGACACGTACGTTCTGTGCGAAATCAATGCGAGCTCCTGCTTCGCGATCCCGGACGACGCCCCGGCGGCGATCGCACGAACGGTGAAGCGCCGCCTTCTGCAGATTCCGGCGGCGGGATGATTTTCACGCAAGGGGGACCTTGACGTCGCCGCAGGCGTGAGGCGGCCCGCGCGCAGCACGGCCGGACCAGGCGTTGCCCCCCAAGGGCAAAGATCATAGGTTCGCGCCATGCCGGGCGCGCGCCATTCCATTAACGTGCAGCCGCCGCTCGCCAACATCGTTTGAGGTGATATGGCCGACCCGCGCGACTTTCACATTCCGCAATCGTCCTACAGCAAGGAAGACCTGCTCAAATCCAGCGAGGGCGGCTATTTCGGCCCCGGCAATGCCCAGCTGCCCGCACCGCCCATGCTGATGATGGACCGCATCGTCGAGATCAGCGTGGACGGCGGCGACTTCGGCAAGGGCCATGTGGTTGGCGAGCTGGATATCAGGCCAGACCTCTGGTTTTTCGATTGCCTCTTTCTCGGCGACCCGGTGATGCCGGGATGCCTCGGCCTGGACGCCATGTGGCAGATCATCGGCTATTGGCTGGGATGGTCGGGCTCATCCGGCAAGGGACGCGCCATCGGCGTCGGCGAGGTCACGTTCCGCGGCGGCATCACCCCGGATGTCAAACTGGTGCGCTATGAGATCAGCATGCGCCAGGTCAGGCGCGGCAAACTCGCACTTGGCATTGCCAACGGCCGCGTCTTTGCCGACGGCACCTGCGTCTATACCGCCAGGGATATGCGCGTCGGACTGATCGTGGCCACGGGCTAGTGTCCCGAATTCGAAGTTCGCATCATTTACCGCACCCCTGAACGAACTTCGAATTCGAAAAGGACACTAGCAACTTTATGATTCTAGTGTGCTTTATGAACGCGAAGCTCCTGAAAGAGCTAGCCGCATAATCACAGGAACTTCGCGTTCAGCACACTAGGGTCCAGACTCATTAGATCCACCATACAAGAGCGGCGGCGAGGCAGACAGATGCCAAGTAGTTGCGGGCCAGCTTATCGTATCGGGTTGCGATGCGCCTGAAGTCCTTCAGTCTGCTGAAAGCGCTCTCGATACGCCAGCGCAGCTTGTAGAGGCGCTTGTTGAAGCTGAAAGGTTGCTTCCTGTTGCGGCGGTTTGGGATAACCGGCTTGGTCCCGCGCGCGTGCAATTCCTCGCGCAATTCGGCGCTGTCGTAAGCCTTGTCGCCGAGCATGCACTCCGGCGGCATCACCCTGTGGATCAGTCGTTCCGCGACCGGGCAGTCATGCGCTTCACCTCCGGTCAGCAGAATGGCGATCAGGCGCCCCTTAGCATCTGCGAGTGCGTGGATCTTCGTGTTGCGCCCTCCGCGCGAGCGGCCAATAGCCTGATTGTGCTCCCCCTTTTTCCGCCCGCTGCCGAGCGATGTGCTTTGACATGGGTTGAGTCGATCATTTGCGTGTCCGTGGCGCGGCCCCGGCCGGCAAGCTCTCGGAACAGATTTTCCCAGACCCCACGTCGTGCCCAGCGCACAAAGCGATTGTAAATCGTCGTCGGAGGACCATATTCGGGCGGGCAATCGCACCAGCGGCAGCCGCTTCTCAGCACATGAATGATGCCGCTGATGACCCGACGATCATCCGCGCGCTCTACGCCGCGGACATCCGTCGGAAGGTGAGGTTCAATCCGTCCCCACTGTTCGTCGCTCAACCAAAATAGATTCTTGCGCACGATCCCAAACCCTTCCAAAAGCGAATCAGGATCGTATTGTCTCTGCTGAGAAATTAATGAGTTCTAACCCTAGTACCCCCTTTTCTTGGAACGTGAGTCGCGATTCAAGGTCAGGATGATTCTGCTAGCAAGAGAAGCCCCTTCTTCCGCAGAGGATCGCGTATCACTCAGCTCTGATTCCGGGTACTAGTGTCCCGAATCCGAAGTTCGCATCACCCAACCGCATCTTCGGAGCGAACTTCGGATTCGATAGGGACACTAGCAAATATATGATTCTAGTGTGGTCTTTGGTTCAGAAGTTCGCTCGAAGGACTCGCGGCAACGGTGGAGCGAACTTCTGAACCACCACACTAGGGCGTGGGCTTATTTGTATTGATGCGCGTCTGACGAACGCCAGATAGTTTGGCCGCGAGTTTATCGTATCCAGCCGCGACGCGCCTGCACCGCTTAACTTGTTGAAGAATCGCTCGACCACAAAGGCAAGTGCTTATGGAAAAACTCAGCTTTCAAAATCCGCTATTTAATATCTACGCGCTCGCTGCCTGCATCATGATTCTCAAAGCCGTGATGATGTCATGGCTGACCGTTGTTCGAATGATGCAGGTTAACGGTGGGTTTCGCTCCCCGGAGGACATCAAGAAGACGATCCTCAATCCAAACCCGAGCGCTGAACAACTCGCACCAAATGAACATGTGGATCGCGTACGGCGAATTCAGCTGAACGATCTTGAAAATCTGCCGTTCTTCCTGATCGCTGGATTTCTCTTCATCTTGACCGAGCCATCAACAACGCTCGCCCGATGGTTGCTGTACGGCTATGTCGTCTCGCGGCTATTACATTTCGCTGCCTATTTCACAGCAAGAACTCACGATACACGCGCAATGCTCTGGACCGTGGGCTCTTTGATCTTGATCTTTATGAGTTGCTGGACGCTCCTTGTTGCCTTGCGTTCATGACGGCCGCAGCTTTCGGGCACGGCGGACTCCGGCAAGCTGTCAGTCCCGCAGATTTATGAGTTCACGGCCTGCAGGTCACAGGACCAGACGAACCGGCCGGGACTTCACCGCCTTGCCCGATCGCCGCAGAACCGCGGCGCCAGCGGCGCGCAGCATGCGGCGAAAGGTCGGGCATTCCATGTGGCTCGGCGCAGGGCAAGCGGCGGCATGGCGCAGACCGTCGCGCATCGCGATGAGACGGCGAATGGTGTGGTCCAGTTCATCCGCCTTGGCCGACAGCCGGGCGCGGTCAATCTGGGGACGACCATCCGTGGCAAACATCAGCGCGATCTCCTCCAGCGAAAATCCCGCCGTGCGCCCCAGCGCAATCAGCGACAGCCGCTCCAGAACGCCTGAAACGAACAGCCGCCGCAGGCCGCGCCGGCCGACCGACACGATCAATCCCTTCTCCTCATAGAAACGCAGTGTCGAGGCCGGCACGCCCGAGCGCGCCGCGACCTCGGCGATGTCGAGAATTTTCAGGCCGCCTTTTTCATGGTTGACCTCAAGTTTACTTGAACTTGTAGTCTGCCGGTATTCGCTGCGCGGCTCAAGCAAATCCGGAGGTTCGCGATGAAGACCATCCTCATCCATGCCGTCATCATCGGCATCGGAGCCACGGCCGTGATGGATATCTGGACGCTGACCCAACAACGCGTATTCGGCGTGCCCGTGCTGGACTATGCCATGGTCGGCCGCTGGATCGGCCATCTCCGGCGCGGCCACGTCCGTCACGACAGCATCGCCACTGCCGCGCCGATTGCCGGCGAAGGGCTCATCGGCTGGACAGCGCACTACGCGATCGGCATCGCCTTCGCCGGCCTCTTGCTCGGGATATGGGGCGTGAGCTGGGCGCGGACTCCGTCACTCGTGCCCGCGCTGATCGTCGGCCTCGGCACCGTCGCCGCGCCGTTTCTCATCTTGCAACCGGCCCTCGGCGCGGATTTCGCCGCGTCGCGAACGCCTCGCCCGAATCTCGCGCGGCTCAGGAGCCTCATCACCCACGTCGTTTTCGGGATCGGCCTGTTTGTCGCGGCGGAGGCATGGTCGCGGCTGAACGGACACTGAGCGCCCGCGCTGCGCGCCGCCTCATTTCCTGATCGGCACGCCTTTGGTGGTGAAGCGCTGGGCCTTGCCGCCGCGATGCAGCGGACGTCGGGTACCGGCGGCCTTGCCGGTGCCGGGCGGCTGGTGGTTCGGCACCAGCTGGTCGGGGCGCGGGCCGATCAGGTCGGCGCGGCCCATGTCGCGCAGCGCTTCGCGCAACACCGGCCAGTTGTCGGGGTCGTGATAACGCAGGAACGCCTTGTGCAGCCGGCGTTGCCGCAGCCCCTTGATCGCCTCGACCTTGTCGCTGGCGCCGCGGCGCACGCCGCGCAGTGGATTGACTTCGGTGTGGTACATGGCGGTGGCGGTCGCCATCGGCGACGGCAGGAAGGTCTGCACCTGGTCGGCGCGATAACGGTTCTTCTTCAGCCACAGCGCGAGGTGCATCATGTCCTCGTCGGTGGTGCCCGGATGCGCCGCGATGAAATACGGGATCAGGTAATATTTCTTGCCGGCCTGTTCGGCCGCCGCCTCGAACATCTCCTTGAAGCGTTCGTAAGCACCGATCCCCGGCTTCATCATCTTGTCGAGCGGGCCGCGCTCGGTGTGTTCGGGCGCGATCTTCAGATAACCGCCGACGTGATGGGTGACGAGCTCCTTGACGTATTCCGGACTCTTCACCGCGAGGTCGTAACGCACGCCGGAGGCGACCATCACCTTCTTGACGCCCTTGGTCTCGCGCACCTTGCGATAGAGCCGGATCAGATCGTCGTGCGAGGTGTTCAGGTTCGGGCAGATGTCGGGGAAGACGCAGGACGGCAGCCGGCACGCCTTCTCGATCTTCGGATCCTTGCAGGCCATCCGGTACATGTTGGCGGTGGGACCGCCGATGTCGGAGATCACGCCGGTGAAGCCCGGCGTCTTGTCGCGGATCAGCTCGATCTCGCGCAGGATCGAGCCCTCCGAGCGGTTCTGGATGATGCGCCCCTCATGCTCGGTGATGGAGCAGAAGGTGCAGCCGCCGAAACAGCCGCGCATGATCGTCACCGAGAACTTGATCATGTCCCAGGCCGGAATCTTGACGTCGCCGTAGGAGGGATGCGGCGCGCGGGCGTAGGGCAGATCGTACACCGCGTCCATCTCGTCCGATGTCAGCGGGATCGGCGGCGGGTTCAGCCACAGGTCGCGGTCGCCGTGGCGCTGCACCAGCGGCCGCGCATTGCCGGGGTTGCTCTCCCGGTGCAGCAAGCACGCGCGAGGCGCGGGCATAGGCTTCCTTGTCCTGCTCGACCTGCTCGCAGGCCGGCAGCCGGATCACGGTGGCCCCGGGCTGGCGGGATGCCCCCTCGTCGGCGGAGTCGAGATCGTCGGCGTGGAGTTCCGCGTAGTCCTCGGGCACCCGGCGGAATAGCACGACGCCACGGACGGACTCCAGATCACGCGGCGTCTCGCCGGCGGCAAGCCGGTTCGCGACTTCCACGACAGCCCGCTCGGCATTGCCATACAGCAGCAGATCCGCCTTGGCGTCGGCCAGGATCGAACGGCGCACCTTGTCGGACCAGTAATCGTAATGCGCGATACGGCGCAGTGACGCCTCGATGCCGCCGAGCACGATCGGCACATCCTTGAACGCCTCGCGGCAGCGCTGGGCGTAGACGATGGTGCAGCGATCCGGACGCGCACCGCCCTCGCCGCCCGGCGTGTAGGCATCGTCGTGGCGCAGCCGGCGGTCCGCGGTGTAGCGGTTGACCATCGAATCCATGTTGCCGCCGGTGACGCCGAAAAACACCCGCGGCTTGCCCAGCGCCTTGAACGGCTCGGCCGATTGCCAGTCGGGCTGCGCGATGATGCCGACCCGGAAGCCCTGGGCCTCCAGCAGCCGGCCGATGATCGCCATGCCGAAGCTCGGATGATCGACATAGGCATCGCCCGTCACCAGCACGATGTCGCAGGCGTCCCAGCCCAGCGCCGTCATCTCGGCGCGGCTCATCGGCAGGAACGGCGCCGCCTTGCCGGCGCGCGCGCGATCAAGCGCCCCGGACATCAGCGGCTTCACGGCGGTGGATGCGGTAGCCATTGCAGTGTTCATGGGGCCCACGCATAAGGCCCCGGCGTCGCGAATTCAACTGGCCGTCACCGGTCGAGGCGAAATATTGCCGACATCTCAATGACATAAATGTTCATGATTTTATTCCGAATGGTTCACCTCGGGCCCCATGCCGTACTCTCTCGTCATTTTTGATCTCGACGGCACGCTCGCCGACAGCTTTCCCTGGTTCCTCACCGTGGTGAACGGGGTGGCGCGGGACTACGAGTTTCGCCCAATCCGGGACGAAGACATCGAACCGCTGCGCCGGGCGCGTTCGCGCGATATCCTGCGCCACCTCGAGGTGCCCCGGTGGAAATTGCCAGCGATCGCGCGCCACTTGCGCGCGCTCAAGCGCGAGCAGATCGACACAATCTCCCTGTTCCCCGGCGTGCCGGCGATGCTTCGCACGCTGCGTGATGCCCGACTGACGCTGGCACTCGTCAGTTCGGACAGCGAGGACAATGCGCGGCGCCAGCTTGGCGCGCATGCCGCATGCTTCTCATCCTTCGCCTGCGGCGCGTCGCTGTTCGGCAAGGCGGCGAAGTTCAAAACCATCATGCGCCGCACCGGTGTCGCCACCGCCCAGGCGATCGCGATCGGCGATGAAGTGCGTGACATCGAGGCGGCCCGTGCCGCCGGCATCAGCTGCGGTGCGGTGACCTGGGGTTATGCGGCATCGGAAACGCTGGTCGCGATGAAACCGGACCTGCTGTTCGAGAAGGTGGACGATATCGCGGCGCAGCTAACGTCGCGGATCACAACAGGTCCAGCAGTCGGGGGTTGATTGCTCATCTGCACGCTTTGCGCGCGCTGAGAGGCCGTTGTGATCTGGATCACAATTCCTGAACATTCTTGTCTGGTAGCCAAGTCGCGTCGCTCCGATGGATTTTATCCTGGCACGGAGACGAAGGCCGGCTTGTCGCGGAGCCGGTCAAGCCTGGGACACTGACGTCGTATCAGCGCGAAGACACGACATGCCGATCAGTCACAACTCGCACGCTTTCACGAGTCTGACGCTCTTCAGGGCGGGACGGCGCACGCCCCGGCCTTGGCCATCATCCGCGTTTTGAGTTTTCAAATCGCACAAACAACCTCATTTCACTGGAGACGCAAATGTCCAATCAGATCGATTTTCCCACCAAACCCTTTTACATCATGTCCAAGATCGGACGCTCGAACTGGGTGCTCACGATCACCCCGCAAGGCGCCGTGGTGCTGCAGGCGCTCACCTCAACCGCGGATCAGATCTGGACCGCAACGCCGGATCCCCGCGGCGGCGCTTTCCTTCGCCATGTCAGCACCGGCCTGGTGCTCGCCTGCGGCGTCATCAAGATCTTCGGCATGCAGTATCCCGGCGGGCCGTTGAAGGCGGTGAACATCAGCTCCGCCGATGCCACGCAGCTCTGGCGCGCCGAGGACCTGGGCGACAACTGGGCCGGAATCAACACGTTCCTGAACTGGGAAGCCAAGATCAATGTCTACGGCTCCAATGTGCATGGAACGATCGGCGTGTTTCACTGGGATGGCGGCGCCGACAACGAGGAGTGGCGGCTGGTCACCGAGCTCGGCGAGGTCACCGTCGATTCCGTCGACTATGACATGACCAAGGCGGTCGCTGACCTCGGGATGCCGCCATCGCATTGTGCGGTGACCACCGTCGACAACACCCTGGGCGGCAAGGACATCACCAGCACCTATTCGCTGGCGCGCACGGTCACCACCCAGCGCTCGATCACGAACTCCCAGTCCGACACCATCGGGCACAAATACACCCAGACCTTCAGCATCAAGGGCGGCATCGAGAAGGTGGTCGAAGTCTCGGCATCGGCTTCGTTCGAGGAATCCGACAGCAAGACGATCTCACTGACCGACCAGAAGATCAACACGGACACCGTGACCGACACGATCACGACCCAAGTCAGCGTCCCCGCAGGCAAGAAGTACGCGTACCATGTGGTGGTGTATTACGGTAAGGTCAGCGTGCCTTATACCGCCCACATGACATTCCAGTCGTCGACGCCCGGGGCGAAGCCCGTGAAGCTTACGACGCAAGGCATCTTCACCGGCGTCAACAAGACCAACAATGAAATTGTTGTCCGCGACATCACCTCCGCGCAGCCAGACAAACAGAAGCTTGTCGAGAGCGTGCCGGCGTAAGCCGTCTGCGTCACTGATGCACCAGCAAAAAGCGAGAGCCGCCGGACCAATATCCGGCGGCTCTGAATATAGCGGCGTTCGACGCGTGTCGGGTGTGAGTGCTACTGCGCGCCGGATCCGCCGGACACGATCTTCTCGCTCAGCTTCTGATCGACCACCTGCACGGTGCGGTCGATCTCCGCATTGGGCATGTCGAGCTGATGCGAGATCAGTTTCACCAGCAGGTCGACGCGCTCGATGAAGGGCGCGCCGGCGGCCACCGCGCGGGCCGCGGACGAGGGCTTGAGCAGGCTTTCCGCCGCCTTGGCGTATTTCGCGAACGGCACCTGATCCTGCGCGTCCGCGCCCAGCTTCCGGGCGACGGCATCGACATGGTCATAGATCGACTGCGACAGATCGAGATCGCCATGCACCGCATCGCGGATCGGCCGCGGCTCCTGCGGCGTGATGCAGCGATAGTTGCCGGTCAGCAGCATCGACCATTTCGCGAGCGGCACGAACAGCGAATCGAACACCTTGAGTTTGACCGGAACGTCCTGGCCATCCAGCGTCACCGCGTCGATGTCGGCTTCGAGCTCGCGCAGCAACCGGGTGTGTTTTTCATCGGCAAAGGCCGACGCCTTGAAGTTGGTGGGCAGGCCGACATGCAGCACGTTGGCTTCTTCGTCCGGCGGACGGAAGGCCTGCGGATCTGGCGAACACAGCGTCACCAGCCCCGGCGTGAAGCGCTCCCAGACCTGCGCATTGGTGTAGGCCTCTTCGAGGTCCATCCCTTCGAGCGCCGGAATCCGCTTCAGATAAGGCAAGGGCGGCATGTTCATGATCGACAGGCACGGCAGTTTCGCCACCGCGATCTTGACCATCAGAACGCGGATGGTGTGGTTGGTGTATTGCGGCTCCTGCATCGCGAGGCCAACCAGATCGTAGCGCGACACGTCGACCTGGTCCGGCGACGTCGCGTCCAGCTTTCCCGGCAGGTCGCGCGAGAAGATGGAGCGGTGCGTCGGTTCGTCGCGCAGCTTGATGCGGACTTCGGTGCCTTCACGGTTGATCAGTTCGGCCGTCTTCTTGCGGCACACCAGGGTCACGTTGTGACCGGCCATCAGCAGCTTCGTTCCCAGCAGCGAGCCGTAGGAGGCTCCCAGAATCAGAATATTACGCGCCATGCTTCCTCTTCCAGCGATTGTGTGCAATTTTTCTGCAACTTACCGCCGATCGATGGGCATTACAATCGCATAGCGATTCTCAGGTTTCGTTCTCTGGGCTCGCAAGATTCTTATGCCGAGCCCATTTCAGGACGGGCGCGCCAAAGAGGTGAGCATGGTCGCCAGCGACAGCTTTGCCGAGTTCCTGCACGAGCAGCTCGCGCCGCTCGGTCATGTCACGATGCGGCGGATGTTCGGCAAGACCGGCGTGTTCTGCGATAGCGTCATGCTTGCCATGGTGAGAGATAACACGCTCTACTTTCGTGTCGACGACGACAACAAGGCGGCCTTCAAGGAAGCCGAAGCTTTTCCGCCGCTCGACTACGCGAAGAAAGCCGGCACCATCGACCTTGCCTTCTGGCGTGCGCCGGAGCGGCTGTTCGACGAACCCGACGAACTCATCAGCTGGGCGCGACTGGCGCTGGCGGCGGCACAGCGGGTCGCGGCCAAGCGAGAACGCGTAGCACCGCGAATGTCAAAGCCTCGACGACGAGGGCAAGCGCGCTGAAGCCGTCCCACGGCCAGACTCCATGCGAGCCCGATCTGGTGCGACCACGGCGCGATTACTTGCCCAGCCCCATGATCCGCCGCAATTCCATTGTGCTGCCATGCTATCTATGGTGGCGACCTTGAAACGAGGTTTGTCATGACGTCTGAATCTTCGAGCGGCAAGTTTTATCAATCCTGGGCCGGCCGGCGCGGCGTGCTGCTGATCGCACTCGCCTTGGCCATCGCCTCGCTGGTTTCGCCGGCGCTTGCCGTCGAGGCTGTGCGCAAGGTGAGTGTGGTCTCCTTCGGACTGTTCGGCGATCAGGGCGTGTTCCGGCGCGAGGCCACCGGCGCGGCTGAGATCGTCGCCGGCCGTTTCGGCAACGGCCCGGTCAGCGTGAAATACAATTCGAAGACCGGTGGAGCTGCGACAATCGAGACCCTGGCCACGTCATTGCAAGCGGCGGCCAACGGAATGGACGCCAACAACGACGTCCTGTTCGTGATCCTCACCTCGCACGGCTCCCCCGATGGCCTTGCGGTCAAGGCGGGACGACTCTCGCAAACACTGACGCCGTCTCGTCTCGCCGGCATGCTGGCGCGCACAGGTGTGCGACACAAGGTGGTGGTGATCTCGGCCTGCTATTCCGGCGCCTTTATCCCGCGTCTGGCGAACCCTGATGTGCTGGTCATCACCGCGGCCGATGCGGAGCATCCTTCGTTCGGTTGCGAAGACAGGGCCAAGTGGACCTATTTCGGCGACGCCTTTTTCAACATCGCACTGCGGCGCGCCGGAAACCTGAACGACGCCTTCGCTGTTGCGCGCGCGCTGGTTCGCAAACGAGAGCAGCGCGAACGCTTCACACCGTCGAATCCCCTGATGGCCGGCGGAGCCAACGTGCAGCCGCTGCTGGTTGCGCGCCCTTGAGCGGCGGCGCGGCGCCCACCTCACATCACCTGCGCCGTGACCACCCCGTAGAGCACGAACACCGCGCCGAGGCCCCAGACCATCGCGGGAATTTGCGCGCGGCGGCCGAGGGTAACCTCGAGCGCCAGATAACTCAGCGTGCCTAGCGCCATGCCGTTGATGAGGTTGTTGGTCAGCACCGTCACCAGCAGCGTCAGCACGATGGGAACGGCGTTGGAGAGCTCCATCATGTCGATGCGGGCGAGGCCCTGCATCATCAGCACGCCGACCAGCACCAGCGCCGGCGCGGTAGCCTGCGGCGGGATGATGACGAAGACCGGCCAAAAAAACAGCGCCAGACAAAAGAAGCCGGCCACCGTCAGCGAGGTCAGGCCGGTGCGTCCGCCGGCCTGCACGCCGGTGATGGATTCGATATAGGCGGTGACCACCGACGTGCCGAGCACCGGCCCGACGATGGTGGCGGTGGCGTCGGTGGCGAAAGCCGCGGTGGCGTTCGGGATCGATCCATCGCCGCGGCGCAGATTGGCGGCGCCGGTGACGCCGATCAGGGTGCCCAGCGTCGAGAAGAATTCGGCGCACAGGAAATAGAACAGCAACGGCAGCCCCGTCACGAAATGGGTGAAGAGATAACCGGCATCGAGGGCGGCGAAGGTGCTCGTCGGCCAGCGTGGCCACGACAGGATGGCGGACGGCATCGACGTCACCATCTTGCCGTTGCCGGCGGGTACAAAGAAGCCGATCACGGTGAGCAGCGCGATCGACAGGATGAGAGCGCCGGGCACGCGGCGCGCGATCAGCACCGGGGTCAGCAGCAGGCCGGCCAGCGTCAAGAGCACCGGCGGGCTGCGCAGCGATCCCATGGCGATATAGGTGGAAGGGTTCTGCACGATGAAGCCCGCGCCGCGCAGCGCGATGAACACGATCAGGGTGCCGACCGCGGCCTGGATGCCGATCTTCAGGGTTTCCGGAACATCGTTGGCGACGCGCTCGCGCAGCCGGGAGAGGCTGAGGATCAGGAACAGCACCCCGGTGAACGCGACCATCGCCAACGCTCCCTGCCAGGGCACGCCCATCTGCTTCACCAGCACATAGGTGAAGATGACATTGGAGCCCATGGCGGGCGCCACCGCGAGCGGCAGATTGGCGGTGAGCCCCATCATCACCGAGCCGAAGATCGCCGCAAGCGCCGTGGCGCTGACGAGATCGGCGCGGTCCATCCCGGCACCGGACATGATCGCCGGGTTGACCGCGATGATATAGGCCATTGCCGCGAAGGTGGTAGCCCCGGCCACCACCTCGCGACTGATGCTGGTGCCGCGCTCGGTGAGGTGGAAGAAGCTGTCGACCGTGCCTGTCTTTGGCGCGGTCGGATCGGAGGCGAGACCATTGCTTTGAACTGGTGGTGGCGTCATCTCGTTCATGCTGTCCCTCCGATCGGTGCCGTCACCAGACCACCGGATGCGCCTGGCCGGTCTGCACATTGATGAAGCCGAGCGGCGCCTGCTCGCAGGGCGCAACCAGCACCCAGCTCCATGGCGCACACGTCAGCGTCGCGAACATCAGGCGTTCCGGAAATCCCGGGAACCAGCGCGGCCGATAGGTCGGCTCATACATCCAGTCCACCTTGCGCCCCTCCGCATAGAGCGCCTGCATATCGGCATCGAGCGCTTCCGCCGGGCGGCAGCTCATCAGGCCGCCGACCTCGAAACGGACGGTCGAGACAAGCTCGCCCTCGCGCACCAGCGCCCAGCCGCCTTGCAGTTCGACCAATGCATTGACGGCCTTGGCCATCGCCGCGTCGGAGGAGCCGACCACCCAGATGTTGTGCTTGTCATGCGCCACCGAACAGGCGACCGCGGTGTCCGGCGTGCGCGGGCCGCAGCCACGCCAGAACATTTTCGAGACACGGCCTTCGCCGGAGAAACGATCGACAATGGCGAATTTGGTGATGGCCTGGCTCTCGTCCCGCTGCACCGCGCCGTCACGCACCGGCAGCTCCAGGGTGTAGAAGTCGGGATTCCAGTGGAACGGGCGGATCACCGCGGCCTTCATGGTGGCGCGGCCGGGCTCGGCGGCGAGCACGAAGTCCTGCGGCTTGATTTCGCGATTGATATTGACCGTCCTGGTCGCCCATTCCGGCCATCGGATCTCCGGCACCAGGCCGGTGTAACGGGGGCCCTCCGATACCTGTGCGCCGTCGGCCCACACTTCGGCGATGGTGAGCTTTTTGACATCCGACAGCAGCACCACATCGCCGAAACGTCCCGGCGACAGACTGCCGACATACGGCGTGAGGCGCATGTGGCGTGCCGGATTGATGGTGAGGCATTGGATTGCGATCTCAGGCGAAAGACCCGCTTCGATCGCCACACGCGCATTGTGATCGCTGGCGCCGGTTTCCAGCGTATGAGTGGCGCTGCGATCGTCGGTGGTGAACGCGATCTGCGACCAGTCCTGCAGGCCCTTCGCCAGCAGCCAGGCGACAATCTCCGCCATGGCGTAGACGCGCAGTTCGACGAACAGGCCGCGGGTCAGCTTGTCCCAGGTTTCCTCCGGCGTCTGCACTTCATGGTCGGAGGCGAGGCCGGCCGCGGCAAAGGCGTTGATGGAGGGCAGATCGCGCAGGCCCGAGGCATGGCCTTCGACCACGCCGCGCGCCGCGAACGTGGCCTCGATCATGGCCCAAATCCGCTGGTAGGAGGGATTGTCCGGATTCCACACCGCGGGCCAGTCCATCACCTCATCAAGGCCGGTGACCATCAGGCTCTGGCTCATGAAGCGCGCCTGCTCCTCGCCGCCATACCAGCCGCCGCCCCACTCATAGGCGGTGGGCGGCACCGCCGATCCCGGCTGCGGAAAGATTTTCAGCGGCGATCCCTGCTTGCGCGCCTCGAACCAGAAATCGAGATTGCGCGCACCGTTGACGTTGGAGAACTCGTGGCTGGCTTCGCAGGTCCAGGTGTTGCCGCGCGGCAGCACCAGCGCCGCTTCCCATTCCGGTGTCAGATGCGAGCTCTCGATGTGCTTGTGCACTTCGCCGAAACCGGGGACGGCGGCGAGATCCGGCCGGTGCACGCGTTCACGGACTTCGCCGGGATAGCTGCCCGCCGGCCCGACCCAGGCGATGCGGCGTCCCTTGAACACGATCTCCTGGTCCTCGCTCCAGCTGCGGCTGTGCACATCGAGCAGGCGCCCGACCCGCAGGGCCCGGTCGGCCGGACGGTGGCCCAGCGCGGTGAGCACCAGATCCTGGCGGATGCGAATCTCGTCGGGCGCGCTGATCAGCAGATCGTCCGGGATCCCGCTCCGGGATGATTTGGTTGCGGACGTCATGGTGTTTCTCCCCACTGTTATTTCGGCGCTTTCGTGCGCGCCGTTTTCGCCTTCGGCGATCGTCCGCCGCTGCCACCAGCCAGCCGCGCCGCGGCCGCGTCGCGCCGATGCACATCTTTCAACAGTGTCGTCAGCGCCCATTCCATCGCGTCCGCAATCTCCGTGCTCGACATGCCGAAATCCTCGCGCAACGCGCTCCAGGCCAGCACGTTGTTGAGATAGGCCGCCAGCGCCTCGGCCTGGCGGGCCTCCTTCGGTTTCAGGTGCCGGGTCAGCGGCGCCATCGCCACGTGATGGTGCTCGATCAGGCGCTGCCGGAAGCCGGCCCGCACGGTGCGGCCGACCCGGGTCAGTGCAATGGCGCGGGCGAGATGCGGATGGCGGTCGAAGCTTTTGCACAGCTTGCGGAAAATGCCGGGCAATTGCTCCGGCGAAGTGAACGGAACGTAGCCGAAGACATTGTGCTCGATCCACTCGCCGGCCGCCGCGAGCAGCTCCGCACGGGTCTTGAAATGCCGGTAGATGGTGCGCTCGGCGACGTTGGCCCGCTTGGCGATCGCCGCCATGGAGACGTCGTCGGCCGCCTCGTCCTCCAGAGTTTCGACAAAGGCGGCCACGATGCGCTGGCGCGTCAGCGCAGCGTATTCGTCCCGCAGGTCGGACTTCTGTCGCTTGGCTGTACTCATGTCATAAGTCTGACATTGGTCGGCGAGGGGCGGCAAGACCAGATTTCAGGCAGCGGCGCCGCGAGAGTGGGCGTGCCGGCGCATGACTCGGCGCATGACATGGGGCTCGGCAACACTTGGCGTCTGCAGCAGTGTCCAGGTGCAGGGACGCAGACGTCGTGGTTGACAGGCCACGGCCCGGATGTCCCGCGCGGCCCTGGCGTCTCCTCACTGACCCGTGAATTGTATAATTATATCGACCGCATATGCGTAGGGAACCTGAAGTTCCTATCTGGAGTTTCCACACGGTGGAGACGTCTCGGCATCGCTCAGCACCCTGGGACTTGGCCTTTGGGACTCGGCCTTTGGGACTCGGCCTCCGGGACAGTGTGGTCAAGCATGCGTCTTTTTCTAAAGGAACATCGCCATGAGCGATCAGAGAATGACGTCGCAGCGCGAGATCAGGCCACTCACCGGCACTGATCCCATTCCGGCGCTGGACCTGTTCAAGGCGCCGCTGGTCTTGCGATACCTTGCGGCATTCCTGATGACCGCCCTGGCGACGGTGGTGGCTGTCGCCGTCGACAGCAATGTGACGATCCCGAACCTCTCGCTGGTGTTCGTGATTCCCGTCATCATTGCCGCTGTTACGTTCGGCTTCGGCTCTTCCTTCTTTTCGGCGATCCTCGGCGCTCTCGCCTACAATTTCTTCCTCACCGAGCCGCGCTACACACTTGGCCAAAGCCGGAGCAATGGAACACATACACGGTCGGAACAGGCACAGAGAGAAGAGCGAAGGCGATCGTTTGTCTGCGGCTCGCATCACAAAGTTCGACAGCGTCACCAAATTACTAAACCGCTGGTCATTCAGACAACTCCTTCTTAAGTGAAAATCCGGATCGGCCGCAAACGCATTGCACTCCCGGACGGGATGCTGTCAGCTCACACATCGAAGATGCACACCAGCGACAAACGAGAAAGGGATACGAAAATGACCCTTAACGCGACGTCGGCCCAAAACGACAACGCCCACAGCATCTCGGTGGGCAGAAAAGCCTACCTGATCGGCAGCGGCATCGCCTCGCTCGCAGCCGCCGCCTACCTCATCAAAGAGGGAGGTTTTGCCGGCACTGACATCACCATCTTCGAGGAATCCGCGGGATATGGCGGCAGCCTGGACGCCAAGGGAAACCCCAGCGACGGCTACTCCATGCGCGGCGGCCGCATGTTCGAAGAGAAATTCAACTGCACCTACGATCTGCTGTCCTTCATTCCCGCCATCAGCAATCCCAAAAAATCGGCCAAGGACGAACTGATGGAATTCCATCAGGAGTTCTTCTGGAACGACAAGGCGCGCCTTGTTGCCAATGGTGCGATTGTCGATGTCGCCGACCTCGGCTTCAGCGAAAGGGATCGCCTGGATCTGGTCGAACTTTGCGCAACACCCGAGGCGCTACTCGGGACAAAAACCATCGAGCAGTGGTTCAAGCCGGATTTCTTCAAGAGCAATTTCTGGTTCATCTGGTGCACCACCTTTGCCTTTGAACCCTGGCATAGCGCAGTGGAGTTCAAGCGGTATTGCCTGCGGTTCACCCATTTGTTCTCGACCATCGACACCATGGCGGGGATCTATCGCACCCAATTCAACCAATATGACGCCATGGTCCGGCCGATCGTGGCATGGCTGACCGGACACGGCGTCAAGTTCGCGATGAACACGGAGGTGACGGACATCGATGTGGCCATCGATGGAGCCGAGAAGCGCGCGACGCACCTGCGCTATGCGCAAGGTGGCGGGGGACATGTCGTCGTACTGGCGACGGACGACCTGGTGTTCGTCACCAACGGCAGCATGACCGCCGACACCTCCTACGGCTCGAACACGGCAGCGCCTGTGCTTCGCACCGAAAAAGCCGGTAGCTCCTGGAAACTCTGGCAGACGCTGGCCGCCAAGACTCCCGCGTTCGGTCACCCTGCCGCGTTCTGCTCGGATATCGCCAAATCGAAATGGGAGTCGTTCACGGTCACCGCGCGGGATTCGACTTTCTTCGGTCTGCTGGAGGTGTTCTCGGGCAGCGAGGCCGGAAAGGGCGGCCTGGTTACCATCAAGGATTCGAACTGGCTGCTGACCGTGGTGCTGAACCATCAGCCGCATTATTACGAACAGCCCAAGGACGTCTGGGTCTGGTGGGGCTATGGCCTGTTTCCCGACCGCGTGGGGAACTTCGTTCACAAGACCATGGTGGAGTGCACCGGCGAGGAGCTCCTGACCGAGCTGCTGTCCCATCTGAGATTTACCGAGAAGGCGCCCCATATCATCGGCACGTCCAGGATCATCACTGCGATGATGCCATACATTACCAGCCAATTCATGCCGCGCACCGGCAAGGACCGGCCGAAAGTCATTCCGGACGGATCGAAGAACCTCGCCTTCATCGGTCAATATTGCGAAATCCCCGACGATGTCGTGTTCACGGTCGAATATTCGGTGCGCTCCGCCCAGATCGCCGTGTTCGGCCTTCTCGATCTGGCGAGACCGGTCTCTCCCTTCTATAAGGGCCAGCACGATCCGCGCATCCTGTTCGACGCCCTCAAAATGCTGCACCGGAGATAGCGACGGTCCCTTCGAAAAGCCCCGGTGTCGGCGAGCGGTCTTGGAAACGATCCGGCAAACACAGATGCGAGAGCGGCCGTAATTTCAGGCCATGCGGCGCCGGAACGCGCTACAATGCCGCGACGGTCTGGTGGCCATGGGCCTTGCTGAAGAGAACATTGCTATGAGCACTCAGAGAGTGACGCCGCAGCGCGAGATCAGGCCGCTCACCGACACTGATCCCATTCCGGCGCTGGACCTGTTCAAGGCGCCGCTGGTCCTGCGATACCTTGCGGCATTCCTGATGACCGCCCTGGCGACGGTGGTGGCGGTCGCCGTCGACAGCAATGTGACGATCCCGAACCTCTCGCTCGTGTTCGTGATTCCCGTCATCATTGCCGCTGTTACGTTCGGCTTCGGCTCTTCCTTCTTTTCGGCAATCCTCGGCGCTCTCGCCTACAATTTCTTCCTCACCGAGCCGCGCTACACACTCAATGTCGACGACCCGGCCAACATATGGGCCATTGCGCTGCTGTTCGTTGTCGGATGCATCGCGAGTCCCGTGGCCTCGATCGCCCGACGCAGGGCCGACGACGCGGCGCGCCTGAGACAACAAGCTGCAGTGCTCCGGAGTTATAGCCGCGATACCCTGGCGGCCGGTGGTACAAAAGCGATCATCGTCAACACCGCCAACGCTCTTGAAGCCCTCTTCCACGTCCCCGTTGCCGTCATCACAATGTCAGGGCCTGCCGTGGATCTCGTCGAGCGACGCGGCAATCTTGAGCTGCTCCAGGCAGAACTCGAGGCGGGGCAATCGACCCTGACCACCGGGAAAGCCTTCCCGGCTGGACTGTACCCGTTCGATACCTCGCGGTTCGATTTCTGGCCTGTGGCAACCTCCATGGGGCAACAGGCCATCATTGGACTGGCATTTGATCCCGACGAACGGCCGCTTAAACCCGGTGTTCTGGTCGACATTGTCGGGAGCGTTCTTGCCCTTGCTCTCGACCGGCAGCATCTCAAAGCTTGATCTGACGTGTAACTCGCGGTTCAGGTTCGAGCCGCAAACGGAGATGGGAGACCGGCCATAATTTCAGGCACGGCGCCCGCGGACCGCGCTACACTGCCGGGATAAAAGAACCGTCCGGGCGGTCCTTTGCAGAGCCGCGGCGCGGACATCAGCCTCAGGGAGAAGACCTATGCAGTTCCGGGTTTCGCCGACGTCACTCAAGGAGTGCAGTGCCGAGGAGTGGGAGGCGCGGGTTGATCTCGCGGCCGCGCATCGGCTGGCCGTCATGCACGGCTTCAACGAGGGCATCTTCAACCACCTGACCTTCGTGGTTCCCGGACATAGCGACCGCTATTACCAGATCCCGTTCGGCATGCACTGGTCCGAGGTGAAGGCGTCATCCTTCATGGAGGTCGGCATCGACGACGGCGAGGTCAAACGCGGTGCGGGCGATGTCGAGCGCTCCTGCTATTGCATCCATGCGCCGATCCACAAGGCCTTGCCGCAGGCCAAGGCGGTATTCCACACCCACATGCCCTATGCCAGCGCGCTGACGCGGCTGGAAGATCCGCGCATCAAGGAGATCGGCCAGACCGAAGTGGGGATGATGGGCCGGATCGCCTATGACGACGAATACACCGGCCCCGCCTTCGATCCCGAAGAAGGCCGGCGCCTCGCCAAAGTGATCGGCGACAAGACCGTGCTGTTCATGGCCAATCACGGCATCAGCACCGTGGGCGAGACCGTGGCCGACGCCTATGACCGGCTCTATTATATCGAGCGCGCGGCGCAGGTGCAGATCTATGCGATGTGGACGGGCCAGCCGCTGAAGCAGCTTCCCGCCGCCGTGGTCGAAAAGACCAAGCGGGAGATCGGCGGTAACCGACGCTATGACGGCCCCTCGCCGGCGCAGCGGCACTTCGATGCCTTGAAGCGTATCCTGGATCGGCAGGAGCCGGATTACGCGTCTTAATGGCCGGCGCACGGCAGCGCTCGTTGGATTGAGGGGCGAGTTGATGATCGAAGTGCCTGCAAGTGCGCGACCGTTGTTTGTCGCGGCGGGGTGGCGTCCGGGCCGGAGGACTGCTGCGGCCCCCGACGTGAGACACGACCATCCTGCTGCGGCCGTCTTGGCCGAACTCGGTGGGTTGCTGGTAGGCCACCTCACATTTCAGCCGCTCCCTCCGGACGATCTTATTTTCGACGTGTGGGAAAAACTGCTCTCCACACAGTTGGTCGGCGTAGCCGAGACCCGTCATGGCTATGCGGGGCTGTACATGGACAGTTCCGGCCGCTGCTTTGGCCACACAATTGTGGACGACGGATTCTATTTTGAAGGGGCGTCGTTCGGCGAGGCAATCGAAGGCTTGCTGCTCGGTCGACGTTCCCGGCCGATGCTTCGCCCGGAGCAAAGCACGGTATGGTGCTATGGGGAGGAAATCAGGGCTGACGATCCGAGAGTGTACAGGTATCGATAGGGAAACGATGACTGCCCGTGTCGCTCTCTCAGGTGGCCACCCGTCGCCTCAGCGACCGGCGCCTCTGGTGCGCGATCTCGTTTTCGCGGCCCCACTCCTGTTCTCTCTCTTGGCCCTGATGCGCATCTGTCCGCCTTCGACCTGCTCGATGTCGAATGCATTTGTCTTTCGGACAAGGTCGCTCAGTTTGCCGAAGCCATAGGTGCGGACGTCGAAATCCGACACCAGGTTCGACAATTGCTTGCCCACGTCGCGCAGGCGAACCCAGCCGTCTTCGCTCTCGAGTTGCGCCACGGCTTTGCTGAGAATCGGGACGGCCGCGTTCGGCGGTTCCAGTGATGTCGACTTGGAAGCCGGCTCGGGCCCCGACGCCCGCGGCTCCGGCAGCAGGTTTTCGGTGTAAATGAACCTGCGGCAGGCCTGCCGGAAACTCTCCGGGGTTTTCTGGGCGCCAAAGCCATAGACGTCGGCGCCCTGCTCACGCAGGCGAGAGGCCAGGCGGGTAAAATCGCTGTCCGACGACACCAGGCAGAAGCCATCGAAGCGGCCGCTGTGCAGCAGATCCATCGCATCGATCACCAGCGCGATATCGGACGCATTCTTGCCCGTGGTGTAGGCGAACTGCTGATAGGGGTCGATCGCAAACCGCTGCAGGATGTCCGCCCACGACTTCAGCCGCTGATTGGAAAAGTCGCCATAGATGCGGCGAACGCTGGCCTCGCCGAACTTGGCGACCTCCTCGAACAGACCTTCCGCAATCCGCGGCGAGGTATTGTCCGCATCGATGAGAACGGCAAAACGGGGCAGCCGCTGATCACTGGTCATGTCGTGACAATCCTGCTCACCAAGCGAAAACGTCGCGCCACAGCTAGGCACGAACATCCGTGCTTCACAAGGGCAGGCTTTCGCCGGCCCGGATG
Organism: Bradyrhizobium prioriisuperbiae; assembly: GCF_032397745.1. Taxonomy (NCBI): domain Bacteria; kingdom Pseudomonadati; phylum Pseudomonadota; class Alphaproteobacteria; order Hyphomicrobiales; family Nitrobacteraceae; genus Bradyrhizobium; species Bradyrhizobium prioriisuperbiae. Next base: position 1,908,100 of record NZ_CP135921.1, read on the forward strand.
GCGTCGCAGCCGTGGGACTCGCGCGATCCGACCATCAATCCTCGGCCCCCATGAAACCTGCAAGCTTCTCGGCGTCGTAGTTTTCGCCGATCGACATGGCGCAAATGCGGGACAGGTGTATGTAGGGCAAGCCCGTCTCCTCGTGCCAGGCATTGAACTGGGCCTGCACCTTGGCGAGATCGCGTTTCGATGTCACGGTCTCGGCGATATCGAGCCCGGCATCACGCAGGCAGATCACCACATCCTTTGATGTGACGAATCCATCCCAGCCGAGAAATCGCAGCAGCATCTGACCGGTGTTGCCGCCAAGCCTGCTGCCGCGCTTCACCAGCAGTTCAAGCAATCCGATTTGGTCAGAGGACGGCCACTTGGCCAGCATCTTGCCGAAACTGCCGTGCTCCTTCGCGATATCACGGACGAAGCTGGCGTTGGCCCGCACCGACATGATCTTGGCGCCGTTGCGCACGATGCCGGTGTCCTTCATCAAGGCATCCCAGAACTCGTCGGGCTGCAGCGAGAGGCGGCCGGGTGCGAAACCAACAAATGCCTCTTCGAATCCCGGCCACTTTGTCTCGATCACACTCCAGGCGAAGCCCGCCGAGAACACCCGCCGGGTCATCTCGGCGAGAACGCGATCATCGCCAAGCTTGGCAAGTGCCTTCGGATTGGGCGCGGGCGGAAGCAGCAGGCTCAGCGCCTTGGGGCCGCCTTTGCGTTTTTCGGCACGGGCGCGGATGGTCTTGAACGGCGTCATGATATTCCCCTGTGAAAAATACCGCTCCTCACCTTCGATCAAGCCCGCCCGGCGTCCCGCGAGCTGACCAGGACAGCAGCGACAGTGACGACAATCAGCGCATCCATCTGGTCATCACAACGCTTAAGCGCCTCGTGCGCCAAATCGGTGAGGTCGTCGGCTGCGTCAGGTGAGGACGGGCGCCACGGGAACGCAGCCAGTTTTGTTCCTTCCATCTTGGCGCGGACTTCATCGATCAGTGACAGAATGCTTATGACGGTCTCGACAGGATTTGATGCCCCCATGATGGCCCTTTCCGACTGGTTATCCGGACCACCAAGAATGATGTCCGGCAACATTGCGCGATAAATCGTCCGACTCCGGCGCCGATTTGATCACACGCACGCTCCGGTTTCATCATCTTCGTCGCACATGCGATTGCGATCATTTGAGCGGAGACCAACCCTCGCTGGCCTGAAACTTGCCTCGTTGTCTCCGTCATACGCCCGCCGCGATCCACGTGATCGCCGCATGTCGGAGATCATCCCATGCTCATTGCTCGCCTGTCCGCCGCTTTCGCGCTCACCGCCCTGCTGCTGTCGCAACAACCGGCCATGGCCGAGACGACCCTGCGCATCGCCATGACCGCATCCGACATTCCCACCACCACCGGAATGCCGAATAACGGCTTCGAGGGCATGCGTTTTCTCGGTTATCCGATCTTCGAGGGACTGGTGCTGTGGGACCTGACCCGGACCGATCGACTGGCGACCCTGCGCCCGGGACTCGCGGAGACATGGGAACAGAACCCGGAAGACAACAAGACCTGGATCTTCCATCTGCGCCATGGCGTGAAATTCCATGACGGCACCGATTTCAACGCCGACGCCGTGATCTGGAATCTCGACCGTTATTTCAACAGCGAGAGCCCGCAATTCGAGCCGCCGGGGTCCGGCATCACGCGGTCGCGCGTGCCGCTGATGGGCAGCTACAAGAAGATCGACGACTTCACCGTCGCCATCACCACCACGACGCCGGCATCGTATTTCCCCTATATGGCGGTCTATATCCTGTTCACCTCGCCGGCGTCGTTCGAGAAGGCCGAGCGCAACTGGGGCAAGGTCGCCACCCTGCCGGCCGCGGGCACCGGCCCGTTCCGCATCACCAAGCTGGTGCCGCGGCAGGAGGCCGATCTCGCGCGCTTCGACGGCTACTGGGACACCGCCAGGAAGGCGAAAGTCGATACCGTGGTGCTGATGCCGATCCACGAAGTGAACTCGCGGCTGGCCGCGCTGCGCTCCGGCCAGGTCGACTGGATCGAAGTGCCGCCGCCCGACGGCATCGCCTCGCTGAAGTCGGCGGGATTCACCGTCACCACCGGCTCCTATCCCCATGTCTGGCCGTGGTTCTACAACATCGGCGCGACCGACAGCCCGTTCAAGGACGTCAGGGTGCGCCAGGCCCTGAACTATTGCATCGATCGCGACGGCCTGGTGGCGTTCCTCAACGGCACGGCGGAGCCGTCGGTCGGCTGGCTCAAGACCAGCGATCCGAATTTCGGCGCGCCGGTCAATCGCTATAAGTTCGACCCCGCCAAGGGCAAGGCGCTGCTGGCCGAGGCCGGATACACCGCGGCCAAACCACTCTCGTTCAAGACCATGATTTCGAGTTCCGGCTCGGGGCAGATGCTGCCGATGCCCATGAACGAATTCCTGCAGCAGAACCTCAAGGAGGCCTGCGGCGTCAATGTGCAGATCGACGTGGTGGAATGGCAGGTGCTGCTGACGGCCGCCCGTGCGACGCCGGACAGCCCGAGCCTGCAGGGCGCGATGTCGCTCAATGTCAGCTCGCCCTCGTCCGACGTCGGCGTCATGGCGCGCTATTTCTCATCGGCCAATTTTTCGCCCAAGGGCTTCAATTTCGAGCAGTGGAAGGATGACGCGTTCGACGATGCGTTGAAGACGCTGGCCGAAGCCACCGACCCCGCTGCGATCGCCCAGGCCACGCGCAAGGCGCATGAGCGCCTGATCGACAATCCGCCCTGGCTCTACATCTTGCACGACCTCAACCCGCGCGCGATGAGCCCGAAGGTCAAAGGCTTTGTCTCCCCGCAATCCTGGTTTGTCGATTTGACCCTTGTCAGCATGCAGTGATCGGCGTGCAATACGTTTGATATCGATACCAAGAAGAAAAACACGAAAGAGCAAAGCCGATGAATGACGCCAGCCCTGCCGCCACCGATCCGTCCCTGCTTCCGGCCGCCACCCTCGCGCAAGAGATCGCCGCCAGACGCCTGTCGCCCGTCGATGTGGTCGATGCGCTGCTGGCGCGTATCGAGACGCTCGAACCCAAGCTGCATGCGTTTGTCGCCGTCTATGGCTCCGGCGCGCGGCTTGCAGCGGAAGCGGCACACAAGGCGATCCGCTCCGGCCATGCCGTCGGACCGCTGCATGGCGTGCCGATCGCGCTGAAGGATCTGATCGAACTCGAGGGACAGATCACCACCGGCGGCTCCGCCAACTGGCGCACCCGCCGCTCGGCCGTGACGGCGACCATCGCGCGGCGCATGATATCGGCCGGCATGATCGTGCTCGGCAAGACCCACACCGTCGAGTTTGCCTATGGCGGCTGGGGCACCAACCAGCACATGGGCACACCCTGGAATCCGTGGGACATGGCAACGCCCCGCACACCCGGCGGATCGAGCAGCGGCTCTGGTGTCGCGGTCGCGGCGCGCCTGGCGCCATGGGCGATCGGCACCGACACCGGCGGATCGGTGCGGCTGCCCGCCGCCTATTGCGGGCTGACCGGGCTGAAGGTGACGATCGGGCGCATCAGTACCCATGGCATCCTTCCGCTCAGCACGTCATTCGACACGCCCGGACCGATGACGCGGTCGGTCGAGGATGCGGCGCTGCTCTACAATCTGCTGCAAGGGCCCGATCCGCTCGATCCGAACACCCGCGGCATTTTGCCGGCCGATCCCCAACCGACGCTGAAGCGCGGCGTGCGCGGGCTCCGCCTGGGACGCATGCCGGCGGCCGAGCGTGAGGGCGTCGCCGCGGACATGCTGGCAGCGTATGACCGCTCGCTTGACGTGCTCGCAGGTCTCGGGGCCGAGATCGTCGACATTGTGCTTCCGTTCCGGTTCGTCGATTGCGTCGCCGCCTACGCCATCGTGCAGGCGGAGGCTTATTTCAATGCCGGCCATCTGGCGCAGGACGTGTCGCTGCAACTCGGTGACGCCGTGCGCAAACGCGTGTTGGCCGGTGCAAAGGTATCCGCGCAGGATTATCTCGCCAACCGCAGGGTGCAGCAGGATTTCAAGCAGGCGATGAACCATGCGCTTGACGGCATCGATGCCCTGCTGACGCCGACCACCGAGACTGCTGCCATCCCGCTTGCCGAGGTCGACGAAGATAAAGTGCCATCGCGCTTTACCCGTTTCGGCAATCTACTGGAGATGTGCGCCCTGGCGCTGCCGAACGGCGCCACGGCAACAGGCTTGCCACTGTCGCTGCAGATCACGTGCCGCGGTTATGACGAAGCCACCGCACTGCGCATCGGTCACGCCTATCAGCAGGCTACCGATTGGCATCAACGGGCGCCGCCGGTGTGACGCACACGATGTGGAAAACTGATCAGCATATTCTGCGTCATCACCGGGCTTGACCCGGTGATCCAGCTTAAGACCTTCGCTATGATTTGGTGAAGAAAGCTGGATTGTGACAGCGACTTGGCGCAAGCCAGGTCGCTGAGTTCAAGCCCGGCAATGACGACGTGGGGATGATAAGCTCGCAAAACCCAATCGCATGTTCGATTAAGGAAGAAAATTCAGATGACACGCACGACCTCCATCGACGTCATCCGAATTCCGACCAAAGGCCCCGGCGATGTCTCGGGGCTGGTGAAGCTGATCGAAACCGGAAAGCTTCAACCATCAGCAATCCTTGCGATCCTCGGCAAGACCGAGGGCAATGGCGGGGTGAATGATTTCACCCGGGAATACGCGACAGCTGCGCTCTGCAGCGCGCTTGCGCCTTATCTCAAGCTGCCGCCGCATGACGTCGAGGCCAGGATTGCCTTCGTCATGTCGGGTGGCACCGAAGGTGTGCTCAGTCCGCATCTCATCGTGTTCACGCGCGCAGTACATGCTGAACACGCTACCGCCATCACCGGCAAACGCCTGAGCATCGGCATCGCGCAGACCCGCGATTTCCTGCCCGAGGAGATCGGACGCCAGGCGCAGATCGAGGAGACCGCCGACGCGGTGCGCCGCGCCATGGCGGATGCCGGCATCGACGATGTCCGAGACGTGCACTTTGTGCAGATCAAGTGCCCGCTGCTGACCATGGAGCGGATCGCGGCGGCTTACACGCGCGGCCGAACCACCGCGACCATCGGCACCTACACATCGATGGCGTATTCGCGCGGCGCCTCCGCGCTTGGCGTGGCGCTGGCGCTTGGCGAGATCGACAAAGCCGTGCGCGACGACCAGGTCTTGAAGGATTGGGAGCTGTTCTCCTCGGTGGCCTCCACCTCCTCCGGCATCGAGCTGATGCATAATGTGGTGATCGTGATGGGCAACTCGACGGCTGCGGCAAGCCCCTTCGTCATCGGCCATGCGGTGATGAGCGACGCCATCGATGCGGCCGCGGTGATGGATGCACTGGACAGCGTCGGCCTCGGCCGGGAGGCCACCGATCCGGCTGCACAACGGCGGCTGGTGAATGTTTTCGCCAAGGCGGAAGCCGCGCCGGACGGAACGGTGCGCGGACAACGCCACACCATGCTGGAAGACACCGACATCAGTTCCACCCGCCACGCCCGCGCCGCGGTCGGCGGGCTGATCGCCGGCCTGTCAGGCACCAGCGCCGTCTATGTCTCGGGCGGCGCTGAACACCAGGGCCCGCCAGGCGGCGGCCCCGTGGCGGCCATCGCCCGGGTTTCATGACGCAACGCAGCAAGGCATAAGTCGTCAACTGACGTCTTATTTGCTGCAAAACCTTGCGACTTGTCCCAAAATCGGGCACATCGGACCTGTCTTCGCACGCAAGCCAGGGACGACCGGCCGTGATATCGCCTTCGACGCACCGTCCGAAAAAAGCCGACAGGACAGTGGCCCGCGCTGCCGCGAACGCGCGCGAGTCGGACCGGGTGCGGATGCACCCCGAGGATCGCCGCCGCCAGATTCTGGAGCATGCCGCCGAATATTTTGCCGAGCATGGGCTGACCGGGCAAACCCGCGGGCTCGCCGCCGCCTGTGGCATTTCCCAGCGCCTGCTCTATCGCTACTTCCCCACCAAGGAAGCCCTGATCGACGAGGTCTATCGCCTGGCGATCCTCGGGCCATTCAAGGCGGTCTGGTTCGCCGAACTGTCGGACCGTAATATCCCGCTGGAAATAAGGCTGATCCGCTTCTACACGGATTATTTCGCCACCATCTTCTCGCGCAAATGGCTGCGCCTGTTCATGCACGCGTCGCTGGTCGGCGTCGACATGGCGCCGAACTACACCTCGTCCATGCTGCTGCAATTGTTCGAGATCATGGTGGGCGAGGCAGCTCATGAGCAGGGCGTCGCTATTCCCGCCAACAAGAACCTGCAGCATGTGATCGGCTGGACACTGCACGGCGCGCTGTCGCACTACGCGATCCGCCGGCATCTCTATGACTTCCCTCAACCTGTCCCCGAAGACCAGGTGGTGGCGATCCAGGTGGCTCAATTTCTCGGCGGCTTTCGCTCAGCCGTGATGGCCGCGGGCTGACGTCCACGAGCCCCGCGAATAATTCGTCAGTTGACGACTTGCCGCCTGATGTTAAGCTTTCCTTTGCCGCGAGAATCCAAAAAAACAACTCCCGGCTGCAAACCATCGACCTAGAGATGCAACCACCGTAGCGTTGGAACCGCAACAAAAGCGCTGAGGAGTGCAGGTGATGAATTCCAGCAAGACATCCGGACGGGCCGGAGACCTGATCAAGGGCGGGCTCGGACGACGCGACTTCCTGAAGACGGCGGCTTTGGCCGGCGCGGCAATCGGGATGCCGCATCTCATCAGGCCCGCATCGGCGGCCGATACACTGACCATGCAGACATGGTCGGCGGCGGTGGATGTGGTGAAGAGCCACCTTTCTGCGTTCGACAAGAAGACCGGCATTCGCGTCGACTACGGCAACGTGCCCTGGGCACAGTACCGCGAGACCATGGTGACAAAATTCGCCGGCGGCGCGCCGCTCGACATGCTGTGGGTGTCGGACGCCTGGTTGCCGGAATGGGCCGAGGCCGGCTGGATTGCGCCGATCGAGGGCTTCGATTTCCTGACCAAATACAACACCGACGTGGTGCAGTTCTGCACCGACTCGATGACCTACAAGGGCCACCAGTACGGCCTGACCTATTACACCGACTATATGGGATTCCTGTACGACTCCGAGAAGCTTGCCGCGGCCGGGTTCAACGCGCCACCGACAAGCTGGGACGAGGTCGTCACCCAATCGCTGGCGATGAAGCAGAAGGGGATCTCCGAATTCCCGATGATGCTGTCGATGGCGCAGGAAAGCTGGCTGATCGAATTCATGTCGGCCATCGTGTTCTCGCACAACGGCCGCTTCACCGACGCCGACGGCAAGGCGATCATGCAGCACCCCAAGGACGGGGCGGTAGCTGCCCTGCAGTGGATTGTCGATGCGGTGCGCAAGCACAAGATCGTTTCGCCGGCCTGCGTGGAAACCGGCGAACTCGCCGGACTGAAGGCACTCTCGGCCGGCAACCATGCCTTCGCGCTGCTGCCGAAATACCGGCTGCGGGTGCTGAACGATCCGGCCCAGTCCAAGACCGCCGGCAAGATCAAACAGGCGATGATGCCGATGGGGCCGAACGGCTCGCACGCGACCGTCGGCTGGATGCGCTTCCACGGCATGACCGCGCAGACCGCCAAGACAAAGGCGCGCGCGGAGCAGACCGCGCGGCTGATCGAGTGGTTCGGCGGCAAGGCGGACGGCCAGTACACCTTCCAGAAACTGCTGTTCCTGGATGCCGGCGCCGATTTCGGCGTCAAGCCACTCTACCAGGACGCCGAGGTGCAGGCGGCCTATACGAAGTTCGCCGACTTCAACATCATCCAGCAGCAGCAGACGCTCGCCCGCAAGAAGGACGTGATCGCACCCTGGTTCGGCGAGTGGAACGAGACCAACGGCGCGGCCTGGCAGGCCGCGGTGCTCGGCAATGTCACGCCGGAGGCCGCACTCGATCAGTCGGCGAAATCCTGGACCAAGCTGAAATCGCGCGCATGACTCAGAGGCTCCGCTGGAGCGGGAGCAGTTGACTACGACGGAACGATGTTTCTCGCGGCTCCCTCCCCCCTTGTGGGGGAGGGCTGGGGAGGGGGGTGTGATTGCTGGTCCGACCGGGTCGATTCCTGACATTTTGGACCGGGCTGATGCCTGACAGTATTCGGTCATTGTTTTGCTGTCGCTGCCGTTTTCTGCTGAACGCGGAACCGGGCGCGCGGGGGAGCAAAGCGGAGGAAACGGTGGTCACGATCGATCACCCCCAGATCCCGGTCGCAGAAGCGCAGGATGTGGCCGCCGGTGTCGCGTTCGGCGAGACCAACGAGTTCGCCTGCAAGCGCTTCACCGACGAACACGAGCTCGCCGCGCCATTTGATTTCGCCGGAGGAACGCACACGGCGGACCTCATGATAAGCATCGTACCAGGGGTCATGGAGATGGCTCGGCAGGGCGCGCGACGGCGACTGCCAGAGCTTGGCGGGCGGCGCTTGATCGAGAGCCTCGTGCGGCCGCTCCTGGTTGAAGTGGTGGCGGAAGACGTCGAACCGGCGCTGCTGCTCGGCAGCCGTTGCCGCCGGCGGTTTCGAGGTCTCAGCCTTCAGAGTGCGGTGCATGCGCTCGTGCCGGGCGTTGTCCTGCGGACTCGCCGGCGGGATGTAGTGCGGCTCGATGCCGAGCTTGAGCCACCACACCGAGAGTGCCGAAAGGCCGCCCGCCCCCGTGGATCCGAACGGTGTACCGTTATCGGAGCGGATCGCATCGGGAAGGCCAATGTCCGCGAAAACGCGTTCCAGCGCGCCTTTAACGCCAGCCCAGGTCGGATCGACGATGCGGACCTCGACAAGAAAGCGGCTCGCAGCATCCGTGATGGTGAGCGGATCGCAGCGTGTCCCGTCGCGGGTTCGAAACCAGCCCTTAAAGTCGATCGACCATTCCTCATTGGGGACGCTTGCCGGCGCCACCACCTCGCCCTGTGCAATCGCTCGACGTCGGCGACGGCGTGTCTCGACCAAGCCTTCCCGCTTCAGGATGTCGCCGATCGTCGACGCCGCAGGCCAGTCGATCTCGGGCCGCCCGCGCTCAAGCCATGCCTTGACCTTCTTCGGGCCGAAATGCGGGAACCGTCGCCGTGTCGCGATGAGGCAGTCGGCCAGTTGGCTAGCCGTCGCATGCGGACAGCTCTCCACCGCGTGGCTTCTCTCCTCGAACCAGTGCGGCTCCCCGCTCGCGCGGCGGCGCTTCCACACGTAGAAGGTCTCCCGGCTGATGCCATACCGCGCGCACAGCTCCGTCACCGAAAATGCTCCCGTCTCGTACTCCCGAAACAACGCGATACGCTCCTCCATAGGACTGCTCTCCCTGAAAGGCATCGCCTGATCCTCCATCGAATCAGACGAAGCTTGCCTGTCAGGAATCAACCCGGGTCAAATTGTCAGGACTCAGCCCAGTTTGTACCGCTACGGACCGGAATGATGATTGGCATTTTCGACCGGCATGACCTCCGACAGTTTGAGTTGAGCACACCAATCTCTCCCGCTGCGGTTTGCCGCCACCCCCCCTACCCCTCCCCACAAGGGGGGAGGAAACGACTTAACCGAAGCGCTGGAGCAAAGTCGCTGAGGAGCCCCTGCGATTAGTACGAACGTGAAAATGCCTGAATTAGACAGCGCGACGGCAGCCGGGATCTCCCGGTCCGCCCGGTCCCGCTTCGGTTATGAAGAACGCAGCGCGCTGCTGTTCCTGCTGCCGGCCATGACGGTGCTGATGGCGGTGGCGGTGTTTCCGATCCTCTATTCGCTTTATCTCAGCTTCTTCGACATCAAGCTGACGCGGCCGAACCGCGCGCCGTTCGTCTGGTTCGACAATTATGTCGAGCTGCTCGAAAAACCGTTGTTCTGGACCTCGGTGGGACACACCGTCACCTTCACGGTGATGTCTGTGACCGCGGTGACCTGCGTGGCGCTGCTGGTCGCGCTGCTGCTGAACGAAGACTTTCGCGGACGGCGCATCCTGAGTGCCGTGCTGCTGATCCCGTGGGCGATTCCCTATATCGCCGACGCCCTGATGTGGAAGTGGATCTACGATTCCGGCTATGGCGCGCTCAACGGCCTGCTCTACCAGCTCGGCTTCATCGAAAAATACAAGGTCTGGCTCGGCGACCAGCACAAGACCATGTGGCTGATCGCCAACGCCTTTGTCTGGAAGGAAGTGCCGCTGGCCGCGATCCTGCTGCTGGTGACGCTGAAATCGATTCCCGAAGACCTCTACCGCGCCGCCAAGGTGGACGGCGCCACGATGTGGCGGCGCTTCGTCCATATCACCCTGCCGTCGATGCGGCCGGGCTTCATGCTGGTGCTGATCTACGAAACCATGATCGCGATCCGGCATTTCGACCTGTTCTTCGTGCTGACGGAGGGTGGCCCCGGCAATGCCTCCCACACCTTGTCGTGGCACATCTATGTCGAAACCTTTCGCAATCTCTCATTCGGCGCCGGCGCCGCGATGTCCTACATCCTGGCGCTGGTCACCTTTGCACTGGCCTATCTGATCATCCGCAGCCTCGGGGGAAGCCGCTGAGATGAGCCGAACCGTGCAGACGCCCTCCATTGCATCACCCGCTCAGCCGGATTATCGCCGCCGCGCGCGGCTTGCGCGCCTCGCGCATCGCGGCGTGATCCTGCTGGGATCGATGCTGCTGCTTGTCTATGTGCTTGGTCCCGTGGCGTGGCTGGTGTCCTCCTCGATCCAGACCGAGAAGGAAATCGTCTCGGTGCCGCCGCACTGGATTCCCGACGAACCGACGGCACGCAATTTCCGCGCGATCTTCTCCGCAGGCGAGGAGAAAGTGACCTATGAGACCCGCAAGCAGGTCGACGCCTCGTCCGGCGGCTACATTCCGCCAAACGCCAAGAACCTGCTGCCGGCAATGGGCAACAGTTTCCTGGTCGCCACCATCGTGGTGATCCTGAACCTGCTGTTCGGCACGCCCGCGGCCTATGCCATGTCCAAGATCCGCTACTGGGGCCGCAACGGCTCGATCTACTTCATCCTGCTCACCCGCGTGGTGCCGGACATCGCGCTGGTGGTGCCGTTCTTTTTCGTGATCCGCAAACTCGGCCTGCTCGACAGCATCGGCTCGCTGGTCATCACGTATCTGGCGATCACCCTGCCCTTCACCGTGTTCATCCTGCTGCAATATTTCGACGGCCTGCCCGACGAACTGGACAAGGCAGCGCGCGTCGACGGCTGCTCGCGGCTGCAGGCATTGACCAAGGTGTTCCTGCCGCTGGCCTTGCCGTCGCTGGTCGCCGTGATCCTGTTTGCTTTTCTCACCAGCTGGAACGAATTCCTGTTCGCGCTGATGTTCACCCAGACCATCAAGTCGCAGACCGTGCCGATCATGGTTGCGGCCTTCACCTCCGATTTCACCATCAGTTTCTCGTTTATCAACGCCGCCGGCGTGGTGGCGATCGTGCCGCCGGTGATCGTCGCCATCGTGTTCGAGCGCTACATCGTGTCCGGCCTGACCGCCGGCGCCATCAAAGGCTGAGAGACCATCCGATGGCCAGCATCACCTTCACCAATGTCAACAAGCGTTATGCCGGCGGCACCATGGCCGTCGACAACCTCAACCTCGCGATTGCGGACAAGGAGTTCATCGTGCTGCTCGGCCCGTCCGGCTGTGGCAAATCGACCACGCTGAACATGATCGCGGGCCTTGAAGAGGTGAGCGACGGCGAACTGCGTTTCGACCAGGACATCGTCAACGACATGCCGCCGCATCGCCGCGACGTCGCCATGGTGTTTCAAAGTTACGCGCTGTATCCCCACAAATCAGTCTACGAGAACATCGCCTTCAGCCTGCGCATGCGCAATTACAAAACCAACGAGATCGATCGCCGCGTCCGCGATGCCGCGGCACGGCTGGAGATCTCGCACCTCTTGGAGCGGCGTCCCAGTCAATTGTCCGGCGGCCAGCGCCAGCGCGTGGCGCTGGGACGCGCCATGGTGCGCCAGCCGGCGATCTTCCTGATGGACGAACCGCTGTCGAATCTCGACGCGGCGCTGCGCATCTCCATGCGCGCGGAAATCAAGGAATTGCACCGGACCATGGCGACCACCTTCGTTTATGTCACCCACGACCAGGCGGAGGCGCTGACCCTGGCCGACCGCATTGTGGTGATGAGCAACGGCGTGGTGCAGCAGGTCGGAACGCCCGACGATATCTATGAAAAGCCGGCCAACACCTTCGTGGCGTCGTTCCTCGGCAGCCCGCCGATCAACTATCTCAGCGGGCGCATCGTCAGCAACGCCGGCGAGACGTTGTTTCAAGCCGGCGACCTGCGCCTGACCTTGCCGCCTGCAGCCGCAGAACGGCTGGCCGCGCACACTGACCGTCCCGTCCGCATCGGCATCCGCGCCGAGGATGTGGACGAGCGCGCGGAGCCGCGCTCCGGAGCCGTCCTGCGCGGTCCCGTGACCTCCGTGCTGCCGGTGGGATCGGACCGATTCCTTGGCCTGCGTGTCGAAGGCACGGAAATGTTCTTTCGCGTGAGCAAGGACATCCGCCATGTGGAGGGCGAAACCATCGCGCTGACGGCCAACGTCAACCGCCTGCACATTTTCGACGCCGACACCGGCGCCAACCTGATCTGGTGAATGGCGTGAAGCCGGCGCCATTCGACTATCATCGACCGCAAACTGTCCCCGACGCGCTGGTGCTATTGAACCGGTTCGGCGACGAAGCGAAACTGCTCGCGGGCGGCCAGAGCCTCGTGCCGATGCTGAACCTGCGCGTAGCCCGCTCGCCCCATCTGATCGACATCAACGATCTCTCCGAGATCGAGGCCATCGGGATTTCGCCCGACACCATCGAGATCGGCAGCCTGGCGCGCCATCATCGTCTGGCAACCGATCCGCGGATCGCGGAGGCTTGCCCGATCCTCTCCGCCGCCGCCGCAACCATCGGTCATTATGCCATCCGCCAGCGCGGCACCCTCGGCGGCAGCCTGTCCCATGCCGATCCGGCGGCGCAGCTGCCGCTGATCGCCACGCTGCTCAATGCCTCGATCCGGATCGGCAACCACGCCGGCGATCGCGACGTCGCGGCGCGGGACTTCTTCGTCTCCAGCCTGATCACCGCGCTCGATCCCAGCGACATGGTCACGGCGGTGCGATTTCCGACGCTCGCCCCGTCCTGCGGCTGGGGCCTTGAGATCTTTTCCCAGCGCCACGGCGATTTCGCCATCGTCTCCGCTGCCGCAACGCTGCAACTGGCGGCCGACGGAACAGTCGCGCGCGTGGCGCTGGCCCTCGGCGGGGTTGCCACGACACCCATCAGCATGGATGCGATCACCGCGGGTTTTGCCGGCCACCTCCCCGAGGCCGCCTGGTGCGCCGATGTCGGCGCCGCGGTTGGCGCGAGCATCACACCCGAGGACGATTCACGCATCCCGGCAACCTATCGCAAGGAATTGGCCGGTACCCTGACGGCGCGCGCGCTGATGACTGCGGCGCAGCGCGCCCGAAGGACGAGTCCATGACCAAACGGATCCCGATCACGCTGACGGCCAACGGCAGCGAACACGAGGTGACGGTGACGCCACGCCGGCTGCTGTCGGATGTGCTGCGCGACGATCTCGGCCTGACCGGAACTCATGTCGGCTGCGAACACGGGGTCTGCGGCGCCTGCACGGTGCTGATCGACGGCCGGCCGGCGCGCGCCTGCCTGACATTCGCGATCCAGATGGAGGGGCACGCCATCACCACCATCGAGGCGGTGGCGCGGGACGGCGTCTACAGCCCGTTGCAGCAGGCGATGCACGAAGAGCACGGCCTGCAATGCGGCTTCTGCACGCCGGGCATCATCATCACCTTCGAGGCCTATCTGCGCGATAATCCGGATCCCAGCGACGCGGAGATCCGCGAAGTGCTGTCAGGCAATCTCTGCCGCTGCACCGGCTACCAGAACATTGTCGCCGCCGTGCGCAAGGCCGCCGCCGCCATTCGCAGCGGCCACCCATGAGCGCCGCAAGCGACGGCTTCACCCAGATCGGCCGGGCGATTCCCCGTAAGGAGGACCGGCGCTTCCTGACCGGCGACGGACGCTACCTCGACGACATCGTCATCGCCCACGCCCTGCACGCGACCTTCGTGCGCTCGCCGCATGCACACGCCCGAATCCTTGCGATCGACACAGCCGCTGCGGCCGCCATGCCGGGCGTGGTGACCGTCGTCACTGGACACGACCTCGCACAATGGACGACGCCACTGCAGATGGCACCGCCGATCGAGGGCTTGCGGCCGACCGAAATGGCGACCCTGCCGATCGACAAGGTGCGTTTCCAGGGCGACCTCGTCGCCTGCGTGGTGGCGCGGGACCGGTATCTCGCCGAGGATGCCGCCGAGATGGTCGAGGTCAGCTACGAGGCGCTCGCGGCCGTCACCGATGTCACCGCGGCGCTTGCACAGAAGGCGCCACTGGTCGACGACAGCCTGCCAAGCAACCTTCTGGCGCAACAGAGCTTCAGCCAGGGTGATGTGGCGGCGCGCCAACGCGAGGCCTGCGTGGTGATCGAGGCCAGTTTTTCCCAGCCGCGCCAGACCCACATGCCGATCGAGACCCGGGGATGCGCGGCGGTGTGGGACGACGGGCGGCAGCATCTGACGTTTCACATCGGCAACCAGGCGCCGCATCCGCTGCGCACGCAACTCGCGCGCCGGCTGTCGCTGTCGGAATCCCAGGTCACCGTGATCTCGCCCGATGTCGGCGGTGGCTTCGGCCAGAAGATCGCGCTCTATCGCGAGGAACTCACTGTTGCCGCGCTGGCGCGCCACCTGAAGCGGCCGGTGCGCTGGCGCGAGGACCGTTTGGAAAACCTGCAAGCCGCCTGTCATGCCCGGGAGGAACGGTGCCTCACCCGCGCGGCGGTGGATGCCGATGGTCGCATCCTCGGCCTGGAGCTCGAGATCAGCGAGGATTTCGGCGCCTACAGCTTCTTCCCCGGCAACTACATCGCCCGTGTCGTGGCGCTGATCCTGACCGGGCCGTACCGGGTCAGCGACTATAGCTATGACATCAAGGTGGCGCTGACCAACAAGTGCGGCGTCGGGCCGATGCGCGCGCCGATGGCGATGGCGAGCTGGGTGATGGACGGAACACTCGACGCGGTCGCCCGCCATCTCGGCCTTGATCCGCTCGCCGTGCGGCGCGCGAACATGCTGCAGCCGCAGGACTTCCCCCACACCACCGCCACCGGCGAAGTGCTGGAGGATATCACGCCCTCGCAGACCCTCGAGGCCGTGGCCACGACGATCGGTTACGATGATTTTCGCGCGCGCCAGGCCGCGGCCCGCACTGCAGGGCGCCATCTCGGACTGGGCCTGTGCGTGGTGGTCGAACCCACCACCTACGGCTCACGCTTCTACAAAGGCGCGGGCATCGCCGGCTCCGGCCATGAATCGGCATGGGTCCGTATCGAGCCGAGCGGCGCCGTCAATGCCTCGGTCGGCCTGATGGGAACGGGGCAAGGCTATGAGACCGCGCTGGCCCAGGCGGTGGCGGAGGGACTTGGCGTCGACACGGCGCAGGTCCGCATCGCCCTCGGCAACACCGATGTCGCCCCCTATGGCATGGGCAGCCGCGGCGCGCGTGGCGCCACCGCGGGCGGCGGCGCGCTGTATCTGTGTGCGCGCAAGGCGCAGGATCATGTCCTGCGGATCGCCGCGCACATGCTCAGCCTCAACAGCCCCGACGATCTGCGCCTGTTCGATGCCCGGGTGCAGCGGCTGATCGCCGGCACCTGGACCGACAGCGGCGTGGCACTGGCGGATGTCTCCCGCCTCGCCTATCTCGATCCGATGGCGCTGCCCCAGGGCACGGCGCCGGGCCTCGATTTCTCGCTGAGCTACGATCCGCCGCCGCTGACCTATTCGAACGCGTCGCATGCCTGCGAGATCGAGCTCGATCCGCAGACCGGGCGCATCACCATCATGCGTTATGTGGCGGCCGAGGATTGTGGCACGGTGCTGAACCCGATCGTGGTGCGCGGACAGCAGCAGGGCGCCATCGCCATGGGCCTGAGCGGCGCCCTGCTGGAACACGTGGTCTATGACGAGACCGGGCAGAATCTCAGCAGCTCGCTGGCCGATTATCTCATCGCCACCGCCTGCGAACTGCCCGACTTCGAGATCCTGCCGATGCACACGCCCAACAAACGCACGCCGGCGGGATTGAAAGGCATGGCGGAAGGCGGCGTGATGGGCGCCATCGGCGCGCTCACCAATGCCGTCAACGACGCACTTGCGCCATTCGGCGTCACCGCCGACCAACAGCCCCTGACGCCGCCTTATATCCGTGGCCTGCTGCGCGGGCGGGTGTAAGCTCTTTATTTATCTGAGCATGATCTTTTCGGAAAACCGGTTTCCACTTTTCCGGATCATGCTTTACGGATGCGGATGGCGCGGCGGATGCGCCTTGACCGCCTCTTCGTTGACATCGGCGCCCCAGCCGGGGCGGGTGGGCACGATCAGCTCACCGTTCTCGATGACCGGCGGGTGCGTCACCAGGTCGTCCCGCCAGGGCACATCGTCGATGTCGATTTCCATGACGGAGAAATTGGGCAGCGCCGCGCAGAAATGCGCGCTCATCAATGTCGACATGTGGCCATAGAAATTATGCGGCGCGCAGTTGATCTCGTAGGTGTCCGCCATCGCCGCGATCTTCAGTGACTCGACCAGGCCATTCCAGGGAACGTCGATGATCGCCACATCCACCGATCGGTTCTCGAAATACGGCCGGAACTGGCGGCGGCCGAACAGGGATTCGCAGGACGCGATCGGCATCGGCGCGCGATCACGGATCAGGCGCAGACCCTCGGGATCGTAACTGTCGATCTCGAGCCACGCCAGACCGAAGGGTTCGCAGGCGCGCGCGACCTTGATGTAGCCCTCGGTCTTGAAATTGAAGTTGGTGTCGAGATGGATGTTCATATCGGGACCGGCGCCCTGCCGGAACGCCGCGAGTCCATCGGTGATGGCGGCGAGCACTGCGCCATCGGCATTGAGCTGGGGATGGCCCGGGCCGCGGGCAAAGCCCGGCTGATGGATAATGGGCGGATCGAGATCGAAACGAAAGATGTTGCTCTTGAGTCCCTTGAAGCCGCGATCCCTGACGTATTTGCCCAGCTTGATCAGGTCGTCCAGCGACCGCACCGGTTCGACCCCCAGCACGGCCGCATTGCTGAAACGATACCCGCCGCAATGCGACCAATAGAGCGGCAACCGATCGCGCACGGGGCCGCCGAACAATGCATGGACCGGAATACCCAGAGCCTTCGCCTTGATGTCGAGCAACGCGTTCTCGATGGCCGCGATGGCCTGCTGATTGATGCCGCCGGGCGCCTGCCGCGTGATGGCGTGGAATGTCGACGTGATGCGCTGGATCGGCCGCGGATCCTGACCGATCAGGCTTTCAGCCAGACGGCGGATCACCGCCGTGAGACCCGCACTGCCGTAACATTCATTGTATTCGGACCAGCCAATCAATCCATCGTCGGTCGTGATCTTGAGGAAGGAGAAGTCGCGCCAGCCGGCGTCGCAGTGCAGATCGTCAACTCTGGCAATTTTCATTGTGTATCCTTCTTGGGTTGCCACCTTGAACGGGTCGAACGCGCCTAAAATCACCTCAATCGGTTTCGATCGGCAGCGACGGATCCTTCGCCCACTCGCCCATCGACGCGTCGTACAAGGTGAGTCTGTCGTGTCCCAATCGGTGCAGCTGAAACAGATCAATGGTGGCGGAGATCCCGCCGCCGCAGTAAGCGACGACATCGGTCTCGCGCGTGATGCCCTGCGCTGCAAATTTTGCTTCCGCTTCGGCTAGTGAAAGGAACACCTTGGTCTGCGGATTGATCAGCGAAGCCGCCGGCACATTGACGCTGCCGGGAATGCGCCCTGGCCGTCCGTAGCGGCTCGGCTCAAGCCCGCGGTAAAACTGCGGGCCCAGCGCATTGACGACCACCGTGCCGGGCCGATCCGCGGCGGCCAGCACCGCGCGGCTGTCGACGAAACAACCGGGACGCGGCGATGCGACGAATGTCGCCGGCGGATAACCTTTGGCCGCACCGCTTTCGGTGGCACGGCCTTCGGCCGTCCATTTATCGAATCCGCCATCCAGCACCGACACCCTGTCGAAGCCGAGCGAGCGGAGCATCCACCAGAATCGCGTCGCCCACATCATGGTGCCGATGCTGTACAGCACCACATCCGCATCCGCCGCGATGCCGTGTCGACCGAACGCCGTTTCGAGCTGCGCGGTCGGCGGCATCATGAAACGAAGCTCCGTGGCCTGGTCGGAAAATTCGCCCTGCAGGTCGAGAAAATCCGCACCCGGAATATGCGCGGCTTCGAAGGTGCGCTGCCCCGGCACGGCGAGATATGGCGCATCACTGCCGGGCGGCGTGGGTTCGAGATAGGTGGTGCAATCGAACACGCGAAGCCCGGGCCTGCCGAGCGCTGTGGCGAGCTCCGCCGTGGCGATGAGTCCAGTCGGCATGTGAGCTGTCTCCGGCGAACGGATGGATCGTGGTATCGACGATGCAGGCTATAGGCGGCTCGATAGCCCGGCAAGCCAAGCTGCATCGGACAAGACACCACAGGAACGCATGACGCGAATGCATGCGCATGCCTGGCGAAGCCCTTTCGCGTACGCGAGACCGCGACGACGCGAAACATCGATGCGCTCGGAACCGAACTACTATCGCTTTGAAATATTTCGAAATATGCGCTCGTTTCATTACCAAACGCTAATTTTGCAGCCATTGGATTTTCGCCAGGCGATCCCTAGAACTAGGCGGATGAAATCCGTGGTGATCACAACCGACGTGTTTCGCTGCCGCGAATTCGGCGTGGACAGCGTTGTGCCGAATGTCCGATGGCTGCGCGGCCTGCTCTACAATGTCTTCCCCGCAACCGATTTCGTCCAGACCATCTTCGCCGGCGACTGCGACGACGGGGAATTCGACATCGCCGGCTATCGCCGCGCGCACGATCTTCCGAACGATCGATCCGGTTGGGCGAGCCTGGTCAACACGCCGATTGCGGACGTCGACGATGGTTATTTCGCCGAGTTGCTCGATGCCGCGCTCGTGATCGGATGGGGACTGACACCCGCATTGATGCAGCTGCTCGATCGCCATCGGATTCCGTTTGTCGATGTCGAGGTGGACCCAATCCGCTTTGGTGACGACCTGCTGCTGCGCGTGCGCACCAACAGTCCCGCGCTGTCCGGATACTTCTCTACCCTGCACACCGACGAAGCGATCTTCGCCACCTCGGTCGCGGGGCTGCGGGCGTTCGTCGCCCGCCTTGAAGCCGCAACGCTGAAAGCCGGCCGGCCGTTCGGACTGTTCGCCGGCCAATTCCCGATCGATCTGTCGATCGTCAGCGACGGCCGCATCGTGGAGCCTGCCGCTCGGATCGACGACATCCGCGCCATCGCTGCAAGCGTCGACACGCTGTACGTCAAACCGCATCCCGGCGACCAGACCATGCAGCACATCACGGTGCTGCTGGACACGATTCCGAACGCCCGGCTGACCCGCTCGAACATCTATCGCATCCTCAGCGACATCAACCTGAAGCATGTGGTGGCGCTGTCGTCGTCGGTGCTGGACGAAGCGGCCCAGTTCGGCGTCGCGACCACGCGACTGATCGATCCTGACCGCGACTCCAGTCCCCTGATCCCGCGGTCGATGTCCCGATGGTATCGCATCGCGGCGGAAGACCTGGCGACCACGGATTTCGTCAACGCGTTCCGCGGATCATCTGCGCCGAGATCAAATGCGCCGCGGCGGCACATTGACCTGCGCCGAAGCCTGAACACCAGCTGGGGCTTTGAGGATCTCTATACCCAGGCCGCGCTGCCGCTCAGCATCGCCCCGCGTTACTCGCAGCGCCCCTCCCGTTATCGGCGCGCCGGCCGCGCGATCAAATCGATCCTGCGGCAGATGCTCTGACGTATCGTCATCAGCGCGCTCGCGCGCTGCAAGAATTCCGTTTTCGGAGCTTGCCGCACGCGGCCGTGGCATCCCAGATTGTCTCACATCCAGGGCCGCCGGCGCGATCTGCGTCAGCCTCGATGCCACAATCACTCGACTATTGTCGATCGACGAACACAATTCATCTCATCATGATCGATGATCCTGATTGTCGCAAAATTTGCACGATGCAAATAAGCTTTCCTTTCCTCTTTGCTCTGCGCTGTTTCGTTTGGCGCGGATTACGCGCAAAAATGTATCGATCGAAAGATCATCGCGCCACGACGCTTGCCACGTCGCGCAGTCGCTGCTTAGTATCCAGGACAATACAGATCCTGAATCTCCATCGATCTGCCTGCCATACTCTCTCAAAATATCGACGGCAAAATTTTTTAGAAAATTTCACGTCGTTCATAAGCGGTGACTGAAGCCGGAGGAGAGATGCAAGACGTCGACATGGATTGCTTACCCGACGGCTCGTCCCGCCCGTTAGCGGATGCAGCGAAGCCCACGACGAACGCATCAAACGTGGCGAAAGACTCTGATACCGATCTCACTTCCTCCTGCAGCGCAAACTTCGCAACCGATGTTTCCCCCTGTCCCGGGCGGCGCGCGCTGCTGGTGACGGCACTTGCAGGTTGCATCGGCGTGATGACGAACAGGACGTCGCATGCCCAGGACGATGCGCCCGGCAGCGACGAACGGCCCCAAAAGACGGATCTTTTGGTCTTTGCCGACGGAGAACATGCAGGAGAGGTGATCAAACCGGGCGATTTGAAGATGGGCGGGCCGCCGATCAAGGCATGGCCGATGGATGCCGGCAGCAAAGTGGTGCGCAAGGGATCGCGCTTGAACGAGCTGCTGGTGGTGCGGCTCGATGCCTCGGAGATCGACGACGAGACGCGTCCACGCGCGGCCGATGGAATCCTTGCTTATACGGCGGTGTGCTCGCATGCCGGATGCAACGTCACCGCCTGGGTAAAGCAGGCGGAAGGTGACAAGACCGTCTTCAAATGCATGTGCCACAATTCCGAATTCGATCCGCGGCAAAGCGGACAGGTGGTATTCGGCCCGGCGCCGCGGCGACTTGCGGTGCTTCCGCTGACGATGGCGGATCAATCCATCACGGTGGCGGCAGCTTTTGTCGGAAAGGTAGGTTTGCAGCGGTGACGTCGCGCACCGGAAAGGCAGAACTTAAAAACAATAACAAAAGACAACGACCAAAAACATAACAAAGCAGGAGGTAGCGCTATGACCATGAAGCGATGGCTCTTATCGAGCCTGGTTGCGTCCGTATGCCTGATCCCGATGATGGCCCAGGCCGCCCCCATCGAGAACTACAGTCCGGTGACCGCCGAACGGCTCAAGAATCCGGAGCCGGCCAACTGGATGCTGTATCGCCGCACCTATGACGGCCAGGGCTACAGCCCGCTGGACCAGATCAACGCCTCGAACGTCAAGGGCCTCGCGCCGGCATGGACATTCTCCACCGGCGTGCTCGAAGGCCATGAGGCGCCGCCGATCATCAACAACGGCGTGATGTTCGTGGCGACACCGATGGGCCAGGTGATCGCGCTGAACGCCAAAACCGGTGACGAGTACTGGCGCTACAAACGGCAGTTGCCGGAAGACCTGTTCCAGTTGCATCCGACCAGCCGCGGCGTCGGGCTGTGGCAGGACAAGCTCTATCTCGCCACCACCGACGATCACGTGGTCGCCCTCGATGCCAAAACTGGCAAGGTGGTCTGGGATACCAAGGTGCAGGACTACAAGAAGGGTCAGTATATGACCCTGATGCCACTGGTGGTGGACGGCAAGGTGATCGTCGGCGGATCCGGCGGCGAGTTCGGCGTTCGCGGTTATGTGGTGGCTTACGATGCCAACACCGGCAAGGAGCTGTGGCGAACCTTCACCATTCCCGCGCCCGGCGAGCCGGGCAGCGAAACCTGGCAAGGCGACGACTGGAAAACCGGCGGCGGCTCCGCCTGGATGACCGGGAATTACGATCCCGACACCAAGACGATCTATTGGGGCGTCGGCAACGCCGCGCCGTGGCCGGGCGAAGGCCATCCCGGCGACAATCTCTACACCAGCTCGGTGCTGGCGCTGGATCCCGAGACCGGCAAGATCAAGGCGCATCACCAGTATCACCAGAACGATTCCTGGGACTGGGACGAGGTCGAAGCGCCGATGCTGATCGACCTACAGCGTGACGGCCGCACCATCAAGAGCCTGATCCATCCCGGGCGCGACGCCATCTTCTGGATCCTGGAACGCAAGGCCGATCGTATCGACTATGTGGCCGGATGGCCGTTCGTCTATACCGATGTCTGGAAAGGCATCACGCCGGAATCCGGGCGGCCGATCGTCGATCCCGCCCACAAGCCGGTGATGGGCAAGCGGATAGAATTCTGCCCGTCGCTGTGGGGCGGCAAGGACTGGCCGTCCGCGGCCTACAGCCAGAGGACAGGGCTGGTCTACGTTCCGGCCAACGAAAACTTCTGCGGCGGTTTCACCGGTGAGAAACAGCCGCTGGTTCCGGGACAATTGTGGCTCGGCACCAAACCGGAAGACATCGGCCTGACCGCCCGCCCCGGCGCAACGCATTTTGGCGAGTTGCAGGCCTGGGATCCGGCGACGGGTAAGAAAGTGTGGACGCACACCTTCGCCAAGTCGCCGCTGTTCGGCTCGGTGACGGCGACAGCCGGCGATCTCGTGCTGGTGGGCGGAACCAACGACCGCAACTTCCGCATCTTCCACGCCAAGACCGGCGAATTGCTGTGGGAGCAGAACACCAACTCCGGCATCATGGCCATGCCGATTGCCTATGAAGTGGACGGCACCCAGTACATCGCGGTGCAGTCCGGCTGGGGTGTCGATGCCCAGCGCATTCAGGACGGCATGGTGACCGCCAAGATACCGGGCGTGGAGGCCAACGTGCCGCAGGGCGGCGTGATCTGGGTGTTCGCCCTGAAGAAGTAACCGCTGCGAAACCGGGACCATGGCGTCGCGCGAGCGACACCGATCGCACCGGTGCGATTCATGAATTCCGCTCAATAGCCTATGTCATTCCCAGCGGGTTATGTCGTGAGATCGCGCTGGCTAACATCGTCCGACACTGGTGCGGCGCCGTACAACCCAAGGCGCCGCAAGACCCAAGGCGTGAAATCGACGATCACATTGATGTGCCTTTGGTTTGCCGCCATCCGGAGGCATCGTCACCGCGCAATAGAATCGTTCTAGATTTATTGTTTGTTTGCCAGCCTCCGATGGGAGGACCGGCAAATGCGTCGCACAATCGGAGGATTGATCATGATCACGCTCAAGATAAACGGTGAAACCAAAACCTGGGACGGCGATCCGTCGCTGTCGTTGCTCTGGTACTTGCGCGATGAACTCGGATTGACCGGCACCAAGTTCGGTTGCGGCGAAGCCTTGTGTGGCTCTTGCACCGTGATGGTCGGCGACGACGCAGTGCGCGCCTGCATCACCGCGGTGTCCGATGTCTCGGGCGACGTGACCACCATCGAGGGCCTGCATCCGACCGGCGACCATGCCGTGCAGAAGGCGTGGCGTCAGGTCAATGTGCCGCAATGCGGCTATTGCCAGTCCGGCCAGATCATGCAGGCGGCGGCTTTGCTCAAGCAGAATGCAAGACCCTCGCACGACCAGATCCGCGAAGCCATGGCGGGCAACATCTGCCGCTGCGGCTGTTATCAGCGCATCGAGAATGCCGTGCATCTCGCATCGACGGGGGTGTGATCATGAACAGCATCTTTCCCGTCCCGACTCCCGCCAAGGTCGAAATCATATCCCGCCGCAGTGTGCTGAAAGGCCTCGGCCTGATCGGCAGCTTCGTGCTGGCGGCCCCCGTGATGACGCGCGGCGCGTTCGCAGCCTACACCACCGGTGCCGACAAGATGCCGCATGGCACCGTGGTCGATCCGCGCATCTTCGTGGCCATCGCGCCCGACGGCATCGTCACCATCCTGGCGCATCGCGCCGAGATGGGCACCGGCGTGCGCACCAGCCTGCCGCTGATGGTCGCGGAGGAAATGGAAGCCGACTGGTCGCGCGTGCGCGTGCAGCAGGCGCCGGGCAATGAGGCCAAATACGGCAATCAGGATACCGACGGCTCGCGCAGCACCCGGCATTATCTGATTCCGATGCGCCAGATCGGCGCGTCGGCCCGCGCCATGCTGGAGGCCGCCGCCGCCAAGCGCTGGGGTGTGCCTGTCGCCGAGGTCAGGGCCACCAACCACGAAGTGGTCCATGCCAGCAGCGGCCGCAAGCTCGGTTTCGGCGATCTCGCCGCTGATGCCGCCGCGCAGCCGGTGCCGGCCATCGCGGATCTCAAGCTCAAGAGCCCGAAGGATTTCCGTTATCTCGGCAAGGGCCAGGTCAGTATTGTCGATCTGCACGATATCACCACCGGCAAGGCGCATTACGGCATCGACACCCGCCTGCCCGGCATGAAGTACGCCGTGATCGCGCGGCCTCCGGTCACCGGCGGCAAGTTGAAGTCGTTCGATGCGGCGGAGGCGCTGAAGGTTCCCGGCGTCGAAAAGGTGATGGAGGTGCAGGGCTGGCCCTGGCCTTCCAAGTTTCAGCCACTCGGCGGCGTCGCCGTAATCGCGCGCAACACCGGCGCGGCGATCAAGGGGCGCGACGCCCTGAAGATCGAATGGGACGACGGCCCCAACGCGAGTTACGATTCGGTGGCCTATCGCGCCATGCTCGAAGAGGCTGCGCGAAAACCCGGCAAGGTGGTGCGCAATGACGGCGACGTCGAGGCCGCGCTGAAGAGCGCCGACAAGGTGATTGTCGGCGAGTATTATTTGCCGCATCTCGCCCATGCCAGCATGGAGCCGCCGGTGGCGGTGGCCAATGTGACCGACGGCAAGGCCGAGATCTGGGCGCCGGTGCAAAGCGCCGGCGGCACCCGCGAGGATGTGGCGAAAACGCTCGGCATTCCCGAGGACAACGTGACGGTCAATGTCACGCTGCTCGGCGGTGGTTTCGGCCGCAAGTCAAAGTGCGACTTCGCGATCGAGGCAGCGCTGTTGTCAAAGACCCTGGGCGCACCGGTGAAGGTGCAGTGGACGCGGGAAGACGACATTCGTCATGACTTCCTGCACACGGTGTCGGCGGAACGCATCGAGGCCGGCCTCGACAAGAGCGGCAAGGTGATTGCCTGGCGGCATCGCAGCGCGGCGCCGACCATCGCCTCCACCTTTGCCGCCGGCGCCAAGAACGAAGCACCGTTCGAGCTCGGCATGGGCCTTGTCGACATGCCGTTCGAGATCGCCAACATCCGCTGCGAGAATCCGGACGTCGCCGCCTATACACGGATCGGCTGGTTCCGCTCGGTGTCGAACATCCCGCACGGCTTTGCGGTGCAATCGATGGTCGGCGAACTGGCGCATGCGACGGGACGCGACCAGAAGGACATGCTGCTGGAGCTGATCGGCAAGCCGCGGATCGTCAAGCTCAACGATTCGGTGAAGGACCTCTGGAACTACGGCGAGCCGCTGGACAGCTATCCGATCGATGCCGGCCGGCTGCGCCGCGTGGTGGAGATGGTGGCCGAGAAGGGCGGCTGGGGCCGCAGCGTGCCGAAGGGCCATGGGCTGGGCATCGCCGTGCACCGCAGCTTCGTCAGCTACATCGCGACCATCGTCGAGGTGGCGATCGGCGACAAGGGCGAGATATCTGTGCCGCGCGTCGACACCGCGATCGACTGCGGCACGTTCATCAATCCGGAACGGATCCAGTCGCAGATCGAAGGCGCCGCGATCATGGGCCTGAGTCTTGCCAAGCACGGTGCGATTACGTTCAAGAACGGCCGGGTCGAACAAGGCAACTTCGACGACTTCCCCGTGGTGCGGATGGACGAGGCACCGCTGATCACCCACGTCCATATCGTGCCAGCGGATGAAGACACCCCGCCAAGCGGCGTCGGCGAACCCGGCGTGCCGCCGTTCGCGCCGGCGCTGGTCAACGCGATCTTCGCCGCGACCGGAAAGCGGATTCGGACGCTGCCGATCGGCAAGCAGCTGGAGACGTGAGGTCGGAGTCGATCTGAAAGAATCGACGAATGAATATAAGCGGCGGATTGTCTTTAGACGATCCGCCGTTTTTCTTGATGGTGCCAGGGATGGGAATACCCAGCTCCGAATTCAATGTCATCGCCCGGCTTGCCTGCTTGCAGCGTCATGCCGAGGCAGACTCAAGGCGACTCACATCACAACACCAGTTGCGTCTGCGTCACCACCGCGACCAGTTTCCCCTCAGCCGTCGTGATCCGCGTCTGCCACACCTGCGTGCGGCGGCCGCGGTGGACCGGGGTGGTTTCGCCGACCAGACGATTGCCGAGCGGGCCGGCGCCGATGAAATTGGTCTTGCTCTCGATGGTGGTGGTGCCGGCACCTTCTTTCAGGTTGGCGACGGTGCCGATCGCGCCCAGCGTATCGGCAAAGGCCATCACCGCGCCGCCATGCACCACGTCGGGCCGGGTGCAGAGTTCGGGACGCACCACCATATGGGCGACGATTTTTTCGGGCTCGGCGCTGACCAGCTCGATGCCCAGCAAGGTTGCGAAAGGAAGCGGCCGTTCCCTGAGTTGCTGCAGCAGATCCATGTCGGCGTCTCCCCGTTTTGATTTGATATTGTGATTGCCGGCATCATGTCAGCGGCGCTGGCGCCGCGGCAAGGGGCAAGATCGAGGGTTATGATTTCGCCTTGATATAACTGGTCGGAACCGCTGTCGTGAACTTGAGCTCTTCCATCGCGATGGACGAGTTGACGTCGGAGAACTCCAGCCGCTTGATCATGCGCTGATAGACCGCGTCGTAGGTTTCAATGTCGGGCACCACGATGCGCAGCAGATAGTCGGTCTCGCCGGTGAGCCGCCAAGCTTCGACGATCTCGGGAATATCGGCAATCACCCGGCGAAACGCCTGCAGCCATGCGGCCTCGTGACGTGGCGCCTTGACCGATACGAACACCGTCATCGGCAGATTGACCTTGCGCCGGTTCAACAGCGCCACGCGCCGGTCGATGACACCATCGTCCTCGAGCCGCCGGATCCGTCGCCAGCAGGGCGCGACACTCAACCCCACCTTGTCGGCAATGGTGGCGACCGGCACCATCGCATCGGCCTGCAGGATATCGAGGATTCGGCGGTCGATCGCATCCATCACGGTCGCCCTTCCAATAGGCAGGATGCCTATTTCTTATTCTGATGAATAATTGATAATTAATATCCTATAATCAAGATTTTGAGCAATAATTTTTCTTTCCGGTCCGATTTTCGGGAAACAACGACACCCTCTTTGCAAGATCAGCTTGTTATCGTTGCGCCACGGATTCGAAACCAGAAGGCGGACGGGCATGCGGACGATCGGGCTATTGGGCGGGATGAGCTGGGAGAGCACCGCGGTGTACTACCGGCGGATCAACGAACTGACGCGCGATCGCCTCGGCGGCCTGCATTCCGCCGAGGTGCTGATGCGCTCGGTCAACTTCGACACCATCGTGGCGCTGCAGCAGGCGGATGCCTGGGACAAGGCCGGCGCAGTGCTCGCGGGTTTCGCGCGCGACCTGGAAGCCGCCGGCGCGGCTTGCATCGTGATCTGCACCAACACCATGCACAAGCTGGCCGACACCGTGCAAAGCGCCATCAGCGTGCCGCTGCTGCACATTACCGACGTCACCGGGCAGGCGGTCAAGGCCGCGGGTGTGAAGCGGCCGCTGCTGCTCGCCACCCGCTACACCATGGAGCAGGACTTCTATCTGTCGCAATTGCGGACCAAGCACGGCATCGCCGCCATGGTGCCGGATGCGGAGGACCGCACCATCGTTCACGATATCATCTTCGGCGAACTCTGCCGCGGGATCGTGCGCGACGAGTCGCGGCAGCGCTATCTGGACGTCATCGCCAAGGCGCGGGCGGCGGGCGCCGACGGCGTGATCCTCGGCTGCACCGAGATCGGGCTTTTGATCGGACCGAATGATCTGAACCTGCCGACCTTCGATTCCACGCTGCTGCATGCGGATTCCGCCGTCGCCTTCGCGCTGGCGCAGGATGACGCACCCCAGCGCAATGCCGCATAACACCGGCATGACGCCTGCATCCGCCGCGGTTCTCCATCGGACACGTTTCACGCTAAGAAGCACCCGCCCCACCCCATCGGCCCATCACCGGCGGCAGGGAATCGTCGCGTCATTTGCGAAGCGAAACACCAGGATCTGATGTCCATTGCCCGAACCCCTTCCCTTGCCCACTGGGGCGCGTTCAACGCGCTGGTGGAGAACGGCCGGGTGATCGGATGCGAGCCCTTCGCCCGTGATGCGCGGCCATCGCCGATGCTGACCGCCATGCCGGAAATGGTGCACTCGCCTTTGCGGATTGCCCGGCCGGCGATCCGCGACGGCTGGCGCGAGGGGCGGCCGCGCAGCGGCACCGACCGCTTTCGGGAAGTGGATTGGGACGAGGCGCTCGATCTCGTCGCCGCGGAGTTGACGCGGGTGCGCGGCAGCCATGGCGACAGCGCGATTTTTGGCGGCTCCTACGGCTGGTCGTCGGCGGGACGCCTGCATCATGCGCGCACCCTGGTGCGCCGCTTCCTGTTTCTCGGCGGCGGCTGCGTCGACCAGATCGGAAACTACAGCTGGGGCGCGGCGCAGTTTCTGCTGCCCCATGTGATCGGCACCTATCAACCGGTCACGGGACGCGTGACGGACTGGAACTCGGTGGTCAAGCACACCCGCCTGGTGATTGCGTTCGGCGGACTGCGTCTCGAGAACAGCCAGGTGACCTCCGGCGGCACCGGCTCGCACGTGCTGGAAACATGGCTCGACCGGGCCAAAGCCGCCGGCATCGAATTCGTCGTGATCAGCCCCAACCGTGCGGATGCGCCGGTATCGCTCGATGCCCAATGGCTCGCGATCCGCCCGAACACCGACACCGCGCTGATGCTGGCGCTGGCGCACACGCTGCTGGTCGAACAGCGGCACGACGCCGCATTCCTGGCGCGCTATTGCACCGGCTTCGAAACGCTGCAGCGCTATCTGCTGGGCGAGGATGACTCCACGCCCAAGGACGCGGACTGGGCCGCCGCAATCTGCGGCATCGATGCGGACAGCATTCTTAGTCTCGCGCGGCGCGCGGCGGAGACCCGCAGCCTGATCACCTGCACATGGTCGCTGCAACGCGCCCATCATGGCGAACAACCCTACTGGGCGGCGATCGCGCTCTCCGCGATGCTCGGCGGCATCGGCCTGCCGGGCGGCGGCTTCGCCTTCGGCCACGGCTCGCTCAGCGGCGTCGGCGTGCCGCGCGCGGACCTGCCGGGCCCGGAAATCGCGACGCCGCCGAATCCAGCCGGCAGCGCCATTCCGGTCGCGCGTATCGCCGACATGCTGCTCGACCCCAACGGCTCCTATGAATTCAACGGCCGCCGCGGCGTCTATCCCGACATCCGTCTGATCTATTGGGCCGGTGGCAATCCCTTCCATCATCACCAGGACCTCAACCGCCTGCGCAAGGCGTGGCAAAAGCCCGAAACCATCATCGTGCACGACAGCTGGTGGACGCCGACCGTGCGTCATGCCGACATCGTGCTGCCGGCGACCACGTCGCTGGAGCGCAACGATGTCGGCGGCTCCTCGCGCGATCCCTTCGTGTTCGCGATGCACCGCGCCATCGCACCGGTGGGAGATGCCAAGGATGACTTCGAAATCTTCCGCGATCTCGCGACCCGCCTCGGTTATGAGGATACCTTCACCGAAGGCCGCGACGAGATGGCCTGGTGCCGCCACATCTATGAGCGCGTGCGGACAGGCTCCGCGCGGAAGAATGTCGCGCTGCCGGACTTCGAGACATTCTGGGCCGACGGCTTTGTCGAGCTGCCGTTACCCGACGAAGACTTCGTGCTGTTCGACGATTTCCGCCGGGATCCGCAGCTTCATCCGCTGAAGACACCGTCCGGCAAGATCGAGATCGCGTCAAAGGCCATCGCCGGCTTCGGCTATGCGGACTGCCCGGCGCATCCGGCCTGGCTGCCGCCGGCGGAATGGCTCGGCAGCAGCACGGCCGAGCGCTGGCCGCTGCACCTGATCACCCATCAACCCGCCGGCCGGCTGCATAGCCAGCTGGACCCGGCGTCCGTCTCGCGCGGTCACAAGCTGCACGGACGCGAACGGATCCGCCTGCATCCGAACGACGCGGATCCCCGCGGCATCAGGACCGGCGACATCGTCCGGGTGTTCAATGACCGCGGCGCGTGCCTCGCAGCCGCCGAGCTCGACACCGCCGTGCTGCCGCGGGTCGCCATCATGGCCACCGGTGCGTGGTTCGATCCTGCACACGCTGACGGAGAACCCGAGCGGCACGGCAATCCCAACGTTCTCACACTCGATATCGGGACATCCCGGCTGACCCAGGGCCCGAGCGCGCTCAGCGCGCTGATCGAGATCGAACGCTGGGACGCTCCGCTGCCGCCGGTGGAGGCCTGGACCCCGCCACGGCTCGCCACCCGCGGGCAATGAAATACGAGACATTCGCCTGACAATCGCAACCGACAACCGCTAGACTGCCAGAAATCGAAAAGGAGACATGAGATGTCGAACAAAAAGCTGACCGGTTCCTTCGTCGCCCTGATCACCCCCTTCAACAAGGACGGCTCGGTGGACTTCGCGGCATTCCGCTCCCTGCTCAAGTTTCACGAGGACAACGGCACCAGCGCGATCCTGATCATGGGCTCGACCGGCGAAAGCTCGATGCTGTCGCCTGAGGAAAAGAAGCAGATCATCGTCGAGACCGCGAAGATGAAGACCGGCCGCATGCCGATCTTCTTCGGCTGCACCGGCAACAACACCGACACCACCATCGCCAACGTGAAGTTCGCCAAGGACAACGGCGCCGACGGCGCGATCTTGGCCGCGCCCGCCTACATCTGCGCCCCCGAAGACGATATCGAGCGCTTCTTCCTCGACGTGGCCGACGCCACCGACCTGCCGCTCGGCATCTACAACAACCCGCCGCGGGTGAAGAGCGACCTGCACTGGGATCACCTGCTGCGCATCTTCAAGCACCCGAACTATGTGGTGCACAAGGAATCCACCGGCCGTGTCGGCCAGGTGGCGCAGGTGCTGGCCGGCAAGCCCACCGTCGCCGTGATGTGCTGCGACAGCCCCAATCTCGGCCTGGTGGTGCCGACCATGAGCCTCGGCGGCCACGGCACCGCCAACATGACCGGCAATATCGCGCCCGGCGAAATGGCCACCATCTCCAAGCCATGGACCAGCTACAGCGAAGCCGAAGGCTTCAAGAATGCCTATCTCGGCCTGCTGCCGCTGCTGCACTACACTTACTCCGCGATCAATCCGGTGGCGGTGAAGTCGCTGATGAAGGCGCTGGGCATGCCGGCGGGCGACCTGCGCAAGCCGCTGACCAACCTCGAGGGCGAGGCGCTGGCCAAGGGCATCCGCATCGTCCAGGAGCTCGGCCTCGACAAGCGCTACGGCTACAACATCAAGCCGCTGTCGGCCGTCGCCGCCTAAGGGATCGACGCACCCATGGATCTCGGAATCCGCGGCCGCAAGGCTCTCTTGAGCGGCGCCAGCCGCGGAATGGGCAAGGCGTGCGCCATGGCGCTCGCCCAGGATGGAGTGGACCTGACCATCGTGGCCCGCACCCGCGATGTTCTGGAAAAGACCTGCGCGGAGATTCACGACGCGACCGGCGTTTCGGTGACGCCAGTGGTGGGCGACATCACCACGGCTCAGGGACGCGCGGACGCGCTGACTGCCTGTCCCGCGCCGGACATTTTGCTCAACAATGCCGACGGCCCGATGCCCGGCGATTTTCGCGCCTGGACGCGGGACGACTGGATCGCTGCGTTCGACGCTATGATGCTGTCGCCGATCGAGATGATGCGCCTGACCGTCGACGGCATGATGGAGCGTGGCTTCGGCCGCATCATCAACATCGTGTCGCGCAGCGTCAAGATTTCACAGGCCGAGCTCGGCCTGTCGAATGGCGCGCGCTCCGGCCTGGTCGGTTTTGTCGCGGGACTGTCGCGCCAGACGGTCGCGCATAACGTCACCATCAACAACCTGCTGCCCGGCATCTTCGACAGCGATGCGCAGGTCCGCCACATCGAAGGCATGCTGGAGCCCGGCGGCAAATCGTTCGATCAGATCTGGCGCGAGCGCGCCGCCGCCAATCCGGCCAGGCGTTATGGCCGGCCGGCCGAGCTCGGCGCTTACTGCGCATTCCTGTGTTCTGAACACGCCGGCTTCGTGACCGGCCAAAACATATTGATCGACGGGGGAAGCTATCCAGGGACCTTCTAAATGATTCAAACTGAGAGGATCCTTCGTGAGACATCTTAAATTCTCTGCCGCACTGGGCGCGGCCCTGCTCGGGCTGGCCTCGATCTCCGCGATGGCCGACACTTATCCAAGCCGCGGCATCACCATGGTCGTGCCGTATCCGGCCGGTGGCTCTGTCGATGGCGTCGCGCGCATCATCGCGCAGAAGCTGAACGAATCGCTGGGCCAAAGCGTCATTGTCGAAAACCGCGCCGGTGGCGCCGGTGGCATCGTCGGCGCCAACTATGTCGCCAAGGCCGCGCCCGACGGCTACACCCTGATGCTGACTGCATCGATCCATGTGGTGACGCCGTTCCTGCGCAAGACCATTCCCTACGACGTGGTCACGGATTTCACGCCGATCTCGCTGGTGGCGTCCGGGCCGCTGGTGGTCAGCACGACACCGGACGTGCCGGCGAAGACGCTGAAAGAATTCTTCGACCTCGTCCGCAAGGATCCGAACAAATACACTTTCGCGACCTCGAGCTTCGGGTCGGCCGGCCACCTCGCGCTCGAATTGCTCAAGCGCGAGGCCGGCGTCGAGACGCTGGTGGTCGCCTACAAGGGCGCGAGCCCGGCTTTGACCGACCTGATGAGCGGCCAGGTGCAGCTGATCGCCGACCCGATGCTGTCCTCGCTGCCGCTGGCGAAGGGCGGGAGCATCAAGGCGCTGGCCATCACCAGCACCAAGCGCGTGGCGATCGCGCCCGAAATTCAGACCATCGCCGAGTCGGGCATGAAGGGTTTCGACTTCGCCTCGTGGTACGGCTTGTGGGCCCCGAAAGGCTTGCCTGCTGATCTCGTGACAAAGATCCAGGGTGAAGTTGCCAAGATCGTCGAACGGCCGGACGTCAAGGAGCGTTTCGCGGTGATGGGTTTTGAGCCGATCGGCTCCACGCCGGACTATTTCGCCAAATACATCAAGGACGAAATGGCGAAATACGAACAGATCATCAAGGACGCCAATATCAAAGCCGAATGACGGCAACGGGAGCCTGATCGCTTCACCGGCGGATCAGGCTCTCCATCTCCCTTATCTTCCGGGCGACCCCATGAAAGTCCTCGTTCTCGGCGCCGGCGTGATCGGCACGGCCTGCGCCTATTATCTGTCCAGAGACGGCCACGAGGTGACGGTGGTCGACCGGCAATCCGGCCCGGCCCTGGAGACCAGTTTCGGCAATGCCGGCGGCGTGTGTCCGGGCTTCGCCGGCCCGTGGGCCGCGCCGGGCATGCCGCTCAAGGTGGTGCGCTGGCTGTTCGCACAACATGCGCCGCTGATGCTGCGCCCGCGGCTCGACCTGCGGCAGTGGCAATGGCTGGCCGCTTTCGTCGCCAACTGCACTGCCGAGCGTTTCGCCGCCAACAAGGCGCGCATGCAGCGCATCGCGCATTACAGCAAGGCTTGCCTGGTACAGTTGCGCGCGGACACCGGGATCGCGTACGATCACGGCACCGGCGGCGTGCTGCAGGTGTTCCAGACCGAGGACGAACTCGCCGCAGCCGTGCGAGCCACCAAGGTGCTGCAGTCCTTCAATGTGACGCATCGGCTGCTCGATGCGGCGGAAGCCCGGACCATCGAGCCGGCGCTGGCACAATCGTCGGTGACACTGAGCGGCGGTCTTCATCTGCCCGACGACGAGACCGGCGACTGCCATCTCTTCACCACGCGGCTGGCGGAGTTGCTGCGCGAGCGCGGCGTCACCTTCCAGACGAACACCACCATCCGCGCCATCTTGCGCGAGGGCGACGGCATCACCGGCATCGCCACCGATCGGGGCGTGCTGCAGGCGGATCGTTATGTGGTGGCGCTGGCCAGTGAAGCACCGATGCTGCTGCGTCCGCTCGGCATCGATGTCCCGGTCTATCCGGTCAAAGGTTATTCCATCACCATCGATGTCGCCGACAGCGATCGCGCGCCGCGCTCCTCGGTGATGGACGAACACAGCAAGGTGATGGTGACGCGCCTCGGCAACCGCGTGCGCGCCGCCGGCGTCGCCGAAATCTCCGGCTATGATCGCACCGCCGATCGCAACAAGGCCGCCAGCGTGCTGCACGCCGCCCGCACACTGTTTCCCGATGCCGGCGACTATGCGCAGGCCGCCTGCTGGGCCGGACTTCGCCCGATGACCCCGGACGGTCCGCCCTATCTCGGCACCACGCCGTTCCGCAACCTGTTGCTGAATATCGGCCAGGGATCGAACGGCTGGACCCAGGCGTGCGGCAGCGGCCGGATCGTCGCCGATATCGTCGACGGACGAGCGCCGGATATCGATCTCGGCGGCCTGACACTGGCGCAGCGATAATTTATCCGCGGCTGCGGCCACGCACCGGCTTGGCCTTTGACGATCCGATCTCCAACGGCCTGGCAATGGCCGCCATGGCGAACTCCATCACATGGGCGCGCCAGCCGTCGAGCGCGGCCTCGCTCTCCATGTCGATGTCGAGCGCGGCATGCAGCGTATAGATGTTCGAGAAATAGAAGAACGACAGCGCGCTGATCGAGATATAGAAGCGGTTCGGATCGATCCCGGCACGGAACACGCCGATCTCCTCGCCTCGCCGCAGCGTCTGGCCGATACGCTCGATCAGCGGGACATAGATCGCCCGCAGCTTGCTCGACTGCTTGATATGCCGTCCCTTGTTGTTGTTCTCGTCCGCCAGCAGCCGCACAAACGCACGGTTGTCGCGCAGGTGGTCGAACGACACGCCGACGAGATAACGCATCGCGGCCACCGGATCGAGCCGGTCGAGATCGAATTCCGGATCGTGCGACCGGGAGGCCTCATAGGCTTTCTCCAGCACGGCGAGATAGATCTTTTCCTTGGATCCGAAGTGATGAAACAGGATCTGTTTGCTGACGCCGGCCCCCTTGCAGATGCCGCCGATGCTCGCGCCATGGAAGCCCATGGCGGCGAACTCCCGATAGGCGGAATCCAGCAGGTTGCCGCGGGTGCGCTCCGGATCGCGCACGCCGTTCGACGGCTTGCGTTTGCGGGTCGGCGAAATGACATGGACGTCGGCGACCCGTCGCTGCACTTTTGTCGTCAATTCCATTGCTCCAATCGTCCGGATTCCGCGGCACGATAAACGACCATCGTCGCACCCGGCGGGGCGGCAGCGAAACATCCGTCTTCGGCGCAACGCTCCGCCCGGCGGCCCACGCCGGGCGCGTTGCCCAACAATACAGCCGGCGCCGCTCACAAATCAACCAACCGATTGATTGACTCGCGAAGAAACTTGCGCTCTGATCGTGATGTCGCCGGTCCCGAAGCCGGACTGCTTGTCTCAGTCGTTGTTTGCCCAGTCGTTGTTTACCTCAGTCGTTGCTTGCCACCTGCGGGCCGTCGGTCCGCAAACCAGGACAGGGGAATCTCCATGACGATGTCCGTTGATCGGCGTGCGGTGCTGGCGGGTCTCGGCGCTTCGGCGTCCCTGCCGTTGCTCGGATCCCTGAGCCGTCCCGCCGCGGCGGCCGGCGAGACCATCAGCTATACGGCCTGGTCGGCCGCAGTCGATCAGGTGCAGAGCCATATCCACGCCTTCGAGAAGGCGAGCGGCATCGCGGTCCGCTACGAGAATTTCCCGGGCGCGCAGTTCCGCGCCTCGCTGGTCACCAAGTTCACCAGCAACGAGCCGCTCGACCTGATCTGGATGAACGATGCCTGGACACCTGAATTCGCCGAGGCCGGCTGGATCACTCCGATCGACGATGTCCCGCAATTGATGGCGTACAACGCCGACGTGCAGAAATACTGCACCGACGCCATGCGCTACAAGGGCCGGCAATACGGGCTCGTATACTACACCGACCACATGTCCTTCATGTACAACAAGGAGATGCTGGACAAAGCGGGGTTTGAAAAACCTCCCGCCACCTGGGACGAGGTCGTCCAGCAGGGCCTCAAGCTGAAGCAGATGGGTCTCGCCGAATATCCGCTGATGCTGGCGCTGACCGCCGACGCCTGGCTGATCGAGATGATCGGCCCCTTCGTCTACTCCTTCGGCGGCACCTATACCGACCCAGCCGGACTGTCGACACTGCGTGATCCCGGAAACGGGGCCCTCGCGGCGGCGACCTGGATGCGCGATGCGATCCATACCCACAAGATCGTCTCGCCCGGCGCCGTAACCACCAGCGAGATCGATGCGCTCAAGGCTTTCGCGAGCGGCAAGAGCGCCTTCGCCATCCTGCCGTCATATCGCATCCGGGTGCTGAACGATCCGGCGCAGGCCAAGGTGGCAGGCAACATCCGCATCAATCTGATGCCAGCGGGCAGCGGCGCAAAGGCCGGCAACCATACCTGCGGCTGGGTCCGCTACTACGGCCTGACGCCACATGCCCGCGCGACCAAGGCGCGCGAGGCGGCGGTGATGAAGCTGATGGAATGGTTCGGCGGCAAGGTCGACGACAAATACGTCTTCCAGAAGATGCTGCTGCTCGATGTCGGCGTTCCCTTCTGCACCAAGTCGCTGATGCAGGACACCGATGTTCTTGCATTCTACGACAAATGGGCCGGTGGCGAGGGAACCATCCTCAAGCAGTCCAGCATGGCCATCACCAAGGACGTGATTTCACCGTGGTTCGGCGAGTGGAACGAGACCAACAACCAGTCCTGGCAATCCGTCTTCCTCAACCAGTCCACGCCCGCCGCGGGGTTGGCCGCCAGCGGCGACAAGTGGAATCAGCTGAAGAAGCAGTTCGGCTGAGATGACGGCAACCTCCTCGCCACCTGCCGAGAGAGGCGTCGCCGCCCTGGCGCGGCCGCGGTTCTCGCCGCGCGCGCCTAGCCATGACGAACGCCAGGCGCTGATCCTGCTCGCCCCGCTGCTGATCGTGCTCGCCGTCGTGGCCGTGTTTCCGATCATCTATTCGTTTTACACCAGCCTGTTCGACATCAACCTCGCGCGTCCGCTGCGGCAGCCGTTCGTCTGGTTCGACAACTATGTCCGGATGCTCGGAGAGCCGCGCATCCAGATCGCGCTCTGGCGCACCGCGGTCTTCACGGTCGTCACCGTGGCCGGCACCACGCTGGCCGCGCTGGTGGTGGCGCTGTTTCTGAACGAGACGTTTCGCGGCCGGCGCATCCTGGCGATCCTGCTGCTGGTGCCCTGGGCAACGCCCAGCGTGGTCAACGGGCTGATGTGGAAGTGGATCTACGATTCGAACTACGGCGTGCTCAACGGCCTGCTCCAGGCGCTCGGCCTGATCGACAATTACAAGATCTGGCTCGCCGATCCGGACAAGACGCTCTATCTGATCGCCAACGCGGCGATCTGGAAGCAGATGCCGCTGTCGGCGATCCTGCTTCTCGTCACCATGAAAAGCATCCCGGAGGATCTCTACAAGGCCGCCCGGGTGGACGGCGCCAACGTGGTGCAGCGGTTTCTGAACGTGACGCTGCCCGCGCTGCGGCCGGGGCTGATGCTGGTGCTGGTCTACGAGACCATGATTTCGATCCGCCATTTCGATTTGTTCATGCTGCTGACCCAGGGCGGCCCGGGCAACGCGTCCTCGACGCTGTCCTGGCAGATCTATGTCGAGACCTTCCGCAGCCTGCGCTTCGGAACCGGATCGGCGCTCGCCTACATTCTCGCATT
The DNA here is from genome assembly GCF_032397745.1 of Bradyrhizobium prioriisuperbiae. Classification (NCBI taxonomy): domain Bacteria; kingdom Pseudomonadati; phylum Pseudomonadota; class Alphaproteobacteria; order Hyphomicrobiales; family Nitrobacteraceae; genus Bradyrhizobium; species Bradyrhizobium prioriisuperbiae. The sequence continues at coordinate 1,946,135 of NZ_CP135921.1, forward strand.
CCTCACGCTCATTCTCGGCGCCCTGATGATCCGCCTCGGCTGGCGGCGGGAGGCGCGCTGATGGTCCGCGCAGCCGCGGTCCGCCTGGGCGGACGATCCCTGATGCTGGCGCTGATGAGCGCGGTGTTTGCATTCTACGTGGCGGGACCAGTCTACTGGCTGGTGAAGACATCGCTCGAACCCGAGGCCCGCGTCACCGCCGTTCCGCCGACGCTTTTGCCGCAGGACCCCTCGCTCGCCAACTTCAGTTCGATTTTCCACGCCAACGACCGCGTCACGTATGAAAACCGCAGACAGGCTGACCCCGCGACCGGCAACTTCGTGCCCTCCAATGCCCGCAACCTGCTGCCGTCGCTGTGGAACAGCCTGGTCGTCGGCCTCGCCGTCGCGCTGCTGAACATCGCGCTGAGCGCCACCGCCGCCTACGCCATCGCCGTGATCAAGTTTCGCGGGCGCGATGTGACGCTCTATTCCATCCTGGTGAGCCGGGTGATTCCCGACATCGCCCTGATCGTCCCGTTGTTTCTGGTGATGCGCAGCCTCGGAATCCTGGACACCAGGAGCGGCCTGGTGATGACCTACCTCGCCGTCACGGTGCCGTTCACCACCTTCATCCTGATCAACTATTTCCGCTCCATCCCGGTGGACCTGTTCAAGGCGGCACGTGTCGACGGCTGCTCGCATTTCGGCGTGCTGCGCCATGTCTACTGGCCGCTGGCCATGCCGGCCATCGTCGCCTCGCTGATGTTCGCCTTCCTGACCAGCTGGAACGAGTTCCTGTTCGCGCTGATCATGACCAAGAGCATCCAGGCGCAGACCCTGCCGATCGTCATCTCCAGCTTCGTGCTAGATTTCACTATCAACTTTTCCTTCGTCAACGCCGCCGGCGTGCTGGCGATCGTTCCGCCGGTCATCCTGGCCATCCTGTTCGAACGTTACATCGTGTCCGGCCTCACCGCCGGCGCGGTCAAGGGGTGAAACATGGCTGGGATTGTCTGCAAGGGACTCAGCAAGCGTTACGGCGCGACCACCGTCATCGACCGACTCGATCTCGAGATCCGCGATACCGAGTTCCTGGTTCTGCTCGGGCCGTCCGGTTGCGGCAAGACCACGACACTCAACATCATTGCCGGCCTCGAGGACCTGAGCGAAGGCCAAATTACCTTCGACGGCGTGCTGATGAACGATGTGCCGCCGCACAAGCGCGAAATCGCGATGGTGTTCCAGAGCTACGCGCTCTACCCGCAAAAGACGATCTTCGAGAACATCGCCTTCGGCCTGCGGCTGCGCCGCGTGCCGGACGCGGAGGTTCGCCGCCTGGTGGCGGACGCGGCGGAGCGGCTGGAGATCACCCACCTGCTGGAACGGCGCCCGGCGGAGCTCAGCGGCGGCCAGCGCCAGCGCGTCGCGCTCGGACGCGCCATCGTTCGCAAGCCGACCGCGTTCCTGATGGACGAGCCGCTGAGCAATCTCGACGCGGCGCTGCGGCTCAGCATGCGCGTCCTGATCAAGCGGCTGCATCAGACCATGGGCACCACCTTCGTCTATGTCACCCACGACCAGGGCGAGGCGATGAGCCTTGCCGATCGCATCGTGGTGATGCGCAACGGTGTCATCGAACAGATGGGGACCCCGGACGAGATCTATCGCCAGCCACGCAACACCTTCGTCGCGTCGTTCCTCGGCAGCCCGCAGATCAACCTGATCGAAGGCGTGCTGACCGGAGACGCCGCGAACCGCGGCTTCGCGCGCGGCGAGTTCAGCCTCGCGCTGAACCGGCGCGGCCTTGCCGGGCATGCGGGACGCGAGGTGACCCTGGGCGTGCGGCCGGAAGACCTTCGCGTCGCGCCGGCGGGCGAGCTGTCCGCCATGGTCGAATTGGTCTCGCCGCAAGGCTCCGAACAATACGTCAACGTTCGCATCAGTGGCATCGAGGCGATGCTGCGCCTCGACAACCATCAGAAGGTGGCCCCGGGCGACACGCTGCGCCTGAGCGTCGATCAGAGGCTGCTGCACGTCTTCGACCGGACCACCGGCGAATCGCTGACCGCCGGACTCTTGGCGCTGGACGACGCCTTGAACGGGTCTGCGGACGACAACCTGCCAGCCACGCCATTCCCCCCAAGAGCGCATCGGCGCTGAGACACTGAAAGGACATCCCATGGATCGCAAGCCCGTCACACGCGAGGAGATGCTGAAGCGAACAGCCTTTTTCGACAAGCTTCAGCCCAGCTCACGGCCGCTGGTCGATGCGGTGCTGCCGCAGTTCCAGCGGCAGATCTTCAACATCATCGGCGGCGGCGTCACCGAAGATCCGACCATGCATATCCCGATCCGCGATGCCGAAGGTTTTCACCTGTCGATCGTGAAGGCCGAACCGCAGAAGGGCACCGGTCTTCACGATCATACCACCACGGAAGTCTTCATGCCGCTGCAAGGCAGTTGGGCCATCATCTGGGGCAGCAAAGGCGAGAACGAACTGGTGCTGAACGAATGGGACGTGGTCTCGGTGCCTCCGGGGGTCAATCGCGGCTTCCGCAATGTCGGAGCCGGGACCGGCCATCTGCTGGTGGTGCTCGAGGGCACTGATCCCGGCCGGGTCGCCTGGGTGGACAGCGTGATGAGCGCGGTGCGCGAGAAGGGCTTCGACCTCGACGAGCGCGGCAAGATCGTGGGCGGCGAAGTCGGCGCGTGACCGGCGCATCGGGGGATATCGGCAATGGCTGACGACGAACTCTGCTTCATCCCGGCGACGCGCCTCGCCGGGATGATCTCGCTCCGCGAGGTCTCACCGGTCGAGGTCACGACCGCGGTGCTGGCGCGCGCCGAGCGCCTGCAGCCGGTCCTCAACATTTTTGCCATGCTGCTGGCAGATGAAGCCCTCGACCTCGCGCGGGCCTCCGAGGCCGCCGTGATGCGCGGCGATGCGCTGGGACCGCTGCACGGCGTGCCGATCACCATCAAGGACAATGTGGCGATCGGCGGCCTGCCGATGCGCAACGGCTCGCTGGCCTCTGTCGATCTTGTGCCCGACCATGACGCCACCGTCACGGCGCGGGTGAAGGCGGCCGGCGCGATCCTGATCGGAACGACGACGCTGCCGGAATTCGCCCACAAGGTGCTGACCGACAGCCCGCTCTACGGTATCACCCGCAACCCTTACGATCTCACCCGGACACCCGGCGGCTCCAGCGGCGGCGCCAGCGCTGCGCTGGCGACCGGGGTCGCGCCGCTCGCCATCGGCAGCGACGGCGGCGGCTCGATCCGCTGTCCGGCGTCCTGCACCGGTGTCGCCGGACTGAAGGCAACACTGGGGCGGATTCCGAACGAGCAGGTCCCCGACAGTTTCGCCAACTACGCGGCCGTGGGGCCGATGACACGGGTGGTGGAGGATCTGCCGCTGCTGCTCTCGGTGATGTCCGGCCCCCAGATCGACGATCCCTATTCCTACGCCCTCGAAAAATTCGTGCCGAAGCCCGCGAAGGACCCTGTGCGCGGCCTGCGCGTCGCCTGGATCACGCAGTTCGGCAATGTCCGTCCAGAACCGGACGTCGGCGCGCTGACACAAGATGCCGTCGAACTGCTCGCCGCGGCAGGCGCCCATGTGGACGCGGTTTCGACTCCGATCTTCGACAATGTTTTCGACACCTACGTCGTGATCGCCACCACCGCGCATGCTGCGCGGCTGGAGGCGATGGCGGCAAAATGGGGCAATGCGATCACCCCGTCGCTGCGCCAGAGCATCGTGCGGGGATTGGGCTATTCTGCCGCGGAATGGCAGCGTGCAAGCGATCGCCGCAGTGTTCTGTTCCGCGCGGTGCAGCGCCTGTTCGAGCGCTACGATGTGATCGTCACGCCAACGATGAACGCAGCCCCGGTCGGCCTCGACGCCGGTGGCTCGATCGAGAGCGAGATGTATGCGCAATGGGCAGGCTATCTGTATCCGTTCAACCTGACCGGCAATCCCGCGCTGTCGGTCCCCTGCGGCTTCACGGCGGACGGCCTGCCTGTCGGCCTGCAGCTGGTCGGCGCCTATCACGACGAGCAGCGGCTGATCGACGTCGCTGCAACCATCGAGCGCGCCGGAGGCTGGTCGGCACGACGCCCGGCGTGCTGATGCACGTCCGGCCTTCGATTGCCAGCGCAGCCGCCTCGCGGAGGCCATGTCACCCGAGACCGACGCTCCGACATGGTGTATTCGGCGCCTGACGATGGACTTGCCGCCGCCGGCGGTAAAAGTCCATGATCGCGCGGCAAGCCGAGGTTGCCCCATGATGACACTCCGCCAGGTTGAAGTCGTACGCGCCGTGATGGTGACGGGCACGATCGGCGGTGCGGCAAAGCTGCTCAACGTCTCGGCGCCGGGCATCAGCCGGCTGGTGAAATACACCGAGAAATCGCTCGGCATCCGCTTTTTCCAGCGCCAGAACGGCCGCTATTTTCCGACCCCCGAAGCTCAAAGCATTTTCGAGCAGATCAACGGCGTCTACAAAAAGGTCGACGATCTCTCCGGCATGATCTCGGCGATGGGCCGCGGCGGCCTCTCCGAACTGCGGATCGGCTCGGTGCCGAGCATCTCGCAGGTGATGGTGCCGCGCGCCATCGAGCGGGTGCGGCGGCGTTATCCTGATTTGCACATGGACATCAACATCCTCAAGATCGAGGAGGCGATCGACTATCTGCTGCTCGGCAAAGGCGAGTGCGTGGCGATGAGCTATCGCCTGCCGCACTCCGGGCTCGACTTCCTGCCGCTGGCGTCGGGTGAACTGTTTTGCATCGTGCCGGAGGGACACGAGCTCGCTGGCCGCAAGGAGATCACGGCGGCGGAGATGATCCGTTATCCGCTGATCGGCATCGATCCCAACGATCCCTACGGCCGCATCATGGCGGAGATGTTTGCCCGCAACAAACTCAGCTACGACATCACCATCCGCGCGCGATTCGGCACCACGGTGTGCGCGCTGGTGAAGGCGGGGCTCGGCATTGCCGTGATCGACCAGTTCACCGTGGCGCATGGCGGCGTGCCGGGCATCGAGCTGCTGCGGATTACCGAACCGACCCGGTTCGACACTTACATCGCGGTGAAGCGCGGCGTGCCGCTGTCGCTGCATGCGGAGGCCTTCATCGAATTCCTGCGCGCCGAGATGCGCGCGGTCGAGCCGGCGCGGCAAAGCCCGCCGCCGGAGCGGGCTCGCCCCAGATCGGCGGGCCGCAAAAAGTAACATGATGTTATGTTTGGTGGATAAATGGGTAATTGTGTTATTTCAGGGATTGACTATCGTCGATCTGCCGCAAGCCCGCGGGACATTATAAGACGCGTGCTGCTGCCGATCATTTCCAACCGCGGACGTCCTCGTGCCGAACGATTATCACCTTGCGGACCAGTGTTTCCTGACCGGGCTGATCGGCGCGCCGATCGCCCATTCCGCATCGCCCGCGATGCATGAACGGGCGGCGCAGGCGCTGGGCGCGCGGTGCCATTATCACCTGATCGAGGTGGCCGGCGCCGACCGGGACAAGCTGCGCGCCCTGCTCGACAGCGTCCGGCTGCTCGGCTTCGCCGGCGTGAACATCACCTTCCCCTACAAGGAAGCCGTGGTGGAGCTGCTCGACGAACTCTCTCCCAGTGCGGCTGCGATGCAGGCCGTCAATACGGTGGTGGTCCGCGATGGCCGCCTGATCGGCCACAACACCGACACCACCGGCTTTGCGCGTGCGGCGGGCGATCTCGTCGAGGCGTCGAAACGCGGCCCGGTGGCGCTGGTCGGCGCCGGCGGGGTCGGCAAGGCGATCGCGTTTGCGCTGGCGCATCTCGGCGTCGCAACAATCCGGGTGTTCGACACCGATGTGGCCAAGACCCGCGCGATTGCGGCCGCGCTCGGATCGCGCGCAACCATCGTGGCCGCTGATGACGTCGAAGCCGCGCTGCGCGGCGCCGTCGGCCTCGTCAACGCGACGCCGATCGGCATGCTGCCGAACCGCGGCACGCCGGTGTCCGAACACTTGCTGCACGACGGCCTGTGGGTGGCGGATGCCGTCTATTCGCCGCTGTGGACGCCGCTGCTCACTGCGGCCAAAGCGCGCGGCGCACGGGTGATGACCGGGCGCGAGCTTGCGATCTATCAGGCCGCGGATGCTTTCGAACTGTTTACCGGATTGACGCCGTCGACTGACGTGATGGGAAAAGCCTTTGATGCCGTGATGGCAAAACGATATGCAGCGACGAACGCTGCATGAAGGTTGGTTCATAAGAACCGCCAGAGGGACTGAAACGTAAAGGGAGATGACCGTGAAACCGATTATTCTTGCGGGCGCAATGCTCGCTGCGCTCTGCGCGACCGCGCAGGCGCAAACCATCAAGCTCGCCAATGTCGCCGAATTATCCGGCGGCGGCGCGACGGTGGGAACCAACTGGAAGAACGGCATCGATCTCGCGATCGAAGAGGTCAATGCCAAGGGTGGCATTCTCGGCCGCAAGATCGAAGTCACCCACGCGGATTCTCAATCCAACCCGGGCGTCGCCCGCGCCCAGGTGCAGAAAGCGCTCGACGGCGAGCCTTATGTGCTGCTCGGGCCCGGCTATTCCGGATCGGTGAAGGTCACCGCGCCGCTGGCGGCGGAAGCCGGCATCGCCCAGATCATGGGCGGCGAAGCGGCCGAGCTGACCCAGGCCGGCAACAAGTTTCTATTCCGCACCTCGTTCGGCCAGCAGTCCTCGATGCCCAAGGTCGCCAAATACATGGCCGAGGAGTTGAAGGCGAAATCGGTTGCGGTCGTTTGGGTCAACAATGACTTCGGCAAGGGTGGTCGCGACGTCATCCTGAAGGAATTCGCCAAGCGCAATGTCAAGGTGGTGGCGGATCTCTCGACCGAAGCCGGCCAGGCCGACTTCGCCGCCGACGTCTCCAAGGTCAAGGCCGCGGCGCCCGACGCCGTCTTTGTCTATGTCAACGAGGAAGAGAGCGCGCGCATCCTGAAAGAGCTGAAGCGCCAGGGTGTCACCGTGCCGCTGATGGGCGAAACCACGCTGATCGGCCAGAAGGTGGTCGAACTCGCCGGCGATGCCGCCAACGGTGCGCGCGGCCATGTCGGCCTGACCACCGATGCGCCGGTCGATCTGGTGAAGGCGTTCCGGGAAAGGTTCGTCAAGAAGTACAACTATGTGCCCGACCACAACGGCCTGAAGGGCTACCTCTCGATCTACATGATCAAGGCCGCGACGGAGAAGATGGGCAAGGTCGATTCCAAGGGCGTCGCCGACGCGCTGCATGGCCTCACCATCTCGGCCGCCAAGGAGCCGGGCATCCTGATGGACGTCACCTTCGACCAGAATGGCGACATCGATCGCCAGGGCTTCCTAGTGGAGATCGTCAACGGCAAGCAGGTGGTGAAGGAAGTGCTGCCGAAGCTGAACTAATCGCGGCGTTGTAGCCCGGGTGAGCGCAAGCGACACCCGGGATTCCACACACCGCCGTTCCCGGATGTCGCTTCGCTCATCCGGGCTACGAAGATGAAGATCGTTGAGGCAAAGTCAGGTTAGCCGTCATCCTGAGGTGCGAGCCTTGCGGCGCACTTGGCCGCTGGGCGAGCCTCGAAGGATGCACGGCCAAGATACTTGAGGAATTGGCTGTCGCCCTTCGAGGGCCGCGCTACGCACGGCCACCTCAGGGTGACGGGCTGATTCACAACGTCGAGAGGGACGATGTCCAATCTGCTTGACCTTCTGATTGCGGGACTGGCGACCGGCGCGATTTATGCGCTGGTGGCGGTCGGCTTTACCTTGCTGTGGCAGACGTCGCAGACCATTAATTTCGCCCAGGGCGAATTCGTGATGCTGCCGGCGTTCCTGATGCTGGCCGCCATGCACGTCGGCGCGCCGTTCTGGCTCGCGATCCTGCTCGGCATCCTGCTGTCGCTGATCCTGCTGGGCCTTGGCTTCAAATTGTTGCTGGTGGATCCGATGCTGCGCCACGGCGTGCTGCCGCTGGCGATCGCCACCATGGCGCTGGCGATCGGGCTGAAAGAAGCCGTGAAGCAATTCTTCAGCGCCGAGGCCTCGCCGTTTCCCTCGATCATTCCCGCCGGTGATATCTCCATCCTCGGCCGCACGGTGTCGCTGCAGAGCATCGGCGTGCTGGTGCTGGCAATCGCGGTGGTGGTGGCGCTGACCACCCTGCTCAACCGCAGTTCGATCGGCCACCAGATGCAGGCAGCGGCGCAGAACCCGACCGTGGCGCGCATCATCGGCGTCCCTGTGGAGCGGATGATCCTGCTGACCTTCCTGATCAACGCGTTTCTTGTCGCCATCGCGTCGCTGCTGATCACGCCGATTTACCTGGCGAAATTCTCCAGCGGCGAAGTGCTGGGCCAGGCCGCCTTCATCGCCGCCATTGTCGGCGGCTTCAACCAGGTGCGCGGCGCCATCGCCGGCGGCCTCCTGATCGGCGTGGTCGACAATCTGGCGGCCGCCTATGTCTCCACCCAGTACCGCGCGGCGGTGCCGATGATCCTGCTGATCGCCATCATCCTGTTCCGGCCGCAGGGCCTGATGGGACGCGCCGAGGAGCGCACCGTATGACCCGCTCCAGGATTCTTTCGCTCGCGCTGGGCATCGCCGTTGTCATCGCGCTGATTGTCATTCCCCAAGGCTTCAATCGCTACGGCCTGTTTATCCTGAGCCAGTGGGCGGTGATGAGCATCGCCGCGATGGGGCTCAACCTGACGCTGGGTTATGCCGGACAGGTGTCGCTGGCGCAGGGCGCTTTTGTCGGCATCGGCGCCTACGCCGCCGCGATCATGACCACCCAAGGGTATCCGCTGATCGGCGCCCTGCCGGTGGCGATCATCCTGTGCTTCGCGGTCGGCTGGATCCTGGGTTATCCGGCGCTGCGGGTGCAGCATCATTACCTCGCCTTCGTGACACTCGCGTTTTCGACCCTGGCCTTCCTGGTGTTCCGCAACGAGGACTGGCTGACCAAAGGCATCTACGGCATCAGCAACATCCCCCGGCCTCATGTCTTCGGCTTCGCCACCAACCGCCCGCTGCCGTTCTATTATGTCTGCCTGGGATCACTGGGCATCGTCACCTTCATGGTGTGGTGGCTGATCCGTTCGCCCTGGGGCCGCGCCTTCGTGGCGCTGCGTGAAAATCCGGTGCGGGCGCTGTCCCTGGGCATCGACACCCGTCGTTACACCCTGATGGCATTCGCGATCGGTTCCGCACTCGGCGGTATCGCCGGCACGCTGTATGCACCGCTGACGCAATATGTCGACCCTGTGCCGTTCAATCTGTCGCTGTCGCTCGACCTCCTGATGATGGTGATTGTCGGCGGCTCCGGCTTCTTTTTCGGCCCGTTCCTTGGCGCGATGATTGCAGTGCTGCTGCCGGAATGGATGCGTGACTTCACCGGAGGCTATTACCTGATGTTCTATGCGGCCGCGGTGATCCTGTTGCTGATCTACTCGCCCAGCGGCATCCTTGGCATCCTCGATCGTTTCCTCACCGAACGCCGCACCAAGACCGCATCCGCGATGCGCGCAGTAGCCAAAGCCAAACTGGAGACCGCGCCATGAGTCCGGTTTTGCAGGTCAGCAATATCAAGAAGAATTTCGGCGGCATCACCGCGGTCGACGGTGTGTCCTTCGAGGTCAATGAGGGCGAGATTCTCGGCCTGATCGGCCCCAATGGCTGCGGCAAGTCGACCCTGTTCAATTGCATCCTCGGCCAGTTGCTGCCGAGCGCCGGCGAAGTGAAAATCGATGGCCGCACCACCACCGGCATGCGGCCGTCGGAGCTCAACCGGCTCGGTGTCAGCCGCACCTTCCAGCTGCTGCAGGTGTTTCCAAAACTGTCGGTGCGCGAGAACCTGATCCTCGCCGGCCAGGAGCACCAGGGCAACATGGCCTCGCGGCTGTTCGGGCCGTCCGACGCCGGCCTCGGCGCCGCCGCCGACCAGATGATTTCCTTCTTCAAGCTGGAGCATCTCGCCACCGAACCCGCGGGCGGACTCTCCTATGGGCAGCAGAAGCTGCTCGACGCCGCCATGGCCTTCATGGGCGGCCCGCGGCTGGTGTTGCTGGATGAGCCGGCCGGCGGCGTCAATCTCTCGATGCTCGCTGACCTGAAAGAACGCCTCAGCGCCATCAATCGCGAGAAACGCGCCACCTTCGTGGTGATCGAGCACAACATGGAGTTCGTGATGTCGCTGTGCTCGCGCGTGGTGGTGATGGCGGAAGGCAAGGTGCTGGCGCAGGGCAAGCCCGCCGAGGTGCGGTCCAACCAGGCCGTCATCGATGCCTATCTGGGACATTAGGAGTTTCCCATGAGCGATATCATCCTGGACGTGCAGGGCCTGGTCGGCGGCTACGGCAAGATGACGATTCTCAATGGCACCAGTTTCACCGTGCCGAAGGGCTCGATCACCACCGTGATCGGCCCCAACGGCGCCGGCAAGTCGACGGTGTTCAAGGCGATTTTCGGCCTGCTCAAGCTGCGCGAAGGACGCGTCGTTTTCAAAGGCCGCGATGTCACCCGTTTCACCCAGCGCCAGTTGCTGGAAACCGGCATCTGCTATGTGCCGCAGGGTCGCAACATTTTCCCCGAGCTGTCGGTGCGGCACAATATCGAGCTCGGCGCCGTGGCCGCGGGGCGCTCCATCACCGACATGCCCCAGCGGATCGAGCGGGCACTGGATCGCTTTCCGAACCTGCGCAAGAAAGCCACCCAGCAGGCCTCCACGCTGTCCGGCGGCGAACAGAAGCAGCTCGAGATCGTTCGCGGCCTGCTGCTTGATCCGCAACTGGTGCTGATCGACGAACCGTCGATCGGGCTCTCGCCGCTGATGGTGCAGGAGACCTTCGGCATCCTCAGGGAGTTGCGCGACAAGGGTGTCTCCATCCTGATGATCGAGCAGAATGCACGCTCGGCGCTGGAGATCTCCGATTTCGGCATCGTGCTTGAGCTGGGACAGACCCGCATCGTCGATACCGCGCAAAAGATCCTGCACGATCCGCGGATCGGGCAATTGTTCCTTGGCGGCGCGCTGGAGCCAGCCGCGGCATGAGCAAGCGCATCGGCATCGCCGGCGCCGGGCTGATCGGCAAGAAACACATCGAGCTGGTGCAGGCCAGTGCCGACTGCCGGCTTGCCGGCATTGCCGATCCCTCGCCGCAAGCGAAGGAAGTCGCCGAGGCCAACAACGTGACTTGGTATGCCGATCATCGTGCCCTGCTCGACACCGAAAAGCCCGACGGCCTGATCATCGCCTCGCCCAATGCACTGCATGTCGCCATGGCCATGGACTGCATCGATCGCGGCGTGCCGGCGCTGATCGAAAAACCGGTGGCGGATCAGGTCGACGCTGGACGCCGGCTGCTGGCGGCGGTCGAGCGCACGGGAATTCCCATGCTGGTGGGTCATCACCGCCGGCACAATCCGCGCATCAAGGCGGTGCGTGATGCCGTGGCCGAGGGACGTCTGGGCACGCTCACCGCCGTGGTCGGGCTGTGGCTGCTGAAAAAGCCTGACGGCTATTTCGACGTCGGCTGGCGCAAGGAGGCCGGCGGGGGCCCGATCCTGATCAACTTGGTGCACGACATCGACAACCTCAGATTTATCTGCGGCGAGATTGTCGAGGTGCAGGCCCAGACGTCCAACGCGGTGCGCGGCTTCGCGGTGGAAGACACCGCCGCGCTGCTGCTGCGGTTCGCGAACGGCGCGCTCGGCACCGTCACATTGTCCGACGCGACGCCAGCGCCCTGGAGCTGGGAGTTGAGCTCCGGAGAAAATCCCACCTATCCCAAAAACGATCAGCCCTGCTACCTGCTGGCCGGCACCAGGGGATCGCTGGCGGTGCCGGATCTCGATGTCTGGTCTTATCCCGGCAAGGACGGATGGTATGAACGGCTGCAAGCTGCTCCCCTGCCCACCCCGGACACCGATCCGCTGGTCGAACAGCTGCGCCATTTCCTTGCCGTGATCGACCGCCGCGAGACACCGCTGGTGTCGGTGGCGGACGCACTGGGCACCCTCGCCGTGGTCGAAGCAGTCAAGGAAGCGGCCCGCAGCGGCGGACGCGTTTCACCTCAATTCAACCTGGAGCCTGCGGCATGACCAAACGCTCGATCGCAACTGTTTCGCTCAGCGGCGCCCTTGACGAAAAGCTGCGCGCCATTGCCGCCGCCGGCTTCGACATGGTCGAGATCTTCGAAAACGATTTCCTGTCGTTCAACGGCGGCCCGCGCGATGTCGGGGCGATGTGCCGCGACCTCGGCCTTGCGATCTGCGCCTTCCAGCCGCTGCGTGATTTCGAAGGCATGCCGGAGCCGCAGCGCTCGCGCAACTTCACCCGGGTGGAGCGCAAGTTCGACCTGATGCAGGAGCTCGGCACGGACCTTTTGATGATCTGCAGCAACGTGTCGCCGGCGTCGCTCGGCGGCATCGATCGCGCCGCAGACGATTTCCGCGAACTCGGCGAGCATGCCGCCAAACGCGGCCTGCGTGTCGGGTTCGAGGCGCTGGCGTGGGGACGCCATATCAACGACTACCGCGATGCCTGGGAGGTGGTGCGCCGCGCCGATCACGCCTCGATTGGGCTCGTGCTCGACAGCTTCCATGCGCTGGCGCCGGGGCTGCCGGTCGGCGCGATCCGCTCGATCCCCAAGGACAAGATCTTCCTGGTGCAGCTGGCGGATGCCCCCAAGCTCGACCTCGATGTGCTGTCCTGGAGCCGGCATTTCCGCTGCTTCCCGGGGCAGGGCGACCTGCCGTTCACGAGCTTCATGGATGCGGTCAAGACCACCGGCTACGGCGGGCCGCTGTCGCTGGAGATCTTCAACGACCAATTCCGCGCCGGCTCCGCGGCGCGGGTGGCCGTCGATGGCCTGCGCTCGCTGATCCTGCTGGACGACCAGACCGCTGCGATATCAAAGCCGCCGGTCGCATCCAAACTTCCGCCAAGGGACAAGAGCCGCGGCGCAGGCTTTATCGAATTCGCGGTCAGCGAGGAGAAATCCGACGACCTCACCGCACTGTTTCACCAGCTTGGTTTCCAGCAGACCGGCCAGCATCGCAGCAAGGCGGTGCAGCGCTGGTCGCAGGGCACGATCGAGCTGGTGGTAAACTGCGAAGCGCACGGCTTTGCGCACTCGCATTATGTCACTCATGGCGCAGGGGTCTGTGCCATCGCCATCGAGGTCGACGACGTCGCCGCCACCATGGCGCGGGCGGAGGCACTGCACACCAGGACCTTCTACCAGCCGGTCGGGCCGGGCGAACTGGAGATCCCGGCGATCCATGGCGTCGGCGGCAGCCTGTTGTATTTCCTCAAGCCCGACGACCACAACTGGGATCGCGATTTCACGCCCGTCGCCACCGAGCGCAGCAGCGATCACCTCAGCAACATCGATCACATCTCGCAATCGATGCCGTATGAAGACATGCTGTCGTGGCTGCTGTTCTACACCGGCATGCTCGACCTGCAGCGCGCGCCGCAGGTGGACGTGGCCGATCCCGGCGGCCTGGTGCAGAGCCAGGCGATCAGCAATGCGGACGGCAGCCTGCGGCTGATCATCAACGGCGCCGCCGCCAACCGGACGCTGTCGGCGCGCTTCCTGTCGGAATTCTTCGGCTCCGGCGTGCAGCATATCGCGTTCGCCTGCGACGACATCTTCAAGACAGTCGCCGACATGCGCGCCCGTGGCGCAAGTTTCCTCGACATCCCCGACAATTATTACGACGACATCGAAAGCAAGTACGATCTCGACGCCGGCACCATGGCGGAGCTGCGCGCCAACGAAATCCTCTACGATCGCGACGGCGACGGTGAGTTCTTCCAGATCTACACCCACGCCTTCGACAATCGCTTTTTCTTCGAGATCGTCGAGCGGCGAAACTACCAGGGCTTCGGCGCCGCCAACGCCGCCATCCGCCTCGCGGCGCAGGCGCGCGAGGCGCCGCCGATCGGGATGCCGCGGATTTAAGTTTGGCCCGTCATTCCGGGACGTCGCGGAGCGGCGGACCCGGAAATTTGTCTAGGCGCGCTTCGGCGCCGCGTCTTTCTTCGGCTGCAGCAGCGCGATCAGAAACTTGCGGCCCGGCATTTCGACGTGGCGATAGCACAGCCACGACAGCAGCCATATCGTCGCCAGTGCAACGGCGACACAGGTGGCATAAGCCAGCGGCGTGGCGCCGAAATGTCGTGCGGTGCGTACCGCGAAACTCACGAACAGCTGGTGCATCAAATAGATCGAGTAGGAGATCGCGCCGAGGTGATAGACCAGCGGATTGCCGTACAAGAGCTGCGCCAGCCGGCCGTCGCGGGACAGCAGCGCGACAAAGGGAATGAACAGCAGATAGATCGGCAGATCATGATGAAACAGGACGCCAACCACCACGATTGCAATCGTCAGGCCCGCGACCAGCAGATCTTGCGCCATCATCGATAGACCGTCGAGAAGGTGTGAGAAGCGAAAGATCGCCAGCCCCAGCGCAAAGCCGGCAACCGCCCGCAGCAGCGGCAGAAACGAATTGCCGCTGGTGACATCAAGGGGACCTGCGGAGCCCAGCCCGCTCATGGCGATGACAACAACGGCACCGAGCGCCGCGGCCGTTGCGAGCAAACTGACGACCAGACCGCGCTGAAACATCACAACCAGCAACACCGGCAGCACAAGATAGGATCCGAGCTCGGAGCTCGCGGCCCAGGACACGCCGATCAGCGGATAAACATGCAGGCCCCATCCGGTCAGCATCAGCACATTTCCGACCGCATCATAGGCATCGAAGCTCGACAGCATGTCACGATCGAGCCCCAGCGCCAGCTTGAGCAGATAGAGTGCCGCGATGACCCAATAGGCCGGGTAGAGCCGGGCGACCCGCTTGACCATGAAGTCGTAGAAATTGCGCAACCCGTCACTGCGAAAGGCGTCGCGGTAGATGTACGCCATCACGAAGCCGCTGAGCATGAAGAACAGGTCCACGGCGAGATAGCCGTGCGGCACGCGATAATACGGCGCCGTACCCGGCCCCAGCAGCGGCACATTGCCGAAATGATAGAGCACGATAAGGACCGCCGCGATGCCGCGGACACCGGTCAGTGATCTGATATCTGCGGGCATGTCGAACTCCACCCCGATGACGCATTCGCCAATCCTGCGGGTCGCGGCATGACGTCATCGTCACATAGACAAAACGGCGCATTCCGTCGACACCGGCAACGGCGACATAACGCATCCGTGTGACATGGGAAATCGGCTGAGTTGCCCAACGGGCGGGCCGCGGCTTGGGGCCTGGGCCTAACCCTTGCCCTTGATGCGGAAGATCACCGGGACGGTGAAGCTCAGGCCCTCGTCGGCGATCAGTGGCGGCGGCGGCGGCAGCGGATCCGACCGCTTCAGCATCGACAGGGCGGCAGCATCGAACGCCGGATCGCCCGAACTCTCGACAATGCTCGACGACAGCAGATGGCCGGTGCGATCGATGGAGAACGACAGCACGATTTTGGCGGCCTTCTGCGGGCGATCGGTCGGATAACGCTTGTGCCGATCGAGATGCGCGGAGAGATCCTTCTGCCATGAGGTGCGTACGCGGATCGCCTTGTCCGACACCGGGAGATTGTCGGAGGTCGGCATGGCGGTCGCTTCCGAGGCGATCGACTCGGTCGACGCCGTCTGCTGGACCGTCGGCTTGTCCGGGATCTCTTCCTGCGGCTTGTTGGTGGCGTCCGGCGCGACCACCCGGTCGGGATCGTCGGTTTCGGTCGGCGTATCCTTCGGAAGTTCGGTCTGCTTCAGCTCGGCCTTCTGCTCGACCTGGGCCGGCGAGGCGGCGGAGGCCTCGGAGTCCGGCCCGGGCGGCAACTCGCTCTGCTCCCCGCGGGGCGCCGTCGGTTCAAGCCCGATTTCGATTCCCTGCACGCTGTCCGGATCATCAGCATCGTCGGCCTGCATGCTCGCAACAGCAAAGGCGACGCCTCCGACGTGAAGCGCCAGCGCAACGATCGCCGCGAACGCCCAAAGGCTGCGGGATGGTCTGGAGGTTGCGTCCGGATCGGTCATCGCGGCCTTCGCCGGTTCAAGGCTTCGGTGCGGCGGGCGCAGCAGCTGCCGGTTGCGGCACGCCGTCGGGCACGCCTTCGAGCGCAACCAGCGCCACCTTCAGATAGCCACCGGTGCGCAAGATTTCGAGCACGTCCATCATGTCGCCGTAAGGCACTGCGCGATCGGCGCGCAGGAAGATGCGGCGGTCCTTGCTGGCATCGGGCACGGCATCAAGGGTGCGCACCAGATCGACACGCCTCACCGGGTTCTCGCCGATCGCCACCGCGAGGTCGGACTTGATGGTGACATAGGTCGGCTTGTCCGGCTTCTTCTGCGGCTGGGCCGTGGATGACGGCAAATCGATCGGCAGGTCGACAGTGGACAGCGGCGCCGCCACCATGAAGATGATGAGCAGGACCAGGATGACGTCGATGAACGGCGTGACGTTGATCTCGTGGGTTTCCCCGAAATCGTCGCCGTCGTCGACGTCGTTGAAGGTAACGCCCATCGCCGCTCTCCGTTACTCGGCCGCGCGGGCCGACGCGCCGCCATGGGCGCGGTCGAGATCGCGCGACAGCAGGCGGCCAGCGGCACCCGAGGCGCGGCTGACCAGTTCGAGATAGCCTTTGGTGACGCGGGCGAAGTGATTGTAGATGATCACCGCGGGGATGGCGGCGACCAGGCCGATGGCGGTGGCGAGCAGCGCTTCGGCGATGCCGGGCGCGACCACCGCGAGATTGGTGGTCTGCGACTTCGAGATGCCGATAAAGCTGTTCATGATGCCCCAGACGGTGCCGAACAGTCCAACGAACGGCGAGGTCGCGCCGATGGTGGCGAGCAGGCCCATGCCGAGCCGCATGCGGCGGGCCTCGGCGCGGGTGATTTCGCCGAAGCTGGACGCGGCGCGTTCCTTGATGCCGCTGTCGCTGGAGATGCCGGCCGACAGCCGCGCCTCGCGCAGTGCCGTGGCAAGGAAGGTGGACAGGATGCCGGTCTTCGATCCCAGCGCCACACGCGCCTCGGCGATCGAGCGGGCTTCGGAGATCGCGTCCAGCGCGCCCAGCAGGCGGCGTTGCGCGATGAAGAGTTCGACGAACTTGCCGATGAAGATGGTCCAGGTGATCAGCGAGGCGAACGCGAGGCCGATCATCACCGCCTTGACGATGATATCCGCCGACATGAACATCGACCACGGCGACAGCTCATGCGGCACCTGCAGCGCCGTTGATTTCAGCGGGCGGCTATCGGTGGTGCCGATCGCCGTCTCGGACGGCGCCTGCGGAGCGGGTGTTGCGATCGGCGGTACGATCTGGGTCGGGGCTGCAGTGACGGGTGAGGCAGTGGTTTGTGGCGGTGGCGACGTCTGCTGAGCGTGGATCAGGGTGACCGGGGTTGCGCTGAGCGCAAAAGCGATGGCGAAAGTGGCCCAGGTTCGGAAGGAGTTGCTGCTCATACGTCGGCCCAATAGCGGATCAGATTGTGGTAGATGCCGGTCAGTTTGACCGTTTCGGGATCGTCGCGCCCGAGTCGTTCGACCAGAGCCTGGATCGCGGTATCGAGGTCAAAGATCAGGCTGCGGGCGTGGGCATCGCGTACCATGCTCTGCACCCAGAAGAAAGACGCGGTCCGGGTGCCGCGGATGACCGGCGTCACCATATGTAGACTTGAAGCCGGGTAAAGTACCAGATGTCCGGCCGGAAGCTTGATTTCGTGGGAACCGTAGAAGTCTTCTATTGTGAGTTCACCGCCGTCATAGTCCTCCGGCTCCGATAAAAACAACGTGACCGACAGGTCCGTGCGGATGCGCAGGCCGGTGAGGCGGTCGCCGCGCACGGCATTGTCGACATGGATGCCGAAGTGATGCCCGTCCGCCGACGCATAACGGTTGAACAGCGGCGGGAAGATGTGCAGCGGGATCGCCGCCGCAATGAACAGCGGGTTGGCGGTCAGCGCGCTCAAGACCCGTTGCCCGAGCCTGCGCGCCACCTCGCTGTCGGGCGGCAATTGCTGGTTCTTCTTGACCAGCGCCGACTGCGCACCGGCGGTGGAACGGCCGTCTTCCCACTCGGCGGCATCCATGATGCGACGGAAGTCGGCGACCTCGGCCTTGCTCAGCACCTCGGGGACACAAACCAACATTCGCGATTCCAATGCTTACGCCCGGCCCCGGCACAACGCCGGAACCGGGCTCGGAATTAAGCTCACATCACGCGCGGAACGACATTGCCGCGCGAGGCTTTAGAACTTCGCGTTCAACACCAGTCCGGCCACGCGGCCCGGCGCCACGAACACGAACGGCGTCGCGCTCTGATAGAAGCCGTCGTAGTAGAGCTTGTTGAAGATGTTGTTGACGAAGATCTTCGCCGTCAGGTTGGCCGTGACCTTCTTCTCGATGAAGGTATCGAACCGCCAGTAGCTCGGCAGTGCCGTGCCCTGGTTCGCCGCCAGCAGCGTGCCGCCATAGATCTTGGAGCGGTAGGTCGCCTGGCCGCCCAGTTCCCAACCATCGTCGAACTTGTACTTGGTCAGCACGTTGAAGGACTCATGGGCGATGTTGGCAAGCTGCAAACCGACATTGCTGGCAAAGGGCGAGCCGGCCGGCGTTCCCACGTGCGACGCCGTAACCTTCGACCTCATCAGCACGAGCCCGCCGTAGATGCTCCATCGATCGGTGATCTTGCCGGCTGCTTCGAGGTCGATGCCCTGGATGCGATAGGCCGCTCCCGCGGTGATCGGCACAACGCCGTTAACCGCGGCACCTGCTTCGCGGGCATTGGTCTTTTCGGTCTGGAACAATGCACCGGTCAACAGCAGGCGGCGGTCGAACAGCTCCCACTTGGTGCCGACCTCGGCAGCCTTGTTGCGTTCGGGGCCCAAAACCTGGGTCGCGAGCTGATTCGGATTGAGACTGACGCCGCCATAGTTGGTGGATGTTCCATCCAGCTCCGCGCCGAACGGATTGGCCGAGGTCGCGTAAGCTGCATAAACACTGGCGATGGGCAGAGGCTTGATCACGATGCCGGCGTTGTAGTTCACCAGGCCAAAGTCGACAGGGCCGATACCTGCCGTATTGTTGTGCGCGCTGATGTCGTAGTCGTCATAGCGAACGCCACCGTTGAGAATGACAAAGTCCCGATAGTTGGCGGTCTCGATCGCATAGACACTCTTGGTGTTGACGTTGATGATCGACGGGTTACCCAACACCGATGGCGAATTCCCGAACGCTTGAAAATTGTAGGACGGATTGAGGATGGACTGGCCGGGAAGGCTGCCATTCCCGGCAAATGGGGTCCCGTCCGTCGCGACTGTCTCCGAATTAAGCCCGGTGTAGGTATCGATCGACACTCGCTCCCTCGAAAACTCCACACCAGTCACCGCGGTGTGTTTCCACGGGCCGGTATCGAATTTGAAGGTCGCATCGCTCTGATTGGCCAGAACATTGGCCACCTGATAGCGGCTCTGTGGATTGGCCTGGAACGTCCACTGCGGCAGCGAGAGCAGGGTGTTCTTCGGGCTTTCCGGAATCGTCCCGATATAGTTGAGAACTGCCCGCTCGGCGCGGAACGCATTGTGCAGCGTAACATTCTCGTTCATCTTGATTTCACCGGCGACCGTCCCGATGTCCTGGGTGGTCTTCTGGAAATCGCGATTGACGAAACCATAATAGGTGTTACGCGGCACGCCGAATTCGGTCACGGGTCCGTTGCCAAGCGCATCGTGCCGATACGGCACGCCGAAATCCGGCAGCGCGCTAAGATCCGTGTGGACGTAGCTTCCGGTGACCTTGACGTTGTCGGTGGGTGTCCACTTCACGGCGCCAAACGTGCCCCAGCGATCATCGGTGGTCAGCGAACGACCGGCAACGCCGGCATCCTGGAACAGGCCGCCGAGACGCACCGCCAGGGTCGGGTTGATCGCCTGGTTGACATCGAGGGTCAGCCGCTTGCCCGAGTCCGTCGTGAATGAACTCTCAGCGTTATAGAAGTTGCGATCGCTGGCCTGTTTTGTGACGATATTGACCGCGCCGCCCGCGGTGCCGCGGCCGGCATAAGACGACGCCGGGCCGCGCAGGATTTCGACCTGCTCGGTGAAGAAATTTTCGCGGATGCTGACTGCAGGATCGCGAATTCCATCGACAAAAATGTCGTTTCGCGCATCGAAGCCGCGGATGAAGAAGCGGTCGCCGAACGCATTGCCGCCCTCGCCGGTACCGAGCGTGACGCCTGCTGTGGAGCGGGCAATTTCCTTAAAGCTGGTCGCGTTCTTGTCCTCGAGCAATTCCTTGGTGAGAACCGTGATGGTCCGCGGCGTGTTGACGATCGGCTCGCTGAATTTGCTGGAAGCCACACGATTCGCCTTGTAGGGCGATGCCGCATCCGCATACGGATTTGCATCGGGCGGCGTCAGACCACCGGCATTGGGAAACGGCACCGGCGCCTGGGCGGTCTGCTGCCGGCGCGCAGCGCGGCGCAATGCGGTGCGGGCGCGTTGCTGATCCGGCGACGGCTTGATGGACGGCCGCAGCCGCGCGACCGGGGCATCGACGGTGACCGGCGGCAGCGGAGCCTGCTGGGCTTCGGCGCCGCTGATCGACGCCACCGCAATCAATCCGGCGACGGCCGAGATTTTCCCCGCCGGATTGGCGTCGGAGCCTTCGCAAGGTCCCCTGACAATGACTGCCGATCGCAATGACCGCGGCGCCTTGATCCCGTTCATGACAATTGCCCCCAACACCCTAACGCGATCGCCCCTCGGGGTGCGACCAAATGGCTCAGAGGTGTCAGTAGCAGTGCGGCGTCCTGTCGCAACCTGAATTGGCCGAAATTGCGGCCTTGAAATATTTGAATCGCTCTAGATCAAAATGGTTCTAAACTAGACTTATTCTAAATTGAAAAAATCCCGCACACTGAGATAGTTATCCGAGACGTCAGGCTTCTCGAAAATTGCAAACGATGGCCTGCCCCTCAATCCGGCTGCGCGGCGCTCGGCGGCTTCATCAGCGAGAAAAGTTCGTCGACGGTCTGCTGCGCCACCTGGCGCACCCGGTCGGTGTTCTCCATGCCCGCGATGTTGATCCCGTGCACCACGGCGCGGATCTCATCGCGGAAGCCGGTGAGAAAGCGCAGGGGATCCGGCGAGTCGTTGGCGACCCGCGCGATCAGGCCGGTGATCAGGATCTGGCAGGCGATCATGCGGCCGTTGAGTTCTTCCATGGCGGGCTCCGGAGTTCGGGCTGAGACGTCCCGCTGGTTAGCGCCGTTGCGCAGGCCGTGACAAGGCCGACACGCCCACCATACCGACCGCCGCGCGTCACGCCTGGTCCTGGCCGTCGTCCTGCGCCATCAGCGCGGCGTTGCCACCGGCCGCAGCGGTGTTGATGGTGACGGTCTGCTCGATGGCGAAGCGCGGCAGGTAATGCGGACCGCCCGCCTTCGGCCCGGTGCCGGACAAACCATGGCCGCCGAACGGCTGCACCCCCACCACGGCCCCGATCATGTTGCGATTGACATAGACATTGCCGACCGCGAGCCGCTCCACCACCGTCGCCACGGTCTCGTCGATGCGCGAATGGATACCGAGCGTCAGTCCATATCCGCTGCGGGCCACCGCTTCGATCACCCGGCCGAGATCGGCGGCGCGATAACGCACCACATGCAGGATCGGTCCGAACACTTCGTCCTGCAGCTGCCCGACATCGGCCAGTTCGAACACATGGGGCGCGACGAACAGGCCGCCCTTCGGCGCGGTGCCGGCATAATGCACCCGCGCCTGGGTTTTCATCCGTGCCACATGGGCTTCGAGGCGTTGTTTGGCCTCGGCATCGATCACCGGGCCGATGTGAATGGAGGGATCGCGCGGATCCCCGATTGCAAGCTCCCGCGCGGCGCCGACGATCATGTCGATCATCCGGTCGGCGACATCCTCCTGCAGCAGCAGCAATCGCAACGCCGAGCAGCGCTGGCCGGCGGAGCGGAACGCGGACGTGATGACATCGTCGGCGACCTGCTCGGGCAGCGCGGTGGCATCGACAATCATCGTATTGATGCCGCCGGTCTCGGCGATCAGCGGCACGATCGGGCCGTCCTTCGCCGCCAGCGCCCGGTTGATGGCACGCGCCACCTCGGTCGAGCCGGTGAACACCACACCCGCGACATCGCGGTGCGCCACCAGCGCCGCGCCGATGGCGCCGTCTCCGATCACGAGATGCAAGGCCGCGGCCGGCACGCCGGCCGCATGCAGCAGCCGTACGGCTTCCGCTGAAATCAGCGGCGTCTGCTCGGCCGGCTTGGCCACCACCGCGTTGCCCGCCATCAAGGCGGCCGCAACCTGTCCCAGAAAAATCGCAAGCGGGAAATTCCAGGGCGAGATGGCGACGATGACGCCGCGGCCACGCAGCCGCAGCACATTGCTTTCACCGGTGGGCCCTGGCAGCGGCTGGACACCGGCGAACAGCCGGGCACCTTCGACGGCATAATAACGACAGAAATCGACCGCTTCGCGGACCTCCGACAGCGCGTCATCGAGGGTCTTGCCGCCCTCCCGCTGCAACAGCGCCATCAGATGATCGCGGCGCTGCTCCAGCAGATCCGCCGCACCCATCAGAGCGGCCGCACGCACCGAAGCCGGCGTGGCGCTCCATTTTGTGAATCCAGAACGCGCGGCGGCCATCGCCCGATCGGCGACGTCGGACGTGGCCTCGACGACATATCCAACCACAGTGGCCCCATCGATCGGGCTCATGGTTGCACGGGTCGTGCCCGCAACTGTCTTGCCGTCGATCAGCGACGATGCCGTCACCGGCGCAAGATCGCCGGCCATTCCGGCCACCATCGCATCGAGCACCTTGCGATCGCCGAACTCCAGGCCCTGTGAATTGATCCGCTGCGGCTGGAACAGATCGCGCGGCAGCGGCAGTTTCGGATGGCGGGCATGGTCGGGAGCAGCGACGATGTCCGCCGGCCGTCGCAGCAGTGTCGTCACCGGCACGGACGCATCGGCCGCGACCGCGACGAACGATGTGTTGGCGCCGTTTTCCAAAAGCCGCCGCACCAGATAGGCCAGCAGTTCGCGATGGCTGCCGACCGGCGCATAGGTCCGGCACGCCAGTTCCGGACGATCCGACAACAGGCGCGCATAAAGCGCGTCACCCATGCCGTGCAGGCGCTGGAATTCGTACCCCTCGGCGCCATCGGCCAGCTCGAGCACCGTCGCCACCGTCAACGCGTTGTGGGTGGCGAACTGCGGAAACAGCCGGGGACGCAGCGCCAGCAGCTTGCGCGCGCAGGCGATGTAATTGAGGTCGGTCATCGCCTTGCGGGTGAACACCGGATAATCGTCCAGCCCGCGCTCCTGCGCGCGCTTCACCTCGGTGTCCCAATAGGCGCCCTTGACCAGACGCACCATCAGACGGCGATTGAGGGTGCGCGCCAGCGCATCGACATGATCGATCACCGCCTCCGCACGCTTCTGATAGGCCTGGATGGCAAGACCAAATCCATCCCAGCCTGCGAGCGAGGGCTCAGCAAGAGTCGCTGCAATGACATCCAGCGACAGCTCAAGCCGGTCGGCTTCTTCAGCGTCGATGGTGAGATTGAGATCGAACGACTTCGCCTGCCGCGCCAGTGTGATCACCAGCGGCACCAGTTCGCGCATCACCCGCGGCCGGCTGATCGCCTCATAACGCGGATGCAAAGCCGACAATTTGACTGAAATGCCCGGGCGATCGGGCAAGACATTGCGGCCCGCGGCCCGGCCGATGGCGTCGACGGCTCCGGCATAGGCTTCAAAATAACGTGACGCATCCGCCGCGGTGCGTGCGCCCTCGCCCAGCATGTCGAAGGAATAACGCGCGGCGTGGCCGTGCTGCGGGCCGGCGTGGGCCAGCGCGGCCTCGATGGTTTCGCCCAGCACGAAGTGATTGCCCATCAGCCGCATCGCCTGGCGCGTGGCGATCCGCACCGCCGGAAGCCCGATGCGTTTGGCAAGCTTGCCGATGGTGCCCAGCGGTGTTTCGCTGGGCGCGATCAGCTTCGACGACAGCCCCAGCGCCCAGGCCGAGGCATTGACCAGCAACGCCTGCGACTTGACGTCGTGGCGCGCGAAATCGCCCTGGCCCAGCTTGTCCTCGATGAATCTGTCTGATGTCGCGCTATCCGGCACCCGCAGCAGCGCCTCCGCCAGCACCATCAGCGCCACGCCCTCCTTGGTGGAAAGGGCGAACTCCCGCAACATCTCCTCGACGCCGCCAAAGCCGCTGGCCTCGGCCCGGATCGCGGCGACCAGCCGCGCGGCCGTGGCGTCGATGGCCGCTTCACGCTCCGGCGCAAGGCGGGCGTCCTTCAGCAGCCGCGCCGCGATGTCGCGGTCGTCCGGCATGTCAGCAAATCCGGTCCAGCGAGGAGCATCCTGCATCATGGCGGTTTCCGCGACTCACCCAGCACGTAGTCTGGCGCAGCTGGTTTTTCGATGGAACAGGCGATATTTTTTTGATACCGCCCGCATAGTGCCGGCCATCCCCGCGTGCTAGACGGCTCTGCCGGAGCCTAGAACAACAAGATCAACGCACTGATGGACGACACCCCTTCCGCCCCGGTTACCGCAGCCATGTCGCGGCAATCGACCCAGGTTGCCCTGCTGGTCGCCAGCGCCTTCTTCATGGAGATGCTTGACGGCACCGTGATCGTGACGGCGCTGCCGGAAATGGCGCGTTCGTTCGGCGTCAATCCGGTCGACCTGACGCTTGGCATGACCGCCTACATGCTGACACTGGCGGTGTTCATTCCGCTCAGCGGCTGGTTCGCGGACCGGTTCGGCACCCGCAAGGTGTTCGTGGCGGCACTGCTGATCTTCACCGCAGCATCGGTGCTGTGCGGCCTCGCGGAAGGGGTCTGGACCTTCACCCTGGCCCGCATCGCGCAGGGTTTTGGCGGCTCGATGATGGTGCCGGTCGGACGGCTGGCGGTGCTGCGCACCACGCCAAAACAGCACCTGATCCGCGCCATCGCCTTCATCACCTGGCCCGGCCTGATCGCCCCGATCATCGGCCCGGCGGTGGGCGGATTCCTCACCACCTATGCGAGCTGGCGCTGGATTTTCTTCCTCAATATCCCGCTCGGGATGGCCGCGATGGCACTGGCGTGGCGCCTGATCCCCGACGGTGACGAACGGCACGAGCGTCCGCTCGATCACACCGGCTTCGTGATCAGCGCGATCGCCTGCCTCACCTTCGCCTATGGCCTCAATCTGTTCGGCAATGTGGAGGTGCCGACGGTCCTGGCCACCGGGCTTGTGGTGGTTGGCATCGGCTTCGGTGTCGCCACGTACATCCATTCCAGCCGCCATCCGACACCACTGCTCGATCTCTCCGCGCTGAAAATCCAGACCTACGCGTTGAGCGTGGCCGGCGGCTCGCTGTCGCGCGCCGTGATCAGCACGGCGCCGTTCCTGCTGCCGCTGATGTTCCAGATCGGCTTTGGACTGGACGCTTTTGAAGCCGGGCTATTGGTGCTCGCCGTGTTTGTCGGCAATCTCGGCATCAAGCCGCTGACCACGCCGATCATCCGCCGCTTCGGCTTCAAGCCGGTGCTGCTGGGCAACGGCGTTTTATTCGCGGCCACCCTGGTGGGCTGTGCCTTCCTGACGCCGGGGACACCACGCCCGGTGCTGCTGCTGTTGCTGGTGATCAGCGGCGCCAGCCGTTCCATGCAGTTCACCTCGATCGCCACCATCGCCTTTGCCGACGTGCCGCAGGACAAGATGAGCGGCGCCAACACCTTCTTCAGCCTGATGTTCCAGCTCAGCCTGGGCATGAGCGTGGCGATCGGCGCGGTCTGCCTCAAGCTCGCGTCACTGATCCTGGGCCATCCGTCCGGTTCGCTGACCCTGGCCGATTTCAAGGTGGCGTTTCTGCTCACCGCCGCATTGGTGATCATCAGCCTTTATGACAGCGTGCGGCTGCCGGCCAACGCCGGCGCTTCGGTGAGCCGGAAGACTTAGCCGAGTTCAGCATCGTAGCCCGCATGAGCGCAGCGACATACGGGACGGTCTCCCGGGTATCGCTTCGCTCACCCGGGCTAAGGCGACAAAAAATCCGCCGGAGATCGCTCTCCGGCGGTTTGTTCTCATCACCTCAACCGCGGCTTACGCCTTCATCGCGCCCTTCACGGCGTCCGCCGTGATCGGCAGCGAGCGCACCCGCGCGCCGACCGCGTTGAAGATCGCGTTCGCCAGTGCCGGCGCGACCACGGTCACCGCGGGTTCGCCGACGCCGGTGGCCTTCTCGCCATTGGCGATGACGCTGACGGCAACCTCCGGCAGCTGGCTCATCCGCAACGGCGTGTAGCTGTCGAAGTTGGTCTGCTCGATCGCACCGTCCTTCAACGTCGCCTTCTCGTACATCGCCAGCGACAGGCCCCACAATGCCGCGCCCTCGACCTGGGCGCGGATGTTGTCGGGATGCACTTGCGTGCCGACATCGGTGGCCACGGTGAGTTTCCTCACCTTGACCTCGCCCGACGGCGCCACCGCCACGTGGGCGACGCAAGCGGTCCAGCTCGCGGTTGCCCGTTCCTGCGACGACACGCAGGCGACACCCATGCCTTCGCCCTTGGGCAACTGCTTGGTGCCATAGCCGGCGAGCCCCATGGCCGCGAGCAGGGTGTTGCGCAGACGCTGCGCGCCACCGTCGTTCTTGCCCTTGCCGTCCAGCAGCGCAATGCGGAACTGTGCCGGATCCTTGCCGGCCGCGTGCGCAAGTTCGTCGATCATGCTTTCGACCGCCCAGAACGTCCAGCCGGGAGCCACCGACCGCAACTGGCCGGAGGGCGTGGCGTTCTGCGCCATCTCGTTGAGAATGGCGCGGACGTTGTGGTTGGGCACGGAGTAGAAGAAGTCCGCCCCGTTCACGGTGAACGCATCGAGCGCCCCCTTCTTGTCGACCGAGGGCGACAGGAAATCCGGGATGCCCCAGCGCTTGGTCGGCCAGGCGCTGACCACGTCGTGGTTCAGCGCCACCAGCTTGCCATCATTGTCGAGGCCGGCCTTGATTTTCTGGTAGGTCAGCGGTCGCGAGAAATCCATCGTCATGTCGTCTTCGCGCGAATAGATGACCTTGACCGGCTTGCCGACGGCCTTGGCCGCCTGCACCGCCGGCACCATCATGTCGGCATCGAGCCGCCGGCCGAAGCCGCCGCCCAGCCACATCTGATGCAGCACCACGAATTTGGGATCCACCCCGGCGGCCCCCGCCGCGATGGCGCCGGAGCGCGTCGCGAACTGGTTGCCGGAATAGATGTGCCAGATGTCGCCCTTCTGTTCGGCGGTGGCGTTCATCGGCTCCATCGGCGCATGAATGTTGATGTTGGTGGTGTATTCCGCCTCCATCACCTTCGCCGCCGAACCGAGCGCCGCCGCGGTGTCGCCGTCCTTGACGAAAAACAGCCCGGTCTCGTCCATGCGTTGCAACCGCTGGGCTTCCTCCAGCAGCGCCGCGCTTGAGATCATCCTGTTTGGGCCGTTGTCATACGTCACCTTCAGCGCTTCCGCCGCCTTGCGGGCGTTGGCGTAGGTGCTGGCCACCGCCACCACCCAGCCGGAGGTGGTTCCGGTCTTGTCGTCGAGGGTGACGGCCTTGATGAAGCCCGGCACTTTTTTCGCCGCGCTGTCGTCCACCGATTTCACCGTGGCGCCGAAGCGCACCGGCGGCATCACGATCTTGCCGTACACCATGCCGGGCAGGAAGGTATCGATGCCGTACTTCGCTGTGCCGTTGGTCTTCGACGGAATGTCGAGCTGCGGCACCGACACCCCGATCATTGTGTATTGATCGGGCGTCTTCAGCGTGATGGCCTTGAGCTGATCCGGCGTGAAGGTTTTCGTCACCTTCCCGCTCTTTACGACTTCGGCGAAGGTCATCGCCTTTTTCGACTTGCCGTGGGCGATGACGGAATCGCGCACCGTCACTTCCTCGACCGGCACCTTCATCAGCCCGGCCGCGGCTTCCGCCAGTGCCATCCGCCCGGCTGCGCCGGCCCGGCTCATGGCGTCGAAGTTCATCATGGTGCTCCAGCTGCCGCCGGTGATCTGGGCGCCGAGCACGGGATCGTTGAACTTCGGATCGTTGGAGGCGAGTTGGACCCGCATGTCCTTCCAGTTGGCACCGAGTTCCTCGGCCACGATCTGCGCCATGGTGGAGGCGATGTGCTGGCCCATGTCGGCCTTGCCGCAGGTCACGGTGACCAGACCATCGGGCGCGATGGCGTACCAGACACTCGGCTCGAAATTGGCGGAAGCGGCAAACGCCGCGCTGTCGCCGACAATGCCGGGAACGCCGGCATACCCGAGCACAAGACCGGCGGTGCCGGCACCGACCAGGAACGAACGACGGCTGAGATCGACCGATGTCTGCGCGGAAACTTTCTTGATGTGCGTATTCATGTGTTCCTCCGATCGTTGCCCGCGTTCGACGCGGTGCGCATGTCGGATGCGGCACGCATGATGGCTTTCTGAATCCGGGAATAGGTCATGCAGCGGCAGAGATTGCCGTCCATGTGGGCGATGACCTCATCCTTGGTCGGGTTGGTGTTCTTCGACAGCAGCGAGGCCGCCTGCATGATCTGCCCGGACTGGCAGTAACCGCATTGCGGCACCTGCTCGGCGATCCAGGCCTTCTGCAGCGGATGATCGCCCTTGGCGCTCAGTCCTTCGATGGTGGTGATCTTCTTGCCGACGGCTTCGCTGAGCGCGGTCTGGCAAGAGCGAACGGCTTCACCGTTCACATGCACCGTGCATGCGCCGCAAAGTCCCGCGCCGCAGCCGAACTTCGTGCCGGTCATCTGCAATTGCTCGCGGATGATCCAGAGCAGCGGCGTATCGTTGGCCGCCTCGACGGACATATTCCGTCCATTGATGTTGAGAGTGGGCATTTATCTTCCCCTTCCGGTGCATGACGTCGCTTACGGCGACACTTCATTCTGAATTCTGAAAACCCGCGGCACCCACCGGGAGGTGCCGGACGGCTGAGCATGATCCGGTTCGGTTGCGCTGGCAACGCAAATTAGAATCGTTAAAAACGAAAACAGAAACGCGACACCCGGTTGCCGGACGTGTTTGTGCGGCGCGAAAAACATCGGCGTATGGCTGCGGTTTCCCCGAAGAAACCGCAGCCGCCATCTTTCAGGCCTCAACTCTTGCTGCGCAGGATGCTGATCCGCGTCTCGTCGACAAAATTCTTCTCATCCTGATCGGAGCGGCGAAACAGGTTGCGCTCGACCACCAGCGCACGACCGCTGATGGTCTTGGTGCAACGCTCCTTGAGGTAGACGCCACCGACCGACTGCTCGCCGCCTTGCGGCTGACTTTCGACGCAGGACCAGCCATCGTCGCCATAACGCGACTTGGCCTGCAGCCCGAGCAGAAACGCCTTCTTGCGGATATAGAGCCGCGCCTTGGGATCGGTCTCGATCCTGAGGCCCGCGACTTGGCCGGCCTCGTCGACCAGCAGCGTCAGGACCGCTGGATGTCCCGCCACCATGGTGCCTTCGCGGCTGGTGAGGGGATCGTAACCGAAACGAATGGCGCGCAGGGCCGCAGCGTCCGCCGGGCAGTCCTTCCAACTCGCCCAGCCATCCAGCGCAAGCTTGGGATCATCGGCGCAAGCGAAGTCGACATAGCCTTCCTTTGGAAGGTCGGCCGCGCGCATGCCGATGCGGATATCGCGCAGATCGTTGCCACGGAATTCGTCGGCACGCGCGGCCGGTGTCGCCGGCGTCACCGCCTGCGACAGCAGCAGCGCGACCGCCATCACGCCCGCAAATCGGGACAATCGAGATGATATCGTCATTGGCTTTTCTCCGGGCCGGCCGGCGCGGCCGCCTTCTGCATCTCAGACCTGTAGACGTCGCACACCCGCGAGGTGTTGCCGAAGAAGCTCGTGCACTCGGCAAAGGTCGGCTCGCCGGCCCCCTTCACGTGAGCGATCACATAATCGGCGACCGCCTCGATATCGTTGGGCCGCAGGAACGTGCCGCCTTCCGGCGGCATCTGGGCTCCGGCGTCCTGGCGGGTCATGTCGAAGCATTTCACGGTGTCATAGGCGCCGCGGACGAAAAACGGCATGCCGGTGCCGGGGCGGCCACAGCTCACCGTCTCGACGATCTGCTCCTTGGTCAGTTCGGTCTTGCGCAGCGACAGCGCATCGCCGCCATACCCGCCGCCGCCATTGCCATGCCATTTGTGGCAGCCCATGCAGTTGGCGCGCTTGAACACCGCTTTGCCGGCGTCGGTGGGATCGGCAGCAACAGCCGATTGCGCACGGGCAGCGCCTACCATCGAAATTTGCATCGACATTGGCATCGAAAAAGCCAAAACGGCACAGGCGAGCAGCGCACCGGCCACAGAGGAAACCCTGGAGATCATCATCACGTCTCGTGTTGTTGGAAAACCAGAGGGCCCGGTCGTTGCCGGGCCCTCTTTGCTGACTGGTTCTAGAGCGCGAACACGTAGAGCATCGATCCCGGCTGAATGCGCTTCAGCTCAGGTGTGGAATCGATGAACCACTTGTCCCAGGCACCGCCCAGGCCGACCAGGATCGCGACATACTGCTTGCCATCCACCATGAAGGTCATCGGAGGTGCATTGACGCCGCCGCCGGTGTTGAACTCCCACAGTTTCTGCAGCGACTTGGCGTCGAGCGCCATCACTTCGCCGGACGGCTCGCCGCTGAAGACGAGGTCCGGCGTCGCCAGGATGCCGCCAAGCATCGGGAATGGCGTCTCCAGCTTGCCGGCCACCTTGCCCGTGGTGACGTCGATGGCGGTGACGCTGCCGGTGATCTTGAATGGCTGGCTCGGGCCGCCGCCGGTCCAGAATTCACGCGGCTTCAGCTTATCCTTCTCAGCCACCTCGACCTTGATCCGGTTGCAGCTCTCGATCACCGGGATGTACCAGAGCTTCAGATCCGGATTGTAGGCGGTGGGCGGCCAGTTCTTGCCGCCCATGTTGCCCGGACAGATGTCGGTTTCCAGGTTGCTGCGACTTGGCGTGACGGCTGTATTATAAGTCTGCACCGGCTTTTTCGGATCGTATTCGACCGGCTTGCCGGTTTCCGCATCGAGCCCCTTGGTCCAGGTCACCTTCTTCACGAACGGAAGTCCCCAGACGAACTTGCCGGAGTTGCGATCGACCGCATAAGCGAAGCCGTTGCGATTGGCATGCAACGCCAGCTTCTGCGAGCCGTTGGCCACGGGCACGTCGACCAGCACGTTCTCCGACACGCTGTCATAGTCGTAGGGATCGTTTGGCGTGTGCTGGTAGTGCCATTTGATCTTGCCGGTCGCGGCGTCGAGACCGAGCGAACTGTCGGTGTAGAGATTGTCGCCGGGACGGTATTCATTATCCCAGTCCGGCCCCGGATTGCCGACGCCCCAGACGATGGTGTCGGTGGCGGGATCGTAGCTGCCGGTCACCCAGGTGGAACCGCCGCCGCTGGCCTGGGCGTTCTTGTCGTCCTTCCAGGTTTCGCTGCCCGGCTCGCCCTTGGCGGGAATGGTGTGGGTACGCCAGACTTCCTTCTGGCTCGACAGATCGGTGGCGGCAATCCAGCCGCGGATGCCGTATTCGGCGCCGGCCACGCCGGTGATCGCCATGTTCTTGACGATCAGCGGCGCCCCGGTGATGACCTCGCCCTTGTCCGGATCGGCGACCTGACGCTGCCAGGCAACCTGCCCGGTCTCCTTGTTGGTTGCGATCAGCCGGCCATCGAGGGTGTGCGAGATGACGAGATTGCCCCATAGCGCAACGCCGCGATTGTCGACACCGCAGCAGGCCACGGCACCGGCCCAGTCGTGATCGGTCTTGGGATCCATCTTCCAGAGCAGCACGCCTTTGCCGCCATGGGTATCGATCTTGTAGACCGAACCCCAGCCGTCGGTGACATAGAGAAAACCGTTCTCCGCGATCGGCGTGCCTTCGAGACCGCCATGGGTCCAGATGCCACCGCCTTCGACACCGCCCAGATGCATGGTCCAGGCGACCTTCAGATTCTTGACGTTGTCGCGGTTGATGTCCTTGAGGGTGGAGAACCGCCGGGCCGCGAAGTCCTTGTGATGGTGCAGCCAGTTGCCGGGCTCTTTCTCGACATTGAGCAGCCGCTCCGGTGTGACCTCGTCGGCGGCACGGGCGGGCAGGGTTACAAGCACACCGGCGGCGGCGAACGTGGCCGCAAGCAGATGCACCCGGGCAATGGTGGCGTAGCCTGATAAGCGTTTCATCGGGGAGTGACCTCCTGTTGGCGTCTTCATGTTTGTTTCGCGCGCCGGCATATCCGGACGCACGGGTGAGAAGCCTTGTTCAGCGAGTTCAGCAGTCAGCGGGCCTACCCGCCCGCCGCCCTCGTCAGGGCGATCGCGTGACGTGAACCTCCGTTTCCTTGGTTCCTGCCTTTTGAAACACGACGGAACAGGTGAACGTCACGCCGTCGGCGAGCTTCTGCCGCGTCTGCAGCAGCATGATGTGATGGCCGTCGCGCTTGAGTTCGGTGGTCTGGCCGGCCGGAATCGGGATCGACTTGACCGCGCGCATCGCGGGCGCGCCCTCGCCGCGGTCGACGGTGTGCTTTTCGCTGAAGTTGGCGATCGGGCAACGCACCCGCAGGATCGCATCGGCTTCCGCCGTTTCGTTCCTGATGGTCATCAGAAACGGCAGATCGACGCCGACTTGGTCCGACACCGGCACCCGGGCGTTGCTGACCTGCAGATCCTCGGCCGCAGCGACAGCCGGGACCAATCCCAGGCCGAGGGCGAACAAGCTGGACTTGATGAAAATTCCGGCGAGCGAGCGACGCCGCAACATCGTCCGAGGCTTGCGAACGATACGTATCGTCCGGCCCATCGACGTCTACCTCCTGCATCGAATTTTTTTGATTTCGATCTTTGCAAGTGAAAGCATTGCAATGGCAAAACTGCAGTGTGTCAAGCAATGCAAACGCGCAACTGCATCGATGAAGCGAGATCACCGTTCATCGCGCGCAAATTCATCGTTCATCGAGCGGCGCTGCAACGCGGTAATTCTCTCTCAAGAAATTACGCAGCATCCGTTGCTGGCATACCATGCGCGCGTTGAGACAATAATGTTCTCATCGCTGCCGACGTCGTTCATCGGCGTGCTAATGTCACACGCGATCAGAACAAGGATAATCAAATGCCGACGATCACCCGCGATGGCGTCAAGCTGTATTACGAAGTACACGGCGATGGCCCGCCGCTGCTGCTGACGCATGGTTATTCGGCAACGTCGGCGATGTGGCGCGGACAGATCGCAGCGCTTGCGCGCCATCACACGCTGATTCTGTGGGACATGCGCGGCCACGGACAATCGGATTATCCGGACGATCAGGCAGCCTACGGCGAAGCGGAGACGGTCGCTGACATGGCGGCGCTGCTCGATGAACTCGGCGTCGCGAAGGCCGTGATCGGCGGACTGTCGCTCGGCGGCTACATGTCGCTTGGTTTTTATCACGCGCACCCGGATCGCGTCCGCGCGCTGCTGATCATCGACACTGGCCCCGGCTTCAAGAAGGACGACGCGCGCGAGGCCTGGAACGCGCGGGCGCGCGACACCGGTGCGCGGTTTGAGCGCGAGGGACTGGACGTGCTGAAGTCGGCCAGCCGCGAACGATCGCAAGCGGAGCACCGCAACGCGACGGGCCTGGCGCTGGCGGCGCGCGGAATGCTGGCGCAGCGCGACGCCCATGTGATCGAATCGTTGCCGCGGATCGCGGTGCCGTCGCTGGTGATTGTCGGCGCCGACGACACCCCGTTCCTTGCCGCATCCGATTACATGGCGGCAAAAATTCCGGGCGCCCGCAAGGTGGTGATCCCGAATGCCGGCCACGCCGCCAACATCGACCAGCCGCAAGCGTTCAACGATGCGGTGACGGCATTCCTGGCTGAACTACCCGCCGCGTGACCGCGAGGGAATGGTCATCGCGGCAATGCCGATGATCACACAGGCGAGCCCCGCCCAGGCGGTGGCCGACGGCGTCTCGCCGAGCACAACCACACTCAAGGCGACACCGATCGGCACCCGCAAATAGGCCTGCGCCGTGGTTCCGACCGGGCCGAGGGTCTGGATCAGGCGGAAATAGATCACGAAGGCGAACGCGGTCGAGAACACCGCAAGCCCGACCAGCGCCAGCAGCGATGCCGTCGACGGCTGCAAGGTCCAGGGCTGTTCGAAGATCACGCTGATCGGCAACAAGATGACCGCGCCGCAGATCATGGAGCCCGCCGCCGGCACCATGGGATCGAGGCCGTTGAAATTCCGTCCGAAGATCGCGGCCGCCCCATAACTGACCGCAGCCGCCACCAGCGCCAGCTGCGCCACCAATTGCTGCCCCAGTCCCGCAAGCGCATTGACGCCGACCACCAGGCAGATGCCGGCAAGCCCGGCCACCACGCCAAACAGCTGGCGCGGCGTCGGCGGGTCGTGCCGCAGGAACACCAGCGCCAGCAGGAAGGTGAAAATCGGAGCATTGGAATTCAGGATGGTGGCTAGCCCGGCATCGACATGGCTCTCCGCCCACGCGATCAGGGTGAAGGGAACCACGCTGTTGAAGCAGGCCTGCACCAGGAAGCGGCGCCAAAGCGCCGGATCGCGCGGCAGGGCAATGCCGCGCACCGCCATAATCGCCAGCAGCACGGCGCCGGCGATCAGGGTGCGTGCCGCGATCAGCGTCACCGGCGGAATCGTCGCCACCCCGATCTTGATGAAGGTGTAGGACGCGCCCCACAGCGTCGCCAGCAGCAGCAGCAGCGTGAGATTGGCGGCATAGCGGGACTTGGCGGGGTCGGCGACGGCGAGGGTCATAGTTGGAGATTCTGCCTTTTGATTGGACGTTCGGGACCTTGGCCGAAGCAGCAAGCCGATGCTTCGGTCGCGGTCGAAGTTTGTCGGAACAATCGATCACCCGATCTGAACGAGATCGTTCAAGCCGAAGCGGTACACACCCTGCGCAGACCAGCACACCGCCATGTCCGCCCAACAACTGACCCGGCGAACCTCGAGCGACGCGCCCGTCTCGGTGACCAATTGAATATGGCGGTGGGTCAGGCCGGCGAGCTCGATCACCGTTGCAAGACCGGTTTGCTTGTAACCACCGATCAACGCCACATGCCGTTCACCGACAAGCAATCCGCGGGCTCCTTGGACCGGAGCCTTGACCATCACCTGATGGAACGACTGACCGTCGACATAGCCGAGAAAGAAATTCGAGTAGGCACAGATCCAGGCGCGATCCTGGCGATCGAGAGTCAGGGCGTAGCAGTCATCGACGTCCGGACCGGCAGAACCCAGGTGCTCCGCCAACCCAAACTCAAGCCTGCCGTCCTGAGAAAACCGCGCGAGTCCGTTCGACGGAATCGGATCACCGCTGAAAACGCCTTCATCGAAATAACCTGCCCAAAACCGTCCCTGCCCATCCAGAAGGAACTGGTTGATGCCGTCGCCTGCGGCGAAACTTGTTTGAAACGCCCCTGAACAATCAAGAACGAGGACATTTTTTTCGCCGGGCTCCGCTCTGGCATACGCCATGGCCGCCCCGCCATCCGGCAGAAGCTGCGCATGCGTCATTCTCGCCAAAGCCGGATTCGAATCAGCCGGCACGATCGATTGAAAATGCTCATCAACAAGCCTGCGTGGTTCATCTGCGATCAGCACGCAGCGACCACCGACATTGAGATAGCAGGCATACACGCCGTCAGCATCCCTCCAGCGCGCCACCGAGACCGTCGCCGTCGGCTCAATCATGTGATTTGCGTCCCCTACCCACCCCGCAGCAGGTTGCCATACTGCTCCGGCACCTCGATCTCGAAGCCGAGGATCGCGGCCGACAGCGCCTTGCCGTAATTGTCCAGGCTGAGGCTGCGCGAGACGCCGCCGCCCAGCGCGCCTTCGGCAACGAAGTTCAGCGCCGCGAG
Source organism: Bradyrhizobium prioriisuperbiae (assembly GCF_032397745.1). Lineage (NCBI taxonomy): Bacteria > Pseudomonadati > Pseudomonadota > Alphaproteobacteria > Hyphomicrobiales > Nitrobacteraceae > Bradyrhizobium > Bradyrhizobium prioriisuperbiae. The sequence goes on from NZ_CP135921.1 coordinate 1,982,146, forward strand.
ATTGTCGGCCTCGTAACGTGTCACCGCTCCCTTGATGGCGCCGCGGTAGAATTCCTTGAAGCGTTCCGCGGTGAGCTGCTGCTTCAGCAGCGGATAGAATTCGTCGTGATAGGCCATCACGGCGATGTTCGAGGTGTTGCCCTTGTCGCCGGACCGGACGTGGGCGACGCGTTCGAGTTTGACCCGCATGACTCAGCTCTCGTACCAGACGATGGAATGGGGCACGCGCTCGCGCGGCACCAGCGTCGACCACACCCCGATGATTTCGCGGGTGCGCTCCTGATGCGGCACGCGTTTGCCGGTCATGCCGACACCGGATACCGCCATGCCGTCGATCTCACGGCCGACTTTTGCAGCCTCCTCCCGGGACTTGGTTCGCGCTGCGACTCTCACCGCGATTTCATACGGCTCCGGCCCGTCCACTGGGCTCGCGTCGCCATGGATCGCGTTGACACCAAGGAAATCGATGCGCAGATCATCGGCCACGAGGTTCACGATGCGGAACCGCTCTTCAAGAATGCGTTTGGCAAGTTGCGCCCGGCGCAACGCGCCGGGGCCGGCATAGAAGAACATGTCCTCGCCGATGAAACCCTCCATGCAACCCATCGAGACTTTCAGGGTCGGCGTGCGCGACTTGCCGCCGATCCGGCTGACCCGCAGCCGATCCGGGGCGACCTGTTCCAGCACCGCGGTGGTGAAATCGACCACCACATCCGGGGTGATGTAATTCGCGGGATCGTGCACTTCATAAAGCATCTGCTCGGTCACGGTCATGCGGTTGACCGCACCGCCGGTGCCGGCGACTTTGGTAATCACGGCGCTGCCGTCGGGCTCGACTTCGGCGATCGGGAACGCCAGATCCCAGGGCGCAGGTACATCCTTGAAGCCGGGGTCGGCGAAATAGCCGCCGGTCACCTGCGCACCGCATTCCAGCAGATGACCAAGGCCGCTGCCCTGCCCGAGCCGGACATGATCCGATGCGGCCCAGCCGAACTCAAACATCAGCGGCGCCAGAAACAAGGAGGGATCGGCAACGCGGCCGGTGACAACGATGTCGGCGCCCGCTTTCAGTGCCTCCACGATTGGCTCCGCACCAAGATAAGCTTCCGCGGAAATCAGATCGCCGGCGATGCTCGAAACCGGAGCGCCGTTCTCCAGAATAGTTCCGTCGAGATGGCGCGCCAGTTCGGTGATCAGGCTGCCGGACACCGCGGCGACCTTTTTGCCTTTGGCGCCATGTTCACGCAGATGTTCGACAATCCGCAGCGCGGCGCCGTCCGGATTGATCCAGCCCTGGTTGGTAATGATCCTGGTGTCGCGCTTCAAACATCCCGGCAGCACCGCGCGCATGCGGTCGTCCAGATAGGTGTCGTAGCCGGGAAACGACGGATCCCTGCGCTTGCGCACCTGGGCGGCGGAGACGGTCGCTTCCGCCATGGTTTCGAAACAGAGATAGTCGAGGTTGCCGTGCTCGGCATTCTGCCGGGCCGGCTCGATCCGGTCGCCCCACCAGGCGGAGCCCGCGCCTATTCGCAATGTTGGCAAAAGTTCACCTTTCTCCGCGCGCTTTCGACTTGTGTTGCGCCGCAATCCGAAGAACAATTTGGGTCATGAAGCTAGTTCCGTTCCCTGTCCTTGTCGCCCTCGCCATTGCGCATGCGGCCCTGACGCCTGCGCGCGCCGAAACGCCGCCGCGGGCCCCGTTCACCACCACGCTGTCGAACAACACCCCGCTCGCCTTCGGCATGAGTCCCGACGATGTCTCGGCCGCGCTGGGATCGCCGCTCGGCTATGTCAGGGGACGGCCGGGCGATGAGGTGCTGGTCGCGACCCGAACCAATGGCGGCAGCGGCTTTTTTCCGCGCACCGATAAATTGTTCCTCCAGTTCCGCCATGGACGGCTTGCCGGCTGGAAAGGCGACTGGGGCCGGAACTGGATGTGGGAATAGCCGTCCGATCGGCGGCCCTTCGACATCACGATCGACTTTCAAAGTCGCCTCACCCAAGTCCTTTCAACAACCATTGGATGAACCATGGGACAAAATATCAAACTGACCGCCTCCGACGGCTTCCAGCTCGGCGCCTATCGCGCCGACCCCACCACGACGCCCAAAGCGGCCGTGGTGGTGGTCCAGGAAATTTTTGGGGTGAACTCGCACATCCGCAATGTCTGTGACCGCTTCGCGGTGCAGGGCTATACCGCAATCGCCCCGGCGATCTTCGATCGCATCGAGCCGAACTTCCAGTCCGGCTACTCGCCGGATGAAGTCACGGTCGCCCGCAAGTTCGTCGCAAGCCCCGACTGGGACGCCTTCCTGCGCGACACCCAGGCCGCGATCGATGCCGTGAAGAGTGTCGGCCCGGTCGGCGTGATCGGGTTCTGTCTTGGCGGTAGCGTGGCGTTCCTGGCGGCGACGCGATTAGGCGGCCTGACCTCGGCAATCGGTTATTATGGCGGCGCCGTCACCCGCTTCTCGGACGAGACGCCCAAGGTTCCGACCCTGTTGCACTATGGCGAAAAAGACAGCGGCATCCCGCTCAGCGATGTCGAGATCGTGCGTGCGAAACGGCCTGACGTGGACATTTTCGTCTACGACAACGCCCAGCACGGCTTCAATTGCGACGAGCGCGCGAGTTACGACAAGGCGAGCGCCGATATCGCGCGCGAGCGCAGCCTCGGGTTCTTCGCCAAGCATCTGGTGCGGTAGCCGGGTCTCAGAACCAGCGTTCGCTGACCACGACCGTGTCGCCGGGCCTCAACAAGGTGCCGAGCGGCACGGTGGCGCGCACGGCACTTCCGCGTTCCGTGCGGGTGAGATCGACAGAACCTTTTTGCGCGCGTGGCGAGAAGCCGCCGGCGATCGCCACCGCGCTCTCGACCGTCATGTTCGGCACGTAGGGATACTGTCCGGGTGCTGCGACCTCCCCGAGAATAAAGAAGGGGCGATAAGCCTCGACCTCGGCGGCAACATAGGGCTCGCGGATATAGCCGCCGCGCAACTTGACGGTGATGGCCTGGGCGAGTTCGGCCGGCGTCAGGCCGCGGGCGCGCACCGCGCCGATCAGCGGCATGGTGATCGCGCCGCCGGCATCGACCCCATAGGAATTGGTGAGGCCTTCCTGGCCATAAACCACGATGCGCAACCGATCTCCGGCATCGAGGCGATAGGCCGGATCGGAGGCATGGGCGACCAGTGTCACGGATCCGGTGACAACCGGTCCGCCATAGGCGAGCGCGTCGAGATCACCGCGCACGGACGGCGGCGCGCCGGCACCGACGACGGCGACTGGTGGAGGCAGCGTCATGCAACCCGACAGCGCGAGCGCAGTGAGTGCAATGGCACAACAAATTTGAAACGCGCGCCAAAAACGCACCGGACCTATCCCATCCAAGAGATAGATCCGGTGTGCACCGATTATGGTTAATAAACGGTATCTTCAGTACCGCCGATCAGACGTTCCCGCACCATTCGCCGCATCCAAAGGTTCGTGTCAGAGGGGGCTGCGAAGTCTCACGAACTTTGGATGCGGGGCACCAGTCTGTTTTGGCGCGATCAGGCGCTGACCCCGACGCCGATCGGGCAGCTCACGCCGGTTCCACCGAGACCGCAATAACCGGCGGGATTCTTCGCCAGATATTGCTGGTGGTAGCCCTCGGCAAAGTAGAAGTCGCCCGCAGGGGCGATCTCGGTGGTGATCTTGTCCAGCCCCTTCGCGGCCAGTGCCTTGTCATAGGCGACCTTCGAGGCCAGCGCGGCCTTGGCCTGGGCCTCGCCGAAGGTGTAGATCGCCGAGCGATATTGCGTGCCGATGTCGTTGCCCTGGCGCATGCCCTGGGTCGGATCGTGATTTTCCCAGAATGTCTTCAGCAGCTTTTCGTAAGAGATCTTTTTGGGATCGAACACCACCAGCACCACTTCGGTGTGGCCGGTGCGCCCCGAGCAAGTCTCTTCATAAGTCGGGTTGGGCGTGATGCCGCCGGCATAACCGACCGCCGTCACATAGACCCCGTCGCCCAGCTCCCAGAACTTGCGCTCCGCGCCCCAGAAACAGCCCAAGGCGAACACCGCCTGCTCCAGGCCTTCGGGATACGGCGCCTGCAGCTTGTGGCCGTTGATGAAATGAGTGGTGGCCGTCGGGATCGGCGTCGCGCGGCCCGGCAGAGCGGTCGCGGCAGTCGGCAGTTCCGGGGATTTGCGCATGAACAGCATGGATCACCTCCTGAATGGGATGGATGACATATAAGTATGTGTCTACGCAGAAAACAGCGGCGCGTTACGAAAGCGGGCCTGACGCAGCCACCTTGAAGGTCGTCCGATCAATCGCGGCCGTAACCGATCAGCCGCCGCTTGGGACGGAACACCAGCATCAGCAAAATGCCGACGACGCCAAGCACCGCCCAGGTCGGCTGATCGAGCACGAACTTGCCGGCGCCATTCCAGAGCCAGGGCGACACGCCTTCGATCATGACACGGACCGCCTGCTGGCTACCCTGATTGACGTCGTTCCAGAATTCGCCGAGCCGGGTCAGCCGCACGGTCTGGTCGGCGATCGAACGCGCGCCGTCATAAACCAGGAAAATGAAGCCGCCGGCCAAGAGCAAAAGCCCGACCAGACGGAAAAAACCGCGGATCATTCGTCACCCTGTCCCGTATCGCCCGAAAGCCTTTTGACCCAAGCATGATCTCCGCGCAAACGCTTCACGTCTGTCGCGAGGGGAAACCGATACCCTCTATTCCGGATCATGTTTGATGTCCCCGCCCGGCAATACCGGGAGCATGGTGCGAATTCAACCTCGGCCGCCGCCGGTTCCGGCGGCACGCTGCGGGGCCGGAGCCGGGAAAATCCCTGGTTTTGACTGGATTTAGGGGCCGTAAGGTGGCGATTTCGGCCGAAAATGACCCCACCAGCCCCCTCGCCAGCGTTGACGGTGGGACCCCACGCCATTATAAGACGGCCAACTGGCGGCGGGTCCATCCTGCCGCCGCTGTTCTTTGAGCGGCTCCGCAAATCCGATATCGACCGGATCCGGGTATTTCAGGAACACACGAAATTCATTCAGGCGTCGGACGCAAGACCGCGGACGACATTAACCAGCCCGGCTCGGGATCGAGTCGTCGCTGCAGGATCTTGAGACCATGGCCAATACGACTTCCGCCAAGAAGGCGGCCCGCAAGATTGCCCGCCGCACCATCGTCAACAAGTCGCGCCGGACCCAGATGCGCAACTCGGTTCGTCTCGTCGAAGCGGCGATCGAAAAGGGTGACCGCGATGCAGCACTCGTCGCGCTCAAGAGCGCCGAACCGGAACTGATGAAGGCAGCGCAGCGCAACATCGTTCACAAGAACAACGCGAGCCGCAAGGTGTCGCGCCTCGCACACCAGATCGCGAAGCTCGCCAAGTAAGTTTGCGAGCAAGCTTCGAGGCAGATCTTCGAAGCGTCTCTTCGAGATAAATTTTCGAGAGACCGTCGCCTCAAAACGAAGTTGTCACGAAGCCCGGCATTGCCGGGCTTTTTCTTTTGCCCGCGTCGATAGCAAAAGAAAAAATCATCGCGCGCAAGTGTAACCCCGCAAGCGCAGCATCAACCGGGTGCAGCACCAATCAAGTCATTGTCGCTGACGCGATCGAGAATCGGCTAGCACTGTTTTTCAGATTTGCAAGTGACACACCGTTTTCATGATGCCTTGCGCGACGAGGGCTACCCTCATGAAATGCTCAAAAATATACGCGTTTCAATAATCACTTATCGGCAATGGCGCGCAGGTACTTTCAAAACCAAGATGCGCCGAGATGGTTGGTGAATTATTTATGAACTTTTTTTTTGCTCACCTGCCGAATGTGACAGCACACGCTCTCATCGATTCCCCGCGCTGAATCAAAACGTTGTGCACAGGGTTGAAACACATCCCGTCGCGTTCGAGGTCCGCGAGCCGTTCGTCGTCACTCAAGCGGAGAATCATTTGATTGCAGCAATTGTGGCGTCGTGTATTTCTTAGATCGTTCGCGGCACCCGCGGCTCTGCAGATCAGAGCGATCTGAGACCCACGGGAGACGCGCAAATCAGTGATGGTGCGCGCGTTAGCGAAGTTTCCCAAGCAATGGCCGGCTCGCTCATAGCAATATGAGAACGGTATTGTGCGCTCAAATTTCTCGAATGTCCTGGACCTTCGTCCGGCATTCACAAGAAGGAATGGGGCGCAGCAATCCGAGAGCCGTCAGCGGACGGAGATGGGACTGAATGTATGAGGGCTTTCAGTACGCGGCGTAAATCCGGGTTGGCGAGCAGTTCCAAGCTGCTCACACGACTGGGTTTTTAAAAGACTTGAACTTAACCATCGACGTACAACTTGCCGCGACATGCGCGCGGCGAGCGGGGGGTTATTGACGATGACACAGCGAACAACCATGGCCATCCAACGCGCATCGCGCTCGATCGACAGCTCCTGCAACCTCTCCTCTTGCACCTGCTCTTCTGACGCTGTCCGGATCCGCCTGGTTGTGAACACGCTCACCCCCGCCTTCGGCCCTATTTCCAGTACCAGCTGATCCTGCAGGACAGCCTTCTTCCGTTTCCTAGCAACGCCTGCCGGCGGCATCCTGGATGCCGAACGAAGAGGTGTGACTGAACGGATCGCAAGGCTTGGCCCCGGGGTCGACTTGCCGCGGCAACGCGGCGTGCCTTTCCGTCGGCGAAAGCCGCCACGCAACTCAATCAGAAAAGTCTCGAGTCAATGACAAGCATGGAACACGATCGTTGGGCAAAGGTGCAGGGCCGGCTGCGTTCGAGCGTCGGAGAAGACGTCTACAGCAGCTGGTTCGCCCGCATGGACCTGGAAAGCGTCCAGGGAGAGAGCGTTCACATGTCGGTGCCGACCCGCTTTCTCAAGAGCTGGATCCAGGCCCACTATGCGGATCGCGTGCTGTCATGCTGGCAGGCAGAAGTGCCGGAGGTGCATCGGATCGATCTGACGGTGCGCTCGGCGATGCGCTGCGCCGCGCCGGTCAAGGAAGTCAAACCGCCGGTCGACCAGCGCCGCCCCGAGCGCAGCAACACTCACGCCACGCCCGAACTGCGCACCACGGCGCTGGCACCGGTGTCCGCGGGCCATGACGCGCTCGGCGGCTCACCGCTCGATCCGCGCCTCACGTTTGAGAGTTTCGTGATGGGCCGCTCCAACACGTTGGCGCATGCCGCCGCGCGCCAGGTCGCGGAAGGACGCCGCGGCGATCCCGTGATGTTCAACCCGCTCTACATTCATGCCGGCGTCGGCCTGGGCAAAACCCATCTGCTGCAGGCGGTAACCTGGGCCGGCAATGCCGGCGGCGAACGCAAGGTGCTTTATCTCACCGCCGAGAAATTCATGTACGGCTTCGTCGCCGCGTTGAAGACCCAGACCGCGCTCGCTTTCAAGGAAGCGCTGCGCGGCATCGACGTGCTGGTGATCGACGACATGCAGTTCCTGCAGGGCAAGTCGACCCAGGCGGAGTTCTGCCACACCCTCAATGCGCTGATCGACGCCGGCCGCCAGGTGGTGATCGCAGCGGACCGCCCGCCGTCCGATCTCGAGACGCTCGATGATCGCGTGCGTTCCCGCCTTGCCGGTGGTCTTGTGGTGGAGATGGGATCGCTCGGCGAAGAGCTGCGGCTGGAGATTCTCAAAACCCGCGTCGCCGCCGCCCGGACCCATCACGCTGGCTTCGACGTGCCGCTACCGGTGCTGGAGTATCTGGCCAAGACCATCACCCACAACGGCCGCGACCTCGAAGGCGCGGTGAACCGGTTGCTCGCCCACAGCAAGCTCAACGCCCAGCCGGTGACCCTGGAGATGGCCGAACGCGAAGTTCGCGATCTGGTGCGTCCGCAGGAACCGAAGCGGGTCAAGATCGAGGACATCCAGCGCGTGGTGGCGAGGCAGTATAATGTCAGCCGCTCGGACCTTCTGTCCTCGCGCCGGACGGCCAATGTGGTGCGGCCGCGCCAGGTGGCGATGTATCTGGCCAAGACGCTGACACTGCGCTCGCTGCCGGAAATCGGCCGCCGCTTCGGAGGCCGCGACCACACCACGGTGCTGCATGCCGTGCGCAAGATCGAGGCACTGGTGTCGAAGGACACCTCGCTGGCCGACGAGGTCGAGCTGCTGAAGCGCCAGCTGCAGGACTGACGCAGAGGACAGACTTGGCGACTGACGCAGCGGACTAACCGTTCCGGATTCGGCCGGCCCCAGGGCCCGGCCGGACGAACGGGCCGGATGTGACGGAAAACACCGGGGAAACCCCGGCGGACGACGGTCGCCCACTTGCGTTGAAGCGCCGTCCACGGCACCTTGCGGTCCCCCGCAAGCCCTTAAGCCGCCTGCGGGTATCCACTCGCCGGACCGGCTCCACCGAGCCGCTCGGCACTTCCAATGCCTGAATGGGCAAAGCCCGAATGGAATCGGACGGATATTGCGATGAAGGTCACCGTCGAGCGTGCGCAACTCCTGAAATCACTTGGCCACGTCCACCGCGTGGTCGAACGCCGCAACACCATTCCGATATTGGGCAACGTGCTGGTCCGGGCGGAAAACGCCAAACTCAGCCTGAAGGCCACCGACCTCGATCTCGAGGTCACCGAAACTCTGCCGGCGGAAGTGTCGGGCGCGGGCTCCACCACGGTTCCCGCCCACATGTTCTATGACATCGTGCGCAAGCTGCCGGATGGTTCGCAGATCGTGCTGGAAGCCGATGGCGACCGCTCCGTGCTGGCGATCCGCGCCGGGCGTTCGCGCTTCACGCTGCAGACCCTGCCGGAAAGCGATTTCCCGGATCTCGCCGCCGGCGAGATGTCCCACGCGTTCAAGCTGACCGCCAGCGACGTCAAACGGCTGATCGACCGCACTCAATTCGCGATCTCGACGGAAGAGACCCGCTACTATCTGAACGGCATCTACCTGCACAGCGCCGGCACCGCCAAGGCCGCGACGCTCCGCGGCGTCGCCACCGACGGCCACCGCCTGGCCCAGGTCGATCTGGTGCTGCCGAACGGCGCCGACGGCATGCCCGGCGTGATCGTGCCCCGCAAGACGGTCGGCGAAGTACAGCGGCTGATCGAAGACAATGACGCCGAAATCCTGATCGAGCTGTCGACCGGCAAGATCCGCCTGACGCTGGGCAATGTGGTGCTGACCTCGAAACTGATCGACGGCACCTTCCCCGACTACGGCCGGGTGATCCCGCAGAACAACGACAAGGAACTGGTGGTCGACAAGAAGGACTTCGAAGCCGCGGTCGACCGCGTCTCGACCATCTCCAGCGAACGCGGCCGCGCGGTGAAGCTCGCGCTCTCCGCTGGCAAGCTGGTGCTGAGCGTGACCAATCCGGATTCCGGTAGCGCCACCGAGGAACTCGAAGTCGAGTACGCCTCCGACCCGCTCGATATCGGCTTCAACTCGCGTTACCTGCTCGACATCGCCGCCCAGATCGAGGGCGAGGTCGCGGTGCTCAAGCTCGCCGACCCGGGATCGCCGACCCTGATGCAGGACAAGGATTCCAAGGGCGCGCTCTACGTTCTGATGCCGATGCGGGTGTGAGGTTTTTTTAGCCAAGCGCGCGACATGCAGCTATAGCGTCACATCGTTCGGTCTGAACAGAATCTAACCGTCATCCTGAGGTGGCCGTGCGCAGCGCGGCCCTCGAAGGACGACAGCCCGGGCCGTGCATCCTTCGAGGCTCGCCCTGTGGTGCGAGTGCACCACAAGGCTCGCACCTCAGGATGACGGGTCGGGAGGGGCGACAGCCAAAACAGCCCATGACCGCCTGCCACGTCCGCCGCCTCAGCCTGACCCAGTTCCGCAGTTATCGCGCGGCGAGCGTGACCACGCGCGGCGACCTGGTGGTGCTGGCGGGGCCGAACGGCGCCGGCAAGACCAATTGCTTGGAGGCGATCTCGTTTCTGTCTCCGGGACGCGGCCTGCGCCGCGCCACTCTCGAAGACGTCGCCGACAACCAGGGCAATGGCGCCTGGGCGGTGTCGGCGGAAGTTGAGGGCGCGCTCGGCCTTGCCACGCTGGGCACCGGGATCGAGGCGCCTGCTCCGGACGGCTCATCCACACCGCGACGCTGCCGCATCGACCGCGAACCGGTCGGCTCGGCCGCGGCCTTCGGCGACCATCTGCGCATGGTGTGGCTGACGCCGGCGATGGACGGATTGTTCATGGGCGCGGCCTCCGAGCGGCGTCGCTTTTTTGACCGGCTGGTGCTCGCGGTCGACAGCGGCCATACGGGGCGGGTGTCGGCGCTGGAACGATCGCTGCGCTCGCGCAACCGCCTGCTGGAGGAGCGCAATTACGACAGTCATTGGCTGGATGCGATCGAGCGGGAAACCGCCGAGCTCGCGGTCGCGGTCGCCGCCCTGCGCGGCGAAACGCTGACCCGGCTTGCGGCGATGCTGCGGACGCGGGGTGCGGTGTCGGCCTTCCCGTCGGCGCAGATCGCGCTCGACGGCTGGATCGAAAACGCACTGCGCGATGAGCCGGCCACGGCGGTCGAAGACCACTATCGCAAGCAGTTGCGCGACAACCGCGCCCGCGATGCCGCCGCCGGCCGCACGCTCGACGGCCCGCATCTGACCGACCTGCAGGTGGTCTACGCGCCCAAACAGATGCCGGCGAAGGACGCGTCCACCGGCGAGCAGAAGGCGCTGCTGATCGGCCTGGTGCTGGCGCACGCCACGCTGGTGTCGGAGATGACCGGCATCACGCCGCTGCTGCTGCTCGACGAGGTGGCGGCGCATCTTGATCCGCAGCGGCGCGCCGCGCTGTTCAAGGAGCTCTCCGATCTCGGCGCGCAGGTCTGGATGACCGGCGCCGACCCTTCGCAGTTTGTCGATGTCGGCCCCAGCGCCGACGTTTTTAATGTAGACGCCGGGCAGATCACGCGCCGTGAGGGAGCCTGAACGGCGGCATTCTTTCAGCCTCGAAACATTGCGTTAAAAACGGCTGAATCGACGCTTTTGCGAAGCCTTTCACGGGGCCTTTTCCGGCCTTGAAAAAGCGCTAAAAAATACCATTTATTCAAAGGCTTGAAGGACCCTGTTTAGTCCTGTACGCCCCCTTGAATTCATGGCATAAATGACGCTCTCAGCACGCATCTTGGCGAACTGATTCGCGGTCCCTCGAAGGCATCCATATGACCGAACCTGCTCGGCAACCCATCGCCGAACCTGCTCCTTCGTCCGCGCCCGAATACGGCGCCGAATCCATCAAGGTCCTGAAAGGTCTCGACGCCGTCCGCAAGCGTCCGGGCATGTACATCGGCGACACCGATGATGGCTCCGGCCTGCACCACATGGTGTATGAGGTCGTCGACAACGCGATCGACGAAGCGCTGGCGGGGCACGCCACGCAGGTTCGCGTCAGCCTGAATCCGGACGGATCGGTGACTGTCTACGACGACGGCCGCGGCATTCCCACCGACATTCACAAGGGCGAAGGCGTCTCCGCGGCCGAGGTCATCATGACCCAGCTGCACGCCGGCGGAAAGTTCGACAACGAAGGCAGCGGTGCCTACAAGGTCTCCGGCGGCCTGCACGGCGTCGGCGTATCCGTGGTCAATGCGCTGTCCACCAAGCTGCAGCTGCGCATCTGGCGCGCCGGCAAGGAACACTATGTCGAGTTCGCCCATGGCGACGTGGTGGCGCCGCTGGTGGTGGTCGGCGATGCCAACGGCAAGCGCGGCACCGAGGTGACGTTCTACCCGAGTCCCGAAACCTTCACCATGATCGAGTTCGACTTCGCCACGCTGGAACACCGGCTGCGCGAACTCGCTTTCCTCAATTCCGGCGTCTCCATCCTGCTGTCCGACATGCGCCACGCGGTCGAGAAGCGCGAGGAGATGCGTTACGACGGCGGCATCGAGGCGTTCGTCAAATACCTCGATCGCAACAAGAGCGCGATCATGCCCTCCCCGATCGTGATCCGCTCCGAGCACAACGGCATCGGTGTGGAAGCGGCACTGTGGTGGAACGACAGCTACCACGAGAACGTGCTCTGCTTCACCAACAACATCCCGCAGCGCGACGGGGGCACCCATTTGGCCGGCTTCCGCGGCGCGCTGACGCGCCAGATCACCGGCTACGCCGACACCAGCGGCATCTCCAAGAAGGAGAAATTCACCCTGACCGGCGACGATTGCCGCGAAGGCTTGACCGCCGTGCTGTCGGTGAAGGTGCCCGATCCGAAATTCTCGTCGCAGACCAAGGACAAGCTGGTCTCCTCCGAGGTCAAGCCGGTGGTCGAGAGCGTGGTCAATGAGATGCTGGCCGCATGGCTCGAGGAGCATCCCTCCGAGGCCAAGGGCGTGGTCGGCAAGGTGATCCAGGCTGCCGCCGCCCGCGAAGCCGCCCGCAAGGCGCGCGAACTCACGCGCAAGAATCCGCTCGGCGTGACGTCGCTGCCGGGCAAGCTCGCGGATTGCCAGGAGCGCGATCCGGCCAAGTCCGAACTGTTCATCGTCGAGGGCGATTCCGCAGGCGGTTCCGCCAAGCAGGGCCGCAACCGCGAATTCCAGGCGGTGCTGCCGCTGCGCGGCAAGATCCTCAATGTGGAGCGCGCCCGCTTTGACAAGATGCTGGGATCGGAGCAGGTCGGCACGCTGATCACCGCGCTCGGCACCGGCATCGGCCGCGAGGATTTCGACGTCGGCAAGCTGCGTTATCACAAGATCATCATCATGACGGACGCCGACGTCGACGGCGCACATATCCGCACGCTGTTGCTGACGTTCTTCTTCCGCCAGATGCCGCTCCTGATCGAGGGCGGCCATCTCTACATCGCGCAGCCGCCGCTCTACAAAGTCAACCGCGGCAAGTCCGAGCAGTATCTGAAGAACGAGGACGCGCTGGAAGAGTATCTGATCGACACCGGCCTCGACGACAGCGTGCTCAAGCTTTCGACCGGCGAGGAGCGCGCCGGCCAGGACCTGCTCGCTCTGGTGAAAGATGCGCGCGCGATCCGCAGCACGCTGCACGGCCTGCACAGCCGCTATAATCGCAGTGTGGTGGAACAGGCGGCGATCGCCGGCGTGCTGAACCCGGGCGTGACCCACGATCTCGCCACCGCAAATGCCGCCGCCGACTATATCGCCAAGCGTCTCGATGCGCTGGCCGACGAGGTCGAGCGTGGCTGGATCGGCAGTTATGTCGAAGGCGAGGGCTTCCATTTCGAGCGCACCGTGCGCGGCGTCAAGGACGTGGCCGTGATCGACTCAGCGCTGCTGGGCTCGGCGGATGCCCGCAAGCTCGACGAGTATGCTGCAACCCTGCAGGAGGCCTATCCGCGCCCCGGCCTGCTGCGCCGCAAGGACACTGAAACGGCGATCCACGGTCCGGTCAGTCTGTTTGAGGCGATAACCGACGCCGGCCGCAAAGGCGTGTCGCTGCAGCGCTACAAAGGCCTCGGCGAGATGAACCCGGAACAGTTGTGGGAAACCACCCTCGATACCAATGTGCGCTCGCTGCTGCAGGTGAAGGTCAAAGAAGTCGACGAAGCCGACGACATCTTCACCAAGCTGATGGGCGACGTGGTGGAACCGCGCCGCGATTTCATCCAGGACAACGCGCTGGCGGCGAGCGTGGACGTGTAGCTTTGGACATATCTGAAAGAAAGCATTTCATTGCGGAATGAAAGCAATTAGGCAGTCAGAGAAAGCAATTAGCACGTGAAGCTAAGCGCCGTTGCCGGCGCGGGACTTTGATGCTGGCAGCCGAGGGGCAAGAACTTCGCTCCAGTGCGAAGCCAGCGGAGCGCTGCCGAATCGATGGCAGCCCGGTGTGGCACCTAACCAGCATCTCGCAATCTTACTGGCGCCATCGCCAGTGCGCCTAGCCAGCCCTCCGGTCGGTCGGGGACGGATGCTACCTGACAATGTCGCGGTCTGCCGAAGTCTCCCCGACTAGACCGCAGTCCCGGCACTGTGCCCTCTCCCCCCATACACACGGCGCCCACCCAAGCTGGAGCGGGCATCCGGCTTCGTTCGGCCGATTGGAGAAATGACTCCGGCACGACCGGCCCGTCCTGCTTGCTGAGGATGTGATCGCAAATCACCAAAAGCTGGGATAAATGGTCGGGGCAGGGTGAGTCTCGCCACCCCGAATGACGAGTGTACCCCAAAATCGAGCCGGAGGACGCATGGCGTGGAAATACCCCGACATCGTGGTCGTGGTCCCAGGTCTGATCGGTACCGCGCTCTTGAAGGACGGGAGGCCGCTATGGGGAACTTCTCCTGGCGCATTGTGGGGCATCGTCGGGGGAAAGGCGCTAAAGGAGCTCTCCCTAACCGGGGCCGACAACGAAGACGAAGATCTCGGCGATGGGATCGTCGCGACGGCGCTGATTGACAATATCGAGGTTGTTCCAGGCCTTTGGAAGCAGTTCGGGTACTCGCGCCTAACCGCCAGTCTATCCAAGGGCGTCGGTCTGATCCCCGGGGAGAACTATTTCACTTTTCCGTACGACTGGCGTCGAAACAACCGGGTTTCGGCTCGCAAGCTTGCCGCCGTGGTGCCCCGATGGCTGGAAAACTGGCGCCGCAACAGCGGCAATGCGGGCGCGAAGGTGGTCTTTGTAGTGCATTCTATGGGCGGGCTAGTAGCTCGGTACTACGTCGAGTGCCTTGAGGGCTGGAAGACAACCAGGACGATCCTGAGCTTCGGTACGCCGTATAAGGGATCCGGTAACGCGCTTGGGTTCCTATGCAACGGGTTCACCTGGAAGATTGGCCCGATGAAGGCTTTCGACGGAACGGAAGCTTTGAGAACCTTCGACTCCGTTTACCAACTACTGCCGACCTATCCATTCGTAAAGGAGCCGGGCCCGGCGACGCTAAAACGTGTCGTCGAACTCGAACTGCCAAATCTAGATGCAGCACGGGCGAAGCGCGCACATTCGTTTCATGAAGAGATCCGGATCGCTCAGGAGCGTAACGCGCAGTCCGCTGAATACCATCAGGCGGGTCCCCGCGTACGCCCCGTGATCGGGACCGAGCAACCGACCGTGCAATCCGCGGCTTGGGACGGCAACAGCTTGACGCCGCTGATGGTGCGCGACGACGAGGATCATTCCGGAGACGGGACTGTGCCGCGCGTATCCGCACTCCCTCTGGAATTAGATTTTTCGAGCGCCACATACATTCCGAATACGCATTCAGCGCTACAGAGCGACGAAGCCGCGTTTGGACATATGCGGGGCGTGCTCACCGAGGCCGATGTGGATCCAAGAACCTATCGAGCCTCTTTGGGAGAAAGTTTCTCGCTTTACGTTGAAGACGCGTACCGCTCCGGGCAACCTGTTCACATCGAAGCGATGGCCAGCGACTATCTTCAGGCGATCGACGGAGTTGTCGAGCGCATTGATGAGCCGGCTGTGCAGACGAACATGAAACTGAGGCTGGCCGGCGATCACTATCGTGTGGATATGTCGCTCGAGCCGGGCGCATATCGCGTACGGTTGTTTGCTGACCGATTCCACACTGTGGAAGACGTTTTCCTTGTCGTCGCTGACTGATCATTGGAAGCCGAAACAATGGTTGTATCTCCAATATGGGCATG
This sequence comes from Bradyrhizobium prioriisuperbiae, assembly GCF_032397745.1. Lineage (NCBI taxonomy): Bacteria > Pseudomonadati > Pseudomonadota > Alphaproteobacteria > Hyphomicrobiales > Nitrobacteraceae > Bradyrhizobium > Bradyrhizobium prioriisuperbiae. Next base: position 1,997,732 of record NZ_CP135921.1, read on the forward strand.
GTGGATGGCGCGCCACAAACCGATCCGCGCTAGAGAATTTCTTCGGAGCGACCAGACCACCGATTCGGATGACGAATGGCGCTACGCGGTCGAGAAACTCCACCGGCTTCAAGATCTAGTTTTCGAGATTATGGTGGAGCGCGCCGACGAGTTGATCGTGATCTCCGGCAATGTCGCATCTGAACAGGTCAAGCGTCTTATCGCGGAAATCCTGACCGACTATGACCCTAAGGCACAGCTGTCGAACGAGCTCGAGGTCACGGCACCATTCAGGTCGGCCGAGGACGACGACTTCACCATCGAGATGAAGGGCGGGCTAACGCTTGATGCCATCACGCCCGCTCCGATAATCTCCGTCGAGCGGTATCCGTCTTTCTCGAGCAACGAAAAGCCTGCAGTCGGGCGAAAGTTTCAGTTCGAAGTGGACTTGTCTACAATTCAGGGAGGTCGCGAGGCGATAAAGTTCGACCTCCCGTCGGATTGGCAGATGGTTGCTATTGACGTCGATGTGTATTCCGCTCAGCTCGTTATGGAAGAAAAAATGAAGAGGCGAAAGGTCGCCTTATTCGAAGATGGTCGCTCACTACCCGCTCGCTTCCAAGGCGAGGTGGTTGGCGTGACCGAGGAAGGCACAGTCGACGTGCTGGTAAAGTTCACTTGCGAGGGACGGGCCAGCGGGATGGCGCGGGTGTCATTTAAAGTCGAAGAAGGAAATGAAACCGAAGTCGCCGGATCGAGCCCGGCGCAGCTTGGCGTAGCCGCTATGAATGCCCAAGTTAGAGCCACTCCTCCTGACATGACGATCAGTATCTACAAAGCAGGTCCGCCGACGTCGTGGATCTGGATGGTCGATGCTCCGCACACTCAGAATCTCGGCGCGGCGCAGCGCCACGGAACTATCGATATGCCGGATCCGGAAGCATTCGCCACCGAACTCCTGAAACAGTGTCCAACGCTGACGAAGCCGCGTCATGCTAGTAGGCTTCGTGGCATCGGCGAGCAGATCTGGGCTCGCGCTCCTGAGATGTTTCGACTCCTGTACAAGGATATGCGTGAAAAGTTCGGGCCAAGGTTCTCTATCCAGATTATGACGGAGGAGCCTCACGTCCCGTGGGAGATGATGTTCCCTGACGGCCAGTCGGGCATTCAAAATCCTGACCATCTGTTTATGACTCACCCCATCTGCCGATGGAGCGCCACGTACGCACGAGACATGCGACCTCAAATAGAGTCCGGGTCGATTGCCAGCTTCGTACCTAATTATCCCGGCGGACAGGCGTTGCCTGCGGCGATCGCCGAGGGCCGATGGCTCGTCTCGTCCCTCGGCGCGAGAGCCATGGATCCCACCTGGGATAGCTTCACCAAATTCTGGACGACCGATCTTCCGAAGGAACGGGTGGCCGTTCTTCATTTCGCGGGCCACGGCGAGAATAAACCAGATCCCCGCATCCGGATGCTGGATGCATACGTATCCAGAGACGATGTCAACGGCGCCGTGAAATTGGGCAGCCGCGATGGAACGTTCGTGGTGCTCAACGCCTGCGAAGTGGGGACTGCCGATATGCGGCTGGGTCTGGCTTCAGGCTGGACCGAGAGACTAATCAAGCATTCTTTCGGAGGTGTGCTGGCGCCGCTGTGGAAGGTCGAGGACGACTGCGCATCGGAGGCTGTCAGGACTTATCTCGGGAAGTTCTGCCGTGGAATGCCCATGGGCATGGCCTTGCTGCAGGCCAGGAAGGCGCAGCGCGATCAGTCCGCCACACCCTACGCCTACATTTGCCACGGCGACGTCAACGCTACGATGCGTTGATGGCTCCCTAGACGAGGGCCTGGATCCTCTCGGCCAGTAGCTGGGGTGGCACCAGCCTCGCCGTCTCGGCGAAGAGGTCGTAACCCTTCGATGTCGGAGTTTCGACGGAAACGATCAGCGAGAAGCGCGCAGGCTTTTTGTAATTGAGCGTGCTCGCCATGTCGCCCCACCACCCGCGGACAGGGACAACGGAAATCCCATCGCGCTCGGCCAGTTGATAAGCTTTGCCTTCCCATTCGTCCTGAAGGATCGTCCCCATCGAACGCTGCGCGCCCAACCAGCCGTCATTGCTGCCGGCGCCCGACATGGATTCTTCCGCCAAGCTATTCATGCGACGTTGGGCTCTCGCGTCGTCTTCACCGAACCGCTTCACGTCGAACTTCAATCGGTAGGAGTGATATCGATCCATCCTGTCGCGGGTGACCGCGTGCGGATCTGGCTCGATAAAGTAGGACAGTGTGCAACGCATCCGAACGTCAACGCCGTTCAAACCCTTCAGTGTCGTTTTGGGCCACGGAAGTTTGAAATACTTCATCTCCCTAAGTCGGATCTCTTTTTCCTTGCCGTCCTTCAGCTTCCGTTCGTAGGGGTACAATTCGTCTTCGATGACCAAGGTCAGCGCGTTCGACGCGCTGTTGAACAGTCTGCTCTCGTCCGGGACGCCCCAACCGAACCTGTCAATGATCGAGCTCCAGCCTTTGTTGCCATTTTCGGCTTCGAAGCTCTTGGCCTGCTCAATCATGGCCAGCGTCCATCGGGCGGAATGGACCATCATTCCGCGTATCGTTTCCATTCGATACTTCGGGTATCGGGCTGCGAGTCGTGCTGCGAGCCCGGCCGCCAACGCTGTGGCCGCGCTCGTTTGCCCGGAAACATCGAGAGGCTGTTCCGGAACGTCGCGCGATGTGGTCAGGACGAAGTGCTTCGGCGAAGGACGACAGAAGACACCATCCTCGTCGACGATTAGATTGCCACCCTCCATCACGATGTCGGGTTTGCTCGGATGGGGTTTGTGCCATGAACTGGCGGTCCGTGATAACGGCATCAGATCTCCGGGAAGCGCGACGAGATCCCCGTCGCCTTTCCCTCTCTTGAGGCTGACCGCGCCTACGGCGAGCGCATTAGCTGCCTGGGCCGGAGATTGGATACCGAAACGGACGTTGCGGCTCTCATAGTCCGCGTATTGATATGGTCGGTTTCGCGAATGAGGCGCATTACCGACCGCCGCACAGAACAAACGAGTGGTGTCCCCGTCGTTATACGCGAGCTTATCCAGCACGGCGGAAGTGCTGGTGGGGCGACCGTCCTCGGACTCTCCGACTGCGGTCTGGGCCAGACAGAAAACGCGGCGCGCGGACTTTTTCTCGACAAGATCAATGGCGCGCTGCAGCGCATCGCGAGCAGGTACCGTCGCGGGCTGAGTTGGCGACGTCACTACGATCGACTCTAAGTTCGCCTCGAGAACGATCGGTCCCGGTTTCAGTATCGCAGCTTCGAGATCGCCATATAGCGCCAAGCCGGCCATCTTGGTGCCGTGGCCGGAGTGATCGTCGATCCCCCACTTCCCCTCCACCGTTCTGCAGTCGGCAGCGGCGAGCGATCCTCTGAGCAGGGGATTGTTGCGATTCACTCCAGTGTCGAGGATGGTAACCTTCGGGGCGGCCGGAGGCGCGCGTTCAATGCGGCGCGAAATCGCGTCGAGCGCGATTATGCGCTCGTCATCGGGCATGTTGAAGAAACCGGAAGCGAACGAAGACGCGCCTCGAAGTTCTATGACCGCGGCACTCTGCCGCACCAGCCGCTGTAACTCGAGAGGGGTTGCCACGACGCCGTGGATGACCGTCTCGATGAACTCCGTCGGCCTTCCGAAGAGCTCGACGCCCAGCTTCTTCGCCGCACTGAGAAAGTATGGCTGGAGCTGCAACTGCGTCCACACTTCCCATCGAGCCTTCTTGAGGCGGCTCGTCGGAAATTCCTCGACGTCGTCGGTCCAAAGATCGCGGAGAGTGGTCTCCCGGATGGTGGCGCCGCTCTCGAACAACCCAAAATTTTCGGGGCGGTTGACCTTGCGGGTGGTGTTAGAATCGGGATCTTTTTGGGGCTTTTGGCCGTATTCGGAGTATTCGTCGAGGTTCGACTTCAACCCCGCCAATCTGGTCTTGGTGACGAAGAACGTTGCCTGGTCTGGACCACCGTTACTGTCGTCTTCCGATTCCGCCGCGTCCGATCGCCGGACGTTCAGGATCTTCAGTCCCACTTTCGAGGAAGGCCTGCCCCTCCCGACCTTCAGTTCGACGTCCGGACGCCCCAATACGGTAAGCGGCATCCCTCTATGCTGGGCAGGAATTCCGGTATCGGCCTGTTCGCCAACGTAGTCCGCAAACTTTTCGGTCGCGATGTCGAGCTCAAGGCGGAGGCGGCGGCCATGGGCGGCACGATCATTTACCGGCTTGATGTCTTTTTCAGAACCGCCGCCGACCGCCCTGAAGCTCTTGGGCGCCGTTCCCAGTCCCCGAAGATGGATGTGCCGATAGCGCTTGTTGTCGTCAGCCATTTCCGCCCGGTCCAAACGGGCGTACGCCGATTCGCCCCTTAATTCGGCTGTATATTAGCCCGATCCTGCAACGCGCGAAACATTAGTTCCGTCGTCAGCACGCCTTGGTTGTCGAGAACCGCCTCGCGCGCCGCGTCTTCCGCGGCGGCGACAAGGTCCGCCTGGCTGAGCTTCGGGGCGACCTGATCAATCTTCGGCCAGTCCATCCGGGAAATGTCGAAAGCGAGCAGGTTATTGGCTATCACCCGTCGGGCCTCATCGATGCCCGGCTTCGCGTACACGAACGCGGAATGAAAGCGCCTGAAAAGGGCTGCGTCTAACAGCGACCGATGATTGGTCGCGGCAATGATGACGCTCCTGGATTGATCATCCTCTAAAAACTGCAGGAACGAATTCAACATGCGGCGCGCCTCGCCGATGTCGTTCTCCATGCTGCGGCTGGCCGCAAGCGCGTCGACTTCGTCAAAAAAATACACTGCGCGCGTAGCGTTCATGGCGTCGAAAATCAGTCGGAGCTTCGCTGCTGTCTCCCCCATATATTTCGTGATCACGCTGTCCAACATGATCGTAAACAGCGGCAGATTCAGCTCTTTCGCAAGAGCGGCTGCGGTCATGCCTTTGCCAGTCCCCGGAGGTCCAGAGAACAGAAACTTCCGGCTTGGCTTCAGTCCACGCTCCTCGAGTGCCCCGGCCGATTGATGCTCACGAACCAACCTCTCGATCCTACGGCGCAGATCGTCCGCCAGGACAACGTCCGACAGTTTTGTTTCCGGATACGACGCTCTGACTAGGTTGGCGAGCTCTCCTCGCGGAGTGACCAGCGGGATTGCTGCTGCAGCCTCGTTTCGCGCGGCATGATCCTTCGCCCGCGTAACGATGTCTCTGATCTCGCCTGCGACCTTGTTCTTCCCAGACTTATGGGCGTCGCTGGCGATGTGTTCCGCGATGGAAAAGAACTGCTGACTATCGCCGGCGGCGTGGCTCCGGATCATTGCTATGATCTGCTTGGAATTCGTCACGATTTCACCCCTCCAGCGCGCCGCACCAGGGCCTCCTTCAATATTCGCTCTGCCCTTGGAATTAGGTTAACGAATTTATGCAATAAACGCAAATCTTTTGCGGAAATCCCATCCACTGACAGGCCAGCAAGCCCGACAGAACCTCCCTCCGCATCCAACAGCCCGCAGATGCGCCCTCGCAAATCCGCCGAGAAACTGTCTGTTTCTAGCGATCTAGTGAGAGTGGAGGTAGCAACCCCCAACTGCTCAGCAACAGACGAATGGGTAAGCCCTGAGTCCTGGCGCCACCTGCGAAGGCACGCCGCTAACTCAGGATCCACACTACGCTTGGGTCGCCCAGCCATTTTGCATTTATTGCATAAAATACCCGACTGATCAACTCAGCGGGAAGGCGATTCGTTCCAAATGCGGCTGGAAGCGCCCTCGGCGCCGCGCAAACGCATCGAAACAGCACCGTATGTTCTTATTTTGTTCTATTATCGCAGAGATCCACTTCACCGCCAGTGCGGCGCCCGGCAATTGGTCGCTCTCATAAAACGAAACCACGCCGCTAGTGCGCTTGCAGCGACCAAAAGGCTGTGGTGGCGCTAGTGGCATTACACGTGGCAAATCGGGCGGCGCCAAGCCTCCGACACAGCAGCCGCAGAAGCAAGGCCCGCAGGTCGAGGGCATTGAATTGGCTAATCGGCCGTCGAACAACGGCCGGCGCTGAATCGCAGGCCACACCAATGCTATCTTCGGCCAACGCAGTTCGATCGAACTAACTCGCCAATCACGCGGCCACCGCGTGGTTTTTTTTGCAAACGAAGAACTGACTTTCGCGAACCGGAATGTAATTTGAGAGAGAGACGATGATACGAAAACTATTTCTGGTATTTCTTCAGGCTGCGGCAGCGGTTTCACCTGCTTTTGCCGGAATGCCAAACCCTCATGTCGAGCGATGGGCAGATCATCGACATATCGTCATAGGGTCCGATCTCGAGCCTCAGCACTATGCAACTGCGGAGATTTCTGCGCCGGACAGCAACAGCGTGATCACCGTCGTGATCACATGCGAAAACGGCGCAAGGGGATCCAGTTGGACCGGGTATTTTACGCTTCTCTTCCGTCAAGGAGAAAATGTGCTCGCTTCTACCGTAGAGCACTGCCAACTTAGCAGGGGTAGGTCCGAATATAGTCATAAAAAGTACAGCAGGATCGTAACAATCGATCTTTCGAAGATCATCTGTCGGGTCGATAACGTTCAAACGAGCATCACGGCTGCGCCTCTCGCAATCAAACCGCTACCGAACGACGAGCCTTTGTGCTCCGCCAGTGCAAGTCTGAACACCACGAGTCCGCAGTTCAATTCGGCGGATCGCGCCAGGCACCGCGCGTCTCACTCGCGGCGAGAGTCTCCATCATCGTGAGCGCGACCGGATGCTGGCACCAACCTGGAATTTCCTAGCACTTTCTTGCGAAACCGAGGCAGGAATGTTCGCAAAAGAGCTCCGATTTGGATCAAGACCGCCACGAGAGCAAAGCCTTGCAGAGCGAGCGGCTGAACAATAGGAAAGAACGTGACGGTAGTCCCATTCGTGTCTCCTCCGTAGTGATAGGCGTTGTCCCGATAGCCACCAGTCGCCGGAGGCCTCGGCTTCACCGTGGAATAGAGTCCTGCATCCGGATGCAGGCAAAGCGGAGTATCGCGCGGGATACAGCCCTTCAGCTCGTCCGCTCTAAATCCGAATTGCTCGGGGTAAATGTAAACCTTTCCTCGGTTGTAGAGCACATCAACGAAACGCGCTTCGATCACCAGAGGAATAAGCATGAAAAAAAGCAAGGTAAGCAAAGCAGATACCTTCGCCGCAAATGTCCCACGCTCGACAGGAATGGCGAGGAATCGAGGCACTCTCGACGTCCAATCATGAAGCTTGAAATCCTTTGCATGCATAAACCAGAGACAACTTACGGCCGTAGCAAGAACAGCGTAAACGTGCAGACCCAAGAATGGTGATAGGATATCTGGCTGACCTTCTATCGTACGGCGGTTAGCCAAGAAGAGATAGAACATGGATGCGAGCAGAACCGACGATAACGCAGTCCAAATGATATCGAACGAACGCGGCAATCGTCTCGTTTCTGTCGGAAGCTCCGGCCAAGCCTCCAGTAACCTCGCAGCCGGAATCATATATGCGATATCTTCGACAGCATTATTGTAGGCTGTCACCATTCCGATGGCGGCGTCGTGGAAGATATTCCATACGGCAGCGCCGCTGAATCCTCCTTTGATCAGATCCGCGTGCGCCGCGAATTTTGGAGTAACATCCCTCTTGATGTTCCTTACGTGCCGGCTCAGTTGGGCTTGCGAGCCCATCGTCGGACCGACGAAGTTGGTGCTAACGTAGTTGTGGCCAGCCTGTCCTCCCAGCGTTCCGAACACTGAGAGCTCGTCGCCGTCGAGCCGCGACCAGATCAAGCCAAAAACGGCGATACCCGCGCTGCTCGGCGCATCCACGTCAAGTTGAAGCACCGCCACGTCTGAAGCGGTTGAGTGGCCCACCTCGCACCACACAATAACGCGGGCCGGCACGATCGCCCCCGGGCCCGAGGATAGGGGAAAGACCACATTCACGGATCGAGTGGGTTTTTTGGTGTTGGTCTTTGCTTCTCCCAGAGCGACGTTTACAACGTGAGCACAGGTGATCACATGCCGTGGTGAGACGAGAGCACCCATACCCGCGTGTCTTGAGTTTTTGATCGACCCGCCCAAAGGATCTCGTTGATCCAACCGCGATGCGTCTTCGTTGACGAGAATCTTGGCGACACCGGCATCCTTACCAACTCTCATGTTTACTCCTCAGGAAAGGTATCGCGCAGACATCGTCGCTGGTCGAAGTCCATCGTCACTTTTGTGGCGCCTGCACAAGGCCCAGGCCGACGTGCCTGCGGTGACCGGGCAGTGAGACCGCGTTTGCCTCAAGCTTACGCCGAACGTCGTTCCCCCAATGGTCTGGCCTTTCCCCATTTGGAAAAAGATTCTGCAACCATAGGGCAGCGACACCGGCGACATGAGGAGTCGCCATGCTGGTGCCGCTCATCGCTATCAACCCTCCATTTCGCTTAGCGGAAAGCACCGATTGTCCGGGTGCCACGAGCAGACAACCGGTGTTCGAAAAGGAAGAAATGGTAAAGCCTGACTTCTCGCCCTTGATCGACGAGATCGCTCCAACCGAGATGAATCCTTTGGCGGCTGCCGGTGGGGCTATTGCGACGGTGAAACGGGGATCAATTTCCCTTTGGCTTTCATTACCCGATGCCGCAATTAGAATTGCCCCACACCCTTTACGCGCCAGGGGGTCGAAATATGAATGAAGCTCGTCGAAGAAGAGCAGCGTTGATCGGTACGCTTCGAGCGCTCTGGAAGTAGCGATCTTGATCGGATAATCCTTTTCGATGAGGCGCCCCACCAGGGCCGGAAAGTCGATTCCCAACGACATCGAAACGATATCGGCCTTCCGTTTGAGCGCCCACTCCAACCCGAGGGTCACAGCTTCGGTCGAAGCGCCCTCCGGTCCAACCACTTTTACGATCAGCCCCCTGTCGATGCCCGGAGCGACTCCGATCCGCTTCCCGTCAACCGTACAACCGAAAGCCGTGCCAGCGACGTGAGTACCATGCCCGCTAGGCTCGTCCGGTGCACTGCCCTCCACACCTTCCGGATGAGCCACGAAATCAATAAGCTCCAGCTTAGTCTTGGTGAACGCGACGTGATTGTGGTCGATTCCAGTATCGAGAATGGCGATCGTAACGCCGCGACCAACCTCATCGCAGCGATTGGCGCCGACCGCTTCAACTCCCCATACTTCGCCAGCTCCGGCATCCGGAGATTGCGACGACAGCTCTAGCGGAGCGATCAAGCTCAAGTTCACGGATGGAATTACGTCTTTGACTAGCCCTTCTCGTCGCAGATCAGCAGCTTCGCTGTCAGTCAACTCCTCAGTGACCACCTCGAATGGAAAGCCACGGTACTCCTCGTCGGGTGAAGCGAGCTCAATACCCGCTTCCACTTCCGGCCGTCGTTTTATGACGAGATGCGTTTCCGCGCGTCTTTCCATTTAGTCCCTCATTTGGGCTTCCAATCGAACGAATTCCTCGTTCGATGGTGGACGGAGGTCCAGGCGGCCATCGCTACGTGGGCTTCCGATGCGATTTCCTCTACTTGCAGGCGCGAACGGCTAGTACACAACTCGACCTGCAAATTCGTCGTCCCCGATAACTTCATCGTACATCCGTGAACTTCGCCAGTAAAAAGGCACGATCGTCAACGAAGATCCGCCAAGTCGGCAGGCCGTAGAAACACCGCACCATTCCTTTCCACTTGGCCTCGCCTTTGTTTCTGAAAAGCGAGTTGACGCAGCGAATGCTTACGCCGCTCGAACGCTCTGAGGATTTCTGACGACCCGCGGGTGAGACTGCGTTTCTCGATATCCTCGAGTGTATCTCGGTGCACACGAGCCACCACACTTTTCTGGTCAACCAAAATTCCAAACTCGATTTCGTCCTCGGATACGATCCTGGTCATTTCATCGAGAAACAACTCTGGCCGCTGCTCGCGCTCCTTACTTGGCTCGGTCAACGGAAACGTCGCCAACACGGCAAGAGCTGCCTCCTCGGAAGGAAACAGGTTCAGATTCGGATAGAAGCGGATGGAATGATGCAGCTCGTCACGCTCGTAGGTCTTCTCCGACACGATCCCGAGAAAGTGGACACGTTCGCGAAAGTGCCTCGCGGCTTTAGTCGGGTTCCCAGGATCAAATGCACCTCGGATTGGATGCTGCCTCCCGTCACCAGTCACAAACCGACTCTCGATGCATTCCGGAACAGCGTTAGCTCCGTACGCGATCAAATGACCATCAATCCGGTCAGCGCCCATGACACCGAACGCTCGCGCGTCGACTACCAGCATAGAGAAGCGCGAGCCATCCGGACTCGGAAATTTCGCGGGCTGCCCCGCCTGAGCTGCTTTCCGCACCATGCGCTCAATGGCTTTTACAACCTCGCCCGCCGGGCTTTGTTTGGCCAACCTCTCCAGTCGTTGGCGCTCTTGATGGGCCTCCGCAACAATCTCTCGCCGGATCGCTTGTTTAAGCGCATCGTGTTCGCTACTCGCGTCCAACATCGCCAAGTCTCGTTCGCGCTTCTGGTCGGCTTCCTCGATCTCCCCAGGGCTTGGCGGTTGGTACGTAACTAAGAAGCGGCCAGAAACCGGCCCCTCTTGCCAGGTCGCGGCTTTGAGTGCGTCGCTTTCGTCCAGGGAGTAGAGTTCAACCAGCCAATGCCCAAAGCGAAAATCGACCGTCGTGTTGCCCACCCCTGCGGCATGCTCGTACTCTGGCGTAATTCCCCGGTCATGCAGCGCCAGCCCAAAGCGGCCCTCGAAAAGTGACGCCATGTTGTCGGTAGACAGCCCCCCTGTCTTCGCGATCCGCGCCACCAGTTGAGCGGCCCAAGACACGCCGCGGAGAGTGTCGAGAGCGCTCCGTGTCGCCTCGGCCTCGGCTTGGGACAAGTTGAAGAACTGTGTCATCAATTAGTCGCGGGAAAAGACCGATTTCGTCCTTTATCGCATGAGCTTATCCCACGGCGGTCCTAAGATTCAACGGCTCGGCCAGGTAAGGCATGCCCACCAGTCATGCCGCGGGCCAATCCCTCTCATCGGCACCAGATCCACCATGGTTTGGACAAATATGGCCTCAAGTGTTGGACGTATTCGGGTCAGCCCCTACATGTATTTGCCCGTCCCCCTTTTGTGAGACCGCTCCATGAGCGACGATCTTTGGCACCAACTGCCTTGCGGCTTCCTCAAAAAGACGTCCAAAGGCTGGATGCGTCTGGACCGGGACTTGAGACTGTTGATCGTGAAACTAGCCAGTGCGCAGAAATTTCGATGCGCATTCTGTGACCGAACCAAAGGTCTTATTGTCGAGCACGACCATTCGCCGGTGCGCGGCAGCGGCGACAAGCCCACGATCTACAACGTCCGTGGCCTCGCGTGCCATCGATGCAACTGGCATCTAGGTATGTACGAAGCCGACGCGCGAGGCGATTATCTCGCCTGGAACGATGTGTACATCCGCATCTCTGAATGCGATTTTGATCCATATAACTACGCCTACGAGTGCCGCGTACTTACATTGCTGGAAAATGAGCTTGAACAGCAGCTTGAGCCAAGAAATTACTGGCGTAGGCGCCAATTCCTACAGAAGTTCGACGATTGGAATGAATGGGGCCGCGGCTGTTACCCATGGCGGTCGTATTTCGCCGAGATCAAGGAACGGCAGCGCCGAAAAATCCGAACACCCGAGCAATTCTGGAACAATCTGGCGGATATCGTCCGTTTCTTCATCGAACAGCGGCAGAAGAATCCGGATGCCGAATTACCGGATTCGTTTGCAAAGCTTCTCGTCCGCCTGAAACCGATTTTGGACAATGCACGACCGATTATTGAGGAACGATATCGCGAAATTCAAGCGAGCCAGCTGACCATCGCGACTGACCTTCTTCCGCACCGCTGAAATGCGGAGGTGCGTGGGAGGAGTTCAGCCCATCACTCAGGACGGCCATCGGAAGCACCAACAACCTCCTCCACCTCGCTCGCGAGCACCCCACCGAGACAACGCAAACGAGTGCGGCGCCAGTCGAAGTGCGTCCCTAACGGACTATTCATCAGCGATGATCTGCATTTGGTGTCAAAAAGAGTTCGAGCGTCTCTCAGTTGAGCATGGGATCCCCCAGGCTCTTGGGTGCCCTGATGCCTTGGTCATGCGCAGGCCGGCGCACTTCGCGTCCGCGGCGGCCACGCTGGACAACCTGACCGGCGGCCGCGTGCGGATCAACATCGTGTCGGGCAAGGACAACCTCGCTGCGTACGGCGACAGCGAGGGTGATCAGGCCCACCGCTATGCCCGCACCAAGGAGTTCATGCGGCTGGTTCGCCGATTGTGGACCGAAGAGAACGTGACTTACGCCGGCGAGCACTTCCGCCTGACCGGGTCCACCGCGATGCCGCGCATTCCACTTCGCGGCGACCGCCGACACCCCCGGCTCTATTTCGGCGGAGCCTCGGAAGCAGCCGAACGGGTGTCCGCCACCGAAGCCGACGTACAGCTGTTCTGGGGCGAGCCGCGCGAGGGCGTCCGGGAACGGATCGCGCGACTCAACGCGTTGAGCAGGGAACTGGACCGCGACCTGCCTGCGCTGGAGTTCGGGTTGCGGATCACCACGCTGGTCCGCGACACCACGGAGCAGGCCTGGGCCGATGCCGAGGCGAAGGTCGCCGAGATGGCCAAGAGCAACGGCGCCGGCTGGAGCGACCACCGCGAGGCGGTCGCGGAGGGACAGCGGCGGCTGCTCGACCTGCACACGCGCGGCGAGGTGCTCGACGACAACCTCTATACCGCGCCGGGCAAGTTCGGCGGCGGCGGGGCCGGCACCACCTGGCTGGTCGGCTCAGCAGAGGACGTCGCCCGCTCCCTGCGCAAGTATCAGGATCTGGGCATCACGCACTTCGTGCTGTCCGACACGCCCTACCTGTCCGAGATCAAGCGTCAGGGCGACCAGTTGCTTCCGTTGCTGCGCAACTGAAACTCGGGGCATTGAACGCGGTCCTTGGTCTTTGTCATTCCGCGCGGAACTTGACCCCGAGCAGGTCCTCGAACGGCAACACCATCGCGCCTTTGTCCTTGTCGCCGTGCCCCTGGCGCAAGGCGGTCTGGTAGGTCGCGGTGGCGGCCGCCGTGACCGGCATCGGGAAATTGCCCTCAACCGCGACTGCGGCAGCGCTGACGAGATCCTTGTAGGCCTTGCCCATGGGATAGCCCTCATCGAACAGACCCTTGAGGATGCGCGGCACGAAGTACTGCGAGGCATAGCTGCGGCTCGTGCCTGATGTCACGACCTGCCCGAACTTTTCCGGATCAAGCCCCATCGCCACCGCCATCGGCAGCACTTCGGCAAGCGCAGCGATATTGATGTCGTAGAGCACGTTGTTGAGCGTCTTGGTCAGCTGCCCCGAGCCGCTCGGCCCCATGTGCAATACGTTTGTGCCGATGCGCGCGAGCAGCGGGCGCACGGCCTCGAACGCCGCCGCGTCGCCCCCGCACATCACCGTCAACGTGCCGGCCGCCGCTCCCGCGGGCGCGCCGGAGACCGGCGCATCGACGAACTTTTTTCCCTGTGCCGCCAGTGCCCGGCCGATCTCCAGCGCCTTGCCGTGCGCGGGGTGCTGAGGTCGACCACGATTGCGCCGTCGGCAAGCCTCGCCGCGACTCCGTCCGCACCGAACAGGACCGTCTCGACCACGTCCCCATCGGGCAGGCAGAGGAACAACACCTCCGCCCCCGCGATCCTCTCGCGGTCCGTTGTGGCGACGAGCCCCGGCGCAACAAGACCTTCAAGGCGGGCAGGGTCGGCATCCAGCGCCACGACCTTTTCGGAGTCCGCTTCGCGCTTGTTGGCGAGGTGGAGAGCGACCGAGCGCCCCATCGCACCGAGGCCGATGAGTGCGATGTGTTCCGTCGTCATGCGCTTCTCCGGTGATCTTGTCGGGGCAGGCAGACGTTTCCGGGAACGCATTCAGCCCGCCAGCAGGATGGTGAGCCGCAGTATAAGGGGGAAAACAGCAAGCGACAGCGCCATGTCGTGATATTCGGAGACCACATCGCCGCTATGCGGAGCGAAGCGGCCGGCCCTGCTCCGGGCCACCTTTATGTGCTGCAGGTGAAGGTCAAGGGGGCGATGTGGTGGAACCGCGCCGCGACGTCATTCGAGACAACGCGCTGACCACAAGCGTGGACGTCTGACGCGGTGACATTCCATGCGCTGGTTCGTTGCCGGAGCCCGATCTCGTTGAAACCGAAATCGGGCTCCAATTTTGGGCGTAACGCGTTTTGTCCGCGCGACACAATGCCGAGATCAGTCCCGATCACCGCCGCTGGAAGATCGCCTTGGCGACGTCGCCGATGGCTTCGACATCTTCGTCCATCCCCTCGAAGCAGACGATCCGGCAGGGACAGGCCTCGAGGCCTTCGTAGCGCCAGGGGAACGCGCCGATGATGGCGCGCTTGTTCAGCATCTTCTCGATGTCGCCGCCGACGTTCTCGGCGTGGATCAGTCCTTCCTGGAAGGCGTAGGAGTGGAAGGGAAACATGTCCTCGGTGACCTCGCGGCCGGACTTCTTGTGGATGTAGTTGTACTCGCCGAAGAAATGGTCGCAGCTCATCCCCACCTTGGCCTCGAAACGCTTGGTGAGATCGGGGCGCATCAGGCGGATCGAGGTGTTCATGGAGTGGTCGCCGGACCCGCAGTCGATTCCGAACCACTTGATCTTCTTCTTCAGCATCCATTCCAGCAGCTCGATCTTGCCGCCGGGATGCATACAGAAATAGCGCACGAGATCCTGCTGCGGCTGGCCCTCCCAATAGCGATGCCAGCCGGTGTGGAGGATCAGGATGTCGCCCTCCTTCACCTCGACGGGCGCGGCCTCGATCATCTCCGGCGTGATCACCGCCCAGTCGTCCATGTGGGCCGAGACATCGACCACGGCACCGGGACCGACGAGGAAATCGAGCGGATAGGAGGCCATGTCGCCCATGCCGTCGGTGCCGTGCATCGCGCCGTCGATATGGGTGCCGACATGAAGCGCGGTGTCGATGCGCTGCGCGACGATCATCTTGGTCTGCAGATTCTGCGCATAGTACATCTTGTTGCCGGCGTACCCGACCCAGCCCGGGGTATGCACGTTCATCAGGTGGGTCATGTCAACGATCTTCATAGCCGCTTCCTTCGGTCGGATGTGGGTTAGCTCTCACGCAGCCCGGCGAAACCAGGATTTGAAAAGTCCCTTCAAGGCCACCAGGAGCAGTGCAGCCCCGCCGATCGGCTGGACAGCAGGGCTGTCGACCTCGCGCGCCGCGTCCGTGCCACCCGTCACCGCTGCTGCGGACGTCCGGTCGGCGACAAGGGCGGCCTCCGCATTCCTGACAAAATCGGCGACCAGGGCGTTGGCGATTTCAGCGATCAGGCCGGTGCGGCCGAACTGCGCGATCGTGCCGGACAACTGGATGTCGGAATCGACAACGACACAGGTAGCCGCGCCGGAGGCCTGCAGGGCGCAGACCATCGTCATCTTGCCGCGACTGGCGCCCTTGCGATCGACGCCCTTGCCGTCCAGCGCCACCGACTTCTGCTGGTCGTCGTAGCGAACACCCGCCTCGCCCTCGAAGCTCGCCTGAAACGGACCGACCTTCGCCGAGACCCTGCCCTCGTGCCGGCCGTCTTCCTTGAGGCCGGTGTATTCGGCGCCCGGCAGGCACGCCGCGACACGGGGCACGTCGTGAAAGAAATCCCACACCGCGTCGAGCGGTTGCGCAATGGTGAATTCCTGATGCAGCTTCATGGTGCGGCTCGTTGCGGAGGGATCGCCGTTTTGCCTGAACGATGACGACGCGCGTCGCGGGGATTTGCGGCTATTGCGAGGGCGGCGCGGCATCCGGCGGCAATGCACCCGCGGCCTTCAGTAGCGGCACGTCCGCGGGACTGGGACCACCGACACTGACAACGCCGGTGCCGCGGTCCGCCTTGACGGCGTGTTTGACGCCGACCGGCACATGGACGATGCATCCGGCGTGGAACGGCAGCGAGATGTCGTTGGTGTAGTCGTGGATCGTCCCCTCGCCTTCAAGGATGAAGATCGTGTCCTCGGACAGCGTGTGGATGTGGGGCACGTTGCCCTCACCCGCCTCGAGGCGGACATAATTGAGGTTCGCGTCCCAGGCGCCGACTCCCGGCCAGATCACGAAACGCGCATCCTTCGAGATCAGCGGCAGCCGCAGCGTGGGATGGTCGCGATGAAACAGACGAATTGCCATCTGGAAATCAGCCCTCCTTCGATATCAGGCCTGCATAAAGGCCGGCGTCAGGCGGGCACGGCCCGCCGACGACCGTGATGCCGCCGTCGCCCGCCTCGATGCGATAGCCGTCGCCGGCGTCGATGTGGACCATGTGGCCTTCGGCGAACGCGAGGCGGGCGCCGCCATTTTCGTCGACGATGCAGCCTGTTCCCGCGATCACGTAGTAGACGCAGTCCGATCCATGGCAAAGGCTGACGGTGCGGGCGCCTTGCTGCAGCGAGATCAACTGGAAACTGCGAAACGTCCCGCCATTGTGCGGCGACAGCACGACCTTCGCGTTGCCCTCACCCTCAACGATGGGTATCTCTGGACATCCGGCCGCGCTGTCGATGACCCGGACACGGGAATGGGGGACGCTGCTCATGGCCACCTTGAATTTGAATATAAATCAACTATTTTTAATACAGTAAAAAAAGGCGACCTGCAATGTCCTCGTCACCCAAGCGAAAAACATCCCTGCGAGGCAAGCGCGAGGAGCGTTCGGAGCTCGGCAGTTCCCGCCCCGTCCCTCTCGGCGGCGGCGCCGAGGCTGCCGCATCGGAGGAGATCGCGGAGACAACCGCGAGCACCCTCGCCGCGATCGGCGTCCGAATCCGGGAGCTGCGGCAGTTGCGCGGCCTGAAACTGCAGGAGCTGGCTGATACGTCCGGCCTCAGCCCGTCCATGCTCAGCCTGGTCGAACGCGGGCGCGCGTCGCCCTCGATCGGCTCGCTGATCGTCATCGCCAGCGCGCTCGGCGTGGCGATGTCGGACCTGCTGGTCAACGGCGACGACAGCGAGGAGAAGATCGTGGTGCGCGCCTCGGAGGCCCGCATTGTCGAGACCGCCCAGCACGTCGTGCGCCGGCTGCTGCGCGAGGATCGCGCGCGCGGAGTGTCGGTCGCCGTCAACGAATACGCGCCTCACACCGGGAGCGCCGAGCATCCGATCACCCATGACGGCTTCGAATACGGCTTCGTGCTGGAAGGCGAGCTGACCGTGGAGGTCGACGGCTCCAAGCACGTGCTGCAGCAGGGCGATCTCATTGCCTACAGTTCCCGCCGCCGGCACAAGATCTGGAACCACGCCAGGAAGAAAGTCCGGACGTTGTGGTTCAATCTCGACAGAGAATAAAGGCCGGCACCGCGGCGCGCGATCGGCAGGGATCATGCGCACCGTCCCGCGAGAATGGCATGCAGGCGGTCGGGCGTGATCGGCAGCCGATCCACCGCACCGGGCCTTTGAATCGCGGCATCGATCGCCGCCGCAAGCGCCGCGCCCACCGCGGTGATGCCACCCTCGCCCGCGCCCTTGACCCCGAGCGGATTCAAGGGACTTGGCGCATCCTCGCGCAGCAGGACCTCGACATCGGGCACCTCGCGGCATGACGGCATCAGATAATCGGCAAAGCTGGTCGCCAGCGGCTGTCCGTTGTCGTCGTAGACGAACTCCTCCAGCAGGGCTCCACCGATGCCCTGCGCCGCGGCGCCGACGATCTGCCCCTCGATCAGCATCGGATTGATGGCCCGCCCCATATCATAGGCGACCAGATAACGCTCGATGGTGATGCCGCAGGTGGACGGATCGACGCTCACCTGGGCGAAATGAACGCCATAGGGATAAGTCATGTGATCGGCGCTGAACCGGCCCTCGCCGGTGAGCCCGCCGGCTCCGGCGAGATGGGCCGCGATCTCCGCCAGCGACAGCGAAGCGCCGCCCGTCGCGACGCCGATGCTGCCGTTCGACAGGCTGAGATCATCGACCCTCGCCTGCAGCAGATCGGCGGCCACGCCCATCGCCCGCGCGCGCAGCGCTTCGGCGGCGATCTTCACCGCGGAGCCGGTCATCACGGTGACGCGGGAGGCAAAGGCGCCGAAGCCAGTTTCGATCCGCACGGTCTGGCCATGGATGACCCGTATCCGCTCGATCGGAACATCGATCACCTCGGCACAGATCTGCGCCAGCACCGTCTCCACGCCCTGACCGACGGAGGCGACGCCGGTGACGATCTCGATGGTGCCCAAGGCATCGACGCTGATGCGGACGAGGTCATGCGGACCGAGGCCGCTCTTCTCGATGAAAAAAGCAACACCCGCTCCGACCATCTCGCCATCGGCCCGTCGTGCGGCGAGCTGGGCCTGCAGCCGGTCATAATCCAGATGGCCAAGCATGCGCTCGAACAGGTCGCGATACTTCCCGGAATCGTAGACCACATGGGTGCCGAGCGTCTCGGTGCCGCGGTCGAACGGCATCGCCTCCTCGCCGATGAGGTTGACCCGGCGCACATCGACCGGCGAGAGCGCGAGCGCGCTGGCGATGGCGTCGATCAGGCGCTCGCGGGCGAAGGTCGACTCATAGCGGCCGGGTGCCCGGTAGGTACCGGCCGGCGTCTTGTTGGTCAGCCGGATGTGGCCTTCCACGCGATAGGCCGGAACGAGATAAGGGCCGGGCAACAGGCCGGCGGAGAGATCGGTCACCGTGGTGCCATGGGTGCGTACATAGGCGCCCTGATCGGTGAAGAATTCCGCCTTGAGGCCGAGGATAAAGCCGCGGCGGTCGACGGCGGCCTGCAAACGATAAGCCTGGTCGCGCGAGTGGTTGGCGGCCAGCAGATGTTCCTTCCTGTCCTCGATCCATTTCACCGGCCGGCGCAGCCGCAGCGCTGCGGCACACACCAGCACATCCTCCGGATAAAGCTCGCCCCTGATGCCGAAGCCGCCGCCGACATGCCCCTCGCTCAGTTCGAGCCGGCCGGCGGCGAGGCCCAGCATCCGGCTGATGGCATCGCGGTTGTAGTGAGGGACCTTGGCTGCGCCATACATGGTGACGCCGTCGCGCCCGGCCTCGTAGACAGCCAGCACGCCACGGGTTTCCAGCGGAACCCCGGTATGGCGTCCGACTCGCGCCTCGCACGCGACAATGCGGTGGGCGGCGGCGAACGCCGTGTCCACATCTCCGTAAGCGCGCCGGATCACCGCCGGCTCGGACATCAGGCCGGGATGAACCTCGGGCATGAAGGCCACCGGCTCGGCGGTGGCATCGAGATGGGCGTCGAGTTCGTCGATGTCGCAGAACACGAGCTCGGCCGCGTCTTCCGCCACATAGGGATCGACGGCGAAAACGACCGCGACCGGCTCGCCGACATAACGCACATAGTCACGGGCGAGGACCCATTGCCGATAGGGCGCGAGCCGATCGAGGCCCATCTGCCGGAAATCGATCGGGGGCAAATCCTGGATGTCATCGATCGTCCAGATGGCGACGACCCCTTCGAGCGCAGTGGCCTCGTCGCACTCGATTCCGCGGATCCGCCCGAAGGCGAGCGGGGACCGCACCAGGCGCATGTGGAGTTGATCCGGCCAATTGCAGTCGGCGGCAAACACGCCGCGCCCGAGAAGCAGCGGATGATCCTCGATCCGCTTCAGCGACCGGCCGATATAGCTCATCCGCGTGGCTTCATCCGCAGCTCCCGCGCCGCGAGCCGCACCGCCTTGACGATGTTCTGATAGCCGGTGCACCGGCACAAATTCGAGGACAGCACCTCCTTGATCTCGTCGTCGGACATCTCGGGATCCTCCTGCAACGCACCGGCCGCGAGCATCAGGAAACCCGGCGTGCAGAAGCCGCATTGCAGGCCATGGTTTTCCCAGAATGCCCGCTGCAATGGATGCAGGGTGTCGCCATCGGCCAGCCCCTCGACGGTACGGATCGCCTGGCCCTGCGCCTGGACGCCGAACATCAGGCAGGAGCGCACCGGCTTGTCGTCGACCAGCACGGTGCAGGCGCCGCAGACGCCGTGCTCGCAGCCGAGATGGGTTCCGGTCAGGCGGCAGTCGTCGCGCAGCACGTCCGCCAGCGTCCGCCGCGGCTCCACGCATACCGCATGGACCTGGCCGTTGACGGTGAGATTGAAGTTGAGCTTGCTAGGCATGGACTGGTGCTCCCGCGCGGCGCAGCTGGTCGCGAATCCGCTGGGGCGTCGCCGGCATCTCGAACATCTCGATGCCGAACGGCGACAGCGCATCGACGACGGCGTTGATCACCGCCGCCGGCGCGCCGATCGCACCGCCTTCGCCAACGCCTTTCGCCCTGGTAACGCTTTCGGGCGACACGGTTTCCATATGGACGATCTCGATGTCGGGCATCTCGGCCGCCGTCGGCGGCAGATAATCGGCGAACGATGCGGTCAGCAGATTGCCGGCTTCGTCGTAGATCATCTCCTCGAACAGCGCATTGGCGATGCCCTGGGCAACGCCACCGGCGATCTGGCCGTCGACGATCATCGGATTGATCAGCACGCCCGCGTCCTCGACCACGAGAAACCGTTCGATGGTGACGCCACCGGTCTCGATATCGACCTCGACAATGGCGACGTGGCAGGCATTGGAAAAGGTTCCGCCCGGATCATAGACGGCGTTCTCATGCAGTCCGGGAGACAACTCCGCAAACCGATGGCTCTGGTGATAGGCCGCCCGTGCCAAAGCGCCGATCTCCATCGCCTTGTTGGAATTGGCGACGCGCGCCCAGCCGCTGTCCAGCGTGATGTTGTCGGGATCCGCATCCATCAATTGCGCGGCGATGACCTTCAGCTTGACGGCGATCTTTCCCGCCGCGAGCTTCGACGCCCCGCCGGCGATCACCATGGAGCGGCTGGCGAAGGTGCCCCAGCCATAGGGCGTGGCATCGGTATCGCCGGACACGATCCGGATGGTGTGCGGATCGATGCCCAGTTCGTCCGAGACGAGTTGGGCAAGGCTGGTCTTCAGACCCTGGCCATGGGGCGAGGAGCCGATGCGCAGCACGACATGACCCGAGGGATCCATCGTGCAGTCGACGATCTCGTAGCCGGGCACGATCTCCATGCCGCGGGCGGCGTAGGCCGGCGTGCCGTATCCGGTGCGCTCGCTGAAGACCGACAGGCCAACGCCGAGATAGCGCCCCTGCCGGCGCATCGCGGCCTGCCGCAGCCGGAATGCCGGGAGATCGATGGTGTCGACGGCCACCTCCATCGCCTGCCGATAGGAGCCCTGGTCATAGAGCAGCCCGGTGGGCGAGCGATGCGGAAACGTCTCGATCAGATTGCGGCGCCGGATCTCCACCGAATCGATGTTCAGGCGCTTCGCCGCGACCTCCATCAGGCGTTCCATGGTGAAGGTCAGCATCGGACGCGACACGCCCCGGTAAGGCGCCATCATGCAGGTGTTGGTCGCAACGCCGCGCGAACGGGCGCCATACTCCGCAAACGCGTAAGGGCCGGGCAGTTCGGCGAACGCCATCAGCGGCTCGACGCCGCAGGTGACGGGATAACAGGAGAAGGCGCCGACATTGGCGCGCAGATCGGCATCGAGGCCGAGCAGCCGCCCCTCCTGCGAAAACGCGCCGCGAACGGTGAAGGCCTGGTCGCGGCCATGGGCCGAAGCGAGAAAATTCTCCCGGCGATCCTCGATCCAGGCGACACTGCGCTTGAGCTTGCGCGCCAGCCAGACCAGGACGACATATTCGGGAAACAGCGACATCTTCTGGCCAAAGCCGCCGCCGACGTCGGGCGCGATGACGCGCAGATCGGCCTCGACGATGCCGAGCGTATCGGCGATGCCGGTGCGCAGCATGTGCGGCATCTGAACCGACGCCGTCAGCGTCACCCGTCCCGTCGCGGCGTCGTAGGTCGCAAGCCCCGCGCGCGCCTCCATCGGTGCCGCCGATTGACGATGCGACCGCAGCTCAAGCGTCACGATCTCGGCTGCGGCGGCGAACGCCGCATCAAAGCCCGCCGTCTTCATCCGCCCCTCGACCAGCACGTTCGAGGGCGCCTCGGGATGCACCGCCTCGGCACCGGAGACGAGCGCCAGGTCGAGATCGACGATCGCGTCCGTCGTGTCGATATCGACGAACACCGCGTCGGCGATGTCCTCCGCAAGCGCCGGATCGTCGGCGACGACGACGGCCACCGCCTGTCCACTGAAACTGATGCGATCGACCGGCAGCACGGGCTGG
Organism: Bradyrhizobium prioriisuperbiae; assembly: GCF_032397745.1. Classification (NCBI taxonomy): domain Bacteria; kingdom Pseudomonadati; phylum Pseudomonadota; class Alphaproteobacteria; order Hyphomicrobiales; family Nitrobacteraceae; genus Bradyrhizobium; species Bradyrhizobium prioriisuperbiae. Next base: position 2,020,040 of record NZ_CP135921.1, read on the forward strand.
CCAATCGCAACATAATCCGGACGATGCAGGATCGGCCGGATCGGCTTCACCTCGGGCAGATCGCGCCCGGTGAAGACGGTCGCGCCCGGCGGAATCTCGATAGCGAGGATCGTGCCCCGCGCGATTGGACTGCGCACGAAACGGACGGCGGCGGCGCCGCTGATGCGATCGGCGACATAGCTGCCGCCGCCTTTCAACAAGGCGGGGTCCTCGAGCCGCGGCAGCGATCGCCCGATCCAGTTCATGCCACGGCCTCCACGAGCGCACGCCTGACCGCCGTTGCGATCAGGTCGCGGCGATACTCGGGCGACGCGTGAATGTCGCCGGTCGGCGTGATGGACTCGCGCGCCTCGCGCGCAATGGCGTCGATGACGTCCGGCGACGCGGGCCCACCGATCAATCGGCCTTCCAGCTGCCCGAGCCGGATCGCACGGTCCGCAACGCCGCCTATTCCGAGCCTTGCGTCCTTGATGATTCCGTTGTCGATCCGCAGCGCCGCCAGCGCCATGCCCAGCGCGAAATCGCCGGCGCGCCGCGAGAACTCGTAGAACCCCACCCGCCAGTCCCGCGACAGCGCTGGCAGGCGGATCTCGGTCAGCAGTTCGTCCGTCGCGAGCGCAGTCGAAAACGTGCCCCTGAAGAAATCCCGGCTGCCGATCACCCGTTCGCCGCGCACGCTGGTGACGACAAGATCGGCGCCGAGCGTAGCAGCGACAAGACACCATTCCGACGCCGGATCGGCGTGCGCCAGGCTGCCGCCGAAGGTGCCGCGCTGCCGGATCGGATAATGCGCGATGTGCCGCACCACCCTGGACAACAACAGTCCCAGCGGGCCGTCGACCACGGGGCGATGGAACGCGGCATGGCGCGTCAACGCGCCGATCGAGAGCCTGTCGCCATCCGGCCTGACATAACTCAGGTCCGGAAGGCGGTTGATGTCGATCAGAATCGACGGCCGCGCCAGCCGGAAATTCATGGCCGGAACGAGACTTTGCCCGCCCGCAAGAATCTTGCCGGCATCACCATGCGCCGCCAGCACCGAAATCGCCTCGGACAGGCTGGCTGGCTGGACATAGTCGAACGGCGCTGGCTTCAATTTTTTAATCTTGTTAAAGATGATTGAATTTTACTAACATGGAGAAATGGCGATGTCCACATCGGTCCTCCTGTTTCGGCTCCTGCCCGTTTCCGCACGGGCCGCGATTGCCATGACGGCGCATTCAGCGCCTGCTCCAGCTGTCCAGCAGATCGGAGGCGTCCATCACCAGGCCGAGATGCAGCGACACCATCCTCAGCGCCGCCTCTTCCATCTCATCGTCGGTGCCACGCACCAGGTCGCGCAGCACGATCACCCGATAGCTCAGATTGCTGGCATCGAAGGCCGCATTCAGAACGCAGCAGTCGGTCATGCCGCCGTTCAGGATCACAGCGCGGGCGCCCATCTGGCGCAGCAGGAAATCGAGATCGGTGGCGAAGAACGGCGACAACCGCTTCTTGCCGGCGACCACCAGGTCCTGCGGCTCGACGCGGGTCACGAATTCAGTCCAGCGCGAGCCTTCGATGGCATGGGCATCGGAGTTGGGAATGGCGCCGACATGGAGCGGGAACGTGCGGCGCCATGCGGAGGGAATGCCCGCGATGTCGTCGACACCGCCCTTCCGCAACACCGATTTGACATGGATGATCGGCACGCCCAGGGCGCGGGCCGCCGCGTGAAATTTGTCGATCGGCTCCACGATGTCACGTGCGCGCGGCGCCGGGCAGGGGCAATCCGGCGTATCCGCAAGATGCCCCTGGTGCATGTCGATGGATATGATCGCGGATCGCGCGGCGTCGGTGAAATCCTCGAACCCATTCGGAAGATCACGCCGGGTGCCGTAAACGTAGGTCTTCATCACGCCTCCTGTCATCGCCTCGGTTGTATCGGAACGGCGCTTCGCGCTCCCGGCAAACCACGCATGTTCGAGTGCAAGGCAATATCCAGGCCGCACGTCGATGCCGTCAGGCACGCCAGGCCGCGGTCTGGCCGCGACATCTTTCTTCAACACGAGCTGGAGGCCACATCCAGCAATCGGCACGAAACCATGATCGGTCTCGTACCAAGCAGGGAGGGGAAGTTGCCCATCGATTGGCTCGACGGTGACTAAACAATTGGCGTGCTATTTTTCCCAACAATGCGAAGATTTTTCGCCGCGCCCTTTGCGCCGACCGAAAAACCCCGCACAGCAAAAGGACTTTGCGTCATGCGATGGACTGCCATCCCCGTTCTTGCGGCTGCCCTGACCGGCGGTGCCGCGATCGCCTATGCAGCAGGCTTCACGCTGCCGGCTCCGCCGAAAATCGCCTTCCTGTACTTCATGGACAAATCCGACGGCGGCTGGACGCAGGCCTTCGAAGAGGCTCGCGTGAAGGTCGAAAAGTCGATGGGGCTGCAGATGCCTTTCGTTGAAGGCGTTCCGGAAGTCGCAGGCCAGATCACGCCGGCGGCCGAGCGTTTCATCCAGCGCGGCTACAATGTGATCATCGGCACCGCCTTCGGCTATTCCGACACCTTCAAGGAGCTCTCGCAAAAGTATCCGAAGGTGGCGTTCCTCAATGCGTCCGGCACCACCAACGGCTCCAACCTCGAATCCTTCTACGGCCGCACCTATGAGAGCCAGTATCTGTGCGGCATGGTGGCCGGCGGAATGTCGAAGACCGGCAAGCTCGGCTTCGTGGCGGCGCATCCGATCGGCCCGGTGAACTGGACCATCAACGCCTATGAGATGGGCGCGCAGAAGATGAACCCGAAAGCCACGGTGACCGTGGTCTTTACCGGCGCCTGGAACGATCCGGTCAAGGAACGCGCGGCGGCGCAGGCGATGGCCGACCAGGGCATCGACGTCATCGGCCAGCATGTCGACACCCCGACGCCGCAGATCGTGGCGCAGGAGCGCGGTATTTACGGCACCGGACATCACCGCGATTTCCGCGAGTTCGCACCGAAGGCGACGCTGTGTTCGTCGGTCTGGACCTGGGATCACTTCCTGACGCCGGAACTGAAGAAGGTCGCGGCCGGCAACTGGGAACCGAACCCCTATGGCGCGTTCCCCGGCATCAAGGATGGCGGCACCGATATCGCCTGCTGCAACACGGTGGTTCCGAAGGATGTGGTCGACAAGGTGATGGCCGAGCGCGATGCCATCATCGCCGGAAAGAAGATCTTCACCGGGCCGATCAAGGACGCGGCGGGCACCGAGCGCGTTGCGGCCAACGCATCGCTTGACGATGCCGGCCTCTGGAAGATGGACTGGTATATTCCAGGCGTGATCACCCAGAAATAACCACTGGACCGTTCACGCATGACCATGGCGTTGCAACTCGTCGGCATTCGCAAGTCGTTCGACGGTGCACTGGCTCTCGATGGCGCGTCCTTCGAGAGCCGGGCCGGCGAGGTGCATGCGCTGCTCGGCGAGAATGGCGCCGGCAAATCATCGCTGATGAATGTCGCGGCCGGACTCTATGCCCCCGATGCGGGATCGATCGTCATCAACGGCAGCGACGTTGCCCTGAACGGCCCGGCCGATGCCCGACGGCACGGCATCGGCATGGTCCACCAGCATTTCAAGCTGGTGAGGCCCTTCACCGTGGCGGAGAACGTGCTGCTGGCGAACCCGCGACCGCATTTCTCTTCCGGGATTCGCGATATCCGCGCCGCCATCCGCAAGCAGGCGGCCGACCTGGCCTTCGACATCGATCCGGACCGCCGCATCGACGCCATGACGGTCGCCGAGCAGCAGCAGGTCGAGATCATCAAGGTGCTGGTCGGCGGCGCGACCATCCTGGTTCTGGACGAACCGACGGCTGTGCTGACCGATGCGGAGTCCGAGAGCCTGCTCACGACGGTTCGCCGGCTGGCCGCGGCCGGCACCGCGGTGGTGCTGGTGACGCACAAGTTGCACGAGGTCAAGCGCTTCGCCGACGCCGTCACGATCATGCGCGGCGGCAGGACCGTCGCCAGCCTCGACCCGCGCCGCGCCAGCGCGGAGGAGCTGACCGAGCTGACGGTGGGGCAGACCGCGGCGCTGCCCGAGCGCACGCCGCATGAAGGCGGACCGACGCGCCTCAATGTCGGCGCCCTGACCTATGCGCGCGGCGATGGCCGCACCATGCTGAACAACACCAGTTTCCATGTCCGCGCCGGCGAGATCTACGGCATCGCCGGTGTCAGCGGCAACGGCCAGTCGGAACTCGCCGAGGCGCTGATCGGCGCGATCGAACCGAATTCGGGCGAAATCTGGCTCGACACCATCGGCAACATCAGCCATGCGGACCGCAGCAAGCGCCGCGATGCCGCGATCGCCGCCGTGCCCGCCGACCGTTATGCCTACGCGCTGGCGGGCAGCCTGTCGCTGGCCGACAACTTCGCGGTCGCGCATATCCGTTCCGGCCGTTACGGCGGCGTCGCCCGCCTCAACCGATCGGCGATGCGGCGCGAGGCGCGCGACGCCGTCAAGGACTATGATGTGCAGGGCGTGCGCAGCGTCGGGCAGAAGGCATCGCTATTGTCCGGCGGCAACGCACAGAAGCTGGTGATCGCGCGGGAGTTCAGCCGAGATCCGCAGGTCGTGGTGGCGCACAGCCCGAGCCGCGGGCTCGACGTGCGCGCCTGCGCCGCGGTTCACCAGCGCCTGATCGCCGCGCGCGAGCGCGGCGCCGCCATTGTGTTGATCAGCGAGGACCTCGATGAAATTCTCAGCCTGTCGGACCGCATCGGCGTGATGACCAAAGGCGCCATTGTCGCGGAGTTCAAGCGTCCCGCGGATCGCCAGGCGATTGGGCGCGCGATGGTGGATCATGCATGACCGTCTGCGCCAGCCGGCGATTCCCATGACGCCTCCCGCCGTCACCACTACGCCGCGCCGGTTCGGCCGCCTCACGCTCGACGTGCGTCAGAACGTGTCGCCATGGAAGCAGGCCGCGTTCGTCGGCGGCTCGCTGCTGATCGGGCTGGTGGTGTCCGTCGCCATTCTCGCTGTCACCGGCATCCCGCCGCTGACGCTGGGAAGCGAACTCGCCGGCGTGCTGGTCGCCGAGAACCTGCGCGGCGTGCTGATCCAGGCCGCTCCGCTGATCCTGGTCGGGCTGGGGGCGAGCCTCGCGTTCCGGATCGGCTTCTGGAATCTCGGGATCGAAGGCCAGATGGTCTTCGGCGGCATCTTCGCCGCCGCGATCTCGATCTACGACATCGGCCCGCCCGCCACACGGCTGGTGCTGATGGGAACGGCCGCCGCGATCGGCGGCATGCTCTGGGTGCTGCTGGCGGCCTTTCTCAAGACGCGATTCCGGGTCAACGAGATCATCGCGACATTGCTGCTGAACTACATCGCGATGTATTTCCTGTTTCACCTGCTGTACGGCACCTGGCAGGATGCCAAGACGGCGTTTCCGCAATCGTCGCCGTTCCGCCCGTTCGAGCGGCTCACCGACATCGCAGGCGGCGTCAACAGCGGTCTCTTGATCGCGATCGCCGGCGTGCTGGCCGCGGGCTGGCTGATTCATCTCAGCCGGATCGGCTTCTACACCCGTTTCATCAGCGCCAACCCGCGCATGGCGAGGATCGTCAACATTCCGGTGCAGGCAGTGACGATGAGCATCATCGCGGCCTCCGGCGCCTGCGCCGGCCTTGCCGGCTTCATCAACATCGCGAGCCAGGAGGGCCGGCTGACGCAGTCCTTCTCCAACGGCTATGTGTTTTCCGGCGTGCTGATCGCCTTCCTGTCGCGCAACGATCCGATCGTGGTCGCGGTGGTCGGCTTTTTGATCGCGGTGCTGTTCATCACCGGCCAGACGCTGCAGGTGTTCTACCAGATCCCGTTCACGATGGTGCAGATGATCGAAGCGATCATCGTCATCGCCGTCGCATCCTCGGAATTCCTGATCCGCCATCGCATTCGCTGGATACGTTAGGGCATGACCCGGACCCGGAGGGCCGCGTTAGCGCAAAGTGGGGACCGGTTCTCCGAAGAGGTCATGCTCAAGCAGAAGGCACCATCGTGAACGATTTCCTGATCAACTGGATGGCCAATGCACCGGTGACCGCGGTGCCCTACGCGCTGGCGGCGCTCGGCCTGATCGTGTCGGAACGTTCCGGCGTGCTCAACCTCACCGCGGAAGGCCTGATGCTGATCGGCGCGCTGGCGGGGGCGGGGACCTGCCTGACCCTCGGCGGTCATCCCGCGATTGCGCTGCTGGCCGCGATGGCCGCCGCCAGCCTCGTCTCGCTGCTGTTCGCGGGCCTCGTGGTGGTGCTGCGGATCAACCAGGTGATCGCGGGACTGGCCGTGGTGTTCTTCTGCCAGGGCTTCACCGGCCTGATCGGCACACTGGCGAAATGGCAGAACAAGCAGCTGACCGGCCTCGCCCCGCTGAAGCTCTGGCCGTTGTCCGAGATTCCCGCGGTCGGCCGGATCCTGTTCACGCAGGATCCCATCGTCTACCTCACCGTCCTGATCTTCATTGCGGTGAGCTTCCTGCTGTTCCGGACCATGCTGGGACTGCGCATCCGCGCGGTCGGCGAAAACCCGGCGGCCGCCGACGCCGCCGGCACCAGCGTCGTGCTGCACCGGATCCTCGCGATCGTCGCCGGCTCGTCCCTGATTGGTCTCGCCGGCGGCTACATCTCGGTTGTCAGCGTCAAACTGTGGGTGACGGGAATGACCGGCGGCCGCGGCTGGATTGCGGTCGCGCTGGTGGTGTTCGCGCGCTGGGCGCCGTGGCCGGCGCTCTGGGGCGCGCTGCTGTTCGGCTGCATCGAGGCGCTGATCCCGCATGTGGCCGCCGCCGGCATTCGCGTGCCGCAGTATCTGATGCTGATGACGCCTTATCTGGCGACCCTTGCCGTCATGATCTGGGTCGGCGCCAAGGACCGCAGCGGTGGCCGCGAGCCGGGCGCGCTGGGGCAGCCGCATGTGCGCGAGGAGCGGCGGTAGTGCAACGAGTCGTTCCCCCCTGTGGGGAGCGAGCCGCGCAGCAGCAACGTCCTGCCATGGGCAATGTCGAAGATCTCAATCTCAGTGCCCGGCCTGCGCGAGCGCGCCGGAGATCATGTCGGGCGACAGCGGCACATGGTGGAATTTGGGCGCACCGAGCGATCGCAGCGCATCTTCCACCCCCGAGGCGATCACCGCGCCCACCGCGATGCAGCCGGCCTCGCCGACGCCTTTGACGCCGAGCGGATTCAGCGGCGACGGCGTTTCCAGATGCAGGATCGAGATGTTGGGAATCTCGGTGGCGTAAGGCACCAGGAAATCCATCAGGCTGGCGTTGGCGAGATTGCCGTCGGGCTGATAGTCGAGATGCTCGTACAGCGCGCCGCCGATGCCCTGGGCGATGCCGCCGAGCACCTGGCCCTCGACGATCATCGGATTGATCATGTTGCCGCAGTCGTGGATGCAGACATATTTTCTGATCTTGACGGTGCACAGGCCGGGATCGACCTCGATGATCGCGGCGTGGACGCCATAGGCCCAGGTGGATTGCGACGGGCTGTAGTAATCGGTCGCCTCCAGCCCCGGCGCCTGCCCCTCCGCCAGCGGCGGGCCATCATGCTTGCTGGCCGGCGCGAACTGGGTCGCCGCCTGCGCGGCCTTGTTGAAGGCATAGCGCAGGGGATTGCTGGCGGTGGCGATCGCCGCCAGCGGCACAAAGCGGTTCGAGCCCTTCACCCAGGCGGCTGAGTCGCGCAGCTCGATGCTGTCGATGTCCACGTCCAGCATGTTGGCGGCGGCCTGCAGCACCTTGTTGCGCACGGTGATCGCGGTTTTGTGGATCGCGTTGCCGCTGACCACGGCGGCGCGGCTGGCGAAGGTCGCCACGCCCCAGTCGAACGCCTTGGTGTCGCCCTCGACCACGATGACATCCTGCGGGCTGACGCCGAGCTGATCGGCGACGATCTGCGCGAACACCGTGTCATGCCCCTGCCCCTGGTTGCTGAGACCGGTGTTGACATAGACCTTGCCTGTGATGGGGTGAATCTTGACATGGCCGCCCTCGTACGGACCGAGCCCCGTGCCCTCCACATAGCAGGCGAGGCCGAGCCCGAGATAACGCCCCTCGGACAGCGCCTTCGCCTGCGCGGCCGTGAAATCGCCGGCGCCGACTTCGGCGGCGGCCATGCCCAGCGCCCTGGCGTACTGGCCGCTGTCGAGCGTGACTTTCAGCCCGTCGGCGAACAGCAGGCCTTCGCGCTCGTACGGAAACTGGTTTTCGCCGATCAGATTGCGCCGGCGGATCTCGAAGCGATCGAGGCCAAGCTCCTCGGCCAACTGATCCATCGCGCGCTCGATGGCGAAGCAGGCCTGCGGGCGGCCGCAGCCGCGATAGGGCGTCACCTGCACCGTCGGGGTGTAGACCGCCTTGAACTCGACGAAGATGTTGGGAATCCGGTACGGACCGGCGATCGAGGTGGAAGCGACCTGCGCCACCGCGATGCCGTAGGGAATGAATGCGCCGGTGTCGTGCAGGAACACATCGCGCAGGCCGATCACCTCGCCGGTCTTCAGCGCGGCGAGCTCGATGGTGTGGATCTGGGTCCGCTCCTGGGAGGAGCCGATGAAATTCTCGCGGCGATCCTCGATGTACTTGACCGGCCGTCCCAGCCTCATCGCGGCCATCGGCACCAGCAGCTCATCGGGATAGAACAGCAGCACCTTCTGCCCGAAGCCGCCGCCGACATCGGGCGCGATGACGCGGACCTTGTCCTCGTCGAGCTGGAACACCGAGGCGAGGCCGCCACGCACCGAGATCGGCGCCTGCGTTCCATCCCACACCGTCAGTTCGCCGGACACCGCATCCCAGCGTGCCGCCACGGCGCGGCATTCCATCGGCGCCGCGGTGGAGCGATCCACCTGCACGGTGATCCTGGTGACGTGCTCGGCCCCCCTGAATGCGCCCTCCGGATCGCCGCTGGTCTGGACGAAGTGCGCCGCGAGATTATTCGGCACCGCCGCATGCACCGGCGGCGCGCCGTCAAGCAGGGCCTTCTCCAGATCCATTTCGACCGGCAGCGGGTCGTAGTCGACCTCGATCATGGCGGCGGCGTCCTCGGCGGTGTAGCGATCGACCGCCACCACCATCGCAATGGTCTGCCCGACATAATGGACGTCGCCCCGTGCCAGCGGGCGCTGGGTCTGCGGATTGGTCATCGACGGATGTGGAATCAACAGCGGCATCTCGACGTCGAGCGCACCGATATCGTCGCAGGTGTAGATCGCCACCACGCCGGGATGGCGCATAGCCGCCGCGGCGTCGAGACCACGCATGCGCGCGCGTGCATGCGGGCTGCGCAGGAAGGCGACGTGCAGCGCCTCCGGCAGCGGGATATCGTCGACGAAGGCGCCTTCGCCGCGCAACAGCTTCGGATCGACATTGCGCTCGACGCGTGCCCCAAACATCCGTGTCGACATCCGCGCCTCGTTCTTCAGGTTCGCCCGAGCAATTCGGCGGCGCGGCGCACCGCGGCGATGATATTGAGATATCCGGTGCAGCGGCAGAGATTGCCTGACAGCAGCTCCCGGATGCCGTCATCGGACAGATCGAGCGCTTGCGGCTCCTCGAAGCGTCCGACGATGTTCATCACCATCCCGGGCGTGCAGTAGCCGCACTGCAGGCCGTGGCATTCCTTGAAAGCCTGCTGGACCGGATGCAGCGTGCCGTCCGCGGCGGCGACGGATTCGATGGTGCGGATGCTGTATCCGTTCGCCTGCGCGGCCAGCGTCAGGCAGGCGCGGCCGGGCTTGCCGTCGATCAGGACGGTGCAGCAGCCGCACACGCCGTGCTCGCAGCCCACATGGGTCCCGGTCAGGCCGAGCTCATGGCGCAGGAAGTCGCTCAGCAGCATGCGCACGCTGACAGTGCGGCGCACCGTTTCGCCGTTGACGGTCAACGCCACATCGACGGTGGCATCGGCCGAGCGATCGGCACTGGCGGGCTTCATGGTCCGCGTCATTGCATCGTCCCCGTTCGCGCACGTTGCGCCGCTTTGGCGACCATTCTGCGGATCAGCGTGCCGAGCGCCCGGCGGCGATAGCTTGCCGACACGTGCATCTCGTCGGGCTGCGTCACCGCCGGCAGCGACGCCGCCACCGCGGCATCAAGGTCGGAGACGCCGAGCGCCGTGCCGTTCAGGAGCGCCTCGGCGGCTTTCAGGCGGACCGGCCGGTCGGCGATGCCGCAGGCCGCGAGCCGCACACCGGTGACGCGGCCATCGTCGTCCAGCGCCAGAACACAACCGACACCGACGATGGCGTAGTCGCCATGCCGCCGCGTCACCTCGTCGAAGGCCCAGCCCGCGCCGGGCGGCAACGGCGGGAAGCGCGCCTCGACCACGATCTCGTCCTGGCGGCGCGCGGTGGTGAGGAACGACTGGAAGAAATCCTCCGCGGCGATCTCGCGCTGGCCAGCGGGTCCCTGCGCGATCACCGAGCCGCCGAGCAGCACCAGCAGCAGCGGCATTTCCGCCGAGGGATCGCCATGGCAGAGGCTGCCGACCACGGTGCCCCGGGTGCGGATCGGAATATGCGCGACATGCTGCATCACCTCGGCGACCAGCGGATTGACCCGCAGCACCGCTGCATCGAGCTCGAGCTCGCGGTGCCGCACCATCGCCTTCACAACGACGCCGTCATCTCCGACCGCGATGCCGCGCAGGCCTGCGACATGCTGAATGTCCACCAGCAGCGTCGGGTTCGCGGCACGAAAATTCATGGCCGGCAGCAGGGTCTGCCCGCCGGCGAGCACGACGGCGTCGGCGTCGCCGGCCAGCAGGCGGACCGCGTCCGCGATGGTGACAGGCGCCTGATAATCGAAGATGGGAGGCTTCATCGCGTATCTTCAGGTCGCCGGGCGATCATACCGACCTCGCATGTTCAGCCACCGCTGTCATGAACAGCGCGACCAGCCCGTCGGGATCCGAGAGCTGCGGCGCGTGATCGCTGTCGAGACCGTAGACCGCGCGGCAGGGCGACATCTCCTGCATCTTGCGTTGCAGTGGCAGATGCACCGAGCGATCCGATTGCGCTTCGATATAGACCCGCGGAACGGTGTCGAACCGATCGGCGGAGAGCTGCAGCCGCGAGCGGCGGCCGCCTTCGGGCTGCGGCGTCAGACGCCGCGCGGCCGCCTCCGCCAGCGCGCGATCCGCCTTGTGATAGAAGACCTCCACGGCAGACACTGGATCAATGCGCGACAACAGCCCCGCGGCGTCATGGGTGACGCGGGCATGGGCGCCACGCATCCATGGCTCCAGATGCAAATCATAGAACTGCAGCACCGACATGCCGTTCGGCAGCAGGAACGCGGCGAGGAAGATCGCGAGCGCGATCCGCTCGGGGCGCAGCTCGCAGGCCTGAGCCGCCGCGGTGCCGCCCATGCTGTGCCCGACCATGACGATGGGACCGGGCGTCGCATCGATGATATCGACCACATGCGCCGCATAGCGCGCGAGATCGACTTCGGCCGGCGGCATCGGGTTGTGGCCGTTGCCCGGCAGGTCGACGGCGATGGCGTCGTGCCCCGCGGCCTTCAGGCGCGGAACGATGGTCTCCCAGGCCCAGGCGCCCTGCCATGCGCCATGGATGAGGATGAAAGTCAGGCGAGAGGGCGCGGCGGTCATGCGAGGGCCAGACCTATTTGTACGTGCGCCGGTACATCGCCCGCATGTGCTCCTCCACCGTGATCGGCGGATATTTCGGCTGCTCGCCGGGCGCAAGGCAGGTTGGAATGCATTCGACCTTGTGGGCGTAGTTGCCGGTATAGAAGAACGGCACCGAATAACGCTGCTGGCCGGAGGCATTGACCACGCGATGCAGGGTCGAGCGGTAACGATCGTTGGTCCAGCGCGCGATCATGTCGCCGAGATTGACCACGAAGGTGCCGGGCACCGGATCGGCATGGATCCAGCCACTGGTCCCCTGATCCCAGACCTGCAGTCCGCCGATATCGCCCTGCCGCAACAGCGTGAGGCCGCCGAAATCGGTATGGGCGCCGGCGCCTTTCTGGTTGGGAACGCCCTGCGCCGGCTGCGGCGGATAGTGCAGCAACCGCACAGTGGCCATCGCATCCGTGCAATAGCCGGTGAAATAGTCTTCGGACAGGCTCAGCGACAGCGCGATGCCGCTCATCATCCGCTCCGACAGCGCCAGCATCACCTCGAGATAGGCCTCCATCACCGGCTTGAACCGCGGCCGCGAGGCCGGCCACTGGTTGGCGCCGTGATTGAACATGCCGGCAAGAACCCGGGGATCGGCCGCGGCGTGCTCGGGGCCGATGTAATATCCCTCCTTCAGGTCGGGCGGCGCGCCGGGCTCCAGCGTCTGCCCCTGCAGCGGCTCATAACCGCGATTGGCCTTGGAGCGGGACTTGTCGACCTCCGCCTTGCGCTCGGGCGGCAGCTCGAAAAACGACGCCGCCTCGGCGAAGACGTCGGCGACGAGCTGGTCCGACACGCCATGATGGCTGATGTAGAAGAAACCGTTGTGCAGGCACGCCGCGCGCAGCCGGGCACCGACCGCCTCGCGATCGGACAATTTGTCCGACGACAGGCCTCCGATATCGATCACCGGCAGACTGGCCGACTGCACTCTTGCCGCTTCAAGCACGTTGCTCATGTCGCATCCCCGTTCCGATGGTGTTTTGCCTGACGTGTCTTGAGGGCCCGCGCCGACGATAGCGCCTGGCGCCACGGTTCCCCGCGCTCAAAGTTTCGGCAGGCTTCGGATTTTCTGAGCAGCCCGGCTCCAAACAACTCATGTCTGACCACCGCGGCAGCCATCAGGTCCTGCCACCGACATTGGCGAGGCCGCGCATGTGCTCGGTATTAACCACTCGTCCATGGCTGATCACCACGCGCGGCGGTGCGTGAAAGCGAAGCGCCTCGGTCACGCTCGGCTGATCCAGCACGACGAGACTGGCCGGATGGCCGACGTCGAGGCCGTATCCCCTGACGTTCATGGCCGTCGCCGCATTGGTCGTGATCATGTCATAGAGCGCATCGATCTCGCGCTCGCGCGTCATCCACAAAAGGTGCGAGGCGAGGAAGGCGATCTCCAGCATGTTGTTGCGGCCGAATGGATAGTAGGCGTCCGAAATATCGTCCTGCCCGAGGCAGACATTGACGCGCTGCCCCAGCAGTTCCTTGACCCGCGCATGCAGGGGGCCGGTGTGCGGATCGCTGACGATGCTGATGCGCGCCCGCCGCAGCAGATCCGCGAGCTCCTCGAAATAAGTATTGGAATAGAGCGCCATCGCCCGACAGTGATGCGCCAGCGCGCGTCCCTCGAAGCCGCGCGCCAGCGCCTGCCGGGACATCAGATCCAGCGTCGTCATATCGGCGTTGCCGACATCATCCAGCAGCATCGAGACATCGGCATCGAACTCGGTGGCGAGATCGAAGCAGAAGTCGATGTGCGCCCTGGCGGCAGCGTCCGTCGGCTCGATCCACGGGATGCCGCCGACGACGTCGGCTCCCATTTCCATCGCCTGGCGCATCAACGCATCGGTACCGGGTTCGCGGACAATGCCGTCCTGCGCAAAGGCCACGACCTGGATGTCGACGATGCCACGAAACTCCTCGCGCACCGCAAGCAGCGCCTTGACGCCTTGCAGGCGCGCCTTGGTATCGACGTCGGCGAAGGCGCGGATGTGCAGATTGCCGTGAAGCGCGGCCAGCGCCACCGCGCGCCGCGCGTTCGGGATGATCCACGACGCGTCGTATTTCTCCTTGACGCCCGCCGCGAGATCGATGGCGCTGAGCGCCTCGCTCATCCCGGCGCCGTGATAGGCCGCGAGCGCCGCCTCGGACATCATCGGCAGCGTCCAGACCTTGCAGAGATGCAAATGCGGATTGACGAAGGCCGGCGTGACGAGGTTTGCCCCGGCATCAATCGTCGTGCGGGCGTCCACGGCAAGGCTCTCTCCGATTCCGGTGATCAAGCCATCGGCAACGGCGATATCCACGACCGCATCGGCACATCCACGCAGCCGGGCATTGCGGATCAGGATATCAGCGTCGTCCGGCATGGCCGCGCTTCTCCGTCTCGGATTCAGCAAAATGCGCGCGTAGCGTTGAATATCTGGGTGCCATACCGATGAACCGCAGTGCAAGCGGCATCAGTATGTCTGCCATGATCGCGCCAAGTCAAAAATCGAATCGCGATGCGACTATCGGAAAAGCCGATAGCGCGGCAACGCCAAAACACGACGACGTTACAGCTTCGTCCCGAGCCTGATCGAGAAGGTCTCGCCGCCGGTCTGGTAGGCGCCATACACCGAGATCAGGCTTTTGACGGTAACGGTGAACGGGTGCTCGTCGACCTTGAAGGTGTAGGAGACCGCCGGACCGAGGGCGAGCAATTCGGCGCGCCGGCCATCCGGCGGAACACGGATGCCATTGCGCGTGTCGTCATTAAGCTGGGCCACGTACAACCCCACGAGCCCGACCTGATAGCTATCGAACCGCTCCGACACCGCGAAATTGATATTGACCACGTTGCCGTTGTGATAGCCGGTGGCGTCGTTGCGGCTGTAGGTATTGTAGAAAGTGCGAGCGCTGATCTCGGTGGCACGCCCCAACATCCCGCCGAAAATGCTGGGCACGGTGTAGGTCAGCGCCATATTGGGCGTGACGTCGAACACATGTCCGCTGTTATTGACCGACCGCTGTGCCGAATAGGCACCGGTCGGAAAGACCGTGCCGAGCCCGAACTGAACAGCGAGCCCATAAGGGATCTGCGGCAGGTCTTTGGGCTGCGCGGCGAAGTGCGCGCTCGGGAACAGCCGGCTCCAGAGCAGCAGATCGGAATACATGTCGCGCAAGCCCTGGACGCATTGCGTCGGGCCGGTCACCTTGATGCAGAGTTCCTGGGCACTCACCGAGAGCGTCGAGGCGATGCGGCCACCGAACACCTCGGCGTCATAGACATAGGCCAACGCGGCACCGCCGGCGAACTGGCTGCCGGACATCTGCGTCTCGGTGGATGTCGACAAATGATATTTGTCGACATTGGCGCCGAACATGCTGAGCGCGCCGTAAAGACCCGGCGCGGGCAACAGCGCCTGGCGAAAATCGCCGCTGCCGATCACACCAGGAAGCGTCAGCGCTTCCGCGGCAGTCGCGGGGACCCGTCCGCCGGCAGCGTAAGCCACCAGCAGCCCCAATGCCGCAACACGCCAGCGCGGTCTCATCCCCTGTGCCCCCACACAAGCCCGGCGACAGCCGGTGATCGAGACCTATCACGCCGCTTGCCGCCCGGGCCAGCACGGCCCGGTAGCAAAGACCGTCCTGCTCGCCAGCAGTGACGTCGCTGGCAGGGTCAAGCCGTCGCCGCCCCGCCCAGGATGGCCATCGCGGCACGCTCCGCCACCATCACCACGGTGGCGTTGAGGTTGGCCGAGATCATCTTCGGGAACACCGAGGCGTCGGCGACCATCAGCCGATCCACGCCATGGACCTGGAACGAGGCGGGATCGACCACCGCCATGGGGTCGGCGCCCATGCGGCAGGTGCTCGACGGATGATAGAGTGTCATACAGTGGCCCCGGATATGGCTGATAATCTCCTCGTCGCTCTCGCATTCGGCGCTGGGCGACAGCTCATGCGAAATCATGCCGGCGAGCGGTTCGGCGGCTGCGATCGCCCGGTTGATCCTGATGCCTTCGACCAGGGTCGCCAGATCGGCGCCCGACGGATCGCTCGCGAAATAGCGGGGATCGATTGCCGGATGCGCGATCGGATCGGCCGAGCGCAGGCGAATCTCGCCGCGGCTTTCGGGCCGCTGCAGCACCGCGAACAGCGAGAAGCCGGAGCCCGGATACAGAAACCGGGCGTAATCGCGATGCGGGCTGGCGACGCCATAGAGCTGCAGATCGGGCTCCACGCCAGGCCGCGAGCAGACATGCGCGCCGGCGGAGGCCCAGTTCGACGTCCGCGGGCCGGTCCGCTTGTCGCTCCACTCCATGAATGAGCTGGCGAAATCCTCGTCGGCCATGGCGCCAAGGCCGATCGGCTGCTTCGCGGCAAACGACGCCACGACGCAGATGTGATCCTGCAGGTCCTTGCCGACACCGGGGAGATCAACAACCGGCGCGACACCGGCGCCGCGCAGCTCGTCCGCAGGTCCGATGCCGGACAGCATCAGCAGATGCGGTGACGCGATGGCTCCGGCCGCGAGGATCACTTCGCTCGCAGCGAAGACGCTGACCGGCTGCCCGTTTTCAAGATAGGAGACGCCCACCGCCCGTCCCTGCTCGATCAGGATGCGGGTCGTCAGCACATGGGTCTTAACGGTCAGGTTTGGCCGCGCCATCGCCGGCGCGAGATAGG
Organism: Bradyrhizobium prioriisuperbiae; assembly: GCF_032397745.1. Classification (NCBI taxonomy): domain Bacteria; kingdom Pseudomonadati; phylum Pseudomonadota; class Alphaproteobacteria; order Hyphomicrobiales; family Nitrobacteraceae; genus Bradyrhizobium; species Bradyrhizobium prioriisuperbiae. The sequence goes on from NZ_CP135921.1 coordinate 2,036,400, forward strand.
CCTTGGCGGTGCCGAACCGTTCGCCATTGCGAACCGTCAACTGGAACAGGCCGGCGCCCTGCTGCGACGCGCCGTTGAAATCCGTGTTCAGCCGGTGTCCGGCCGCTTGCGCGGACGCCAGCCACAGCCGTTCGCCGATATCGAGATAGGGGCAATCGTTCACGGCCAGCGGCCCCGTGGCCCCATGATGCGGATCGTCACCGAGGCGGCCATTATTTTCCGACCACAGGAAAGTCGGGCGCACGTCGTTCCAGCCCCAGCCGGGGCACCCCATCGCCTCCCAGCCGTCATAATCCGATGGCAAGCCGCGCATGTAGATCATCGCATTCAGCGAACCGGAGCCGCCGATCATGCGGCCGCGCGGCCAGAAGATCCGGCGGCCGCGGCAGCCGGGCTGCGGCTCGGTGTGATAGCCCCAATCGACGCCGGTGTTGAACATCGTGGTCCAGTCGGACGGTATGGCGGCGGCCTGCGGCGCGGGTCCTCCAGCCTCCAGCAGCAGCACCCGCCGCGCCGGATCCGCGCTCAGCCGGTTCGCCAGCACACAGCCAGCCGACCCCGCACCGATGATGATGGTGTCGTACATGCAGCTCCATTCGTCCTGGGTGTTGAAAATCCGGGGCGCGATCTGGCCCCTGCGTAATAAATTGAAACAAGAATATTTGAAAAGGCAAGCTTCTTTGGCAGGCACCGACGCATGCGCGAAGGGCGCGAGGCAGGACCGGTGCTCCCGGTTTGACATCGCCGGAGCCGGAGTTATGAGTGCAGCATCACACCCCGACGAGACTCCCATGACATCATCCGGGCCGTCATCCGGCGCACTCGCTTTGCTGATCCGCGGCGGCACCGACAACTGGTCGAACGAGCGCTGGAAGGCGCGGTTCACCACGGCCTGTCCCGGACGACCGATCGTACAGGTGCCCGAAGAAGGGTTCGATGCCGCATCGATCTCCTATGCGGCGGTCTGGAAACCGAGGCCGGGAGAACTGGCTGGGTTTCCCAATCTCAAGGTCATTTTCAATCTGGGCGCCGGCGTCGATGCGGTGCTGGCCGACACGCAGATGCCCAATGTGCCGCTGGTCCGTGTCGCCGTCGACGACCTGACCCAGCGGATGACGGAATACATCGTGATGCATGTGCTGATGCACCATCGCCAGCAAAGTTATTTGGCGGGCTGCCAGCAGCACAAGCAATGGAAGCCGACGCAGCAGTGGGCGGCCGGCGCCGTGCGGGTCGGGCTGCTCGGACTCGGTGTGCTCGGCCGCGACGCCGCCGATGTGCTGACCCGGCTTGGGTTTCGCGTGGCGGGCTGGAGCAACAGCCCGAAGACAATGCCCGGCATCGAGTGCTACGCGGGCGCCGCCGGCCTACGCCCCTTCCTCGCGCGCACCGACATCCTGGTCTGCCTGCTGCCGCTGACGCCGGACACACGGCATATCTTGAATCGCCCGCTGTTCGCGCAGCTGGCGAAAGACGGCCCGCTCGGCGGCCCGATCCTGATCAATGCCGGCCGCGGCGGCCTGCAGAACGAAGCCGATATCCTCTCCTGCCTCGAGGACGGCACGCTCAATGCCGCCACCCTTGATGTGTTCGAGACCGAGCCGCTTCCCGTCACCAGCCCGCTCTGGACCCATCCGCGCGTGACGATCTCGCCGCACAACGCGGCCGACACCGATGCCGACGCCATTTCGATATACGTCGCGAGACAAATCGCCGATTTCGAACGCGGCCTGCCACTTGCGAATGTTGTCGACCGATCGCGCGGCTACTGACTCCAGACCTTACGACGCCGATCGCCCATCCCAGCCATGCGGTCAGTCAAGCTTCGACGGCACCGCCACATAGGCCTCGACTTCGAGCAGCAGATCCCGCTTGGCGAGCGCCGCCACGCCGACCATGGTGCTGGCCGGCGGATTGCTCGACGACAGATATTCGGTTCGTACCTTCCGGATCGTCGCAACCGCTTCTTCGGACAAATTCCTCACGAAGAAGGTGAACTTCAGGATGTCGTCAAATGTCGCGTCGACCGCATCGAGCGCATGCGAGAGGTTCTCCAGAACCTGCCGTGTCTGCCGGGCCAGATCACCGATGCCGACAATGTTGCCGTCGCTGTCGTAGGCAACCTGTCCGGAAATGAATGCGAGCTCCCGGGCGGAGCCCAACGCGATATGCGAAAAGCCGCTAGTGTCCCGAATTCGAAGTTCGCATCATTTACCGCACCCCTGAACGAACTTCGAATTCGAAAAGGACACTAGCAACTTTATGATTCTAGTGTGCTTTATGAACGCGAAGTTCCTGAAAGAGCTAGCCGCATAATCACAGGAACTTCGCGTTCAGCACACTGGGCTTCGACAGTGCTGCGGGATTGATGAAACGCAGTCGATTGGGCATGTGGCGGTTCCTGGTAAAACCGGTGCGATTCGTAGATCGTGAAAGCCGACGGGAATGGTAGGCTCGGTACGGTTTTTCCCAAGCGGGAAAAAGCCCACGTGGCATCGGAGGTCAAATCAGGGCCGCGAGCCGCATGCCAATGGAGTTCAAGGGATGAAAATCACGAAGGTCGAAGGTGTTTTGCTGAGCGCCCCGCTCGCGGAGGAACACATCGTGCGATGGTCCGGCGGCGAGATGACGATCACCAATGCGGCGCTGGTTGTCATCTCCACCGATACCGGTCTTACCGGCATCGGCGACACCTACGCCGGCGGCTGGTTCTATCCGAAAGCCGCCAAGGCCATGCTCGAACACTTCGCGCCGCTGCTGCTCGGCGAAGATCCCTGCGAGCCCTTGCAGCTGGCCCACAAGCTGCGCTCGCGAAGCCTCTATTGGGGGCGCGTCGGCGCCTCCATCAACGCGATCAGCGCCATCGAGAACGCACTGTGGGATATCGCCGGGCAGGCGGCCGGGCTTCCGGTCTGGAAACTGATCGGCGGTCTCGCCCACGACAGGCTGCCGCTCTATGCCTCCGCCGGCCTCGACAAGCCCCGCGACGCCGTCATTAAGGAGATGGAGATCCATCTCGCCGATGGATTTCGCGCCGTGAAGATCCGGGTCTCGACCGACCTTGCGCGCGCAGTGGACAAAGTCCGGCTGTGCCGCGAGGTGCTTGGCCCGGGCACCAGGCTGATGGTCGACGCCGTGATGGGATCACACCCCGATCCGTGGGACGCCAAAACCGCCATCGGCTTCGCGCGCGCGATCGAACCCTTCGACATTGCCTGGCTCGAGGAACCCTGCGGCGGAGACGACTATGAGGGGTATGCCAGGGTTCGCGCCGCGACATCGATTCCGATCAGCGGTGGCGAGACATCATTCGGTGTTGGCGAGTTCATGCATTTCCTTCGCGCCGGCGCGCTCGACATCGTTCAGCCGGACGCCTGCACGTCCGGCGGCATCGTCGAAAGCCAGCGCATTGCCACTGCGGCCGCGGCGCATGGCCTGAAAGTGGCGCCGCATGCGTGGGGCTCGGCGGCGACGGTCACGGCCAATGTGCATTGGGCCTTCACCCAGCCGAACGTCGTGATCCAGGAATATCCCGCGTGGGGCTTCCCGTTACGGGACGCGCTTCTGGCCGAACCGCTCGACATCCGCGATGGCTTCATTCACCCGCCGCGGCAACCGGGACTTGGCGTCGTTCTGACCGACGACATTCGCCGAAAATTCGCTTGGCGCGAGGGCGGCGGCGCGCGCATGCGCGTCGACTGAGGACAAGCTGCACGCGCGACCGCGTGTCGCTCGGTGCAGGCGACCCATGGCAGCGCATTTGCTCAGGCTGCGCCACGCGATACGTGACTCGCATCTCGATGATGCGTTGCGATCGGACCGCACGCCACACTGGTAAACGACTGCGGGTGCGACAATTGCAAATGATGGCGATGATACCGTCACGCGGTACATACGTCCGCCAGCTCACGTAGAAACGCATACAAATTAATTGCGTTTTTCGCATTCGCTTATCGTTCTAAACTCTGCGGTGTAGATCGACGTATTCTCGTTGATCGGAGTTTCCCTGCGTCATGTCGTTGTTCAGGCACACAGGCAGCTTTCTGGTGTCGCGTCCTGCTACAATCGAGCGAAACAAATTAACGACTGGTAGTTTTTTACTCCGCCATTTTAACGCACCGACACTGACCGTCGCCTATGTCACGATTGCCCTGGCCGAATTCCTCTCGCTCGCAATCGCGGCCCTGGTGGCCATCGGATATCACGTCGCGGCTGACCCTCGTTTGCAGGTCGGCAAATTCACGATCGCTGCGGCGATCTTCGTCGGTGCAAGCGAGGTTGCGATATCGGTTGCGTCCAGCCAGTTCCGCCTGATCCAGCAGCCAACGCCGAATCGCTATCTCGGCATGGGCTTCGCGTCCGTCGTGTCCGCTTTCGTGCTGCTTGCAGCGCTCCTGTTCATTGGTGGCGTACCCACGATGTATTCTCCAAACATCCTGTTGCTCCAGATGCTGTTGTGCTGCACGGCGGTTCTGGTGTTCCGATTGGTCGCCTATGAGCGATTCAAGTCTGCCGCCGCCAGGGGACTGATCCATGGCCGGCGAGTGGTTTTGATCGGCCGGCAAAAGCATTTCGAAGACTATGCCCGCCAGCTCCGCTTCTCCGGCGCCGGTATCCAGATCATCTGCCGCCAGATCCCGCCCCGCGATGCGGACGGCCAGATCTGCACGACCGTGGACTCGATCGCGTCGACACTGGTCGAGGAGTGCCGTGCGCTGCAGGCCGACGACGTGGTGCTGCTGGCGGACGAGGCGCGCCAGCACGAGCTGTCACGCATCACGGCATCATTCATGGAGATTCCCGCCGCTGTCTACGCGGTCCCCCGCCGCAACCTCGGCTGGTGGGCGCAGGCGCATCTCGCAGAAGTCGCAGGCGTCGTCGCCATCGGCCTGTCGCGACCGCCGATGTCGCCGCTCGGCCTCGCGGTCAAACGCGGTTTCGACATCGTCGCGGCCATACTCGGGCTGATCATTCTCTCCCCCTTGATGCTGCTGATCTCCATCGCGATCAAGCTCGACTCCCGGGGACCGATTCTCTTTACGCAGACCCGGCACGGCTACAACAACCAGCCGATCCGCGTCATCAAGTTCCGCTCGATGCGGACCGCGCCCGACGCCGCGTTCCTGCAGGCAACCAAGGGCGATCCGCGCATCACCCGGCTGGGACGGCTGCTGCGCGTCACCAGCGTCGACGAACTGCCGCAGCTCATGAACGTGCTGCGCGGCGACATGTCGATCGTCGGGCCGCGCCCCCATGCCATTTCACACAACGCGATGTTCGTTTCGCACATCAAGCTGTTCTCGCGCCGGCACAACGTGAAACCCGGCCTGACCGGCTGGGCCCAGGTGAACGGCTTCCGCGGCGAGACCGACACCATCGACAAGATGATCCGGCGCATCGAATGCGACCTCTACTACGTCGACAACTGGTCGCTGTGGTTCGATCTCCAGATCATCCTGCTCACGCTGTTTTCGAAGAAGACATACACAAACGCGGGATAACACGCGTTTCATTCAACAGGTAGGTCGTTATGCGTATCGCTGTGGTCGACTACTCCGGGCATGCATTTGCCGTGCAATTGTCCCGCGCGCTTGCTTCACGCGGGCACGAGGTGATGCATCTGCACTTCTCCGAATTTCAGAGCCCACATGGCGAGCTGGAAATGAATGCCGACGATCCGGCCAGCCTGACGATCAAACCGGTTTCGCTGGGCAAGCCGTTTCACAAATATTCGTTCCTGCGCCGGCGCTTTCAGGAGGTGGCGATCGGACGCGTGTTCGCGGCCGAGATCGAGGCTTTCGCGCCCGAAGTGGTGCTGGCCGGAAACTGCCCGCTGGACAGCGTTGCCGAGATCGGACGCAGCGCGCGCCGCAACGGCCGGAAATTCGTATTCTGGCAGCAGGACATCTATTCCGCGGCGATCGGCCGGATTCTTGGCCAGCGCATCGGCTGGCTCGGGCGTTTGATCGGGCGGCATTACCGGCGCATCGAGCGCAATGCGTTGCGCGCCAGTGATGCCATTGTGGTCATCAGCCAGGATTTCGTCGACACCATCCGCCAGGAGCTCTCGCTGTCGGCGCGCAATGTCCATGTGATCGAGAACTGGGCGCCGATCGCCAGGCTGCCGCTGCGGCCAAAGGACAACAGCTGGGCCCGCCGCCACGACCTGATCGGCAAAAAAGTAATCCTGTATAGCGGCACCATCGGACTGAAGCACGATCCGCATCAACTGCTCGACCTCGCCTTGAATCTGCAGAGCGAGCCCGACACCATGCTGGTGGTGGTCTCGGAAGGCCCCTACGCGGACTGGCTGAGCAAGCAGTGCAAACTCCTGGACCTCTCCAGGGTGCTGGTGCTGCCGTTCCAGCGGTTCGAGGATTTTCCCGATGTGCTGGGCAGCGCCGATATCGCCATCGCGGTTCTCGAGCCAGACGCCGGCGTTTTTTCCGTACCGTCGAAAATCCTGAGCTATCTCTGCGGCGGCCGTCCCATCGTGCTGTCGTCGCCGCCGGAAAACCTCGCCGCGCGGATCATTCGCGGTTGCGACGCCGGACGCGTCGTCAATGCCGGCGACCGCTCGTCGTTCGTCCAGGCGGTACGGCTGTTTCTGGGAGATCGCCAGTTACGCGAGGATGCCGGCCGCAATGCCCGCGCCTATGCAGAGGCGGCCTTCGACATCGACCGTGTCGCCGCGCGCTTCGAGAGCGTTTTCGCTGGCGTCCTCAACGGCCGCCACACCTCGCAATCGGCTGACAAGCCCTTGCCGGAGGAGACGGCGCGCCCCTCCATCAAGCCCGTGCGTCGGTAGAACTACGCGCCACACCGGTATCGATCATGCTGCAGAGATCACGTTACTTCAAATCCCGATCGACAACGCGATGCCTGGCGGGCCACGCGCGCCAGGCCGCCTTAACCGTTCGTAATTGGACGTCGTGCATGCTCTTCGACGGGGCGCGACGCCAATGAGCAAGAAACGCGTTTTGATTATTTATCGATCGTACTTTCCGTCGCAGTCGCATCTGGGCCCGGCAACCGCGATCAAGAATCTCGTCGACAACATGAGCGCCGATTACGATTTTCATATCCTGACGCTGAACCACGACTTCGCGACCGGATCCCGGCTGTTCGCGCAGCCGCATTTGCGCGTTGTGATGCCGCATGTGGTGATCGAATACGTGCCCAGGGGAATAAAGGGCCTTCGCATCCTCGCCGCCCGGCTGGCCGAGGAATTCGACGTGGTCGATATCCAGTGCGCCTTCGATCCGCTGCTGGCGATCCCGGCGCTGCTGTTGTGCAAGCTGGGCCTGAGCGGCAACAGCCGAATCTTCCACACGCCGCACGGCATCTTCATGGACGTCATCATGGGGACGCGGCGGCCGCGCAAGACGCTCTACTGCCGGTTCTCGGATCTGATCGGCCTGTACCGCAACGTGGTTCATCTCGCTGGATCTCCCGGCGAGAAAAGCGACATCGACCGCAACCATCGGCGATCCCAGAATGTCGCCGTGGTCTCGCAGTTCGTTGAGCCGCTGCCCGCCGCCCAGCCACGCAACGCAAAGCCCCGCAACCGGCTGAAGATCGCCTTTGTGGGGCGGGTCACCGAACAGAAGAACCTGATCGCCGCCATCGAGATGCTGCGCCATCTGCCGGTTCCCGCCATCCTGGACGTGTTCGGCGACACCGCGGACACCGCCTATTACGAGCGCTGCGTCGCCATGATGCAGGCCGGCACCGGGCCCTGCGAGATTCGCTTCAAGGGCAATGTCAGCAAGGACGCCCTGCTGCAGGCCCTTCCCAGTTACGACGTGCTGCTCCATCCGACGCTGGGCGAGAACTTCGGCCACTCGATCGTAGAAGCGCTGCATCTCGGCGTGCCGGTGCTGATCAGCGACCGCAGCCCGTGGACTGATGTCGAAGCGAGCCATGCCGGCTGGGCGCTGTCGCTGTCGAACACCTCGGCTTTCGTCGACAAGCTCGCCACCATCTATGCGATGGGCGAGGAATGGTCGCAGCTGAGCGCCGGCGCCATCCAGTACGCACGCAAGACCTTCGACAAATCGCAGACCGTGCAGAGATACCGAGGCGCCTATGGCTGAGTCTCGGCAATATCCGGCCGGCAGGGAACAGACGCCATGCAATGGATGACCCTGAAGAAAGGCGCCTACTGCATGCTGCGCCCACGGCTGTGGCCGCAGATGCTGCACGGGGTAGCGCCTGCGATCGAGCACACCCGTGCACTCGGGCGCTTCACGTTCCGCACCGTCGTCGACGTTGGCGCCAATCGCGGCCAGTTTGCCACCTTCGCACGGTCGATGTTCCCGCAGTCGCAGATCTATTCGTTCGAGCCACTGGACGGGCCGGCACAACTGTTCAAGCGTTATCTTGGAAGCGAGGATCGCGTCCATCTGTTCAACAGTGCGATCGGAGACCATGCCGGCGACAAGACCATCTTCGTGGCGAGCAGCGACGATTCCTCCTCGCTGCTGCGTCCCACCGATGCGCAGAACCAGATCTTCGGCATCACCGTGGCGCGCACCGAGCAGGTGTCGGTGCGGCGGCTGTCGGAATGCCTGAGCGGCAGGCAGTTGCAGGGGCCTGCGCTGCTGAAGATCGACGTCCAGGGCGCCGAACTCGACGTGCTGCGCGGCTCGGCGGACCTCCTGAACCTGTTCGACGTGGTCTATGTCGAATGCTCGTACCTGCCGTTGTATGAAGGGCAGCCGTTGTATCCGGAAATCGCGCGCTGGATGGACGGCCACGGCTTCCACCTGGCCGGGGTCTACAACCAGCACGAAGACGCCACCCACGGGCCGATCCAGGCCGATTTCCTGTTTGCGCAGTCGTCGGGCGCCGCCATACGCAGGGGCGCGGCATGAACAACCTGCTCAATCCGATCGTCGTCAATATCGTGCTGCTGCGCAATCTGCTGATGGGCGGCTTCCTGAATTCGGCCGGGATCGGCTTCGTCGTCTATATCGGCGTGATTTTCCTTCCCGGCGTCCGCGGCACACCCGCGATGCTGGAGAGCCTGCGCGCCGGCGACACCACCATGGTCGACGTCGGCGGGGCCGGCCTGTTTGTCGCCGTGCCGGCCCTGCTGATCGGTCTTCTGGTGTTCGCGCGCCATGGCGCCATGACAGTGATCACCCACTTTCAGGCCGCGCTGGTGTTTCTCTGGGTGTTCTCCTGCCTGGTTATGCTGTTTACAGTCCTGCTCGGCGATTATCCGGACTCGATATCCCAAGTCACCCAGTACATCGTCACACTCGGTGGCTTCGTGCTGTGCATATGCTTCTGGCAGGCGGCCGAGCACGATGTCGACAACGCACTGACCATGGCGTTCGTCGCCCTCAGCGCCGGACTAATCATCGCGGCACTGGTGCAGGGCTTTCACGATTATCGATGGGTCGGGCTGATCCATCCCAACCATTACGGACGCTACGCCTACATCGCCCTTGTCGTGCACAGCATCTTGATTCGTCGGGTCAGCCTGCCGGTGTTCGTGCTCTGCCTCGCCGCCACTTATATGGTGAGCGCCCGCACCATCATGATCGGTTTGTTGCTGTTCTATGCCGGATACATATGCTGTACGTTCCCCGGTATTCCGGCGAGCCGTACCGGTCGCGATAAACTGCTGCGGCTGCTCGCCGCAGCCCTGATCGGACTGCCGATCGGGCTCGGCGTGATGATGCTGGTGTTCGACGGCAGCCGGCTGGTGAGCCGGCTGAGCGAGCAACTCGCGATCCTGGATCCCGATCGCGGCATCTTCTCCGGCTTCACCGGCCGGTCCGATTCCTGGAACGCGTTTTTCGATTCGATGGATAAGTTCGCGTTCTTTGGCTACGGCTTCCGCTCCAGCCGATACAACATGCATTCCGTGCACAGTGGCATTCTGTCCTATTTCATGGACTTCGGGCTGCTGCTCGGCGGCTTGCTGCTTACAGCCGTTCTGATTCGAACGACCTATCTGATCTGGTTCGGCCTCAAATTTCCGGACCGGCGATCGCTGATCTGCGGACTGGCGCTCGCCAGCACCCTGGTCATCCAGTGCCTGGAGCCCGACAATTTCAACATCGGCTTCATCGGCGCATTCTTCTTCATGATGATCCTCGCTTACGCCAAACGACCGCTGTCCGGCACCGCGATGCGGCCGCTGGTCTGGCGAGCGACGGATCCCGCGAACGACAATGCCAATCTCATCCGGCGGTATCGCGGCCTGGAATGGCTGCCTCCTTCGACGCCGGGATCTGCACGGATGACCTGACGATGCACGACACTTGAGACGACGATATTGAAGACGCGGATATTCAGACGACCGATACTGAAGACCTGAGTATTGAAGACCTGGAGAAAGCGGGAAAGCTTTTGGTGACACCATGATCAAGCTGGCAATTCAAATATTGGGGTTCATTTTACCGTGGTCGTTGCGCCGTCGCCTGCTTGCGGCCTGCTTTGGATACCAGTTGCACCCGGACTGCCGCATCGGCCTGTCCTTTGTCTTCGCCGATGCGGTGGAGATGGCGAAGGGAGCGCGGCTCGGCCACCTGAATTATGTCGGGCGCCTCAACAAGCTGCAGATGGACGAAGACTCCTTTATCGGCAACTTCAACTGGATCGGCGGATTCTCGACGCAGATCGAGACGCCATTTTTCAAGAGCGCAAAGAACCGCTACTCCCAGCTCACCATGGGAAAATGCAGCATGATGGGACACCAGCACTACATCGATTGCACTGACAGAGTGACATTCGGCCCGTTTTCGGGGCTCGCCGGATTTCGCTCCCAACTGGTGACGCACGGTGTCGAGATCATCCGGTCCAGACAATCCTGCGGACCGATCTCGGTCGGCGACTATACGATGATCGGCGCCGGCTCCCTGATCATGAAGGGCGTCAACATTCCGAACTGCTGCATCGTCAGTGCCGGTTCGGTGATCAATTATATCCACGCCGAACCCTATTCGCTGATCGCGGGCAACCCGGCCGAATGCACCCGCAAGGTGCCGGAAAAGGCGAAATTCTTCTCGCGGACCGGCAATGTCATTTACTGAGCACCGGCGGCACCATGATGGTGGGGTGGCCAGGGGCACGCGCCGGAAGGACGAAGATACCATCATCGACACTTTCAACTGGGTAGTTGATCAATTTTCAACTAGATAGTTGAACCTCGACGCCGGTCGATAGACCATTCTTAGGAAGCGCAAAACACGAGCACTCCGAACTCACCATGGGACGATGCAGCATGATGGGGCACCAGCACGATATCGAACGCGCCGACGATATCTCAAGCCACGACGTTGGCATCGGCTCGGTCATCAGCGGCGAATCCTGTTCGCCGATCGCGAGCGATCCAGCGGAATGCACGCGCAAGTTATCCAAAAGGGCAAATCCTTCTCTCGGACCGACAGTATCATCTAGTACAGAGGATCGGTGGCTCCAATGAAATCGATCATCGTCACCGCCCTCGTCGCGTGGCTGGCCCGCGCCCTCGCCATCGTCCTCAATCTCGTGGGGTTGCCTTTCGCGCTCGACAAGCTCGGACAATCGCGCTTCGGCCTGTTCCTGGTCGTCCTGAGCATCGGATCCTGGGTGGGCTTTGCCAACATCGGCATGGGCCGCGTCATCGCCAACGGGATCGCGAAATACGCGATTCGCGCGCCGACCTTCGTCGCCCGTTTTGTATCGATGGCGACGGTGCTGGCCGCGATCATCAATCTCGGCCTGTTCTGCATCAGTTCGGCGCTGTTTCTCGCGGTGGTGGCGACGGTTGAGCTGCCGCCGATCATCGCCGAGCACAAGACCGAGTTCATCACCAGCGTGTTGAGTCTGTTCCTGGCGATGAGCCTGTGGTTCTTTTTGACGGTGTTCGAAGGCATCGATGCCGGGTATCACAAGCTGCACCGGCTTTACGCCTTCCAGCTCGGCAGTTACGCGTTGTCGCTGGTGCTGCTGTTCGTGGTGTTTCCCCGCTACCCGTCGATCACGTTCGCCGCCTACCTGCTCAATCTGAGTTTCCTGCTGGGATCGATCGTCCATGGGTTCGACGTGGTACGGCGCAATCGCGGGCTGTTCGTCCGCCGCATCGTCTGGCACCGCAAGACCGTGCAGTTGTTGCTGCTGAGTTCGCTGGATTTCACCATCATCAGCCTCGGCCTCATGATCCTCTACCAGCTCTCCACCGGATTGTTCGGCCTCATCGCCGGGCCGGACGCCGTCATCGAGGTCGGCATTTTCATGCGCCTGCTGCAGTCGTACGGGGCGCTACTGGTGGCCTTCACCTTTCCGCTGACCAATGTGATTGCTTCGCGACTGGCGCACCGCGACAACGCCGGCGCCCTGCATGCTGCGCGCCTCAGCGGACTGATGGTGCTCGGCCTGGCAGCCACGGGAAGCCTCGGGCTCTATTTCCTGGGGAATCCGTTGCTCGCGCTGTGGTTGCATTCCGGCATCCAGTTCGAGACCGGCTTTCGGGTCTGTGCCGCTGCTCTGCTCTTTGCCAGTACGCTGCACTTCTATCTGGCGGCGCTGCTGATGGGGAGCGGGGCCACCAAAATGGTCGCGCGCGTTCACCTTGGCGAGGCGATGGTGTTCCTGCCTCTCGGCTACCTCTGCTTCAGCACCTTGCAGCAAACCGGCATCCTGTTGGCCCTGAGCGTGATCGTGACCTGCGGCAGCCTGCTGATGATCCGCCGGCTGATGACCCACGACGTGCTCGGCGACATCGTCGGATTTGGTTCGCCTGAGCGAGCGTCCGACGCGACACTCCTGAACCGAGAGTTGGCCACCGACCGATCGTAAGGCGCGGGATTCACACCACTCGATCTGACGCTGCCGAGACTGGGCGATGATTTTATCCCACATTCTTCGCGCTCTCACCGAGAGCGAACTGACGGAACGCTACGCTGTTCTCGGCAACTTTGCGTTCGCTGCATGAGCCCGCCCCTCTCGGGAGCAGGCAAGACAGCTCTCAACGACAGGGAGCGGCTTGTCTCACGCTGGCGGCTTCGTAAGCCTTAGCCTTGCGTATGTCGTCATGCGCGGCCCTGCCCAGCCTTCTCTCACGAAGCCGGGCTATGAGAGCGAAGTTGATGAGCGGCATCATTCCTGGAAACGCTCGCCTTTGGCCGGCTCGCGGCGCGTCTCGAACCATAAGGCCAGCCTGCGTTCACGGTGACAAGGCCCGCGACGACGGCAGGTCATGACGCGTTGTCGCGCACCACCCAGTGGGAATCCACCTTCTCGGACAGGCGGCGCAAAGCGCCGAAGTGCCACTGATACTGGCCAAGCTGATCAGTCTCGGCCTTGTTCAGCACCACGCCGAGCAGCCGGTCCTTGAGGGCGCGGGTCGCAATCAGTGCTTCCTCGACCGCGTCCACTCGGGTCTTGCCCCATTCCATCACCAGAACATACTGCTGGATGAAGTGGGTTGTCGCCCGCACGTCGATCGCCGGCATCATCGGCGGCAGGTCGACAAAGACATAATCGAACTGTTCGCGCAGTTTCGTGAACAGCTCATTGATGGCCGTCGATCCAAGTACCTCGTTCGAATTCGCCATCGGCGCGTTCAGCACCGCCGGCAGGAAGGCCATGCCGGTCTCCGGATCTCGCCAGATCACATCCTCGAGGGGCGTGAGCCCGGTCACCACCTGGAGTAGTCCGACGGTGGCCGACGGACTCAACTGCTTGGTGAGCGACGCATGGCGCAGATCACAGTCAACCACGATGGCTTTGGCGCCGACCTGCGCACTCAGCAGGCCGACCGAGGCGGCAACGGTCGACTTTCCTTCGCCCTGCAGCGTTGAAGAGAACCCGATCACCCGCGCCCGCTCAGGCCGATCGCTGAGATCGATGGCCCCCTTGATGGCCCGAATGCCTTCTGCGTAGCTTGAGAACTGGTCATGCAGCGCGCTCCACCCGATCGAGGCGTTGCGCGGAATACTGCGCGGCCCCGAAGGCTGGTCCGGAACGAGCGGGACTCCGGTGTCAGCAATCTTGGGCAGCAGCGACAGGCAATCGATGCCCAGCACCGATTCAGCCTGGCCGCGGGTGCGGATCACCCGATCCGCCATGTCATTGATGATGCCGATGCCGATCCCGAGCATCAGGCCGCTGACGCAGCCCACCAGCAGCACGAGCAAGGTCGAAGGGCTGCTGCGACGGCCCGGCCGGCTGGCCGACGAGATCACCCGCGCTTCGGTGATCGGATAGGTCTGTTGTTGAATGGTGTCAGTGTAACGTTCGAGGAAATTCTCGTAGATCGTGCGATAGGTCTGGGAGTTGCTCTCCAGTTCCTTCAGCCGGACCTGCGCCTGGCCGGTCATCTGCGAGTTCGAGACCGCGTCGTCGAGCGCGGCCTGCACGCCCTTCTCCCGCTGCTGGGCGATAGAATAGTCGCTGCGATAGGTCTCGGCGAGACGGCGGAGCTCTTCGCTGATCGAACGCCTCACTTCCTTCATCTGGTTGCGCAGGTTGACCGCGGCGAGATGGTTCGACCCATAACGGGACGACAAATCAGCCTCGCGATTGGCCATGTCGAGGTATTGACTGCGCAGCTTGGTCACGACTTCGCTGCGCAGCGCATCGGTCACCGTGGCTTCGCGCAGGTCGGACTTGGTGATCTGGTCGATACGCTCGAGCTTGACGCGGGCTTCGTTGGTCTGCGCCTTTGCCGCCGCCAGCTCCTTGCTGAGGTCCGCCACCCGCTGCTCCGAGATCGGACGGCCGCCGGCATCGACGATCTTGTTCTCGGCCTTGAAATCCGCGATCGATTTTTCGGCCGACATCGCCTGGCCCCGCAACTCGGCGATCCGGTCGGACAGCCAGGTGCTGGCCCGGCGGGCCGCCAGGTACTTCGCATTGAGCTGATCGTTGATGTAAGCCTCGGCAACCGCATTGGCGATCTTTGCCGCGCGCTCCGGATAAGCCGAGCGAAAGCTGACCTCGATCACATAGGTGACGCCGACCCGCTTGGCGCTGAGGCTCTTGGTGAACTGGCCGAGCGCGCGGCGGTTCGCCGCTTCCTCGGAGGTCGTTCCGCTGAAGTCGAACAGATCGAAGATTGAAAAGAAATAGTATTGGAGGTTGCCGAGGATGCCGCCGCCGTAACGCGTGAACTCCGAATCGTCCGCGAGTTTCATGTCCTCGATGATGGAGCGGGCGATGTTGTCCGACTTGATGACCTCAACCTGGCTTTCCACCGTCGGCGCATCCATCGGCGCGTCATTGAACAGGGATTGCGACTGAACCTGCACCTTTCGGGTGTCCATCAGGATGGTCGCCTGCGCGGTGTAGGTCGAACGCACGATCAGCAGATAGCCAAGCGCGAACAGCGTCGTCGCGACCAGCGCCATCAGCACGATCGGATATTGCCGCCGGAAGAACGCGATGATTAGCGAGAGGATCTGATCCGGCGCCATAACTTCCCCGGCCGGACTCTGCCGGTCGGTAACACGACTCATCTTCGAAATCTTCATGCTCATCACTTCACCAGATTGTGCAGGGCAACCCCGTTATAGGCTGCAACGATCGGATCGTTCACGGTGGCGGTCACCAGCCGGATGTAGTTCAGCATCTTAGCCACTTCGACCGCATGAGCGTTGGAAATATACAAAACATCCTTATTACGGGCGACCATCTGAGTGGTCAGGAAGTACATCGACGGGTCGCGCATGTTGAAATTGTAAACGATCGGAACGATCGGCGTGGTGAATCGAGCACAATCGACACCGAGACGTTCCGCGATCTCGCGCGTCTCGCCGCGGTAAACAAACACCGAGCCGGGATCGGCCATCGCATCGTTAAGACCACCAGCCTTCGCCACGGCTTCCGCGACGGTGACACGCCAGGCACCGAAATCGAACTGGCCTTGTTGTCCAGCGGCGCCGAATGCCACGAACGTCTGCGGCTCGCGGTACACATAGATCGTGTCTTGCGGATGCACGAAGATATTGTTCGACGGTTCATAAACCAGCGCACCAAATGGCACCTTGGCCCGCCGGCCGCCGCGCTCCAGTGACACCCAGGTATCATAGCCCTGCGCCTTCGGTCCGCCCGCACGGGCGATCGCGTCGAGCAGATGTTCGCCGGCGGCATTCGCCGGAAAACGCGACGGCACGTTCACCTCGCCAAGCACACTGATCAGCGACGTGCGCTGATCGATCAACGCCACCACCGCCTGCGGTTCGATCGCGCGATTCTTCAACGCACCGGCGATCGCCTGCTGCACTTCCGACGGAGTCTTGCCGGCCGCACGGATCGGGGGGGCATACGGAACCGAAATGTTTCCCTTGCTGTCGACCGGCTGGTTCGGCAGCGCGACGAAGTTGCCGGGCCGCACACCTGCCTCGATCGGAATGAACAAACCGCCAGGCGCCGCCTCGAAGATGGTGACACTGACCACGTCGCCGATGCCGAACCTGATTTCATTCGGCGGTCGCCGGTCGGCGAAGGCCGATGTCAACCGGCCGGTCGTCTCGCTGAGGATCGACACGACATCGGGCGTGACGTTGACGACGGCGTATGGGAGACTTTCGGGCGACACCGGCCGCTGTGACCTGATGTCACCGCTGTCCGGACCGTTCCTTGGCATTGTCGAACAACCGGCGAGCGCAAGGGCGACTTGAACTCCCGCGACAAAACACAACAAACGCTTTGGTAAATTTTTCTGCACCATGCGAAAGACGATGCACGCGTATGGTTAATGCAGTTTTAGAACCGCGATTTTGACACGCGGATTACGCATTCAAACGTAGTCCTGCCGTCCCGATACACCACCGCGACATCGAGCCCGGATTTTCCTACGCTCTCGAATAAGTACATTCGCGTAATCGACGCGCCGTCCGCTTCATCGGGTCACCGCGTGCGGTACGAATCGCTGATTCGCCGGACATGCGACGACATGCGCGGACGTCATGGGCAACGAATCGTATTACGTGGAAACACGCAGGCGTAACCATGCGGACGAATGGGTCCGTGAAACGCTTCCTTAGCCATGACTTCAACTGGTAAACCACGCGCGATCGACCGAACGAGCTCCAAGAACCATTTCAGGACAGCATGCACAGAGCCGTACAACTTTTCGCCGTTGCCGCGCTGGCCGCCGTGATCGTTCTCACGGTAGTTCCGGCGGCCGAACGGCCGGTAACCGGGTTCGGTCAGAACCTGGAGCACTTCATGTGTTTCGCTGTTGTGGGCGCGCTGACGGCACTCGCATTCGAGGTGCCGTTGAAGTTTCTGCTGCCGGCGACAATCGTGTTCGCGCTGGTGCTGGAACTCGTGCAGATTCCCCTGCCGACGCGTCATGCGCGGCTGGAAGACTTCATCGTCGATGCACTCGGCATCGGCTTCGGCGTACTCAGCGCGCGATTGTCGATACGGCTGCTGCAACAAGCCGGCTTTGGACGCGGCAAGCCTGTCGGCCTGCGCTGAGGCAGCAGCTCAGTCAGACAAATAAATCAGCGTGGCCCGGTGCCGGCATAACTGCCGGTGTAGCTGCTGACGTAACCACCGGTCCTGCTCGGATACGACCCCGTGGAAAACGGGCTGACGAACGGACTGCGAAAGGTGTCGTTGGTCGGGAATGTCGTGGTCGGCGAGTTCGGCGACACGGTGTACTGGTTCTGCCGCTGCTGGTTGACGGTGCCCAGTGCCGGATTCAGCGGATACATTCCCTGCGCAACCGCCTGACCCGGAATAAGCGCCAGACATGCGATGAGGGCGGATAGAACCTTCATGAGCGTGGTCCCTTCGATAAACGAATCGCTTTTGACGACGCAACGCAACTGACGCTCGATCTCTGCATGATCTCTTCTAACAATCGGTATCCACTGATCATGCCGCCGCAACCGCGAGGAACTCGGGCCGGCACTGCCCCAATTGCCAGTAATGCTCGAATACGGCGGTTTTGCCGATTCGTTCGCCGTAGGTGGCACTGACATGCCGCGGCAGGTCGCCATCCGGCCCGACGAACACCACGGCATTCTCGGCACGATTGAACAGGCGCGCGACGCCATAGGGCGTTGCACCGTCACGGCGCATCGCATTCGGGTAGGTAAACGTCGTCAGCGCATCATCGACACGCGACGCGGTGATGGTTTGAAAAATCTCGGTCGTGTCGGTCAGGACCGTATGCAGCGCGTCGGCGGGATCGGACAGATCGTTGGTGGCCGCGATCAGTCCGGCCGCGCCGCCTGAACGGCCGGTGGTCCAGTTCAGCACCGCGCCCATGTAGCGCGGCACGGCCGGCAAAGTGACCTTGCCATAACCCGCAAAGGCCAGGCCCAGGCCGCCCGAGCGCGCCACCCATTTGCCGGCGGCAATCGCGGTGTCGACATTGCCGACCTTCGCAATCGACTGGCCTGTCGGCGACCAGCCCAGCCATCGGCTATCCAGCCGATCGAAATCATCGAAAAACACCTGCTCCCGCAGGCTTGCTTCCGCGCAATCGATCGCGCTTGCGTACAGCGACAGCCGCTTGATGGTGGCGTTCCAATAACCCGTGGAGCCGCGGCCCAGCCGCGCCGTGGTCATTCCCGCAGGCGGAGCGACATCGATCCATTTCGGCGCCTTGCCGTTGACCGAGCCCAAGACGCTCGTCGCCCCCATCGCGATCGCCGCCGTCAAGCGCGCCAGCGGGGGAACGATTCCGAGTTGCGCCTCCGTCGGGACGCCGTTCGCAACCACCCTGACGAACAGCGCATGGTTGCGGAGCTGCAGTTCGACGAAATTTCTGTCGTCTTTCCATTCGCTCCAGAGCGACGCCGTTCCAGCAACGCGCGGCGCGTCGGCCGTGATGACCACCGACCGCTCGGGCTGCGCCAGATAGGCAGCGTGAGCCGGCGACAGCGTGATGTCATCGGCCGGGCGGGCCGATACGCCATAACTCGACCGCCAGGTTCGCTTTTCCAGTTGCGGACTGTTGATCTCGAAGCTGACGTCATACGCGCCCGCAACGGATATCTTGAGCGCCAGATTGGCATGGCTGTTGTGGCCGGCCACGGAGCGGACCTGAGCCCACCAGGCCTTGTCGGCCTGCAACTGCTGGATCGGCGCCACGCGCAGCGAGGCGACGGCCGGAACCCCCGCGGAATCGTTTTCAACGTTGAGCAGCCCGAGCCCCGCAACGTTGGCCATGGACCCGCCAGCGAGCCGGATCGCCAGCGAGCCTGTGAGATTCTCGCCGGCGGCAATCGCGAAATGCTTGGGCGAACCGAGCACGAGGTAGAGATCCCGCGTCGCCTGCCCCGTGAGCCGGAGCAGCCCTTGTCCGGCCCCTCGCCTGGTGAATGTCATGGTACATTCGGCTGTTGTCACCGGCTGCGGCAGCACGCGCCAGCCATTGGGGAGGGCCGTATCGCTGGAGTAGCCGGCATCCTCAATGCCGTTGGTCGACGCTTCCTCGACCAGAATGCCGGCGCAATCGCCGAACACCTCGTGATCGACATAACGCAAGGCGCCGGTCAGCGACTGCGCATGCGCGCTCTTCGCCGCCGGATCGGCCAAATCGAGATCAAGACGTGGTGTGGGATTGCGTTCGGTGGCGCAAGCCGATCGGATCGATCGCGGCGGGGCCATCGCCACGAGCGATCCGACGACAAAAGAGCGGCGCGAGAGCATGATTCGCAGCTTTCACATGCGCGACGGCGCATGCTGAGGAACAACGAAAAGATTATGTCACTCAAGTCCGCATTGTTACGTAGGGCTTTTATCATGCCATGTCGGGTCGACAGCCTCATCCATCGGCGAGGTGCAAGAGAGCGGCATGCCAGCAACAACTCAACGTGGAGCGGCGAACGGCACCAGCACGTCATCGACGATCCGGACGATCAGCTCGTCGGTGATCGGATCACCGGTGACGAGCAGCCGATGCCAGAGCACGCTCTGGCCCAGTTCGCGCGCGATGTCGACGGAGACATCGGATCTCACATCGCCGCGCGCGATCCCCCGCTGCAGCAACGCCACCATCTCATCCTTGCGCCAGCCGATGACATCACGACGGAATGTCTCTGCAAGTTGCTGGTCGTGAGACATGGCGGTCACCACGGCGCGCAATGCACCGGCTTCGGCGCCGCTGAACAACGCGAGCCAGCCACGCAGCACAGCAAGCATATCGCCGCGATAACTTCCAGTGTCGGCATGGGGGATCGCCGCCGCGGCCGTGTGCAGCAGGATGTCGCGCAGCAGCGACTGGCTGTCCGGCCACCGGCGGTAGAGCACGGCTTTGCTGGTTCCGGCTGCGACTGCGACCGCATCCATGGTCACACCGGCCGGACCATGGCGCTCGAGCAGCACCAGCACCGCCGACCTGATCGCCGCCTCCAGCTGCTCGCCGCGGCGCCGTTGCATTCTGACCTCAACCATCTACCAATAAGAAACGTTTGCGTTCCCTACCGCAAGGGTCTATAGCAACAAACCATAAGAAACGATTCAGTATCTTAATGCCTTGAACGTTTGGAGGCAAAACATGCCCCGACCCGTGCTCTATCCGCTCCGGACCGTGGACACGGCCATCGTCGGTTACATGCAGGCTCCGCACCTGCGCCGGCGGGTGACGATCGATCATCGCCCGCTGGCCGGAATCACGCCCGCGATGCTGCTGAACTGGTTCACCCATATCGGCGAAACCATGGAGTATGGCGGCGAGACGATTGAGCGCTATCTGGCGTGGCACCCGCTCGATCACATCCGCTGGGAATTGGCGCGGCCGGCGCCTGGTGGCGGCGCGGCCGAAGGCGCACGGTTTCGCATTGTCGAGAAATTCGGCAACCGCGATGAATTTGCCGTCGACGTGATCGACCGCGTCGAGAAGCTTGATGAGACCGGCATCCGGCTGGTGCAGCGCGTCGCCGGCGTCATCGTGTTCCAGCTCGAACACACCTGGTCCGCAGGGTCAGACGGCGCGCACTATGTCAGCGTGCTGGATGTCGGCGCTCGTTCGCGGCTGTTCACCCCGGTGAACTACCTGCTCACCCGCCGCTTCTCCGACGAAATGCTCCGCGCCTGGGTCAAGCACAACATCGAGGAAGTCGGTCAGCTCGCGTACCTGCTGCCCGCACTTCAGAGCGGCAGCTACGATGCCAGCGCCTTCATCTCCGCATAGAGGTCGGCCTTGCCCTCGAAGCCGATGCCCGGCAGTTCCGGCATGGTGATGAAACCGTTCTCCACCCGCACGCCGTCGGGGAAGCCGCCATAGGGCTGGAATAGATCGGGATAACTCTCATTGCCGCCGAGCCCGAGGCCGGCGGCAATGTTGAGCGACATCTGGTGACCGCCATGGGGAATGCAGCGCGACGGCGACCAGCCCTGGGCCTCCAGCACCTTCAGTGTGCGTTGGTATTCGCACAAACCATAAGACAGCGCGCAATCAAACTGCAGCCAATCACGATCCGGCCGCATCCCGCCGTAGCGAATGAGATTGCGGGCGTCCTGATGGCTGAACAGGTTTTCGCCGGTCGCCATGGGCCCTGGATAGAATTCCGCCAGCGCGGCCTGCAGCTGATAATCGAGGGGATCGCCCGCTTCCTCGTACCAGAACAGCGGATAGTCGCGCAGCATTTTGGCATAGGCGATCGCGGTCTCCAGATCGAAGCGGCCGTTGGCGTCGACGGCGAGTTGGGCCTGACTGCCGATTTCCTTCAGCACCGCTTCGATCCGCGTGCGGTCGTCTTCGATCGGCGCGCCGCCGATCTTCATCTTCACCACGTTGTAGCCGCGATCGAGATAGCCGCGCATCTCGGCACGCAGCATCGACAGGTCCTTGCCGGGATAATAGTAACCGCCGGCGGCATAGACGAACACCTTCGGGTTCGCCGCCCTGCCATGGCGCTCGGCCAGCAGGCGAAACAGCGGCTTGCCCGCGATCTTCGCCACTGCGTCCCACACCGCCATGTCGATGGTGCCGACCGCGACCGAACGCTCGCCATGGCCGCCGGGCTTCTCGTTCATCATCAGCGTCGCCCAGATCTTGTCCGGATCGAGATTGTCGCTGGTCTCATCGCGCAGGGTTTTCGGATCCGCCTGCAAGATACGGTCGCGGAAACGCTCGCGGATCAGGCCGCCCTGGCCGTAACGGCCATTGGAGTTGAAGCCATAGCCAACCACCGGATTGCCGTCGCGCACCACGTCGGTGACAACAGCCACCAGGCTCGACGTCATCTTGCTGAAGTCGATGTAGGCGTTGCGGATCGGCGAGGCGATCGGCTTGGTGACTTCACGAACATCGATAATGCGCATGTGGCTGTTCCCGGACTGAGCTTTTGGTCTATCGTCATCGCGTACACCGCCCGTTGTCGCAAGGCCAATGCCAAGATCGGTTTTGTCTATAAACGATCGGCATGACCTCCATGGATCGAACCTGGACCTGAGATGGACCTGAACTGGCTCGAAGACTTTCTCGCGCTCGCCGAACAGCACTCCTTCTCACGCGCCGCCGACTGCCGCAACGTGACCCAGCCCGCTTTCAGCCGCAGGATCCGCGCGCTTGAAGAATGGATCGGCGTGCCGCTGTTCATTCGCAGCGCGCAGGGCGTCTCGCTGACTGCGGCCGGCGCGTTTCTGCAGACCCATGCCGAGACCATCACCCGCGAGCTCTACCGTGTCAGGCGCGAGAGCCAGGCGATGGCCGAGCGCGCAACCGCGACACTGTATTTCGCCGCCACCCATGCACTGTCGTTCACGTTCTTTCCCGGCTGGATCCGCCGTCACATCGACTTCGAAGGGCTGGGCACGCTGAACCTGATGTCGGACAGCATGGAGGCCTGCGAGCAGATCATGCTGGATGGCAAGGCGCATTTCCTGCTCTGCTATCACCATCCGATGGCGCCGACGCGTTTTGCGCCGGAGCGGTTTCCAAGCGTGACTGTCGGCGGAGATGTCCTTGTGCCGCTGTCGGCGCCGGGACGGGACGGCCGGCCCGTCTGGCCTGCAGCCGGCGGCGCGCAGGCGCCGACACGCCGCCTCGCCTACAGCAACTCGTCGGGCCTCGGGCGAATCCTCAGCGCGATCCAGACCGGTAGCGTGGTCGGGAGTGAAACGGTCTTCACCTCGCATCTCGCCGCCACGCTGCTGACCATGGCGCGCCAAGGCCACGGCCTCGCCTGGCTGCCCCAAACCCTGGCCGACGACGATCTCGCAGCCGGGCGGCTTGTTGCTGCAGGCGCGGCTGATCTCAACATTCCGGTCGAAATCCGGATTTTCCGCGATACCAGTTGCCGCGGCAGCGCCGCCGACGCGATTTGGCAGCGCTTGACCCAGCAGACGGCGACATGACGACCCGCGGTTCCGCGAATGCGGCCATGCTTTCGCGACTGCTTGAACGCACCGTCGTGGCCGCCTAACCTGCGCGCGCTCAGGGAGAACCAACAACAATGGCGAATGAAACCGCGACGCTCGCAGCCTATGTCACAAACCTGAAATTCGGGGACATCCCGCAGGACGTGCTGGCGCGCGCCAAGGTGCTGACACTGGATTTCCTGGGCAGCGCAGTGCGGGCCCGACGCGAGGCGGATTCCACCGGTTCGATCCTGGCGATGCTGTCGGCGCTGTCGCTCGATGGCAGCGGCGACGCCACCGTGTTCGGCGACAGCAAGACCTACACGCCGGCCGTCGCGGCGCTGCTGAACGGCGCGCTGGGGCATTCGCTTGACTTCGACGACACCCATGCGGACTCCTCGCTGCATCCGAGTGCGCCGGTGGTGCCGGCAGCGTTCGCCGTCGGCGAGATGGTCGGCGCATCGGGACGCGAGGTGCTGACCGCGATTGTGGCCGGTTATGAAGTGTGCTGCCGGCTCGGCAACGCACTCGATCCGACCTCGCATTATGCGCGCGGCTTCCACCCGACCGCGACCGCCGGCACCTATGGCGCGGCCGCCGCAGCCGGAAAATTGCTGGGACTCTCCGAACAGCAACTGATCGCGGCGTTCGGCGTGTCCGGCAGCCAGGCTGCGGGATCGCTGCAGTTCCTGGTCAATGGCGCCTGGAACAAGCGTTATCAGGTCGGTGCCGCCGCCATGAACGGCGTGGTGGCCGCAACCCTTGCCAAGCAGGGTTTTGTCGGCGCGACGGAATCGGTCGAGGGCAAGCATGGCCTGCTGGTCGGCTACACCGACCATGCCGATGCGAACAAGGCGACCGCGGGACTCGGCAAGGTTTATGAGACCATGAAGATCGGCGTCAAACCCTATCCGAGCTGCCGCTACACCCACGCCGCGATCGACGCGCTGATCGCCATGCGCCGCGAACACAATCTGACGCCGGAGCGAATCGCAAAGGTCGAGATCGGCCTGCATCGCAACGGCATCACGCTGACCGGCGATCCCGACACCAAGCGCCATCCGCGCAGCATTGTCGGCGGCCAGTTCTCGATGTTCTTCACCGGCGCACTGGCGCTGGAGCAAGGCAGCTTCGGCTGGGACGATTACAAACGGCTTGGCGATCCCGCCATCGACGCGCTGGCCGATCGCATCAACGTGGTGCAGGACGACCGGCTCGAGGTCGGCCGCACCCATCCGTTCGGCGCGCGTGTCAGCATCACCAGCGACGATGGAACCCATGAGCGGCTGCTGGCCGATCCCTCGGGCGAGCCGGTGTCGTTTCCGGATGCCGCCGCCATGCAGCAGAAGTTCCTGCAACTGGCGCGTCCCGTGCTGAATGGGGGCGCGGAGAAATTCGCCGATGCGATTCTGTCGCTGGAGCGGTTTGCGAAAGTGAGCGAGGCGACGAGGCTGGGGCGGTGATGGCTCCCCATCCTGAGGCGCCTGCGAAGCAGGCGTCTCGAAGGATGAGGTCCGGACGCAGCAACTCCGCGCTTCATGGTTTGAGACGGCACAAGTGCGCCTCCTCGCCATGAGGGTTCAGGTCAGAGCGCTCTGCCTCAGATCGACTTGAAATCTCCGCCGCGTCCCAGGCCTGAGGAAAACCGTGCCGCGCCCTTGGCCGCTTCCGCGCGCAGCGGCGCTTCGCCGCCTTCGCCTTCGTGACGCAATGCGTCGGCGATATCTTTGCCCCATTGGGTGTAGCTCGACATCCGGTCGGCGCGCATGCAGACCTGCGGAAACTGCGCCAGCTGCGCCGCCAATTGCTCGGCCTCGGCGCGCGCGGTGCCTTGCGGCACCACGCGGTTGGCAAGCCCGAACGACAGCGCTTCGTCGGCGGCGACCGGACGCCCGGTGAGGATCATGTCCAGCGCGCGGCTGTGGCCGATCAGGCGCGGCAGCCGCACGGTGCCGCCGTCGATCAGCGGCACGCCCCAGCGGCGGCAGAACACGCCGAACATCGCCGACGTGGAGGCCACGCGCATGTCACACCACAAGGCCAACTCAAGTCCGCCCGCCACCGCGGGTCCCTCCACCGCCGCAATCACCGGTTTCGACAGCAGCATGCGCGACGGCCCCATCGGCCCTTCGCCCGCGGGCTCGCTCCGCGGCGCATTGGAGACGGTCTTCAGATCGTAGCCGGCACAGAAATAACCGCCGGCCCCGGTGAAGACGGCGACATCACTCGTCTCATCCTTGTCGAACGCGGCGAATGCGGCGCGCAGCAGCAGTGCGGTTTCATGATCGACCGCATTGCGCGCCTCCGGCCGGTTGATGATGACCGTGGTGACGGCCCCCTGTTTCTCGACAATGACTTTGCTCATGACATCCTCCCGCATCAGATCCTGCGTTCACGCCCGGCCCAGAACGGATCGCGCACCGCGCGCCGCAACAGCTTGCCGACCGGACTTTTCGGCACGTCGTCGATGAAGCGCACGGATTTCGGCACCTTGTAGCCGGCGAGGCGGTCCCGCGCGAAAGCGATCAGCTCCGCTTCCTCGACCGAGGTGCCATTGCGGATGGCAACAAACGCCGCCACCGCCTCGCCCCATTTGTCGTCGGGAATGCCGACCACGACCACTTCGCGCACCGCCGGATGCGCAGCCAGCGCGTCCTCGACTTCGCGGGGATAGACGTTGTAGCCGCCGGTGACGATCATGTCGGAGGTGCGGTCGACCAGGTAAAGATAGCCCTCCGCATCGAACCGGCCGACATCGCGGGTGCGGATCCAGTGTCCCGGCATGATGGTCTGCGCGTTGAGCTCTGGGGCGTTGTAATAGCCGGCCATGGCGAACGGCGCGCGCAGCACGATCTCGCCGCTGTCGCCAGGCGCGACATCACGGCCGTCTTCATCGATCAGTCGGATTTCGCAATCGATGCTGGGACGCCCGCAGGCGGCCAGGCGCTTGTCGGCGCCGGGACTGACGTGATCCTCCTTGGTCAGCACGGCGATGAACAGCGGCGCCTCGGTCTGACCGTAATACTGGATGAAGCGCGGCCCCCACAGTTTCAGCGCCCGCTCCATGGTCGGGCGCGGCATCGGCGAGGCGCCATAAAGCATGGTGGTCACCGAGCGCATGTCGACCTCGGCAATACCCGGATGGTCCAGCAGCATGCCGATCATGGTGGGCACGAGATTGAGCGCGGTCGGTTTCCAGCGCTCCACGGCCTCAATATAGGCGTTCGGCATGAAGCCCGGCAGCACCGCTGCGGTGCCGCCGCGAATCCAGTATGGCAGCACGAAACAACCGCTGGCATGGATCAGCGATGCCGCGTGCAGCATGATGTCGCCGGGTTTGATCTCCATGTTGCTGAGCACGTTCTCGCTCATCGCGGCCCAACTCGCCTGGGTGTGCAGCACGGCCTTCAGCTTTCCTGTGGTGCCCGAAGTATAGATCGCGATCACCACATCGTCCGGCTCCGGCGTGCGGTCGGGCAGTGTATCCGGTTGCGTCTGCGCAATCTCAGCAATATCGCCGTCGCCACCGGCGCCCAGGCTGCGGATTTTCAAACCCGGCAGGAGCTGCGCGAGCTCTCGGGCACGCTCGACCAGATCCGCGCCATGCAGCAACAGCGTGACGCCAGCGCCTTCCAGCATCTGCTTCTGTTCGTTGGCCGACAGCCGCGAGTTCAGCGGCACGCGAACAATACGGGCCTTGGCGCAGGCAAAATCGATCGGCATGCTCAGCAGCGAATTGTTCAGCAGCAACCCGACACGGCCACCGATAGCCAGGCCTTCGATCGCGATCAACGCATTGGCAAGCCGATTGGACAGGCGATCGACGTCGTCGAACGTCAGGCTTTGGTCGCCAAACAGCACCGCTGTGCGCGGGCCATGATAGAGCGCACCCCGCCGGACCATTTCCGTCATCAACACGGCATTTCTCCCGAATTTTTTATGTGATTGCCGGTGATGTTAGCGGCCGCCGGTCGCGTGTCAATCAAGCGAACGCGTGATGACAGCGCTCGCCACGCCTGCACCGAAATCAGGGCGACATCTTGCGGTCACACGCTACGCGGTCGCGCCGCAGTGGCAATTCCTTGCCATGTGGCTTAATCTTCCGATTGCGTTCCTGATGGAGACTTCCGATGAGCTGGCAACCCTCTTCCGATCCCGTGCTTGGCGATCCGCAATCCTGCGATGCGCTGGAACTCGTGGTGGTGCCGCGGGTGCGCGACCTCGGCGACGGCTTCAACGTGCGGCGCGCGCTGCCGCACGGCAAGCGGCAGATGGTGGGCCCCTTCATCTTCTTCGATCATTTCGGCCCGATGCAGTTCATCGCCGGCAAGGGCATGGACGTGCGGCCGCATCCGCATATCGGGCTTGCCACCGTGACCTATCTGTTCGACGGCCACATCATGCACCGCGACAGCGAGGGCAACATCCAGGAGATCATGCCCGGCGCCATGAACCTGATGACCGCCGGCCGCGGCATCGCCCACTCCGAGCGCACGCCGGATGTGCAGCGCGCGGTGGGGCAGAAGATGCTGGGCCTGCAGAGCTGGATCGCGCTGCCGGCCGGCCGCGAGGAAATCGATCCCTCGTTCCAGCATTTCGACGCGACACGGCTGCCCGTGGTGCAGGACACCGGGCTGAGCGCGCGGGTCATCGCCGGCTCGGTGTTCGGCGTGACCTCGCCGGTGGAGATGGTGTCGCCATGGTTTTATGCCGAGGTGACGCTGGAGGCCGGCAAGTCCGCGCCGCTCGACGCGGACCACGAGGAACGCGCGATCTACCTGGTCGAAGGCGAAATCGAAATCGCGAGGGATAAATTCGAGGGCCCGCGGCTGCTGGTGTTTCGCCCTGGCGATCGCATCACCGTCAACGCTCTCAAGCCGTCACGCATGATGTTCCTCGGCGGCACCGCGCTGGAAGGCCCGCGCCACATCTGGTGGAATTTCGTCTCGTCCAGCAAGGACCGCATCGAACAGGCCAAGGCGGACTGGAAAGCGGGGCGCTTCGCCCACGTGCCGCAGGAGCACGAGTTCATTCCGCTGCCGGAGTGATTGAGCAGCAACGCGGCGCATGCTAAGCGTCGGCCCGCTGAAAAAGGCACGGCCGGATCGGTAAGCCCGGCCAATCCCCTTGCAGGGATCTCTGCCCCGCCGCCCTGCGGCTGGAGGACCCACAGCCAGACAGGGTGTGCTCACGGAGCCACGCTGCTGGCGGGTTCATGGGCAAACTATCCTGACCGTCAGCAGTGCCGAAAGTCCCCCCTGTCTGTTTCCTCACACCAGACAGGAGCTCTCCATGCGACTTGAACACGCCAATCTCGCGACATCGGATGTCGCCGGTCTCACCACTTTGTTCATCCGGTTCCTTGGCTTCGAATTGGTCGAAAAGCGCGGCAAGGAAACCTTCGCCCTGCTGCGCAACCAGGACGGCTTCGTGCTGACCTTGATGAAACGCAAGGCGACCGACCCGGACAGCTATCCGGCCACGTTTCATCTGGGCCTCTACTGCGATACGCCCGAGCAGGTGCGCGCCAAGCATGCCGAGCTCAAAACCGCCGGCTTCTCCGTTGGCGATATCCAGACACCGGACCGCGGCGGTGATGTTACCGCGTTCTACTGCACATCTCCCGGCAACATCCTGATCGAAGTCGCCACGCCGCCGGGCTGGCGATCGGAGTCGATGGCGCCGAAAGCGTAGCAGCGGCAGTCCGTAGGATGGGTTTCGTTGCGCTCAACCCATCCTACTGTGGCGCCGAGGTCTGGCTCGCCAGATCTTCTCAGCCTGATCACGGCATCACGGGATGAGTCACTCTCTGACCAACGTCACGCGTCGAGAGTCGTTCATCGTGTCGGCCCGCGGCACGTTGCCGCCGCTCGAACCAGGCCAGGAAAGTCCCCAGCATCGTCAAATGAGCACGCTCGCTGTTGTATATCAGACTGATCGGCCACGACATCGACTCGTCAAGCGCGACCGGCACGACATCATCGGAACAGCTCTGGATCATCGCGAGATCGGCAAGACCTATGCCCGCGCCTTGGCTGACCAGCGCGAGCAGTGTCCGCTGGATCGACACCTCATGCACCAGCGACGGTTTTACCCCGCGATTCGCCATCATCGCTTCGGTCGCGGTGCGGATATGGTTGGGCCGGGCCAGCTGCACGAAGCGCTCACCATGAAGCTCGCTGAAATCGACCGAGGTGCGGTTCGCGAGCCCGTGGGCCCGCGGCACCGCGAGTGCCAGCCGGCTCTCTCCGAACGGAAGAAGCTGCAGATCGGTTCCGATCGGCTGCGGCCCGATGATCATGCCGATATCCGAGCCGCCCATCTCGATATCGGAGACAATCGAATCGATCGTCTCCGTCTTGATGGACACGGCGATCTCCGGATGATCGCGCAGATAGTCGCCGATCAGCGATGTTAGAGCACCCTCGGCGAGAAACGGAATGGTCGTCGCGTGCAACGTTCCCGGCGGCCCCGCGCGCAGCTCGGCAATCGCCTTGGCCACGGTCCTGAGGCCGGCCCATTGACGCTGCACCACGTCGAGCAATTGCGCACCGGCGGTGGTGAGCGTCATGCCGTAGCGGCCGCGCTCGAACAACGCGAAGCCGCATTCCTTCTCGAACGCGCCGATCGCGCGCGTGATGTTGGGCTGGGTGGTGTTGAGTTTGTGCGCGGCGCGCGTGGCCGATCCCGTCGCGGCGACGGCCCGGAAAATCTCAATCGTGCGGCCGTCCGGCTGAACCATGCAATCTACTGATGAGAAGTTCGAGAATTGGTATTTCTGGTTGAGTCGTCGTTACGCTAATAACAGTGCCGAACGAACCGGATCGCGTTTGCAGGGCAAGACTTCTGAACAAAGACCCTTCTGAACTAAAGACCCTTTTCTGAACTAAAGACATTCCGAACAAAGCCTTAGACCCACGGCTCAGAGCCGCGACCGGACCGACCCAGAATAGCATCAGGACTCGTAAACGGGAGTCACCTCCGTGTGTGAGGGGACGCGCGACGGTATTTAATAACAGTTTTAATCAAATTTGGCCGACATGAGGCCACTAAACAGGGCTGGAGGTTGCGATGACAGATGTCGGAAAACTTGCCGAGACACTTGCAGGAATGATCCTGTTCTGGGGCGGGCAAAAGAACAACATTCCTGCCGGCTGGCACGAATGCGACGGCACGCTGCTGCAGCAATCGCAATACCCCGACCTCTACACCGCAATCGGTTACGCCTTCGGCGCGTCTCCGCCCGCGGGACAATTCTACCTCCCCGACCTTCGCCTTCAGTTCGTGCGCGGTGTCGCCGACGGCGTAACCGATCCGGACAGCTCGACCCGCCACGATATGCAAAATCCCTCGCTGCTCTACTCCGGCGTCGGATCGGTCCAGGCGTGCGCGCTCCAGAATCATCAGCATAGTTATACGGAAGTCTCGAGTTCCTCCTCTTCACTCGTGATCGACGACGCCAAGTCCTATGGCTTCGTCGGATCGAACACCGGCAATCCCTCCGGCGCCAACACCAGTGGGTTCGAAACGCGGCCCACCAATGCGGCGCTCTATTACATCATCAATCTGGGTCTCCCGAAAAACAGGGCGCCGCAGCCATGATCATCAAGGAGCGCGACCTCTATACGCAGTCCACAACGGCTGCATTGATGAGTTCCGGCACCCGGATCGGAACCACCACCATTCAGTATGAGGTGCGGCGTTATGTCGACACCCGCAACCTGACGTCGACGAACAGCTTCGTCGTGACCTGCACGCAGAGGTTCTTCGTTCCCAACGGAGATCCCTTCTCGCCGACGGCGCAACAGGTCACGGGATTCGTGGACTATCCGGCACTGATCACCAACGGCATCACCTTTTCCGATCCGGACAGCATCGTCTCGACCATCCTGCTGCTCGACTATGCGCCGAAGACGATGAACACCTCGGTGACAACGAGCCAGAACGCGGCAACGTCGACCGGCACGACCAACACGCAGGAATATTCTTCGGGATCGAGCGTGGCCCAGACCAATTCCTACGGCGGGTCACTGTCGCTCGGCTTCTTCGGCAAGTCGCCCACCGGCGACATCGGCATCAGCGGCTCGAAGTCGAGCACCAACGAATCTTCATGGTCGCAGGGCTCCGGCCACACGGTCGATAGCGGGGCGCAATATTCCAACGACGCGTCGATGGCGATCAAGGACTGGGGCAGCTACGCCCAGCTCGATGCCACGACCAACTGCTGGCCGACCTGGATCTGGGGACAGGAATACCCCTGGGACCTGATCGACTTCCGCAACACGGACGAGAACGACAACATCGTCCTGCCGCAATATGTGATCGACCGCCTCTATGACGGCACCCAGGTCTATCCGCCGTCGGAGCTCGCCTTGCTGGGGGTCAATTTCGCCTCCAAGGCCTCATGGCTGGTGACGCTCAAGGCCGGCACGACCGACACCACGTCGCTCGATTTCGACCATGCACTGACGCTCTGCGTCGCCACGCACCAGTTGCAGTCGTCCGCGCTCGTCGCGACCATCCGCACCTATCAGCCCGCGACCGAGACAGTGACAAATCTGGATCTGGCGAGGCTCGCGCTCGATCCGATCGGCGGCAACAACGGCGCTGCAATGGTCGGCTTCATCCCCACTCAGTTCGACGCTGCCCCGACATCGACGGGCGGCCCGTTCCAGATCCGGGCTGAATCGAACCTGATGCTGGTGCGCGGCTCAGGCTTCACCGGCGCATCGCAGACCGGATTCATGACCACCGACTTTTCGGCCGGGACAGTCACGCTCACGCTCTATTTCAAGGTGCTCGAAACGTCCGAGGATGTCAGCCTGTCGTTCAAGCACTGGGTCGAGAACGGCGGAGTCACGCTGTCCATTCAGGTCAATGGCGGCACAACGATCACCAGGCTTATCGACGCACCCGAGGCGGGCGGTGGCGGCGACAACGTGACCGTCGTACCGCTCAGGCGGAAGGATTTCACCTCGGTCGACTTCTGCGACCTGCTGTCGCTCGGGACCAATACCGTGGTGGTGACTTTCGCCAAGGCCTCTTCAGGTTCCGCGGCCAACTACACATTGATGGCGATCGCCGCCGGCTGATCGCGCCACTGCGGGAGGAGGCGGCGGTGCCAAAGACCAAGGACGATTTCCTCGTCTTCCACTGGAACCTGCAGAAGAAGTCGCTGAACAGTTTGATAAGCGACAACGATATGGCGCAGCTGGTTGCCAAGGGAATTACCGACAATGTCCGCCGCCGTGGCAAAAGCCGCGACCCGCTGCCGTTGGTCGGGTTTCTGCAGGAGGTGATAGGAACGAGGGACGACGTCGCCAGCATATGCGGGCGGCTGAAGAAGGAGTTCGAGGCCCAGCGCGGCGAGGATGCAAAGCACCTCGGCAACGTCACGTTCGAGGCGTATCCCACCGGCGGGAAGGCCAGCATGAAAGAATGGACGGTCGTCGTGAGCCAGGGCCTCGACGTGACGAAGGTCGAGGATCTCAACGTTCGCGACGAGTACGCAAGGGTGATTGAGACGGACAAGACGGAGGCCGCGCAGAAAAAGCACGCGTTTGATAATCGCCCGAACAAGCGAGCCGCGCAAAAAAAGGCGAAGCAAGAGACCTACCGCAGCACCTCGTATGAAGCCAGGGACTTCCGCGACGGGCTCGTTGCCGAAATCAAGTTGCCGGGCAACCAGAGCTCCCGCATCGCCACAATCCATGCGCCCGGGCCCAAAATCATGAAAGATCTTCCCGGGCTTCTCCCGGCGATCCCGCGCTCCGCCGCCACGGCGAACGTGGCCTTCCTGACCGGCGACCTGAACGCGGACGGCAACCTCAACAAGAACGACGAAGTCGTGAAGACAGGCTTCCGGAACATCGGCGCGGATCTCGGGGGTACGACCTTCAAAAAATCGGCGATCGCGCCCGGCTCCAACCCGCTCGGCGTGAGGGTTCGCGACCGCAGCTTCGTTCACGAATCCTCCCAGCTTTATACAAAGAGGTGGAAGCCAATCGCGGTAGACCGGCAGCGCACACCGCGCGTCGTGGTGACTATGGTGCCGAAAAAATCGAGGCCGGGTTTCGCAACGAAGCGCAAGTCTAAATCCAAGCGCACTGTTTTAACGGGCGAACGAGCTGCGAACCTGCTCAAAACCGTGCAGCCGGACCTCTTCACCGATCACGCGCTGATCGTGACCAAGGTGCGCTGGAACGATCCCGCGCCGAGCGTCGCCGGCACGTCTCCACTGCAGCCGGCGCCGTCTGTCGACAAGACCTTCTCAGTGACGCTCAAAAAGGGTGCCGCTGCTTCGACGCACAAGCTGACCACGGACGAAAATACCCTGGACGACCCCACGAACCCAATGAATGAAGAGGAAATGACGGACGTCACGCAAGTGGGCGCCGAAGATGACGCGGGCGAGGAGGATGAAAACGGAGTAGCCACCGAGGCCGAAAGTGACGCGGAAATGGGCGCCACGGAAGAACTGGGAGGAGAGGAAGTCATCGATCTGCTGGCATTGGCCCTGTGAGCGCCCGCTGCAGGATGGGTTGAGCCAAAGGCGAAACCCATCATCAAATCGACGGCACAGAAGGATGGGTTTCGCTGCGCTCAACCGATCCTACGTCTGGTAACTGCGTCTGGTCACAAAAGACCGCGCATCACTGCGCGGCCTTTTACACTTGCTGTTATGGCAGCCTTAGATCCCCGCCATCATGATGTACTTGATCTCGACATACTCTTCGATGCCGTGATGGGAGCCTTCGCGGCCGAGGCCGGATTCCTTGACGCCGCCGAACGGCGCCACCTCCGTGGTGATCAGGCCGGTGTTGACGCCGACCATGCCGGACTCCAGCGCTTCCGCCACCCGCCAGACCCGGCCGAGGTCGCGGGAATAGAAGTAGGAGGCAAGGCCGAACGGCGAGGCGTTGGCCATGTCGACGACTTCCTTCTCGTCCTTGAAGCGATACACCGGCGCCAGCGGGCCGAAGGTTTCCTCGCGGGTGACCAGCGCATCCACCGGAACATTCGCCAGCACCGTCGGCTCGAAGAAGGTGCCGCCGAGAGACGAGCGCTTGCCGCCGGTCAGCACCTTGGCGCCATGCGACACCGCATCCGCAATGTGCTCCTCGACCTTCTTCACCGCGTTGGCGTTGATCAGCGGACCCTGCACCACGCCGTCTTCGGTGCCGTCGCCAACCTTCATCGCCTTGGCCCTGGCCGCGAGCTTCTCGACAAACGCGTCGTAGATCTTGTCCTGGGCGTAGAGGCGGTTGGCGCAGACGCAGGTCTGGCCCATGTTGCGGAACTTGGACACCATGGCGCCTTCGACCGCGGCATCGAGATCGGCGTCATCGAACACGATGAACGGCGCGTTGCCGCCGAGTTCGAGGCCGAGCTTCTTCACGCCCACCGCAGCCTGCTTGTACAGGATCTTGCCGACTTCGGTGGAGCCGGTGAAGCCGACCACACGCACCGCCGGATGTTCGCACAGCACCTTGCCGATGGCCGCGGAATCACCGGTCAGCACATTGAACACGCCTTTCGGGAACCCTGCCTTCTCCGCCAGCGCCGCCAGCGCCAGTGCGGTGAGCGGCGTCTCGGTCGCGGGCTTGAGCACCACGGTGCAGCCCGCGGCCAGCGCCGGCGAGACCTTGCGGGTGATCATCGAGCAGGGAAAATTCCAGGGCGTGATGGCGCCGGCGACGCCGATCGGCTGGCGGATCGCGAGGAGACGCGCATCGCCGCGCGGCGAGGGAATGGTCTCGCCATAGATGCGCCGCGCTTCCTCAGAGTAGAACTCGACATAAGCGCCGCCGATGTCCACTTCGCCCTTGGCTTCCGCCAGCGGCTTGCCCTGCTCGGAGGTGAGAATCAGCGCGAGATCGTCGCGGTTGGCGACGATCAGGTCGAACCATTTGCGCAACAGCACCGCGCGCTCTTTCGCCGTGGTCTTCGACCAGGTCTTAAAGGCGCGCTCAGCGGCTTCGACCGCCTCGGTGGCTTCCTTGGCGCCAAGCCGCGGCACGCTGACAATGGTGGCCTCGGTTGCCGGGTTGTCGACCTTGACCGATGGCGTGCCGACCCAGGCGCCGTCAATGAAGCAGCGGTCGCGCAGCAGCGACGGATCTTTCAGGCGGTCATGCAGGGACGCAGCAGACGATGCCGCGCGGGCGGTGGAAGAAGCAGGTGTCATCTCGGAAGGTCTCCTGGGCTTACGGCTAGCCGCGGAGAACGATTCGTTCAGGCGGCACCACTGAGATAGGTTTCGCGGCGGCCAATCATGCGCTCGGCCGCGGTTTTGGCATCCGCTTTGGTTGCGGTCGCACACGTCCGGTAGTCGAGATCGGGTGGCGCAGCTTCACGCCTTGCAAACCACGATGTCAACGATTTCGGCGCAACCTGGAGCACCGACAGTGCCAGAGCGAGATTATCGACCGCGCCAAACGCGAACAAGGCACCTGATGAGCGGTAACGCACCTCGTAGATACCGGGTCCGATGGGAGCTTCGATATTTTCACCGCGCGCTGCCTTGGGGTAGCGCTTCCACTCCGTCCAACTCGGGATCATGACCAGACCTTTCGCGGCATGGGCTGCCGCTCTCGCACGCTTTAACTAACCAGCTGTCCCCAGGCTGCCCCTAGCGGCGGTCTGGCATTGTGGCGTGACGTCAAACTCGCAGGCTGGGGATTCGTTCCGCGAAATTGTCGCCGCATGGCCATGGATATGGCGATTGCGCGATTTTGCTGCAAGTGCGTCCGCCCCCATTCCAAACACGGCTTTGTGAGATGGACCGCGACCGAGTGTCACAAATCCCGAAGCCCAAAAATCCAAGATAGCCGGGCGAGCATGTCCAGCACCGAAGCGCTTGCCGTCTCGAACCAGCGGGATCAAGATTATCGCCTCAAGAAAAACCAAAGGGGAAATGCATCATGGGCAATTCAGCACAAATTGATCAGGTTCTGCGCGCGGCTGCCGAGTCCGGCGCGATTCCCGGCGTGGTCGCAACCGCCGCGACCGGCAGCGATGTGATCTACCAGGGCGCCTTCGGCAAACGCGACCTCTCGAAGGATCAGCCGATGACTGGCGACAGCGTGTTCTGGATCGCATCGATGACCAAAGCCGTTACCACGGCGGCGGCGATGCAGCTTGTCGAGCAGGGCAAGCTCTCGCTCGACGATCCGATCGGCAAGGTCCTGCCCGATCTCGCCAGCCCGCAGGTGCTGGAAGGCTTTGGCAGCGACGGCGCGCCGAAACTGCGTCCGGCGAAAGGGCCGATCACCCTGCGCCAGCTGATGACCCATACCGCCGGCTTCTGTTACGACATCTGGAACGGCGACATGGCGACCTATCTGGAAAAGACGGGCACGCCGGGTGTCACCACCTGCCTAAATGCCGCGCTGAAAACCCCGATCATGACCGATCCCGGCACGCGCTGGGAGTACGGCACCAACATCGACTTTGTCGGCAAGGCGGTGGAGGCGGTGAGCGGCAAGAAGCTCGATGCGTATCTGCGCGACCACATGTTCACACCACTCGGCATGAGCGACACCGGCTTCAAGATCAGCGACGCGATGCGCACGCGGCTGGTCGGCATGCACGCCCGCGGCCCCGACGGATCGCTCACACCGATCCCGTTCGAGCTGGAGCAGGAGCCGGAATTCCACATGGGCGGCGGCGGCCTCTACAGCACCGCGCGCGACTATCTCCAGTTCACCCAGATGATCCTGAACAAGGGCCGCGGCAACGGCCAGCAGGTGCTGAAGCCGGAAACCGTGGCGCTGATGGGCCAGAACCACATCGGCGAGTTGCAGATGACCAAACTCACCACGGCGGCGGCGCCCCTGAGCAACGATGTCGACCTGTTCCCGGACATGGTGAAGAAATGGGGCCTCAGCTTCCTGATCAACACCGCGAAAACGCCCGAAGGCCGCAGCCCCGGCAGCCTGTTCTGGGCTGGCCTGGCCAACACCTATTACTGGATCGATCCGTCACGCGACGTGTCCGGCGTGATCCTGATGCAGGTGCTGCCGTTCGCCGACCACAAATGCCTCGACGCCTTCGCAGGCTTCGAGCGCGGCGTGTATGCGTCGCTGGATGAAGGCAAGCGCGCGGCGTGAGGGCTGAGTCCTCGCGCGACTTCCTATCTTGTCGTTGCCGGGCTTGTCCCGGCAACCCCGCTTAGGGACGCACTGCGCCCCTAAGCGAGATCACCGGGACAAGCCCGGTGATGACAATAGTGAGGTAAGACGACAAACCTAAACCGGCAGCCCGTGCTTCTGCGCCAGGTCCTTCAGCGAGGTCTGCGGCCGCGCACCGACATGCTGGATGACTTCGGCCGCAGCCAGCGCGCCAAGCCGGCCGGCGTCCTCGTGGCTCGTGCCGCGCACCAGGCCGAACAGGAATCCTGCGGCAAACAGGTCGCCGGCGCCGGTGGTGTCGACAAGCTTGTTGATCGGGAAGGCCGGCACCGCCGTCACCTTGTCCTTGGTCACCACCACGCAGCCCTTTTCGCTGCGCGTCACCACTGCGAAGCCGATGTCGTTGCGCAGCTGCGTCAGCGCGGCATCGACATCGCTGGACTGATACAGCGACAGCAGTTCGGCTTCATTGGCGAAAATCAGGTCGATGGTGTTCTTGCGCATCAGGCTCAGAAATTCGTCGCGATAGCGGCCGACGCAAAAAGAATCGGACAATGTCAAAGCCACCGTGCGCTTGGCGCCGTGCGCGATCTCGGACGCCTTGACGAACGCGTTCTTGGCCTCGGCCGGATCCCACAGATACCCTTCGAGATAGGTGATGGACGACGCCGCCACCTGCTCCGCATCGATATCGTCGGGGCGCAGGTTCTGCGCCGCACCGAGATAGGTGTTCATGGTGCGCTCGCCGTCCGGCGTGATCAGGATGTAGGAACATCCCGTCGCCGGACCGTCCGTCGCCGCCGGCGTGGTGAAGGTGACATTCGCGGTGCGGATGTCATGGCTGTACAGGCGACCGACCTGGTCGTCCTTGACCTTGCCGACATAGACGGCGCTGGCGCCGAACGCCGCGACGCCGACGATGGTGTTGGCGGCCGATCCGCCGGAGACCTGCGTCGCCGGTCCCATGGCGCTGTAGATCGAGGCGGCACGCGTCTCGTCGATCAGCTGCATGGCACCCTTGGCCATGCCCTGGTTGGCCAGGAAGGCATCGTCGGTCTGCACCAGGATATCGAAGATGGCATTGCCAATGCCGAGAACATCGTATTTCGCTGTGGTCATCGACAATCGCTCCGCGGGCGCTATCGGACAGGCCCGGTCAGGTTTGTGTTGCACGGACGATCGTGCAGAATGGGCCGACCTATCACGTCCCCGGCTTCGCCAGCAAGAGTGCGACAGCCCCATGCTTAAAATGCCATCATGATTCGCCACGTTGTCACGGTTTCTTCGGGCACCCTGTGCTCACGGCTCCTGGGTTTCGTGCGCGATTCCCTGATCGCGGCGCTGTTGGGCGCGGGGCCGATTGCCGACGCTTTCCTGGTCGCGTTCCAGTTCATCAATGTGACGCGGCGGCTCCTGGCCGAGGGTGCGCTGAATGCCGCCCTGGTCCCCGGTTATCTGCGCGCCCGCGAGACCGGTGGCGCGGTGGCGGCGGCCGCCTTCGCCGGGCGGGTGATGGGCACGCTGAGCCTGATCCTGATCGTGATCGCGGCACTCTTGGCGCTGCTGATGCCGCTGGTGATGGCTTTTCTGGCGCCGGGCTTCGTCGCCACCACACTGCAACTCGCGGTCACCGATGCGCGGCTGATGCTGCCCTATTTTGCTTTCGTCGGACCGGTGACGGTGATGATGGGCGTGCTCAATGCCGAGCATCGTTACGTGCTCAGTGCATTCTCGCCGCTGCTATTCAACATCACCCTGATCGGCGTCACCCTCGCGCTGCTGATCTGGCGTCACGATGCGGTGTTCGCGTCGACCGTGATGGCCGCCACCGTCGGCATCGCAGGACTGCTGCAGATGCTGGTGCTGATCCAGCGCCGCCGCGGGCGCGACGGCCTGGCGTGCCCGATCCGGATTTCGTTCGATCCGGAGATGATCGGTTTCCTGCGCAAGGCGGTGCCGGGCATGTTCGCCAACGCCGGCCCGCAATTCCTGATCGTCGCCGGCGCCATCATGGCCTCGTCATCACCCGCCGCGGTGTCCTGGCTGTACTTCGCCAACCGGCTGATCGACCTGCCGCTCGGCATGGTGGGCGTTGCCATGGGCACGGTGCTGGTGCCGTCGCTGACCCGCGCCGTCCATGACGACGACCACTCCCTGCTGGTCAAGACCGAGTCTCGCGGTGTCGAATTCGCCGTCGGTCTGGTGCTGCCGGCCACGCTGGGGCTGATGGTGTTGTCCGAGATGATCGTGCGCGTGCTGTTCGAGCACGGCGCTTTTACCGCCAACGACACCAAGTTCACCGCACAGGCGGTGATGGTGCTGGCGCTGGGCTTGCCGGCGCACGTGCTGATGAAGACACTGTCGCCCGCCTTCTTCGCCCGCGACAACACCGCGACGCCGCTTTATGCAACGCTGGCCGGGCTCGCCGCCGCGGTCGTTGCGGGCTTCATCCTGAGTTCGCGTTTCGGCGCCAACGGTGTCGCCGTCGGCATTGCCCTCGGCGCCTGGTGCTGCGCCGGCGTGCTGCTGTGGCGCAGCGCGCGGGTTTTCGGCCTGTCGCTCGACGCGAAAGCCCGCCAGCGGCTGCCGCGGATCGCCGCAGCCGCGCTGGTGATGGGCGGTGTGCTGTGGCTGGCGGAAACCTTCGTCGCGCCGGTGATGGCCAGCGCCCAGTTCATGGCGCAGCTCACCATCCTTGGCGGCCTGGTCGCTGTTGGGCTGGCGCTTTACGGCACGCTGCTGGAGCTGTTCGGCATCGTCAGCTGGAGCCAGGCGATCGACGACTTGCGTGCATGAGGCGACCGTGGCAATGGACGACCCCGCAGGGCCAAATGCCCCTCAGATGAACGGCTGGGAAACAAGCAAATGACGGCAAAAGAACTGGTGTTTTCCGGCGTGCAGCCGACCGGCAATCTGCACCTTGGCAACTACCTCGGCGCGATCGTCAATTTCGTCAAACTGCAGCAGACGCACGAGTGCATCTACTGCGTGGTCGACATGCATGCGATCACCGTCTGGCAGGACCCGGCCGAGTTGACCAAGGCCACGCGCGAAGTCGCCGCCGCCTTCATCGCCGCCGGCATCGACCCGACAAAACACATCATCTTCAACCAGAGCCAGGTGTCGGCCCACGCCGAGCTCGCCTGGGTGTTTAACTGCGTCGCCCGCCTCGGCTGGCTGAACCGCATGACCCAGTTCAAGGAGAAGGCCGGCAAGGATCGCGAGAACGCCTCCGTCGGGCTCTATGCCTATCCCAGCCTGATGTCTGCCGACATTCTGGTGTATCGCGCCACCCACGTGCCGGTGGGCGAAGACCAGAAGCAGCACCTCGAACTTGCGCGCGACATCGCGCAGAAGTTCAACAATGATTTCGGCGACACCATCCGCAGTCACGGCTTCAATGACGGCCTGTTCTTCCCGCAGCCGGAGCCGCTGATCACCGGCCCTGCAACGCGCGTGATGAGCCTGCGCGACGGCACCAAGAAGATGTCGAAATCCGACCCGTCGGATTATTCGCGCATCAATCTCAGCGACGACGCCGATGCCATCGCGCAGAAGGTGCGCAAGGCCAAGACCGATCCGGAACCGCTGCCGGTCGAGGAAAAAGGCCTGGAGCACCGTCCCGAGGCCGACAATCTGGTTGGCATCTATGCGGCGCTGTCCGGACGCGGCAAGCCTGACATCCTGCAGGAGTTCGGCGGCGGCCAGTTCTCGAATTTCAAATCGAGCCTGGTCGATCTCGCGGTCGAAAAGCTCGGGCCGATCGGCGCCGAGATGAAACGGCTGACCGGCGACCCTGCTTACATGGATTCAGTGCTGGCCGACGGCGCGGACCGCGCCCGCGTTTTGGCCGATGCCACCATGAACAAGGTGAAGGACATCGTCGGCTTCATTCGCAAGGCGTAACCCGCGAATTGAAGCGCTGTAGCCCGGATGAGCGAAGCGACATCCGGGATCGTCCCAGCCCCGGATGTCGCTTCGCTCATCCGAGCTACGGTGCCACGTTTTTGACAGAGCTCGATCGCGACTCCAGCCACGCCCCCAGGCCATTGGGAAACAGTTGCAATCCGGCCGCTGAGAGGTCTGCCGGATTGACCCATCGGGCACGGGCGGGCGTGCCGTCGTTTTCGGAAAACAGAATCTCGGCGCGAGCGTAAAGCGACGTGTCGACCAGTTCCACGTCGGCCGCGAAAACAATCTCGTGCCCGAGCTGGCCTTCGTGCCGATAGATGTTTTCGAACACATGCCAAGGCCCGGCGATTGTAATCCCGGTTGCGAGCTCTTCCTGAAACTCGCGATGCAGCGCCTGCTCTCTGGTTTCGCCGTAATCGATGGATCCGCCCAGCGGACGAACGCCTTTCACCGTCCCGCGATCGGTTTCGACATCCGCCACCAGCAGCCGCCCGGCATGCCAGGCCAGCCCGATCGCTTTCACCCGAATGCTGTTCGGAGGCCGCCAGACGGTCATGCTCAGATCCTCGATGTGCGCTGCGTCGCCGCGAGATTTCTTACCTTTGCCACAATCGGTGCAGGAATTCGCGGACCTGTTTGCTTGCCCGCTGCGGCATCGGCGTGGCAGCATCGCCGCAAGGCAGACTTCCGTTTTGGGGCATGCATGAGCACTCAGCGTCGCGCCTACGAATCCGGCCACAAGCCGAAATGCCTGGTCATCGTCGACGACACCGCGGAAGCCGATCGCGCCGTCTATTACGCCAGCCGCTGGGCGGTGCGCCTTGGCGGCGGCGTGGTGATGCTGCGGGTGATCGAAATCGAGGACCGCAATCAGCAATGGCTCGGCGTCGCCGACATCATGCGGGCGGAAGCGCATGAAGAAGCCAACACGGCGCTCGACCGCGCCGCCGGCCGCGCCAACGGGTTGGCCGCGATCACACCGGAGCGGGTGATCCGCGAGGGCAATCCAAGCGAGCAAATCCTCGACGTCATCGACAAGGACGTCGACATCGCCATGCTGGTGCTGGCCGCGAGCACCGGGGTCGAGGGCCCCGGGCCGATCATCACCGGCCTCGCCAGCATCGCTGGAACCTTCCCGATCCCGGTCACGGTGGTGCCCGGCGGGCTGTCGGACGCGGATATCGATGGCTTGTCATGACGGAGCCGCCCGGCCTCAAGGCCGCATCCCTTGCGCCAACCCCTTGATCCTGCTCGGCAAGAGACCATGTGAGATTGCAGGTCGGCTTGCGATAAACCGCGTTCCAGAACGCTCCGATCAGGCTTCTTTGTTTTGACGCGTTTTCTTCACGCGAACCGGTATCCACTTCGCTCGAAAACGCTCTAAGATGCCCATTCTATCAACCCCTTGGCCACACCGGCCTTGAACCGGTGAGCGGCCGGAGACATCGATGTTTATCCAGACCGAAGCGACCCCCAACCCGGCAACCCTGAAATTCCTTCCCGGCCGCGATGTGCTCGGCGAAGGCACCATGGAATTCCGCGTCCGCGAAGACGCCACCCGCTCGCCGCTGGCGGAACGGCTGTTCGCCGTGCCCGGTGTCACCGGCGTGTTCTATGGCTCGGATTTCGTCACCGTGACCAAGGACGACAGCGACTGGCAGCATCTGAAGCCGGCGGTGCTCGGCGCCATCATGGAACACTACATGTCCGGCGAGCCGCTGCTGAACGACGGCGCCCACGATGCCGACGCGGACGAGTTCTTCAATGAAGCTGACGCCGAGACCGTCGAGACCATCAAGGAGCTGATCGAGACCCGGGTGCGCCCGGCGGTCGCCAATGACGGCGGCGACATCACCTTCCGCGGCTTCAAAGACGGCATCGTCTATCTCGATATGAAGGGCTCTTGCGCCGGCTGCCCGTCGTCCACCGCCACGCTGCAGCACGGCATCCAGAACCTGCTCAAGCACTTCGTGCCTGATGTCGTCGAAGTCCGGCCCATGGCCTGAAAGATTTGACCTGAAAGATTTGGCCTGAAAGTTCTGGCCTGAAAAGATTATGGCCTGATCTTCCGACGGCGGACGCCGCGATCATTCCAGAGGGGGCAAGCGTCGAAACGCTTGCCCCCAATCCTTTTGACACGATGGTGTTTGACAGGCACTTTCGCGGGACTTCGATCCCCACGAACCATTGGCTCCATGCTCATTCTCGCCATCGATACCGCGCTCGACGCTTGTGCCGCGGCCGTGCTCGACACCGACGCCAACAAATTGCTGGCACAGGAGTCGCTGCCGATGAAGCGCGGCCACGCCGAGGCGCTGATGCCGCTGCTCGACCGCGTCATGAAGGCCGCGGCGGTGCCGTTTGCGGCGCTCGATCGCATTGCGGTGACCACTGGCCCCGGCAGCTTCACCGGATTGCGCGTCGGCTTGTCGGCAGCACGCGGCCTCGCACTCGCCGCCAACAAGCCGGTGGTCGGCGTCACCACTCTGTCGGCCTACGCGGCGGCGCCGGTGAGCGAGAACGGCGACGCGCCGGTGATCTCGGTGATCGATGCGCGTCACGACCAGGTTTATTTCCAGGTGGTCAGCGGCAGCGGTGGGACATTGATCCGACCGCGGATCGCGCCGATCACCGAGGCGCTCGAGGCCGCGCGCTTTGGCGCGCCGCGTCTGGTCGGCAATGCCGCGCAACTCGTTGCCGATCGCTGGCCCGGCGACGCACCGGTTGAAATCAAGCAGCAGCCGGCGCCGGAAATCGCCTGGGTGGCGTGGCTTGGCGCCGCGGTCAGCCCGAACACCGCGCCGGCGCGGCCGTATTATCTGCGTGCGCCCGACGTCAAGCCGCAGGCCGGCGCGCGACCTGCTCCGGCGCAACCCTCGTCACTGTGATGCGCGGCTGGCTTGCCAAGCTGTTCGACAGGAGTCCGCCGACGGTCGAGGCGGCGAACCTGCGCGACGCGCCACGGCTGGCACAGTTGCATGGCGCGTCGTTTCATCGCGGCTGGGGCGCGAAC
Organism: Bradyrhizobium prioriisuperbiae; assembly: GCF_032397745.1. Taxonomy (NCBI): domain Bacteria; kingdom Pseudomonadati; phylum Pseudomonadota; class Alphaproteobacteria; order Hyphomicrobiales; family Nitrobacteraceae; genus Bradyrhizobium; species Bradyrhizobium prioriisuperbiae. The sequence continues at coordinate 2,080,722 of NZ_CP135921.1, forward strand.
GAATTCGAACAGATGCTGCTCGACCGCAATACACTGACACACCGGTTGCGGCAGGGCCGGCAGATCATCGGCTTTTCGGTGTCGCGCATGGCCGCCGACGAAGCGGAGATTCTCTCGATCGCCATCGCGGCCGGACAGCGCGGCCGCGGCTTGTCACGCGACCTGCTGCGGACCCATCTGGGGCACCTGGCGGGACGCGGAATAAAAAAAGTTTTCCTCGAGGTTGAGGAAAACAATCAACCGGCGCGGCGGCTGTATGAACGGGCCGGATTCCGCGGGGTTGGACGGCGCGAACGCTATTACCGCGAGGCCGGCGGGGAACAACTGAATGCCTTGGTGATGCAACGCGACTTGTCGTAAACTGCGCACAATGGCACAACGGGCCATCCAAAGACTGCCACCAAGAAACGCCACCAAGGGATACCGAGCTTTGTCCGCCGCACGCCGGAATGGTTTCGGCTGGACAAACTCGAACGGGATTGAACCATGACGACGCTGAAACCGGTCACCGCTTCCGATCCGACCGACATCGAGAAACGTTGCGCGGCGACCGGCATGCGCATGACCGAGCAGCGCCGCGTGATCGCGCGCGTGCTGGCGGAAGCCGTCGATCATCCGGATGTCGAGGAACTGTATCGCCGCTGCGTCGCCGTCGATGACAAGATTTCGATCTCGACCGTCTATCGCACGGTGAAACTGTTCGAGGATGCCGGCATCATCGAGCGCCACGATTTTCGCGAGGGCCGCGCGCGTTATGAGACCATGCGCGACAGCCATCACGATCATCTCATCAACCTGCGCGACGGCAAGGTGATCGAATTCACTTCCGAGGAGATCGAGAAGCTGCAGGCCGAGATCGCCCGCAAGCTGGGTTACAAGCTGGTCGATCACCGGCTCGAGCTCTATTGCGTGCCGCTCGACGACACCCCGGACAAATCGTCCTGAGCCAGCTGTTCCCGAGACACGTCCGGATCGGGACGCCGATATCGGGCCGTTGCGGCCGCAAATGACCGCATTGTGCGCCACAATGGCCGCAAATCGTGTTGTAAAAGCTGGTATTTCCGGCCTTTTCGCTATATCTGACCGGCAATCCCGCGGGAACGCCCCGCGCTTTCATGTCTGCTGGAAACGTAAGTTCTGTTGAGAAGATGAGCGCGCCGCGCAAGCTGCATATCAAGTCATACGGCTGTCAGATGAATGTCTACGATGCACAACGCATGGTGGACACGCTGGCGCCCGAGGGCTTTGTCGAGACGGCGAACGCGGACGACGCGGATCTCGTGATCCTCAACACATGCCACATCCGCGAGAAGGCCTCCGAGAAAGTCTATTCGGAACTCGGCCGGCTGCGTGAAGCCAAGGATCTGGCCGCGCAGAGCGGCCGCACGGTCACCATCGCGGTCGCCGGCTGCGTTGCGCAGGCCGAAGGCCAGGAGATCATCCGCCGCGCTCCGGTGGTCGACGTAGTCGTGGGCCCGCAGAGCTATCATCATCTGCCGCAATTGCTCGCGCGTGCCGAGCGTCAGGGTCGCGCCCTCGACACGGAATTTCCGCTCGACGACAAGTTCAACTTCCTCGCGCCGCCGAAGCCGGCGGCGATCCGCGCGCGCGGCGTGTCGTCGTTCGTCACCGTGCAGGAAGGCTGCGACAAGTTCTGCACCTTCTGCGTGGTGCCCTACACCCGCGGCACCGAGGTTTCGCGCCCGGTTGCGCGCATTGTCGACGACGTGAAGCGTCTCGCCGACAACGGCGTGCGCGAGATCACGCTGATCGGGCAGAACGTCAACGCCTTCCATGGCGACGGCCCCGACGGCAAGCCCTGGCCGCTCGGCAAGCTGCTGCACCATCTGGCTGAAATCCCCGGCATCGTCCGCCTGCGCTACTCGACCAGCCACCCGCGCGACGTCGAGGACAGCCTGATCGACGCCCACCGCGACCTGCCGGCCCTGATGCCGTTCGTGCATCTGCCGGTGCAGTCCGGCTCCGACCGCATCCTGGCCGCCATGAACCGCAAGCATACCGCCGATGATTACCGGCGGATCATCGACCGGTTCCGCGCGGCCTGCGAAGACATTGCTTTTTCATCGGATTTCATTGTCGGCTTTCCCGGCGAAAGCGATCAAGATTTTGCCGCGACCCTCGCGCTGGTCGCGCAAATCGGCTACGCTGGCGCATATTCGTTCAAATACTCACCGCGGCCGGGAACGCCGGCGGCGGACATGCAGGAGATGGTTGCGACCGCAGTGATGGACGAGCGATTGGCGCGGCTTCAGGAGTTGATCGACAGCCAGCAATCGGCCTTCAACAAGGCCACGATTGGAAAAACCGTCGACGTGCTGTTCGAGCGCCCTGCGCGCAATCCCGGCCAGATCGTCGGCCGCACCGCTTATCTGCAGCCCGCCCATGTGATGGCCGGCCCCGACATCATCGGCCAGGTCCTGCCGGTCAAGATCGACAGCCTGGAGCGCTACAGCCTGTTGGGCGCGCTCGCGACATCAGCGGCCTCATCCGCCGAGATACGGAGCGCGACTGCGTCTCCGGCCATGACAACCGGAGCCTGAAAACCCTTGCCAAAAAGCGCATCGGATTCGCCTTCTCTCGCCCCTGGCCGCAAACTCGACCGTGATATTCAGGCCTTGCAGACTCCATCGACCTCGCAAGCCAACTCCGAGACGCAGGTCGTCGTCGCGTTCGACGACAACCGCGCCGCCTCCGCCCTTGTCGGCCCTTACGGCCAGAACCTGGCGCTGATCGAACGCCGGCTCGGCGTCGTGGTCGACCAGCGCGGCAACCACATCACCATCGCCGGATCGCGCGACGCCTGCGACGCCGCCCGCCGCGTACTGGAAACGCTGTATGAGCAGGCCGTTCGCGGCCAGGAGCTGGCGCAGGGCGATGTCGAGGGTGCGATCCGCGCCGTCATCGCCCAGGGCTCGCTGTTCGATTTCGATCCGAAGCTTGCGAAATCGGCGTTCGAGGAAATCAACCTGCGCAAGCGCCCGGTGCGCGCCCGCACCGCCGCGCAGGACTCCTACATCCGTGCCCTGAAACGCAACGAGCTGGTGTTCGGCATCGGCCCCGCCGGCACCGGCAAGACCTGGCTTGCGGTGGCGCACGCCGCGCAGCTGTTCGAGCGCAAGGAAGTCGATCGCATCATCCTGTCACGCCCCGCGGTGGAAGCCGGCGAGCGGCTCGGCTTCCTGCCCGGCGACATGCGCGAGAAGGTCGATCCCTATCTGCGCCCGATCTATGACGCGCTGTATGACCTGATGGACTCCCGCATTGTCGAGCGCGCGCTGCAGAGCGGCGAAATCGAAATCGCGCCGCTCGCCTTCATGCGCGGCCGCACCCTGACCAACGCGGCGATCATTCTCGACGAGGCGCAGAACACCACCTCGATGCAGATGAAGATGTTCCTGACGCGCCTGGGCGAAAACAGCCGCATGATCATCACCGGCGATCCGAGCCAGGTCGATCTGCCGAATGGCCAGCCATCGGGCCTCGCCGAGGCCGCAAAGCTGCTCGACGGCGTCGAAGGCATCGCGCAGGTCAAATTCACCGCCGAGGACGTCATCCGCCACGAACTGGTGGCGCGGATCGTCGCCGCCTACGAAGGCCTGCCGCAAAAGCCCGCGGCCGCGAAACGTTGATGTCTCCGTTATCTGCCGCAAGATCCAGATCGATGCCGCGCCAGGACCCTCCCCTTACCGATATTCTCGTCAGCGCCGATTGCTGGCCGGATGACGCCGGTTATGAGGAGACCATCGTCCGCGCGATCGAGGCCGCGGCCGAAGCCGCGGCCGATCCGGCCTCCAGCGGCGCGGAGATCGCCGTGATGCTGACGGACGATGCCGGCATCCAGACCTTGAACCGCGACTGGCGCGGCTTCGACAAGCCGACCAACGTGCTGTCGTTTCCGGCCGCCGAACAACCGGCCGCAGACGACGATGATGCGCCGCGCATGCTCGGCGACATCGCCATCGCCTATGAGACGACCCGGCGCGAGGCGGAGACCGAACACAAACCGTTCGAGCACCACCTCAGCCATCTCGCTGTCCACGGATTCCTGCATTTGATCGGCTACGACCACGAGACCGACGACGAGGCCGAGGAGATGGAAGGCCTCGAGCGCACCATCCTGGCGCAGCTCGGCATTCCCGATCCTTATGCGTCTTCCGATGAGGTGGGTTAAGTGACACCCGACCCACAGTCGTCCGCAGCCGAATCGCGCGACAGCGCGGCCGAGATAGCGCACGAGCCGCGCAACCTGCCCGTCCCGGTGCAGCAGGGCGAAATCCTGCGTCCCGCGGCCGATACATGGTTCATGCGCGCCTTGCGCACGCTGTTCGGCTGGAAGCCCGGCTCGCTGCGTGCCGACCTGCAGGTGGTGCTCGACGCCTCGACACCGGACGAGACCAGCTTCTCGGCCATCGAGCGCACCATGCTGCGCAACATCCTGGGATTGCGCGAGCGCCGCATCGCCGACGTCATGGTGCCTCGCGCCGACATCGTCGCAGTGAAGCGCGACATCTCGCTGGGCGAACTGATCGACATCTTCGAGAGCGCGGCACACTCGCGCCTGGTGGTCTACAACGATACCCTCGACGATCCCGAAGGTATCGTGCACATCCGCGACCTGCTGGCCTATATCGCGGAACGCGCCAAGGTCGACCCCGCCGTCAATGCCAAGCGCAAAAAGCCGTTTCCGGCGGGCCTCGACCTGCGCGCGGTGAACCTCGGCGCGCCGCTGTCGGACACCAACATCATCCGCAAGCTGCTGTACGTGCCGCCGTCGATGCCGGCGCATGATCTGCTGGCCAAGATGCAGGCGAGCCGCATCCACCTGGCGCTGGTGGTCGACGAATATGGCGGCACCGACGGGCTGGTGTCGATCGAGGACATCGTCGAGCAGATCGTCGGCGAGATCGACGACGAACACGACAGCGACGAGCCGCCGGCGGTGGTGCGCCAGGCGGATAATTCGTTCATCGCCGATGCCCGCGCCAGCCTCGAGGACGTCAAGTCGGTGATCGGCGAGGATTTCGTGATCGGCGAGGCCGGCGAAGAGGTCGATACGCTGGGCGGCTATCTGGTGGCGCAGGTCGGGCGCCTGCCGGTGCGCGGCGAGATCATTTCCGGCCCGGGCGATTTCGAAATCGAGGTGCTGGATGCCGATCCGCGCCGGGTCAAGCGGCTGCGCATCGGCACCCGCAAGGATCGCTCCGCCTTGCGGCATCGGGAAACCCGACGACGCGAAGCCGCCGCCGATGCCGCGCGCCCCCCCGACAGCGGCGGCGCGTCGCCACCGGCGGAAGGAGCTCCGCCCTCGTGAGCATCGCGGCGCGGCTTCATCCGACGCGACTGGGCGCGATCGGTCTCGGAATCATTCTGGTCTGGGGCTGGAAGCGGGCACTGATTGCGCTCGCGGCCGGCGCGGTGTCGGCGCTGGCGATGGCACCGTTCAATGCCTGGCCGGTGCTGTTTCTCACCTTTCCCGTCATGGTCTGGCTGGTCGACGGCGCGGGCGCCGGGCGGCTCGGCGGCGTGCCGGCAGCGGCGCTCAGCGGATGGTGGTTCGGCTTCGGTTATTTCCTCGCCGGGCTCTATTGGGTCGGCTACGCCTTCCTGGTCGACGCGGATATCTTCGGCTACCTGCTGCCGTTCGCGGTCACCGCACTGCCCGCCGGCCTCGCGCTGTTCATGTCCCTCGGCTTTGCGCTGGCGCGGCTGATCTGGACCCGCGATGCATCACGAATCCTGTCATTGGCCGTCGGCCTCACCGTCAGCGAATGGCTGCGTGGCCATGTCCTGACCGGCTTTCCCTGGAATGCGTTCGGTTATGCGCTGACCGAGCCGCTGGCGCTGGCGCAGACAGCATCGCTGATCGGATTGTGGGGGCTGACGTTTCTGGCGGTCGCGATCTTTGCGTCTCCAGCGGTTCTGATCGATCAGCCGCCGCCACGCGCCTCATGGCTGAGCAAGCCATGGATCGCGCCGGCCATGGCTGTGGCCGTGCTGATCGCCATGGGCGTTTTCGGCACAGTGCGGCTGGCGCACGAGCCGGTCCGGCTGGTGGAAGGCGTGCGGCTGCGGCTGATGCAGCCCAATCTGCAGCAGGACATGAAGTTCAACTATTCCGCCAAGCAGGCGGTGATGCAGAAGTATCTGACGCTGTCGGACCGTGCGACCGGGCCGGCCACCTCCGGCGTCAAGGATGCGACCGTCCTGATCTGGCCGGAATCGGCGTTTCCTTTTTTCCTGACGCGGGAAGCCGACGCGATGGCGCAGATCGCCGCGCTGCTGCCGCCGGGCACAACGCTGCTGACCGGCGGGGTGCGACCTCCGGATGCGCCGTCCGGTCCTCACGTTACCCGTGCTTACAATTCGATCTATTCCATTGACCATGATGGCAGCATCCTGAGCGTCTACGACAAGCTGCATCTGGTGCCGTTCGGCGAATATCTGCCGTTCCAGCAGGTGATGGAACGGCTCGGCTTCATTCAGCTGACCATGCTGCGCGGCGGCTACATTCCGGGACAACGCCGTAAGACCATGGAACTGCCGCACGCGCCGAAGGTGCTGCCGCTGATCTGCTACGAGGCGATCTTCCCCGGCGATATCGTACCGCCGGGCGAACGTCCCGGCTGGATCGTCAACGTCACCAATGACGGCTGGTTCGGCATCAGCACCGGCCCTTATCAGCATCTGCAACAGACCCGGCTGCGCGCGATCGAAGAGGGGTTGCCGATCGTACGTGCTGCGAATACCGGGATTTCCGCGGTGATCGACCCGTTCGGGCAGATCGTCGCCCGGCTCGGCCTCGGGGTCGAAGGCGTGCTGGACTCCGGGCTGCCGTCGGCGATTGCGCCGCCCTTGTACGCACGGGTGGGAGATTTGCCGGTGGCAATCCTGGTGGCACTGGCGGCGATTGTGGTCGGCCGGCGCCGCACCAAAACCACTTTGCTGGGCCGATGATCGGATCGCGCGATTCGTAGTCAATTTCGCAATGCGGAATTTATCTTATAATCGGACTTGATGTAGGCTCGGTTTTTTGAGATTTAGACAGTTGGCTTAATCAACTGATCAGTTACGATTTGACCTTGTCCGAACAAACGGCGTATGTCCGTATGAGCCGTTAACTATTCATGACAGCTATGCAAGGGGTGAGGAGTATGCTGATGTCGGCTAAGGCGCCCAATCCGGTTGACAAGTATGTCGGCAGCCGCGTGCGAATGCGCCGTATCATGTTGGGTATGAGTCAGGAAAAGCTCGGTGAGGCGCTCGACCTCACGTTCCAGCAAATCCAGAAATACGAAAAAGGCACCAACCGCATCGGTGCCAGCCGGCTGCAGCAGATCTCCGATATCCTGCAGGTGCCGGTGTCCTTCCTGTTCGAGGGCGGTCCGACCGGTACGCTCAATGCCGAAGGCCTGACCGATGCACCGTCGCCGGCCTATGTCTCGGATTTTCTTGCGACCTCCGAAGGCCTGGCCCTGACCCGGGCATTCACACGGATCTCCGATCCGAAACTCCGCCGGACCATTGTCGACCTGGTCGAGCAGATGGCTTCGCGCGAACAACCCGACCGGCGCTGATCGTTCCGTTCGGGACCTAACGATTATCGCTGGCCTCGAACGCCAGGGCGATGATCGAGACGATGATTTAAGAGCATTCTTGCTTCAGACGATCCTTGCTTCACGGGTCTTGTGTCCAAGGTCTTGCGTCCCTGGTCGCCGGCCGATATCAGGCCGCGCACCCGCGAGCGATGTTGAGCTCGCACCATTGACGCGGACAAGGATATGCCTGTGACAGACGACCCTGCCGGAGGCGATCACGCCGGTCATGCGCAGGGGTCCTTCTTCGGACGCCGCAAAGGCCACAAGCTTCGCAGCCATCAGGCGCAGCTCATCGAGGAGCTGCTGCCGCAGCTGGCGCTCGACCTCGCGACGCCCGCGCCGGCCGACCTGCGCACGCTGTTCAGCGTGCCGGTGAATGACGTGCGCCTCGAAATCGGGTTCGGCGGCGGCGAACACCTGGTGGCGGAAGCCCGCGCGTTCCCGCAGACCGGCTTCATCGGGGTCGAACCCTACGTCAACGGCATGGCCAAAATTCTCGCCGAGATCGAGGCCCAGCAGATCGGCAACATCCGGCTGCTGGCCGGCGATGCCGCTGAGTTGTTGGCGTGGGTGCCGCCCCAAACGCTGCGCCGCATCGATCTCATTCACCCCGATCCGTGGCCAAAGCGGCGGCACTGGAAACGGCGTTTCGTGCAGGATGCGACCATCGCCATGATGACGCGCGCGCTCATGACGCGTGGCGAATTCCGGTTTGTCTGCGACATCGATCATTACAGCGCATGGACACTCGCCCATTTCGTCCGCGCGCACGATTTTCGCTGGACCGCCGAGCGCGCCGACGATTGGCGGCTGCCGTGGCCGGACTACACCATGACGCGGTATGGACGAAAGGCGCAGCGCGAGGGGCGCAAGGCCGCGTATTTGATCTTTCAGCGCCGCGATTAGGTCCTACGCGGACAATCAGACTTCGGCGTGAGCCTCGGCCGGGCGCTTCTGCCAGAATTTGAGCACCCGCTGCGCCGTCGCCGGCACCAGCCGCTCATAGTTCATGCGCGCCTCTTCCATTTCCGGAATCGACGGATTGGGTTTGCCGGGTCCGATCCGGACGATGATCAGGGCGCGCACCGTGGCCCACTGCAGCCCCAGCGATTTGCCCATGATGAGGATCGGGTCATGGCGATCGCCGCGGATCAGATGGTCGATGATCGAGAGACTGACGCCGGTCATCACCGACAGGGTGGCGACGGTCTCTTCGTATTTGTGCTCTTTCGCGAACGCCATCAGCGCGGCTTCGTTCAGCTCTTCCGCCATGCTGAGTGTCAGGATTTCCCGCTGCGCACGGGCGAAGTCGCGCGCGCCGCGCGACGGCGCGGAGCCGATCCCGATCATGGCCTGGTTGATCGCCACCTTCTTGGCCGGCGATGCCATGTCGAACAGGCGGCGGCGCACGATGTCAGCCGAATGCTCGAGCAGCTCCTTGAGCTGCATCTGGGTGATGTCATGGCGCTTGCCGATCGCCAGCGCCAGCACGCCGTCGTCGCTGGCCCGGGTCAGCAGGCCGGAATAACCGGTGGTGGAGAACTGTGCGCCGGAGTTGCCGGCAACGCTGCGGATCACGTCGCGATCGCCGCGGCGCACGATCACGTCGGTGACCGGAGGCGACAGCGTGGCGCGCTCCGAAATCGCGAACAAATGGCCCTGGCCCTTGGCACCGGCGATCTCGATCAAGGTCGGCTCGTCGACCAGCGGCGACGAGCGCAGCAGCGGACCGGAGATGGCGATCTCGTCTTCGTGCACCAGGAGGCCGACCAGCGACGGCGGGGCATTGGGAATCGGGGCAATCTGCTCGGCGAGACGCACGCGGGCGTCGATCTCGACCAGCGGCACGAGGCCAATCAGGATACCGTCGAACAATTCAACGTGCCTGGGCTGGAAATGCGCCGCACCCTGCGCGAACAGATCGGACAGTTTGCGGATGATGTCGGCTTGCCGGCGCGCGTCACCACCCCTTACGACATCGTCGAGTTCCGGAATTATCGGTGTCGGTACGGCCATTACGTATCCTTGCCCGGCACAAGGTGTTGCCCCTGCCGCGCGGTGTTTGGGTCCGCCCTACGCTATTGCGCCCAGGTGAACGAAGGGTTTAGTCCGGCGCGCGCCTTCGCTTGATCGGATGAAATGGAACCGAAACGGCCGCAAGTGAGGGGTCAGCGCCCTTGCCCAGCGCGCAAGAAAAGGCTATATTGGCACCACTAAAGACGTCTCATACGATCGCGTATTGAGAGTGGGCTCCTCCGGGGACCCGCTCTTTTTTATTACCTGAAACAGGCTTGGAAACGGACCGCAGCAATGCGGGAAACACGCCCACGCCCGCGATGGCAGCGAGCGATCGGGGCTCCCTGACCGGGCGCCGGAACGGGACATTAGACGACGCTTAACCTTAAATCGGGTTTGGGATTTTGACTTCGGACATAAACGATCCAACCGCGCAGCCTGCGATCGACGAATTGCTGGACGAACCCCGTCTGGTGGTCGAGCCGGGCGTTGCCGCGCGTGTTGCCGCGGTCGCCGGCCCGGTGCTGCAGGGCATGGGTTATCGTCTGGTCCGGATCAAGGTATCCGGTGAAGCCGGCTGCACCGTGCAGGTCATGGCGGAGCGGCCCGACGGCACCATGCTGATCGAGGACTGCGAAGCGGTCTCGCGGGCGCTATCGCCGGTGCTCGATATCGCCGATCCGATCGAGCGGGCCTATCGCCTGGAGATCTCCTCACCGGGCATCGACCGGCCACTGGTCCGCCGCAGCGATTTCGAGCGCTATACCGGCCATCTGGTCAAAATCGAAATGGCCGTCGCCCATGAGGGCCGCAAGCGGTTTCGTGGCACCCTGACCGGGGTGGAGGGCGACCGCCTCAACCTGCGCCGTGACGACGCGCGTGCCGATGAGGTGGCCGACGTCGCGCTGGTGATGGAAGACATCAACGATGCGCGGCTGGTGCTGACCGATGAATTGATCGCGGAATCGATGCGCCGGGGCAAGGCGGCCGAACGCGACTTGCGCGAGGATCTCGGTCTCGCGCCGCCGCCGCCGTCCCATGCAAAGCGCGATCGTCAGAAATCGATGGCCGCGCCGCCGAGGAAGCCAACGCCGAAACCGAAGCCGAAAGCCAAACCGACCAACACCAAGCAACACCGGCTCGATGCGCAAAACCAGCGCAACGGGCACCACGAAGGAGACTAGGACCATGGCCGCTATCAGCGCCAACAAGCTCGAACTTCTGCAGATCGCCGACGCTGTCGCGCGCGAAAAATCGATCGACCGCTCGATCGTGATCGCGGCGATGGAGGACGCCATCGCCAAGGCGGCGCGGGCGCGCTACGGCAGCGAAACCGACGTGCATGCCGAAATCGATGGCAAGAAGGGCGAGTTGCGGCTGTCGCGTCACATGCTGGTCGTCGAACAGGTCGAGAATTCCTCAAACCAGATTTCGCTGGTCGACGCACAGCGTGCCAATCCGGGCGCGCAGGTCGGCGACACCATCGCCGACACCCTGCCACCGTTGGAATACGGGCGCATCGCGGCCCAGTCCGCCAAGCAGGTGATCGTGCAGAAGGTCCGTGAAGCCGAGCGCGACCGGCAGTACCAGGAATTCAAGGATCGCATCGGCGATATCGTCAACGGCACCGTCAAGCGGGTCGAATACGGCAGCGTGATCGTCGATCTGGGCCGTGGCGAAGCCATCGTGCGCCGCGACGAGATGCTGCCGCGCGAACTGTTCCGCAACGGCGACCGTGTCCGCGCCTATCTGTTCGACGTCCGCCGCGAGACCCGCGGACCGCAGATTTTCCTGTCCCGCACCCATCCGCAGTTCATGGCGAAGCTGTTCGCCCAGGAAGTACCCGAAATCTACGACGGCATCGTCGAGATCAAGGCGGTGGCCCGCGATCCGGGCTCGCGCGCCAAGATCGGCGTGATTTCGCGGGATTCCTCGGTCGATCCGGTCGGCGCCTGCGTCGGCATGCGCGGCTCGCGCGTGCAGGCCGTGGTCAACGAGCTGCAGGGCGAGAAGATCGACATCATTCCGTGGTCGCCCGACATCGCGACCTTCGTGGTCAACGCGCTGGCGCCGGCCGAAGTCGCCAAGGTCGTGATCGATGAAGACCGCGAGCGTATTGAAGTCGTGGTCCCCGATACCCAATTGTCGCTTGCAATCGGCCGCCGCGGGCAGAATGTCCGACTTGCCTCGCAGCTGACCGGCTGGGACATCGACATCCTTACCGAACAAGAGGAATCGGAACGGCGCCAGGCCGATTTCGAAAATTCAACCCGCGTTTTCATGGAAGCGCTCAACGTCGACGAAGTCGTCGGGCAACTGCTCGCGTCGGAAGGCTTTTCGTCGGTCGAGGAACTGTCATTGGTGGATATCAAGGAACTCGCAGGGATCGAAGGCTTCGACGAGGAAACCGCGCAGGAACTGCAGAACCGCGCCCGGGAATACCTTGAGCAGCAGGAAGCCGAACTCGACGCCAAGCTCAAGGAGCTGGGCGTCGATGAGGCGCTGAAGACGGTGCCGGGCACCAATCTGAAAATCCTGGTCAAGCTCGGCGAGAACGGCGTCAAGACCATCGAGGACCTGGCCGATTGCGCCACCGACGACCTCGCCGGCTGGACCGAGCGCAAGGACGGCGAGACCACCAAGCATCCGGGCTTCGTCGAAGCCGCGGATCTGTCACGGGAAGATGCGGAAGCCCTGATCATGCAGGCACGCGTCGCGGCGGGATGGATCTCGGAGGCTGACCTCGTCAAGCCGGCAGCGCCCGACGCCGCCGACGATCATCCGGCGTAAGGTCATGCCCTCGCATGCTGGCAGCCCTCGAACCCGCAGATCTTGACGACGGACCCCGGACCGCAAAGTCCGGGACCGAACGGATGTGCGCGGTCACGCGGCAGGTGCAGCCGATCGAGGACCTGATCCGGTTCGTGGTCGCGCCCGACGGCCAGGTGGTCGCCGACCTGAAACGCAAGCTGCCCGGCCGGGGCCTGTGGGTTTCGGCCGCGCAAGGAACGGTCGCGGAGGCCGTCAAGCGCGGCGTATTCGGCCGCGGATTCAAGCGCGATGTGCGCGTTTCGCCGGATTTCCTGGCCGAAACCGAAAATCTGATGGTCCGCAGCCTGATCGAGGCGCTGGCCATGGCCGGCAAGGCGGGCGCCGTGGTCTCCGGCTTCAGCAAGGTGGAAACCGCGCTGCAGCGGGGCGAAACCGCCGCCCTGATCCATGCCTCCGACGGCGCCGCCGATGGAATCCGCAAGCTGGACGCGACAGCGCGGCAAATCGCGGGCGAAACCGGTGAAATTCCGGTTCTCAACGCATTGACCTCTGCAGAATTGGATTTGGCACTAGGGCGGTCAAATGTGATACATGCTGCCCTGCGCGCGGGCTCGGCGGCCGAAACCGTCCTTGCCCGCTGCCGACGCGTCGTCCGGTTTCGCGCTGAACCGGACCGCCGGGTGACAAAAATTTCAAAGTCAAAGGACGTCTGAAGCAGACGGCTTGGACCGAGTGACGCGGCGCGCTGGCGCGCCCAACGAGATTAGGGATGACTGAATGGCTGAGACGAAGAATCCTGGCGACAAGACGCTAAGCGTCGGTTCGAAAACTCTGTCGCTGAAGCCGCGCACAGAGACCGGCGTCGTGCGCCAGAGTTTCAGCCACGGCCGCACCAAGTCGGTGGTGGTCGAAAAACGGACCAAGCGTCGCTTGCCCGGTGAAGGGCCAGGGCCGAGCGAAGCCCCACCGCGTGCGCCGGAACCGCCGGTGAAAGCTGCGCCCGTCGCTCCCCCGCGCCCGACCCCGCCGTCCCGTCCGGCTCCGCCGCCCCGTGGCGGTTCGGGCGTCGTGCTGCGCACTTTGACCGAGGACGAGCGCAGCGCGCGCGCATTGGCGCTCGCCGATGCCAAGGTCCGCGAAGAGGAAGAGCGCCGCGTCGCCGAGGAAGAGGCCGCGCGCCGCAACACCAAGGAATTCAAGGAGCAGCAGGAACGCGAAGCCGCCGAAGCGCGCCAGCGCGAGGAAGCCAACCGCCATCGCCTGGAGGCCGAAGCCAAGCGCAAGGCCGAACTCGAAGCCAAGAAGCGTTTCGGCGAGGAAGAAGCCAAGCAGCAGGCGGCGACCTCGGCTGCGCCGGCAGCGGCACGCCCCGCCGCGGGCGCTCGCCCCGCGACTGGCACCACGCCCGCACGCCCGGCCATCACGACCGCGGCCCGCCCGGCCGGAGTTCCGGCCGAGCCGGACGAGGATGACGGTCCGCGCCAGATCCGCCGTGGTCCCGGCGGCGCCGCGCGCCCCGTCATCGCGCCCAAGCCGACCGCCAAGCCGGCGCCGGCCAAGCAGCGGGGACGTCTGACGCTGGTCACCGCACTGACCGCCGACGATGTTCGCGAACGCTCGGTTGCCTCATTCCGCCGCCGCACCCAGCGGCTGAAGGGTCATCAGTCGAACGAGCCGAAGGAAAAGCTGATTCGCGAGGTGGTGATTCCCGAAGCCATCACCATCCAGGAGCTCGCCAACCGCATGGCGGAGCGCGCCGTGGACGTGATCCGCATGCTGATGAAACAGGGCCAGATGGTGAAGATCACCGACGTGATCGACGCCGACACGGCCCAGCTGATCGCTGAAGAACTCGGCCACACCGTCAAGCGCGTCGCCGAATCCGACGTCGAGGAAGGCCTGTTCGACGTTGCCGACGATCATGCCACCGATCAGACGCCGCGTTCGCCGGTGGTGACCGTGATGGGTCACGTCGACCACGGCAAGACCTCGCTGCTCGACGCGCTGCGCCACGCCAATGTGGTCAGCGGCGAAGCCGGCGGTATCACCCAGCACATCGGCGCCTATCAGGTGACCTCGCCGGAGAGCGGCAAGAAGATCACCTTCATCGACACCCCGGGCCACGCCGCGTTCACCGCGATGCGCGCCCGCGGCGCCAAGGTGACGGATATCGTGGTGCTGGTGGTGGCCGCCGACGACGGCGTGATGCCGCAGACGATCGAGGCGATCAACCACGCCAAGGCGGCGAAGGTGCCGATGATCATCGCCATCAACAAGATCGACAAGCCCGATGCCAAGCCGGAGCGTGTCCGCACCGAACTGCTGCAATACGAGGTTCAAGTCGAATCGTTTGGCGGTGAAGTCGTCGATGTCGAGGTCTCCGCCAAGAACAAGACCAATCTCGACAAACTGCTCGAGATGATTGCGCTGCAGGCCGACTTGCTCGACCTCAAGACCAATCCGGATCGTCCGGCGGAAGGCACCGTGATCGAAGCCAAGCTCGATCGCGGCCGTGGCCCGGTGGCGACCGTGCTGGTACAGCGCGGCACGCTGCGCATCGGCGACATCATTGTCGCCGGCGCCGAAATGGGCCGCGTCCGCGCCCTGATTTCGGATCAAGGCGTCTCGCTCGACGAGGCCGGTCCGTCGGTTCCAGTCGAAGTGCTCGGCTTCAACGGTCCGCCGGAGGCCGGCGACCGGCTCGCGGTGGTCGAGAACGAAGCCCGCGCCCGCGAAGTGACCGACTATCGCGCCCACCAGAAGCGCGAAAAGTCCGCCGCCAGCATCTCCGGCATGCGCGGTTCGCTCGAACAGATGATGTCGCAGCTCAAGACCACGGGCCGCAAGGACTTCCCGCTGGTCATCAAAGCGGACGTGCAGGGCTCGCTCGAAGCGATCCTCGGCTCGCTCGAGAAGCTCGGCACCGATGAAGTCGCAGCCCGCATCCTGCATGCAGGCGTCGGCGGCATCAGCGAATCCGACGTGACGCTGGCTGAAGGCTTCAATGCCGCGATCATCGGCTTCAATGTGCGTGCGCACAAGGAAGCCGGCAATCTCGCCAAGCGCAACGGCATCGAAATCCGCTACTACAACATCATCTACGATCTGGTGGATGACGTGAAAAAGGCGATGTCCGGCCTGCTCGCGCCGACGCTGCGCGAGACAATGCTCGGCAACGCCCTGATCCTGGAGGTGTTCAACATCTCCAAGGTCGGCAAGATCGCGGGTTGCCGCGTCACCGACGGAACCGTGGAACGCGGCGCCAATGTGCGCCTGATCCGCGACAACGTGGTCATCCATGAAGGAAAGCTTGGGCAACTCAAGCGCTTCAAGGACGACGCCAAGGAAGTCGTCTCCGGTCAGGAATGCGGCATGTCGTTCGAAAATTATCAGGACATGCGGCCCGGCGACGTTATCGAGTGTTATCGTGTGGAGACGATCCAGCGCTCGCTGTAAGTCCAAGTCTTACATCGAGTTTGGGATCGCATTACGAACCGACCTCATTTCGCGAGCAGCCCGTTTGAGCGGCTGCTCGCGATGAGGCCATAAATCTTTTAATCACTCACGATGAGGCGCGCGGCCTGCCGCGCGTCCCCAGTTCGTGAGGCAATGAGCAGATTTCAAATCATGCCCCGCCATCAACAACGCGGTCCAGGCAAGCCTTCTGGAAACAAGGCTTCTGGCAGCAAGGCTTCCAGCACCGAAGGTTCGCAGCGTCAGCTGCGCGTCGGCGAGTTGGTGCGCCATGCGGTGGCCGACCTGCTGTCGCAAGGCAGCGTGCACGATCCGGACCTCGAAGGTCACATCATCACCATTCCAGAAGTGCGGATGTCGCCGGACCTCAAGCTCGCCACCGTTTATGTGATGCCGCTCGGCGGTCAGGGCATCGACAAGGTGCTCGCCGCGCTCGAACGCAACAAGAAGTTTCTCCGCGGTGAAGTTGCGCGGCGCATTAACTTAAAATTTGCGCCTGATATTCGCTTTCGCGTTGACGAACGATTCGACGAGGCGGAACGAATAGAGAAGCTACTGAGAACACCTGCGGTTCAAAAAGATCTCAGACAAGAATCGGACGAAAACGAATGAACGGACATCCGCAAAACGACATCGATCTCGCCCCTTCGGATGATTCGAACGAGCATGCGCAAAATAAATTTGCTGGTTCGCAGGCCGTTAACAGCGAGCCGGATTTCCGCGCGCATCGGGAACAGCAGCCGCAGCAATCGCGCGGACAACATCGCGGACAGCAGGGCGGCGATCGCTCCGGCAAGCCGAAGCGCGACAAGCGTGACGTGCACGGCTGGGTGATTCTCGACAAGCCGATCGGCATGACGTCGACCCACGCGGTCGCGGTGATCAAGCGGCTGTTCCAGGCCAAGCGCGCCGGCCACGCCGGCACGCTCGATCCGCTGGCCTCCGGCGGACTGCCGATCGCACTCGGCGAAGCCACCAAAACGGTCCCGTTCGTGATGGACGGCCGCAAGCGTTACCGCTTCACCGTGACCTGGGGCGAGGAGCGCGATACCGACGACACCGAGGGCCGGGCCACGGCCACCAGCACGGAACGCCCGACCGCCGAGGCGATCCGCGCCCTGCTGCCGCAGTTCACCGGGCTGATCGAGCAGACCCCGCCGCAATATTCGGCGATCAAGATCCAGGGCGAGCGCGCCTATGACCTTGCCCGCGACGGCGAGGTGGTGGAACTGAAGCCGCGCCCGGTCGAGATTCACGAATTAATCCTTGTGGAACAGAAGGATAGCGACCGTTCGGTATTCGAGGCCGAATGCGGCAAGGGAACCTATGTCCGGGCGCTGGCCCGGGACCTTGGCCGGCTGCTGGGCTGTTATGGCCATATCAGCGCATTGCGCCGGACCCTGGTGGGCCCGTTCGTCGAAAACGACATGATTCCACTGGAACAACTGGAGGCTTTGTGCGATAGAGCCGCGTCCGGTGGGGCTAGCCTCGCCGACGCGCTTTTGCCCGTTGAGACCGCGCTGGACGACATCCCGGCACTGGCCGTCACACGGGCGGATGCGGCAAGGCTCCATCGGGGCCAGGCCGTCTTGTTGCGCGGACGGGATGCGCCCAATTCGAGCGGCACAGTCTATGTCACCGTCGGAGGCCGTTTGCTGGCCCTCGCCGAAATTGGCAATGGCGAACTCATCCCCAAGCGCGTGTTCAACCTGACCGGGCTGACAGCCAGTTCCAGTCGCAACGAAGGTGTTTGACGATGTCGATTACCGCAGAACGCAAAGCGGAAGTCATCAAGACGAATGCAAAGAAGTCCGGCGACACGGGTTCGCCGGAAGTCCAGGTCGCGATCCTCTCGGAGCGCATCACCAACCTGACCGAGCACTTCAAGACCCACGTCAAGGATAATCATTCCCGTCGTGGTCTGCTCAAGCTTGTGTCCACCCGCCGTTCGCTTCTCGATTATGTGAAGAAGACGGACGAGGCGCGCTACAAGGCGCTTCTCGAGCGGCACAATATCCGTCGTTAAGACAAGTCCACGCGCGCACAACCTGCGCGCGTTTTGTCATGCAGGCCGCTTATCGTGAACAAGTCACGGCGACCTGCATGATCCGCCCGCCGCAATACGGCGGCAGGCGGTGACGGGCAAGGGGCCCGTGAATCGAAGGACAGACGTTATTCGAAGCATGAAAGCCATGGCAGGATCGCCGGACGCTGACGTCGCAATTCATTTGCACGCAGCGTCTCGCCATCTTGGCATGGCTTTGGTGTTTTTGGCGTCCGGCCGTCGAAAAACCGATGAAAGATAATTACGATGTTCAATGTACATTCAGTCGAACTGGATTGGGGCGGACGTCCCCTCAAGCTTGAAACCGGAAAAGTTGCGCGCCAGGCCGATGGCGCCGTCATTGCGACCTACGGCGAGACCATCGTGCTCGCGACCGTCGTCTCCGCCAAGAAGCCGAAGGAAGGCATCGATTTCCTCCCGCTCACCTGCAACTACCAGGAAAAGACCTATGCGGCCGGCCGCATTCCCGGTGGCTACTTCAAGCGCGAAGGTCGTCCGACCGAGCGCGAGACGCTGATCTCCCGCCTGATCGACCGCCCGATCCGTCCGCTGTTCGCCGACGGCTATCGTTGCGACACCCAGGTCATCGTCACCACTTTGTCCCATGACCTCGAGAACGATCCGGACATTGTCGCGATGGTCGCGGCCTCCGCCGCGCTGACGCTGTCGGGCGTGCCCTTCATGGGCCCGATCGGCGCCGCTCGCGTCGCCTTCATCGACAACGAGTTCGTGCTCAATCCGCAGCTCGACGAGATGGCCGACAGCCAGCTCGAACTGGTGGTCGCCGGCACCGGCGACGCCGTGCTGATGGTGGAATCCGAAGCCAAGGAATTGCCGGAAGAGGTGATGCTGGGCGCCGTGATGTTCGGCCATCGCCACCTGCAGCCGGTGATCAAGGCGATCATCGAGCTCGCGGAAAAGGCGGCCAAGGAGCCGCGCGACATCGCGACCATCGACAATTCCGAGATCGAAAAGGAAATGCTCGGTCTCGCCGAGCAGGAGCTGCGCGCCGCTTACGCCATTCCGGTGAAGCAGGATCGCTACAAGGCTGTCGACGTCGTCAAGTCCAAGGTGCTGGCGCACTTCTTCCCGGAAGGTGCCGAGCCGAAGTTCGACAAGCTGCGTATCGCCGGCGTGTTCAAGGAACTGGAAGCCAAGATCGTTCGCTGGAACATCCTGGACACCGGCAAGCGCATCGACGGCCGCGACTCCAAGACCGTGCGCAACATCGTCGCCGAAGTCGGCGTACTGCCGCGCGCCCACGGCTCGGCGCTGTTCACCCGCGGTGAAACCCAGGCGCTGGTGGTGACCACGCTCGGCACCGGTGAGGACGAGCAGTACATCGACGCGCTGCCGGGAACATACAAAGAGACTTTCCTGCTGCACTACAACTTCCCTCCCTTCTCGGTCGGTGAAACCGGCCGCATGGGCTCGCCCGGCCGCCGCGAAATCGGCCACGGCAAGCTGGCCTGGCGCGCGATCCATCCGATCCTGCCGCTGCATCACGAGTTCCCCTACACCCTGCGTGTGGTGTCGGAGATCACCGAATCCAACGGCTCGTCGTCGATGGCCTCGGTGTGCGGCGCCTCGCTGGCGCTGATGGATGCCGGCGTGCCGTTGAAGCGGCCGACCGCGGGCATCGCGATGGGCCTGATCCTGGAAGGCGATCGTTATGCAGTGTTGTCCGACATCCTCGGCGATGAGGATCATCTCGGCGACATGGACTTCAAGGTGGCCGGCACCGAAAAGGGTGTCACCTCGCTGCAGATGGACATCAAGATCGCCGGCATTACCGAAGAGATCATGAAGGTCGCTCTCGGTCAGGCCAAGGATGGTCGTATTCACATCCTCGGCGAAATGGCGAAGGCTCTCACCGCGGCACGTGCCGAACTCGGTGAACACGCCCCGCGCATCGAAGTGTTCCAGATCGCAACCGACAAGATCCGTGAAGTGATCGGCACCGGCGGCAAGGTCATCCGCGAAATCGTGGAAAAGACCGGCGCCAAGGTGAACATCGAGGACGACGGCACCGTGAAGGTGGCGTCCGCCAATGGCGAATCGATCCGCGCAGCCATCAAGTGGATCAAGTCGATCGCCTCCGATCCGGAAGTCGGCCAGATCTATGACGGCACCGTGGTCAAGGTGATGGAGTTCGGTGCGTTCGTGAACTTCTTCGGCCCGAAGGACGGCCTGGTTCACATCAGCCAGCTCGCCGCGGCCCGCGTGCAGAAGACCTCCGACGTCGTCAAGGAAGGCGACAAGGTCAAGGTCAAGCTGCTCGGCCTCGACGATCGCGGCAAGGTTCGGCTGTCGATGAAGGCTGTCGACCAGACCACCGGCGAAGACCTCGAAGCCAAGCCCAACGCGGGCAGCGAGCCGCGCGAAGCCGCCGGCGAGTAATCCACGTCGTTTGAAAATACCGGAGTCGGAAAGGGCGGCCGCGAGGCCGCCCTTTTTCGTTCAGGCCTGTGATTCGCGCGCATGGAAGCAGTGCAGCATGACCGGCACGAGCCTCCCCTGACGAAACCAAATTCGCTTTCGATTTGAGCAAAATCAACGGCTTAAATTTGCGGCCGCGCGGCTCAGTAGAACTGAGCACCGCCTTTTGATATCAAGTAACGCGCGATTCAACCGCGCGTTGGTGATCAGGGGAAAGCAATGACGAGAAAGCTCGCGGCAGAGTTCTTCGGAACGTTCTGGCTGGTGTTCGGTGGATGTGGAAGCGCTGTTCTCGCTGCGGGCTTTCCGCAGCTCGGCATCGCCTTCGTTGGCGTCTCGTTTGCGTTTGGACTGACGGTGCTGACGATGGCCTATGCCGTCGGCGGCATCTCGGGCGGTCACTTCAATCCTGCGGTCTCGCTTGGCCTGGCGATCGGCAATCGCTTCAGCTGGAGCGAACTCATCCCGTACTGGATCGTCCAGGTCGCTGGCGGCCTGGTGGCGGCGGCGGTGCTTTACGCCATCGCGTCCGGCGCTCCCGGTTTCAAGCCGGGCGGCTTCGCGTCCAACGGCTATGGCGATCTCTCACCCGGGCATTACAGCCTGTTCGCCGCGTTCCTGGCGGAGACGGTGCTGACGGCTGCGTTTCTCATCATCATTCTGGGATCGACGTCGAAAGCGGCTCCGGCCGGCTTCGCACCGATCGCCATCGGCCTCGGCCTGACGCTGATTCACCTGATCTCGATCCCGGTCACCAACACGTCGGTCAATCCTGCACGCTCGACCGCCGTGGCGTTCTTTGCGCAGACCGGTGCGGTGTCCCAGCTGTGGCTGTTCTGGGTCGCGCCGCTGATCGGCGCCGCCATCGGCGCGATCATCTGGAAAGTGCTGCTGGCGTCGGATGAATCGTAGGGCTTGATGACGCTGCCGTATCGTCGACAAAGCCGCCGTGCTTCGAACGAAGCATGGCGGCTTTCTATCATGCGATCACGCCTCCGAGGGATGCCGCGCGCGCAACGTCTCGGCCGACAGACAGATCACCTCGGAAATCTGCAGCAACTGCCGCGCCAGCGGGCTTGTCTTGCGCCAGACCATGCCGATGGTGCGCGCGGGTTGCGGATTCTTGAAACGCGCGACGGACACCGGCGCCGAACGGGTTTCCACCGCCACCGCCATTTCCGGAATCAAGGTGACACCAATGCCGGCGCTGACCATCTGAACGAGCGTCGATAGCGAGCTCGCTTCCAGCACTTCCCGCGGCGGCGTCTGCATTTTGCAAAACGACAGCGCCTGATCGCGAAAACAGTGCCCTTCTTCCAAGAGCAGCAACCTCATCTCGCGCAGCGTTTCGATACTGGGCACCGGCGTTGCCTTGTCGGAGTCCGGCCTGACCAGCAGGAAATTTTCGTTGAACAAGGCGACCTCGGTTAGCGAAGGCTCGGACACCGGCAGAGCAACGATCGCCGTATCGAGCCGGCCTCCGGCGAGCTCCTGGATCAGCTTCGGCGTCACCGTCTCGCGGACATGAATGTCCAGTTCGGGATGCAGGCGCGTGAGGTTGCCGATCACTTCAGGCAGCAGATAAGGGGCAATGGTCGGGATCATGCCGATGCGCAACTGGCCCACCAGCCGGTCGCGCGACGCCCGCGCAAAATCTCCGAGTTCATCGACCGAGCGCAGGATGTCGCGGGCGCGTCGGGCGAGATCTTCTCCGAATCGCGTCAGCACGACCTGCCGCGCGCCGCGCTCGATCAGCACGCCCCCCAGGATTTCTTCCAGCTCCTTGATCTGCATCGACAGCGCCGGCTGCGAGATCGAGCACGATTCCGCCGCGCGTCCGAAGTGGCCATGACGTGCCAGCGCATCGAAGTAACGAAGCTGCCGGAGCGTGACATTATTCATCAGATTATCTTATTGCTGTAATCATTAAAGTCAATTTTACCTGATGATATCTGCTACGTAGAGTGGTTCTAACCAGACTTTTAGTTGCACTTGGAATTCTCAGAGGAGGCCACGATGGATGACAAAACCAAATGCCCGTTTTCGGGCGGAACCCCTGCACCCGCGAACCGGGACTGGTGGCCGAACCAGCTCGATTTGGGGATTCTGCACCAGCAATCGAACCTATCCGATCCGATGGGCGAAGCGTTTGATTACGCCAAGGAATTCAAGACCCTCGACCTGAATGCCGTGATCAAGGACCTGCACGCCTTGATGACGGATTCGCAGGATTGGTGGCCGGCAGACTTCGGCCATTACGGGCCGCTGTTCATTCGCATGGCCTGGCACAGCGCCGGCACCTACCGCATCGGCGATGGCCGCGGCGGCGCCGGTGCCGGACAGCAGCGCTTCGCGCCACTCAACAGCTGGCCTGACAACGCCAACCTCGACAAGGCGCGCCGGTTGCTGTGGCCGATCAAGCAGAAATACGGCCGCAAGCTGTCCTGGGCTGACCTCCTGATTCTCACCGGCAACGTTGCCTTGGAGTCGATGGGCTTCAAGACTTTCGGTTTCGCCGGCGGCCGCGCCGACGTCTGGGAGCCCGAGCAGGACGTCAACTGGGGCCCCGAAGCCAAATGGCTGGATGATCAGCGCTACACCGGCGACCGCGAACTCCATGGTCATCTCGGCGCCGTGCAGATGGGCCTGATCTACGTCAATCCGGAAGGCCCGAACGGCAAGCCGGACCCGCTCGCTTCGGCGCGCGACATCCGCGAAACGTTCGCGCGCATGGCGATGAACGACGAAGAGACGGTGGCGCTGATCGCCGGCGGTCACACCTTCGGCAAGACCCACGGTGCGGGCGACGCGACGCTGGTCGGTGTCGAGCCGGAAGGCGGCAGCATCGAGCAGCAGGGCCTCGGCTGGTCGAGCAAGCATGCGACCGGCATCGCCGGTGACGCCATCACCAGCGG
The DNA here is from genome assembly GCF_032397745.1 of Bradyrhizobium prioriisuperbiae. Taxonomy (NCBI): domain Bacteria; kingdom Pseudomonadati; phylum Pseudomonadota; class Alphaproteobacteria; order Hyphomicrobiales; family Nitrobacteraceae; genus Bradyrhizobium; species Bradyrhizobium prioriisuperbiae. The sequence continues at coordinate 2,104,019 of NZ_CP135921.1, forward strand.
TCTCGAAGTCACCTGGACCTCGACCCCGACAAAGTGGAGCACCAACTTCTTCTGGAACCTGTTCGGCTACGATTGGGAATTGACCAAGAGCCCGGCCGGCGCACACCAGTGGACGCCCAAGGGCGGCGCCGGTGCCAACTCCGTGCCGGACGCGCATGATCCGTCGAAGCGTCACGCCCCGGCCATGCTGACCACCGACCTCGCGCTGCGCATCGATCCTGCCTATGAAAAGATCTCGCGGCGTTTCTACGAGAATCCGGATCAGTTCGCCGACGCGTTCGCACGCGCCTGGTACAAGCTGACCCACCGCGACATGGGCCCGACCGTGCGTTATCTCGGCCCGCTTGTCCCCAAGGAAGAGCTGATCTGGCAGGATCCGATTCCGGCCGTCGACCACGAACTGGTCAGCGATCAGGACATCGCGGCGCTGAAGGCCAAGATCCTGGCCTCCGGCCTCACCGTGTCGGAGCTGGTTTCGACGGCCTGGGCCTCGGCATCGACGTTTCGCGGCTCCGACAAGCGCGGCGGCGCCAACGGCGCGCGCATTCGGCTTGCTCCGCAGAAGGACTGGGAGGTCAACCAGCCGGCTGAACTTTCGAAGGTGCTCGGCAAGCTCGAAGCGATCCAGAAGGAGTTCAACGCCGGTGGGAAGAAAGTCTCGCTCGCCGACCTGATCGTGCTGGGTGGTTCCGCTGCGGTCGAGAAAGCAGCCAAGGATGCCGGATACGACGTGAAGGTGTCCTTCAAGCCGGGCCGCATGGATGCGTCACAGGAACAGACCGACGTCGACTCCTTTGCCGCGCTCGAACCGACGGCTGACGGCTTCCGCAACTATATCCGCGGCAAGCATCCCGTGTCGTTCGAGGCCCTGCTGGTGGATCGCGCCCAGTTGCTGACGCTGACCGCGCCGGAAATGACCGTGCTGGTCGGCGGCCTGCGTGTGCTCGGCGCCAATGTCGGCAAGTCCAAGCACGGCGTGTTCACCGACAAGCCGGAGACGCTGACCAACGACTTCTTCGTCAACCTGCTCGACATGCGCGTCGTGTGGGACCCGGTCGCAGGCTCCGAGCACTTGTACGAAGGGCATGATCGCAAGACCCGCGCGGTCAAGTGGACCGGCACCCGTGCGGACCTGATCTTCGGATCGCACTCGCAGCTGCGCGCCCTTGCCGAGGTCTATGCCGCCGCCGATTCGAAGGAGAAGTTCGTCAAGGACTTCGTGGCGGCATGGACCAAGGTGATGAACGCCGACCGCTTCGATCTCGCCTGATCGCAGCGGAGGGTCTACGAGGCCTTCCAGCTCAAACGCAGGGCGGCGCTTCCGTGTGAAGGCCGCCCCGATACAGACCCTCTCGATGGGCCCCCAGGTTCAAACCTGGCGGGCCCATTGTCTTGAGCTCGCTTTCGGCGAGGGACCTTCGAGATAGCCGGCTGATCGGTCGCAGCATATATTTCTCCCGGCGACGCCACGGCCGATGGATTTTATCCGCATTTAGCTGCAAGAAGAGACAACTCGTCTGCATCAGTTCCGTGGTCGCCATCACGTCAGCCGGAGTCCCCGTCATGATGAAACTGTATTATTCGCCCCGCTCGCGATCGTTCACCGGCCTGTGGCTGATGGAGGAGACCGGCCAGCCCTATGAGCGGGTGCTGACCGACATCTCGACCGGCGCGCAGAAGACCCCCGAGTTTCTCGCCGTCAATCCGATGGGCAAGGTGCCGGCGCTCAGGGATGGCGATGTGGGCCTGGGCGAAGCCGCCGCGATCTGCGCCTATGTCGCCGAGCGTTACCCGGATGCCGGGCTGGCGCCGCCGGTCGGCGATCCCCGCCGCGCGCATTATCTGTACTGGATGTTTTTCGCCTCGACCTGCATCGAGGCGGCGGTGATGCAGATCTTCACCAAGATTCAGGTGCCGACGTCGACCGCGGGCTGGGGCGAGGCGACCCAGGTGTTCGACGTGCTCGACAAGGCACTCGAAAAGGGGCCGTGGATTCTCGGCGAAAAATTTTCCGCGGCCGACATCCTGATCGGTGCAGGTCTGAACTTCGCGATCAACATCTTCAAGATGGTGCCGGCACGGCCGTCATTCGACCGCTATCTCGCACGCTGCGTCGCCCGGCCCGCGTTCCAGCGCGCCATGGCGCTGGCGGCTTGAGCACACGGCTGTTGTAAAGACTCCCGGCGCCTCACACGCGTCGATATTTGCCGGCCATCACCAGCGACCAGGACGCGCCGCCGTCGAACGAATTCTCGACCACCGTCGAGAGCCCGTCCTCGCCGGCAACACGAAATGAGTGCCGCGCCATGCCGCGCGGCGAGGTCCTGATCAGGACCAGGTCGGAGCCTGTCCAGTCGCCGCGCGCGAGCGCCGGCGGCACGAAGCCGTAGCTGTCGAACCAGGCCATCGCATAATCAGATGTCTCGGTATCCCAGGTGATACGCGCGTGCGCTTCAAAGATAGCCTTGCCGTCGCGGCGCTGCACATGATCGAGCGTTAGCCAGAAGCCCTCGAGTGTCAGCGATGCGGACAACTCTGCGTCTGCCGCGCCACCGAGGCCCCACTGCGTCGGCGCAACGTGGTCAGTCCCGACAAAGCGGCCGCTCAACGCCGCCAACCGGCGATGCTGATTCATCAAGACAGGCATAACGATCAGGTCAGGCTTCGTCGGCCTTCAGTGCGCTCGGCTTCGGCATCAGCACCACGTTGTAACCGGAATCGACGTAGTGAATTTCGCCGGTGACGCCGCCGGACAGCTCCGACAGCAGATACAGCGCCGAGCCACCGAGTTCATCAAGAGTGACGCCGCGTCCGAGCAGCGAATGCTTCTCCTGGAAGGCGAACATCGCGCGGGATTCGCCGATGCCGGAGCCGGCCAGCGTGCGCACCGGGCCCGCGGAGATGGCGTTGACGCGGATGTTCTGGCCGCCATAGTCGGCGGCCAGATAGCGCACCGAGGCTTCCAGCGCCGCCTTGGTCACGCCCATGACGTTGTAATTCGGCATCGCGCGCAGCGAGGCCCCGAACGTGAGGGTGATGATCGAGCCGCCTGATGGCATCATCGCCGCCGCGCGCTTGGTGATTTCCGTGAACGAGAAGCACGAAATCACCATGGTGCGCGAAAAATTCTCCCGCGTGGTGTCGGCATACAGGCCGCGGAGTTCGTTCTTGTCGGTGAAGCCGATCGCGTGCACCACGAAATCCAGTGTGCCCCACTTGCTCTTCAGCGCATCGAACACCGCATCGACACTGGCGATATCCTCGACGTCGCAGGGCAGCACTGTGTCGACACCAAGCGATTCCGCCAGCGGCTTGACCCGTTTCGCCAGCGCCTCGCCCGCATAAGTGAAGGCGAGTTCGGCGCCGTGCGCATGCAGCGTCCTGGCGATGCCCCACGCGATCGAATGATCGTTGGCGATGCCGAGGATCAGCCCGCGTTTGCCTTGCATCAACCCGGTCATGACGACGCTCCGTTATTAAGGAATCCAGTCACCACACGCGACGGCGCGTGATGCGTGCTACAAAACGTGTGATTGCGAAAATTTCGCAGCCGCGCAACAGACGAAGATCTGCCCAGTCGACGTCACGCATCCAGCCGCTTGAACACCAGCGTGGCATTGGTGCCGCCAAACCCGAACGAGTTCGACAGCACGGTTCCGACCTTGGCGTTGTCGACGCGCTTGCGCACGATCGGCATGTCAGCGAACGCCGGATCGAGCTCCTGGATGTTGGCGCTCTCGCAGATGAAACCGTTGTTCATCATCAACAGCGAATAGATCGCCTCCTGCACGCCGGTGGCGCCGAGAGAGTGGCCGGTGAGCGACTTGGTCGCGGAGATCGGCGGGCATTTCTCGCCGGCGCCGAACACCTTGCGGATCGCAGCGATTTCCGGGGCATCGCCTGCCGGCGTCGAGGTGGCATGCGGATTGATGTAGTCGATCGGTCCCTTCACGGTGGACAGCGCCATCCGCATGCAGCGCTCGGCGCCTTCGCCTGATGGTGCCACCATGTCGTAGCCGTCGGAGGTCGCGCCATAGCCGACGACCTCACCATAGATCTTCGCGCCGCGCGCCTTGGCATGATCGAGCTCCTCGAGCACCACCACGCCCGCGCCGCCGGCGATGACGAAGCCGTCGCGGTTGACGTCATAGGCACGCGACGCGGTCGTCGGCGTATCGTTGTATTTCGACGACATCGCACCCATGGCATCGAACAGCACCGACAGCGTCCAGTCCAGCTCCTCGCAGCCGCCGGCGAACATCATATCCTGCTTGCCGATCTGGATGGTCTCGTACGCATTGCCGATGCAATGGTTCGAGGTGGCGCAGGCCGACGAGATCGAATAGTTCACGCCCTTGATCTTGAACCAGGTGGCGAGCGTCGCCGACGCCGTGGACGACATCGCCTTCGGCACCGCGAACGGTCCGACACGCTTTGGTCCCTTGGTACGGGTGATGTCGGCGGCCTCGACCACGGTACGCGTCGACGGGCCGCCCGACCCCATGATGATGCCGGTGCGTTCGTTGGACACATGGCCGTCTTCGAGGCCGGCATCGCGGATCGCCTGCTCCATGGCGATATGATTCCAGCCCGCGCCCTCGCCGAGGAAGCGCATTGCGCGGCGATCGACGACGTCAGCGGGATTGAGGCTCGGCGCGCCATGCACCTGGCAGCGGAAGCCGAGCTCGGCATACTTGGCTGCGCGCGAAATGCCGGACTTTGCCTCGTGAAGACTCGAAAGCACTTCCTGAGTGTTGTTTCCGATGGACGAGACGATCCCCATCCCCGTCACCACAACCCGCCTCATGATGTACCCTCACTCTCGAATGGAAATGCGTTCTGCTGACTGTGCGACGGATCAACGCGTTCGACACGTCCCGTCACCGGACAATCTTGTGTCATGCCCCTGGCAGCGTGGCGTCCTGCTGGAACAGGCCCACCTTCAGATCCTTGGCGCGATAGATAATCTCGTCGTCGGCTGAAAGCCAACCGTCGCCTATCCCGAGCACAAGCTTCGAACGCATCACGCGTTTCATGTCGATATTGTACACAACCTTCGTGACATGAGGCAGAACCTGGCCGGAAAACTTCAGCTCGCCGATGCCCAGCGCACGCCCGCGTCCGGCGCCGCCGAGCCAGCCCAGGTAGAAGCCGACCATCTGCCACAGCGCGTCCAGGCCGAGACAGCCCGGCATCACCGGATCGCCCTTGAAGTGGCAGCCGAAGAACCAGAGGTCGGGTTTCACTTCGAGTTCGGCGCGGATCAGGCCCTTGCCGAATTCGCCGCCGGTCTCCGAAATCTCGGTGATGCGGTCGAACATCAGCATCGGCGGCAACGGCAGCTGCGCATTGCCCGGGCCGAAGATCTCACCACGACCGCACGCCAGCAGGTCCTCGTAGTCATAACTGCTGCGCCGGTCGTGCATGCCGTACTTACCCCTCTGAATTAGCTATAGGAACGCGTTCGGCCGCTCTCTAACATAGGCCTTGTGGCGGGCAAAGCCGCCTTATGCGCCCGCCACGGCAAGTCTGCAGTTGCGAAAAACTTGCATGTAACTGCATGCTTATCCTATAATGGCTGAAATCCGAATTCCTTGCATAGGGCGGGCGATTTCCCGTTGTAAAATGAGTGACTTAACCCACACCCACGACGAACCGACCGATGCCGAGATCCTTGGATCGGTCCGTGCGCCTGCACTGACCGGCTGCCCTTGGCATGACGTCAACGAGATGCTGCAATCCGTGGGATTGCGCCCGACCCGCCAGCGCATGGCGCTAGGCTGGCTGCTGTTCGGCAAGGGTGATCGCCACCTGACCGCGGAAATGCTGTACGAGGAAGCCACCCAGGCCAAGGTGCCGGTGTCCCTCGCCACCGTCTACAACACGCTGAACCAGCTGACCGAAGCCGGCCTGCTGCGTCAGGTCAGCGTCGACGGAACCAAGACATATTTCGACACCAACGTGACGGCGCATCACCACTTCTACGTCGAGGGCAATCACGAGCTGGTCGACATTCCGGATCCGCATCTGATGCTGCAGAAGATGCCGGACGTGCCGGAAGGTTACGAAATCGCCCGCATCGACATGGTGGTCCGGCTGCGCAAGATCCGCTGACGCCAAGGTTTCTTTCGGAAGAAGACCCGTTCCAGAATGCAAAAGGCCGCGCCCAGCGCGGCCTTTTTTGTTGTCCAGTCCAACGCGTTAATCGATCTTTTCGTCGGCGTAGACACCCCACAGCCGCTGCTGCTCGATCCAGCCATCGAATCCCGTGCCGGTGACACGGCACCAGCCTGCGGCGCAGCGCTTCACCGACGTGACCACACCGGATTGCAGCCGGGCGGCGACGGCGCTGGTCGGATCGGCGCGATCGTACAGCGGCGCAAGATCTTCCTTCGACTTCAGCGTCACCACCGCGGTGCGCTTGCCCGACAGCAGCGAATGGTAGACCCAGCCTTCCGCACCCTCGGAATCGCGCACCCGGCGCCAGTTCTCGAATTCCGCGGTGACCTCTACCGGCAATCCGGAGCGGGTGTAGACCCAGCTGACGTCATTGTCCTTGGTGGGACCGCCGCGCACATTGACGTGGTCGGATTTCAGACTGACGTAACGCGGCACCGGCAATCCGCTGACCGCGCCGGCGGCATCCTTCGCCGCAAAAGCGCCCTGCGCCCCGCAGCACAGCCCCGCGAACACCGCCCCAACCAAATAACGCTTGAACCCCATTGCCTTGATCCCCTGCCGAGATCGTCCTGACCTCGAACGGCCGGCGCATCCCCGTGCGGACAGCCTGACACCCCGAAAATTCCGCCGTAACGAGCCCGTTTTCCGGTTCCTGGCTGGGTTCTTGTCTTGGCCCGGCCTTCTGATAGAGAGGACCGAGCGTAAGACCCATCACAAGAGCCAGCGAGAGCTTGCGACCGGCGCGGAGCGGCAGTTTCGGACAGCCCGGTTAACGAGACCTCAATGTCCCGGCAGAAGCTTTGGGAAACGCAGGGCGTCAGCTACGCTTAGGTGGAAGTCGTCGCTTGTCTTTAGTTGTCTATGGCCGTGGAACACACACGATGACCGTCCGGAAAAAACCTCTTGTTGTCGTCACGCGAAAACTGCCGGACAGCATCGAAACGCGCATGCGCGAGCTGTTTGACGCGCGGCTCAATCTCGACGACCAGCCGATGACCCAGGAGCAGCTCGCCGACGCGGTCCGCACCGCCGACATCCTGGTGCCCACCGTATCCGACGACATCGACGAGGCGGTTCTCAACCAGCCCGAGCGCAAATTGAGGATGGTCGCGAACTTCGGCAATGGCGTCGACAATATCGACGTCACAGCGGCCCATAGCCTCGGCATCACCGTGACCAACACGCCGAAAGTTTTGACCGAAGACACCGCCGACATGACCATGGCGCTGATCCTCGCGGTGCCGCGCCGCCTCACCGAGGGCGCCACCATTCTCACCGAGGGCAAGGACTGGGCAGGCTGGTCGCCGACCTGGATGCTCGGCCACCGCATCGGCGGCAAGCGGCTCGGCATCATCGGCATGGGGCGGATCGGCCAGGCGGTGGCGCGCCGCGCCCACGCCTTCGGACTGCAGATCCACTATCACAACCGCCGCCCGGTCGCGCCGCAGATCGAGGAAGAGCTCGGCGCCACCTACTGGGAGAGCCTGGACCAGATGCTGGCGCGGATGGACATCATCTCGGTGAACTGTCCGCATACCCCGGCGACTTTCCACCTGCTCTCGGCGCGCCGGCTGAAGCTCGTGCGCAAGGACGCCTACATCGTCAACACCGCGCGCGGTGAGGTGATCGACGAAGACACCATGACCAAGCTGATCGAAACCGGCGACATCGCCGGCGCCGGTCTCGACGTGTTCGAGCACGAGCCCGCGGTCAGCCCGAAACTGGTGCGGCTGGCGCGCGCCGGCAAGGTGGTGTTGCTGCCGCACATGGGCTCGGCCACCATCGAGGGCCGCGTCGAGATGGGTGAAAAGGTGATCATCAACATCCGCACCTTCCTCGACGGCCACAAGCCGCCGGACCGCGTGCTGCCGAGCATGCTGTAACAAGCGTTCCGCAAGGAATCACACCGCCGGCGAACGCGCGCTCCTGCGCGAGTCCTTGCGCCATTCCTGCACGAACGCGATGAATGCCCTCAGCGCGGACGGCGGCTGCCGCCGGCTCGGGTAATACAGGAACGGCCCCGGAAACGGTTCGCACCAATCCTCCAGCACGCTGACCAGCGCACCGGTCGCGACCGCCTCGTGCACATAACCCTCGAAGGTCGAGAGAAATCCGACACCATCGAGCGCCGCCCGCAATTGCAATCCCGGGCTCAACGCAATCAATTTGCCCGTGGGCGTCAGCCTGATCACCCGGCCGGCCTTCTCGAACTCCCAGTCGGGCAGCGCGCCGGTTGGAAAGCGGGTCAGGATCCGGGGATGCGGCAGCAGATCCCTGGGATGTTTTGGCTGACCGCACGCTGCGACGACCGCGGGCGAGGCCACCACCGCATAACGCTGCGGCGGCCCGAGCGGCACCGCGATCATGTCCTGCGCGAGATGTTCGCCATAGCGGATGCCGGCGTCGAACCCCTCTTCCACGATATCGATCATCGCGGTCTCGGCGATAATCTCCAGCTCGACCTGCGGATGGCGCGCAAGGAACGGCGCGACCATGGGCGCGAGCACCAGATCGACGGCCGGCGGCGGCCCGTTGATCCGCAACCGGCCGGACGGCACGTCGCGCAGCCCCCTCAACTGCTCCAGCGCATCGCCGACATCCTGCATGATCGGACCGACCCGGCCGAGCAGCAGTTCACCGGCCTGCGTCAGCGCCACACTCCGCGTGGTGCGGTTCAGCAGGCGAAGGCCCAGCCGCTCCTCCATGGTTCGCAGCCGCTGGCTGAGGCTGGAGGCCGAGACGTTCAGCTCGAGCGCAGCGCGGCGGAAATTGCGAGTCCGCGCCACGGCCACGAAGGTTTCCAGATCGCGGAGGTCGAAGTCCCTCATTGTTCACTATTTTGAACAAGCTATTCATGATTGTCCAGCTTATCCCCGCAATGGGACTGCGCCATATCAGCGGGCGCAGGCGACGCGTCGCGCCGCTTCAGATCCCCGAGCCTGCTGCCGGACGCCACCCAGCACGCTCCCTGACCGGAGAAAGCACCATGAAACAGCACAAGCTCGGAGCCGCCGGCCCCAACGTTTCGCTCATCGGCCTCGGCTGCATGGGCATGTCCGGCTTGTACGGCCCCTCGGACCGCTCTGAGAGCATCGCCACCATCCATGCGGCGCTGGACACCGGCATCACCTTGCTCGACACCGGTGATTTCTATGGCATGGGCCACAATGAGCTTCTGATCAGCGAGGCGCTGAAGGGGCACAAGCACGACAACGCTCTGATCAGTGTCAAATTCGGCGCGCTGCGCGACCCCGCCGCCGGCTGGATCGGCTTCGACTCCCGGCCCGCCGCGATGAAGACCTTCCTCGCCTATTCGCTGCAACGGCTCGGCGTCGATCATATCGACGTCTACCGCCCGGCCCGGCTCGATCCGGCGGTGCCGATCGAAGAGACCGTCGGCGCCATCGCCGACATGGTCAAGGCCGGCTATGTCAGGCACATCGGCCTGTCGGAAGTCGGCGCCGACACCATTCGCAGGGCCCACAAGGTGCATCCGATCGTCGATCTCCAGATCGAGTATTCGCTGATCTCCCGCGGCATCGAGGCCGACATCCTGCCGACCTGCCGCGAGCTCGGCATCGCGGTGACCGCCTATGGCGTGCTGTCGCGCGGCCTGATCAGCGGCCACTGGTCGAAGGACGGCGGTCGCGAGAACGACTGGCGCGACCTGAACCCGCGTTTCCAGGGCGACAATCTCGATCACAATTTGGCGCTGGTGGAGCGGCTGCGCGCGATCGCCGGCAAACGTGGTGTCTCGGTGGCGCAGCTCGCGATCGCCTGGGTGCTGGCGCAGGGCAACGACATCATCCCGGTGATCGGCGCGCGGCGGCGCGACCGCCTGAACGAAGCGCTCGGCGCACTCGATGTCACGTTGTCGGCGGACGACCTCGCCGCACTCGCGAGTCTTGGTGCTGCTGCCGGCGGGCGTTATGCCGAGGCGCAGCTGGTGCACCTGGACAGCGAGAAGGGCGCGCGCGGCTGAGAGCGTTCAGCGCGAAGCACCTCAAGTCGTCGCCGGCCGTTTACGGCCGGGACGACAGCTCGAGGGCGCTGGTCAGATCCCCCAGCGGCGGCTGATTGAAGGACGCGGTCGCCTGATCCCGCACCGTGATGCCGCGCAAGGTGGGCAACTCGAACCGGCGGGTGATGAAACGCAGGATCGAGGTGGTGTCCATCGGCGTGTGATCGACAAAGCCGCGACGCGCGAAGGGCGAAACAATGATCGCTGGAATGCGGCTGCCCGGCCCCCAGCGATCACCTTTCGGTGGTGCCACATGATCCCAGATGCCGCCGTTCTCGTCGTAGGTCACCACCACCAGCATGTGCGGCCATTGCGGACTTTTCTCGAGATGCGCAATGAGGTCGGCGATGTGACGGTCGCCGGCCTCGATGTCGGCATAACCGGAATGCTCGTTGAGATTGCCCTGAGGCTTGTAGAAGGCCACTTGCGGCAGCGTGCCCGCATCGATCGCCTTGATGAATTCCACACCGCCGAGGCCGCCGTCGCGCAGGTGCTCGGCGCGAGCTGCGGTGCCCGGCGCGAAGTTGACATAGTAGTTCAGCGGCGAGTGATGGAATTGAAAATTGGGGGCCGGCGTCTTGTTGCCGTGGTCGAGCACATCCTGCCAGGCTCCGCTGTACCAGGCCCAGCTCACGCGCTTCAGGCTTAGAAGGTCGCCGATGGTCGGCTCGGTCTGCGGCGGCAGCGTGGTGGACTTCTTGGGGTCTGCGAGGGCCGGGTCGCCCTTCTCGGCCGGCGGATTGCCACTCGGCTGGTAAGGCGGCTGCATGGTGTTGACGGCATAGAAATCCGGCGTGAGGTTGCCGTCGCCGACGAACTTCGGAATCCCGTCCATCGCCGACTTGGGTGAGTTGGCCGCAAGCGTGAGCGTCACGCCATCCGGATCGACCACGGCAATGGAGGGCTTGGCCGGGTTCTTGTCGGCATCCGGATAGACCGGCGCACAGGCGCACACCAGCCATTGATGATTGAAGAACGAGCCGCCGAAGCCGCCCATGAAGAAGTTGTCGGCGAGGGTGTAGGTCTCGGCCACCTTCCACATCGCGGTGCGCGCGCCGTCCCACATGCCCATCACCATGGCGCCGGAGTCGGCATAGGCGACGAACATGTCGTTCCGGCCGCCATTGATCTGCATGATGTTCTGGTAATAACGATGCCAGAGATCGCGGTTCATGGTGCCGAGCGGCAGATTGAAGCCCTGCGGATCGTCGACGAAATAGGGCCGGTTGGGCAGATGCTCGGTCTGCGCCTCGGTCACCGGTGGCGTCACGCCCTTGGACGTCAACCCTTCCCAGACCGGCGGCAATTCCGCCAGCGGCGTCCCATCCCTGTCGCGCTGGATCAGCGCGGTGGGCGACGCATTCTGAAAACCGTTGGCGCCGGGAAAGCGTCCAAACAGATTATCGAAGCTGCGGTTTTCCGCATAGATCACGACAACCGTTTCGATCAGTTTCAGATTCTGCGCGGGAGCGTCATTGACGCCGGCGGCGCGAGCCGATCCCGCAAGCCCGGCGGCGAAAGCCAGCGCCGCAGCCGCAGCGACCATCTCCGGTCGCTTTCCGATCTTTCCCACGGTGCAATCCCTCCCCGGTGCGCGTTGCGCTGGTCCCGCTCTCGTGTTGTGCTCTTTTCCTCGGCGAAGTCACTTCTCTCGTGCGGCGATCGCCTGACCAAACGACGGACGAAAAGAAATCATGGAACGGCCCCGGCATGCAAGGGCAGGACTGTACGCGATCCTGATCGCTGTCACCGCACTGACTTATATTCACGCGGGCCGCGCAACATCGGAACCGACGCAGCGCGACACACCAGGCGTTTCCCAGGGCGGCGGGCTATCACGCGCGGATGTGCGGCGCCGGGTCGAGAAGCTGAGCGAACTCGGGCGCGCGATGTTCTTCGATCCCGCACTGTCCAGCTCGGGCAAGATGTCCTGCGCATCGTGTCACGACCCACAACATGGTTTCAGCCCCGCGAACGACATGGCGGTCCAGCGCGGCGGCAGCGACCTGCGTCAGGCGGGATTGCGCGCCGTCCCTACACTCACCTATCTCCAGGTGGTGCCGCCTTTCACGGAGCACTTCTTTGACTCCGAAGACGACGCCGACGAAAGCGTGGACAACGGTCCGACCGGCGGCTTGACGTGGGACGGGCGGGTCGACCGCGGCCGCGACCAGGCGAAGCTTCCTTTGCTCTCGCCGCTCGAGATGGGCAATGCCGATGCGGCGGAGGTCGCACGCCGGTTGCTGGCCGCCGGATATGGCGCGCCGATCGCCGAGGCGCTCGGCCGGCCGGATGTGCCCGATTCCGACACGCTGTTCGCGACGGCCACCAAAGCGCTGGAAGTGTTCCAGCAGGACCACCGCACATTCTATCCTTATAGCAGCAAATACGATGCATTCCTCGCCGGCAAAGCGACGCTGACGCCTCAGGAAGAGCGCGGGCTCGCCTTGTTCAACGATGAGGCCAAAGGCAATTGCGATTCCTGCCACATCAGCCGGCGCGGCAAGGACGGAACACCGCCGCAGTTCACCGATTTCGGCCTGATCGCACTCGGCGTGCCGCGCAATCCGGCGATCCCCGCCAACCGCGATCCAAGCTTCTTCGACCTCGGCCTGTGTGGTCCGTTGCGCACCGATTTTACCGACCGCATGGAGTATTGCGGCCGCTTTCGCACACCGACATTGCGCAATGTGGCGCTGCGCAAGGTGTTCTTCCATAACGGCGTGTTCGGCTCGCTGCGGCAGGCCGTGGAATTCTATGTCGATCGTGACATCAATCCGGGCCGCTGGTTCTCGCGCCGGGCGGACGGCAGCATCAATCTCTATGACGACTTACCTGATAACGCCAAGGTGAATGTCAACACCGAGCCGCCCTTCGACCGCCGCCCCGGTCAGGCTCCGGCGCTGAATGCAACGGAGATCGATGACATCGTCGTTTTCCTCGGCACGCTCACCGACGGGTATGCGCCACCGCCGTAGCGGTCTTCAGGTGCCGCGGGATCCCGCGGGGAGATCGACGATCTCGGCGATCGCATCGACGCCACGGCCCTGCGCCGTCGCGGCGCCGCTGTCGTGCACATTGAGCGTGGCCCCATTCGAGAATTGAAGCACCCATCCGTCGTCGCTGTCGTTGCGGCGGCGGTCCGTCAGCTCGATGCCTGCTGCTGAAATCTGCGCAATGGCTTTGTCGACATCCATGATGTTTTCACCCGGCGACAGAAGATCACCCCCGTCCATTAGCGATCCGCCGCGACGGGAAGTCAAGACAGACGCGACGGCGGACTTCTCTCAGCGATGTCCGCTCAAATCCCTGATGGTCGGATGATCGCCATTGAGCGGATTCGACGGATCGCGCTGATAACGCAGTGTCTCGAAGCGCATGGCGCGCGCGTCGATCATCACCAGACGCCCGACCAGGCCCTCGCCAAAGCCGACGATCTCGCGAAGCACTTCCAGCGCGGTCATCGAACCGACCATGCCGGCCAGCGCGCCGAGGATGCCGGCCTCCTCGCAGGTCGGCACCGTGCCCGGCGGTGGCGGATCAGGAAACAGGCAGCGATAGGTCGGATTCAATTGCCCGTCTGCATTGGTCTCATGCGCGCGAATGGTGGTCAGCGACGCATCGAACACCCCGAGCGCCGCGCTGATTAATGGCTTCTTCGCCAGATAACAGGCATCCGAGACGAGATAGCGGGTGGCGAAATTGTCCGAGCCATCGGCGATGATGTCGTAACCGCCGATCAGCTCCTGCACGTTGGCCGCCGTCATGCGTTTGGCGTGGGCGGTGAAGGTCACATGGGGATTGAGCGCGCGGATCTTGTCCGCGGCGCTGTCCACCTTCGGCCGGCCGACATCGGGGGTGAAATGGATGATCTGCCGCTGCAGGTTGGACAGCGACACGGTGTCGTCATCGACCACGCCGAGGGTGCCGACACCGGCCGCCGCCAGATACATCAGCGCCGGCGCACCGAGCCCGCCCGCGCCGATCACCAGCACCCGCGCCTTCTGCAAAGCCGCCTGTCCCGGACCGCCGACCTCGCGCAGCACGATATGGCGCGCATAACGCTCGAGTTCGTCCGCGCTCAACACCTCAGTGTTTTCCTTCCATCATCCGCTGAACCAGCGGTTACCTGTTGCCGACCAAGCAGATATGGTACTTCCAGCCTCCCTGCCAGCCCAAACAAGCCATGAAGGGCGCCTCATGCGTACGATGACCGCTGCAGCTCTGATCGTCACGCTCACCAGCGTCGCGGCCCTTGCGCAAACGCCCACCGCGGGCGCTCCGAGCGCGGCGAAGCCAGCAGCCCCGGCGCCGGCTGCCTCGACCGCCCCCAAGCCGGTGAAAACCACCACGGTCCGGCCGGACGGAACCAGCGTGCCGGCCCGCCCCACGACACAGACCCCCGTCGACACGGCCAACGCCATGGCGGCGCAGGAACGGCAGGCGATCCAGTCGGACCTCGCCTGGGTCGGCGCCTACAACGGCGCGATCAATGGCGAAGCCAGCGAACGCCTGATCACCGCGATCAAGACCTTCCAGAAGGACAACAGCGGCAAGACCACCGGCGTGCTCAATCCGCAGGAGCGGGCTGCGCTGGCCGCCGCCGCCAAGGCGCTGCAGGATGCTGCCGGCTGGAAAATCGGCCTCGATCCGGTCAACGGCATCAGGCTGGGATTGCCGACCAAACTCGCTCCGGTGCAAAGCGCCACCGCCGCCGGCACCAAATGGTCATCGGCGCAGGGCCAGATCCAGATCGAGACCTGGCGCAACAAGGACACCAACCTGACCATTGCGGCGATGGCGGACAGCGAAAAGAAGGAGCCCGCCGGTCGCCGGATCGACTACAGCGTGGTGAAGCCGGACTTCTTCGTGCTGTCCGGCCTGCAGGGGCTGAAGAAATTTTATGTCCGCGGCCAGATCAAGGGCAGCGAAGTGCGCGGCATCACCATCCTGTACGATCAGGCCACCGAAGGCAGCATGGCGCCGGTGGTGATCGCGATGTCGAGCGCGTTCGCGCCGTTCAGCGGCAGCGAGATCGCGCTGACCGTGGCGCCCCCGCCGCGCAAGAAGGTCGAATACGCCACCGGCATCGTGGTCAGCAAGGATGGCGGCATCGTCACCGACCGCAATGCCGTCGATGGTTGCGAGACCATCGTGATCCCCGGCCGCGGCAACGCCGATCGTCTTCGCGACGATCAGGCCCGCGAACTGGCGCTGCTGCGCGTCTATGGCAGCACGGACTGGAAGCCGGTCGGCTTCGGCGGCGCCTGGAAATCGGAGGTGACCGTGACCGGCATCGCCGATCCGCAAAATCAAGGCGGCGGCGGCACCATCAGCAGCATGGCAGCGCATCTCACCTCGAACGGCGGCGACGTGAAGCTCGCGCCCGCGCCCGGCGTCGGTTTCTCCGGCGCGGCGGTCACTGACGCCGATGGCAAATTCGCCGGCCTCGCGCTGCTGAAATCGGCGGTGGTGGCCGGACCCACGCCCGTGCCAGCCCAGGCCGCGCTGGTGCCCGCGGAGATCGTGCGAACGTTTCTGACTGCGGCGAAGGTGACCGTGGCAGCGGGACTGTCCGACGCCAAGGCGTCGGTCGTCCGTGTGATCTGCATCAGGAAATAGAATCTTCGGGGCGGATTCCGTCGTTTCACCTCATGGTGAGGAGGCGCTCTTGCGCCGTCTCGAACCATGAGGCCGATGGCTCGCCATTTACTCACCATGCCCGGGCCTCGTCCTTCGAGACGCAGGCTTCGCCTGCTCCTCAGGATGAGGAGTCAGGTCGAGAATAACGCGGCAAGATTGGCTCTACTTCTGGCACACCGGGCACCAGAACGTGGAGCGGCCGTTCTGCGTGAAACGCTTGACGGTGCCCTTGCATCCCCTGGTCTGGCATTTCTCGTCTTCGCGATCGTAGACGCGAAACGAATGCTGGAAATAGCCGAGTTCACCCGAGGTCTGGCGATGATCGCGCAAGGACGAGCCGCCGGCCTCGATGGCCTGGTTGAGCACGGTGTGAATGGCATCCACCAGCCGCTTGGCGTGATCGGATGGCGCGCCGTTGCGCAGCGCCAGCGTCGAGGCCTGTCGTTTCGGCGACAGATGCGAACGGAACAGCGCTTCGCAGACATAGATGTTGCCGAGCCCCGCCACCACGCGCTGATCGAGCAGCGCCGCCTTCAGGCTGGTCTTCTTGCCGACACAACCGGCGGCGAGCAGCGCTGCGTCGAACGAATTGCTCAGCGGCTCGGGGCCGAGCCCGCGCAGGAACGGCTCCTCCTCCATCTCGCTGTGGCGGATAATCTTCATGTAACCAAAGCGGCGCGGATCGTTGAACGAGACGATCGCGCCCGATGCCATGTGGAAGATCACATGATCGTGCGCGCGATCCTCGCTGCGCGGGCGATGAAAAACACCGGGCGCCTTCGCCGAGGCATGCTGCACGATCCGGAACGAGCCGGACATGCCCAGATGCATCAAGAGCACGTCGCCGGAGGACAGATCGGCCATCAGGTACTTTGCGCGCCGTCCCAGCCCGACAATGGTCTGGCCCTCCAGCCGCGCGACAAAATCCTTCTGGAACGGGAATCGGAGATCGCCGCGCCGGGCTTCGACCCGCGTTATCCGATCTCCTTCCATGACAGGCTGCAATCCACGGCGGACGGTTTCGACTTCGGGTAATTCAGGCATGCGGCGATCGATTTATGAATGACGGTTGCGGCTGAGATGTGCGCTGATTTAGCCCTTGAACCGGCTCGCGGGATTCACCATACGACACGTGTCAAGGTGGGGTGGAGCGTTAACGATCCCTGCTTGTAGCGCGGGCCGACGCGCCGCGCTATGGTCCCGCCGCGGAGAGAGTATGTGATGGATCGAAGCGACGAAACCACCCATTTCGGCTACCGGGACGTGCCGCTGGGCGAGAAGCAGACGCTGGTGAACGACGTGTTTCACAGCGTGGCCTCGCGCTACGACCTGATGAACGATCTGATGTCGGCGGGCCTGCACCGGCTCTGGAAGGACGCGATGATTACCGCGCTCAATCCGCCGCGCGGCGACCAGCCATTCGCACTGCTCGATGTCGCCGGCGGCACCGGCGATATTTCGTTTCGCGCAGCCAAGGCGTCTGGTTTCGGCTTTCAGGCCACTGTCTGCGACATCAACACCGACATGCTGGAGGTCGGCCGCGACCGCGCCGTCAAACGGCAGCTCGACGATCGGGTGACGTTCGTCGAAGGCAATGCCGAAGCACTGAGCTTCGCGGACCGCAGCTTCGACGCCTACACCATCGCGTTCGGCATCCGCAACGTGCCGCGCATCGACGCGGCGTTACGCGAGGCGTTTCGCGTGCTGCGCCCCGGCTCGCGTTTTCTCTGCCTGGAATTTTCCGCAGCCGACCTGCCCGGGCTGGACCGAATCTACGACATGTATTCGTTCAATGTCATCCCGGCGATCGGGCGCGCGGTGACCGGCGACGCCGAATCCTATCGTTATCTGGTGGAATCGATCCGGCAGTTTCCAAAGCCAAATGCCTTTGCCGAGATGATCCGCGACGCCGGCTTCTCACGCGTCAGCCATCAGGCGATGTCCGGCGGCATTGTCGCGCTGCATTCGGGCTGGCGTTTGTGATTTCGGCGATCCCCCATGTCCTGCGCCTGACCCGCGCAGCGTATGTCGTTGCCCGCGAGGGCACCTTCGCCGTGGTCGATCCGGAGCCATTGCCGGCGCCGCTGCGTTTCATGCTGCGGGTGGCGCGGCTGATCGAGCGCCGCGACGCCAAATCCGGCCCGCGGCTGGCGCGGGCGCTGACCCGGCTGGGGCCGACCTATGTCAAGCTTGGCCAGGTGCTGGCGACGCGCCCCGATGTGGTCGGCGTCAAGATGGCGCGCGACCTGGAGCGGCTGCAGGACAAGCTGCCGGCATTCTCCCAGGCAGAAGCCGAGGCGGTTGTCGCCGCATCGCTGGAACGCCCGCTCGCACAGGCGTTTGCCGTGTTCGGCCCGTCGGTGGCCGCGGCCTCGATCGCGCAAGTGCATCGCGCCGAGATCGATAAAGATGGCGTGCGCCAACTGCCGGTCGCGGTGAAAGTGCTGCGGCCCGGTATCGCCGATCGTTTCCGCCGTGATACCAGCTCGCTGATGTTCGCCGCGCGCACCGCGGAGCGGCTCTCGTCGGAAGCTCGGCGGCTGCGCAGCATCGAGATCGTCGAGACGCTGGCGCGCTCGGTGGCGATGGAGATGGATCTCCGCCTCGAGGCGGCTGCGCTGTCGGAGATGACGGAAAACACCCGCGACGATACGGATTTCCGCATCCCCACCGTGGACTGGGACCGTACCAGCCATCACGTGCTCACCATGGAATGGATCGACGGCATTCCGCTGAGCGATCGTCCCAGGCTGGAAGCGGCCGGCGTCGATCTGCCGGATCTCGGCCGCAAGGTGATCCAGAGCTTCCTGCAGCATGCGCTGCGTGATGGCTTTTTTCATGCCGACATGCACCCGGGCAATTTGTTCGTCGACAGCGACGGCCGGCTGGTGGCGGTGGATTTCGGCATCATGGGCCGGCTCGGCATGAAGGAACGGCGCTTCCTCGCCGAGATCCTGCTCGGCTTCATCACCCGCGACTATCATCGCGTCGCCGAGGTGCATTTCGAGGCGGGCTATGTGCCCGCGCACCATTCGATCGACAATTTCGCGCAAGCCATCCGCGCCATCGGCGAACCGATCCACAATCGCCGCGCCGATGAAATCTCGATGGCGCGGCTGTTGACCCTGCTGCTCGAGGTCACCGCCCTGTTCGACATGCGGACGCGGCCGGAATTGATCCTGCTGCAAAAGACCATGGTGGTGGTCGAGGGCGTCGCCCGCTCGTTCAACCCGCGGCTCGACATTTGGAAAACCGCCGATCCGGTGGTGCGGGCCTGGATCGAACGCAATCTCGGCCCGATGGGCCGGATCGAGGGTGTCGCAAGCGGCGCCGGCCAGATCGGCAAGCTCTTGTCCGGGCTGCCCGTCATTGCCGGCCGCGCGGTGGCGGCGCTGGAGCAGGTCGAGGCCATGACCCGGGAGGGCCTGGTGCTGGCGCCCGCGACTGTCGAGGCCATCGGCCGGGCCGAAGCGCGGCAGAACCGCTGGCAGACCCGGGCGCTCTGGGTGATCGCCCTGACGTTCCTGGCTATTCTCTGGAAAATTAGCTGATATGATATCATTGCAATCAAATATTGATGGCATTGATATCATTTGCTAGCGTCGGCCATCCCCATCGAGGCGACGGATATGGCCAGTCTGACGGTTCGCAAGCTCGACGAAGCCCTGAAGGCCGAACTGCGGCTGCGGGCAGCCCGCAACGGCCGCTCGGTGGAAGACGAGGTCCGGGTCATCCTGCGCGATGCCGCCTTCGACCAGCCCACCGCCGGCGCTGGCCTGCCGGAGGCCGATCCATCCCCGTCGGAGAGCCATCCAGCCGCGCCCCTCGCCTCCGCTGCCGGACGGCGGGTGACCCTGATCATCGGCGGCGGCATCGCCGCCTTCAAGTCGCTCGACCTGATCCGCCGGCTCAAGGAGCAGAAGCTGCAGGTGCGCTGCGTGCTGACATCAGCCGCGCAGCAGTTCATCACACCTCTAAGTGTCAGTGCCCTGGCGCACGAGCCCTGCTACACCGACTTGTTCGATCCGCGCAGCGAGTTCGATGCCGGGCACATCCGCCTTGCCCGCGACTGCGATCTGATCGTGGTGGCGCCGGCGACCGCGGACCTGATGGCGAAGATGGCGAACGGCCATGCCGACGACCTCGCCACCGCCATTCTGCTCGCCACCCATCGTCCGATCCTGCTGGCGCCGGCAATGAACCCGCTGATGTGGAGCAACCCCGCCACCCGGCGCAATGTGACCCAGCTCACCCGCGACGGCGTGTTTCTGATCGGCCCCAATTCCGGCGAGATGGCCGAAGCCGGCGAGGCCGGCACCGGCCGGATGTCCGAACCGCTGCAGATCGCCGCTGCCGCGCTGGACGTGATACGTCCTCCGGCAAAGGACCTGCCGCTGCACGGCAAGCACGTCCTGGTCACCGCGGGGCCCACCCACGAGCCGATTGATCCGGTGCGTTATATCGCCAACCGCTCCTCCGGCAAGCAGGGCTTCGCCATTGCGGCGGCCGCCGCTGCGGCCGGCGCCGACGTCACGCTGGTGTCCGGCCCGGTGAACCTGGCCGATCCGGCCGGCGTCACCGTGAAGCGCGTGGAATCCGCGCGCGACATGCTGGCCCAGGTGCAGGCGACGCTGCCGGTCGATGTCGCAATCTTCGCTGCGGCCGTCGCCGACTGGCGCGTGGCCAATGCCGGCGAGCAGAAGATCAAGAAAACCGCAGGCGGCCTGCCATCGCTGACATTCGCGGAAAACCCGGACATCCTGGCGACGGTCTCGAAGCTTGCGACCAATCGCCCGCCGCTGGTGATCGGCTTTGCCGCGGAAACCGAACACCTGATCGACAACGCCCGCGCCAAACTCAAGCGCAAGGGCTGCGACTGGCTGGTGGCCAACGACGTGTCGCCCGCATCCGGCGTGATGGGCGGCGACCGCAACACCATTCATCTTTTAACCCGCGAAACCGTCGACTCCGGCGCTGTCGAAACCTGGCCGGTGATGAGCAAAGGCGAAGTCGCGACAACATTGGTCGCGCGGATCGCCGAATCAATTGGAGACACCACGCAATGACCTCGCCCATCAGCATCGACGTCCAGCAGCTGCCGCATGGCCAGGATCTCCCGCTGCCCACCTACCAGACCGCACATGCGGCCGGCCTCGACCTGCTCGCCGCGGTTCCCGCGGATGCGCCGGTGGTGCTTGCACCGGGACAGCGCGCGCTGATTCCCACCGGACTCGCCGTTGCGCTGCCACCCGGATTCGAAGCACAGGTGCGGCCGCGCTCTGGCCTCGCCGTCAAGCACGGCATCACGGTGCTGAATTCGCCGGGCACCATCGACGCCGACTACCGCGGCGAGATCGGCGTGCCGCTGATCAATCATGGCGACGTTCCCTTCACCGTGCGCCGTGGTGAACGCATCGCCCAGATGATCGTCGCACCGGTGGTGCAAGCGGCATGGGTGCCCGTGACCTCGCTGTCGTCGACCGAGCGCGGCAGCGGCGGATTCGGGTCCACCGGACGGTCGTCAATGACACGTGCAACGCTGCTGAACGATCTTGCCGAACGCATTACGCGTCTCGCACCCGGGATGCCGATTCGCGTCGCCATCGACGGACGGACCGCCGCCGGCAAGACCACTCTGGCGGACGAACTTGCCGTCGCGATCAGCCGCAGCGGCCGGGAGGTGATTCGCACCTCGATCGACGGCTTTCACCGGCCGAAGGCGGAACGTTATGCCCGCGGGCGCACGTCCGCTGAAGGCTACTACCACGACGCACGTGATCTCAAGGCCATCATAGCCCTGCTGCTGGCCCCGCTGGGCCCGGGTGGAGATCGGCACTATCGCACGGCGTCATTCGACCTGGAGAACGATTGCCCGATCGCGCAGGACGCGCTGTCGGCATCCGCCGACGCCATCCTGATCGTCGACGGCACGTTCCTGCAGCGGCCGGAGTTGCGCGACGGCTTCGACCTGACGATTTTTGTCGAAACCTCCGAGCGCACCTCCGAACAGAGGGGCGTCAACCGCGATGCCGATCGTCTCGGCGGCATGGCGGCGGCGGGCCAGCTCTACGCGAATCGGTATAAGCCTGCCTTCGTCCTGTACGAGCAGCTCTGCAAACCGGCCGATAGGGCGGATGTGATTCTGGACAACGACGACCTTGAGCGGCCTCTGATGCGAATCCGTCCGGACGGACGGCTGTCGGCCAGCGCATACGCGCTCCCACGGAAACCATAGGTTCCACCGCCGTTCGCAACATCTAGTGGTCGCGCGCCATCGGTGGCCAAATGCTGCGATGGCCAAATTTCGCCGGCACTCAATTTCAGCGGCTGCGACCACGTTCACGGTCTGGACTCTTACCCGTCGAGTCCCCTTGAGGATATTGTGAAACGATTCGCGAACGGTGGAGCGGACACCGCGCGAACGAAATTGCGAACTTCGCCGCGTGAAACCCGCGCGGCCGTGTGGAATTCGACGCCGGATCACGGACAATCGGTCGCCCGCCTTCGACCGGCGACCGTGATTGCGGCAGGGGCAGATCATGTCGGGCGTGGTCAGGGCGATACGTCGGACCTTGATGACGGGCACCGCGCTTGTGCGCGGTGGTCTCTGCGCCGCGCTGTGCGCGACGTCTGCACTGGCCGACAGCGGCAGGCCCTCGCTGCTCTCCCTGGAAGACATCTTCACCCTCAGCCAGCAGGAAACCGCGGCCCTGGCCGTGGCCGCAGCGATCCTCGGCTTCACCGTGGTCGCGACCATCCTGCTGATGCGCACGCGGGTGCGCGCATCGCGCGTCGAAACCCGGCTGCGCGCCGACGTGCGCGGGCTGCAGGCCGAGACCGACAGCCTGCGCGCACTGCTGTTCACCGAACCGCAGGTGCTGATCTCCTGGCCGGCAGCGGGCACCCGCCCTGATATCAGCGGTGATCTCGCCTTGCTGCTGCCGCAGACCGCCCAGCAATCGCCGCAGCGCGTGCTGGCGTTCGGCACCTGGCTGCAGCCCGAGCAGGCGCTGAAGATGGATCACGCCGTCGACGCGCTGCGCGCTGACGGCACGAGTTTCACCCTGCAATTGACCACATCGGCGGGACGGTCGATCGAGGCGCTGGGACGGGCGATCGGCGGCCAGGCCATCGTTCGCCTGCGCGAATTGAGCGGCGTGCGCCGCGAACTCGCGGAAATGACCCTGCGCCACCGCGACCTGCAGGAGGAGACCGGGACACTGCGGGCCTTCGCCGCCGCCCTGCCATGGCCGGTGTGGGCGCGCCGCGATGACGGCACGCTGGCGTTCGCCAATGCCGCCTATGCGCAGGCGACCGAGGCGACCGACGTCACCGACGCGGTCGGCCGTAACCTGGAACTGCTGGACAGCGGCGACCGGCAGGACATGACGCGGGCACTGAGCGAGACCGCGAACTTCAACGCGCGGCTGCCAATCGTGATCGGCGGCCAGCGGCGGATGTTCGACGTGCGCGCGCAGCGCGTCGCCGGTGGCACCGCCGGCGTCGCAGTCGATGCCAGCGAAGCGGCCATGCTGACCGACGCGCTGGAGCGCATGGCGGAGGCGCATCGCCGCACGCTCGATCAGCTCTCCTCCGGGGTCGCCGTGTTCGACGGCCAGCGCCGGCTGGCGTTCTACAACGACTCCTACCGGCGGCTGTGGAACCTGGACCCCGCGTTCCTCGACAGCAATCCCGACGATTCCAGCGTGCTCGACCGGCTGCGCGCGGCCCGCAAGATCCCGGAGCAGCCGGACTTCCGGCAATGGAAGAACAAGCTGCATGAGGCCTATCGCGCGGTCGAGACCGCCAAGGACGTCTGGTATCTGCCCGACGGCCGCGCGCTGAGTGTGGTGACCACGCCCAATCCGGAGGGCGGCGTCACTTATCTGTTCGACGACGTCACCGAAAGCCTCAAGCTCGCGCGCGAATTCGACGGACTGATCCGGGTCCAGCGCGAGACCCTCGATAATCTGGCGGAAGCGGTCGCGGTGTTCGGCAGCAACGGCCGGGCACAGCTGTTCAATCCATCGTTTGTGAAGATGTGGCAGCTGACGCCGGAGGCGATGGAGGCCCACCCGCACATCGAGACCGTGGAAGGCTGGTGCAAGCCGCTGTTCGACGATGCCACGACATGGCGCACCATCCGTGCCGCCATCACCGGCATCGATGACCGCAAGCCGGTGCCGCTGAAACTGGAGCGCAAGGACGGCAGCGTGCTCGACTGCATGGCGATGCCGCTGCCCGACGGCGCCACCATGCTGACGTTCCAGGACGTCACCGACACCGTGAACGTGGAACGCGCGCTGCGCGAACGCAACGAGGCGCTGGAGACCGCCGACCAGATGAAGGTCGACTTCGTCCACCACGTCTCCTACGAGCTGCGCTCGCCGCTCACCACCATCATCGGCTTCGCGCATTTCCTCAGCGATCCCGCCACCGGGCCACTCACCGTCAAGCAGGACGAATATCTCGGCTACATCACCTCATCGACCAATGCGCTGCTCGCGATCATCAACAACATCCTGGATCTCGCCACCATCGACGCCGGCGCGATGACGCTCAATCTCGGCCCGGTCGACATTCGGCGCACCATCGAGGCCGCCGCCGAAGGCATCCAGGACCGACTGGCGCGCGACCACATCAAGCTCGAAATCGATGCCGATCCCGGCATCGGCCAATTCGTCGCCGATGAGCGGCGCATTGTGCAGGTGCTGTATAATCTGCTGGCCAATGCGGTGGGCTTCTCGCCGCAGGATGGTCTCATCACCATCAGCGCGCGCCGCAACACCGACAACGTCTCATTCACCGTCAGCGATTCCGGGCCCGGCATTCCACCCGACGTCAAGGACAAGGTGTTCGACTGGTTTGAAAGTCACACCAACGGCTCGCGGCATCGCGGCGCGGGCCTCGGCCTGTCGCTGGTGCGCTCGTTCGTCGAACTGCATGGCGGCAAGGTCCGGGTGGACTCCGTGGTCGGCAAGGGCACGTCGGTGACTTGCGATTTCCCAAGTGACCAGGCCGCGCACCGCACCGCCGCCGAATGACATCGCCAGCCACATTCTCGCTCGCTCTCGCCAACGAAACGGCCACCGCGCACCTGATGGCCGATCTGGCGCTGCTGATCGGGCCGGGCGACGTCATCACCCTGACCGGCGATCTCGGCGCCGGCAAAACCGCGGCCGCCCGCGCATTGATCCGTTATCTCGCCGGCGACGAGACGCTGGAGGTCCCGAGCCCGTCCTTCACGCTGGCCCAGGGCTATGAGCTTCCCGCCTATCCGGTGCTGCACGTCGATCTCTACCGCGTCAACGATCCCAATGAGCTCGAGGAGATCGGCCTGGTGCCGCTGCCCGATGGCGTGGTGGCGCTGATCGAATGGCCGGAGCGCGCCGGCAACCAGCTGCCCGAGGACCGCATCGACATCACGCTGAGTCATCGCCCGGCGCTGGGATCGAACGCCCGCGCCGCGGAAATCACCGGCCATGGCCGCGCCGCGGCGCAGGTGGCGCGGCTGGAAAGCCTGCGGCAGTTCCTCGATCTCGCCGGCTACATGACCGCGCATCGCGTGCGCATGCCCGGCGACGCCTCGACGCGCAGTTACGCGCGCCTTGTCCGCGACGCCGATGACGGCGGCGGCACCAGCATCCTGATGAATTCACCGCAGCGTCCCGACGGCGCCGCGATCTATGGCGGCAAGTCCTACAGCGCGGCCGTTCATCTCGCCGAAAACGTCAAGCCGTTCGTCGCCATCGCCAATGGCTTGCGCGCCAACGGCATCTCGGCGCCGGCGATCCATCACGCCGATCTCGAAGCGGGCTTTCTCATCACCGAGGATTTCGGCAGCACGGGCTTTATCGACGGCACGCCGCCGGCTCCGATCGCCGAACGTTATCAGGCGGCCGCCGACCTGCTGGCGAAACTGCATCGCGAGACGCTGCCGGACACCCTGCCGCTGGTGCCGCAACGCGACTATCCGATTCCGACCTTCGATGTCGACGCCATGCTGGTCGAGATCGGCCTGATGCTGGAATGGTATCTGCCGGACCGCGACGTCCGACTGAGTGAGCCGCTGCGCGCTGAATTCATCACGATGTGGCGCGAGTTGCTGGCGCGTCCGGTGCTGTCACGCAAGACATGGATGCTGCGCGACTATCATTCGCCGAACCTGATCTGGCTCGACGACCGCCAGGACATCGCCAAAGTCGGCGTGATCGATTTCCAGGACACCGTGCTCGGGCCGCCGGCTTACGACATGGTGTCGCTGGCGCAGGATGCGCGCATTGACATTCCCGACGAATTGGAGATCGCGCTGCTGACCCGTTATGCCAAGGCCCGCCGCGAAACGGACTCCAGCTTCGATCCGCCGGCGTTTGTCGAGAGCTATGCCATCATGTCGGCGCAGCGCAACACCCGCCTGCTCGGCACCTTTGCGCGGCTGAACCGCCGCGACGGCAAGCCGCATTATCTCAAGCACCAGCCCCGGATCTGGACGTATCTGAACCGTTCGCTGGCCCATCCGGCCTTGGCGACGCTACGCGCCTGGTATGAGGCCCACGTTCCGCCGCCCAAGACCTGAGTTTTTCAAGGCCTAAACATGCGCGGCATCAGGCCGCCATTTACCGCTTGTTTACCTCGTATTAGCCACTGCGACCTACTGTCGGCCCGACGACCTGAGACCGGTTGTCCGACGGGAGCGACGATGATGGCAGAACGCCGCAGTGGCGAGCGAGTGAGTTTCGAGCGCGGCTTTTCCGCGCACATGATGGGCATCGACGGCACCTGGCGCCGCAACTGCATGATGGAAGACGTGTCCGAGACCGGCGCGAAACTGACCGTCGAAGGCTCCGTCGAAGGTTTGAACCTGAAAGAATTTTTCCTGCTGCTGTCGTCGACCGGACTGGCCTACCGCCGCTGCGAGTTGTCGTGGGTCAATGGCGACCAGATCGGTGTCACGTTTCTGAAACAAGTCGACAAGAAGAAGCGCCCGAGCCGCCGCAACAGCAACCAGACTGTTGACGGCTGATCGCGCCCGACCTCGCGTCGCACATCCGTCACGTTCGATATTTACAGCTGGCGGCGAAACGAATCGTCGGCAGTGCGCGTTGTTGGGACGCTGGCCGCGGCCACATTCGATGCTAAAATCATGCTAAGATCGCTTTTGAGATAATTGAGCCGAGACCATTTCGAGATGTCCGAGAAGCCCACCACCGCCATGGTTCTTGCCGCCGGCCTCGGCGTGCGGATGCGGCCGCTGACAGACCGGATGCCGAAACCGCTGGTGCAGGTCGCGGGCAAACCGCTGCTCGATCATGTGCTCGACAAGCTCGCGGATGTGGGTGTGCGCAAGGCCGTGGTCAACGTGCATTACCTGCCGGACCAAATCATCGCTCATGTGGCCGATCGTCAGCACCCGCAGGTGGTGATCTCCGATGAGCGCGACGTCATTCTCGGCACCGGTGGCGCCGTGGTGAAGGCGTTGCCTCTGCTCGGCGATAAGCCGTTCTTCCATCTCAATGCCGACACCATGTGGATCGACGGCGTGCAGCCCAACCTGGCGCGGCTGGCCGAACGCTTCGATCCCGCGCGCATGGACATCCTGCTGCTGATGGCGCCGACCACCGCCAGCATCGGTTATGACGGCAGCGGCGACTTCGCGATGGCGCCGGACGGCGCGCTGCGCCGGCGCAAGGAAAACCAGGTGGTGCCGTTCGTCTATGCCGGCGCCGCGATCCTGTCGCCCGCATTGTTCACTGAGGCACCCGCGGGCGAGTTCTCGCTGAACCGGATCTTCGATCAGGCCAACGAACGCGAACGCCTGTTCGGCCTGCGCCTCGACGGCACCTGGATGCATGTCGGAACGCCCGCCGCGGTGGACGCGGCGGATGAGGCGTTTCTCGCCAGCGTGGCGTGAGGGCGCGAGCCGGGCTTTCATTCAAGGCCGACTGATTCTCTCATCTGACAATGCGATCGCCGCTTGCTGGACCGCGGCAGCAATCCGTGCGCCGAGCGCCTTCTCGGGAACAGCGCGCGCGAGCATTGCGCCGCCTGCCAGCAGTGCAAGCAACGTCCAGGCCTGCGCCTCCCGCTCCTTGCGTGTCCCATTCGGCAATCCCGCGGCGATCGCGGCAACCAGCGACATCAGCTCCGTCTGATATGCCGTGCGGGTGGCGGGCTCGGCGCGCTCTACCTCCGCCGACAGCATCGGCAGGGTACAGGCTTCGGCCAGATCACAGGTTCGCTTCGGCCCAAGATAGATGCCCACGAAATCACGGATCCATCCGGACGTGCTGGTCGCGCGCAGCGCCTCGATCCCTTCCCGCAGGTCCTGCAGACCTGCGACAACCGCGGCTTGGAATGCATCGGCCTTCGACTTGAAGTGGCCGTAGAACGCGCCGTGGGTGACGCTGGCCTCCTGCGCCAGGCCGTCGACCCCGATGCCGCCATATCCGAGCTTGCGAAAGCCCCGCCCGGCGGCAGCAACAATCCGCGCCCGGCTCTCCTGCTTGTGTCCCGCGCCGTAGCGTGCCATCTGCCCTCTTTATGTTACGATCGCAATTTAATTCTTGATGATATTGCGATCGTAATGTAACCCTTGTCCGAGCGAAAGCGATCTGTCGCCGCGCGTCCGGAGGAGCACCCGCCATGCAGCTCGCCAACTACCTGTTCTTCACCACCACCTGCGAACAGGCGCTGGGGTTTTATGAACGCTGCGGCCTCGGTCGGACGGTGGAAATCCTGCGCCATGGCGAAAACGGCATGCCCGTTCATAACGAGGCGATGCGCGGCAGGATCATGCATGCGCGGTTCGAAGGCCCTGGCGTGCTGTTCTTCGCCTCCGACAATCACGACGCTGAGCCCATGCGCGGATCGGCGCACATCCTGATGATGGACGACCACACGCAGACGGACACGCTGTTCGGCAAGCTCGCCGATGGTGGCCGCATCACCACCCCGCTCGGGATGCAGCCATGGGGCGACTACTACGGCAAGCTGACCGACCGCTTCGGCGTACAGTGGATGCTCAATTGCGCGATCGCCTCGCGCCGCGACAGCACCGCGTAACGATCCGCATCCCCAACGCGTCAGCCCTGCACGAGCCCGTGGTACAGCGCCGCATACTGCCGTGCTGGCCGCTCCCAGCTGACATCGCTGCGCATGGCGCTGTGCTGCAGCCGCAACCAGACATCAGGGTCCTGCCAGGCGCGCAGCACACGCTCCAGTGTGTGGCGCAGCGCGTCGGTGGTGACCGGGGCGAACTGGAAACCGGTGGCCGCATCCGCGGCGAGTGCGGCTTCGTTCGCATCGATGACGGTGTCGGCAAGGCCACCGACGCGCGAGACCACCGGCAGGGTGCCGTAGCGTAGCGCCGCGAGCTGGGTCAGCCCGCAGGGTTCGAACCGCGACGGCACCAAGAGCGCGTCGCTGCCGCCCTGGATCAGATGCGCCAGCGCTTCGTCATAACCGATCCGCACGCCGACCGTGCCGGGAAACGCGGCAGCAGCCTGCGTGAAGGCTACCTCGAGATTGCGATCGCCGGTGCCGAGCACGGCCAGCTGCGCACCGCTGGCTGCGAGCTCCGGGATCACCTCCGCGATCAGGTCGATGCCCTTCTGCCCGGTGAGACGACTGACTATGCCGAACAGCGGGCCTGCGGTATTTTGCTCAAGTGCGAACGCCGCACGCAGCGCCGTCTTGCTGGCGGCCTTGGCCGCAATCCGCGCGGCGTCATAAGGGGCCGGCAGATGCGGATCGGCGCCGGGATCCCAGACCTGGGTATCGATGCCGTTACAGATGCCGGTGAGGACGGAGGCCCGCGCCTGCAGCAGGCCATCGAGGCCCATGCCGCCCTCATGGGTCATGATCTCGGCCGCATAGGTCGGCGACACCGTGGTGATGGCGTCAGCGAAATGCAGACCGGCTTTCAGGAAGCCGACCTGACCATAAAACTCCACGCCCTCCATCGCCATCATCGCGCCAGGCAATCCCAGCGCGCCGAAGATCGCCGGGTGGA
Organism: Bradyrhizobium prioriisuperbiae; assembly: GCF_032397745.1. Classification (NCBI taxonomy): domain Bacteria; kingdom Pseudomonadati; phylum Pseudomonadota; class Alphaproteobacteria; order Hyphomicrobiales; family Nitrobacteraceae; genus Bradyrhizobium; species Bradyrhizobium prioriisuperbiae. Next base: position 2,133,874 of record NZ_CP135921.1, read on the forward strand.
ACAGGCCCTGGAAGGCGAGGTTATGGATGGTCTGGACCGTGCGCACCCGCGTGTTGCCCGCGGCGCGGATGTAGGCGGGCGCGAGGCCGGCCTGCCAGTCGTGCGCATGGACGATATCGGGGCGGAAGTCCGGCAGCAGCCCCTGGCCGATGGCTCCTGCGATCCGGCCGAGCGCGGCAAAACGACGCCAGTTGTCCGGCCAGTCCCGTCCCGCGGCGTCGACATACGGATTGCCGCCCTGCCCATACAAATGCGGTGCATCCACCACCAGTAGGTCTAGCCCGGCGACCTCAGTGCGCAGCACGCGGGCCTCGGCGCCGAACAGATCGGCTTCGCGATGAAGCGTCTGCGCGTTGCCGATTTTTTCCATCACCGACGGATAGCCGGGGATCAGCGAGCGCACGGTGAAACCTTCGCGCGCCAGCGCAAGCGGCAACGCACCGGCGACATCGGCGAGCCCGCCGGTCTTGACCAGCGGATAGATTTCGGACGCGACGGACAGAACTTTCATCGATTGGTCAGGCGATCGATCATCGGCTGGGTGATGAGGCAGATGCCCTTCTCGGTGCGGCGGAAACGCTCCGCATCCGCAACCGGATCCTCACCGACAATCAGCCGATCGGGAATCCGGACGCCGCGATCGACGATGGTGTTGATCAGGCGCGCGCCACGCCCGACCTGCACATGGGGCAACACCACCGTATTCTGGATGCGCGCCCCGCCATCGAGCCGCACGCCGGTGAACAGCAGCGAGCGTTTGACGCTGCCCGACACAATGCAGCCGCCGCCCACCAGCGAGTCTTCGGCGACTCCCGTATGGCCATTGCCGTCACCAACGAATTTCGCCGGCGGCGTCACCTCGGCGAAGGTCCAGATCGGCCAGTTGCGATCATAGAGATCGAGCGACGGCAGCGGATCCGTCAGATCGATATTGGCCTGCCAGTAGGCGTCCAGCGTGCCGACATCGCGCCAGTAGGCCTCGCCGTCCGGACTGCTGCGAACGCAGGAGTCCGAGAAGCGATGCGCCACCGCATTGCCCTGCCGCACCAGGAAGGGAATGATGTCCTTGCCGAAATCGCGGCTCGATCCGCTGTGGGCCGCGTCGCGGCGCAACTGGTCGAACAGAAAATTGGTCTCGAACACATAGATGCCCATGCTGGCGAGCGCCATGTCGGGCTTGTCCGGCATGCCGGGCGGGTCCTCCGGCTTTTCCAGGAAGGACACGATCTTGTCGGTGTCGTCGATGGCCATCACGCCGAAGCCGGACGCGTCCTCCCGCGGCACCTCGATGCATCCCACCGTGACGTCGGCGCCGGACTGCACGTGCTGCTGCAGCATCAGCTCATAGTCCATCTTGTAGACGTGGTCGCCCGCGAGGATGACCACATACTTCGGACGATGGCTCTTGATGATGTCGATGTTCTGGTACACGGCATCGGCTGTGCCGGCATACCACATGGAATCGTCCATGCGCTGGCTCGCCGGCAGGATATCGAAACTCTCGTTGCGCTCCGGCCGCAGAAAATTCCAGCCGCGCTGCATGTGCCGGATCAGGCTGTGGGCCTTGTACTGGGTGGCGACCGCGATCCGGCGGATGCCCGAATTCAGCGCATTTGATATGGCGAAATCGATGATCCGCGATTTGCAGCCGAAGAACACGGCGGGCTTGGCGCGCTTGTCGGTCAGCTCCAGCAGACGGCTGCCGCGTCCGCCGGCGAGGACATAGGCCATGGCATGGCGTGACACCGGTGCCGAATGGGTGCGGGGGCTCGCCATGCGTTTTCTCCTCTTCGGAAGCCCGCAACTCTGCGGGGACTGTCAGCGAAGGCCTCCGTCCACGAACGACAGGCTGGCCGTTTCAGCGGGATGTGTCAACGAGAACGCCGCTGCCCCACGGCTCGTTCCTGATCTTGGCTGTCCGTTGAAAGATCGTGGCGTTCGTCCTCACTACGCCGCTAAAATATGCTTTAAGCCATTTCATGATGGCGCCATCGAATCAGGCGCGGCTCCGGATTTGGTATGCACGTCTTCAATATTCCAGCCTCGGTTCCCTTCCTGCCGGCCCTGATCACGGCGCTGGTCGACGGCCGGCTGATCGAGGGATTCGAGGCGCGCCGGCAACCGGAACGGCTGGCCGACGTCACGCTGTATCTGCCGACACGGCGCGCCGGCCGGATGGCGCGCGAAGTGTTCCTGGACGTGCTGCAGACCGACGCCGTGGTGCTGCCGCGGATCCTGCCGCTCGGCGACATCGACGAGGACGAACTCGCCTTCGCGCAGGCGGCCGCACACGCCCCGCTGCTCAGTCTCGATATTCCGCCGGCGCTCGGCGGCCTGGAGCGGCGGCTGGTGCTGGCGCAGCTGATCGGCGCCTGGGCAAAGACCACCGCGCCGAAAAATCCCGCCGACGCGCCGCTGGTGATCGGCGGCCCCGCCTCGACACTGGCGCTGGCCGACGACCTCGCACGGCTGATGGACGACATGACCACGCGCGAGGTGCCATGGCAGGCGCTGACGCAGCTCGTGCCCGACAACCTCGATGTGTACTGGCAGCAAACGCTGAAATTCCTGCACATCGCCACCAAGGCGTGGCCGGACTATTTGAAGGAACGCGACAAGATCGAGCCGGCACAGCGCCGCGACCAGTTGATCGAAGCGGAAGCCACGCGGCTTGCCACGCAGCCGACCGGCCCAGTGATCGCCGCCGGCTCCACCGGATCGATGCCGGCCACCGCGAAGTTCCTGCACGTCATCGCCAAGCTGCCGCATGGGGCTGTGGTGCTGCCGGGACTCGACACTGATCTCGATGCCGCCGCCTGGCAGTTGATCGGCGGCACCCAGGATCGCAACGGCGCCACGCTGTCGATGCCGTCACCCGGCCATCCGCAATTCGCGCTGCATGCGCTGCTGGAGCGTTTCGGCCTGTCACGCGACGATGTTGTGCCGCTGGAGGTCCATGCGCCGCAGGGACGCGAACTGCTGACATCCGAAGCGCTGCGGCCGGCCAGCGCCACCGCGCAATGGCATCAGCGCCTGACTGACGCCGTCATCAGCCAGCGCATCGCCGACGGCATGACCGAGCTTGCGGTGATCGCCGCGCCGACCGCGGACATGGAGGCGCTGGCGATCGCGGTGGCGATGCGCGAATCTTACGAGACCGCAGACAAGACCGTGGCATTGGTGACACCGGACCGGGCGCTGGCGCGCCGCGTGATGGCCGCACTCGATCGCTGGAGGCTGGCGTTCGACGATTCCGGCGGCGATTCCCTGATGGACACCTCCGCCGGCCTGTTCGCGCGGCTGGTCGCGGCCGCGGCCACCGACAATCTGGCACCGGCCACACTGCTGGCGCTGCTGAAGCACCCGCTGCTGCGGCTGGGGCAGCGCGCTGGCACATTCACCACCGCCATCGCCGACCTCGAACTGGCACTGCTGCGCGGCACCCGCCCGCAGGGCGGCACCCAGGGACTGCGCCGCGACTTCGACAGCTTCCGCGGCGAACTCGCCAAGCAGGCGCGCGGCGAGCCTTCGCTGCTGCATCGCTCCGAGCCACGCAGCCGCCTCGACGGAACGGCACTGGCTGGTGTCGACGACCTGATCGCGCGCCTCGCCACGGCGTTCGCGCCGCTCGAACAACTTGCCGTCGGCAAGGCGCATGATCTTGCTGATATCGCGGCCCGCCATCGCAAGGTCATCGACGCCCTGTCGCAGGATGCCTCCGGCATTGCCGTCGCCTTCGAGGGCAGCGACGGCTTGGCGCTGGCGCATGCCTTTGATGAGCTGCCCGATGACGGTTCGCCCAGCGGCGTGCCGCTGCCGCTGTCGGACTATCCCGACGTGTTCCAGACCGCATTCGGCGATCGCATCGTGCGGCGACCACCGGTCGCCCATGCGCGGCTGCGCATCTACGGTCCGCTGGAAGCGCGCCTCACCACCAACGACTGCGTCATTCTCGGCGGCCTGGTCGAAGGCGTGTGGCCGCCGGAGCCGCGCATCGACCCCTGGCTCAATCGCCCGATGCGGCATAAGCTCGGCCTCGATCTGCCGGAGCGGCGCATCGGCCTCTCGGCCCACGACTTTGCGCAACTGCTCGGCGCGAAAGACGTGATCCTCAGCCATGCCGCCAAGGTCGGCGGTGCACCGGCGGTGGCCTCGCGCTTTCTGCATCGGCTGGAAGCTGTCGCCGGCGACACGCACTGGACCGCGGCCACGGCCAAGGGCGACACTTATCTCGCCTGGGCCGCGGCGCTCGACCGCCCCAATGCGGTGCGCCCGATCGGCCGGCCGCAGCCGAAGCCGCCGCGCGCCACGCGTCCGCTGAAAATGTCGGTCACCGAGATCGAGGACTGGCTGCGCGATCCCTACACGATCTATGCCCGGCGCATCCTGACGCTGCAGAAACTCGATCCCATCGACATGCCGCTGTCCGCCGCCGACCGCGGCTCGGCGATCCATGCCGCCATCGGCGATTTCACCCAAGTGTACAGCGACCACCTGCCACAGGATCCGGTGCGGGCGCTGCGCGCGATCGGTGAAAAAGCGTTCGTGCCGCTGATGGACCGCCCCGAAGCCCGAGCGCTGTGGTGGCCGCGCTTCCAGCGCATCATCGCCTGGTTTGCCAACTGGGAAATCGAACGGCGCACCATGATCGCCGGCATCACGGCGGAAACCCGCGGCGAGATCGTCATTCCGCTCAGCCGCGGCCGCGCCTTCACATTGTCCGCCCGCGCCGACCGCATCGACCGGCGCAATGGCGGCGATTACGCCATTCTCGACTACAAGACCGGCGCGCCGCCGACCGGCAAGCAAGTGCGGATGGGGCTGTCGCCGCAGCTGACACTGGAAACCGCGATTCTGCGCGAAGGCGGCTTCGAGGGCATCCCGGCGGGATCGTCCGTCGGCGAGCTGATGTATGTCCGCCTCAGCGGCAACACGCCGCCCGGCAAGGCCGAGCCGCTGGAGCTGACACGCGACCGACGCACCGATCCGGCGATTTCTCCCGATGAAGCGGCGATCGAGGCGCGCAACAAGCTGGAGGCGCTGATCCGCAAGTTCGAAAACGAGGACCAGGCCTACACGTCGCTGAACCTCACCATGTGGGCGAACCGCTACGGCGACTATGACGACCTTGCCCGCATCAAGGAATGGTCGGCGGCCGGCGATGGCGGAGACGAGCTGTGAGTGGTCCGCGCCTCATTCCGCAGGACGCTCGCGCCAAACAGACGCGCGCCTCCAATCCCGCGGCCTCGGTGTTCGTCTCGGCCAATGCCGGTTCGGGCAAGACCCACGTGCTGGTGCAGCGGGTGATCCGGCTGCTGCTCGCCGACGTGGCGCCGGAAAAGATCCTCTGTATCACCTTCACCAAGGCCGCCGCTGCCAACATGGCGGAGCGGGTGTTCGAAACGCTCGGGCACTGGATCACGCTTGACGATACGGCCCTCGACGCCGCGATCCGCGATGCCGGCGCAACCACTGGACCGGCGATGCGGCGTCGCGCGCGCGAGCTCTTCGCCTGCGCGCTGGAGACGCCGGGCGGCCTGAAGGTGCAGACCATCCACGCGCTGTGCACCCGGCTGCTGCAGCAGTTTCCGTTCGAAGCGAATGTGCCGGCGCGCTTCAGCGTGCTGGATGACCGCGACCAGAACGACCTGATGGAACGCGCCAGCCTCAAGGTGCTGCTCGACGCCGCGGCGAAGTCCGACAGCCTGGCCGGCCAGGCGCTCGCCACCGCCATGACCAGCGCCGCCGATGTCACCTTCCGCGATGTGGTGCGCGAAGCGGTGCTCAGCCGCGACTATTTTCAGGCCTGGACCCATCAGGCCCGTACCCTCGACACGGCGCTGGCGCAGCTGAACCAGGCACTCGGCGTCGTGCCCGGCGACAGTCTCGAGCAGATCGAAGGCGAGATCGTGGATGGGCCGCATCTGCCGCGCATCGACTGGGCCGCGATATCAGCGCAGTTTGCCAATGGCTCGAAGTCTGACGGCGACCAGGCGGAGCGGCTGCAACTGGCCCTCAGCCTCAGCGGCACCGCGCAGGTCGAGGCTTATCTCGGCATTTTCTTCACCGGCGCGGGCGAACTGCGCAAATCGCTGCTGACCAAATCTCTCGCCAAGGACAATCCGGGCCTTGCAGCGGCGCTGGAGCGCGAAGCGTCGCGGGTGCTGGCACTGTTGCAGCGCCGCCGCGCCGTCGCCATTCGCGACCGCACCCGGGCGCTGCTGGTGATCGCCACCGCCGCCGCCGACAACTACCGCCGCGAGAAGGAAGAGCGCGGCCTGCTCGACTATGACGACCTGATCGACAAGACGCTGGCCATGCTGGAGCGTACCGCGTCGAGCTGGGTGCACTTCAAGCTCGACCAGGGCGTCGACCATGTGCTGATCGACGAGGCGCAGGACACCAGCCCGCGGCAGTGGGACATCGTCGAGCATATCGTCTCGGAATTCACCTCCGGCGCGGGCGCGCGCGGCGGCATCAAGCGCACCATTTTCGCCGTCGGCGACGAGAAGCAGTCGATCTTCTCGTTCCAGGGCGCGGCGCCGCGCGAGTTCGACCTGCGCCGTGGCCGCTTCAAATCCCGTTTCGAGGCCGCCGAACTGACGTTCGACCCGGTGGTGTTCAACTATTCCTTCCGCTCCGGCGCCGGCGTACTGCAGGCGGTGCAGAGCACGTTCAAGACGCCGGAAATCTATCGCAGCGTCACCTCCGACACCGACGGCATGGCGCCGCACATGGCGCTGGAGGACGCAGCGCCCGCCATGATCGAGCTGTGGGAATTGCAGGAGGCCGACGAGCGACAGGACCTGGAAGGCTGGCAGGCGCCGTTCGACGCAGTGTCGGAGACGAGCCCCGAGGTGAAACTGGCGCAGCGCATCCGCGACCGCATCAAGGCGCTCATCACCGAGCGCACCGCGACCGGGATCGCGAGCAAACGGCGCCTGCTGCGGTATGGCGATATCCTGATCCTGGTGCGCCGGCGCGGCAAGACCTTCAGTGCGGTGATCCAGGCGCTGAAACAATCCGGCATCCCGGTGGCCGGCGCGGACCGGCTGAAGCTGACCGAGCACATCGCGATCATCGACCTGATGAACCTCGCCGATGCGCTGCTGTTTCGCCGCGACGACCTGGCGCTGGCGGTGGCGCTGAAGAGCCCGCTGTTCGGGCTCGGCGACGACGAGCTGTTTCGCCTGGCCCACGATCGCAAGGGCAGCCTGCGTGATGCCCTGACGCGACATGCTGACGGTGATCTCGTGTTCAAGGCCACACTGCAGCGGCTGGAGAGTTATGAAGCGCGCGCGCTCAGCGGCACCCCGTTCGCGTTCTATGCCTGGCTGCTCGGCGGCGATGACGGCCGCGCCCGGATGCTGGCGCGGCTGGGCGCCGAGGCCAACGATGCGCTCGACGAATTCCTGGAGCTGGCGCTGAGTTATGAGCGTCGCGGCCCCGCCTCGCTGCAGGGCTTCATGGCCTGGCTGCGCTCCGCCGACACCGACATCAAGCGCGACATGGAGATCTCGCGCGACGAAGTGCGGGTGATGACGGTGCACGGCGCCAAAGGCCTGGAAGCGCCGGTGGTGATCCTCGCCGACACCACGTCGTCGCCGACCGACACCCAGCGGCTCAGCCTGATCCGCCTGCCCCATGCACACGGCGCCGGCGGCACCTGCGTGGTGTGGGCCGGCCGCAAGGCCGACGATCCCGCAAGCGTCGCCGCCGCCCGCGCGGCCATGACCGGCGACACCGAAGACGAGTACCGGCGGCTGCTGTATGTGGCGATGACCCGCGCCGCCGACCGGCTGATTGTCGGCGGCTGCATGCCCGGCAATCGCAACGAGGTGCGCGAGCACTCCTGGTATGACCTGATCCGCAAGGGCCTCGAGACGTCCGATCTCGCGGAAGAGACGATCGAGACCCGCCACGGCCCGGTGCGCCACTACACGCGATCGGCCGATCCGCTGCTGCCGGCGCCGATTTCTGCCGCGGCCGAGCCGGAAAGCACCGCGCCGCTGCCACCGTGGCTGCGCACATCGGCGCCGCGCGACCGCATCGACACCGTGCTGTTGCGCCCCTCCGAAACCGACGACGGCACGGGACATGAAACCAAGCCCGGCGAAGCCGCAGCCCAGCGCGCCCGCGCGCTCAAGCGCGGCGTGCTGGTACACCGGCTGCTGCAGTCATTGCCCGATATCGCCGCCGAACGACGGCGCGAGGTGGCGCTGCGCCATCTCGCCCGCAATGTCGCCGACTGGGACGAGACCGAGCGCACCGCGCTGGCCGACCAGGTCGCGGCACTGATCGCGGCCGAGAAGTTCGCGGCCGTGTTCGCCGCCGGCAGCCGCGCCGAGGTTCCGATCGTGGGGCGGCTCACGCGATTCGGCCTGCCGCCGGTGCTGGTGTCCGGCCAGATCGACCGGCTGGTGGTGACGCCGACGGAGATCCTGATCATCGACTACAAGACGAATCACAACCCGCCTAAGACCGCGGCCGAGGCGCCGGCGGCCTATCTGCGCCAGCTCGCGCTGTACCGCGCTTTGCTCGGCCGCCTGTATCCCCAGGCTATCGTCCGGGCGGCGCTGCTGTGGACAGAAGCCGCTGAAATCATGGAGATTCCCGCTCCCGTCCTGGACGCAGAGCTGGCCCGCATCATCTCCTCGTGACGAGCCTTGACCCGGCAACAGGCCGTTCATAGGTTCGTTTTATCTTTTTGGCGCGAATCTCCGCACGTTCCCCAGTTCAACGAGGCTCATCATGTCGGTCGGCAAGGTATCGGACGCCAATTTCGAAGCAGAGGTCCTGAAGGCGTCGGGACCGGTCGTGGTCGATTTCTGGGCCGAGTGGTGCGGTCCCTGCCGCATGATCGCTCCCGCGCTTGACGAGATCGCCGGCGTGATGGGCGAGAAGGTCAAGATCGTGAAGCTCAATGTCGACGAGAATCCGCAGACCGCCTCCAAGTATGGCGTGATGTCGATCCCGACTTTGATGATCTTCAAGGGCGGCGAGATGGCCTCGCGCCAGGTCGGCGCCGCGCCGAAGGCGAAGCTGCAGCAGTGGATCAACACCGCGGTCTGATCGCGCCTCGCATGTGATTACGAGACGGCCGGCCTCGCGCCGGCCGTTTTGTTTTTGATGATTGTTCTTCACGCAAATGGAACAGCAGACGTCGTCTAGCTCAGACAACGAGCTCCTCAATCAGCTCGCACAGGCGAGTCTCATCACCATCGCTTGCTGAGAGACCTTGATAGAAATTTGCGGCCTTGAGTTCGCCGAATAGCTTATTTGCCTGACTCTCTCGATATTTTCGGGAAAGCAAAACGGATTACCGCCCTTTGCGATGCGCACCGAGCGTGGCTTTCCCGCCCATTCGTAGACATCCTGAAACAGATGATGATGCACGGCACAGTAATGTGCAAAATCCAATTCACCGCCCGGCAACGGCTCAGTCGCACGCTGCGTGCTGATTTCCGCTTCGAAAGCATTCAAATCCGCGGCTTCGCGAAGATCCAGCTTGTTCCTTAAGACAGTGGAGCGGTCGTAAGTATAAGGATCATCGCTCGCATCGTACATCTGATCGGCGCTTAGCCCTTGCGATGCGCCCGAATGATGGTCTTGCGGGCGTCTTCGGCCGAAAGGCCCTTCGCCGTCGAATTTTCGGCCCGCCTGACCATCGCCGCCGACAAACGAATGCCTTCGACCGAGCTGATCTTGGTGAAGCTGTCCCGGCCAATCACGTAACCGGTTCGGCTTGCTTTTTCGGGCATCTTTTTCTGGTTCGGCATGATCGAAGCCTAGCATGAATTCAACGGCTTCGCCACACGTCCGAATCCTCGCACTTGCGCTGAAGCCTAACGTACCCAGCCGCTGCCGAGTGCGCGAACCCAGGTGCCGCGCCCCTTGCTCTGCGCTAGCGCGATCATGCGTGCGGGATCGTACGGCACATAACGGAACGTCACCTGCCAGCGGCCACTGCTGTTGTCGAGAATGGCGTAGCAGGGATCCGGCGTGCCGGTTTCCACCACATGCGGCACCGCGTGGGTCGGATCGGAGTAACCGGGGCAGCCGGCGCTGCCGGGATTGACGATCAAACGGCCATCGGGGAGGCGCACCACGCGTGGCAGATGGCTGTGTCCGCACAGGATCAGCGACTGCGAAATTCCTTCCGCAAATTTTTCGATCTGGGCCAGCGGCGCCAAGGCGACCGTGCCGTCCGGACGCGCGGTTTCGAGCCAGTAGGTTTCGTCGTGCACGGGCGTCGCGTGGCACAGAAAAACACTGTTGCGAAACACCTCTGTCATCGGCAGCGCGCGCAGCCAGTCGAGATGAACGCGCTCGAGCTGGCCGTGGACGTCGGCCTCCCACGGCCCCATGCCGTCGAGCGACAGGTCGGTCAGAAACCGATCGTGGTTGCCACGCACCGTCACCATGTCGCGCGCCATCAACAACTCGATGGTGCGCCGCGCCTCCAGCGGGCCGCTGGCGACATCGCCGAGATTGACGATGTCGGTGATGCCCTGCGCGTCGATGTCGGCAAGCACGGCCTCCAATGCATCACTGTTGCCGTGAATGTCGGCGATTGCGGCAAACTGCATTGGGAGGCCTTTCAAAACAGAGATAGGACAGCACGAAGATGGTTCGAAAAGATCATGCACAGCGGCGAAGATAAAGCACGATTGCGCGCCACGGCGGGCCTGCCGTTTGGTCAGCTCTCCGCAAGATGACGCGCGATCAACGCGACGGCTGAGCCGAGGAAATCCTGCTGGCTTAAGCCGGCGGGATCCTGGGCAACACTTGCGAGCAAGCTTTCGCCCGACATCGCCGCATGCATGTGGGCCGCGCTCAACAGAGCAATGGCGTATTGGGTATCAGACTTCGGCGGAGCCGGCCGCTTGGCTTTTCGCGCGGAGTCAATCCGCGCGCGATGAACGCGCTCGACCAGCGGCGCGAGCATGCCTGATCCCTTTGGCCGCCAGCCGGTGACGCTCAGCCAGAGGGCCAGCCTGGCGGCGCGTTCGTCCGCATAAGCGCGCTGAAACAGCCGGCCGAGCGCGGCAACGTCAATCTGATCGGGCGCCCAGCTTTCGATGGTTGCTTCAATGTCATCCACCAGCCGTCGCCCAATGCGACGCAGGAGGGCATCCATCAACGCTTCGCGCGTGCCGAAATGGTAGTGCACCGCCGCGTCGGTGATCCCCAGATCGGCGGCGATGCGCTGGATGCGCACGCCTTCGGGACCCTCGTCGTGCAGCCGCTGCTCCGCTGCATCCAGGATCGCAAACTTCGCCTCTTGCGGTGTTCGACGTTGTCGCGTGGTCATTGACATTCCTGCGTTGCTAACGCTTACTTAGGATACCCTAAGTAAGCGGATTGTCTATGGACGATTGGCATCCCGAGGCCCTGGCGCGAATAGCCGACCGGCTCGGCATTGCCTTGACCGACCTCACACCGCCGCACGCGCGGAGCTTCCGCGCGCGGGGCGGACCCCGCATTCACGCCCTCGATTGGGGGCGGCAACGGCCCTCCGGTGCTGCTGCTGCACGGCGGCGCGCTCACCGCGCACACCTGGGACTATGTCGCCCTTGCGCTGCGGGCGGATTTTCGAGTTTTTGCGATCGACCTGCGCGGTCACGGCGCCAGTGATTGGGCCGACGACTATTCAATACAAAGCTACGCGACCGACCTCTTGACCGCTCTCGACGGCCTCGGGATCGAACGCACCCACATCGTCGGCATGTCGCTGGGCGGGACGGTCGGGTGTGAATTCGCACTGCGCCACCCCGATCGCACCGAAAGCCTCGTCATGGTCGATGTGACCTCACGGCCCGTCTTCGCGGCAACGGCACGCATGCGCAGCTTCATGGCGGACTTTCCTGGCGCCGCGACAGTGACTGAGGTGGTTGAGATGGCGCTTGCGGTGAGTCCCAACAGCGATCGAGAACGCCTTCAGTATCGGATGCGTACCTTGCTGAAACGCGGCGAGGACGGGCGCCTCGTATGGAAGAGCGACCGCCGTCGTCCGTGGGATTATGACATGATCCTGAAACATCTCGCAGGTTTCGAGGCGCGTGTTCCCGGCATGGCCGCGCCGTTCCTGCTGGCCAGGGGTCGGGAAAGCCCCATTGTCACCGAAGACGCGGCGCGCGATTTCACCGCGCGTTTCCCCGACGGACGCTGGGTCAGCATCGCCGGCGCGCGCCACAACGTCCAGGAAGACAATCCGCGCGATCTGGCCGACGCGTTGAGAGCCTTCTGGGGCGGACGTCTGCAGAGCATGACACCGAAGGACACTCAATGTTGTGATGCGTCGTGATCCGCACGCGGCCCTATTTCGGCGGCGTGCCGTTCACCGCCAGCACATGGCCGGCGAGATAAAGCGAACCGGTGATCAGGATGCGCGGCGGCACTTCATAGGCGAGCCGCGCGATGACGCGCAGCGCCGCCTCGACACTGACAGCCGATTCCACCCGCATGCCGAGATGGCGGGCGGCATCGGTCAGCACGTCCACCGGCATCCCATTGTCCTGATCGGGGATCGCGACCGCGATGATGTGCCGGGTGAGACCTGCGAAATTCGCCAGGAAGCCGCGTGCATCCTTGTTGCCCATCATGCCGGCGATGACCACCAGCGGGCGCGAGACGCGCTCTTCCAGATCACCCAGTGCCGCAGCCACCACACGGCCGCCGTCGATGTTGTGGCCACCGTCCAGCCAGATCTCGCAATGGACCGGCGCCGCGGCCACCAGCGCGCCGGTGGTGAGCCGCTGCATGCGCGCCGGCCATTCCGCCCGTGCAATGCCGGCTTCGAACGCGGCGGGGTCGATCTTGAAGACATCGGTCGCGCGTAAAGCTGCGATGGCGAGCCCGGCATTGTCGAACTGATGGCGGCCGAACAGGCGCGGCGCGGAGAGATCAAGCAGGCCGCGCTCGTCCTGATAGACCAGACGGCCGCGCTCGACATTGACATGCCACTCCTGCCCCGCGGCGTGCAGCGGCGCGCGCGCCCGGCTGGCTTGGCTTTCGATCACGGCGGCAGCTTCCGGCCCTTGCTCGGCGCACACCACCGGTACACGTTTTTTGATGATGCCGGCTTTTTCGGCCGCTATCTTCAGCAGGGTGTCGCCGAGGAAATCCTGGTGATCGATCCCGATCGGGGTAATGACGCTGACCGCAGGCGCCTCGATCACATTGGTGGCGTCGAGACGACCGCCAAGGCCGACTTCCAGCAGCACTGCATCGGCGGGATGCTGCGCGAACAGTGTCAGCGCCGCCGCTGTTTCCATCTCGAAAATGGTGATGGGATCACCGCCGTTGACCTCTTCGCAATGCGCCAGCGCCGCCCGCAATTGATCGTCGGTCACCAGCACGCCGCCGCCGACCTGCCCAAGGCGAAAGCGCTCATTGATCCGCACCAGATGCGGCGAGGTGTAGACATGCACGCGCAAGCCAGCGGCTTCAAGGATCGCGCGCAAATAGGCGACGGTCGATCCCTTGCCGTTGGTCCCGGCCACATGGATAACCGGCGGCAGCTTGCGCTCCGGATGATCCAGGCGTTCGAGAATCCGCAGCATCCGGTCCAGCGTCAGATCGATCCGCTTGGGATGCAACGCAGACAGCCGCGCCAGGATCTCGTCGAGAGCAGGCAGCGGTTTTGCCGCGGGAGCACTCACGCGGGCGGCGCGGCGATGACGGCCGGATCCGGCGGCGGCAACGCATCCGCGGGTGCGGACTTTGGCGCTTGGACCTCGACAGCCGGCGCCTTCATCAGCAGGCGACAGAGCCGCGCCAGTGTCGGGCGCAGCTCGTGACGGTGCACGACCATGTCGATCATGCCATGGTCCTTCAGATATTCCGCGCGTTGAAACCCTTCGGGGAGCTTTTCGCGAATGGTCTGCTCGATGACCCGCGCGCCGGCAAAACCGATCAGGGCACCGGGCTCGGCGATCTGCACGTCGCCAAGCATGGCGTACGACGCCGTGACACCACCGGTGGTCGGATTGGTGAGCACGACGATATAGGGCAGCTTGGCCTCGCGCAGGATCTGCACCGCGACCGTGGTGCGTGGCAGCTGCATCAGCGACAGGATGCCTTCCTGCATCCGCGCGCCACCGGAGGCGGCGAACACGATGCAGGGCGAGCGCTTCTCCACCGCGAGCTCGAGGCCCTTGACGATGGCTTCGCCCGCGGCCATGCCGAGCGAGCCGCCCATGAAATCGAAATCCTGCACCACGACCACGGCCGGCGCGCCTTCCAGCTTGCCGTAACCGACCTTCACGGAATCGTTCAGGTTGGTCTTAGCGCGGGCGTCCTTGATGCGATCGACGTACTTGCGCTCATCACGGAATTTCAGCGGATCGGGCGTGACATCGGGCACCGCCACGTCGAACCAGGTTTCGTTGTCGAAGATCGACTTCAGCCGCGCCACCGCGCCCATGCGCATGTGGTAGTTCGAGCCGGGAATGACGAACTGGTTGCTCTCGACATCCTTGTAGAACACCAGCTGCCCGGAATCCGGGCACTTGATCCAGAGATTCTCCGGCGTCTCGCGGCGCAGGATGCTGCGGATCTTCGGACGGACGACGTTGGTGATCCAGTTCATGGTGCAACCTCCATCACCGCATTGATGTGCGGTTTGGGCGCCCCCGCGACAAGGGGGCAGGGGTAAAAAGCTATTCGGCGGCCTGTTTGGCGCCGCGCACGCCATGTGCGAGCGCCGCGGTCAGATCGGCCACCGCCTTCACCGTGCTGGCCGTGGCCCGGCCCTCGCTATCGAGGCTGCCACGCACCGCGTCGACCAGCGCGGTACCGACCACCACACCGTCGGCATGGCTTGCGATCGCACGCGCCGCCTCCGGTGTCCTGATGCCGAAACCGACGCAGACCGGCAAAGCGGTATGGCGCTTGATCCGCGCCACCGCCTGGCCGACAGCCGTGCTGTCGGCGCTTGCGCTGCCGGTGATGCCGGTGATCGAGACGTAATAGACAAAGCCCGAGGTGTTGGCGAGCACGGCCGGCAGGCGCTTATCATCGGTGGTCGGCGTCGCCAGGCGGATGAAGTTCAGCCCGGCCTTGAGGGCGGGGATGCAGAGCTCCTCATCCTCTTCCGGCGGCATGTCGACCAGGATCAGGCCGTCGACGCCGGCGGACTTCGCATCGATCAGGAATTTGTCGACGCCATAGATGTAGATCGGATTGTAGTAACCCATCAGCACCACCGGCGTGGCGTTGTCATCCTTGCGGAAGGTGCTGACAACATCGAGGGTTTTCTTCAGCGTGGTGCCAGCCTTCAGCGCGCGCAGGCCAGCGGCCTGAATCGCCGGACCGTCGGCCATCGGATCGGTGAACGGCATGCCGATTTCGATGACGTCGGCGCCGGCCTTGGGCAACGCCTTGATGATCTCAAGCGAGGTCGCAATGTCGGGGTCGCCGCACATCACGAAGGTGACGAAGGCCGCGCGGCCCTCGCGCTTCAGGTCGGCAAAACGGGTATCGATGCGCGTGGTCATGATGCGGCGTTCGTTGTGCTGTACCTCTCCTCATCGGGGAGAGGTCGGCTGCGCAGCAGCCGGGTGAAAAGGGAAGAGCGGAGCGCGACCGTCACTTGCGGCCTTTCAGAATTTCGGCGACTTGCGGGATGTCCTTGTCGCCGCGGCCGGACAAATTCACCACCATCAGGTGATCCTTCGGCCGCTTCGGCGCGAGCTCCATCACCTTGGCGATGGCATGGGCCGACTCCAGCGCCGGAATGATGCCTTCGAGTTTCGACAACAGCTGGAACGCCGAGAGCGCTTCCTCGTCGGTCGCCGAGAGGTAAGTGACACGGCCGGTCTCATGCAGCCATGAATGCTCCGGCCCGATGCCGGGATAATCCAGACCGGCGGAGATCGAGTGCGCTTCCTGGATCTGGCCGTCGTCGTCCATCAAGAGATAAGTGCGATTGCCATGCAGCACGCCAGGCCGGCCGCCGGCAATCGAGGCGGCATGCAGCTGCGTCAGGCCATGGCCGGCCGCTTCCACGCCGAAGATCTCGACGCTGGCATCGTCCAGGAACGGATGAAACAGGCCCATGGCGTTGGAGCCGCCGCCGATACAGGCGATCAGCGAATCGGGCAGCCGACCTTCAGCCGCCTGCATCTGGGTGCGCGTCTCGTCGCCGATGATCGACTGGAAGTCGCGCACCATCATCGGATACGGATGCGGCCCGGCAATCGTGCCGATGCAATAGAAGGTGTCGGAAACGTTGGTCACCCAGTCGCGCAGCGCCTCGTTCATGGCGTCCTTCAGGGTGCGCGAACCGGACTGCACCGGGACCACCTTGGCGCCGAGCGTCTCCATGCGGAACACGTTCGGCTCCTGCCGCGCGACGTCGACGGCGCCCATGTACACCACGCAATCCAGGCCGAACCGCGCGCACAGCGTCGCAGTAGCGACACCGTGCTGGCCGGCGCCGGTCTCGGCAATGATACGCGGCTTGCGCATCCGCCGCGCCAGCATGATCTGGCCCAGCACATTGTTGACCTTATGCGAGCCGGTGTGGTTGAGCTCCTCGCGCTTGAAATAGATCTTGGCGCCGCCGAGATGTTCGGTCAGCCGCTCGGCGAAATACAGCGGCGACGGCCGTCCGACATAATCCCTGAGATGGCCGTCCATCTCGCGCCGGAAGGCCGGATCGGCCTTGGCATCCGCATAAGCCTTTTCCAGATCGAGGATCAGCGGCATCAGCGTTTCGGCGACAAAGCGTCCGCCGAACTGGCCGAAATGCCCGTGCTCGTCGGGACCGCTGCGGAAGGAATTCGGTAACGGCAGATTCATGCGCGGCTCGCAGTCAGGGTTGGCTCGGAGGTGGCGGCCGCGGCACGCGCGGCGCTGATGAAGGCGCGGATCTTCTCGATGTCTTTGACGCCCGGCGCGCGCTCCACGCCCGACGACACATCGACGCCACCGGCGCCGGTGAAGCGCAGCGCCTCGGCGACATTGCCGGCATCGAGCCCGCCCGACACCATGAACGGAATCTTGAGATCGAGGCGCTCGAGCAGATGCCAGTCGAACGGTTTGCCAAGTCCGCCGGGACGAGTTGCATCCTTTGGCGCCCGCGCATCGAACAGGATACGATCGGCGACCGACGCGTAGCCCGGCAGCGCGGCGAGATCGGTCGAGGTCTCGACCGGGATCGCCTTCATCACCGGCAGGCCGAACTTCTGCTTGATGTCACGCAGGCGCGCCACGCTCTCGTTGCCGTGCAGCTGCAGGATCTGCGGCTGCAGCGCGTCGATGGCATTGGCGAGCGCCGCATCGTCGGCGTCGACCGACAACGCCACCTTGACGGCACGCCCCCTCGCCTGCCTGCCCAATTCGCGGGCAGTTGCCAGATCGATGTTGCGGGGCGACGGCGCGAAGAACACGAATCCCACCATATCCGCGCCCGCCGCGAGCGCCGCTTCGAGCGTCTCGGAGGTGGACAGACCACAGATTTTGACAAGCAGGGACATCGCTGAAAACAGGTTTCCGGACAGATGGTTCGGGCCGATCGACGGGGCGGGTTCTACAACGTTGCGCCGGCCTTGTCTCGCAGAGATCGCCGGCATGTCCGGGGCAGAACCGCCGCCGGTTTCGGCCCTATCTCGCGCGGTGCAGCAGCGCCGGGACCTGGTCCGGAACGCTGCGGGCCGGCGCCCGGCTGGCACGCAGATCGTCGAGCTGCAGGCGGGCCGTGCGGGCCTCCGCCTCGTGCTGGCGCGCCGCACGCCGCCAGCGACGCTGCCGGAACCAGGTGGCCGCACCGCCCGCCACCACGCCGAAGATCGCAACAAGAATGATCACCACGAACAGCGGCAGGGTCACCGAGACCGAGGGGGCGCTGGTGTTAAATGGATCGAACGACACCGTCACCAAATGGCGGTTGGCGACCGCGAACACCACGAAGATCACCGCAAGCGGGATCAGCACCAGAGCGTTGACGAATTTTCGCAGCATGATCCCTCGCGCACGATGATCGAAACGGTCCGGATCAACCTAGCACCGAACCTGCCACCGCAGGAGCACAACCAAGTGCACGACCCAGTGAAGCGCAAGACCCGATGACAAGGCCCGGTGAAGCGTCGGCCTTGTCCATGAGCCCACATAACAGACGGCCCACATACCGAGCTGGCTGTGGGCCGACCTTAAATGGATCCGGCCGGCTCCGGCGTGACGACGCTCTCGCCGTTCAGCTCCCGATTGAGCCGCTCGCGCATTTCCTTGCCGGTCTTGAAGAACGGGACGCTCTTCTGATCGACCGGCACATGCTCGCCGGTGCGCGGGTTGCGGCCGGCGCGCGCGGGGCGATGCTTGACTGAGAATGCACCGAAGCCACGCAGCTCGACACGATCGCCGCGCGCGAGAGCGGCGACAATTTCGTCGAGGATCGCGTTCACGATATTCTCCACGTCCCGCTGATAGAGATGCGGATTGTGCTCGGCGATGCGCTGAACGAGTTCAGATTTAATCATCGACACCGGTGTCCATGGATCATGCGAGCTACCATTTCTGTGAAAAGGCAAGGAACTGTCAAGACGTTAATTGCTTTTGCGACACCGCGAAACTGCGTGACAAATGCCCAAAAGGCGGCCTGTCCCAGCCTTCGTCGTTTGCTGCGGCGCGCTGGAACCGGGATTCACGGCGGTCATTGCGAGGCCGCCGGTTGCCAGAGCGCGAGCATGCCGTCGAGACTGACGCGGTCCACGGCCTGGAAAACACCCGACTGCTCGAGCCGCCGCGCCATCGCGGACAGACCGACCGCATCGAGCGTCAACGACGTTGCCGCCCGCAAGAACGTCATGTCGCTGAGACCAGGCGTCAGCTTGAAATCGCGGACCGGCGCATCGGCAGGGATTTTCTTCTCCGTGACCAGCCAGGCGATCGCGGTTTTTTCGTCACCAATCTGGTCGATCAGTTTCAGGCCGACCGCCTGATGGCCGGTGAAGACGCGGCCATCGGCCACAGTCTGCAGGGTGTCGTCATCCATCTTGCGGCGATCTTTGACCAGGTTGCGGAACCAGGCGTAGGAATCCTTCACCAGCATCTCAAGCGCGGCTCGCGCCTCGGGGCTGGTCGGCTCGAACCCGTTGGGCGCAGCCTTCAGCGGCGACGATTTCACCTCTTCGACCTTGACACCGACAGTCTTGAGGACTTCTGAAAAGTTGGGGAACTGAAACAGCACGCCGATCGAACCGACCAGTGACGTCTGCTGCGCGATGATGTGGTCCGACGCCAGCGCGGTGATATAGGCGCCCGAGGCCGCCAGTCCATCGACCACCACCACCAGCGGCTTTTTCGCCTTCAGCCGCACCAGTGCATCATACAGCTGCTCGGAGCCAGCGGTGGTGCCGCCGGGGGAATTGAGGTGAACGATCACCGCGGAGGCGGATGATTTCTCCAGGCGCTCCAGCGCCTCGACACGATCCCGATTGCTCTGGATCAGGCCCTCGATGGTCACCCGTGCAATCGCATTGCGTCCGGTCAGCGCATTGCGCCCGGCCGGCGTCAGCACCACGGCAATCACCACGATGGCGACAATCGCCGCCACAGTCGCAAGCACGCGCCAGAACGTCAGCTTCCGGCGGATCCGGCGGCGGTCGACGATCGCATCGGGTTCGTATGACATCGGATCTCTCCTGAGCTTCCGCCACGCGCCAAGGTCATGTCGGCGTGGCGTTGAAATGCCGTAACCTGATTTGATCAATTGCAACGCAATATGAAAAAACCATGGTGGTGCGGGCATTTCCGCAACACCGGCCCACACATATCGTTTCAGTAGAGCATTTTCCGGCGAGGGGAAACCCGCCCCGGATGGGGTGCGTGCGCCCGCGGCATCCGGCGAATCGATCGATGCGTTTGCATGATCCGGCGCCACGTGCGGCGCGGCTCCTGATCCCAAACCCGGCTCGATAAAAAAAGGGCCCCGGCGATGCCGGAGCCCTTTCACGTAAGGGATAACCCTTATGTCTTACTTGTCGCCACGCTGCTTGAGCGCGGTGCCGAGGATGTCGCCCAGCGTCGCACCCGAATCCGACGATCCGTACTGCGCGATGGCTTCCTTTTCTTCGGCCACTTCCAGCGACTTGATCGACACCTGGACCTTGCGGGCCTTCTTGTCGAACTGGATGACGCGGGCATCGACCTTCTCGCCGACCGCGAAACGCTCCGAGCGCTGCTCGGACCGATCACGCGCCAGCTCCGAGCGCTTGATGAAGGTGTTGAAGTCGGTGCCGACGATCTGCACGTCGATGCCGCCTTCCTTCACGTCCAGCACTTCGCAAGTGACGACAGCGCCCTTCTTGACATCGCCCGGCTCGGCGAAGGGATCGCCTTCGAGCTGCTTGATGCCGAGCGAGATGCGCTCCTTCTCCACATCGACGTCGAGCACCACGGCCTTGACCATGTCGCCCTTCTTGAAGTTGTCGATGACCTGCTCGCCCGGAAGCTTCCAGTCGAGGTCGGAGAGATGCACCATGCCGTCCACGTCGCCGTCGAGGCCGAGGAACAGACCGAACTCGGTCTTGTTCTTGACTTCGCCTTCGACAGTGGCGCCGACCGGATACTTCTCGACGAAGGTCTCCCACGGATTGCGCATGGTCTGCTTGAGACCGAGCGAAATGCGGCGCTTCGACGAATCGACTTCGAGAACCTGCACTTCGACTTCCTGCGAGGTCGACACGATCTTGCCGGGGTGCATGTTCTTCTTGGTCCACGACATCTCGGAGACGTGGATCAGGCCTTCGATGCCGGGCTCGAGCTCGACGAACGCGCCGTAGTCGGTGATGTTGGTGACGCGGCCGGTGAAGCGCGAGTTCAGCGGATACTTGGCCTCGATGCCCTGCCACGGATCGTCCAGCAGCTGCTTCATGCCGAGCGAAATGCGGTGGGTCTCGTGGTTGATCTTGATGATCTTCACCTTGACCGTCTGACCGATGGTCAGCACTTCGGTCGGGTGATTGACGCGACGCCACGCGATGTCGGTGACGTGCAGCAGGCCGTCGATGCCGCCGAGATCAACGAACGCACCGTAATCGGTGATGTTCTTGACCACGCCGTCAATGACCTGACCCTCTTCGAGGTTCTGCACCAGCTCCTGGCGCTGCTCGGCGCGGGTCTCTTCGAGAACCGTGCGGCGCGACACCACGATGTTGCCGCGGCGGCGGTCCATCTTGAGGATCTGGAACGGCTGCGAATTGTTCATCAGCGGGCCGACGTCGCGGATCGGACGGATGTCCACCTGCGAGCGCGGCAGGAAGGCGACTGCGCCGTCGAGGTCGACGGTGAAGCCACCCTTGACCTGATTGAAGATGACGCCGTTGACCTTTTCGTTGTTCTGGAAGGCCTTCTCGAGCTTGCCCCAGCTCTCTTCGCGACGGGCCTTGTCGCGGGACAGCACGGCTTCGCCGAGTGCATTTTCGATCCGGTCGAGGAACACTTCGACCTCGTCACCCACCTTGAGGGTGCTGTCGCGGCCGGGGCCGGCGAACTCACGAAGCGCCACGCGGCCTTCGGTCTTCAGGCCGACGTCGATGACGGCCATGTCCTTCTCGATGGCGACGACCTTGCCCTTGATGACAGAGCTTTCCTGCAGGTTGCCACCGCCGAAGCTCTCGTCGAGCATTGCGGCGAAATCGTCACGAGACGGATTGTAGGAGGTAGCGGTAGATGCAGCCATTTGTTCTCCAGATGCGGTGTCTTGCCGGCAGTTCGGGGTTAAGGGCGCATCACGCGTGAAGGGCCGGGGTCCGCAACCCCGACAACCGTCCTGCAAACCTCCAGCGAGGAAACCCTCAAACGAAGGATCAGCAAAAACGGGCCGGCAGAATGCCTGCACGAACGATGCGATGGTTATCTTGTCCGGGGTTCTTCAGGTGAAACGCACCTGAGGCCAATCGGGCCAGAGACCGGGAGCGGGCATTCCTCCAATGACGGCAGGGAGTTAGACCCTGGACCGGCCCGCTCGGACAGCCTCGACAATTGCGATGGCGGCCCGGACGCCGCCTTCTATATCCAAATGCGAATTATCGAGCAAGACCGCATCGGTGGCTTGTTTTAAAGGGGCCGCGGCCCGGTTCCGGTCGCGTTCATCGCGGCTGAGGATATCGGCAAGGATCAGCGCCTCGTCGGCAGGCTCTCCTCGGGCCTCCGCTTCCAGGGTGCGGCGGCGGGCCCGGATTTCGGGGGCCGCGACCACGAAAATCTTCACATCGGCGTCGGGGCAGATCACGGTTCCAATATCGCGGCCGTCCAGCACCGCCCCCGGTGCCCCGGCGGCGAACTGCCGCTGAAAATCGACCAGCGCCTGGCGCACGGCCGGGATCGCCGACACCACCGACGCGGCTCCGCCCACGGCTTGGCTCTTCAGGGCCGGATCGCCAAAGGTCTCCGGATCGAGCGCCTGGGCGGCAGCCACCGCGCGGGCCTCGTCGGTCAGTTCGAAACCGGCGTCCAGCAGCGCCTTGGCCACCGCACGATAGATCACCCCGGTGTCGAGATGGCGGTAGCCGTAATGCGCCGCAAGCCGCTTGCCGAGCGTGCCCTTGCCCGAGGCGGCCGGTCCGTCGATGGCGATGATCATGCGATCTCCGCGCCGAGCCGCCGCATCATCGGCACGAAATCCGGGAAGCTGGTGGCAATGAAGCTGGAATCGTCGATCTTGACCGGCGCGTCGGAGGCGAGGCCCATCACCAGCGCCGACATCGCGATGCGATGGTCCATGTGGGTGGCGACCAGACCGCCGCCGGGCACATGGCCGCGACCCTCGACAATCAGATCGTCGCCGGAGATCTCCACTTTCACGCCGTTGACGCGCAGCATGGCGGCCGTCGCCTCAAGCCGATCGGATTCCTTGACCCGCAGTTCCTGCAGGCCGCGCATGATGGTGGTGCCTTCGGCGTAAGCCGCCGCCACCGCAAGCACCAGATACTCGTCGATCATCGACGGCGCGCGCTCCGGTGGCACGGTGACGCCGCGCAGCTTAGATCCGCGCACCCGCAATTGCGCCATCGGCTCGCCGGCATCGCCGCGCAGATGGCTCTCTTCAATGAAAGCGCCCATTTCCTTGAGAGTCGTGAAAAGCCCTGTGCGCAGGGGGTTTGTCATCACATCGGTGAGCACGATGTCGGAATTCTCCACCACCAGTGCGGCCACGATCGGAAACGCGGCCGACGACGGATCGGCCGGCACCACCACCTGCGCGCCGACAAGCTCCGGCTGCCCCTGCAGCGCGATCTTGCGGCCGTGGACGCCTTCCTTCTCCGAAACGACCTGCGCGCCGAAATGCTTGAGCATCAATTCAGTGTGGTCGCGGCTCGCCTCCGCCTCGATCACGGTGGTGACGCCCGGCGCCGAGAGACCCGCGAGCAGCACCGCCGACTTGATCTGCGCCGACGCAACCGGCGTGCGGTACAGGATCGGCAGCGGATCGCGCGCGCCCTGCAGTGTCATCGGCAGCCGTCCACCCTCGGCTGAGCTGGTGGCCTTGGCGCCCATCAGTTCGAGCGGATCGAGAATCCGCCGCATCG
The DNA here is from genome assembly GCF_032397745.1 of Bradyrhizobium prioriisuperbiae. NCBI lineage: Bacteria > Pseudomonadati > Pseudomonadota > Alphaproteobacteria > Hyphomicrobiales > Nitrobacteraceae > Bradyrhizobium > Bradyrhizobium prioriisuperbiae. The sequence goes on from NZ_CP135921.1 coordinate 2,157,408, forward strand.
GCCGGCCGCGGAGCGACGCGTCGCCGTCGAAGGTCGCCGTAACAGGGCAACCGGCAACCGCACCCATCACCAGCCGGCAGCCGGTGCCGGAATTGCCGAAGTCGAGTGGCTTGTCGGGCGCCGCAAATCCGGCCACGCCGACACCGCGGACCGACCAGGCGGTCTCGCCGGTGCGCTCCACCTTGGCGCCCAGGGCCTGCATGGCCTTGGCGGTATTGAGGACATCTTCGCCCTCGAGCAGCCCGGTGATGCGGGTTTCCCCGACCGCCAGGGCCCCCAAGATCAGGGCGCGGTGGGAAATCGACTTGTCGCCGGGGACGCGCACTTGCCCGGTGAGGGCAGAACTGGCGCTGGCCTGCAGCGGGCGGGCGGGCGAGCTGGAATGTGTCAAGATCGTGGTCCCTGAGCGTGGTCCCGGTCCGGACCGTCGTGAACGATGGCGCGGGGCTCGTATCATGCCTTAGCTTCGCCCGAAACCCGCTATTGACAGCAGCGCTTCAACTCGCCAAGTGAAGCACCGAATTTTCAGGACATTTCAGGACTCTCGCACGTGGCCAAATCTGAGCTTGGAACCAAGCGTATCTGTCCGACGACAGGCAAAAAATTCTACGATTTGAATAAGAATCCGGTGATCTCGCCCTATACTGGCGAGGTCGTGCCGATTGCACCCATCGCGCCGGCCCGTGTGAGCCGCGGTGAAGCTGCGCGCGCATCGGCAGCCGCCGAGGATGTGGCACCGGAGGCCGCGGAGATGGAAACCGTGCCGCTCGAGGAAGCCGATGCCGAGGAAAATACCGGCAAGGTGTCCGCGGCGGTGCCGGAATCGGAAGACGACATCGAGATCGACGAGACCCTCGACGACGACGATGACGACGATTCCACCTTCATCGCCGACGAAGAAGAAGGCGACGAGGACGTCACCGACATCATTGGCGACGTCGGAGGCGACGAAGAGACTTGAGATCATCCCTGATTTGTGTTCAGGGTTCGCCGCGCGCCGGTTGATTTGCCGGCAGCGCGACGGTTAGGGGCCATAGCTCAGCTGGGAGAGCGCTTGCATGGCATGCAAGAGGTCGGCGGTTCGATCCCGCCTGGCTCCACCAATTCCCCGATCTATTCCACACCGTGGAAATTTTACGATCTGATCCGACGCGCCGGCCTGTTGGCCCGCTGCCTTGATTGCCTCGCGCAATCGCCGCCCGCTTGATCGCACGGCCAAACCAGTATCCACTTTTGCAATACGCCATGACGGAAAGCGGCTGGCTCAAGCCAGCGGCCGCCGATATGGCTTTGCCATCATCATCCGGGAACCAGGGTTGACCTCATGACTTCAGAAGCTGCCGGCGGCGCAATGACGGGACTGCGCGTGATCGATCTGACACGCGTGCTCGGCGGCCCCTATTGCACGCAGGTGCTGGCCGATCACGGCGCCGACGTCATCAAGGTCGAACCGCCCGCCGGCGACGAAGTGCGCGAATGGGGCCCTCCGTTCCATGATGGCGACGCGGCATATTTCATCGGCATCAACCGCAACAAGCGCTCGATCGGCCTCGACCTCGCCTCCCCCGGCGGCCGCGAGGTGCTGATGACCCTGCTCGAGGGCGCCGATGTCCTGATCGAGAATTTCAAGCCCGGCACGCTGGACAAATGGGGCATCGGCAATGACGTGCTGCGCGAAAAATTCCCGCGCCTGATCCATTGCCGGATTTCCGGTTTCGGCGGCGATGGCCCGCGCGGCGGCAATCCCGGCTACGATGCCATCATCCAGGCCATGACCGGCATGATCGCGGCTACCGGCTCGCCCGAGAGCGGCCCGATGCGGATCGGCGTGCCGCTGGTCGACATCTCGACCGGATTGTTCGCCACCGTCGGCATCCTGATGGCGCTGGCGGAACGGCAGCGCTCCGGCCTCGGCCAGTTTCTCGAGACCACGCTGTACGAGACCGGCCTCGCCATCATGCATCCGCACACCGCCAACTATTTCCTACACGGCAAGCCGCCGTCGCTGACCGGCAACGAGCATCCCAATCTGTCACCCTATGCGATCTTCGCCACCCGCGACGGCAAGATCTTCACCGGCGTCGGCAATGACGGCACCTTCCGCAAGCTGTGCAAGGAGATCGGCAAGCCCGACCTCGGCACCGATCCACGTTTCGCGCGCAACCGCGACCGCGTCATCAATCGCGCCGAGCTGCGCGTCGAGCTGGAATCGGTGTTCAGGGAGCACGACACCGAGCCCTTGTGCGACCGGCTGCTGTCGGCCGGACTTCCCGCCGGTCCCGTGCAGTCGATCGACAAGGCGCTGGAGAATGCCCACACCGCGCACCGCGGCGATGTGATCACCAAGGACTGGTACAAGGGCGTGGCGTCGCCGATCCGATTCGACCGCAGCAAGGCATCGCTGCGCGGCACGCCACCGAAATTCAGCCAGCACGCGGAAGAGGTGCTGACCGAGTTCGGCTATTCAAAAGCCGACATCGACGGCCTGGTCGCCAAGGGTGTGGTCAGCGGTCCCGAACGCAAGCGCTGATTCGACCGCCGGACTAAGGATCCGGCGTCGACCTTCCCTGAATTGTCGCGCCGCATCATCCGCCATCCGGGCGATGCGGCACGCAATCCATTACGCCCACCGACGGATTGCTGAGACCGCCTGAAGATTTTCCGCTTTCCATCCAACGCTTTCCGCCTTTACCATCATCCGCGTCACACGCACGTCGTCCGGCGCAATTAACGCGCTTCCCACACATGACGACGGCTTTGCTGGAAACACGCGCAAGGAGCTCATCGATGACACGTCACCGGATCGGTTTTGGCCTGCTGGCCTCCGCCCTCGTTGCGCTTGCCTCGCCCGCGCATGCGGTGACCGAGATCCAGTGGTGGCATGCCCTGACCGGCGCCAACAACGACGTGGTGGTCAAGCTGGCGGAAGAATTCAACGCCGCGCAGAGCGACTACAAGGTGGTTCCCTCCTACAAGGGCAGCTATCCCGACACCATGAATGCCGGCATTGCCGCATTCCGCGCCAACAACGCGCCGCACATCCTGCAGGTGTTCGAGGTCGGCACCGCCACCATGATGGCCGCCACCGGCGCGGTGAAGCCGGTCTACAAGCTGATGCAGGAAACCGGCGAAAAGTTCGATCCGAACGCTTACCTCCCCGCGATCACCGGTTATTACTCCACCGCCAAGGGCGACATGCTGTCGTTCCCGTTCAACTCGTCGTCCATGGTGATGTGGATCAACAAGGACGCGTTGAAGAAGGCCGACATCGCAGAGATTCCGAAGACCTGGCCGGAGGTGTTCGCGGCCGCCAAGAAGCTGCATGCGGCGGGCTTCGCCAGTTGCGGGTTCTCCACGGCCTGGGTGACATGGGCCAATCTCGAACAGCTGTCGTCCTGGCACAACCTGCCGCTCGCCACCAAGGCCAACGGCCTGGATGGCTTCGACACCGAATTGAAGTTCAATGGTCCGGTGCAGATCAAGCATCTCGAAACCCTGATCGAGCTGCAGAAGGACAAGACCTACGACTACTCCGGCCGCACCAACAATGCAGAGGGCCGTTTCACCTCCGGCGAATGCCCGATCTTCCTGACGTCATCAGGCTTCTTCGGCAATGTGCGCGCCAATGCCAAGTTCGACTGGACCAACGCGCCGATGCCCTACTATCCAGACGTCACGGGTGCGCCACAGAACTCGATCATCGGCGGCGCGTCGCTGTGGGTGATGGGCGGCAAGAAGCCGGACGAATACAAGGGCGTCGCCAAGTTCCTCGCCTTCCTGTCCGAGACCGACCGCCAGGTGGCGATCCACAAGGCGTCCGGCTATCTGCCGATTACCAAGGCCGCCTACGCCAAGGCCAAGGAGCTCGGCTTCTACAAGGACGCCCCCTATCTGGAAACGCCGCTGCTGGAGCTCACCAACAAGGAGCCGACCGAGAACTCGCGCGGCCTGCGGCTCGGCAACATGGTGCAGTTGCGCGACGTCTGGTCGGAAGAGATCGAGTCCGCTTTGGCCGGCAAGAAGACCGCCAAGGAAGCCCTGGACACCGCAGTGCAACGCGGCAACCAGATGCTGCGGCAGTTTGAACGCACCGCCGCGCGCTGATAGCGTAGAGACTTCGCTTGTGCGGGCCGAGAACGTAGCCCGCATGAGCGAAGCGACATGCGGGACAGGTTTCCGCACAGCCATCGGCCTCGCTCCCGGATATCGCTGCGCTCATCCGGGCTACGGGTAACGTTTCAATCGGGGGCTCATGGAAAAGCAGTCGGTCTTCCAGTCGCGCCTGCTGCCGTATCTGCTGCTGGTGCCGCAACTCGCGGTCGTGCTGATCTTCTTCTACTGGCCCGCGTTCCAGGCGGTGTGGCAGTCGTTCCTGCTGCAGGATGCGTTTGGGCTGTCGACCACGTTCGTGGCCTTCGAAAACTACGCCGAGCTGTTGTCGCAGCCGGAGTATCTCAATGCCATCCTGCGCACCTTCGCCTTCTCGGCGGCCATCGCCGGCTCCTCGCTCTCGGCCGCGCTGCTGCTTGCGGTGATGGCGGACAAACCGCTGCGCGGCGGCGCGATTTACCGCACACTGCTGATCTGGCCCTATGCGGTGGCGCCCGCGGTCGCCGGTGTGCTGTGGCTGTTCATGCTGCATCCGGCGCTGGGCGTGTTCTCCCGGGGACTGCGGGCGATGGGCATCGACTGGAATCCGCTGCTCAACGGCAATCAGGCCGTTGCGCTGATCGTGCTGGCGGCGGCGTGGAAGCAGATTTCCTACAATTTCCTGTTTTTCCTGGCCGGCCTGCAGGCGATCCCGAAAAGCGTGATGGAAGCCGCCGCGATCGACGGCGCGCGGCCGATGCGGCGCTTCTGGACCGTGACGTTTCCGCTGCTGATGCCCACCGTGTTCTTCCTGATCGTCATCAACATCGTCTACGCCTTCTTCGACACCTTCGGCATCATCGACGCGATGACCGGCGGCGGACCGGCGAAGGCCACCGAAACCCTGGTCTACAAGGTTTATCTGGACGGCCTGCTCGGCAGCAATCTCGGCAGCTCCGCCGCGCAATCGGTGATCCTGATGTTTATCGTGATCGGCCTGACCGCGATCCAGTTCCGCTATGTCGAGCGCAAGGTGACCTACTAATGGTCGAGAAGAAGGGCATCCGCGGACTGGTGGCGCATCTGATCCTGTGGATCGGCATCGGCATCGTCGCCTTTCCGGTCTATCTCGCCTTCGTCGCGTCGACCCAGGACAACGCGGCGATCGCCAACGGCCAGATGTCGCTGCTGCCGGGCAGCCACTTCATCGACAACTATTATCGCACCCTGTTCGTCGGCACCTCCGGCTCGACGCGCGAACCGGTCGTCCACATGCTGTGGAACTCGCTGGTGATGGCGATGGCGATTGCGTTCGGCAAGATCGTGATCTCGATCCTCTCCGCCTATTCGATCGTCTACTTCCGCTTTCCGTTCCGCAAGACCGTGTTCTGGCTGATCTTCATCACCCTGATGTTGCCGGTCGAGGTGCGGATCTATCCGACCTACAAGATCGCCGCCGACCTCTCGCTGCTCGACAGCTACGCAGGCTTGACGCTGCCGCTGATTGCGTCGGCCACCGCGACGCTGCTGTTCCGGCAGTTCTTCATGACCGTGCCGGACGAACTGCTGGAAGCCTCTCGCATCGACGGCGCCGGTCCGTTCCGGTTTTTCAAGGATACGCTGCTGCCGCTGTCGCGCACCAACATGGCGGCGCTGTTCGTGATCCTGTTCATCTATGGCTGGAATCAGTTCCTGTGGCCGCTGCTGATCACCACGCGCGACGACATGCAGACCGTGGTGATCGGCATCCGCAAGATGATCACGACGCAAGACGCGATCACCGAATGGCCGCTGGTGATGGCGACCGCGGTGCTGGCGATGCTGCCGCCGGTCGCCGTGGTGGTGCTGATGCAAAAGCTGTTCGTCCGCGGCCTGGTCGAGACCGAGAAGTAGTTTCAGGGGAAGTTATGGCGAACGTCGTCCTGCGTGATGTGCGAAAGACCTATCCCGGCGGCGTCGACGCCATCAAGGGCGTCAGCTTCGCGATCGATGACGGCAAATTCTGCGTGCTGGTCGGCCCCTCCGGCTGCGGCAAGTCCACGCTGCTGCGCATGGTCGCCGGGCTGGAGACCATCACCGGCGGCGACATCGCGATCGGTGATCGCGTGGTCAACACCATCGAGCCGGCGGACCGCGATATCGCGATGGTGTTCCAGAATTATGCGCTCTACCCGCATATGAGCGTCTACGACAACATGGCCTATGGCTTGCGCAACCGCGGCATGGCCAAGCCCGAGATCGACACCCGTGTGCGCGAAGCCGCGCAAATTCTGGAGATCGGCCCGATGCTGGCGCGCCGGCCGAAGCAGCTCTCCGGCGGCCAGCGCCAGCGCGTCGCCATGGGCCGCGCCATTGTGCGACAGCCGAAGGTGTTCCTGTTCGACGAGCCGCTGTCCAACCTCGATGCCAAGCTGCGCATCTCCATGCGGGTCGAGATCAGCAAGCTGCAGCGCCGGCTGAAGACCACCTCGATCTATGTCACCCATGACCAGCTCGAGGCGATGACCCTCGCTGACATCCTGGTGGTAATGAACGGCGGCGAGGTCGAGCAGATCGGCAATCCGCTGGACATCTACAAGGCGCCCGCCACCACCTTCGTGGCGTCCTTCATCGGCGCACCGCCGATGAACCTGTCGCCGCTGACCGCGGCGGAGGCAGCGACGCTAGCCGGTGCCGCCGCCCCCACTGAGGGCGCCATCCTGGGCATCCGGCCCGAGGACTTCGCTATCTCGGCCGATGGAACTCCGCCCGGCGGCGTGGCGCTCGACCTGACGGTGGACGCTGTGGAACTGGTCGGGCCGGAAATTTTTGTTTACGGCACCCGTTCAGGCGGCAGGCCGGACATCCAGTCCGACGTCATTGTACGGATTCCGGGCCAGGAGGCGCCCGCGCCCGGCGCACAGCTGCGGGTGGTCGCTCCCCGGAGCAAGCTCCACCTCTTTACCACCGACGGCCGCCGCCGGATCACGATTTCGTAACAATATCAATCTGGTGAGTAACCCGGCCCGCCGTCTTGAACGGTGTTCCGCGATGCACATATGATAGGGACCGGACGGTGAGAATCACTGGCCGGAAGGGGTGCCAATCCTGGGCCCCGTCAAAGTCGCTTCGAGAGGACTTTGTAGAATGTCTCGTGTTCCTTCGTTGTCCAGTCCGTTTCTTTTGGGATTCGACGAAATCGAGCGTGCGCTCGATCGCGTCGTGAAAGGCGCCGACGGCTATCCTCCCTACAACATCGAGCGGCTCGACCGCGAAAACGGCGAGCCGGAACGCCTGCGCATAACGCTGGCGGTGGCGGGTTTTACCCGCGACCAACTCGATGTGACTGTTGAGGAAAAGCAACTCGTCATTCGGGGCCGCCAGCAGGACGACAAGACCCGGCAATACATCCATCGCGGCATCGCCGCACGGCTGTTCCAGCGCACCTTCGTGCTGGCGGACGGGATGCGCGTGCTGGGTGCGGATCTGAAGAACGGACTGTTGTCGGTCGACCTCGCCAGGCCAGAGCCTGAACGGGTCGTTAAGACAATAGCTATCAATGAGCACGAATAATAACGGAACGACAGCGGACTCGACCGCTTGTTTAACTAGAGGAGTCGAGGACCATGACTGAAGCGAACATCATCTATGATACTGCGGATGTCTCGCCGGAAGCTCTCGCGTCGATGGGCGAAGGCCACATCGCGTATGTGAAGCAGATCCGCTCCGAGGATGTGCCGGGCCTGTTTCCCCAGGCGCCCCACATCGCGCCGGGATTGAAGCTCTTCACGCTCAATGCAGCCGACGGCACGCCGATCATGCTGACCGATAGCCGCGAGGCGGCGATTGCGAATGCATGGAGCAACGAACTGGAAGCGCTCAGCGTCCACTGAGCATTTCAGCTCCGCTGTCGCTTGCGAAGATCAGGCGTGCGACATGCGACTGCGAGACGAGCACGTCTGCGAGAAACGAACGGCGGCGCCTTATGCCGCCGTTGCCGGGGGCAGAGCCAGAACCGAATAAAGCGCCTGCGCATCGCTTGATGCCCGAAGCTTTTTCGCGATCTCCTGATCCCGCAACAGACGCGCGATGCGCGCCAAGGCCTTGAGATGGTCGGCGCCCGCGCCTTCCGGCGCCAGCAGCAGAAACATCAGGTCGACCGGCTGGCCGTCCATCGCCTCGAAATCGATCGGGCGCTCGAGCCGCGCAAACAATCCAAACAATCTTTCCAGCTTGGGCAATTTGCCGTGCGGAATGGCGACGCCATAGCCGACGGCGGTCGTTCCGAGCTTCTCCCGCTGCAACAGCACTTCAAAGATCGCACGCTCATTCTGCCCGGTCAGCGCGGCGGCGCGCGCCGCGAGCTCCTGCAAAGCCTGCTTCTTGCCGTTGACTTTCAACGCCGGGAGAATCGCCTCGGGCGCGACCAGATCGGTGATCATCATGGGACGTTCCGAGGATAACGCTTTGCCAGGTTAAAGTGGACCAGCAGGTTTCAACACAAGTCCCAGACGGGGGCTGCATCCCGGTGCAGGAGCAGTCTGGGGCCGCAAAGGCGCCGGACCATAGGGACGGTCCGGCAGGGCGTCAATGGCGATACTTGCGCGTATTCCGCAAAAGTGGGAACCGGTTTTGCGATCAGAATACGCGCCAGATTTCAAATTTGAGCATTTTCTCATGAAAATGCTCTAGGTAGATTTAGCGTTAACTTCCGGGGGATCCACCCACCCCACGTTACCGTCGGCCCGGCGGTAGATCACGTTGATTCGGCCGCTGGAACCATGCTGGAACACCAGCACCGGCGCTCCCGTGAAATCCAGTTCCATCACCGCTTCGCTGACCGACAGCGAACGCAGCGACGTGGTGGATTCCGCGATGATGACGGGATTGAACGCGGTGACTTCGTCCTCGCCCTCACCCGGCGCCTCGATCACATAACTCGGCGCGTCATACTCCGACTGCGCGACCGCCGCCGCGTGGGCCTTGCGCGTGGAGCGATCTTTCAGGCGGCTCTTGTAACGACGCAGACGCTTCTCGATCAGCACCAGCGCCTGGTCGGCGCTGACATAGGCATCCGCCGCAATCGAATCCGCTTCCAGCGTAATTCCCGAATCGAGATGCAACGAGCAGTCGGTGCGGAAGCCGAAACCATCCTTGCTGAAGGTGATGTGTCCCGAATAATTTCCGTCGAAATATTTTCTCAAAACCTCCTCGGTGCGATCGCTGACGCGCCCACGCAGGGCTTCGCCGACGCTGATGCTTTTGCCGGAGACTCTGATCGTCATGTTTATGCCTCGCAAGTCATCTCGAGAGAAAGCCCATTTCGAAAGACACTCCACGCGCAGTCTGTTTCGAGCGGGTAGTTTCTTTGCGATCAGACGACGCGCAAGACCGTAGCATTCAGGCTGTTGGTGTCGCCGTCAAGCGGGTGCAGTGTCACGGGAGCGGGAGGTCATGTGCAGTGAACTCTGCTTTTCGCGCCGCCGCTGGACGGACGAGGGAATCCGCATGGCTTCGCGGTATTTCGCGACGGTCCTGCGGGCAATGTCAATGCCGTCGGCGCGCAGTTGTTCCACGATGGTATCGTCGGATAGAATGGCCGCCGGGTTTTCGGCATCGATCAGAATTTTGATGCGGTGGCGAACGGCTTCGGCCGAATGCGCCTCGCCGCCGTCGGCCGACGCGATCGAGGCGGTGAAGAAGTACTTCAATTCGAAACTGCCGCGATTTGTCGCCATATATTTATTGGCGGTGACGCGCGACACCGTCGATTCGTGCATCTGGATCGCGTCCGCCACGGCCTTCAGGTTGAGCGGCCGCAGATGCGCGACGCCATGGGTGAAGAACCCGTCCTGCTGGCGAACGATCTCGGTCGCAACCTTGAGAATGGTGCGGGCGCGCTGATCCAGCGCGCGCACCAGCCAGGTCGCGCTTTGCAGGCAATCCGAGAAGTACGACTTGTCGTCCGACTTGCGGATCGTCTTCGACAGCTGGGTGTAATAAATCTGGTTCACCAGCACCCGGGGCAGGGTATCGCTGTTGAGCTCGACCAGCCAGCCGCCGTCGGGGCCGGGCCGCACATAGACATCCGGCACCACCGTCTGCATGCGCGTTGAGCCGAACTTCAGCCCCGGCTTGGGATCGAGACGACGGATCTCAGCGATCATGTCGACGAGATCATCGTCGTCGACGCCGCAGATTTTCCGCAGCTGGTTGAAATCACGTTTTGCCAAGAGATCGAGATGCTCGACCAGCGCCTGCATCGCCGGATCGAATCGATCGCGGTCGCGTAACTGGATGGCGAGGCATTCGCTCAGATTGCGGGCACAAATGCCCGGCGGATCGAACTTCTGCAGCACCGCCACCACGGCTTCGACATCGCGCTCGGCCGCGCCCAGCCGCTCGCCGGCCTGGCCGAGGTCGGGCGGCAGATAGCCGGCCTCGTCCACCAGGTCGATCAGATACTGTCCGATCATGCGCTGCGCCGGCGCCGTGAACGCCACCGCAAGCTGTTCGGCGAGATGGCCCCCCAGCGTGGTTTCCGCGGCAACGAAGGCCTCGAGATTGTAGTCGTCGTCGTTGGACGAGCCGCCGCCCCACTCCGTGTAGGCGGTCGGCGCTGCGTCCTGGGCGACCCGCGCGGCGGCTTCCGCCGGCTCTTCCGTGAACACATTGTCGAGGCCGGTATCGAAGGTCTGTTCCATTTCGGACCGGCTGCCGAGGTCGCGGCTGAGCCAGTCCTCAGGCGCCGGATCCGCGCCATTGATGCTGGAGCGCTCGAAGCCGTCCCCAGAGCCGCCGTCTGCCTCGAAACCGCCGCCGTCACCTCCGGACTCATCACCGCCATCGGCCGACGGTTCATAGGAAGGTTCGCGGGCCTCGGCCGGCTCGCCGGTTTCCGCGGCGCGATCCAGCAGCGGGTTGCGTTCCAGCTCCTCCTCGACGAACGTGGCCAGATCGAGATTCGACAGCTGCAGCAGCTTGATGGCCTGCATCAGCTGCGGCGTCATCACCAGCGACTGGGTCTGGCGGAACTCTAATCTTTGGGTCAGCGCCATTGAAGCAAGAACCGTTCCGTAAATTGGTCCGATTTTTGCTTATACCTAGTCTGGCGACGAAGTACACGACTTGACGTACGGAAAAATGCGGTCCTAGCGCGGTGGTTAAGAAAACCCCGCCACCCCCTTCGCCCCGCCCCAAAGCCAATTCACGAGAACCGGAACCTCGACCTCGGACAGGCTCTGACTTGCCTATCGACCAAGCAATCCCGGCAGCGTCCTGTCGAGGCTTGCGGTCAGCAGGGCGCGCACGCCATCGCGCAGGACCGCATTGCTAACCACATCCGAGGGCGATCGCGGAAACGCTGTCTCCTCGAAATCGCGATGCGGTCCCACAACCCGGTCGGTCAGTCCGCGCAACATCGCGGGCTGATCGCTGGTTGACGCCACATCATGCTTGGTGACCGAGAAGTCCCGTCCATCGAAGATCTGGATGTTGGTCAAAGCGAACAGAATGGCCGAGGCCTTGATAATAATGGTGCCGGGGGTGCCGACGATGCCGATGCCCTCGACCGTTTGATTGGAGCTGCCAAAGCTATTGCTGGTCCTTGTCACCACCACGTAACGCTCGCAGTTCGCGCTCCCCGCGACTTGCCGCACAAGATCGCCGAACTTTATCGCTGGGCTGCTGAATAAACTGGCTGGCTTCAAGTAATCCGCGAATGTCCCTTTGGGATAAGTGATTCTCCGCACCGCAACACCGGGACCGGCCGCAGCACGAACGCGCGCGACGATTAGGTCGTCAAGATTCCAGCCGGCGACCGAGGTTTCGGCGTGTTCGTTGCCGAACACGGTGATGCCGACCCTCTGGACCACGAATTGATCTCCAATCACCGGAATGACACCGATCGCGCATGGTCCGCTCTCGGCGGGCACGACCGGCTTCACGGCGGCTTTCGCTTTCGATGGCTTCGCAGCGGACGTGTTCGGAGAGGATTTGGCCGTCGACTTTGCAGTCGATTTGGCAGGCGCGGCCGCGTTTGCAGGCGGCGGAGCGGCCGTCTGCGCGTGAGCCGGATGCGCGACATACAGCAGCGCAAACAACAGTGCGGCGATGCGAATCATGGATGCCCCCCAATGGGGAACTCATACATCAGCGCATGTCGCTGCGGCAAAACTAAAGCCGGAATTCCTCGCCGAGATAGAGGCGGCGCACGTCGGGATCGTTGACGATCTCTTCCGGGCTGCCTTCGGTGAGCACCTCGCCGGCATAGACGATGTAGGCGCGGTCGGTGAGGCCGAGCGTTTCGCGAACGTTGTGGTCGGTGATCAGCACGCCGATGCCGCGGTTGGTGAGGTGGCGCACCAGGTCCTGAATGTCGCCCACCGCGATCGGATCGATGCCGGCGAACGGTTCGTCGAGCAGCATGTAATTCGGCCGCGTCGCCAGCGCGCGCGCGATTTCCACGCGCCGCCGCTCGCCGCCCGACAATGCGATCGACGGCGACTTGCGCAGCCGCGTGATGTTGAATTCGTCCAGCAGCGCATCGAGTTCGCGCTCGCGCTTGCGGCGATCCGGCTCGACCACCTCGAGCACCGCGCGAATATTGTCCTCGACATTGAGGCCGCGGAAAATCGAGGCTTCCTGCGGCAGATAGCCGATGCCGAGCCGGGCGCGCTGATACATCGGCAGCTTGGTCACGTCATGGCCGTCGAGTTCGACACGGCCGCGATCCGCCGGAATGAGGCCGGTGATCATGTAGAACACCGTGGTCTTGCCGGCGCCGTTGGGCCCGAGAATGCCCACCGCCTCGCCGCGGCGCACATACAGGCTGACACCGCGCACGACCTGGCGCGAGCCGAAGGTCTTTTCGACGCCGTGAATGGCCAGGAAGCCCGAACGCGGCGCGGCGCGCTGCTGCGGCGCGACGTTGCCCGCTGCCGTGGCAACCCCATTGGCCATCCAGCGCGGCTGTTGCGGAGCCTCGTCGTACTGCTGTTCGTCGTAAGCTTCGTCGGCGGCGGGTTCGGATGGTTGGCGGGCCACAGCCGGCGCCGCCGGCGTTTCGCGCGACGGACTACGAAGCAGATCACCGACACGATCACTGAGTGACGTGATGTCCTTGGCGCGCCCGAATGCCTGCGGGCCGCGCGGTGGTCCCTTCCGACGGAACATGCGCAGGAGATCAACCATACCCGCTTCAATCAGCCTTTCGCGGCAATCGCCGTCGCCGCGCTTCGCAGCACCGGCGTGCGTCCCCGGGAGGGACGAGACCAGGAAGAGATAGGTATCCCCGCGCCAATGCCCATCGCGCGCGGTCCCGGTCCCCCGTCCCCAATACAGGCTTGCGTCGCACCGTTCAACCTCAGCGCTTTCCCGAACCGGTCAAGTCGTTGAGATTCGTTGGTTTTCCGGCACTGTTGGGCTTCGCTGGCGCAGCTGGAGGCTCACCGCCGCCGGGAATCAGCCCGCCGGGACCCGCTGCCTTACCGGCATTTGGAATCAGCATCTGGACCCGGCCACCGCTCTTGACCTCGACCCGGGACACGCCGGTGGTCATGTCCACGATCAGTCTATCGCCGCGCAGCACTTTGTCGGCCTGGGTCATGACCACGTTGCCGTTCATGGTGATGGTGTTCGACCGCATGTCGAACTCGCCGGTATCACCGGTCACGGTCTGGTCTTTCTGGGTGACGACAACGCCACCCTTGGCCTCGAGCCGTTTGATCGACGAGCTGCCGGTGGGACCTGGGGTCGCCGACGTCATGGTCGGCTTCGGCTGGCTGGATCCGCCGGAGTTTGCCCCGCCGTCGTAATACACCACCAGAACCTTGCAGCGCATGGTGGTGTCGCCCTGCACCACCTTGACGTTGTCCTTGAATGTCGCGGCCTTGTCCTTGTCACGCAGTTCAAGGCTGCCGGCATCGATCTGGATCGGCTTGTCGCGATTTTGCGAAAAGCCCTGCATCGCGTTGGGGCCCGCCTGCATGGTCGCGCCCTGTGCCGCAGGACCTTGCGCCCACGCATCGCAGGCGCCGGCCAGCGTCATCACAACCAGCGCCGCGCCGGCGCTACGCACCCATGGACTGCGCAGCCATACACTGCAGCCCCATATCCTGAAGCTTGATGTCCTGAAGCTTGATGGCCTCACCCGTCGCGTTGTCGGCACAAGCGTCATGAATTTCATTTCTTCTTTGCCGACGACACCGGCGCGGCGGACACCGGCTCGTCGCGCTGCGGCGCCGCCGGCGTAGCGGGCGGTTCCGGGATCATGATCATCGAAACACCGCCGTCGAACACCACCAGCGCGCCGCTGTCGGTGATGCGCAAACGATTGGCATTAAGGGTTCCGTTCAGCAGCTTGACGTCGACAGGCTGATCCGACGCGACCGTTCCCTTGGCGATATCGACCTGCGCCTGGCTGAGGCGGGCTTCATACCCGGTGGAGGATTGCAGGAAGATGTTGTCCTTGAGATCCAGGATCTGGCTTTTGGTATCGAACCGGCCGTTGAGCGCATCCATGGTCACGGTCGACTTGTCTTCCATCTGCACTTTCGAGCTCAGCTGATGCAGATCGACATGATTTGGATCGGTGACATCCTGGGTCGCGGTTTTCGCCCGCAGATCGTAGGGCCGCTGATCCGGGGTGAAGCCGGCGAGATGCGGCGATTCCATCGTGATCTTGGTGCCCGACACGGCGATATTCTTGATATCGATCGGCAACCCCGTGATGTACCGAAATGGATTGAAGATCGAGGCGCCGGCGATCACCAGCAGCGAGCTCACCACCACCACCGGAATCGCCTTGCGCATCAGGCGCACGCGCCGGCTGTGGCGATCGGCCCGCGCGAACCGCACCTCCATACCGGCCTGATAGGTCTGGCCTTGAATTGACACGGCCGCTCCGGACATTGGTCCCACCAACGAGTTTACGCCGAACGGCCGCCCGACGCAGCCCGCTTCCCATCACACAGACCGACGACTTTGACCGAAACGGGGCGCACAGCCCAAACGGCTGCGACCGGCGTTCTCGTTCAGGAATGGGCGAAAATATCCTGCTCGCTCCATCCCTGCAGATCGAGCAGCGCGCGCGCCGGGAGAAACCCGAAGCAGGCGTCCGCCAGCGCGGTCCGCTTTTCCCGCGCCAGCATCTCGTCGAGACGGGTGCGCAGGTCATGCAGATGCAGCACGTCGGAGGCGGCATAGGCAAGCTGCGCATCGCTCAAAGTCGGCGCGCCCCAGTCGCTCGACTGCTGCTGCTTCGACAGATCGATGCCCAGGAGCTCGCGGACGAGGTCCTTCAGGCCATGGCGATCGGTGTAGGTACGAACCAGCCTTGACGCGATCTTGGTGCAATAGACCGGCTGCGGCATCACGCCAAGCGCGTGGAACAGCGCCGCGAGATCAAATCGCGCGAAGTGGAAGATCTTGGTAATGGCCGGATCCGCGAGCAGCTTCTTGAGATTGGGTGCGTCGCTATGCCCTGCCGGAATCTGCACCACGTCAGCGGTGCCGTCGCCATTCGACAGCTGCACCACGCAGAGCCGGTCGCGATGCGGATTGAGGCCCAGAGTCTCCGTATCGATGGCGACCGAGGTGGTATAGCGGCCGAGGTCCGGCAAATCGCCGCGATGCAGGCGGATGGTCATCTGGTCTCAACCTGGATTCATGAACAATATGAGGCCGTTTAGCCGACTCAGGCCGCAAACGCACCCAAAAATAACGGGCAGATCTTAATGGATCCGGCAGCCAGGACCAGCGCCGGCATCCTTCGCGCCGATGATCTCGGGCAATCGTCCAGCGACCGCAGGATCGGGCCGACTTCGCAGCTGATGGGAGTTCTGATGGGATCAGCACCATCATCTGAAAATGATGGTGCCCAGGAAAGGACTCGAACCTTCACGACCTTGCAGCCACTGGCACCTGAAGCCAGCGCGTCTACCAATTCCGCCACCTGGGCATTGGGGCGACACATAGAGGTTCAGGTTTCGCCTTGTCAACAGGGGGATACCGGGCCCGGCGGATAGAGCGGGCAAAACCCCGAAAACCTTGGTCAAAAGGGGCTTTTAGTCTGCTCAGGACTGCGCGATCCGGCCAATCAGGTCGAGCAGCGGCCGGTCGTCGGCGAACTCCGTCAGAATCGGTGCCGCTCGCTCGATGAAGGGACGCTTGTCGGGCTGGATGAAGGTCACCCCCATGCGCTCCACGGTGCCCCGCGCCTTGGTCTGGAAATCGGCCCACAGCACATTCATGCGGTCGTAGGACGCGAGCGCCGCCTCGCGAACCATCGTTTGCTGCGCCGGGGCCATGCTGCTCCAGCGCGCCTCGCTGATCAGAAACACATCAGGCACCATGGTGTGCTCGTCGAGCGAGTAGTGCGACACCACCTCGCCATGCCGGCCGACGATCAGCGCCACGACGCTGTTCTCGGCGCCGTCCACCAGGCGGGAGCTGAGCGCCGTGAACACCAGGTCCCACGCCATCTCGACGCCTTCGGCGCCGAACAGACGCATCATCCGCGCCATGGTCGGCGAGGGCTGGATGCGAATCTTCAAGCCCTTCAGGTCGTCAGGATGATTGATCGGCCTGTGGCCGTAAAAGCTGCGCGAGCCGGCGTCATAATAGGTGAGGCCGACAAGGCCGACCGAGGATCCCGACGCCAGGATACTGTCACCGACCGTGTTGGTGGTCACGCTGCGCCAGTGGGCGTGATCGCGGAACACGAACGGCAGGCTGAACACGCGATACGCCGGCGCCTCACGCTCCAGCGCACTGGCGCTGACCTTGGCGAAATCGAGTTTGCCGGCCTTGAGCTGCGCCAGCAGATTGGTTTCCTGCCCGATCTGGCCGTCAGGAAACACCGCAAGCTCGATCGCGCCGCCGGATTTCTCGTGCAGCACATCGGCGAAATGCTGGATCGCCGGATGCACCGGATGGGTCACCGGCAAGGCGTGCCCAATCCGCAACCGCAGCGGTTCGGCGCGCAGCACCGCCGGACAGGCGAGCATCGCCCCTCCGATAGCCAGCACACGCCGCCGTGACCAGTGTCCCATTCCCCGCCCGACCATTGCCCAAATCCCCGGCCCAAAATTGCCAAATACGAACGCCGGCACTGAAAGTTTCGTGAGCCGGACCTGATAATTCAGCCCTTGAACAGGCCTGTCATCGTCATCTATCAGGTGTAAGTATGCGACAGCGTCGCACCCCCTTACAACACTCGGCGATGAGGGGGTCAGGCGACCAGCCCGGAAGAGATCACATGACTGACGCGCCCGCGACTTCAAGCCCCGTCCAGACCTCGACAAACACCCTGGTCACGATTTTCGGCGGCTCCGGGTTCCTCGGTCGGCATGTGGTGCGGGCCCTGGCCAAGCGCGACTATCGCATCCGTGTCGCCGTACGCCGTCCCGATCTGGCCGGGCACCTGCAGCCGCTCGGCAAAGTCGGCCAGATTCATGCAGTTCAGGCCAATCTTCGTTATCCGGAGTCGGTCACCGCCGCCGTGCGCGATGCCGAAATCGTCGTCAATCTGGTGGCCATTCTGGCCGAGAGCGGCGCACAGACCTTCGATGCCGTGCAGGTGCAGGGCGCCGCCACTATCGCAGCCGCCGCCAAGGCCGCCGGTGCCCGCCTGATCCACGTCTCCGCCATCGGCGCGGACACGAATTCGTCCTCGGCCTATGCCCGCGCCAAGGCTGCCGGCGAAAAAGCCGTGTTTGACGCCGTGCCGGACGCCACCATTTTCCGCCCGTCGCTGATGTTCGGACCGGAGGATCAGTTCACCAACCGCTTTGCCGCGCTTGCCCGCATCATGCCGGCGCTGCCACTGGTCGGCGGCGATACGCGCGTGCAGCCGGCTTTCGTCGGCGACGTGGCCCGCGCCATTGCCGACGCGGTCGACGGCCACGCGCGCAGCGGCGCGACTTATGAGGTCGGCGGCCCCGAAGTGATGACCATGCGAGAGATACTGGACTTCATCCTGAAGACCATCGAGCGCGACCGCGTGCTGATGCCGCTGCCGTTTGGCCTCGCCGGGATGATGGCCTGGTTCCTGCGGTTCGCACCGGGCGCGCTGAAGCTGACGCCCGACCAGGTGCAGCTGCTGCGATCGGACAATGTGGTGTCGGATGCGGCAAAGACCGCCGGCCTGACCCTGGAAGGCCTCGGCCTCGTGCCGGAGTCGCTCGCCGCCATCGCGCCGTCGTATCTCTGGCGCTTCCGCAAGACCGGCCAGTTCCGCAGCAGCGCGGCCTGATCGAACGAACTCAGCCTGTAGCCCGGATGAGCGTCAGCGACATCCGGGACTGACGGCATTGCCCGTCCCGGATGTCGCGAAGACGCTCATCCGGGCTACGAGCAAACCCACGTCCTTACTTTATTTCCCGAGCGCCAGCGCGATCAGGCCAAGCACGCCCACCGTCACGCGCCACCATGCGAAAAACGCGAAGCCGTTACGGGTCACGAAGTTCAGGAATGTCCGCACCACGATGATCGCGGTGATGAACGACACCACGAAGCCGATCGCGACAATGGCCAGATGATCGGTATTCATCTCGGCGCGATTCTTGTAGAAATCGTACGCGAACGCGGCGACCATGGTCGGAATGGCGAGGAAGAACGAAAACTCCGCCGCCGAACGCTTGTCGGCGCCGAACAGCATCGCCGACACGATGCTCGCACCCGAGCGCGACACGCCGGGAATCATTGCTGCGCATTGCGCGATGCCGATGCCCAGATACATCGGCAGCGAGAACGTGGTGGCATCGTGAAACCGCGGCTTCAAATCGAGGCGATCAATCCAGAGCAGCACCGCGCCGCCCACGATCAACGAGAAACACACCACCCAAGGATCGAAAAGTTTCTCCTTGATCCAATGTCCAAATAGCAAGCCCATCGCTACGGCAGGCAGGAACGCGATCAAAACCCCTATCACAAAACGCTGCGCAGCGGGGTCCGAGAACATATTCAGCGCAATGCGCCACAAGCGTTCAAAGTAAATCACCAGGATCGCCAGAATGGCACCAAGCTGGATCAGCACATTGAAGGTGTTCCAGAAGCCGCTGCCGTCGAGACCGAAAATATGCTGCACCAGCAACAGATGTCCGGTGGAGGACACAGGAAGGAATTCGGTGACGCCCTCGACGATCCCGAGAATGATCGCCTTGATTGTATCGGAAAGCATGTGATGACCTCGATCCTGCCCCGCAAAAAGCGGCCCCTTGTGGCCTATTCACCTGGCCGCCGCAACGCCAAAAAAACGCTTGCCACCTGCACAAAACCGTGTCGGCGCGCCTTAAAAATTCCTTCAAGACCTTGGTGCAATGGAGATTCTCGCCGCGGGCGAGACCTCCTTGAAACTTCCCACTGTCGCGGCCCGGCATGGGTAGTGTGCGGCACACGGCCGTCATATAACGGCCACGAACTTTTAAGCTTTTGCCTGTTGATCAGGGTTCTCATGTTCACACTGTTCCATCATCCGTTCTGCCCTCACTCTCGTTTCGTCCGGCTCGCGCTCGGCGAATACGGTCTTGACGTGCGGCTGGTGGAAGAGCGGGTGTGGGAGCGGCGTGAAGCATTTCTCGCCCTCAATCCCGCGGCGGCAACGCCCGTGATGGTGGTCGAGGGCGTTCCGCCCATTCCCGGGCCCGCCATCATCAGCGAATATCTTGATGAGAACCACGGCGCGGAGCTGGCCGATCACCGCCTGCTGCCGACGTCGACGGGCGAGCGCATCGAAGTGCGCCGGCTGATGGCCTGGTTCAACGAGAAATTCTACGAGGAGGCCAGCAACCCGCTGGTCACCGAGCGCATCTACAAGCGCTACATGAGCGAAGAGGACGGTGGCGGCGCGCCATCCATGGATGTGATCCGCGCAGCCAAGGCCAATGTGCGCTATCATCTGGCCTATATCGGCTGGCTGGCCCGCTCGCGGAACTATCTGGCGGGTGACACGCTGACCTACGCGGACCTCGCGGCGGCGGCGCACCTCTCAGCCATCGACTATCTGGGCGATGTGCCATGGATCGAGGACGACGCGGCAAAGGCGTGGTACGCGCGGATCAAGTCGCGCCCATCGTTCCGCTCGCTGCTGAGCGAATGGCTGGCGGGGGTTCCGGCCTCGCCGACCTATGTGGACCTCGACTTCTGAACACCTCGGACCAGAACGCGTCCCACAAGGCCACCGGCCCCGACCTCAGGGCGGCGCTGGAACGCGAAGCCACCGCGCTCGGCTTCGACGCCCTCGGCATCACCGATCCCGCCGCCATCGGCAGCGCGGGAGACAAGCTGCAGCAATTTCTGCAATCGGGCGCCCATGGCGACATGGCATGGCTTGCCGACACCCGCCGCACCCATCCCCGGCTGCTGTGGCAGGACGTCCGCTCGATCATCATGCTCGGCGTCAATTACGGGCCGGACGAAAATCCGCTCGCCGTCCTCGCGAAGCGCAGCCACGGCGCAATATCGGTCTATGCTCGCGGCGACGACTATCACGAGCTGATCAAGAAGCGCCTCAAGGCGCTGGCGCGCTGGCTGCTCGCGCAGGCGGGCGGTGACGTCAAGGTGTTCGTCGACACCGCCGCGGTGATGGAAAAACCGCTGGCGCATCAGGCCGGCCTCGGCTGGCAGGGCAAGCACACCAACCTGGTCTCGCAGGAGTTTGGCTCCTGGCTGTTTCTCGGCGCGATCTTCACCACGCTGGACCTGCCGCGTGACGTCGCCAAAACCGATCACTGCGGCTCGTGCCGCGCCTGTCTCGACAGCTGCCCCACGGCAGCGTTTCCCGCGCCTTATCGGCTCGATGCGCGGCGTTGCGTGTCCTATCTGACCATCGAACTCAAGGGGCCGATCCCGCACGAATTCCGCCGCGCGATCGGCAACCGCATCTATGGCTGCGACGATTGTCTGGCGGCCTGCCCCTGGAACAAGTTCGCCGAGGTCGGCCGCGAAACAAAACTCGCTGCGCGGGACGAACTGCGCGCGCCCGCGCTGCGCGATCTGGCCCGGCTCGATGATGCGGCGTTTCGCGCGACATTCACCAAGTCGCCGGTCAAGCGGATCGGCCGTGATCGTTTTGTCCGCAATGTGCTGATCGCGATCGGCAATTCCAGCAATCCGTCGCTCGCGCAGGAAGCCGAACGCCTGCTCACGGACGACAGCGCGATGGTCCGCGGCGCCGCGGTGTGGGCGCTGGCGCAATTGCTGCCGGCCGATGAGTTTGCAAGACTTGCGGCATCCGCGCACGATCCGGATGAGGCAGTGCAGCAGGAATGGACGCAGGCACTCGCGTCCAGCCCTGCTCAAGCAATTCCGATTTAGCCAGCCCGAGTCACGACAATTCCGTCACCGTCGCCAGCAGGCGCGAAATGTCCTGCGGACGGGAGAGCCGGTGGTCACCGTCCTGGATCATGGTGAGGACCACATCCTCGCTCGGCAGCCGGTGGGTCAGCTCGAAGGCGTGCTGCCACGGCACGTCGGGATCCTTCGCGCCCTGCAGAATGCGCACCGGGCAGCCGGTGTCGATGGTGGAGCCGAGCACGAGGTGCTTGCGCCCGTCCTCGATCAGCGCCCGCGTGATCGGCTGCGGATCGCCATACTCCGACGGGCGATACCAGACACCGTTGGTCTCGATCTCGGCCTTGATCGCCGGCGAGAACGCCTTCCACATCAGGTCTTCGGTGAAATCCGGCGCCGGTGCGATCAGGATCAAACCGGCGAGCGAGGCGCGCGGCGGAGACGCTTTGGAGCGCTTGGCCAACTCCTGCGCCAGCAGCAGCGCCATCCATCCGCCCATCGACGAGCCGATCACGATCTGCGGCCCCTCGCAAAACCGGTCGAATACGGCGAGGCTGTCCTCGCACCAGCGACCGATGGTGCCGTCGACGAATGCACCACCGGACTCGCCATGCCCCGAATAGTCGAAGCGAACGCAGGCCCGACCCTTCTTAGCCGCCCATTCGTCCAGCGCCTGAGCCTTGGTGCCCTTCATGTCGGAGGCGAACCCGCCGAGCCAGAACAGGCCGGGCGAAGTTCCGCTCCGCGCACGGACCGCGATGCGCCGCACGTCCTGCGCGGGCCCGACCTCGGTGAAGACAGGGGCCTCGGCACCCGAAATGCTCATGAATTGACCGCCTTGCGATGAAACCCAAAGCCGGCCTCCGCGTTACCGCTTGCGAAAGCTGGTTGCCCTTTCTATGTCAGTCCCGGGAATTTTGAACCACTTCATATTTCCGGACCACCCATAGGGCGGCGGGTTGGGGCGGCGGGTTGCGAGGCTGAAATACCTCTCATTTGATGGTTTTGGCGCTCGATCTGCGCATCGGTGCTTGCTCGCACCGGTTGAATGCTTCAAACTACCGGCTTCACCAACAACATTGGAGTTTTACCCATTCGCCGTCCCAGCAGAGCGCCAGCCCCCGTCCAAAAGGACGGACCGCGCATCAACGATGAAATCCGCAACGCGCAAATCCAGCTGATCGATCAGACCGGTCTCAACCACGGCACCGTGGAAACCATCGTGGCCGTCAAGTTGGCCGTCGAAGCCGGCATGGACCTGGTCGAGATCTCTCCGAACAACAATCCTCCCGTATGCAAGATCATGGATTACGGGAAGTACAAGTTTCAGGCGCAAAAGAAGGCTGCCGAAGCCCGCAAGAAACAGAAGGTCGTCGAGATCAAGGAAATCAAGCTTCGTCCGATGATCGACGATCACGACTACGAAGTGAAGATGAAGGCGATGCAGCGGTTCTTCGAGGAAGGCGACAAGGTCAAGATCACCTTGCGTTATCGGGGCCGCGAAATGGCGCACCAGGAAATCGGCACCAAGCTGCTCGATCGCGTCAAAACCGATGTCGCCGAGCTCGCCAAGGTCGAGCAGGACGCCAAGTTCGAAGGACGTCAGGTCGTGATGGTGCTGGCGCCGCGCTAACGCCTTCCATTACAGGCAAATCCAAATCCCAGACAATGTGACGGCCTGTCAGGTATCTGGCGGGCCGTTTTGCTGTGACGTGACTGAAACTAAAAATGGCGCCGCTATGCGGCGCCATGTCCGATCAGGACGCACGATCGAAATCGCGCTTGTCCCGCTTGTTAGAGACTGCGCACCGCTTCCCAGCGGCCGCTGCACGCGGTCGAGGCCGACTTGCCGCTCCACTGGCCCGCACCGGCATTGCCCTTGAGCTTGCCGCTGGCATTGGCGCGCTGATCGCCACGAGAAATCGAAACGCTGACGTTGCCGGCTTCGCCGACATTGCCGGTGATATCGAAGCTGCCGTTGCCGGAATAGCTGACCTGGCCGCCGGCCACTTTCACCGCATAGCTGTAGGCCGGATCGCAATCGCCGGACTGGGTGATGATGGTCACGCGCCAGTCGCCATCATGGGACGCGCTGGCCTTGGAATAACCCGCGAGCGCGATCGCCGCGGCAAAAGCGGCAATGGCAAAGAACCAGCGGAACAGCTGCAGGCGGGAGGTGTCCGAAGACAAAGCAATCGTCTTGGCGAAACGGGCCATGGGTAACGTCCGGATAAAACGAGAATGAATTGGTCGGCGGTGATGACAGGGATATAGGTTTCCTTTCCCAATTTCGCCAGTGCGCTGCACAATAAATCAGTCATCTAGTGTGCTGAACGCGAAGTTCCCGCAATTGTGCGGCAGGCTCTTCGGGAACTTCGCGTTCATAAAGCACACTAGAATCATAAAGTTGCTCGTGTCTTTGTCGCTTCGCAAGTTCGTACGGAGGTCGCTGAGAACGCAAACGAACTTGCGAAACGAGACACGAGAGTTGCCATTTTTGCCTCGCTCTGCCATAAGCCCAGCCTTCGTCGCCCGGCTGATTAAGGGCTGCCGTGTCGACGACCCTGCTGGCCATCTCGAATTTCGAAATGAGCAAGCAATTTCAACGCTCTAGCGAGCATTAACCGACCGAACCCCCTCGCGGGGAGTTCTTGCGTGTCGGAACAGGAGAGCCAAATGCCCAAGCTGAAGACCAAGTCGGGCGCTAAAAAGCGCTTCAAGGTGACCGCCTCCGGGAAGGTCAAACATGCTCAGCGCGGCAAGCGCCACGGCATGATCAAGCGGACGAAGAAGCAGATTCGTCAGCTCCGTGGCACGCGCGTGCTGTTCAAGACCGACGGCGACAACATCAAGAAATATTTCTTGCCGAACGCCTGATCGATCCCCCGGGCCGCGCTCGCGCGGTATATCTGTCACCATTGATTTGAAGGAGATCTGTCATGGCACGCGTTAAACGCGGTGTGACGGCTCACGCCAAGCACAAGAAAGTCTACAAGGCCGCCAAGGGTTTCTACGGCCGCCGCAAGAACACCATCCGCACCGCCAAGCAGGCGGTGGAGAAGGCCGGCCAGTACGCCTTCCGCGATCGCAAGCGCAAGAAGCGGACCTTCCGCGCGCTCTGGATCCAGCGCCTGAATGCGGCCGTGCGCCCGTTCGGCCTGACCTACAGCCGATTTATCGACGGCCTCGCCAAGTCGGGCGTGACTGTCGATCGCAAGGTGCTGTCGGATCTGGCCATCCATGAGCCGGCGACGTTCCAGCAGATCGCTGAAAAGGCCAAGGCCGCCCTCGCGGCCTAAAACCTTCGCCCGTTTTGGGCGCGTATTCCGCAAAAGTGGACACCGGTTTTGCGATTAGAATACGCGCTAGTTAAAAATAGCGCATTTTCTTACGGCAAACCGGCTTCCACTTTGCCGGAAAATGCGCTGCCGACATGACCGGGGCTTAAAAAGCCCCGATCCGTTCGGCTGGGCTTGCTTGACCCCTGCCGGACGGTCCACAGAGATGACCGTTCCGATTGGGGCTCATGATGTCCGATATCACCGCACTACAAGACGACTTGCTGAATCAGATCGGCGCGGCTTCCGACGAGGCTGCGCTTGAAGCCGTGCGCGTCTCCGCGCTCGGCAAGAAGGGCTCGATCTCGGCGCTGCTTGCCACGCTCGGCAAGATGTCGCCGGACCAGCGCAAGGTCGAAGGCGCCGCCATCAATGCGGTGAAGGACAAGGTCACCCAGGCGCTCGGTGAACGCCGTGATCTGCTGAAGTCCGCAGCCCTCGATGCCCGCCTTGCCCGCGAAACCCTCGATGTCACGCTGCCGGTGCGCGATGCCCCGGCGGAAGCCGGCCGCATTCATCCGCTCAGCCAGGTCTGGGATGAACTGACCACCATCTTCGCCGACATGGGTTTCACCATCGCCGAAGGTCCGGACATCGAGACCGACGATTACAACTTCACCAAATTGAATTTCCCGATCGGCCATCCGGCGCGGGAGATGCACGACACGTTCTTCTTCAACCCGAAGGAAGACGGCTCGCGGCTGTTGCTGCGCACCCACACCTCGCCGGTGCAGGTACGCACCATGCTGAGCCAGACGCCGCCGATTCGCGTGGTCTGCCCGGGCCGCACCTATCGGATCGATTCCGACGCCACCCACACGCCGCAATTCCACCAGGTCGAAGGCCTTGTCATCGACAAGGGCTCGCACCTCGGCCACCTGAAATGGATCCTGCACGAATTCTGCAAGGCGTTCTTCGAGGTCGACAACGTCAACATGCGGTTCCGGCCGTCGTTCTTCCCCTTCACCGAACCGTCGCTGGAGGTTGATATCCAGTGCCGCCGCGGCAAGGATGAAATCCGTTTCGGCGAGGGCGAGGACTGGCTGGAGATTCTCGGCTGCGGCATGGTTCATCCGAACGTGCTGCGGGCCTGCAACATCGATCCCGATGTCTATCAGGGCTTCGCCTGGGGCATGGGCATCGATCGCATCGCCATGCTGAAATACGGCCTGCCCGATCTGCGCGCGCTGTTCGACGCCGACGTGCGCTGGCTCAATCACTACGGCTTCCGGCCGCTCGAAGTCCCGACACTGGCCGGAGGTCTGTCGTCATGAAATTCACCCTCTCCTGGCTGAAAGAACATCTTTCGACCGACGAGCCGCTGGACAAGCTTGCCGACAAGCTGACCATGATCGGCCTTGAAGTCGAGCACATCGACGATAAGGCGAAGGCGCTTGCGGCCTTCACCATCGCGCGGGTGATTTCCGCCGAGCAGCATCCCAATGCCGACCGGCTGCGGGTGTGTATGGTCGATACCGGCCATGGTGCGGCTCCGGTGCAGGTGGTGTGCGGCGCGCCGAACGCGCGCACTGGCCTTGTCAGCGTGTTTTCGCCGCCGGGGACCTACATCCCGGGCAAGGACATCACGCTCGGCGTCGGCACCATTCGCGGCGTCGAAAGCCATGGCATGCTGTGCTCGGCCGCCGAAC
This sequence comes from Bradyrhizobium prioriisuperbiae, assembly GCF_032397745.1. Classification (NCBI taxonomy): domain Bacteria; kingdom Pseudomonadati; phylum Pseudomonadota; class Alphaproteobacteria; order Hyphomicrobiales; family Nitrobacteraceae; genus Bradyrhizobium; species Bradyrhizobium prioriisuperbiae. The sequence goes on from NZ_CP135921.1 coordinate 2,183,755, forward strand.
TGCAATTGTCGGAAGACCATGACGGCATCATCGAGCTGCCGGCAGATGCGCCTGTTGGCGCGACCTATGCCGAGTGGGCGAAGCTCGGTGATCCCGTCATTGAGATCAACCTGACGCCGAACCGGCAGGACTGTACCGGCGTGCACGGCATTGCGCGCGATCTCTCCGCCGCCGACATGGGCACGCTGAAGGATCCGGCGATCAAGCCGGTCAAGGGCGAGTTCCCCAGCCCGGTCAACGTCACCGTCGAAGACGCGGCGCTGTGTCCGGGTTTCGCGCTGCGGCTGGTGCGCGGCGTCAAGAACGGCCCGTCGCCGGAATGGCTGCAGAAGCGCCTGACCTCGATCGGGCTGCGGCCGATCAATGCGCTGGTCGACATCACCAACTTCATGACCTTCGACCGCAGCCGTCCCCTGCATGTGTTCGACGCCGCGAAGGTGAAAGGCAATCTCACGGTGCGCCGCGCCCGCGACGGCGAGACGCTGCTCGCCCTCGACGGTCGCACTTACACCCTCGACAGCAACATCTGCGTCATCGCCGATGAGCATGGTGTCGAATCGCTGGCCGGCATCATGGGCGGCGAAGCGTCGGGATGTTCGGAAGAGACCACCGATGTGCTGATCGAATCCGCGCTGTGGAACGAGATCAACATCGCCCAGACCGGACGCAAGCTCGGCATCAATTCGGACGCGCGTTACCGCTTCGAGCGCGGTGTCGACCCCGCCTTCATGGTGCCCGGCCTCGATATGGCAACCAAGCTCGTCATCGAACTGTGCGGCGGCACGCCGTCGGAGGCCGTCGTGGTCGGCAAGAGCCACGGCGACGACCGCGTGATCGATTTCCCGCTGACGGAGGTCAAGCGCCTCGCCGGCATCGAGGTGCCGTTGATCGAGATGCGCCGTATCCTCGGCCATCTCGGCTTCATGGTGGCCGGCAACGGCCCGGTGGTGAAGGTGGCGGTGCCGTCCTGGCGCACCGATGTCGACGGCAAGGCCGACATCGTGGAAGAGATCGTGCGCATTGTCGGCGTCGACCGGGTGCCGATGGTGCCGTTCCCGCGCGGTGACAATCCGCGCAAGCCGGTGCTGACCCCGCTGCAGCAGCGCACCCGGCGCGCCAAGCGCGCGCTGGCCGCTCGCGGCATGACCGAGGCTGTCACCTGGTCGTTCATCTCTAAGCCGCATGCCGAACTGTTCGGCGGCGGCCAGCCCGAACTCGCGCTCGCCAACCCGATCGCGGCCGACCTCAGCGACATGCGGCCGAGCCTGTTGCCAGGCCTGGTGCGCTCGGCGCAGGCCAATGCCGACCGCGGCTTCAACGACGTGGCGCTGTTCGAAGTCGGCCAGATCTTCAAAGGCGACCGGCCGCAGGATCAGTTCATTGCTGCCGGCGGGCTGCGGCGCGGCCTTGCCTCGTCGAAGGGCGTGGCACGCCATTGGTCCGGATCGGCAACCGCTGACGCGTTCGACGCCAAGGCCGATGCGCTTGCGGTGCTGACGGCAGCCGGCGCTCCGGTGCAGGGGCTGCAGGTGGTGCCGGTGCAGGACAGCAAGAATGCTCCGACCTGGCTGCATCCGGGACGTTCCGGCGCGATCCAGATCGGGCCGCAGAATGTGCTGGGATATTTCGGCGAACTGCACCCGCGCGCCCTCGAGGCGCTCGGCGCGGAGGGGCCGCTGGTCGGCTTCGAGGTCATCCTCGACCGTATTCCCGACGCCAAGGCCAAGCCAACCCGCGCCAAGCCGCTGCTGGATCTCTCTGCGTTCCAGCCGGTGTCGCGCGACTTCGCCTTCATTGTCGATCGCGGCGTCAAGGCCGGCGACATGGTGCGCGCCGCGCAGGGGATTGATCGCAAGCTGATCACCGCCGTCGATGTGTTCGATCTCTATGAGGGCAAGGGCATCGAGGACGGCAAGAAGTCGATCGCGATCGCCGTGACGCTGCAGCCGCGTGAAAAGACCCTGACCGACCAGGAGATCGACGCGGTCGCCGCGAAGATCGTGGCCGAGGTGACCAAGAAAACCGGCGGGGTGCTGCGAGGATGAGCCTCGCCGCGCTGCTGCCGTCGGGAATCAGCGTCAGTTCCGTCACCGCGATCTGCGTCATCGCGCTGATCGCAGGCGTCGCGCGCGGATTTTCCGGCTTCGGATCGGCGCTGATCTTCATGCCGCTCGCCAGCAGCATCGCTGCACCGAGCCTGGTCGCCGGCCTTCTGCTGGTGATCGATTCGATCGCCGCGGCGCCGCTGATTCCCGGCGCCTTCAGGCATGCGGACCGCAAGGCAGTGATCACCATGGTGGCCGGTTCGGCCGTCGGTGTTCCGCTCGGCACCTATGCCCTGACCCAGCTCGATCCCGTGACCACGCGCTGGATCATTTCGGCGTTTGTCATCGCCATGCTCGCGCTGCTTGCATCGGGCTTTCGTTATCGCGGCGAGGATCATGGCCCGATCGCCGCCGGCGTCGGCGGATTGTCGGGGTTTTGCAGCGGACTGGCGCAGACCGGCGGTCCGCCGATCGTCGCTTACTGGCTGGGCCGGCCGATCACCCCGGTGATGGCGCGTGCCAATATCGTGCTGTTCTTCGCGGCGGCTGACGTCTTCTCGGTGGTGAGTTACCTGATCGCCGGGCTATTGACCACGGATGTCCTGAAGCTGTCGCTGGTGGTCGGCCCCGTCTTCGCGTTCGGCCTCCTTGTCGGCGCGCAGATGTTCGGCAAGGCAAGCGAAACACTGTTTCGCATCACCTGCTACGCCCTGATCGCGCTCGCCGCCGTGATCGGCCTGCCGCTGCTCGACGGGCTGCTGCGCTAAGCGGCCCCCGGGCACGGCTTGCCTCGGCTACCGGGAGAAGACTAGGGTCTCCCGACCTCAAAAAAAAGCAGACCGGGAGAAACCATGATCGACCGCCGCGATATCCTGAAACTCGCAGTTGCTGGCGCCGCCACATCCCTGGTGTCCGCGCCGCGCGCCTTCGCGCAGGACGCGGCGAAAAAGCCGCGCACCCGCATCATCTTCCTCGGCACCAAGGGCGGCCCGCGCGTCGGCGCCGGCGCTTCCAACCCGGCCAATGCCGTGATCGTGAACGGTGTGCCCTATGTGGTCGACTGCGGCAACGGCGTCACGCGCCAGCTCGCAAGTGCCGGTGTTGCGCTTCCCTCGGTCAAATACATCTTCATCAGCCACCACCATTCCGATCACAATCTGGAATACGGCAACCTGGCCTACAATGCCTGGGCCGCCGGGCTCTCGACGCCGATTCACTCATTCGGCCCGAAGGGCATCGAGGAAATGACGAAGATCTATTGGGAACTGAACAAATTCGACGTCGAGACCCGCATTGCGGATGAAGGCCGGCCCGATCCGCGCAAGCTGCTGGTTGCGAAGGACATCACCGACGACGGCGTGGTGCTGAAGACTGACGATGTCACCGTCACCGCGTTCCGCACCCCGCATCCGCCCATCGTCGACAACTTCGCCTACAAATTCGAAACGCCTGACGGCACCGTCGTGTTCTCCAGCGACACCGCCTACAACCCGAAGCTCGCCGAGTTCGCCAAGGGCGTGGACGTGCTGGTGCACGAGGTGCTGTACCTGCCCGCGGTCGACAAGCTGGTGCTGCGCACCAAGAACGGTGCCACGCTGAAAAAGCATCTGCTCGACAGCCACACCTCGGCCGAAGACGTCGGCCGCATCGCCGCTGCCGCCGGCGTCAAGACATTGGTGCTCAGCCACATCGTGCCGCCGCCGGGCGACGGGCTCGATGTCACGGAAGAAGGCCTGATCGCCGGTGTGCGGCAGAATTTCAGCGGCAAGGTGATTGTTGCGAAGGACCTGATGGAACTGGCGTTGCCGGTGTGAGCCGCCGGACGATGACCCAAGAGTCGAGTTAAGAAGCAAATTCAGGTTGACCGGTTATTCCGGGGCGTGCGCGCAACGCGCGAACCCGGAATCTCGACAGTCACGACGATGCGTCATCGCAAGCGTCAGCTCCTCGGCCACGCCAGGCCGGGCGCGCGCTCCGGCGCGCTGGATTTCGGACGCGGTTTCCTTGCCGGACGCTCCGGCACCGGCTCCGCGGACTCCTTCAACGCGCCGATCTTCCGCAGCGCGGCTTCCGCCGCACGCTCGCCACTCTCCCACGCGCCGCCGACCGTGCCCCACTGGGTCTCGTGCGTGGCTTCACCCGCAAGGAACAACGCGCCCGAGGGCTCCATCAGCACGCGGCGCCCGGCCTGGCCGCCAGGCGCGGCCGCCGACATCGCGCCCAGCACATACGGCGCAGCATCCCACCGCGTCGTGCTGGAGCGCTTGATGCTACCAGCAATATCGCTGCCGAACAATTTGACCAGCCACTCGGTCGCGAACGCAACCATCGCGGCGTCGCCGCGCGCCGCGAGATCGCGTCCGAAGCTGCCGCCGACATCGACCATGCACAGCGACGAGCCACCAATATTGGCGTAGAGAATGCCGGTGCGATTGTCCTTGCTCTGCTCGATCAGAACATCGTCGCGCGACAATCCCAGCGGATTGCCCGGCAGCTCCAGCGCGATGTGATCGTAGCTGCCGAGCGAGAGCTTCGCCGCCGCCTCAAACTGCCGCTTCGGCAAGTCCGGCGCGAACTTGATCTTGCCTGACGTGAGCACATTGGTCGACGCGGTGACGATGACCGCGCGCGCGGCAATAGTGCCGGCGGACGTCTCGACACTGGCGTCGCGATTGCTCCACACAACGCGGGTGGCGGGCGTCGACAGCGCGACCGGCAGGCCTTCGCCGAGTTTGGCGATCAGGGCGCCGAGCCCGCGACGCGACAAGGCCACGGCATCGCGATGGGTCGAGCGGAATTGATCGCCGACCGAAAGATCCTTGAGATCCTTGCCGCCACCGAATGGCCCGAGCAGGAATTCCGCCGTGCCGGCCCAGTCGCCGAGATCTTTCGGCAGCACCGACGCGCAGGCGACATCGCTGCGCCGCGCGGCCTCGTCGATGGCGCGATTGGCGCGCACCAGTGTGGCCAGGAAATCCTCCGCTTCGCCCGCGCGCGCGTTGCGCCGTCCGATCCGGATCTTCTGGCCCTGTGTCGCGGGCGCGATCTCCATCCCCGCGCCGCGCGCCAGCTTGACCAGCGGATGGCTGTCCGGGTTGTACAGCCACCAGGCGCCGCGATCGAACGGCACTCCGAAGGTCGTGACATCGGTCTGGCAGCGGCCGCCGATCTGGCCTGTGGCCTCGACCACCAGCACCTTGCGGCCCGCGGCCACCACCCGCCGCGCCGCGGCGATGCCGGCGGCGCCGGCGCCGATCACGACAATGTCAGCATCGCGCGGCAGCGGCGCGGCAATGGCCCGCAGCGGGCCGGCTGCGGCCAGACCCAGCGATAGCCCCATCAAACCACGGCGCGTCAGCGGCATTGCCGGGTTTCCGAAATTGTCATTGGCATGGTTTCCGAAAGCTTGGCCTGATGGCTCTGGTGCTGGCACAGAGCGCGAACTTGCCGTATTGAGATGCCGTGGGCAACGGTCATGGTTACCTAGGAATGACCGCAATCGCCGGCCCATGAACCAAATTGCAATGGCTTTCGACCACCATGATGGGCACCAAACAAGCGGCCGGAACGAGCCGCAGCGGGAGAGAGACCCTCATGGGCCTGATGCTTGATACGGTCGGCAAGTTGATCGCGCGCTACCTCCAGAAGGAGGTGCCCGGATATGAGCCGTTCACACCCAGCGATCCGGAACGGCTGCGCGGCCTGATCCAGCCCGGTGACGTGCTGCTGGTCGAGGGTAACAACCGCATCTCCGGCATCATCAAGTATCTGACCCAATCGACATGGTCGCATTCGGCGCTGTTCGTCGGCCCGATCGACGGCGCGTCCGAACCCGACGGCGAGCCGCATGTGCTGATCGAGGCCAATGTGGGCGAGGGCGTGACGTCGGCGCCGCTGTCGAAATATTATCCCTATCACACCCGTCTCTGCCGTCCGGTGGGACTGTCGTTCGAGGACCGCACCACGGTCTGCCGCTACGCCATCAATCGCATCGGCTTCGGTTACGACACCAAGAACATCCTCGATCTGATGCGGTTCCTGATCCCGCTGCCGGTGCCGCAGCGCTGGCGGCGGCGCATAATCGCCATGGGATCGGGCGACCCGACCAAGATCATCTGCTCGGCGCTGATTGCGCAGGCGTTCGGCGCGGTGCGTTATCCGATCCTGCCGAGGGTCACCGAGGCCGGCAGCCGCCAGGCCCGCCGCGAAATCCTGCACATCCGCGATTCCTCGCTCTACATGCCGCGCGACTTCGACATCTCGCCCTATTTCGCCATCATCAAACCGACCATCGAGCGCGGCTTCGACTACACCGCGCTGCATTGGGCGGACAAGCCGAAGCCGCTCGCGGAGGTGGCGGCCGAGGAAGATCCCTTTCCAGCGCGAATCCACCAAGCGCCGGAGGCGCCGCTCGCGCCAGCCGACGACGTCGTAGTGCCCATGCGTCGACCTGCCGCACGCAGATTGGAACCGGTCGACTGAACCGCCGCAGACACCCACAAGCCTCGTTCTCCGCAAGATCTTGCATCCCAGCCCCGGCATATCTAACTCTGCCTGCGATTTTGCGGCATCGCGGTGATGTCCCGCGCCAGGAGAACGAAATGCTCGACGCGGCCGTCAAAGCCCTGTCCCAGATGTTGTCGGCCCCGATGCGCGCCATCCTGTGGAAGGCAATCGGCCTGTCGCTGGTGCTCATCGTGGTTGCGGGCATCGGACTGCAGCGCCTGCTGACCTGGTTCGCCGGCTCCGGCGAAGCCTGGATCGAGGCCTCGCTCGGGCCGGACTATCACACGGCCATCAATGTGCTGGCCTGGATCATCTCGATCGCCGCCAGCCTCGGCATCGTGTTCGGCGCCGTGTTCCTGATGCCGGCAATCACCTCGTTCGTGGCGAGTTTCTTCGTCGACGACATCGCCGACCATGTCGAGCGCGAGCATTATCCGGCCGAGCGTGTTGGCACCGCGCTGCCGCCCGGCGTCGCGGTGATGGAAGGCAGCAAGACCGCGCTGTTGACCATCCTGGTCTATTTGGTCGCGCTGCCGTTCGTGTTCCTCGCCGGCGCCGGCTTCATCGTGTTCTTCATCGCCACAGCCTGGCTGCTTGGCCGCGAGTATTTCGAACTCGCCGCCATGCGCTTCAGGCCGCCTGCGGAAGCAAAGGCGATGCGCAAGCAAAACAGCGCCATGGTGTTCACGGCCGGTCTCTTCATCGCCGCGTTCGTCTCGATTCCGATCGTCAATCTGGCAACGCCGCTGTTCGGCATGGCCTTCATGGTTCACATGCACAAGCGGCTGTCGGGACCGCGGCCGGAGCTGATCGAGCCGGGCCGGATCAAGGTGCCGACAACTTAAGCTGGCGCCTATTGCGGCTCGATGCCCGCGTCCTTGATCAGGCGCGTCCACAGCACGAGCTGGTCCCTGACGAATTTGTCGAGCTCTTCCGGTGTGCCGGAAAACGGCTCCATGCCGAGTTCGGACAGCCGCGCCTTGACCTCCGGCTTCTCGACGATCTTGCGGACCTCGGTGTTGAGCCGCGTCACGATCTCCTTCGGCATGTTGGCCGGACCGAACCAGGCCTGCCATGAGCTGATATCGAAGTCCGGCACGCCGGCTTCCTGCATGGTCGGCAGCTCAGGCATGAGCGAGGAACGATAGGTGGTGGTGACCGCAAGCGCGCGCAGCGCGCCTTCCTTGACGTGAGGCAGGCCGGTCGGGATGTCGACGAACATCATGCTGACACGGCCGCCGATCACGTCGGTCAACGCCGGCGGCGAGCTGCGATAGGGCACGTGCAGGAGATCGATGCCGGCCCGCCGCGCAAAGGTCGCTCCGGAAACGCTCGCCGACGAACTGCCGCTGGCATAGCTGAACTTGCCGGGCGCCCCCTTGGCCAGCGCCACCAGTTCAAGAACATTCTTTGCCGGCACGTCGGGGTGGATCAGCAGCATGAACGGCAGATCGCCGGTGCGTGCGATCGGCGTGAAATCCTTGATCGGATCATAGCTCATGGTCTTGAGCAGGCTCGGATTGGCCGAGTGCGTGGTGTTGGTGGTGACAAACAGCGTGTAACCGTCGGGCGCCGCACGCGCGACATAGGTCGCCGCGATCGAGCCATTGGCACCCGACTTGTTTTCGATCACCGTACCGACGCCAAGCGCCACGCTCAGATGCTGTGCGATGATCCGCGTCGTGGTATCGGTGCCGCTGCCGCCGGCAAACGGCAGCACCAAAGTAATGGTGCGGGTCGGATAAGACGATTGTGCCAGCGCGGTGGTTCCGCCACCGAATGGCGTGGCCGCGATCATGGATCCGAAACCGAGCTGTCCCAATCTCCGTCGTGAAATTTCCATGAGCCGTCCCTCAAGACTATTGTGCCATGCAGCGTCGAGCGCCGCTTGGGCGGCAGGCTAACGGGCCGAACACAAAACGCAAAGGCTTGGGAGATCGATCCCGGTCAGAATCTTTCGGCAAAATCCGCGGCGCGAAATTTCCGAACCGCTGCTCTCAAACGGCCTTTTCGGGCCAGCGGCAGAGATCGTTGATCAGGCAGACGTCGCAGCGCGGCTTGCGCGCGATGCAGATGTAACGGCCGTGCAGGATCAACCAGTGGTGCGCATGGCGCTTGAATTCCGCCGGGATGATGCGCTCAAGCCCGAGCTCCACCTCCAGCGGCGTCTTGCCGGGCGCGAGACCCGTGCGATTGCCGAGCCGGAACAGATGAGTGTCCACCGCAATGGTCGGCTCGCCGAACGCCATGTTGAGCACCACATTGGCGGTCTTGCGGCCGACGCCGGGCAGCGCTTCCAGCGCTTCGCGACTGCGCGGCACTTCACTGTCGTGATGTTCGATCAGCAGCCGCGACAGCGCCATCACGTTCTTGGCCTTGTTGCGATAGAGCCCGATGGTCTTGATCATGTCGCGGACACGATCCTCGCCCAGCGCGATCATTTTCTGCGGCGTGTCGGCGATGGGAAACAAATTCCGCGTTGCCTTGTTCACGCCGACGTCGGTGGCCTGGGCCGACAATGCCACCGCCACCAGCAGCGTATAGGGATTGAGATGCTCCAGCTCGCCTTTCGGCTCCGGATTCGCCTCACGAAACCGGCTGAACGCGTCGACGACTTCGGCCGCGCTCCAAGGTTTTAGAGATTTGGGTTTGAGCGCCTTCAATTTCAGAGCTTTAGATTTCGCAGTCTTTGATCGCGCCGACGCGACCGGCGTCTTGCCGGCGATTCGCGGGGCGGTCTTCCCAGCTGTTTTTGCAACCTTGGTTTCGGAGGTTTTGGTTTTTGCTGCCGAACCGCTCGTCTTTTTTGCCATGATGTTCGTATAATGAACCGTCATGACCTCGGGCAACGATTTTGATCAGGGACCGCAGCCGACGCTGTTCACAGCCCGCCTGACGCCGCACCGGTCGCTGAACCGCACCGGCTTCATCGTGCTGATGGCCTTCATCAGCGCCGTCAGCTTCGCGGCCGGGGTGGCGTTCCTGCTGATGGGCGCCTGGCCGGTGTTCGGCTTCTTCGGGCTCGACGTGCTGGTGATCTACTGGGCCTTCAAGGTGAACTTTCGCGACGCCCGCGCCTATGAGGACATCAGCGTGTCCTATTCCGAACTGCGCCTGCGCCGGGTCAGCCCTCAGGGCCACGCCATGGAATGGGTGCTCAACCCGCTGTGGATCCGCATCGATCGCGAGGTGCATGAGGAGTTCGGCGTGGAGCGGCTTTATCTGGTGGCGCGCGGCCAGCAGATCGCTTTGGCGCGCTTCCTCGGGCCCTCCGAAAAAGACAGTTTTTACAAAGCCTTGTCCGCCGCGCTGCAGGAGGCGCGGCGCGGTCCCACCTACAATCCGATAGTCTGAGGCCGAGTCGGGAATCGGGTGGTTCGGACATCCGCCCGGGCTTACATTTGAGCCATGATGAACCTTGCCATGAATGATCAACGCCTGACCAAACCCGGTCCGCAGAATGCCGCGCTGCGCGACTACGATTCCGTGCGCCGCGCCATCGCCTACATCTCGGAGCACTGGCGCGCCCAGCCGACGATCGAATCGATCGCGGAAGCGGCCAGCGTCACGCCGGATGAGCTGCACCACCTGTTTCGCCGCTGGGCGGGCCTCACCCCGAAAGCCTTCATGCAGGCGCTGACGCTGGATCACGCCAAGGGCCTGCTGCGCTCGTCCGCCAGCGTGCTCGATGCCGCGCTGGATTCCGGACTGTCGGGGCCGGGACGGCTGCACGATCTGTTCGTCACTCACGAATCGATGTCGCCGGGGGAATGGAAAGCCGGCGGCGCCGGCATGACGCTTATCTATGGCTTTCACGCCTCGCCATTCGGCACCGCGATCGTGATTTCAAGCGGCCGCGGCCTTGCCGGTCTCGCGTTCGCCGATCCCGGCGAAGAGCGCACCGCGTTCGCCGACATGCAGCGGCGCTGGCCCAATGCCACCTTTATCGAGGATCACCCCGGCACTGCTGGCCTCGCCCAGCGCATTTTCGACGCCAAGCTGTGGCGGCCGGACCAGCCGCTGCGCGTGACCATGATCGGCACCGACTTCGAGGTCCGGGTGTGGGAGACGTTGTTGAAGATCCCGATGGGATGCGCGTCGACCTACGGCGACATCGCCGCCAAAATCGAACGGCCGACCGCCTCCCGGGCCGTTGGGGCCGCCGTTGGCAAGAACCCGCTGTCGTTCGTGGTGCCCTGCCATCGCGTGCTCGGCAAAAGCGGGGCCCTAACAGGATACCACTGGGGTATCACCCGAAAGCAGGCCATGCTGGGCTGGGAGGCCGGGCAGGTCGGAATGAACTGACCCTTCGCCTCCCCCATTGACGATTTTTCCAAGATAATGGATTATCTATCCATCTTATTGGAAAATCCGATGACTGAGCCAGGCATCAACCAGCAGATCGCCGCGCGGGTGCGCCAGCTGCGGACCCAGCGCGCTTTGTCGCTGGAGGCACTGGCCGACCAGAGCGGGGTCAGCCGCTCGATGATTTCCCTGATCGAGCGGGCGGAAGCGAGCCCCACCGCCGTGGTGCTGGAAAAGCTGGCGGCCGGCCTGAACATGCCGCTGGCGGCGCTGTTCGAGCCCAAAACGCGTGCCTCCGGCCCCGTTGCGCTGAGGCAGGACCAGCCGGTCTGGCGCGACCCCGGATCGGGTTATCTGCGTCGCAACGTGTCGCCTCCGGGCAATCTGACCCCGATCCAGATCGTGGAGGTGGAATTTCCCGCGGGCGCGCGCGTGGCCTATGAGAGCGGCGGCCGTCAAACCCCGATCCATCATCAGGTCTGGGTGCTGGAAGGCGCCATCGACGTCACCATCGGCGACGAGTGGTACGCGCTCGAGAGCGGTGATTGCCTGGCGTTCGTGCTGGACCAGCCGACCACCTATCACAATGTCAGGAACAAGCCGGCGCGCTACGCGGTGGTGATCACCTCATGACGACACCGCCCCCCGACGACATCACGATCGACAGGCTCGACGAGTTGCGTGAAGCGGACGTTGCCCAGCTCGCCGACGTGCTGATCGATTGCGTCGATGGCGGCGCGTCGGTCAGTTTCATGCAGCCGCTCTCGCCTGACAAAGCCCGGGCGTTCTGGCGCGGCCAGACGCACGACATCACTGATAGCAAACGCATCGTGCTGGTGGCGCGTGACGCCAAGGGCATCATCGGCACTGTGCAGGTGATCTGCGCACAACCGGACAACCAGCCGCACCGTGCGGATATTGCGAAGATGCTGGTGCACCGTCGCGCACGCAAACGCGGCATCGGCGCCAAACTGATGCGATCAGCGGAAGATGCGGCACGCGCCGCCGGCAAGACACTGCTGGTGCTCGACACCGTCACCGGCGGCGATGCCGAGCGGCTCTACGCGCGGCTCGGCTGGGTGTTTGTCGGCATCGTACCGGACTACGCGCTGTGGCCGCAGGGTGGTCTCTGCAGCACCAGCTTCTATTATCGCAAGCTTGCGTGATTACCGGCCCAGATCGACCTTCGAGGCCACGGTGGAGTCGTCATTCAGCGTGTAGATGATCGGCGCGCCGGTCGCGAGTTCGCGCTTGAGGATCTGCTCCGGCGACAGCTTTTCCAGCACCATGATCAGCGCCCGCAGCGAATTGCCGTGGGCCGAAATCAGGGTGCGCTTGCCGCGCATGACGAACGGCAGGATTTCCTGCACATAATACGGCAGCGTGCGCGCCAGCGTATCCTTCAGGCTCTCGCCACCGGGCGGCGGCACGTCGTAGGAGCGCCGCCAGATCAGCACCTGCTCCTCGCCCCATTTGGCGCGGGCGTCGTCCTTGTTCAGTCCCGAGAGATCGCCGTAGTCACGCTCGTTCAGCGCTTCGTCCTGGATCACCGGAAGGCTGGGCTGGCCGAGCTCGGCGAGCGCCAGTTTGAGCGTGTGCTGCGCGCGGGTCAGCGCCGAGGTGAAGGCGATATCGAACTCGAGGCCCTGCGCCTTCAGCTTGCGGCCTGCCTCTTTGGCTTCCGCGACGCCCTGCTCGGTGAGGTCGGGATCCTTCCAGCCGGTGAACAGGTTTTTCAGGTTCCATTCGCTCTGGCCATGGCGGACCAGCACAAGACAACGATCGCTCATTCTTGAAGCTTCCGGTTTTAGAGCCTGATCCGGAAAAGTGGGAACCGGTTTTCCGAAAAGATCAGGCTCAAACAAAGAAATGAGATCGTGATGCGATGGCAATCGCATCACGATCTCGGTTGTCAGTCAGTGAGACCGAGCACGTCGGTCATGGAATAGAAGCCTGGCTTCTTGTCCTTCGCCCACAGCGCCGCCTTCAACGCGCCGTGCGCAAAAATCATGCGGTTTTCCGATTTGTGCGCGAGCTCGATCCGCTCATACGGACCCGCGAAGATCACCGTGTGATCGCCGGTGGCGGTGCCGCCGCGCAGTGTCGCAAAACCGATATCGCCGGGTGTGCGGGCGCCGGTATGACCATCGCGCGCGCGCACCGAATGCGATTGCAGATCGATGTTGCGGCCTTCGGCGGCCGCCTTGCCGAGCATGTAGGCGGTGCCCGACGGGGCATCGATCTTCTGCTTGTGATGCATCTCCAGGATCTCGATATCGAAATCCTGATCCAGCGACTGCGCCACGCGCTTGACCAGCGCCGCGAGCAGATTGACGCCGAGGCTCATATTGCCTGACTGCACCACGACGGCGCGTTTGGTGACGCTTTTGATCACCGCGTCGTCGGAGGCCGACAGGCCGGTGGTTCCGATGACGTGAACGATGCCACGCTCCGCCGCGATCGCCACATTGGCGATGGTCGCAGCCGGCACGGTGAAGTCGATGATGCCGTCGGCCTGCGCCGACAGCGCCCAGAGATCCGCGGACAGCAAAACACCGTTGGCGGGCAATCCAGCCAGCACGCCCGCATCCTGGCCGATCAGTTCGGAGCCCGGCGCTTCCAGCGCGCCGGCCAGCACGGCGCCGGACGTTTCCGCGATGGCGCGCACGAGCGTGCGACCCATCCGGCCGCCGGCCCCAGCAACGATCAATCGCATGTCAGACATGACGCAAGAACCTTTGGCTCAGACCTCGAAAAATACCCCGCCTCTATAGGCGATGGGGCCGCCCTTGTCAGCCCGGCTGCGGCCCGTCATAGCCATCGATGACGATGATGTCGGCGGTGCTGTGAGGCGCACGGATTGCGACCAGCCGCAGATATTCCGGGGACTGGTAGCAGGCCAGCGCGGTGGCGTAGTCGGGGAATTCAATCACCACGTTGCGGCTGCGGTGACTGCTGCCTTCCTTGGCCTCGAACGGGCCGCCCCGAATCAGGAACTTGCCGCCGTATTTGGCGAACACCGGCCCGTTCTGCTCGACATAGGCCTTGTATCCCTCGGGATTGTGCACATCGACGCGACCGATCCAGTAGCCTTTTGCCATTTTTTGTCTCCCTGATCCGTTCGAGTTTCAATCCAGCGCGCTGGCGATCTCAGTGACGATCGCCTCGGCCGCAGCCTTGGGATCGGTCGCGGCCACCACCGGGCGAGCCACCACAAGATAGTCGGCGCCGGCCTTGATCGCCTGCCCCGGTGTCATCACCCGCTTCTGGTCACCGGCATCACTGCCGGCGGGACGAATACCGGGAACGACCAGGTCGAGGCGGCTGCCGACCAGTTTCGACAGATGCGTCACTTCCTCGCCGGAGCAGACGAGACCGTCGACACCGATCGCCTGCGCCTGCCGCGCGCGCGTCTCGACCAGCGCGGAAACGTCGAGGCGATAGCCCGCCTCCTGCAGGTCGGCGTTGTTGTAGGACGTCAGCACGGTGACACCGAGAATACGCAGTGCTGAGGTGCCACGGCCTTCGACCGCGGCTGTCATGGTTTGCGGATAGGCATGCACGGTGAGGAAGGTCGCGCCGGATTTGGCGATGCTCTCCACGCCCTTTGTCACCGTGTTGCCGATGTCGTGCAGTTTGAGGTCGGCGAACACTTTCTTGCCGGCGTTCGCAAGCTTGCGGATCAGCGGCAGGCCACCGGCATAAGCCAGCTGGTAGCCGATCTTGTAGAAGGTCACGCTGTCGCCGAGCCGGGCGATCATCGCCTCCGCGGCCTCCACACTCGGCAGATCGAGCCCGACGATCAAACGGTCACGCGTTTCGATTTTGGCAATCGGCATGTCCATGGTCCCTCCTCACATCATCTGTTGTGCGACATCGATCAGTTGCTTCACCAGTGCGCGCAGTCCTTCGGCGTCGCGGCTGTCCTTCAAGTGTTCGTTGTCGTCGAACGCCTGATCCGCGCCGGACAGCGCGAACTGGCGTGGAATGACAGTCGCGCCGCAGCCCAGCGCCAGCACCTGCCGCAGCGCCATCAACGCGCGCAGGCCGCCGAACTTGCCTTCCGATGCCGCGGCGATGGCGAAGGCGCGATCGTGAAACACCTGCAGCGGCGGCTCGCCGCGCTCGCGCACCCGGCTGACCCAGTCGACCGCGTTCTTCAGCAACGGCGGCACCGAGGCATTGTATTCCGGGGTGACGATCAGCACACCGTGATGCGCGCCGATCATCTGCTTGAGATCGATCGCGGGCTTCGGCGCGCCGGAGCGGACTTCGAGATCGGCGTCATAGATCGGCAGCGGATAATCGGTCAGCGAGATCCGCGTCACATCGATGCCTGCCAGCGCGATTTCCTTCGCCGCCAGCGCCGCGAGGCGCGCATTGAAGGAGCCGGTACGGATCGATCCGGGAATCACGAGGATTTTGATCGCGGGCATCTGTTCCAGGGCATGAACCTGCGCGACAGCGCGGGGGTATCAGCCCTTGCGATACACCCAGACGCGCGCCGGCGGAAGGTTCATCCAGATCCGTTCCGACGCTTGGGTGTGGACACCCGACAGCGATCTGGGAATCGGCGGCGCCACCGAATAGGTGAACTGGATGAAGGGCGCACCGGGTGCCAGCGCCACAAAGGCGTCGCGGATCAGCTTCAGGCGGGTTCGCATCGGCTTGGTGACCAGCGGCAGGCCCGAAACCACCGCCGACGCCGGCTGGCCCATGACCTCCCAGAGCGTATCGCGCAACGCATAGGCATCGCCCTGCACCACGGTCGCCTGGGGATAGCGCTCGCGCAGCAGCGCGCAGAAGCCAGGATTGTATTCGACCAGGACCAGACGCTTCTGGTCGATGCCGCGGGCGATCAGCGCATTGGTAATGGCGCCGGTGCCGGGCCCGAGTTCGACGACCGGTGCATCGGAATGCGGATCGACATACCGCGCCATGGTCCGCGCCAGGACTTTGCCCGACGGCATCACCGCACCCATGTGCAGCGGCTTCTCGATCCATGAGCGCAGAAAGCGCACCTCATCATCAAGACGAAGCGGCTTTTTCAGAACACGCACAGACGATTGCGAAGGCATATCGGGACCGGCAAAGCTGAAAGCGGGGCGGGACGTCAGATTTTCGTCATAAATGGGTATCGCTGCCCGCCGCCATGGTCAAGTTTTAGGCTCAGGCCGTGCCGGCGCGCGGGCCAAAGAAGTCCTTGACCTTGGTGAAGAAACCTGCGGCCTCCGGCTGGGTTTCCCCGGACGACAGCTTTTCGAACTCCGCGAGCAATTCTTTCTGCTTCTTGGTCAGATTCTGCGGCGTTTCGACCACAACCTGCACATACATGTCTCCGGTCTGGCGCGACCGAAGCACCGGCATGCCCTTTGATGCAATGCGGAATCGCCGTCCGGACTGGGTTCCTGACGGGACTTTGACCTTGGTCTTGCCCTTGTCGATGGTCGGGACCTCGAATTCACCGCCCAAAGCCGCCGTGATCATCGAAATCGGCACGCGGCAGTGCAAGTCTGCCCCGTCGCGCTGGAATAGCTCGTGCGACCCCAGCGACAGGAAAATATAGAGATCGCCCGCGGGCCCACCACGCACGCCGGCCTCACCCTCACCCGCAAGACGGATGCGCGTGCCGTCTTCGACGCCGGCGGGAATGTTGACGGACAGTGTACGGTCCCGCGTGACACGGCCGGAGCCGGAGCAGGAGGAACAGGGATCCTTGATCACCTGGCCGCGGCCCTGGCAGCCCGGACAGGTGCGCTCCAGCGTGAAGAAGCCCTGGGCCTGGCGAACGCGGCCGGCGCCGCCGCACATCGCGCAGTTTTCCGGCCGGGTACCGGTCTTCGCGCCGGTGCCCGAGCAGGATTCGCAGGTCACCGACACCGGAATATGGATTTCGGCTGTCTTGCCGAGGAAGGCTTCCTCGAGCGAGATTTCCATGTTGTAGCGCAGGTCCGCGCCGCGCTCGCGGCCACCACTGCTGCGTCCGCGCTGTCCGGCCATGCCGAACAGGTCTTCGAAAATATCGGAGAACGACGAGGCGAAGCCCGCACCGAAACCGGCGCCACCACCGCCAGCCATGCCCTGCTCGAACGCGGCATGGCCAAAGCGGTCATAGGCGGCCCGCTTCTGGCCGTCCTTCAGGACCTCATAGGCCTCGTTGATTTCCTTGAAGCGCACTTCGCTGGACTGGTCGCCCGGATTTTTGTCGGGGTGCCATTTCATCGCCAGCTTGCGAAAGGCGGTCTTCAGACCGGGCTCGTCGACGGAACGTTCGACTTCCAAGGTCTCGTAATAACAGCGTTTCGTCATCGAGTTACTTGCTCGCAAAAACCTCCCCCGCGAGGGGGAGGTGATTGATCATGAGGATTACGCTGACTTCTTGCCGTTCTTATCGTCGTCGACCTCGGTAAATTCCGCGTCAACAACATCGTCCTTGGCGGCGTCCTTCTTGGCGTCGGCCTCGGCTTGCTGCGTATACATCGCCTCGCCGAGCTTCATCGACGCCTGGGCCAGCGTATTGGTCTTGGCCTTGATGGCTTCGGCGTCGTCGCCCTTCAGCGCTTCCTTCAGATCGCCAACGGCGTCCTCGATCGCCCGACGCTCGGTCTCGGCGACCTTCGACCCGTGCTCGGCCAGTGCCTTCTCGGTGGAATGCACCAGCGCGTCGGCATGGTTCTTGGCGTCGACCGCCTCGCGGCGCTTCTTGTCCTCGGCCGCATTGGCCTCGGCATCCTTGACCATCTTCTCGATGTCGCCCTCGGACAGACCGCCCGAAGCCTGGATGCGGATCTGCTGCTCCTTGTTCGTCGCCTTGTCCTTGGCGGACACATTGACGATGCCGTTGGCGTCGATGTCGAAGGTGACCTCGATCTGCGGCATGCCGCGCGGCGACGGCGGAATGCCCATCAGATCGAATTGACCCAGCATCTTGTTGTCGGCCGCCATTTCGCGTTCGCCCTGGAACACGCGGATGGTAACCGCATTCTGGTTGTCTTCCGCGGTCGAGAACACCTGGCTCTTCTTGGTCGGGATCGTGGTGTTGCGCTCGATGATGCGGGTGAACACGCCACCCAGCGTCTCGATGCCGAGCGACAGCGGCGTCACGTCGAGCAGCAGCACGTCCTTGACGTCGCCCTGCAGCACGCCGGCCTGGATGGCCGCGCCGATGGCGACGACTTCATCCGGGTTGACGCCCTTGTGCGGCTCCTTGCCGAAGAACTGCTTCACGACTTCCTGGATCTTCGGCATGCGGGTCATGCCGCCGACCAGCACCACTTCGCTGATTTCAGCGGCGGACAGGCCGGCATCCTTCAGCGCCTTGCGGCACGGCTCGATGGTCTTCTCGACCAGATCGCTCACCAGCGCCTCGAACTTGGCGCGGGTCAGCTTCATGGTCAGATGCTTCGGACCGGACTGGTCCGCGGTGATGAAGGGCAGATTGATCTCGGTCTGCGTGGTCGACGACAATTCGATCTTGGCTTTTTCAGCCGCCTCTTTCAGGCGCTGCAGCGCAAGCTTGTCGTTGCGCAGGTTGATGCCCTGCTCCTTCTGGAATTCGTCGGCCAGATAGCTGACCAGGCGCATGTCGAAGTCTTCACCGCCGAGGAAGGTATCGCCGTTGGTGGACTTCACTTCGAACACGCCGTCGCCGATCTCGAGCACCGACACGTCGAAGGTGCCGCCGCCGAGGTCGTACACCGCGATGGTGCCGGTCTTCGCCTTGTCGAGGCCATAGGCGAGCGCGGCCGCGGTCGGCTCGTTGATGATGCGCAACACTTCGAGGCCGGCGATCTTGCCGGCGTCTTTGGTGGCCTGGCGCTGGGCGTCGTTGAAGTAGGCGGGAACGGTGATGACGGCCTGATCGACCTTGGCGCCGAGATGCGCTTCCGCGGTCTCCTTCATCTTCTGCAGAATGAAGGCCGAGACCTGCGAGGGCGAATAGGTCTTGCTGTCGGCTTCGACCCAGGCGTCTCCGTTGCCGGCCTTGACGATCTTGTAGGGAACGAGGCCCTTGTCCTTCTCGACCATCGGATCGTCGTAGCGGCGGCCGATGAGGCGCTTCACTGCGAAGAATGTCCGCTCGGGGTTGGTCACCGCCTGGCGCTTGGCCGGCTGGCCCACCAGTCGCTCGCCGTCATCGGTGAAGGCGACAATGGACGGCGTCGTCCGCATGCCTTCCGCGTTCTCGATGACCTTCGGCGTTTTGCCATCCATCACGGCAACGCACGAATTCGTGGTGCCGAGGTCGATACCAATGACCTTTCCCATGGTTCTCACATCCTTGTTTTGCGGCGGGTTGGCTGGGCCCTGACGGCACCCCGGCCGAACCCCCTATTCATCAATTCTCCGCGACATGCGGCGCTCCGCCTCATATAGGAGGGGGGGTGCTGCCTGCAAGGACCGAAACGGGGTCTCGCCCCTAAAAGCAGAGGGTCTTCAAGCTCCGACGGACGGCACCTCCCACGATGGGGCAGGTTTCCGGCCTGTTCCGCGGCGTTTGCAAATGGCCTTGCAAATAGCGCACTGACCGACTGCGGGCCGGCACGACCCAAGGCTCACGACCCAAGGCTTAAGCAAGGCTTAAGGGGGAGGCTCACGATGGAGGCTCGCGACGGATCACATTGCGCGACCGACCGGCCACTCGACTGTCGGCGGGAACGGAATGGAGATAAGGGAGATGGGATATTGAGAAACAATGGTGCGGCCGCCGCGGCCTTCGGTCTCATCACAGGCACCATGGAACGGCCTTATTACAATCACATGAGACCTGCCATGAGACAGCTCCGCTCCCTCGCCCTTGCTCTCACTTTCGTTCTCTCCAGTGTTCTCTCGGGCCTTGCTGTCGGCCTTGCCACAAGCCCCGCTTTCGCCGCCGATCCGATCTTCCCGAAGGGCGCCCGGGTCGGCCTGGTTCCGATCGAGGGGTTGGCCGCAGCGACCGCATTCCCCGGCTTCGAGGCCACCGACAAGCGCGTCAAGGTGGTGGTTACCGAGTTGCCGAAGGAAGCGTTTACGTCGGTCGAGACTGCCTTCAAGACCGATCAATCCGCCCCCAACCGGCCGAAGCTCGAACCGTTCGAGCTCGCGTCCGGCAACAAGGCCTACCTCACGCGCGAAACCGCGGTCGATGAGGGCACCAATGTCCGGCGGTTCTCGCTGCTGGTGTCCGGCACCACATTCTCCGGCTATGTCGCCGCGCAAGTTCCCGACAACGCCAACTCGGCCTACTCGGACGAAGCCGTGCGCAAGATGCTGGCCAGCACCACGCTGCGCACCGACGTGCCGGCCGCCGAGCAGATGGACCGGCTGCCGTTCAAGCTGACCGAACTCAGCGCATTCAAGACCATGCGCACGCTTCCCATGGCCACCACCGTGCTGCTGACCGACGCGACCGACGAGGACAATCTCGACACCGCGCCCTACATGCTGATCGGCCTGATGGGAAATGGACCGGCGACGCCCGAGGACCGGGGACGCTTCGCCCAGCAGATCGCGGCCTCCCTGCCTGGCCTGCGCGATGCGCGCATCACGTCGTCCGAGCCGATGCGGATCGACGGCACGGCCGGCTACGAGACCCGCATCGAAGCCGTCACCGGCAAGGACAATACACCGATCACCGTGGTGCAATGGCTGCGGTTCGGCGGATCGAACACCACGCTGCGGATCGTCGCCGGCGCCAAGCGCGACGCATGGCAGCCGGCGTTTACGCGTTTCCGTGCCGTGCGCGACGGCATCGCACCGCGGTAGTCGCCCCAACCGTTCGGCAGGACCAAGATTAGGTCTTGTGCTTCAATCACCGGCTGTCGATGATCATCCCGTCATTGGGCGGAGGCTGTACGATGGTCGACAGACGACAATTCCTCGGCGGACTGGGTGGGGTGGCGGCGATGGTCAGCGTTTCTGCAAAGGCCGCCGACAAGGTCAAAGTCGATGCCGCATCGGTCCTGATTGTGGTGGACGTGCAGAACTGCTTTCTGCCGGGCGGCAGCCTCGCGGTGAAAAACGGCGATCAGGTGATCCCGATCATCAACCGGCTGGCCAAGGGCTTCGCCAATGTGGTGATGACCCAGGACTGGCATACACCCGAGCATATCTCATTCGCTTCCAGCCATCCCGGCAAGAAACCGTTCGAAGTGGTCGAGCTCGAGTACGGCAAGCAGGTGCTGTGGCCGGACCACTGCGTGCAGGGCACCGACGGCGCGGCGCTGTCGAAGGACCTCGCGATTCCGCAGGCCCAGCTCGTGATCCGCAAGGGTTTCCACAAGGAGGTCGACAGTTATTCGGCCTTCATGGAAGCCGACGGCAAGACCACCACGGGACTGAGCAGCTACCTCAAGGCCCGCAAGATGAAGAAAGTTTTTGTCACCGGGCTGGCGACGGATTTCTGCGTGGCCTGGACCGCGCTCGACGCCCGCAAGGCCGGCTTCGAAACCTACATCGTGGAAGACGCCTGCCGCGGCATCGACACCAAAGGCTCGCTCGCCAAGGCCTGGCACGACACCAACAAGGCCGGCGTGAAGCGGATCCAGTCGGGCGACATTGCCGTGTGAACCACAAACAACATCAAACAAAAAAGGCGCCGCGTGATGCGGCGCCTTTTTTCTTTCAACCTTGCTCTCACAACAACGCAACGTGTCCCGACAACAAGACCTCAGGTCGTAAAATCCGTCGTCGGCGCCGGCTTCGGGCCACCCTTGGCCACGCCGACCAGGGCGGGACGCAGGATGCGCTCGCCGATCTTGTAGCCGGACTGCACCACCTGCACGACGGTGCCCGACGGCACCGACGCATCCGGCACCTCGAACATGGCTTGCTGGAAGTTCGGGTCGAACTTCTCGCCCGACGGATCGAACTTCTTCACGCCGTTCTTTTCCAGCGTCGAGTGCAGCGAGCGCTCGGTCAGTTCGACGCCCTCGATCAGGGCCTTCAGGCCAGGATCGGCGGCCTCGCGCGCTTCCGCGGACACCGCATCCAGCGCGCGCTGCAGGTTGTCGGCGATGTCGAGCACATCACGCGCAAACGAAGTGATGCCGTAGGCGCGGGCGTCGGCGACTTCCCTGGCGGTGCGGCGGCGCAGGTTTTCCATCTCTGCCAGCGTGCGCAGCACCTTGTCCTTGGCTTCCGCGACCTCGCGGGTCAGTGCCTCGACCGATCCTTCTTCCGGATCGTCCGGCATGACATACGGCTTTGAGACAACAGGCTCAGCGGCCGCGTTGTCCTTGGTCGGATCGTCGGGATTTTGATGCCCGTTGGCTTCGGTCATTACTCCGCCTTCTAACTAAATGTCTCGTTCAAAACTCAAGCCCGCATATCAGGGCTCCGGAGCTGAAAATCAAGCTCCAGATCGCCTGGAACCGGCGGTCCAACCGCCTTTCCGGCTCTAAATAGGGTGGCAAAGTCCTTTGAAAATCACTTGCCGAGCATCTGGCTGACGATACGCGCGGCATAATCGACCATCGGGATCACCCGGGCATAGTTCAGCCGGGTCGGGCCGATCACCCCGAGGACGCCGACAATGTGGCCGGCGCCGTCTCGATAGGGTGCGATGATGGTCGAGGACCCCGACAGGGAAAACAGCTTGTTTTCCGAACCGATAAAAATGCGCATGCCGTCGGCGCGTTCCGCCCGTCCCAAGAGATCGATGACCCCGCGCTTGGTTTCGAGATCGTCGAACAACAGCCGCACTCGCTCCAGGTCTTCCAGTGCGTGCAGGTCTTCCAGCAGATTGGCATGGCCGCGCACGATCAGCTGCCGCTCGTCATTGGCGCCGCCCGACCAGCTTGCGATCCCCGCCGCCACGATCTTCTGGGTCAATTGGTCGAGCTCGCTGCGGCTCTGCGCCAGCGCGCTTTCGAGCTCGACGCGGGCTTCCGCGAGCGTGCGGCCGCGAATTCGCGCATTGAGGAAATTCGACGCTTCCGTCAGCGCCGAGGCCGGCACGCCCGGCGCCAGCGCCAGCACGCGGTTCTCGACCTGGCCGTCTTCGGCGACCAGCACCACCAGCGCCTGTTCCGGCTCCAACCGCACGAATTCGATGTGCTTGAGCCGGACATTGGATTTCGCCGTGAGCACCACGGCGGCGGTGCGGGTCAGGCCGGACAGCCGGGTCAGCGCCTCGCTCAGCGCAGCTTCAACGGTTTGCGCCTTGTTGACGGTGGCGAGCTGGGCCTCGATCGACTGCCGCTCCGGCTCGCTGAGATCGCCGACCTGCATCAGCGCATCGACAAAAAAACGCAGCCCGAGTTCGGTCGGCAACCGGCCCGCGGAGGTGTGCGGGGCATAGATCAGCCCGAGCTGCTCGAGATCCGACATCACGTTGCGGACCGAGGCTGGCGACAGCGGCAGCGTGATCAGGCGGGAAATATTGCGCGACCCCACCGGCTCGCCGGTCGCCAGATAATTCTCGACAATCTGGCGAAAAATGTCGCGCGAACGCTCATTGAGCTGCGCCAGCCCCGAATTGGGTGTGATCAGGTGACCGATCGGATCGTGGTGGGCCACGGCATGCTCCTTTGCGGCAACCCCATTTGTTCATATTCCGGGGCCTTTTCAAGCCTTTGAATGTGGCGGGGAATACGGCGGGCGCCTCAGCCCGTTTCAGCCCTTGCCGCTGCGGTCCTGCCCCCCTAAAAGCACCGCGAGATCATCATTTCCCTGCTTCTGGAGGACTTCCCATGCGGCCGAGCCGCCGTGCGCCCGATGAACTGCGCCCCGTGTCGCTGGAACGCGGCGTGGTCAAATACGCCGAAGGATCCTGCATGGTGAAATTCGGCGACACCCACGTGCTGGTGACGGCCACGCTGGAAGAACGTCTTCCCCCCTGGCTGAAGGGCCAGGGCCGCGGCTGGGTCACCGCCGAGTACGGCATGCTACCCCGCGCCACGCTGGAACGCACCCGGCGCGAGGCCTCCGCCGGCAAGCAAGGCGGCCGCACCGTCGAGATCCAGCGCCTGATTGGCCGTTCGCTGCGCGCCATCGTCGATCTCGAAGCACTCGGCGAGCGCCAGATCACAGTGGATTGCGATGTGATCCAGGCCGATGGCGGCACCCGCACTGCTTCGATCACCGGCGCCTGGGTGGCGCTGGCGGATTGTCTCAACTGGATGAAGAGCCGCAACATGATCCGCGGCGAGGTGCTGCGCGACAATGTCGCCGCGGTGTCATGCGGAATCTACAACGGCACGCCGGTGCTCGATCTCGATTACGCCGAGGACTCGGAAGCCGACACCGACGCCAATTTCGTCATGACCGGCGACGGCCGCATTGTCGAGGTGCAAGGCACCGCCGAGAAGACGCCGTTCACCCAGGACGAACTGCTGAAATTGCTGGCGCTGGCGCAAAAGGGCGTGACCCGGCTGGTCGACCTGCAGAAAATGGCTGTGGCGTAACCCGCCACGTCGTCTTCCGATTTTTGCTGCACCCTAGACCGAGGGTCTCTCGGACCCTCGGATCATGATAGGATTCGCTGATGAATCGCCGAATCACCGGACGCCTCGTGATCGCGACCCACAATCCCGGCAAGCTCGCCGAGATGCGCGAGCTGTTGGCGCCGCACGGCGTTGAGGCGGTGTCCGCCGGCGAGCTCGGCTTGCCGGAACCGGAAGAGACCGGAACCACGTTTCGTGCCAATGCGGCGATCAAGGCGATCGCGGCGGCGCAAGCAACCAAGCTCCCGGCATTCGCTGACGATTCCGGGCTTGCGGTCGATGCGCTTGACGGCGCGCCCGGCATCTATTCGGCGCGCTGGGCCGGCGCGAGCAAGGATTTCAACGCCGCCATGGCGCAGGTGGAACGGCTGCTGCAGGAACGCGGTGCGACCACTCCGGACAAGCGTGGTGCGCATTTCGTGTCCGCGCTGTGCGTGGCCTGGCCCGACGGTCATCTTGAAGAAGTCGAGGCGCGGGTGGACGGCACGCTGGTGTGGCCACCGCGCGGCACGGCGGGCTTCGGGTACGATCCGTCTTTTCTGCCCAATGGTTACGATCGCACCTTCGGCGAGATGACCAGCATCGAGAAGCACGGTCTGCCGCCGCATGGCCTCGGGCTGTCGCACCGCGCCCGCGCCTTCGTGAAGTTGCAGGAGCTGTGTCTTTCGCAGGAGAAGTCTGTTGGCTGAATCAGGCACACCAGCGGCTTTCGGCGTTTATGTGCATTGGCCGTTCTGCCTGTCGAAATGCCCGTACTGCGATTTCAACAGCCATGTGCGCCATGCACCGGTCGATGAGGAGCGCTACGTGCGCGCCTTCACCCGTGAGATCGAAACCACGGCGTCCCGCACACCGGGACGCACCGTCTCCTCGATCTTCCTTGGCGGCGGCACGCCGTCGCTGATGAAGCCGGAAACCGTCGGTGCCGTGCTCGATGCCATCGGCAAAAATTGGGCGGTCGCGCCCGACGTGGAAGTCACGCTGGAAGCCAATCCGACCAGCGTGGAAGCAACGCGTTTCCGCGGTTATCGCGCCGCCGGCGTCAACCGCGTGTCCCTCGGCGTGCAGGCGCTCGACGACGCCTCGCTGAAGGCGCTGGGCCGGTTGCACACCGCGCAGGAGGCGCTCGACGCGGTCAAGATCGCGCGCGGCGCATTCGATCGTTATTCGTTCGACCTGATCTATGCACGCCCCGACCAGACGCCGCAGATGTGGACGGCCGAGCTGAAGCAGGCGATCTCGGAAGCCGCCGAACATCTCTCGCTGTATCAATTGACCATCGAACCGGACACGCCATTCTTCGGCCTGCACGCCGCCGGCAAACTCAAGACGCCGGACGAAGCCGTCGCGCGCGCGCTCTATGATGTGACGCAGGACATCTGCGCCCAGCATGGCCTGCCGTCCTACGAGATTTCCAATCACGCGCGGCCCGGCGCCGAGTGCAAGCATAACCTGGTGTACTGGCGCGGCGACGAGTATGCCGGCGTCGGCCCCGGCGCCCACGGCCGCCTCGACATTGACGGCCGGCGCCACGCCATCGTCACCGAGAAGCGCCCCGAGGCCTGGCTGATGCGGGTCGAAGCCAGCGGCGACGGTATTTCAGCCGACGACCTGCTCAACAGCGAGGAGCGCGCCGACGAATTCCTGCTGATGGGTCTGCGGCTGGTGGAAGGCATCGATCCGCAGCGCTACGCCGCATTGGCCGGCCGCACCCTCGATCCCGCCCGCATCGCCCTGCTGCGCGAAGAAGGCGCCATCACGGTGGACACCAGCGGCCGCCTGCGCGTGACGCAGGAGGGTTTTCCGTTGCTGGATGCGGTGGTGGCGGATCTGGCGGCGTAAAATCCCTCGATGGATCGAACAGCCTATAAGTACAATCTGGAGTACAGAGCGACTGTCCGAATCAGGCTGGCTTCACTCGCAAAGAGCTTCATCGATGGCCGGCTTGGGGTAATCGAAGCTGCGCGTGAACTTGGTCGCCTTGGCGACGGATTTGAGCCAGAGATCAACGCGGTGCTTATCGCTTTTGTTGCCATCAACTCTGAAACTGACTCATTGCCCGTTGGCAAAGAACGTGCCCTTTGGAACAAAGACGCGCTAGCTCAGCATGATCACGACATTGTCGTTGCTGAAAAGCGTTGGCGAGACGAAGCAATAGCTGCAGCAACACAGCTCGTGAAATTGCTCGAGCAGAGCGCTTAGTTTCCGGATTTCGCGAATAAGCGCGCCGATTTTTTCGAACTCAAGTCGCAAAACTCTTCGGCGAGCCGGCCACCGCCTGGCCGCCGCCTGACGCGACCTTCATCACGGCGAGGCCGCGTTCGTTGGTGCCGTCATTGCGAAACCGAAACAGGCCGTCGATGCCGGCGAAGCCCGACGAGTTCAGCAGCACGTCGGACGAAAAGCGCTGGCCGCCTTGTGTGCGCGCCAGCGCCGCGACCAAGGCCACCGCGTCATAGGCCAGTGTCGCGGTGCGTACCGGCTGCTGGCCGTATTTGTTGCTGTAACGGCCGGCAAACGAGCGGAAGCCCGATGGATCCGGCGCGGCATAGAGCCCGCCTTGCAATGAGGCGCTGTTGAACACCCGCGGGCTGTCCCACAGGCCGGTGCCGAGCAGTTGCACGCGCTTCAGATTGGCGCCGCTGGTCACCAGCGAATCGGCGGCCGCGGCCAGTGAATCGCCGTCATCGGCCATGAACAAGGCATCGGCGCTGCCGAGCGCCTGCGCCACATTGCGCGCCGGACCGGTGCGATCGGCGCCGTATTTCTCAAAGGCAACGATGCGGCCGCCGCGACGGCCGACCGCCTGCTTGAACGCGGCCTCCACCACACCGCCATAGGCATTGTCCGGCAACAGCGCCGCGAACGATCGCTTTCCGGTGCCGGCGGCATAATCGATGATGCGGTTGACGTCGGACTCCGGCAGGAAGCTGAGCAGATAAACGCCGCGGCCCGCCACACTCGAATCGGTCGAGAATGCGATGACAGGCACGTTCTTCGCGCGGGTCAGCTGCGCCGCCGGGGGCACCGACTGCGCGAACAGCGGCCCGAGAATGATTTCGGCGCCTTCGTCGAGAGCCTGTTGCGCCCCTTGCTGCGCGCCTTGCGGCGTGCCGGCGTCGTCCTTGACCAGGAGCTGGATGTTCGGGTTCTGGAATTCGGCCAGCGCCATCTCGGCCGCATTCTTCATCGACTGCGCGGCAACGCCGGCATTGCCCTGTCCCGACAGCGGCAGGATCAGACCCACCTTGACCTGCCCGCTGCCCACCGATGACGGTTGCTGCGGCGGACCGGACGGACCGGGCGGCGGCGAATCCTGCCAAGGCAAATTCGACGTGATCGAGTTCCAGCCCGACTGCATGCTGGAGCAGCCGGCGACCAGCGGGCCCGCGAGCAGCAAACCAAGCGCCGACCGCCGGGAGGAACCCGGGCGTGGCGTCAACGGATCGTGCGGGGCAGCCATCGCGTCTCTTTCATAACCCTCGCCAGGTCACCAAGTCGGGAGACGCGAGGTCGCCCCTGCTCTGGAAGGGGATTGGGGCATATTGTCGTCCATTCGTTAAGCAACGCAAAAGGATTTTAACGACTGAGGACCAAGGAGTTACGCCATAATCGCATAGCTTTTAGGCAGGAAAACTGTCTCTGAGGCAAGACACTGCCTCTGAGGTGGAACGCAGCCTCTCGCAAACCGCTCTCCCCTTTTCCGGCACATACACTAGATTGCCCCCATGCGCGCCCGTCCCCATTCCACACCCGCCCCGTCCGATCCATCCGATGCCGAGGCGCGGACCTTCACGCTTTGGGGGCAGGTCCTGACCGCCCCGAAAGCCGCCGCCGGGCTGCATCTGGTGGCGACCCCGATCGGCAATCTCGGCGACATCACCCTGCGGGCGCTGGAAACCCTCGCCGGCGTCGACATCGTCGCCTGCGAAGATACCCGCGTCACCCGCAAGCTGATGGATCGTTTCTGCATCAAGGCGACGCTGAAACCCTATCACGAGCACAATGCGGCCCTCGCCCGGCCGGTGATCCTGCAGCATTTGGCGCAGGGCACATCGATCGCGCTGGTGTCGGATGCCGGCACGCCGCTGATTTCCGATCCCGGCTTCAAGCTGGTGCGCGAGGTCAGCGCCGCCGGCCACCCGGTGATCACACTGCCGGGGCCCTCGTCGGTTTTAGCAGCGCTGACGGTGTCGGCGCTGCCGACCGACCGGTTTTTCTTCGAAGGGTTTCTGCCGTCCAGGGAAGGGGCGCGCCGCACCCGGATCGGCGAACTGGCGCGGCTGGAAGCAACCCTGGTGCTGTTCGAATCCGGCAACCGCGTGCAGGACAGCCTGCGCGACCTCGCCGAGATCCTCGGTGCCCGGGATGCTGCGATCTGCCGGGAAATGACCAAGCTGCATGAAGAGGTGCGGCGCGGATCGCTCCCTGATCTTGCAGCCGGGGCCGATGCGCTGGAAACCCGCGGCGAATTCGTGCTGGTGATCGGGCCGCCGGCCGCGGCCGCCCGCGTGATGCCCGAGAGCGAGCTCGACGAGTTGCTGCGCACGCGGCTGCGGCAGGACAGCGTCAAGGATGCGGTGGCCCATGCACTCGAGGTTTCCGGCCGGCCGCGGCGCGAGATCTATGCCCGGGCGCTCGAATTGGCCAGAGAGCGGGACGATGGCGAAACCTGACGACATGACCTCGACCTCGAACGCGAAAGAGCCCTCGCCCGAACGCGTCATCGCATTCCAGACCGGCATCTCCGCAGAGAGCCGCGCCGCGGCCTACCTGCTGGCAAAAGGTTATCGCATCCTCGCCCGCCGCTTCCGCACCCGTTATGGCGAAATCGACATCGTCGCCCGCCATCGCAACCTGCTCGCCTTTGTCGAGGTCAAGGCCCGCGCCACACTGGATGACGCCGCCTACGCCATCACGCCGCAGCAGCGCCAGCGCATCATCGCAGCCGCAGAGGCTTGGCTGATGAACCATCCTGAACACGCCAATTTCGATTGCCGTTTCGATGCCATCCTGATTGCGCCGAAGTCGCTGCCGCGCCACCTGACCGCGGCGTTCGACGCAAGCACCTGAACCGTCTAAAAGACACCCCAACTCGATCGATCATCGCACCCGGACATACCCATGAAGCTGAATATCGCCGTCCAGATGGACCCCATCGCGCGCATCAATATCCGCGGCGATTCAACCTTCGCCATGCTGCTGGAAGCGCAGAAGCGCGGCCACACCATCTCCTATTACACACCGGACAAGCTCTCCCTGCGTGGCCAGGAGGTGGTCGCGCCGGTGCAGCCACTGACTGTGCGCGATGAAGAAGGCAATCATTTCACCCTCGGCGAGGCCAAGCGCACCAACCTCGAAAGCTTCGACGCGATCCTGCTGCGGCAGGACCCGCCGTTCGATCTCGCCTACATCACCACCACCCATCTGCTGGAACGGATTCATCCCAAGACGCTGGTGGTGAACGACCCGGCCAGCGTGCGCAACGCGCCGGAAAAAGTGTTCGTGATGGAATTTTCCGACCTGATGCCGCCGACGCTGATCTCGCGCGACGTCGACGAGATCAATGCGTTCCGCGCCGAACATGGCGACGTGGTGATGAAGCCGCTCTACGGCCACGGCGGCTCAGCGGTGTTTCGTGTCGTGCAAAAGGACATGAACTTCGGCTCGCTGCACGATATGTTCTCGACCATTTTCCGCGAACCCTGGGTGATCCAGCGCTTCCTCCCCGAGGTGAAGAGCGGCGACAAGCGCATCATGCTGGTCGACGGCGCGTTCGCCGGCGCGGTCAACCGTGTGCCGGCCGAGAACGACCTGCGTTCAAATATGGTGCGTGGCGGCGCGGCGAAGGCCACCGATCTGAGCCCCAGGGAACGCGAGATCTGCGAACGGCTCGGACCATCGCTGCGGGCGCGCGGACTGCTGCTGGTCGGCATCGACGTGATCGACGGTCACCTGACCGAAATCAACGTGACGTCGCCGACCGGCATTCGCGCCATCGCCCGGCTCGGCGGACCGGATGTCGCCGCCATGGTCTGGGATGCCATCGAACAGAAACGCACCTGACCGACCGGCACGCAGGCGCCTTAATGAATTGCTGACGACCTTGTGGCATTCAAATCGATGGGGTGAGGGACCGGGTCACTACGTACGTCGCGCAAGCGCACGTTCGGGTGTCCGATGCTCCCGGGGGTGCGAGTCGGGGTCGAGCTGCCAATGGCCATTGAGGTTTTCACCGGGACGTCGATTCCGCGTGATCTGTCGACCGCCGACATGGAATACCTGTGGGCCAAGTGGCGGACCCTCAACGCGACCAATGACCTGACGCTGCAACGGCTGATCGACGACACCGACCGTCCCTTGCGTGACCGCAGCATCGCCCTGATCCCTGTCGGCGATGATTTTGCCTATATCTATGTCGGCGAAGCGATGCTGGATTTCGTCAAGCGCGGTGCATCCGACACGCTGCTGATGCGCGGCGACAGCGTCGTGTCCAAGGACCTCGCCGAGGTCTATCGCCGGGTGATCCGCGAGATGAGCCCGGTCTTCATCCGCTTCACCGGCCGCCGCTCCGCACCCGGCACGCTCTGGCATCAGGTGGTCTTCCCGCTCCCGGTGGCCGGCGATCAGGTGATGCTGGTGAGCTATTCGGAGCTCGTCAGCCATCAGCTCGAAATCTATGAGCATCTGTTCCGCACCGCCCCCGACGCCATCGCGGTCGCCTCGCCCATCAGCAACGACGCGGGACATGTCACCGACGGCTGGGTGATGATGATGAACGATCGCGCCCGCGAGCTGTTGCGCTACACGGGACCGATCGGAAACCTGCGCCTGAGTTCGCTGCCGCAGTTCACCGGAATCGACCTGTGGGGCCGGATCTACGCGCCGCGCTCGGCCGTCACCTCGACGCTTTTGACCGCGCCGGACTTCACCATCGAGATCCTGCGCTTTCCCCATGTGTTCGGCCTGCGCCTGACGCCGAAACTGCCCGCCATCTTTGACGATGAGGTGACGCTGGCCTCGCAGCCGTTTGATGCGGAGCCGGTGCTGTAGACACCCAAATTAGGCCGTGCGTCGAGTTTTCGATCGGATGTTCCGGCCGCGTCTCACTGCTCGCGCGCGACAGCCGGCTCCGCGCTAGGTCGCAGGCCGACTACGCACCGGAACAATCTCCTTAAGGCGGTCAAGGATGAGGTTGCGGCATATGGTGGCGCGCTTCTTGCCGTACAGACCATACGGAATCAATTGTTTTTCTATGATTTCAATGGCTTCATTGGGAAGCGAAATTGAAAATTGGGGAGATTCGCCTTCTTGGTTCATGGGACGCAGCTACAATGTAATTGCAATGGAAAGACATTGTTATACAATAAAGCTGTAAAAGCGAATCGACATCGGTGGTGTGGATGCGCTTAAATAAAAAGCCCCTCGCAAGAGGGGCCTTTATTGATGGCGCGAGCGACCAGATTCGAACTGGTAACCGGGAACTTAGTAGGGACCTGCTCTATCCAGTTGAGCTACGCCCGCCACCACCAGAACGCCTCAGTGTTGCAAGCACTGGGGCGTTTTCTTTGCTCGACTCACCGAATCTGATGCGCCGGACATTGCTGAACGGTAAGACGAGTCCGTTCCAGCGGTCAAGGAATAGAGTCGGTTCCTAAATCAAGTACTAAATGTGGTGGAAGATTGGGAAAGGGCGGGTGGCCGATTCAACTCTCATTCACCGTAAGTATCAGTGAGTCCTCAGGGATTCGAAGCTAGAAAAGTTTCCGACAGCGGGTTTTTCTCACGCTCGCCTGCCTCATCACGGCGGAATATTTTGCTATTGGACCTCCATATTTGCGGGCAACCATCCTGAGAGGAGTTCGCGTTACCTCCGACGAACATAGAATTCCTGAACAGGCACGCCTCGGCTGAGTTGTTGAGATAAGCTCACCTGCCTGCGTAGAAGCTTCCGCTTCTCCAGGATGAACTCAGCGGCAAGGTCACCTTCCTCGCAAATCTCCAATCCCTCACCTAGCCCTTCGTGTTTCTCGAAATAGGCGAGCGCAGCCTCAGGGCTTGTTTCACCCGGCACCGACCAATCGTCTTTTTCTGGAGGGGAGAACTTCGGGGTGAGTCTCCTCAAGTCGTACCAGTGAACTTCCTTAGCCTCCGTACCAATGAGAGGCTGCTTCGTGAGGAGTTCTATCGCCCCCTCATAATCCAACCTCGCTTTCGTGAGCTGATCGATGGTTTCTGCGGTGTCATCCACGGTGCCAGTCACTTCAGCCCTTCCCGTTCGCATCTTGCCCGCTTCCAGCATCTCAAGTTGCCGCATGATCATCTCCCGCTTCGCCAGATAACTCATTGCCGTTTCCATCAAGACCGTCACAGGACCCGGAATATCGCGTGCGCCAGCTTCCCATCTGCGTACGGTGCGCCCACCATCAACAAGACCAAGCATGCGAGCGAGCCCATCCGCGCTGAACCCCAAGACGGCCCGAGCAGCCTTCAAATCATCGGGTGTTCGCACGAGTTTTGGGGGGATCGCCACTTACAACTCTCGCCATGTCGGGCATTGCGCCTAACCAGTATAGGCTAAATAATCCTATATCAAGTAGGTCCAATGGACCTAGCTTATCGCCATTGATGAGTGAGTTGCTGCGGATGTACAAATGGAGCCTTGCGGGCCGAGTTCGGAGAACTGGTAAGGAGCATATCATACGCCCGGCCATTTGTTCTTCTAATGTTCTTGCGTCCCTGCCCCCCTTCCGCTAGCCTTTTGCCCGGCACGGGGGCGGCATGGTCCAGCGGGTTTCCACGGTGGCGTTCGAGGGCATCGAGGCTCGCGCCGTCGACGTCCAGGTCCAGATCATCCCCGGATTGCCCAACTTCCTGATCGTGGGCCTGCCCGACAAGGCGGTGTCGGAAGCCCGCGAGCGGGTGCGGGCGGCGCTGGTCGCCTCCGGCCTCGCGCTGCCGGCCCGCCGCATCGTGGTCAATCTCGCGCCGGCCGACCTGCCGAAGGAAGGCAGCCATTATGATCTGCCGATCGCGCTGGGCCTGATGGCTGCGATCGGCGCATTGCCGTCCGACGCGCTTGCGGGCTTTACCGTGCTCGGCGAACTCGGCCTCGATGGCTCGATTGCGCCCGTTGCCGGCGTGCTGCCGGCCGCCATGGGCGCCAATGGCCGCGATGAGGGCCTGATCTGCCCCGCGGCCTGCGGACCGGAAGCGGCCTGGGCAAGCCCCGACATGGAGATCATCGCGGCAAGCTCCCTGATCCAGCTCGCCAACCACTTCAAAGGCACGCAAGTGCTGTCGCGACCGCAGGCCGCTATCCGCACTGAGGCCCCCAACCTGCTGGATCTGCGCGACATCAAGGGACAGGAGAGCGCCAAGCGCGCGCTGGAGATCGCGGCCGCCGGCGGCCATCACCTGCTGATGATCGGCGCGCCCGGCGCCGGCAAGTCGATGCTGGCGGCACGGCTGCCGTCGATCCTGCCGCCGCTGTCGCCGCAGGAATTGCTCGACGTCTCGATGATCGCCTCGGTGGCCGGCGAGATCAGGGACGGCGCGCTGACATCGCGGCGCCCGTTCCGCGCGCCGCATCATTCCGCCAGCATGGCCGCGCTGACCGGCGGCGGCATCCGCGCCAGGCCCGGCGAGGTATCGCTCGCCCACAACGGCGTGCTGTTTCTGGACGAACTGCCCGAGTTCGAGCCGCGGGTGCTGGATTCGCTGCGGCAGCCGCTGGAGAACGGCGAGGTCGCGGTATCGCGGGTCAATCATCGCGTCACGTATCCCGCCCGCTTCATGATGGTGGCGGCAATGAATCCCTGCCGCTGCGGCGAAGCGTTCGCGCCGGGCTTTTCCTGCAAGCGCGGCCGCATCGACCGCTGCACGTCGGATTATCAAAGCCGCATTTCCGGCCCGCTGATGGATCGCATCGACCTGCGCATCGAAGTGCCCGCCGTCACCGCCGCCGACCTGATCCTGCCGCCGCCGGCGGAAGGCTCCGCCGAGGTCGCGGCCCGCGTGGCGGCGGCGCGCGCCATCCAGGCGCAGCGCTACGCCGCCGCCGGCTTGCCC
Organism: Bradyrhizobium prioriisuperbiae; assembly: GCF_032397745.1. Taxonomy (NCBI): domain Bacteria; kingdom Pseudomonadati; phylum Pseudomonadota; class Alphaproteobacteria; order Hyphomicrobiales; family Nitrobacteraceae; genus Bradyrhizobium; species Bradyrhizobium prioriisuperbiae. The sequence continues at coordinate 2,218,109 of NZ_CP135921.1, forward strand.
AGCGTCCGCACCAATGCGGAAGCGCCCGCCGCCGTGCTGGAGGAGATCGCGAAGCCCGATGCCCAGGGGCTCGCACTATTGCGCGACGCCGCCGACCGCATGCGCCTGTCGGCGCGTGGTTATCACCGCGTGCTGCGGGTCGCACGCACGCTGGCCGATCTCGACGGCGTGGCCAGTGTCGGAAAACTGCATCTGGCAGAGGCGCTGTCGTATCGCGCGCTGGCGGATGGTGTGCGCAGCGCGGCGTAATGCAATGGCGTCGAAGGCTCCAAGGAACATCCCCTCTTCGCACAACCTCCTGATGAGCTTTGAACCCAGCACTATTTCAAACGACATACCCCATATTGCTCATCACTGAATTGCATTTGACGCATTTGTCGCGACGACGGCGCTTTTCGCCGCGCGCGAAACAGGAGATTGCCATGTCCGTTGTGATGCGGTGGGATCCCACCATCCGCAATGATGTGACCGAAAGCGAGTGGCTCGAGGGCGTGAAGAGCACCTGGCATTACCTGATCGATCTGCCGCCCAACACGACCAGTCTCGCCATCATCAATGCGATACGAGGGACCGGCAAGAAGATCACGATCGTGCCGGAACCCAAGCCCTACATGCCCGATAAATCGGATGCCAACGCGCATGCCGATCCGGTCAATCCGCAGGCCGCGACCCGCCCCGGCGGCACACCGGAAGGCGGGACCAACCCGGGCTCCGGCACCGGCGGCGGTAGCGACGTGGTGCTGGCGTTTGTCGCGCAGGATTGGGACAAGCCGTCGGCGGCCGCCTCGCTGCGTGCGGCGGACGAAACGCTGCTGCACGAACTCGTGCACGCGATGCGCCAGGCGCAGGGACTGGAAGACACGATCCCGCTGGAGGCGCCGTTTGCCGTGCTGCGCAAGGGCAGCGGGAGCATTTCCTCGCTGATGAGCGGGGAGGCGGGACCGACCACCAAATACAGCCAGATCTACAATGAATATGAAGAGTTCGTCGCCATCGTCATTACCAACATCTATCGCTCGGAAGCCCAGCGCATCGGGCTCAAGCGCGACCATCTCGGCGAGAAAGGCAAGGACGCCGAGCTCAGATACCCGCTCACCAATCCCCGCAACTTCCTCACTGTGTGGCGAACGCAGCTCGAGCAGATGAGCCGGGAGATGCCGCGGGTCTGCGGCAAGCTTGCGGAGGTCCGCTGCGCCTTTAATCCGATCTCCGAACTGTACGCGAGCCGACGCAACGCGGCGTGACATCTCGGACGTCGCGCTGAGCGAACAGCAGGCGGCGGCTCACTCGGTCGTGCGGGCAACATGCAGATTCGGCACGCCCACCCCGCGGGCGCGGATCGGTACCGCCAGCTGCCCACCGCTGACATCGAGACTAAAGCCATCGCCGTCGGGGCGCAGGCGCAATGCGATTGTCCTGCCTGCATTGCGCCAATCCGCCGTCTCGCCATCGTCGAGATAGACAACGGAAGCGCCATGATCGCGTGTTCCGAACACGATCGCCGTCAGCCCGTTCTCGTCTTCGATCGGAACGATCGCGCCCGCGCGAACGAACAGCGGCAGCCGGCCCAGAGGGGCCGCAACGGTGACGGTTCGCCCGCCCTCGCATGGCGTGCCGTCATGCCAGTCGTACCAGCCGCCAGGATGGGCGGGCAGATAGACCTCGCGCGTGGTCGCTCCCTCCTCCAGCACCGGAGCGACAAGCAGATCGGGGCCGAGCATGAAGGCATCCTCGACGGCGCGCGCGCGCGCGTCCGCAGCGAAATCCCACAGCAGCGGGCGCACCGGCGGCACGTCGTCCGCCGCCGCGCGCCACATCTGGGTGTAGAGATAGGGCAAAAGGCTGTGGCGCAGGTTCATCGCGGACCGGACCTGGGGAAGCACGTCGGGATGCATCCAGGGCGCGGTGACGATGCCGCTGGTTTTCCAGGAGTTCATCACCATGCGCGGCCACAGCGCGCAGAACTCGACAAAACGACAGAGCAGTTCCGGGCCGGGCGACGGGCCATGGAAGCCGCCGACGTCGTGGCCGATGTTGTAGAGCCCCGACAGGCTCATGTTCAGGCCCTGGGTCAGATTGTAGCGCAGCGTCTTCCAGGACGTCTCATTGTCGCCGCTCCAGGTCTGGCCGTAACGAGCGATGCCGGCGCCGCCGGCGCGCGTGATGGTGTAGGGGCGCTTGCTAGGTGCCTGCGCGGCCTGCGTCTCATAGGCGAGCTTGTGCATCAGCAGCGCCTGCGCGGGACGCGCCAGCATTTGCGGGAACGGCCGGCCGTCGCCATTGCACACCGCGTCCTCGTCCCAGATCTCGAATTCGTTGTTGTCGCTCCACACTGATGTGACGCCATAGGCGAGCAGCGCGTCGCGGATGCCGTCCGCCCACCACTGCCGTCCCCCGGGATTGGTGAAGTCAACATGGAAGCCAAGGCCGTCCCAGAATTGCGCCACCGCAGGCTCGCCGGTCTCGCCGTCGGCGACCAGGATGCGGTTGGTCTTTGCCTGGTCGAGCCGCGGATGATCGTCGAGCAGGCAGGGCTTGATGTTGGTGACCGGCTGCATGCCGGCCGCCTTGAGCCGCGCCATGGTCGCCGCCGGATCCGGAAACTTGTCGCGATTCCAGTTGAAGACATAGCGCCGGTTGCCGATCGAGGTGTAGCCCGAGCCGAAATGAAAGCTGTCGCAGCGAATGCCGTGGCGTTTGCACTCGTCGATAAAGGCGGTGATGCGCGCGTCCGCATCCGGCGCGTCGGCGATGGTCATGGTGGTCATCGCGAAGCCGAGCGTCCAGCGCGGCGCGAACGCCTGTCCGCCGGTCAGCCAGGAAAACCGGCGCGTCACTTCAGGTACGGTCGGGCCGGCGAGCACGTAATAGTCGAGGTCACCGTCCTCGGCACGATAGCTGCGGAACAGCCCGTGGTAATTGTCGAGCGTGCAGCCGAGGTCGACCGCGCCAAGCGCAAGATTGTCGTAGAAGACGCCGTGAGCGCCGCGCGCGCCGTCGACAATGACAAACGGCAGCATCTTGTAGAGCGGATCGGACAGTTCGGCGTCGAAGCCGCAGGGGTCGACGGCATCGATCGCGAATCGCCGTCCGGTGCGATCGAGCGGACCGGCCTTGTCGCCGAGGCCGTAATGGCGTTCGTCCTCGTGCCGTTCCATGGCGTGCAGCAACGCGCCGGTCTTGCGCGACAGGAAATAAGCCTGGGTCGGGCGGTCGCGCAGAAATGCCTGGTCCTCGTCGGCGCGAAACCAGTCGATGCCGAACGGAGCGAGCCGCACCCGCGCGCGCAGGCCTGCTGTCACGAGCGTGATCACGCCATCGGTTTCCGACACCGTCGGCGCCGGATTGGCAAAACCTGAGACGTCATCGCGCGGCCGCCCCGCGAATGGCGGCTCGGTGCGGTTCGGGGCAATCGCCCAGCCGCGATCGAGGCGGTAGCCCTCTGGCCGGCGCAGGGTGACGCGGCCGATGTCGCTCTCGAGCATCGCGATGCGCAGCATGGCCAGCGGGGCCGCCGCCGGTCCGCTCGCGAGGTCGAACAGCGCGGCGTGGCCGTCGAGGCCGCGAAAACGGCCATGGGTCAGGGCTTTCATGAGATCAGGCTCCGGGGTCGATCAGGGCCGGGCGAGTGCTGCGCCGGTGTCGTCGAACAGATGAAGGTGGTCGGCGGCGAGGCGAATTGCGATCGCATCGCCACGGGCGAAGTGCGACTGGCCATCCTGGCGCAGCGTGATCTGCGGCAGGCCGGGAGCAGACGCATAGAGGAAGGTGTCGCCGCCGAGATGTTCGACGAGATCGACAGTCAGTGTCAGCATGCCTGCACCGGGCGCGACATCGATATGCTCGGGGCGGATGCCGAGCGTGACGTGCGCCCCGGCCGCGAGGCCCGAAGCCGCGCGCGGCAACGCGACCTCGCGCTCGCCAACGGTGAGGCGGAGCGTGCCGTCGTCGGAGATCACCGCCGCGGGCAGGAAGTTCATGCGCGGCGAACCAATGAAGCCCGCAACGAAAGCATTGGAGGGACGGTTGTAGAGCTCGAGCGGTGTGCCGATCTGCTCGATCCGGCCAGCCTTGAGCACCACGATACGGTCTGCGAGCGTCATGGCTTCGACCTGATCGTGGGTGACATAGATCATAGTGCCGCCGATCTCGGCATGCAGCGCGGCGAGTTCCTTGCGGGTCGCAACGCGGAGCTCCGCGTCGAGGTTCGACAGCGGCTCGTCGAACAGGAAGATCTTCGGATCGCGCACGATGGCCCGACCGATGGCGACGCGCTGGCGCTGGCCGCCGGAGAGCGCCTTGGGCTTGCGGTCCAGATAATCGGTGAGACGCAGCATGGCAGCGGTGCGGGTGACGCGTTGCTCGATCTCCGCCGGCTTCATCCCCATGTTCTCCAGCGCAAAGGCCATGTTCTTGCGCACGCTCATGTGCGGATAAAGCGCATAGGACTGGAACACCATGGCCAGCCCGCGCTCCGACGCCGGCAAATGGGTGACACGCTCGCCGTCGATATGGACGTCGCCGCTGGTCACGCTTTCGAGTCCGGCGATGACGCGCAGCAGGGTCGACTTCCCGCAGCCCGATGGACCGACGAAAACGACGAATTCGCCATCCCTGACCGCGAGATCGATGCCATGCAGCACGTCGATGGTGCCGAAGGACTTGCGCGCGTTGGTGAGTGTGAGGTCAGCCATGTTCGATAACCCGATCGGTCATTTCATCCCCGTCGAGCCGATGCCCGTGGTGATGAAACGCTGGAGGAACACGAAGACGAGGGCGACGGGAATCAGCGTCACCACCGTCATTGCCAGGAGGTAGTGCCACTGGGTCTGCAGTTCGCCCTGGAAGGCGTTGAGACCGATCTGCAGCGTGTAGGTCTCGGTTTTTGTCAGCACAGCCAACGGCCACAGGAATTCGTTCCAGCGCCACATAATCGAGAAGATGGCCAACACCGCCAGCGCCGGCAGGCTCAGCGGCAGGATGATGCGCCAATAGATCTGCCACTCGGAGGCCTTGTCCATGCGCGCGGCCTCGATCAGGTCCTTCGGCAGCGTCAGCATGTATTGCCGAAGCAGGAAGACGCCGGTCGGCGTCGCGGCGCCCGGAAGAATCACCGCCCACAGCGAGTTGACGAGGCCGAGCTTGGTCACGACCAGATAGACCGGCACCAGGATGATGGTCATCGGGATCATAAGTGTTCCGATCACCGCCAGGGTGGCCGCCGTCTTGCCGCGGAACTCGTAGACGGCCAGCGCATAGGCGGCCATGGAATTGATCAGCAGCGTGAGCAACGTGGCGATGACCGTCACGAACACGGAATTGGACAGGAAGCGCAGGAAAGCGAAGCGCTGCAGCGGCTCGCTGTAGTTCTCGGTCGCCAGCGCAATGCGGCGCACCGGTTGACGCTTGTCGATCGCGACACGGAATTGTTGCGAGGGGTCGGCGGGATCGACCATCTGGGCGATGAGCCCGATGCGCCGGACCTGCGCCAGTTCGCGGACCGAGCCGTCGGGAAGCGTCGCGCGGAATAGCGGCAATGGCTGCGGCTGACCGGGCACCGTCACTTCGACCTGGGAGAACGGCAGCAGCGACGGCGGAAACTCCAGCAGCGCGCTCTGGGTCTTGAACGACGACAGCACCAGCCAGAGCACGGGGCCGAACATCAGCACCACGCCGAGCGCGAGATAGGCGTAGGCGGCGATGTCGGTCCAATGCAGCGGGTGCCCTCGCCCGTTGCGACGCTGACCCAGCAAGCCGGCGAGGCGCATGGCGGCCATCTCAAACCTCCTTGCGCCGCGCGGCGGCGAATTGCAGCAGCGTCAGGACGAACAGCACGACACCGAGCACGACGGACGCGGCTGCGGCGAGGCCGAAGTTCTGCACCTGGTTGGAGAAGGCGGTCTCGTAGATGTACTGCACCACCATCAGCGTCGCGGTGCCGGGACCGCCACCGGTCAGCACGAACACCTCGTCGAAGGTCTGCGCGCCCTTGATCAGCGCGAGCACGATCACCACGATCATGTTGGGCCACAGCAGCGGCAAGGTGATACGCAGCAGCACGCGCCAGCGCGGCGTCGCATCCATCTCCGCCGCCTCGTAGAGATCGGCGGGAATCGCCTGCAGGCCGGCGAGCAGGATCAGGGTGTAGAAGCCCATGTGCGCCCACACCGAGACGAACACCGCCCAGAACATCGCCCAGCTCGGATCGACGAAGAACAGGATCTTCTGGCCACCGAGTGTGGTGATGGCGGCGTTGAGCAGCCCGTCGCGCTGCAGGATCCATTTCCAGATCAGCGCGACGACCACCGGCGACAGCAGCACGGGGAAGAAATAGACCGCACGGAAAAAGCCGCGTCCGCGGATCTTCATGTTGAGCACGAGCGCGGTGATCAGCGACAACAGCACCATCGCCGCCACCTGGAACACGACGAACTTGATGGTGTTGGCGACGCCGCGCCAGAAGTGGTCCTCGCGGCAGGTTCCCGGATCGAGATAGGAGCCGCAGTCGAGCAGATAGGCGAACTGGTCGCCGCCGACATAGGGCCGTTCCGAGGGAAACAGCGCCGTGCCGCCGGTCACCGAGAACACGATGTTGATGCCGATCGGCAGGAACACGAACAAGCCGAAGAACGCGAAGTTGGGCAACAGGAACAGATAGGCCATGCGCCGCGCGCCGATGACGCGCTGTATCCCGCGCATCGGCCCATCGAGCAGACGCATCGCCAAGTGAACCGGCAGGACCACGACGCGCCCGAGCTCCGCGAGCACAGCGGCGCCCGTGCCACGCGCCGATGGAGAGGCGAGCGGACTGTCCGTCATCGCGGTGACCCTCCGACCCCCGCCCCCGTTGTCTTCACTTCTTGTTGCGCTCGGCGATTTGCTGCGCGACGTCGGCGGTGATGCGCTTGTAGGCGTCATCGAGCGTGGTCTCGCCGGAGACCGCCTGGCCGAGCCGGCTGATCACCGCGTTGAAGATGATTCGGCTGTTGGTGTAGCCCTGGGTCCGGTAGGCGATCGGCGAAATCTTGGCCGCGCTTGCGGTAAAGACTTTCAGCGCGGCGGCGACGTCCGGGCTCGCCGTCGGATAGTCGATGCCTTTTTTCGCCAGCCCAAGGTGGCCGGGCACGAACAGCGCGCGCGCATAGAACTCCGCCAGCACCGGTTCGCTTGCGAGATATTCCATCAGCCGCGCCACTTCCTTGGGATGCTTGGTCCCCTTGAACGCGATGAGACCGGCGCCGCCTGGCATGCTGCTGCAGCCGCCCGGCCCACAGGGATTGGGGACCGCCACCCAGTCGAAGGCGTTGCCGATGGTCTTGGCGAACTGGCTGGTCTGCCACGACCCGGACAGATACATCACGACTTGTGCGTTCTTGAATTCGTCGTTGGCGCCGCGATAGGCCGTGCCGGAAACCGACCCCCACAGCTCCTTCGACATCACGCCGGACTTGTGCCAGTCGTAGACCAGCTGAGCCGTCCGCTTGAAGCCTTCGTCCACCACCTCAGGTTCGCCGTTCGCACCGAAGACCTTCGTCCCTTCCGACACGGCAAGCGCATAGAAACGATGGCCGGAGCGGTCGAGCGCCAGCGGGAACGGCGCCTGGACCTTGCCCGCAACCTCTTTCACCGCCTTGGCCCAGTCCTCCCAGCTCGCCGTCTCGCCCGGCATCGCGATACCGGCCTGCTCGAACAGGGTCTTGTTGACGAACGGGCCGGAGACAGTGAGCTGGGTCATGAAGCCCGGGATCGCCTGGGTCTCACCCGGCGGGCGCATCCATGCGAGGAAGGGGCCGAAGTTGCTGTCCCAGTAGGCCGGATCCTTGAGAAGAGGCCGCAGGTCGAGGGCGTAACGCGACAGGCCGCCCATATCGACCACACGCGCCATGTCCGGGCCCTGGCCGGAGGCCAGCTGCACCGGCAGGTTTTCGTTGATCGCCTTGAAGGGCACCTGATCGAGAACGACGTCGATGTCCTTGTTCTGCTCATGGAACCGCTTGAGCAGGTCGGCCATCACCTCGCCCTCGTTGCCGTCCGAGTACCAGGTCATGCGAAGCGTGGTGGTGTCGGCCGCGGCCGGCCCGCCGAATACGGTGGCAGCCAGCAGGGACAGCGCAAAAGACATGAGGACGGGCGTGGCGGCACGCATGGTGGTTTCTCCTCCCTGTTCGCCGGCCCGTTGCGGATCCCAGCGAGATGAAGCGCCCGGGTTCCGTTCTCCGACGGACTCCCCAGCGCAGACGTTTCCCTCGACGTCGGCGTCCGCCCAATCCAGCTCCGGGTCGGACAGCCGCTTCTCACGAGTTTGGTTGCACGGCTTGCAGTGACACGAACAACAGGCAGCAAACCGCCTGCACCCCTCGTACCACTAAAAACGACTTTGGCAAACGTTTGCCAAATTGTCAATCGCCGCTAAACTGGCCTTATGGCCAAGGCTGGAGGGGCTCGACAGCAGCCCCTCCAGATGACACTGAGAGCAGTGATCGGACCAGACCCCCGGAGGCCGATGCCGGAAGACGTTTCCCTTGCAACAGTCGCGGCGCGGGCCGGCGTCTCGGTTTCGACCGTGTCGCGGATCGTCAATGGCGAGATGCGCCGCGCCTCCGCGGCCACGGTGGCGCGGGTGCTCGACGCGATCGAGGCCGTGGGCTACCGGCCCAATCCGGTGGGACGGGCCCTCCAGCGCGGCCAAAGCCAGCTCGTGGCAATGATTGCCGCCAATCTCGACAATCCGGCCATGGCGACCATCGCAAGTTCCACCGAGGCGGCCCTGCGCGAAGCCGGCTACGTCATGATCCTGTGCGATACCCATGACCGCCCCGAACTTCAGGACGAGTATCTCTCCGCGATGCGCGCCCAGATGGTGCGCGGCTATGTCCTGGTCGCGGCGGTGCCGAGCCCCGGACTGAGCGAGTTTTCCGCCCTGGGTGCCCCGACGGTGTTCGTAAACCGCCGTAATCCGGCCGGCATCGGCCCGTTTGTCGGAATCGACGATCGCGCCGCGGGTGCAACCGTCGCCGACCATTTCGCCGATCTCGGGCGGCGCGCCCCAGCCGTTGTTTTTCCGCAGCTGAGCTCATCCGCATCGCGGGACCGCGTGTCCGGCTTCCTGGCCCGGCTGCGTGAGCGTGGCTGGTCCGACGAGGCGATCATCCAGGCCGACGGGGAGGGACGATCGCATCTCCAGGTCGGCTATGATGCCGGCGCGCGCATTTTCGGCGGCAGCAAAACCCCGGACGCCATTCTCTGTGTCAGCGACCAGATCGCTTACGGGGTGACCCGGCGCGCACGCGAACGCGGTCTCAAAATCCCCGATGATTGCGAGCTCGTCAGCATCGACGGCACGCCTCTCAACCAGTGGGTCGCGCCGTGGCTGAAGTCGATCGAAATTCCCTATACCGGCTATGGGGCGGAGATCGTCGCCGGCCTGCAATTGATCTGGCAAGGCGAGCCGTTTGGCGGACGCCTGCTTCCCTACACGTTCGGCTGACACACGGCTGTTCACGGCGATGCCGCACCGGACACGAATGCCCGCGCGCGCTCCTGTCAAAAATGCACATCGCGATTCACCACGCAAACCATCCGCTAACGATTTTCGTTTACGCTTCACCAACCATAAGCCGGTGTTTCGGGCTTATCCCCGTTGTGTTGCGTGTCGAGTTCGTCAGCCATGCTGCGTTTGAAGATTCTGGTATCGATCGTTCCGCTGGCCGTGGCCGGGTTCTTCGCGCGGGACCAGTTGAGCGCGGCCATCCGCCCCTGCATCGCCACCGCGACTGCGTCGGTTCAGATCGCGCAACTGCCCTGGCTGGCGCAGCACCGGGTCAGCTTCACCAGCGATCCCACCGCGGCCAACGTCCGTGTCCAGATCATCGACAGCCCCGAGATGGCCGATCTCACCGTGATCGATGACGTCGAGACCGCGGAAGCGGAGGACTGCGATGGCGCCGGTCCAACCGAGTTCATCGGCATTGCCGCCGAGCCGGCCACGGCACCGACCGTGATCTATCTGTCGCGTGACGGCGAAGCCGACTACCGCATCTTCGTCCGCTCCAAACGCTTCACCGCACGAGAGGCCGCGGCTCTCGTGGTCGGCGCCCATGGCGGGCGGCAGCAGCAGGTCGCCGGCGCGCTCTAGATTTACTCTTTATTAACCCTGTTTTCATCGCACGGCTCTCCGTCTTTTCGACCTCAAACACTTCGCAACATCCCCGCTGCACGTTTGGATCGGGGATCTCGCTCCACCCATTTCGGGACATCGGGTCATGACGCGGGGATTACGGATCAGACTGCGCTATCGCCGATTCAGGCGGCGGCACCCGTTGGCCGTCGCCTTGGCGCGCTCGCTGACGATCTTCTCGGCGGCGTTCGGCGGTACCTATGGCTTCATCGCCGGCAGCTATTCCAAGGACTACAATCCGCATACCTTCGCTCTCGGCATCAGCTTTTTGCTTGCGCTGGCGTGCCTTGCGCTTGCAAGCCTGAGCTTCCGGATGCGGCGGCTGCGCAAGGCGATGGCCGCGGTCGCGTTGCGCAACGAAGCCTTGATCGATCGCAACTGGGAACTGAAGGAAGCCGAGGAACGCTCGCGCAGCCTGTTTGAATCCCGCAGCGACCTGATCGTGCTGCGCGACGCGGAGCAGCGCATCACCTTCACCAACGACGCCTTCTGCGCGCTCGCACAAAAATCCCGCGACGAGCTGGTGGGCTCGATGTTCGTGCTGCCTGTGCTCGAGCAGGGCGATGCGGCGCTGGACGTCGACGGCACCCGCGTGCACGACCAGAAGATCGCAAGCGCCCTGGGTCCACGCTGGATTGCCTGGCGCGAAGCCCTGATCCGCACCGAGGCCAACCGCCCGGCCGACATGCAGAGTGTCGGCCGCGATGTCACCGACCGCGCCGAAACCGAACGGGCGCTGGGCGATGCCCGTGACCATGCCAATGCGGCCAACCGCGCCAAGTCGCGTTTCCTGGCCATGGCGTCGCATGAGATCCGCACGCCGCTCAATGGCATCATCGGCATGAGCGGGCTGTTGTTCGATACACAGCTTTCAGCCGAACAGACCACCTATGTGCGGGCGGTGAAGACCTCCGGCGAAGCTCTGCTGCTGCTGATCGACGAGCTGCTGGACTTCTCCAAGATCGAAGCCGGCAAGATCGACCTCGAGCATCGCCCCTTCGTGCTGGCGGCAATGGTCGAGGAGATCACCGAGCTGCTGGCGCCGCGCGCGCAGGCGCGACACCTGGAGATTGCCGCCTATATCGACGAGCGCCTGCCCACGGAAGTGATCGGCGACGCCGCGCGGCTGCGCCAGGTGCTGCTCAATCTCGCCGGCAATGCCATCAAGTTCACCGCGACCGGCGGCGTCGCGCTGATTGTCGAGCCCGGGATCTGGCCCAACGAGGTCAGCTTCCTGGTTCGCGATACCGGCATCGGCATCGCACCGGAGGCGCAAGAGCGGATTTTCCGCGAGTTCGAACAGGCCGACGAACGCACCGTCCGCAATTATGGCGGGACCGGCCTCGGCCTAAGCATTAGCGAACGCATCGTCAAACGCATGGGCGGACGCATCACCCTGGACAGCGCCCCCGGACGTGGCTCGACGTTCGAGGCGTCGATTCCGTTGATTGCATCCGCAAACCCCGCCGCCGGTGCATCCGCGTTCGTCGCCCCCGACCTGCGGGACAAAGCGGTCATGCTGGTGGCGCCGCAGGCGATCGAAGCCTCGCTGGTCGCGCGCCGGCTGGAGCGCTGGGGCGCTCAGACCTGTTCGCTGACCGACGCGGTGGTGGCGCAGGCGCTGCTGCCGGAACGGGCCTGGCACGCAATCATTGTCGACCACAATCTCGGCGCTGAAGAAGCAGAGCAGCTTGCCGAGGCCGCCCGTTATCATGCCCTGCACCGGATCGTGATGGTGACGCCATCGACGCGACGCGAGCGGCAGCCGTCGGACTCGAGCGCGTTCACCGGCTATCTGGTCAAGCCGTTGCGCGCTGCGTCGCTGGCGGCGCGGCTGGTGATGCCGGACGTCACAGACGCGCCGAAACTCGCTGTTGATGACGCGGATCTCGTCGAGGCCGCGCCGCGCCCAACGCCCTCGAGAGGCCTGTCGATCCTGGTCGCCGAGGACAACGAGATCAATGCGCTGCTGATGCGCTCGCTGCTGACCCGGCTTGGCCATCGTCCGGTCATCACCGTCAACGGCGCGCAGGCCATGGAATCCTGGCTGGCGGCGGAGACCGCCGGCGCGCCTTATGACCTGGTGCTGATGGACGTGCAGATGCCGGAGCTCGACGGCATCGAGACCACGCGGCGCATCCGCGCCCGCGAAACATCGCTGCAGATGCGTCGCACGCCGATCATCGCGCTGACGGCGAACACGCTGGTGGAAGATCGTTACGCCTGCTTCGCCGCCGGCATGGACGGCTTCCTGGTCAAGCCGCTGGATCGCGACAAGCTCAACGACGTGCTTGCCAGCATTCCAGCCTCTCCGCACCTTGCTGCGCAAGCGGTCCGATTCTAACATTCGCATCCCGTTTCAGCTGGTGTTTCTGCGAATGTTAAAATCGAAGGACCTCTTGCAATTGTAAATCACTCGTGGAGCTCTGGATTTGACATTCGCATGTCGGACTCGCGGCAACGTGGGGTGCGAATGTCAAATCCACTCCACGAGTGTCACGAATCTGAAATCATTGCGCCTCGCGCGTCGCATTGGGGATACGCGCAAGCGCCCGCCACTTGTCATAAATCCTTTGAACGCCCGTGATTAATGAAATCCACGGCCGCAGCGATTCGATGCGATCAGCGCGGCCGCGAGGGATTTCATGAAAGCCGATGAATTCGCGCGCTCCGGCCTCAACCTGAAGCAGATGCTTCGGCCGGACAACGCAGCCGCCGTGATGGCCAAAACCAAGGCCGTCGCCGGCCTGCTGATGCCGGCCTTTGTCAGCGAGGCCGCCATCAAGCTGCGGCCCGGCATCCATGCCCCCGCAGCACCGCTCGGCCGGATCGGACCGCTGGAGGTCCGGCTTGCGCACAAGAAGGCCGACGTGAAACGCGCGCAGAAACTGCGCTACAAGGTGTTCTACAAGGACGGCAGCGCGATTGCGGATGCCGCCACCATGCTGGCGCAGCGCGACAAGGACGCCTTCGACAAGATCTGCGATCACCTGCTGGTCATCGACCATGCCGCCAAGCCGTCGTTGAGCGGCAAGCAGCCGGTGGTCGGAACATACCGCCTGCTCAGGCAGGACGTCGCCGAGCGTCACGGCGGCTTCTACACCGACAATGAATTCGACGTGTCGGAGCTGGTCGATCGTCACCGCGGACTGAAGTTTCTCGAACTCGGCCGCTCCTGCGTGCTGCCGCCCTATCGCAACAAGCGCACCGTGGAATTGCTGTGGCATGGCATCTGGAGTTACGTGCGTCAGCACAATTGCGATGTGATGCTGGGCTGCGCGAGCTTCGAGGGCACCGATCCGGACCGGCTTGCGTTGCCGCTGTCGTTCCTGCATCACTATTCGCGCGCGCCGGAAGCCTGGCGGGCAGCGGCGCATCCGTCCCGCCGCGTCGAAATGAACCGGCTGGCCAAGGAAGCGATCAATCCGAAGGCCGCGCTGCACGAACTGCCGCCGCTGATCAAAGGCTATCTGCGGCTCGGCGCCTTCATCGGCGACGGCGCCGTGATCGACCATCAGTTCGGCACCACCGATGTGCTGATCGTGATGCCGGTGTCCGCCATCAACGCCCGCTACATCGACCATTTCGGCGTCGATGCCAATCGGCACGCGGCGTAAGCAAGTCCCGCTCTAGAAATCGAGCCGCCCGTAGAGATCGCTGAAAGGGATCATGACGTGCTCGCGATAGGCTTTTCGCTCCTGCAGCCGCTGATACCACGCCGTAACGTGCGGGATCGTCGGGCGATTAATCTCCAGCTCAAAATAGCGGTAGAGCGAGGTGCCGGCCGGAATATCCGCAAGGCTGAAACTGTCACCGCATAAGTACCTGCGATCCGCCAGCCAGCCGTCGAGCAGCTGAAAATAGGTCGAACAGCGCGCAATGCCCTGATTGATCGCAGTCCAGTTTCGCTGATTTTCTGGCGTCCGATAGAACCCCCAGAACACCTCCGTCAGAACGGCTGGCTGCAATGAAGTCTGCGACCAGTCCATCCAACGATCCACTCCGGACCGTTCGCCGGCATCCTTCGGCCAGAACCGATCTGCACCAAATCGCGCGGCAAGATATCGAAGGATGGCGTGGGACTCCCACACCACCGTTCCGGCATCATCGATCACGGGCACCCGCCCATGAGGGTTCATTGCAAGAAAATCCGGGCCATCGAGTTGGCCGAAACTGCCGCCGGCAGGTATGTGCTCGTGAGCGAGGCCCAACTCGCCTATCAGCCACATGACCTTTTGCACATTGAAAGAGTTGCGTCGCCCCCACACCTTCAACATTGCTCACCGTCATCTTTGCCGGCAGTCACTCCGTGCCAACTGCTTCGGAAAGCGCACCTACAGCCGCCGCAGCGACACCTTCTCGATCACATGCTCGCCGCCCTTCTTCAGGATCAGGGTGGCGCGGGGACGGGTCGGCAGGATGTTGTCTTCGAGATTGGCGAGGTTGGTGCGGTCCCAGATCGCGGTGGCGGTGGCGATCGCCTCGTCGTCCGACAGCAGTGCGTAGCGATGGAAGTATGATTTCGGATCGTGGAACGCGGTGTCGCGCAGCGACAGGAAACGCTGCACATACCACTTCCGCAACACCGGCTCTTCCGCATCGATATAGACCGAGAAGTCGAAGAAGTCCGACACGAACGGAATGGCCTGGCCGTCCCGCGGCAACCGTCCGGTCTGCAGCACGTTGACGCCCTCGAGAATCAGGATGTCCGGCTGGTCGATCTCGACGCTCTGGTGCGGCACGATGTCGTAGGTGTGGTGCGAATAGATCGGCGCCCGCACCGACCGCCGGCCCGCCTTGATGTCGCTGAGAAAGTTCAGCAGCGTCGGCAGATCGTAGCTTTCCGGAAAGCCCTTCTTCTGCATCAGGCCGCGGCGTTCCAGCACCGCGTTGGGAAACAGAAAGCCGTCGGTGGTGACCAGGTCGACCTTGGGGCGCGGCGACCAGCGCGCCAGCAGTGCCTGCAGCACACGCGCGGTGGTGGACTTGCCGACCGCCACCGAGCCGGCGACGCCGATGATGTAGGGCATCTTGCGGTCTTCGATGCCGAGAAAGCGGCGCTGCGCGAAGAACAATCGCTGGGCGGCGGCGACATACATCGACAGCAGCCGAGACAGCGGCAGGTAGATGTCCTCGACCTCCTTCAGGTCCAGCCGGTCGTGCAGCGAGCGCAGCGCCGCGATCTCGTCGGCGGCCAGCGTCATCGGCGTATCGTCGCGCAGCTTCGCCCACTCGTCGCGCGAGAACACCCGGTAGGGATTGTACTGAAGATCGATCCGCGCATCCATGGAAGCGGTACTCCCCACAAATTCCGAGTATTCGTCTGCCAAATACCCGTGTCCCGAATTCAACGTTCGCATCAGCGCTTGCGCGCCGCCTTCTCCTCAAGCCCGGACTGCTGGGTCCGCTGCGCCAGCACGGCCTCGACATCCTCGATCGACACGCCGCGCGATTTCAGCAGCACCAGAAGATGAAAGATCGCGTCGGCGCTCTCGGACACCAGGTGATCGCGGTCGCCCTCGACCGCGGCGATCACCGTCTCCACCGCCTCCTCGCCGAACTTCTTGGCGCAATGGGCCGGACCCTTGTCGAGCAGCTTGCGCGTATAGGACGCCTCCCCGCCGGACGCCGCGCGGGCATCGATGGTTGCAGCGAGATCATGGATCGTAAACCGGGACATCGCTACTCTTTCTGTCACATCCCTATCATATTGGGCTGAACTCGGCGTTAGCGAGTCTGGCCATTCTGGATCAAGGATCGAGACGCATCGGCAAACCGGCGCCGCGCATGTGCTCCTTGGCCTGCCGGATGGTGAATTCCCCGAAATGGAAAATCGAGGCCGCCAGCACCGCGGTGGCGTGGCCGTCGCGGATGCCGCCGACCAGGTGATCCAGGTTGCCGACACCGCCGGAGGCGATCACGGGAATTGGCACCCGGTCGGCCACCGCTCGGGTCAGTGCAATGTCGAAGCCCTGGCGGGTGCCGTCGCGGTCCATCGAGGTCAGCAGGATTTCACCGGCGCCCAACGCAGCCACTTCCTCGGCATAGCCCAGCGCGTCGATCCCGGTGGCCTTGCGGCCGCCATGGGTGAAGATCTCCCAGCGGTCCGGCGTGCCAGGCGCACTGACTTTCTTGGCGTCGATGGCGACCACGACGCACTGGCCGCCGAACTTCTCGGCCGCCTCGCGCACGAATTCGCGCCGGCTGACGGCGGCCGAATTGATCGACACTTTGTCGGCGCCCGAGGTGAGAAGCGTGCGGATGTCCTCGACCACGCGAACGCCGCCGCCCACGGTGAGCGGCATGAAGCAGGCTTCCGCCGTCCGCCGCACCACATCCAGCATGGTGCCGCGGTTCTCATGAGTGGCGGTGATGTCGAGGAAGGTCAGTTCGTCGGCGCCGGCGGCGTCATAGGCGATCGCCGCCTCCACCGGATCGCCGGCGTCGCGCAGGTCGACGAAATTGATGCCCTTGACGACCCGGCCATCCTTCACATCGAGACAGGGAATGACGCGCACCTTGAACATGATCAGGCCGCCTTGCGCGCTGACAGGATCAGCGCCATCGCTTCCGCAGGATCGAGCCGCCCGTCATACAGCGCCCGGCCGGAAATCGCGCCGGCCAGCTTTTTCGCCGCCGGCGTCAGCAGCGCCTTGACGTCGTCGATCGAAGCCAGGCCGCCGGAGGCGATCACCGGCACCGAAATGGCCTCCGCCAGTGCGATGGTGGCCTCGAGGTTGAGGCCCTTCAGCAGGCCGTCACGGGCGATATCGGTGAAGATGATGGCGGCAACGCCGGCATCCTCGAACCGCTGCGCGATCTCCAGCGCGGTGACCTGGGAGGTCTCGGCCCAGCCCTCCACCGCCACCTTGCCGTCGCGGGCGTCCAGTCCGACCGCGACCTGTCCGGGAAATGCTTTCGCGGCCTGCTTCACCAGCGCCGGATCGCGCACCGCGGCGGTGCCGATGATGACCCTGGCGATGCCCTTGCCGAGCCAGGCTTCGACCGTCGCGAGATCGCGAATGCCGCCACCGAGTTGCACCGGCATTTTCACCGTCGCCAACATGGACTCGACCGCCTGCGCGTTCATCGGCTTGCCGGCGAAGGCGCCGTCGAGGTCGACCACATGCAGATACTCGAAACCCTGGGTCTCGAAGCTTTTCGCCTGCGCCGCGGGATCATTGCTGAACACAGTGGCGCGGGCCATGTCGCCCTGTTCGAGGCGAACACAAGCGCCGTTTTTCAGATCGATGGCAGGAAACAGAATCACGGGGCCCACGTCAGAAAGTTGCCGATCAGAGCGAGCCCAAAGCGCTGGCTCTTTTCAGGGTGAAATTGAGTGCCGATGGCGGTGTCGCGGGCGACGATGGCGGTGACCGGGCCACCGTAATCAGCGCGGGCCACCACATCGGCGTCGTTTGCGGCGTTGAGGTGATAGGAGTGCACGAAATAGGCGTGACGACCGTCGTCACCCAGCGGCAATCCCTGCAGCACCGGATGCGGACGCTGGACCTGCAGCGTGTTCCAGCCCATGTGCGGGATCTTCAGGCTGGCATCACCAGGCGCGATCTTTTCGACATCGCCGGCAATCCAGTCGAACCCGGCCGTGGTGACGTATTCCTTGCCGCGGGTCGCCATCAGCTGCATGCCGACACAGATGCCGAAGAACGGCCGCGCCTTGCCGCGCACCGTCTCGTTCAGCGCCGACACCATGCCGTCGAGCGCGTCGAGGCCATGACGGCAATCGGCGAACGCACCGACACCCGGCAGCACCACGCGATCCGCCCGCGACACCACGTCGGGATCGCGGGTGACGACGATCTGCGGCGGATGATCGAGGCTGCGCGCCGCCAACTCAAACGCCTTCGCGGCGGAGTGCAGGTTGCCCGAACCATAATCGATGATCGCGACACTCATCGCGGCGCTCCCGGCTGCGGGAATAGCCCCATGATCTCGCCATGCGGCGGCTGCACCCGCGCGGCCGGACGCACCGGCGGCGGCGATCCGCGATCGATCGAGGCGCCATCGGCGGACGCTGTGCGTCCCTCGGCCCAGCGATCGAAGAACCGGCGTTCCGCCTCATCGCTATTCCTGGCGGCCACCACATCGAGTTCCCGCCATTTGCCGCGCGACAGGGTCCAGCGCCGCAGGCTGGACGCCTCGAAGCCCATCAGCAAGGCGATCAAAAGCATGACCGTAAAGCGCACATCGGAGCCGAGGCGCAGCGCCCAGAGCCCCGCCGCAACGGCCACGACAAGCACGAGGTAGCCCACCAGCGCCAGCCACAGCCGATGGAAAGCCAGCCACAGCGGAGCCGCGACCGCTGCCCAGACATGAAAGCCGTCGCGCACGAACACAAAGCGGTCGGTCGCCTCAGCGGCGCCACCTGCCGTCACCGGGCCATGAACTGTGTAAACCGGCATTGCACTCTCCGGATATCTTGCAGCTTCGCGCGACACCGCGAAGCCCGATCCGCATGACGGATCGCTATGAATCTTTATGTTTGAGCATGATCTTGTCGGAAAACCGGTACCCACTTTTCCGGATCATGCTCTAGCCGCCGAGCTGTCCCTTGGTGGACGGCACTTCGCCGGCATTGCGCGGATCGATCGCGACAGCCGCCCGCAGGGCCCGCGCCAGACCCTTGAAGCAGGATTCGGAGATATGATGGCTGTTCTCGCCATACAACGTCTCGACATGCAGGGTGATGCCGGCATTCATGGCGAACGCATTGAACCACTCGCGCACCAGTTCGGTGTCGAATTCACCGATCTTGTCGCGCGGGAAGTCCACCTTGAACACCAGCACCGGGCGCCCGGAAATGTCGATGACCACGCGCGTCAGCGTCTCATCCATCGGCATGTGGACGCCTGCATAACGCGTGATGCCCGCCATGGTGCCGAGCGCCTGCTTCACCGCCTGGCCCAGCGCGATGCCGACGTCCTCGGTGGTATGGTGATGGTCGACATGCAGGTCGCCATCCGCCTTGACGGTGATGTCGATGCGCGAATGCCGCGCCAGCAGGTCCAGCATATGGTCGAAAAAGCCGATTCCGGTCGCAACCTGGGACACGCCGGTGCCGTCCAGATTGACGGATACCGCGATGTCGGTTTCCTTGGTTTTGCGCGTAATCGTGGCCGTGCGCATTGCTGAAGAGCCTGTTTTGGAGGTCGGAACCGGGGCCCTTTTAACAGGCACGGACCGCCTTCGCTACTGCAGTATGACGCTATTATTGCAGCTATGGTGACCGGAAATCGCATTCCCGGGCAATGGGAAGACCCTGAAAAGGCGTCGGAAACGCCGCTGATTGCAAGTCGGCCACCGGCCCCCTAAATCTGGCCGATCGAAAAGGACCGGATATGCACCCATCGAACTCGGAAAACACCCCCGTCTGGCATGGCACCACCATTCTGACTGTCCGCAAGGGCGGACGGGTGGTGATCGGCGGCGACGGCCAGGTCTCCATCGGCCAGACCGTGATCAAATCCAACGCCAAAAAGGTCCGCAAGCTCGGCAAGGGCGACGTGATCGGCGGCTTCGCCGGCGCCACCGCCGACGCCTTCACTTTGTTCGAGCGGCTGGAAAGCAAGCTGGAGCAATATCCGGGGCAATTGACCCGCGCCGCGGTCGAGCTTGCCAAGGACTGGCGGACCGACCGTTACCTGCGCCGGCTCGAGGCCATGATGATCGTCGCCGACAAGGACGTCTCGCTGGTGCTGACCGGCACCGGCGACGTGCTGGAGCCGGAAGGCGGCGTGATGGCGATCGGCTCGGGCGGCAACTATGCCCTCGCAGCCGCCCGTGCCTTGGTCGACACCGACAAGGACGCGGAAACCATCGTGCGGCGCGCGCTGGATATCGCCGCCGACATCTGTGTCTACACCAACCGCAACCTGACCATCGAAGCGCTGAGCGCAACCTGACATGAGCAGATCCGGCGAGGCGCCTCAGATCGCGGCACCGGCGCCCGGGCTGTCGCTCTCCCGCGGGGTGACGATCGCGGTGCTGCTGATCGTCGCGCAGGCGGCCATCCTGTTCGCCATGGGTCGGCTGCCGATCTGCGCCTGCGGTTATGTCAAGCTGTGGCACGGCGTGGTGCTGAGTTCGGAGAACTCGCAGCACATCGCCGACTGGTACACATTCTCCCACATCATCCACGGCTTCATCTTTTATGCCCTGACCTGGCTGCTGCTGCCGAAAGCCACATGGATCGTCCGGCTGATCGTTGCCATCCTGGTCGAAGGCGCCTGGGAGCTGCTGGAGAATTCACCCATCATCATCGATCGTTATCGCGCCGGCACCATCTCACTGGATTATTACGGCGACAGCATCGTCAACTCGGTGTCCGATACACTGGCGATGGTGACCGGCTTCCTGGTCGCAAAAAAGCTTCCGGTGCTGGTCACGGTTGCGATTGCCATCGCCTTCGAGGTTCTGGTGGGCCTGCATATTCGCGACAATCTGACACTCAACATCATCATGCTGATTCATCCGTTCGAGACCATCCGCGCGTGGCAAAGTGGCCCACCGATCATCTGAACAGGCGACTTGTGATCCGGCCAATGCTGCTTAGGTCTCCACTGGACAACCGATGCCCATGATAACGAACGACATGTTGGCGAGAGGCGTGGCTGACGGCATCATTACTGCCGAACAAGCCGAGCGCCTGCGCGCGCTGGACAATTCAAGCGAACCGCTGGATCTGCCGTCGTCCCCCGACGATGAGCAACTGCGTTTTGTCAGCGGATTCAGCGATGTTTTCGTCACCCTCGGCCTTGCCATGTTCGTCGGCGCCGTCGGCTATTTCATCGACCGGTCGTACGGCGGCGCGGCCATGTGGATCGGCGTTGCCGTGATTACCTGGTTGCTCGCGGAATTCTTCACCCGGAAGCGGCGGATGGCACTGCCGAGCATCGTGCTTCTGATCGGGTTCGCCGCCGCGGCGTTCATCGGCTTGGATGCGCTGCTGGCCGGCCTGTTCGTGGACCACGGCGGCAGGCAAACGCCGTCCACCGCAATACCGCTGGGTATCGACGGCGCACCGCCCACGGTCATGGCGGTCGCGGCGCTGCTCACGGTTTTGCTGACGGCCGCACATTACTGGCGGTTTCGCGTGCCCATCACCATCGCCGCCGGCTGCGCCGCGCTGACGATTGCGGTTGTCGGACTGGCCTACAGCCTGATCCCTCAACTGGCATCGGTCGGATACGCTGCGGTCATTTTCGTTTGCAGCCTTGCTGTTTTCGCTTTGGCGATGCGCTTCGACATGTCTGACCCGGAGCGCCTGACCCGGCGCACCGACATCGCCTTCTGGCTGCACCTGCTCGCGGCGCCCTTGATCGTTCATTCGCTGATCCGAGGATTGCTGGTCGATCCCACCAGGCTGGACCCGGCATCGGCTGTTGCCATCATGGTGGTCTTTCTGGCGCTGAGCCTCGTCGCAGTGCTGATCGACCGCCGTGCGATGCTGGTCTCTGGCCTGGCCTACACCGGCTACGCCTTCGCGACATTGTTCCGCGCGGCGGGGTTTTCGGACATCACCACGCCGGCGACACTCCTGGTGCTCGGCGCCTTCGTGCTGCTGCTCAGCGCAGGCTGGCGGCCGCTGCGGGCGGCGGTCTGGCGCGTGACGCCATCAGTCCTGACCCGCCGCCTCCCCCGACTCAGTGTGCAGACCACCTGATGACGGACCACACCTACCAGTTCTCTCCAATGACCAGCGACGATCTGCCAATGGTGCGGCGCTGGCTGGAGACGCCTGATGTGATCGCATGGTGGGGCGATGCCGCCGAACAGTACGCGCTGGTGAGCGGCGATATGGACGAGCCGGCGATGGCGCAGTTCATCGTGGCGACCGACCGGCAGCGATTCGCCTATTTGCAGAGCTTCGATCTCACCGCATGGCCGGAGGACGGCTTTGGCCCGCAGCCCGCCGGCACCCGCGCCATCGACCAGTTCATCGGCGAGCCCGGCATGCTCGATCGTGGCCATGGTTCGGCTTTCATTCGCGCGTTTATCGCTGATCTCTTCACAATGGGAACACCCCGTGTCATCACCGATCCTGACCCCGCCAATGCGAGGGCGATCCGGGCCTATGAAAAGGCCGGCTTTCGTAAGGGTGGCGTGGTGACCACGCAGGGCGGCCCCGCACTTCTGATGGTATGCAACAATGACTGACTTCTCTCCCCGTGAAATCGTATCCGAGCTCGACCGCTTCATTGTCGGCCAGGGCGATGCCAAGCGCGCCGTCGCGATCGCGCTGCGCAACCGCTGGCGCCGGCTGCAGCTCACGGGCTCGCTGCGCGAAGAAGTGCTGCCGAAAAACATCCTGATGATCGGGCCCACCGGCGTCGGCAAAACCGAGATTTCGCGGCGGCTCGCCAAGCTCGCCGGCGCGCCCTTCATCAAGGTCGAAGCAACGAAATTCACCGAGGTCGGTTATGTCGGGCGCGACGTCGAACAGATCATCCGCGACCTGGTCGAGGTCGGGATCGGCCAGACCCGCGAGCGCAAGCGCAAGGACGTGCAGGCCCGCGCCCAGCTCGCCGCCGAGGAGCGCGTACTCGACGCCCTGGTCGGCGCCAATTCCAGCACGGCGACCCGAGATTCCTTCCGCCGTAAACTGCGCGCCGGCGAACTCAACGACAAGGAAATCGAGATCGAGGTGCAGTCTTCCGGCGGCATGCCGGCGTTCGAAATTCCGGGCATGCCGGGTGCGCAAATCGGCGCGATCTCGATCGGCGACATCTTCGGCAAGATGGGCAACCGCACCAAGCCGCGCCGCTTGACGGTGGAGGACTCCCACGAGCTTCTGGTCAACGAGGAATCCGACAAGCTGCTCGACACCGACAAGCTGATCGGAGAAGCGATCCATGCGGTGGAGAACAACGGCATCGTGTTCCTGGACGAGATCGACAAGATTTGCGCCCGCGATGGCCGCGCCGGCGCCGACGTCTCGCGCGAAGGCGTGCAGCGTGACCTCTTGCCACTGATCGAAGGCACCACCGTCACCACCAAGCATGGCCAGGTGAAGACCGACCACATCCTGTTCATTGCATCAGGCGCGTTCCATGTGGCGAAGCCTTCCGACCTGCTGCCGGAACTGCAGGGCCGCCTGCCGATCCGAGTCGAGTTGCAGGCGCTGACCCGCGACGATTTCCGCCGCATCCTGACCGAGCCGGAAGCCTCGCTGATCAAGCAGTATGTCGCGCTGATGTTAACCGAAGGCGTGACGCTGGACATCACCGATGACGCCATCGACGCGCTCGCCGACGTCGCCGTTGGCGTCAATTCCAGTGTCGAGAACATCGGCGCGCGGCGGCTGCAAACCGTGATGGAGCGGGTGCTGGACGAGATTTCGTTCGTCGCGCCGGATCGCAACGGCGAAACCATCCGTATCGACGCCGCCTATGTGCAGAAGCATGTCGGCGATCTCGCCAAGAACACCGACCTCAGCAGGTTTATTCTGTAAACACCTCGTGGCTCGACGGTACCTGCGATGTCCAAGCTCACATCGAATGTTTGGTCTTACTGGCTGAAGCGGGCAGACATCGTTGCGGAATACGCTTCGTGGAGCGGCGATGCCGCCCCCGATCTCGGCTTTCACTTTCACCGGACCGCGCAGATCACCTGCGTCAGGTCCGGTAAACGCGCCTTTCAGATCGGTGGGGAAACCCACGCGGTCGCCGCCGGGCAGAGCATCCTGATTCCCGCGATGGTGCCGCATCGAAGCCTGCCGTTGCGCTCCCGTGACGTGACCTGCCTGAATGTCTATCTGCCGCTTCCGCCGCTCGGGAATCGCCCGATCGTGGTCACTGCGCACGCTCCAGCGGAAATTCTCCGGGATGCCGCCCCTGTTGTCACGCGGCGTGCCATCGAAGCGCATTTTTTTGGTCACGGACGACTGGTCCAGCGCGATGCCGGTTTGCCGACAAATCCACTCGGCCGTGTTGCAAACACCACCGAGAGCATCGGCGCGATCGCAGCGCGTGCCGGGCTGAGCCGGGAAGGCTTCACCCGCAAATTCATCCGGGACATCGGCATGGCGCCCCACGCTTACCGCACTATCCATCGGTTGAACGAAGCCCGTCACCGCCTGCAGCAGGGCGACAGCATCGCCGGCGTTGCTGCGGACCTGGATTTTTCCGACCAGAGCCATCTCGGGCGGCTGTTCCGGCGCAGCTTCGGCGTCACGCCGCATGCCTACCGCGAGAGCGTGCGCTGATCACAAACGTTCCAGACGATGCGACCCCGGCGGTTTAGCTTTCCGGTTTTCGGAAGGCCTCCCATGGACTGGACAATCGTTACCCTCCTCATCGCGGCCGGCGTTGCCGGCGGCATCATCAACGCCATCGCCGGCGGCGCGACACTGATTACGTTTCCGGCCATGCTGGCGGCGGGACTCTCTCCGGTCCTCGCCAACGCCTCCAATGCTGTTGCGATTTCTCCCGGTCATCTGATCGCCGCGCTGGCGGATCGGGACAAGCTGCCGCCGTTCAATCGCCGGTTCGCATGGTCGCTGACCACGGCCGTGCTCGGTGGAATCGGCGGCGCGCTGTTGCTGCTGGCGCTGCCGGACAGGCTGTTCGTCCTGCCGGTCCCGGCCTTGATCGGCTTTGCCACCCTGCTGTTCGCGTTCGCGCCGCAGATCCAGGCATGGGCGGAGCATCGCTGGGCCGGCGCCGCGCCCTCGGCCACCGCAGAGCTTGCCGTGCTGGCGGGAGCCTCGATCTATGGCGGATTCTTTGGCGCGGGGCTTGGCATCGTTCTGACCGCGGTGCTGTCGATCGCCGAGCCCAATGACATCCGCAAGGTCAAGGTCCTGAAGAACCTCTTGGCAACTGGCGTCAGTGTCGCTGCGATCGTCGTCTTTGTCGGCCTGGGCGTGGTGCAGTGGCGGGAAACCATGCTGATGCTGCTGGGCGCGCTGGTCGGCGGGTATGCCGGCGGTTATCTGGTGCGGGTGCTGCCTGCAAATGTCGTCCGCTGGGCCGTGATTGTGGCGGGTACCGTGATGACGGCGGTCTACATCAGGCGTTACTGGTTTTGAGAGCGTTTTCGAGCGAAGTGGGTACCGGTTCGCGTCAAGAAAACGCGTTTGCGGCAAGTGGTGCAGGAACTTCAGATCGGCGGCACTGGATTACGTTTGTGTAACCCGTTGAACGTGTCTATGGCGGGCGCAGACTGATGTTCACAGGAGAACATCATGCGCGCCCTCATCATCCCAGCCCTACTCATGAGCACGCTCTCAGCGAACGCCACCGCCATATACCACTACCGTGATGTGCGACCCCGCCAACAGCACGATAGCAACGATACCGCGACCGAGAAATGCGACCCCTCTCACCAGCAGGAGTACGGGAGCCGCGCATTCAACAGGTGCATGCTGGCCCACGGCTGGCAGTTCAATTATATCGAGCACACACAGGACGACAGCTCGTCTTCCGATGGGTATGTCCCTCACTCCGCACAGTTTGATTCCAGCAGAGCTTTGATTCCGGGCTCTGACCGATAACCTTGGGCTGTCAAACCAAGCTCCGTGCCGAGGTCTTCATTGCAGCCGACTTGGAAGCATAGCTGGGGTTACCATGCCCCTCGGGGTGACGGATTACCTCGATTTAACTTCATACCAGCATGTTCGAGATTAAAGGCGCCGCCGCCGCACGCGCACATACAGCGCGCCGCCGCCGCCATGGCCGATGTGGGCTTCCTCGAAGCCGACCACGCAGTTGCGAAACTCCGCCAGTCCCAGCCATTCCGGCACCTGGCGCCGCAGCACGCCGCGCTCGGACCCCTCGGCCGTGGTGCGGCCCTTGCCGGTGATGATGAGCACGAACGACAACCCGTCGTCACTGGCCCGCTGCAGGAAGCCCAGCAGCGCGCGATGCGCACGCGCCTGGGTCATGCCGTGCAGATCGAGCCGGGCGTCGATATCCTTGATTCCGCGCGAGAGTTGCGAGCGTTCGCGGCGGCCGAGCGGCGCGAGCGACGGCGGCGCCGGTTTGGTGGGCTTGGCCGGCACGGCTACGGGACGAAGTTTGGGGAACGCCGCCACCTTGGTGGCGGGCTTCGGAATCTCTTCGGCTGCGACCGGCGAAGCGACCTTGGTCAACCGCGGTCTTTTCTTGAGCGGCTTGGTCGCGTGCGCCACCGCCTCCCATAGCTCCTGCTCCTCCGCGCTCAACGCGCGGCGGCGGCGCGACGACGCCGGCCTGGCAATATCGAGATCGGGTGGCGGCACGCGTTTCATCTGACATGCCGATGATGGCGGCGATGCCGAGCAGGTCGCCGGCGCTCAGGGCGCGCGGGGGCGGCGCGCTCGATCTTGTCGCTGGGGCGCGCTTCGGGCAGCGGCACTTGTTGCGGCTTCGTCTCCAACTTCGCTTCGGGTTTCGTCTCGGATTTGGCGTCGGCGACCGGCGGCACGGCGGGCGGTTTGGCGGAGCCGGTCACCTCTTTGGATGCTGCCGCCGCCGGCTGATCTTTCAGATCGCTTTTGGCTGCAGCAGGATCTTTGGCCGCAGCATCCTTCGCCGGCACCGCCTGCTGCGGAAACAATTTCGCGATCACGGCCGACGGCCGCGCTTCCGGCAGCGGCATGGTTTTGCCGCGCGCCGAGGGGTCGAGGCTTTTCGGAATCAGCATCACGAACTGGGCGCCATTGCGCAGCCGCCCCGACACCCGTCCCGCTTCATCGCCGGCACCGAAATAGATATCTGCCCGCGCCGGACCGATGATCGCCGATCCCGTGTCCTGCGCCACCATCAGCCGCCGGAACGGTGTTTTCGATTGTTCGGATTCCAGCGGCAGGTTGCCCTCGATGAAGAACGGCGTGCCGTAGACGTGCAGCGCCTTGTCGACGGCGATCGAGCGCCCGGCCGTGAGCTGCACGCCCTGCGCGCCCACCGCCTCGTCCTTCTCCGACAGCTGCACCTCGCGGAAAAACACATAGGAGCGGTTCTGCCGCCGCAGCTCCTTGGCGCCGTCGGGATTCTCCTCCATCCATTGCCGGATGCGCTGCATCGACATCTGCTCTTTCGGGATGATGTTGCGGTCGATCAGTACGCGCCCCACCGGCGTATACCGATAGCCGTTGTGCGCGTCGTAGTTGATGCGCACCACCGATCCGTCCTGCAGGCGGATGCGCGCCGAGCCCTGGATCTGGATGAACAGCAAATCCGTCTGGTTCTTGAGCCAGCAGATTTCCAGCCCGCGGCCGGCGATGGCGCCGTCCTCGATCTCGCCGCGGTCATAATAGGGCACCAGCTTGCGGCGGCCGATCTTGCGAAACACCTGGCCGCCATTGGGCAGGTTGGTCGCGCTCTGCTTGAAGCCGCGCACGAACAGGTTGGACGGCCGGCGATAGAGCGGCACGTTGTAGACGTCGGTCTGGGTGCGGGAGCCGTCGACAATCGGCTCATAATAGCCGGTCACGAAACCTTCGCTGTCGCCGAGCTTGGAAATACGCAGCGGCAGAAAATGCTCTTCGAAGAAGTCCCTGGCTTTCGCTGCGGTTGAAATACCGGCAGCCTTCGCAACCCGGCACGGCTCGCGCAGCGATAGGCCCAGTGCCTTGGCATCCGCCGGCGGCTTGGTTTGGGCAACGATGGCGGTGCAACTGGTGCGGAAGGTCTGGAACGCCGCCAGATGATCGTCGTCGGCCCAGCCGGGAATCTCCGTCCAGCCGATCGGCGCATATTGACTGTTGGGGATTTCGGGGGGCCAGATCGGAGTCACGACAGGGCGATGCGATACATGGCGGTGAACCGCTCGCCGCGCTTCCGTATCCGACGACAGCGAGAACATGATGAATGGAAGCGCTGCGAGCGCCAGTCCCGCGCGGATTGCGGCGCGCCTGCCTTTAATGTCCGCTTTCGGTGCCAACCAGCTTCCAGTTCGGATCGCGCGACGAGATATCGCGGGCGAACGTCCAGATGTCGGTGACATCGGTCACTTTCTCCGGGCTGCCGTCGACCACGGCACCGGCCTTGTCGCGGGTGACGGTCACCATCTGCGACACGAAGCGAACCGTCAGCTGCGCGGCGCGATCGCGCACCTCTGCATTGACGAGCTCCGCCTTGTCGATACCGACAAAACGCGTCTCGACCTTCTGCTCGCGCTGTTCACGCTCGCGGATGGCACCGTCGAAGCCCTCATAGACTTCCTTGGACAGGAGGTCCTTCAGCATGCGGCGATCGCCGCCGGCGAATGCGAGCACAATCATCTCATAGGCGCCCTTGGCACCGGTGAGGAAATGCTGCGGATCGAACGAGGCGTCGGAGGCGACCACGGCGTCGAGACCCAGCGCCAGCGCTGAGCCGGACTCGGCGACACCCTTCCAGCGATCGGGCGCGGGCCCGGTCTCGGACGGTGCGACGGGGGGTGCGTGATCGATCACGGTTCCGGGCATCGGAACAACATTGTTGTTGCCGGCCGCACCATTGGCCATGTCGCGGGCCGCCCGGTCGTAGGGCGGCCGTTCGCTGCCCGTGCGCTGTCCCAGGACGTTACGCAACCGCAAAAAGATGAACACGGCCAGGGCCAGGAAGATGATGGTATAAATATCCACGTCGCATTCACTTTCTGATCGGCACTGGATCTATTCATCTGGCGATGCATCGTTCCGGCGGCGGAACGGCGCTTTTCGCCCGGTCATGCACAAACTCGTTATGCATAGCCCGACATGCATACTCCGTTATGCGTACCCGGTCATGTAAGTCTCAAATCGGGCAGAGCCAATGACGCCTTTTGGCACGTGCACCATTGGGCGGCAGCTCTGGTTTAAGTCACCTTAGTGGCGCTGGTTTTCGGCGGATTCTAGACGATCCGGGGGCCGGGGCCAACCTCCCCCGTCTGCCCAATCGGCGTGCGTGATCCTTGTCGAGGGCCCGGGGCCTGTGATAGCCACTCGCGCGGACAAGGATCTTGATCTACCGCCCGGCGGATCCCGCAAAAATGATCACTTTTGCATCCGGATCAGCCCAGACCCCTGTCCATGATCTTCCGGGGATGACGTTTCAAATTATACGCTTTCTTCATGCGAACCGGACCCCATTCGCCTGAAACTGCGTCTGGAGACATTTTATGACCAATGGCAACGGCGCACCGCCCGAGAACGCCCCCCCGCCGCAGCTCAACGTTCTGGCGCAGTATATCAAGGACCTGTCGTTCGAGAACCCGAACGCGCCGGCCTCGCTCGCACCCCAGCAGCAGGCCCCCCAGATCGGCATCCAGATCAATGTCGGCGCCCGCAATGTCGCCGAACATGACTATGAAGTGACGCTGTCGATCGAGGGCAAGGCGGAAAACGCCGGCACCCTGCTGTTCAGCTTCGAACTCGCCTATGCCGGCGTGTTCCGGATCGTGAACGTGCCGCAGGAAAACATGCACCCGCTGGTGATGATCGAATGCCCGCGGCTGCTGTTCCCGTTCGCCCGCGAGATCGTCGCCACCTCGGTGCGCAACGGCGGCTTCCCGCCCTTGATGCTCGACCCGGTCGATTTCGTCGGCCTGTACCGCCAGAACATGGAGCGGCAGGCCGAGCAGCTCAAGCCGAGCTGAGCTCGATCAGCGACCGCGCGATCAACAACGGCCCGGTGCAGCAATGCCCGGGCCGATTTTTTATGACGTGGAGAATGAAAGACGCTTCTCCATACTCAGCGTCACCCGCGGGCTTGACCCGCGGGTCCAGCTCAAGCGTTCGATATACACTGGGACGGTGGAAGAAAGCTGGATTGCCGGGTCAAGCCCGGCAATGACGCAGTGGGGGGCAATCTCCCCTCACGCCTCCGCCAGGAATTCCTTCCAGATCAGCTTCTCACCAAAGGTGGCGATGAAGGCGCGGTGGGCTTCGCGGTCGGCGTCGGTCACTCGCGGTGTCAGCGGGGTCGGGCGTTGCCGCCGCGGCCCGTCAGCCTGCATGGTGGAATCCGACCGCGGCGTATCCGCCAGCAGCAGCTGCGACTGCCGCGCCCCCACCAGATCGATATAGACTTCCGCCAGCAGTTCGGCGTCGAGCAACGCGCCATGCTTGGTGCGGTGTGAATTGTCGATCGAATAACGCGAGCAGAGATCGTCCAGCCGGTTCGACACGCCCGGATGCTTGCGCCGCGCCAGCAGCAGCGTATCCACCAGCCGCTCCCTGGGGATTGGCGGCCACTTGATGCGTTCGAGCTCCGCATTGATGAAGCTGATGTCGAACGAGGCGTTGTGGATCACCAGCGGCGCGTCGCCGATGAATTCCAGGAACCCATTGACCACCGCTGAAAACAGCGGCTTGTCGGACAGGAACTCGGTCGACAGGCCGTGCACCGCGAAGGCCTCCTGCGGCATGTCGCGCTGCGGGTTGATGTAGCAGTGATAGCTCTGTCCCGTCGGCATGCGGTTGAACACCTCGACGCAGCCGATTTCCACCAGGCGATCGCCGCGCAGCGGATCGAGGCCGGTGGTTTCAGTATCGAGAACGATTTCACGCATGGAAGTCTGAATCCGTCAGGTCGCTCGCGAATCAGGCGCGCCGTCGTGGCATCTTAGCAACCTGCTCCAGAATTTCCCGGATTCGCTGCCGGACCGGATCGAGCCCGTGGGAGGTATCCACCACGAAATCCGCCCTTCGGCGCTTTTCCGCGTCCGGCATCTGCCGCGCCAGGATGGCATCGAGTTTTTCCGGCGTCATGTTGTCGCGCGCCAGGATGCGCTCGCGCTGAATTTCCGGCGTGGTGGTCACCACCACTACCGCATCAACGCCGGCATCCCCCCCGGTCTCAAACAACAGCGGCACGTCAAGCACGGCAACGGGAGCCCCGGCGCGCTCGGCGTCCTCGAGGAACTTCTGCCGATGCGATCGCAGCATCGGATGCACGATGCCTTCCAGCCGCTTCATGGCGTCGGGATTGTGCAGCACCGCCGCGGAGAGCTTCTGCCGGTCGACCTTGCCGTCCACTGTGGTGCCGGGAAACGCGGCCTCGACCGCAGGCGCCCCTTCGCCATCATAGACCAGATGAACCGTGGCATCGGCATCATGCACGGGAACACCGGCCTCCATGAACAATTTGGCGGTGGTCGACTTTCCCATTCCGATCGAGCCGGTCAGTCCGAGCAGCAGCATTCAGTTTATCCGCAATTGTGATGGCGTTTTATGCGGCCAGCAGACCCTGGTTGCGCAGGAAATCAAGCAAGGGCAGCAACGGCAGCCCCAGAATGGTGAAATGATCACCCTCGATGCGACTGAACAGGTGAACACCGAGCTTTTCCAGCTGATAGGCGCCCACGCTTGTCGTCACGACATCGCCCGCCGCATCGAGATAAGCGGATATCTGCGCCTCGCTCAAGGGCCGCATGGTCATCCGCGCCACCGACACATGCGCGAACAGCACGGTGTTGTCGCGGACCACGGCAATGGCGGAATGCAGCTCATGCATATGCCCCGCCAGGGCCTGCAGCTGATCGAAGGCGCCGGCGCGGCCGGCGGGCTTGTTGAACAGACGCTCGCCGAGCGCGAGGGTCTGATCAGCGCCGATCACCAAGCGCCCAGGATGATGCCTGGCGACAGCCGCGGCCTTCTCCGACGCCAACACCTGCGCGATGTCACCAGGCGCAGTCAGGCCCGACGATTGCTGGATCACCCGCTCGTCGATGTCTGCCGGAATAGCCTCGAAATCCAGACCCGCATTCTGCAGCAGTATCTGCCTGGAACGGCTTTGGGAGGCGAGAATCAGCGGCGTCGCACCGCGCCAGAGCGTCATGGTGTCAGCCTCGTTGCCGCTGCCGGTCGGCATAAAGCTTCATGATCGCGGCGGCGGTTTCTTCGATCGAGCGGCGCGTCACGTCGAGCAGCGCCCAGTTGTATTTCGCGCTCAGGCGACGCGCGAAGGTCACTTCCTCCGTCACCGACTGACGATCGATATAAGTGTCATTGCCGATCGGCGCGCCAATCCCGAGCAGCCGGTTCTGCCGGATCTGGATCAGCCGCTCGGGGGTGGCATGCAGGCTCACCACCAGCGGCTTGGTCAGGGTCTCCAATTGCCGCGGGATCGGAATGCCGGGAACCAGCGGCACGTTGGCGGTGCGCACGCCGCGGTTGGCAAGATAGATCGAGGTTGGTGTCTTGGACGTCCGCGACACCCCGACCAGGACCACGTCCGCCTCTTCCAGGCCTTCGACATGCTGGCCGTCATCATGGATCATCGAATAATTCAGGGCATCGATGCGCTTGAAATACTCCGCATTGAGTGTGTGCTGGGCACCGACCCGATGCGACGTCGCGGCTCCGAGATAAGCCTGGAACAGCTGCAGCACCGGCCCAATGATGGACAGGCTCGGAATGTTGATTTCCTTGCACTTGGCCTCGAGCCGCGACACCAGGTCTTCTTCCAGCAGGGTGAACAGCACGATCCCCGGCGATTCCTCGATTTCGGCAAGCACGCGGTCGAGCTGCTTCTGGCTGCGAACCAGGGGGTAGACATGCTCGACGGGGGTCACCGAGGAATATTGCGCAGCCACCGCACGCGCCACCGTGATCAGGGTTTCGCCGGTCGAATCCGACACCATGTGAAGGTGGAAATAACTACCGGTACTGGTCGCCATCACGCCGTATATCCTGTGAATCAGTGTGGGGTTCGTGCGGCATGAGCGGCCGGAGGTCGCGGTCTCTGGGAAAAACCCGGTTTTGCTTCACAGGCCTCATTGTGGGATGAAGCCCGACGGCAAAACGGATGATAATAAGGTTATGTGGATTTGTCTCTTGATAATCATCCCCGGAATGCGGCGAAGTCCTTGAAATCGTCCAACTTCCTCTGCCCCTGGGGACAATCCGGGAGATGCGGATAACCTCTGCGGCATGTGGATAGCACGGGGACAAGGAGTCGATGGTTTTGCGTGAGTCCAATC
Organism: Bradyrhizobium prioriisuperbiae; assembly: GCF_032397745.1. Classification (NCBI taxonomy): domain Bacteria; kingdom Pseudomonadati; phylum Pseudomonadota; class Alphaproteobacteria; order Hyphomicrobiales; family Nitrobacteraceae; genus Bradyrhizobium; species Bradyrhizobium prioriisuperbiae. The sequence continues at coordinate 2,251,173 of NZ_CP135921.1, forward strand.
CACCGCCTAACAACTACAAACCTAAGAATCTTTAAGTATGGTTTTAGAGAAGAGTGAAGGACGACAAACCGGTGAGTAACTCGGTTCTCAATGTGCTCGCTGGCGGATCGGTTGTTCAGCCTCCGGTCTGGATGATGCGCCAGGCTGGCCGCTATCTGCCGGAGTATCGCGAGCTGCGTGCCAAGGCAGGCTCGTTCCTCGATCTCTGTTTCAATCCGGAGATGGCAACCGAAGTGACACTGCAGCCAATCCGCCGTTTCGGATTCGACGCTGCGATCCTGTTCTCGGATATCCTGGTCATTCCGCATGCTCTGGGCCAGACGGTCACGTTCGCGGTGGGCGAAGGACCTCAACTCACTCCGCTGGCGGACGAAGCTGCGATCGATCGCTTGCCACTCGAAGTGGATCAAACAATTCTTGCGCCGGTTTACGAGACGGTTCGCCGGGTCAAGGCGAGCCTCGATCCGGCTGTTGCCCTGCTCGGCTTTTGCGGCGCGCCGTGGACGGTTGCGACCTACATGATCGCCGGCCATGGCACGCCCGATCAGGCGCCGGCGCGGCTGTTTGCTTATCGGCATCCAAAAGCCTTTGAAAAGCTGATCGAACGGCTGATCGTCAATTCCATCGAGTATCTGCGGCGCCAGCTCGAGGCGGGCGCCGATGCGGTGCAGTTGTTCGACACATGGGCCGGCGTGTTGCCGCCGGAGGAATTTTCGCGCTGGTGCGTGCAGCCGGCGGCGCGAATCGTCGAAGGCGTGCGCAAGCAGGTCCCCGATGCAAGGATCATCGGCTTTCCGCGCGGCGCCGGCGCGAGCCTTGTGGATTACGTGGATCGCGTGCCGGTGAACGGCGTCAGCGTTGACTGGATGGCCGATCGCAGGCTGATCAGGGAGCACGTGCAGAGCAAGGTTGCGGTTCAGGGCAATCTCGATCCGCTGGCGCTGCTGGCGGGCGGTGATGCGCTGGATCGCTCAGTGGATCGCATCCTGGGGGATTTTTCCTCCGGTCCGTTTATCTTCAATCTGGGCCACGGCATCCTGCCGGAAACACCGATTGCGCACGTCGAACGAATGCTCAAGCGCGTCCGCGGTTGAGATTGGACTAAGCTAGTGTCCCGAATTCGAAGTTCGCATCACTTTGCAGCATCCTCTGAGCGAACTTCGAATTCGATCGGGACACTAGAAAACCTTAGACTCTAGTGTAGCTTGTATTTCCGAAATTCCCTCGACGAGGTCGCCGAGATGGGAGGGGAATTTCGGAAATGCTACCTAGGATCGTTGCGATGTATGAATGGCTGAAAGCGTTGCACGTCATCGCCGTGATCTCGTGGATGGCCGGCATGCTCTATCTGCCGCGGCTATTTGTCTATCACTGCGAGGCTGCGCCGGGCTCGCCGCAGTCCGAAACCTTCAAGGTGATGGAACGGCGGCTTTTGAAGGCCATCATCAATCCGGCCATGGTCGTGACCTGGATTGTCGGTCTGTATTTGGCCTGGGCCGGCCATTGGTATATGGCGGGCTGGTTTCACGCCAAGTTCGCCATGGTGCTGGCGATGTCGGGTCTGCATGGCTTTTTTTCCGCCCGTGTCAGGGACTTCAGCCTGGACCGGAATACCCGAAGCCATAAATTCTATCGTATTATCAATGAGGTAGTTACGCTTTTGATGGTCGGAATCGTCATCGTGGCGATTGTGAAGCCGTTCTGAACCAGCCCGGCAGTTTCCGCGACCGATGTGGGAGATGCGGAAACGATCTTGCGAAAAGCACCGCTGCTTTCTATATTTGCGTCATCCCACCCAACGCAGGCGGATGTGGTCGTGACACGGTTCATTTTTTAAACCGGTCGCCACATCAGGTTCTAGGCCTTCACCGGTACCTTCACGCTCAAGACCTGCGGATCTCCCTTTCCTTGTGATTCGCACGTCTGAGCCACCCTGCACCCTCCTCCTCTTCGCTCCCTACAGGACCATCCCAATGCGGGAAATGAAACTCCAGGACCTCAAGTCCAAGACCCCAGCCGAACTCGTCTCATTTGCGGAGGAGCTTGGGGTCGAAAACGCCAGCACCATGCGCAAGCAGGAGCTGATGTTCGCCATTCTCAAACAACTGGCCATCCAGGAAACCGATATCATCGGCGAAGGCGTGGTCGAGGTGCTGCCGGACGGCTTCGGCTTCCTGCGCTCGCCGGATGCCAACTACCTGCCCGGCCCCGATGACATCTACGTCTCGCCCTCGCAGATCCGCCGCTTCGGCTTGCGCACCGGCGACACCATCGAGGGCCACATCCGCTCTCCGAAGGAAGGCGAACGTTATTTCGCCCTGCTCAAGGTCAACACCCTCAACTTCGAGGATCCGGAAAAGGCCAAGCACAAGGTCAATTTCGATAACCTGACGCCGCTGTTTCCGGATGAACGTTTTCGGCTCGAGCTGGAAGATCCGACACGCAAGGATCTCTCCGCCCGCGTCATCGACATCGTCGCTCCGATCGGCAAGGGCCAGCGCGCTTTGATCGTGGCGCCGCCGCGCACCGGCAAGACCGTGCTGATGCAGAACATCGCGCACTCGATTACCGCAAACCATCCCGAGTGCTATCTGATCGTGCTTCTGATCGACGAGCGTCCGGAAGAAGTCACCGACATGCAGCGCTCGGTGAAGGGCGAGGTCGTCTCCTCGACCTTCGACGAACCCGCGGTGCGCCACGTCCAGGTGGCCGAGATGGTGATCGAAAAGGCCAAGCGCCTGGTCGAACACGGCCGCGACGTGGTCATCCTGCTCGACTCGATCACCCGCCTCGGCCGCGCTTACAACACCGTGGTGCCGTCATCCGGCAAGGTGCTGACCGGCGGTGTCGACGCCAACGCCCTGCAGCGCCCGAAGCGCTTCTTCGGCGCGGCGCGTAACATCGAGGAAGGTGGCTCGCTTACCATCATCGCCACCGCGCTGGTCGATACCGGCAGCCGCATGGACGAAGTGATTTTCGAAGAGTTCAAGGGCACCGGCAACTCGGAGCTCATCCTCGACCGCAAGGTGTCGGACAAGCGCACCTTCCCGGCGATCGACATCACCCGCTCGGGCACCCGCAAGGAAGAGCTGCTCACTGATCCGCAGCTGCTCAAGAAGATGTACGTGCTGCGCCGCATCCTCAATCCGATGGGCACCATGGATGCCATCGACTTCCTGCTCGACAAGCTCCGCAACACCAAGAACAACTCGGAGTTCTTCGAGTCGATGAACACGTAACGCAACCTCTGTTGCGACAATCTGAGATGACGATGGCCGGGCTTTGTCCCGGCCATTTTTCTTTCACGAACGGTGGTGTGGCGGAGGGCGGTTCTTTTCACTCCGTGTCATCCGCGGGCTTGACCCGCGGATCCAGCTTAAGCGTTTGATGCATACGACGACGGTGTTGAAGAAAGCTGGATTGCCGGATCAAGTCCGGCAATGACGCGGTGGGGATGTTCCGCTTCGACCGGAAAGTTAGCCTCCGGTCGTGCCGTGCTCCACCAACGCAGCCAGCGCTTCCGGTTTGATCACTGGCAGCGAACAGCTCTGTCCTCGGCAGACAAAGGCCGCGGCCTCACCCTTTATGGCCGCGATCTTGTCACGCGCCGGATGTTGCGGCGGCAAAGCATCGGTGCTCACAGCATGGAAGATGATCGTCGTCGCATGGGGCAGGCGTCGTGCCGCTGTGAGCAGGGCGTCGGATGCCTCGCCGTCTCCGGTCACCACGATCTGCGCGCCGCGCAGATGCAGGTCGAGTGCGTTGAGCAGCGACAGATGGCCGAACACATTTTCGGTGGCGCCGGGCAGGATGGCTGCGAACAGCGCATCGCGTTGGCGTCCCCAATGGGCATCGCCGGTCAGCACCGCCAGCCGCACCAGGTTCTGGGCGATCAGGCCGTTGTGATTCGGTATGGAGTCGTCGATGGTCGCGTGCGGCCGGACGATCAGGCCTTCGGCATCGTCGGCGGTGAGATAATAACCGCCGTGCTCGGTGTCGGCGTAGTGCCGGTCGAGGGCGTGCTGCCAGCGCACGGCCTGGTCGAGATAGCCTCGTTCGCCGGTCGCCTCATACAGAGCGAGGCCGGCGCGGATCATGGCGGCGAAGTCCGAGGCCAATCCCGGAAACAGCAGCTTGCCCTCGCGCCAGGAATGACCGAGCCGGTCGCCTTCTTGGGTGTTTTGGGTCATGGCTCGCGCCACGAAAGCGAAGGCCTGTTTGGCGATCGTTAGCCATTCCGGCGCGTCAAAGGCGGTGGCGCCGTGGGCGAGGGCTGAGATCATCAGCCCGTTCCAGTCCGCCAGCACCTTGTCGTCGAGCCCAGGTCGAACCCGCTTGCTGCGCTTCTGCTGCAGTCTGGCGCGCAGCATGGCGAGGCGCGCCTCGTCGTATTCCTTGTGGTCTAAACTATTGAGCCGGTTGAGGATATTGTGTCCCTCGAAGTTGCCGGCAGCGGTGACGTCGTAAATCGCAGCAAAATCTGCGGCGTCCGCGGAACCCAGGACCTGCTCCACCTCAGCCAGCGACCAGACGTAAAACTTGCCTTCCTCACCCTCGGAATCGGCATCCAATGAGGACGAGAAGCCGCCTTCCGGAATCGTCATGTCCCGGATGAACCAGCCGACGGTTTCCTCTGCCTGCTGCCGGAGCAGGGGGCTTTGGGTGCGCGAGAAATCCAGCGCCAGCAGGTCGAGGATCTGGGCGTTGTCGTAGAGCATCTTTTCGAAATGCGGCACCAGCCAGTGCTCGTCGACCGAGTAGCGGGCATATCCGCCACCGAGATGATCATAGATGCCGCCCTGGCTCATCCGCATCAGCGCCAGTTCAGTGGTGAGAAAGAAGCGCTGATCCGCCATGCGTGCGCCGGCGCGCCAGATGAATTCGAGCATCGCGCATTGCGGAAATTTTGGCGCACCGCGCAGGCCGCCATGCACGGGATCGGTCGCACGCGCAATCGAGGTGGCCGCGCTGTCGAGTTCGGCAAGGCCTATATTTGCAGGGTTATTCGTTTGCGCGCGCTCGGCGAGACGTGCGACCAGTGCGTTGCGATTCTGCGCAACTTTGCTCGGTTCCTCGTGAAAGATGCGCGCGACCTCACGCAGCACGTCGGTGAAGGCGGCGCGGCCGTATTGCGCGTGTTTCGGAAAATATGTGCCGCCCCAGAACGGCGAACCGTCGGGCGTGAGGAACATGGTCAGTGGCCAGCCGCCTTGCTCGCCAAGATGGTGCAGGGCGTTCATGTAGATCTGATCGATGTCGGGCCGCTCCTCACGGTCGACTTTGATGTTCACGAACAGATCGTTCATGACGCCGGCGGTGGTCTCGTCCTCAAAGCTTTCGTGGGCCATGACATGGCACCAGTGGCAGGCCGCGTAGCCGACCGACAGCAGGATTGGCTTGTTGGTCCGTTGCGCCTCGGTCAGGGCGTCGGGCCCCCACGGCCACCAGTCGACCGGATTGGCTTTATGCTGCAGCAAATAGGGGCTGGTTTCCGCAGCAAGACGATTATTGTGCGATGCAATATCGGCCATGAGCCGTCTTTCGGTATTGTTGCGATGCAACATGGAGCCCTAGAGCGCCGTTGTGCATTGCAACATAAGAGCTGATGGTGGCATGCGATTGCCAGCCGCCCTGATGGGAAATAAGCCTAAGCCATGGACTTAAGAGATCAAACCATCTTTGCATTGTCGTCGGGACGGCCGCCCTCAGCCATTGCGATTGTTCGCATTTCCGGCCGGCGGGCAGGGGCGGCGCTCGATTTACTCGCGGGACGGCGCCCAGTTCCGCGACTGGCGACGCTGGCCACACTTCATGATGGAGCTGGCCAGCCGATCGACGAAGCGGTGGCGCTCTGGTTTCCCGGGCCGCACAGCGCCACCGGCGAAGACGTCGCCGAGCTGCATGTCCATGGCGGCCGCGCGGTGCTCGCCGCGGTGTTCGAGACCCTCGGAGCCATGGACGGGTTGCGCGCGGCCGAGCCCGGCGAATTCACCCGGCGCTCCTTCGAGAACGGCAAGCTCGATCTGACCGAGGCCGAAGGTCTCGACGACCTGATTCATGCGGACACCGACCGGCAGCGGCGCCAGGCACTGCGGCAGCTGAAGGGCTTGCTCGGTGGTAAAGCCGAGAGTTGGCGGCAGCAGATCATTGAGGCGTCCGCGCTGATCGAAGTCGGCATCGATTTTTCCGACGAGGGCGATGTGCCCGACGAACTGATCGCGCCGGCCCTGGCGCGGATCGCGGCTCTCAAAGCTGAAATCGAAGAAACCCTTGCGGTATCGGCACAAAGTGAACGCCTGCGTGATGGACTGGTGGTCGCCATCGCCGGCCCGCCAAACGCCGGCAAGTCGACCTTGCTCAACCGCCTGGCCCGGCGGGAGGCGGCGATCGTCTCGCCCTATGCCGGCACCACCCGCGATGTGATCGAGGTGCATCTCGATCTCGACGGGTATCCGGTGACGCTGCTCGACACCGCCGGCGTTCGCGAGACCACCGATCCGGTGGAGCAGGAGGGGGTGCGTCGGGCCCAGCAGCGGGCGGCGTCCGCCGATCTGGTGCTCTGGCTGGTCGATGCCCGCGATCCGGCGTCACCTGGCGCCATCGGCGATGGGGCGCCGGTCTGGCGGCTCCGGAATAAGGTGGACCTTGTCGACGGCCCGGCCCCGACGCCTGATGGAGCCACGGGATTTGACCTGTCGGCAGCCCGCGGCGATGGGCTGACCGAACTGATCGCCGCCCTGGTGGTGTTTGCCCGGGACACATTCGGTTCCGGTGAGACTGCCCTGATCAGCCGTGTCAGGCATCGGACGCTGCTGCGGGAAACGGCGGACGCGCTGGGGCGGGCGTTGATCACGAAGGGGCAGGGCGAAGAGCTGGTTGCCGAGGAACTGAGGGTCGCAATTCACGCGCTTGGGCGGCTGACCGGGCGGGTGGATGTCGAGGACATCCTGGATGTCATTTTCCGCGAGTTCTGCATCGGCAAATAGCCCGGGGTGTTTCACGTGAAACAATTTGGGCCGCTGGTCCTGTTTCACGTGAAACATCTCGTTCTGGCGCCCGAGATCCACATATGACTTCCGGGTTTTATGTTTGCGCGATAGAAGGTGCCGCGAGCGCACCATGAGCACTGGTTTCGACGTCATTGTTATCGGGGGAGGCCACGCCGGCTGCGAAGCCGCGACGGGGGCTGCCCGCATGGGCGCCCGAACCGCCCTGGTGACTCACCAATTTGCCACCGTCGGCGCCATGTCCTGCAATCCAGCCATCGGTGGCCTCGGCAAGGGCCATCTGGTCCGCGAAGTCGATGCTCTGGACGGGGTGATGGGCCGGGTGGCGGATGCCGCGGGCATCCAGTTCCGGGTTCTGAATCGCCGAAAGGGGCCTGCCGTTCGCGGTCCCAGGGCTCAGGCCGACCGGAAGCTTTATGCCGCCGCCATGCAGGCCGCGATCCGGGAGACCGCCAATCTCAGCGTGATCGAAGGCGAGGCCGATGATCTGTTGCTGGCCGGCGGCCGGATTGCCGGGATTCGCCTGGCCGATGGCCCGGAATTCGCGACAGGAGCAGTGGTTGTCACCACCGGAACCTTCCTGCGGGGACTGATCCACCTCGGTGAGAAGAACTGGCCCGCTGGCCGCGTCGGCGAAGCCCCAGCCATGGGACTCTCCAAGGCCTTCGAGCGCATTGGCTTTACCCTGGGACGGCTGAAGACCGGCACCCCGCCGCGCCTGGATGGCACCACCATCGACTGGTCCGCGGTGGACATGCAGCCCGGCGACGATCCGGCCGAGCCGTTCTCGGTGCTGACGTCCAGGATCACCACGCCCCAGATCGAATGCGGGATCACCCGGACCACGCCGGCCACCCATGAGGTGATCCGGGCCAATGTGCATCGCTCGCCGATGTATTCCGGACAGATCCAGAGCCGGGGGCCGCGCTATTGCCCCTCGATCGAGGACAAGATCGTCCGGTTCGGCGATCGTGATGGCCACCAGATCTTCCTGGAGCCGGAAGGGCTCGACGACACCACGGTTTATCCCAACGGGATCTCGACTTCGTTGCCGGAAGAGGTGCAGCAGGCGATCCTGGCCACCATTCCCGGCTGCGAGCGCACCCGCATGGTTCGCCCCGGCTATGCCATCGAATACGACCATGTCGATCCCCGCGAGCTCGATCCGACCCTGCAGACCAAGCGGATGCCGGGGCTGTTCCTGGCCGGACAGATCAACGGGACCACTGGATACGAAGAGGCGGCCGCCCAAGGCCTGGTGGCCGGGTTGAATGCCGCATTGGTCGCGAGCGGCGGCCACCCCATCGTGTTCGATCGCGCCGACGGTTATCTCGGGGTGATGATCGACGACCTGGTGACTCGCGGAATCACCGAGCCCTATCGCATGTTCACCTCGCGCGCCGAATACCGGCTGACCCTGCGGGCAGACAATGCGGATCAGCGCCTGACCGAGCGCGGCATCGCGCTGGGATGCGTTGGGGCAGGGCGAACCGCGTTTCATCGCCACAAGATGGAAGCACTGGGTGCGGCCAAGGCGCTTGCGAAATCACTCAATATCACTCCGAACGAGGCGGCCAAGCACGGCCTGGCGCTGAACCGCGACGGGGTCAGGCGCTCGGCGTTCGAGCTGCTGGCCTATCCGGATATCGAATGGCACACGCTGTCGGCGATCTGGCCTGAGCTCGGCGGCATCGATCCGGCCATCGCAGTGCATGTGGAGATCGATGCCAAGTACGACGTCTATCTCGCCCGGCAAACCGCCGACGTCGACGCCTTCCGGCGCGACGAAGGCTTGCTGCTGACCGAGATCGACTACGACGCGGTGCCCGGTCTGTCGAACGAAGCCCGGCATAAGCTGGCCGCGGCACAGCCCCGGACCGTGGGCCAGGCCGGCCGCCTTGACGGACTGACGCCGGCGGCGCTGGCGATCCTCGCCGCCTATTTGCGACGGCAATCCCGCAGCCATGCGGGCAAGCCCGCGGCGGCCTCAACTTCATAAGGACAATGCGCCGTGGCAAATCAGTCGGCGGCCTTTCAGATCTCCCAGAACGACAAGGCGGAGGCTTTGGCGCTCACGCCTGTTTCACGTGAAACAGAGGCGCGGCTCGATCGTTATGCCGAGCTGCTGGTGACCTGGCAGGCCAAGACCAATCTGGTGGCGCCATCGACCCTGCCCCAGATCTGGACCCGGCACATTGCCGATTCGTTGCAGCTTCTCGAGCTGGCGCCAAACGCCAGGACCTGGGTTGATCTCGGCAGCGGCGGTGGCTTTCCCGGAGTGGTGCTCGCCTGCGTGATGGCGGATCGCGAAGGCGCCATGGTGCATCTGGTGGAGCGCAACGCCAAAAAGGCGGCGTTCCTGCGCGAGGCGCTGCGGGTCACCGGGGGACGGGGCACGGTGCACCTCGCGGATATCGTGGATTATGTGGATAGTTTCCGCGGTCCGATCGATTGCGTCACCGCGCGTGCGCTTGCATCGCTTAACGTGCTGCTGGGTTTTACGGAATCTCTGGTCAAAAACGGAGCCAAAGCTTTGTTTTTGAAAGGACAAGATGTAGAGTCCGAATTGACCGAAGCTACTAAATATTGGAAAATCGAGCCTAAGCTCCATCCCAGCCGCACCGGCGGACACGGCTGGGTCGCTGAATTCGACCGGATCGAACGGCGTCTCGCATCCCCCTCGGCAACGCAAACGGCCAGCAAATGAGTGAAAATATTCAATTGGATCAAGATCATACGGGCGAGAGCGCGTCTCCGCTGCACCCCCGCATCATCGCATTGGCCAACCAGAAGGGTGGCGTGGGAAAAACAACCACGGCCATCAACCTCGGCACGGCACTGGCAGCCATCGGCGAGCGGGTGCTGATTGTGGATCTCGATCCCCAGGGCAACGCCTCCACCGGGCTCGGCATCGACCGCCGCAACCGCGATTGCTCCACTTATGATGTGCTGATCGGCGAGGCGACGCTGCGCGAGGCCATCGTGCCGACGGCGGTGCCGCGTTTGCATATTGCCGCCTCCACCATGGATCTGTCCGGTCTCGAGCTCGAGCTCGGCACGACCCGCGACCGCGCCTTCCGTCTGCGCAACGCCATTGCCGTGCTCAACGAGAATTACCCCGAAGGCAATGATTACACTTATGTGCTGATCGACTGCCCGCCGTCGCTGAATCTGATCACCATCAACGCGATGGCTGCATCCGACGCCATCCTGGTGCCGCTGCAGTGCGAGTTCTTCGCGCTCGAAGGTTTGTCGCAGCTGATGCAGACCGTGGAGCAGGTGCGCTCCACGCTCAATCCAAACCTGTCGATCCACGGCATCGTGCTGACCATGTTCGACTCGCGCAACAACCTGTCGAACCAGGTCGTCGCCGACGTGCGCCAGTTCATGGGCAAGAAAGTCTACGACACCATGATCCCGCGCAATGTGCGGATTTCGGAAGCGCCGTCCTACGGCAAGCCGGTGCTGGTGTACGACCTGAAGTGCGTCGGCAGCGAGGCCTATCTGCGGCTCGCAACCGAAGTGATTCAGCGCGAACGTGAACTGCTGGCGCACTAGTCGAGCGCTTGCCTTTATCCCTCATCCTGAGGAGCCCGCGCAGCGGGCGTCTCGAAGGATGAGGCCGTGAAGTGAGCGCCTTGGCCTCGTGGTTCGAGACGGCGCTTTGCGCCTCCTCACCATGAGGAGATGAGTCTTTGTTTGAATGTATGTCGAGAGTGGAGCGCGGAGTTGAATCCAAAGGAGATGGTGGCGATGGCCGATGAGACGCGCTCGCGGTTGGGTCGTGGTCTTGCGAGTTTGATCGGCGACGTCGGCGGCGAAGCGGCGGCGCATCCCGAGCGCGCGCGCGCGCAGCGCAAGGTGCCGATCGAATTTCTCAAACCCAATCCGCGCAATCCGCGCCGCACCTTCGACGACACCGAGCTCAACGAACTCGCTGCGTCGATCAAGGAGCACGGCGTCATCCAGCCGATCGTGGTGCGGACTTTGAAAGGCTCGGCCGATCGTTTCGAGATCATCGCCGGCGAACGCCGCTGGCGTGCGTCACAGCGCGCCGGCCTGCACGACGTGCCGATCGTTCAGATCGAGGTCAGCGACACCGACGCGCTCGAGATCATGATCATCGAGAACGTGCAGCGCGAGGACCTCAACGCGATGGAAGAGGCGCGCGGCTATCACGCGCTCGCCGACGAGTTCAAGCACAGCCAGGAGAACATCGCCAAAGTCGTCGGCAAGAGCCGCAGCCACGTCGCCAACATGATGCGGCTGACCAGGCTGCCGGACGAAGTGCAGGACTACATCGCCTCCGGCCAATTGTCCGCGGGACATGCGCGGGCGCTGATCGGCGTGGCGGCGCCGACGGCGGTGGCCAAGCGGGTTGTCGAGGAAGGCCTGAGCGTGCGCCAGACTGAAGCGCTCGCCCACGAGGAAGGCGTGCCGGTCCGTGCGCCGCAGAAGCCGCGCGCCGCCAAGGCCGAAAAAGATCCGGACACCGTCGCGCTGGAAAAACGCATCGGCGATGCGCTCGGCATGAAGATCAATGTCGATCACCGCGATCCCGGTGGCACCGTGCAGATCAAGTACGGGACTCTCGACCAGCTCGACGAGATTTTGAGAAGGCTGGAAGCGGCGAAATAAGAGGCCAAATTTACAGGTAACGCGCCCCGCAAATTCTGCGTCATCCGCGGGCTTGACCCGCGGATCCAGCTTAGACGCTTAACGGGTGTTGTGATCTTGTTGAAGAAAGCTGGATTGCCGGGTCATGCCCGGCAATGACGGAGTGGGTGTGGCGAGCCTGCGCTCCTCACCCCCGCCGCCGCGTATTCACCGCCACCGCCATCAGCGCACGCTGCGCGATCGGGCTGGCGAGGTCGGACTGCTTGCGCATCTCGAAGGCGGCGTCGGCGAGCTGGCCGATGATTCGCATCAGCCGGTCCGCGGTCGAATTCTGCAGCGCTGTCTCGACCATTGGCTTTCTGGAAAAATGCAGCCGCGGAAATCCGGCATCGGCGGCGGACGAGACCGACATGCCGTCTTCAACCGACAGGCGGACCTTGTGCAGCAGCGCCGCCTGGCGCTGCGCTGCCATGATGATCATGCCGGGGTAGGTGCCGGACGCCATCGCCTTGGCGAACGCGGTTTCCACGTCCGCCGGGCGGCCGGCGAAAGCGCCGTCGACAATGGCGTCGAGTGCGAGCGCGGAGGCGTCGGTGACCACGGCCATGACATGCTCGAGCGTCACCTCGCGCTCACCGCGGGCGTACAGCGCGAGCTTGCGGATTTCGTTGCGGGAGGCCTGGCGGTCGCCGCCCAGCAGTTGCACCAGGGCGTTGCGCGCATCCTGCGAAATCCGCAGCTCGAATGCGCGCAGCTCGTCGTCGATCAGCCGCGCCAGGTCGCGCTCAGTATCGGGATAACAGGCGATGGCGACGGCGGTCTTGGAACGCTCGCAGGCCTTGCGCAGCGGTGCGTCGGGGCGCAGCTCGCCCGCCTCGATCACAATGCGGCAATCCTTCAGCGACATCTCGGCGAGGGTGTCGATGCCGCTGGAGAAGTTCTTGCCCCCGGCGCGGATGCGGATCGCCCGCCGGCCGCCAAACAGCGGGATGGTCATGGCCTCGTCGACCAGGCGCGACGGTTCGCTTGCGAGTTCATCGCCATCGAGCCGGATCAGGGAAAACGGATCGCTGGGATCATCGACCGCCGACGCCATCAAGGCATCGGCGCGCTCGCGCACGAGGCCGGTGTCGGGGCCATACAGCAGGATGATTGGGCGGTTTGAATCGGGCCTTGCGAGAAAGCCGTCGATTTCCTTGCCCCGAAGCGCGACCAAGGCGCGACGTCCTTATGACAATAGAGGATTGGTCAGGTGCCGGCGTACATGAACGAGGCGAGCCGGGTGTTGATGTTGTCGGCGACGACGCCGGCCGCACGATCCTCGGCGTCGCGCAGGCCGCGGTTCTTCGCGAAGCGCTGTTCCTGTCCCGGAATGTCGTAGGACACCCGCGCGAAGGTAGAGCCGGTCAGCACCGTCTTGCCGGTGGCATCCTTCAGCTCGTAGGTCACGTCGACGCCGTAGTTCTCGACCGCCGGCAGCTGGGTGGTGGTGTCCAGGATGATTGAAGTCCGCGACGCGGTCAGCCGCAGCAGCAGCTTATGGGTCGGCGCCGCGCCGACGGCATCGCCGTACATCTTGAACATCAGCGCATTGCGGATATTGAGGCCGACCCGGGCCTCGCGCGAGGCCTGCGGATAGTCCAGCGGCGGAACCTCGATGCCGGCCAGCCGCTCGCGCAAGGCGGGCTTGCCGTCGCTGCGTTCGGCATACATCGGCTGGAAACACCCGGCGGTGAAGGCGGCCAGAACGGCCACGACCAGCAACCGGCCAGCAATGCGCAGATCAAGCGACGACATTCACAATCCTCTGAGGAACAACGATAATCTTGCGCGGAGCTGCCCCATCCAGCACCCGTTTTACCTCATCGAGGGCCAAAACGGCAGCTTCAATTTCCCCGTTGGTCGCATTTCGGGCCACTGTGACATCCGCGCGCTTCTTGCCATTAACCTGGACCGGGAGCGTAATTGTGTCCTCGACCAGCAATTCCGGCTCGATTTTGGGCCAGGCTGCCTCGGACACCAGCCCGGATTGCCCCAGCGCCACCCAGCATTCCTCGGCGAGGTGCGGCATCATCGGGCTAAACAGTTGAATAAGGATGATCGCCGCCTCGCCGATCGCCCAGGCGAGATCAGGCGAGGGGGTGCCGGGACGCGCCAGGGTATCCGCCAGGGTGCTGGCGAATTCCCGGATATTCGCCAGGCAGACGTTGAAGTGCATCTTGTCGATGCCGCCCGAGACCTTGTCGAGGGCGCCATGGGCGGCCTTGCGCAGGGCCAGGGCATCGGGGCCGAAGGTAACCGGCCGCGTCGAGGGCGCGGATTTGGCGATTTCGGCGGATTCATTGGCCAGGCGCCACAGCCGCTGCACGAAACGGCTGGCGCCCTTGACGCCTTCCTCGCTCCAGATCACGTCGCGATCGGGCGGCGAATCCGACAGCATGAACCAGCGCGCGGTGTCGGCGCCGTAGGTGGCGATGATGTCGTCGGGGTCGACGGTGTTGCGCTTCGACTTCGACATCTTCTCGATCGAGCCGATGGTGACGACTTCGCCGGTCGAGAGCAGGGTGCCGTGGCGGTCGTTGCCGCTGATTTCGATTTTGACTTCATCCGGCGAGGCCCAGCCGCCGTCGGGCTTCTTGTAGGTCTCATGAACCACCATGCCCTGGGTGTATTGGCCGGCGAACGGCTCATCGAATACGATGTGGCCGGTGGCCTTCATCGCGCGGGTGAAGAAGCGGGCATACAGCAGATGCAGGATCGCGTGCTCGACGCCGCCGATATACTGGTCGACCGGCATCAGCCGGTCCACCACTGTGCGGGTGGTCGGCGCGTTCTCGTTCCACGGATCGGTGAAGCGCGCGAAGTACCATGACGAATCGACGAACGTGTCCATCGTGTCGGTTTCCCGCAGGGCTTTGCCGCCGCACTTGGGACAAGTGACGTGTTTCCAGGTCGGGTGATGATCCAGCGCGTTGCCGGGCTTGTCGAACGAGACGTCGTCCGGCAGCACCACCGGCAGATCCTTTTCCGGCACCGGCACCACGTCGCAGGTCGGGCAATGGATCACCGGGATCGGGCAGCCCCAATAGCGCTGCCGTGAAATGCCCCAGTCACGCAGCCGGAAATTGACCTGGCGCTGTCCCACCGGCCGGTTGTCCAGCTTCGCGGTCTCCAGTCGTTTCGCGATCTCTTCCCTCGCCTCGGCAATGGTTTTGCCGTCGAGGAAGCGTGAATTGATCATGCGGCCGTCACCGTCATAGGCGGTGGCGGTGATCACGAAGGTTGTCGGATCCTGGCCTTCCGGACACACCACCGGGATGTTGCCGAGGCCGTATTTGTTGACGAAGTCGAGGTCGCGCTGGTCGTGCGCCGGGCAGCCGAAAATGGCGCCGGTGCCATAATCCATCAGCACGAAGTTCGCCACATAGACCGGCAGCGTCCAGCTCGGGTCGAGCGGATGCACCGCCTTGATGCCGGTGTCGAAACCCTGCTTTTCGGCGGTGTCGATCGCAGCCTGCGCGGTGCCGGTGCGACGGCAGTCGTCGATAAAACTCGCGAGCGCCGGGTTTTTCTCGGCAGCGGCGCCGGCAAGCGGATGATCCGGTGACACCGCGATGAACTTGGCGCCGAACAGCGTGTCAGGCCGGGTGGTGAAGACCTCCACCTCGGCTTCGTTTCCCGGCGTGGTTGCCGTCTCGAGCGCGAACCGAACCAGCAGGCCTTCCGAACGGCCGATCCAGTTGCGCTGCATGGTGCGGACCTTGTCGGGCCAGCGGTCCAGCGTATCCAGTGCGTCGAGCAGCTCCTGCGCGTAGGTCGTGATCTTGAACACCCACTGCGTCAGCTCGCGCAATTCCACCGGCGCGCCGGAGCGCCAGCCGCGGCCGTCGATCACTTGTTCGTTGGCGAGCACGGTCATGTCGACCGGATCCCAGTTCACCTTGCGCTTCTCGCGCTCGGCGAGGCCGGCCTTCAGGAAATCCAGGAACAGCTTCTGCTGATGCTTGTAATAGCTGGGATCGCAGGTCGCGAACTCACGCGACCAGTCCAGCGACAGCCCCATGGTCTGGAGCTGCTTCTTCATCGCCGCGATGTTGTCGTAGGTCCACGCTTTCGGTGCGATCTTGCGCTCGATCGCGGCATTCTCCGCAGGCAGGCCGAAGGCATCCCACCCCATCGGGTGCAGCACATTGTAGCCCTGGGCCCGCCGGTAGCGCGCGATCACGTCGCCGAGGGTATAGTTGCGGACGTGGCCGATATGGATGCGCCCCGACGGATAGGGAAACATCTCGAGCACGTAGTATTTCGGCCGGGAATCGTCGTTGCGGGTTTTGAAAATCGCCTGCTCATCCCAGACGCGCTGCCAGCGCGGCTCGGTTTCCCCTGCGTTATAACGTTCGTTGGTCATCTGCGGTCTAGTGTCCCGAATTCGAAGTTCGCATCATTTGGCAGCGTCCTCAGAGCGAACTTCGAATTCGATCAGGACACTAGAAAACTTTAAGATTCTAGTGTGGCTCATATTTCCGAAATCCCCCTGAGGGCCTAGCCGCGATGTTGAGGGGGATTTCGGAAATGCCACACTAGCGTCCGTCGGCTCATCAAAAGGCGGCCGACTAGGACATAAAAGAGCACGCCCGGTCAACGCTTTGGGCCCAGGAAATTGCTGCGGAAACGGCGATTTCAGGCCCCACCGGGCCGTTCAACCGGCCATGGAAACCGGCGGAACGAACGCCCCGATCAGGCCGTGCGTGACCACCCGGTTGCGGCCCTGGTGCTTGGCGGCATAGAGCGCGGCATCGGCCGCTTCGATCAGCTCGGTCGGCGCCAGGCCTGCGTTCGGGGGGATCGCGCCGACCCCGACGCTGACGGTGACGTGGCCGTGTTCACTCAGGATGTGCGGGACCAGGAGCCGCTCCACCGCCTCGCGGACCATTTCACCGACCTCGACGGCGCGGGAGCGGTCGGCGCCCGGCAGCAGCAGGCAGAACTCCTCGCCGCCATACCGCGCGGCGAAACCCATGGTCTTGTCGGCGATGCCGGCCAGTGTTTCGCCGACGCGGCCGAGGCAGGCGTCGCCTTCGGGGTGACCGTAAGTATCGTTGAACAGCTTGAAGTGATCGACATCGATCATCATCAGCGCCAGGTGTCCCTCCACCTGCTGCAGCTTCAGCCATTCGAATTCGAGCCGGCTCTGCAAACCGCGCCGATTGGCCAGCCCGGAAACCATGTCGACCGACGCCATCACGGTCAGGCGGTCGTTGCTGGCGATCAGGTCGCGTTCGCGCTCGGCAAGTTGCGCGGCCATGACGTTGAAAGCGGTGGCCAGCGGCTTGAATTCGGAGGGCAGCCGCGCGCCGGTCGCCCGCGCCGTCAGATCGCCCTGTCCGAACCGGTTTGCCATGCTTGTCATCATGCGGATCGGGCGGATGATGAATTGCTCGCCGACCAGCCATGCCCCAAGCAGCGCAAGCAGGCTGACAATGGTGAGCTGGACATAAGCCTTCTGGATGTCGCGGTTGATCGGTGCCAGCATCGCCTTGTGATCGATGCTGACGACCAGGCTTGTCTCGGTGCCGGGAATGCGGACGAACGACACCAGCTTCTTGACGTCTTTGCTGGTGATCGTGGTCGAGCCGAAGTCGTTCTCGGCTTTGATCTGGCCCATCTCGAAGCCATCATAGACCTGGCCGACGATATCGCGCCCGGGAGGCTGAGCCGCGAGAACCGCGCCCTTGCTGTCGAGCAGGGCGGCTTCGACGCCCGGCCGTTCGCCGATTCCACTCAAAAGCTTCGACATCCACTCCATGTTGAGGCCGGCGATGATCACCGAGGGCTCACCGCCTTCGACCGCCGATGTCGGATAGTTCGCGAGCAGCAGCGCGTTGCCGGTCAGCCGGCTGATCACCAGGTCGCTCAGCACGAAGCCGTGGGTTTCAATGGTTTTCCGATAATAGGCGCCGTCGCTGACATCGAGGCCGACATAATTCGGGTGGGTCGAGCATGTGATGCGCCCGTCCTTGCCGACGACCGAGAGAGAATTGATCCATGGCATTTCGACGCGCAGGCTGGCGCGCAGGATCGCGCAGCTGCGCCCGGTTTTGTCTGAGGCGACCTGGATATAGGCGGCGGAGCGCAGCATGGCTTCGACCGACGAGATGATCTCGCGCTGCGCCGTGGCGCTGTGCTGAGCGAGTTTCATCAATTCGTCGCCGGCGAGCTTGATCTGTTTGGCGCGGGTGTTCTCCAGAACGAACACGCGATCCATCATCAGCGGCACCACCAGGATCAGCGCCAGCATCACCAGACGCGCGCGAATCCCGAACAGTCCCTTGAACCTTGACGCCCTGCCGCTGGAATGACTACGAGACACCCGACGTTCCCCCTTGCCCCGGGGGAACCATGCGGCAAGAGCACTCAAAAACACTTTCGTACATTCGCTCAAATTTGAACTATCTTTAAAATTTAGGAATCGATTGCTGCGATGAACGACACTGACGCGTCGAATGTAACCGGGTCTTTACCAACCGGGCTCGCCACGGTGGAGCGCGAGATCGTGACAGCCTGTCGTGATGCGGGGCGCGATCGCGCGTCGGTGACGCTGATGGCGGTGTCCAAGACTTTCGGCGCCGCCGAGATTTCGCCTGTCATCGCTGCGGGCCAGCGGGTTTTCGGCGAGAATCGCGTGCAGGAAGCCAAGGCGAAGTGGCCGGAGCTGATGTCGGCGCATCCCGGCCTCGCGCTGCATCTGATCGGTCCGTTGCAGTCGAACAAGGCCAAGGAAGCGGTGGCGCTGTTCGACGCCATTCATTCGGTGGACCGTCCGAGCATTTGCGAAGCGTTAGCCAAGGAAATCGTTAAGCAAGCGCGCAAGCCATTGCTGTTCGTGCAGCTCAACACCGGCGAGGAGCCGCAGAAGGCCGGCATCGCGCCCGTCGACGCCGACGATTTCATCGCGCGCTGCCATCAGACCTATGGGCTGGAGATTTCCGGGCTGATGTGCATCCCGCCGGTGGATGAAGCGCCCGCCCCGCATTTCGCGCTGACGGCCAAGATCGCCGCGCGCAATGGATTGAAGCTCTTGTCGATGGGCATGAGCGCGGACTTTCCGATCGCCATCCAGTTCGGCGCCACCCATGTCCGGGTCGGCTCCGCCATTTTCGGCCACCGCCCTCCTTTGGTCTGAACTCTACCCGATCACAATCCGGGTTCGCGGCCCGAGGCGGCTCAACAGCCGCAGCATCGCCGCCTGGGTCATGGCGACGCACCCCGCCGTCGGTCCGAACTGCGGCCGGGCCAGATGCAGGAACACGGCGCTGCCCCGATGGGCCACCCGGGGACGGGCATTGTGGTCGATCTCGATGATGAAATCGTACAGCCGGTCCTCGCGGGTCAGCCGGTCGCCATCGGCGCCAGGCTGGCGTCGTACAGGCCGGTTATAATGTCGGCTGGCCGGATCTTCATCCCAGGCATCCGTGGGTTGTATCGCCCTGATCGGAAGGAAGGTTTTCGGGCGTGGATGCCGGTCGGAACGAAACCACAGCCGCAGCGGGTGGAACGTGCCGCGGGGTGTTCCGCCGTCGCCCTCGCGCTTGTTGGCCCTGATGCCGCCGCGTCCCAGCGCCACCGGAATGGTCTGGCCGCCGGCCGTCAGCCAGCCACGAGTCGGGTGGCCTGCGATGGCGCGAATGACGATCAGCGAGAGCGGGCGATCACGGATCGGTGTCCGATAAGTGATTGGAAAATAAGTGCTTCCCATAAGATACAGCAGCTCCATCTTGCACTTTTGGCCGCAAGTGCTCTATTGCGGCCACCATCACCCACTGAGCCGCCGGCCCAAAGGATTGTACGCAATGGCGAATGCCCGCAAGATCCTGATCGTTGATGACGATACCGATCTCCGCGATGCGCTGGTCGAACAACTGTCGCTGCACGAGGAGTTCGAAGCGTCCGCGGTCGATACCGGCGCCAAGGGTGCCCAGGCCGCCAAGGCCAACACCCCCGATCTGGTTCTGATGGATGTCGGCCTGCCCGATACCGACGGCCGCGAAGTGGTTCGCAGCCTGCGCAAGGGCGGCTTCAAGTCGCCGATCATCATGTTGACCGGCCACGATACGGATTCGGACACCATTCTCGGCCTGGAATCCGGCGCCAATGACTATGTGGTCAAACCATTCCGGTTCGCGGTGCTGCTGGCGCGGATTCGCGCCCAGCTGCGCCAGCACGAGGCGAGCGAGGACGCGGTGTTCTCCGTGGGTCCGTACAGCTTCCGCCCCGGCTCCAAGATGCTGACCGGCGCCAACGCCAAGAAGGTCCGGCTGACCGAAAAGGAAACCGCCATCCTGCGCTTCCTGTATCGGGCCGGCCAGCAGCCGGTCTCGCGCGAGACCTTGTTGCAAGAGGTCTGGGGCTACAACTCGGGCGTGACCACCCACACCCTGGAAACCCACATCTACCGGTTGCGCCAGAAGATCGAGAAGGACGCGGCCAACCCCGAGATCCTGGTCACGGAATCGGGCGGCTACAAGCTGGTGCCGTGATACGATTCGGGCAATGATTCGTGTTTGCGGCCGGTTTGGCCGCGCACGGACCTTGTTTGCCGGTATCGTATGACGATTGAAGACGATGTTGCCCTGCTTGAACGCGTGCCTACGCTCCGGCTGTTGGGACGCGAAGCGCTGCGCAATCTCGCCTTTGGCTCCGAGCAGCGCGATGTCCCCCGTGGCGAGGCCCTGTTCCGGGCCGGCGATACCGCCGACTCCGGCTTCATCGTGCAGAGCGGTTCGTTTCGTGTCAGCGCCGACGACGGCAGCAAGCATGAGGTGATCGCCGGACCCGGCTCGCTGATCGGCGAGCTCGCGCTTTTGGTTCCCATGCAGCGCCCCTCGACCGCGGTCGCGCTGGAGTTCTCCTCCACCATCCGCATCTCGCGCAGCCTGTTCGGCCGTGTGCTGGAAGGCCACCCCGACGCCGCCCGCCGCCTGCGCGACGAACTCGCCGGGCGCACCAGCCAGGCGGCCAGCGACATTGTGCTGGTCGGGGCCAAGCTGAGTTGATTGATCGAAGTTTGTAGCCCGCATGAGCAATGCGATATGCGGGACTCGGATTGCGATCGTCCCCGGATATCGCGCTTTGCGCTCATCCGGGCTACACGCCTCAAAGCTCCATCACCGCCGTCACCGGCACATGATCCGACGGACCTTCCCAGCCGCGGGCGGCGCGGGTGATGCTGAAATCCGTGACACGGTCGCCCAGCGCCTGCGACACCCAGATGTGGTCGAGCCGGCGGCCGCGATCCGAGGCCACCCAGTCGGCGGCGCGGTAACTCCACCAGGTGTAGATCTTCTCGGACATCGGAATGCGTTGCCGCGCGATGTCGATCCATGCGCCGGCGCTCTGCACCGCAAGGAGTTTCTCGCATTCGATCGGGGTGTGCGACACCACATTGAGCAGTTGCTTGTGCGACCAGACGTCGTGCTCGTATGGCGCGACATTGAGATCGCCGACCAGGATATGCCGGTCGCCTTCAGCGGGATGCAGCGGCGCGCAGTCCCTCATCTCGTCCAGGAACGATAGCTTGTGCTCGAACTTCGGGTTGAGCTTCGGATCCGGGATGTCGCCACCGGCCGGGACATAGAAATTATGCAGCACCAGCGGCGCACTCATGCCGGCGCTTGATCCGAACGACACCGAGATGTGCCGTGAATCCACTTTGCCGCAAAAGGTGCGGATGTCGTGCGACTCGAAGGGAATGCGCGACACGATGGCGACGCCGTGGTGACCCTTCTGGCCGTTGAGGACGACGTGCTCGTAACCCAGCCGCTTGAAGCGCTTCAGCGGAAACGCATCGTCGGGGCACTTGGTTTCCTGCAGGCACAACACATCGGGCCGCACCGCCTTGATGAATTTGGCGACGAGGTCGATGCGGAAGCGCACCGAATTGATGTTCCAGGTGGAGAGCGTCAGGCGCATGAAGCCCGCGGGCGGGAGAATAAGGAGGACGTGAAAATGCGATGCAGGCTGCGAGTCGGAGACAAAGTCGCGATGATTATTGCACGTTGCGATACTGGTCGATGGCGTAATCGATCTTGAACTGGCTCGGATCGATTTTCCGCACCGTGTCGAGATTGTAGATCGCGACCGTGGTGTCGTAACCCTGCGGATCGGTGATGGTCCACTGCTTGAGCTGGTTGTCCTTGGCACCGAGCATCAGCATCAAGCGGCTGGTGCCGACCAGCGGCTGCTTCTCCTCGATGGTGACGCTGACGAACATGTCATCAGCGGTGACGCCGACCACATTGGTGTCCTTCATCAGGTCGATCTTGTCGGACAGCAGGAAACGCAGCGGCGTCTGCGACAGCGGATAGAGATCCTGGGTCGCAAGCTTGGTATCGCGCACGATGACCGACGATCCGTCGGCGACGATCGCGATCTTGCTCGGCGGATCGTATTCAAAACGCACCTTGCCCGGCTTCTGGATGAAGAAGCTGCCGGTGCTGCGCGAGCCGTCCGGACCGACCTGGACAAAGCTGCCGCTGAGATTCAGCAGCGACGACAGATACGAGCTGATCTTGGCGGCCTGTGCCCGTTGCTTGTCGTCGAAGGTGGTGAAGATGCTCGCCGGCGCGCGGTTGCGCGGATCCGGGATCACCGGATTGGGCGGCGTGGTCGCAGCGGTGGTAACCGGCGCCGGCGTTGTCGAGGCCGTCGGCTTGGCGGCATTCGGCGCGGCGACCACCGGTGCGCCATCACGGGCCTTCGGCGCCGGGCGCGGCAGCGGAATGGCTTGCGCCATCGCTGAGGGCACCACCATCGCCGCCAGCAGGGCAATCGAGAGCACGGCGGCGCCGCAGCTCAGGCGTGAGCCGTGCCGTTTCAAATCTTCAGCCTGCTGTTTCGCCATCATGCTCAATCGCTTGAATCCAAATAACCTAGCCGTTTTGCTCGCCCGCGCTAGTGTGCTGAACGCGAAGTTCCTGCGCCTGCTCGGCTGGCTCCTTCAGGAACTTCGCGTTCATAAAGCACACTAGAATCATAAAGTTGCTAGTGTCCTTATCGCTTCGCGAGTTCGTCCAGAGGTTGCCTAGAGTACAACGAACTCGCGAAGCGGGACACTAGTCCCTAAGCTGTGGCGATTTCGCGGCCTCGGGTTCCCTGCAAGTCATACGGATGCAATGCTGTTTTCGCGGATCAGAAGCGTTCCTCTTCCTCACCGACCAGGATTTCACGTTTGCCCGCATGGTTGGCCGGGCCGACGATGCCTTCCTGTTCCATCCGCTCCATCAGCGACGCCGCGCGGTTATAGCCGATCTGCAGCCGGCGCTGGATGTAGCTGGTGGAGGCCTTGCGGTCGCGTTTGACGATCTGCACCGCTTGCGTGAACAAGTCGTTGCTCTCGCCGCCGCCCATGCCGGTGGCGTCGAACACCGCGCCGTCCTCTTCGCTCTCTTCTTCGACGGTGACCGCTTCGAGATATTCCGGCGAGCCCTGGGTCTTGAGGTGGCGCACCACCTTCTCGACTTCGTCGTCGGAGACAAAAGGTCCGTGCACGCGGCTGATGCGTCCGCCGCCGGCCATGTACAGCATGTCGCCCTGCCCCAGCAGCTGCTCGGCGCCCATCTCGCCGAGAATGGTGCGGCTGTCGATCTTTGACGTCACCTGGAAGGAGATGCGGGTCGGGAAGTTGGCCTTGATGGTGCCGGTGATGACGTCGACCGAGGGACGTTGTGTCGCAAGCACGACATGCAGGCCGGCGGCGCGCGCCATCTGCGCCAGGCGCTGCACCGTGCCTTCGATCTCCTTGCCGGCCACCATCATCAGGTCGGCCATCTCGTCCACGATGATGACGATGTAGGGCAGCGGATCGAGCGCGAGCTTTTCTTCCTCGTAGATCGCCTTGCCGGTCTCCTTGTCGAAGCCGGTGTGCACCGTGCGGGTCAGTTCCTCGCCATTGGCGCGGGCTTCCCCCAGTCGCACATTGTAGCCATCGATATTGCGCACGCCGAGCTTCGCCATGTTCTTGTAGCGCTGCTCCATCTCGCGCACCGCCCACTTCAGCGCGACCACGGCCTTCTTCGGGTCGGTGACGACGGGGGTGAGGAGATGCGGGATGCCGTCATAAACCGACAATTCCAGCATCTTCGGATCGACCATGATCAGCCGGCACTGGTCCGGCCGCAGCCGGTACACCAGGCTCAGGATCATGGTGTTGATGGCGACCGATTTGCCGGAGCCAGTGGTGCCGGCGATCAGGAGATGCGGCATGCGGGCGAGATCGACAATGATCGGTTCGCCGCCGATGTTTTTGCCCAGGCACAGCGGCAGCTTGTGCGAGGTCTCATCCTTGGTCGACAGCATTTCGCGGAAATAGACCTTCTCGCGATGCTCGTTCGGCAGTTCGATGCCGATGGCGTTGCGGCCGGGGACCACGGCGACGCGGGCGGACAGCGCACTCATCGAGCGCGCGATGTCATCGGCGAGGCCGATCACCCGTGACGATTTGATGCCGGGCGCCGGTTCGAGTTCGTACAGCGTGACCACCGGGCCGGGCCGTGCATTGGTGATCTCGCCGCGCACGCCGAAATCCTGCAGCACGCCTTCGAGCAGTTTCGAGTTTTCCTCGAGTTCGCCCTTGCTGAGGGCCTTGCGGTCGGACGCCTTTGCGGCGGTGAGCACCGTGAGCGGCGGCAGCACGAACGCCGCGCCTTTTTTCGCCACCGGTGCCGCGGTCTTCGGTGCGCGCTTTTTCGGCGCGCGGGCTACCGGCTCTTCGTCGTCTTCGTCCTCGCTGTCGGCCGCTCCGTGACCCGCGGGCGCCTCGTCGTCATCATCGTCGTGCGCATGCGGCGCGATCGGCGGGCTGGTGCGCTCGCGTCCCCGCTCGAGGCTGGGTTCACGGCGATCGAACGATGCGGTGCGCGGCGCCTCGCGGCTGGCGATCAGGAAACGATAGGCCATCTTCAGGCCAACCCACATCCGCGCCTTCAGGCTGAGCAGCCCGTGCACCAGCCATCCCAGCGAGATCGAGCGGCTGTCATTGTCGTCATAGGCGTCGTCGTCATCGTCGTCGAGCACCGACGGCTTCGGTTCGACCACGGCTTCGCGCGATCCGACGCCGCTGGCGAACAGGAAGGTGGCGATGACGGCGGCCAACAGCAGCGTGCCGAGGATCAGCCGGTAGACCAGCCCCGGAGGGCCGAACATCACTGCGGGCGCGCGCACCAGCGCGTCGCCGACCACGCCGCCGAGGCCGGTCGGCAGTGGCCATGCGGCCGAGCGCGGAAAGCAGCTGAAGAAACCCGCCGCGACCACGGCGCAAAGGATCCAGCTGCCGATCCGCAGCGCCTCGCGGTCGAAATGGCGATGGGTCATCATCCGCCAGCCCCACACGGCGATCGGCAGGATCACCATGACGGCGCCGAGCCCCATGATCTGCATCAGCAGATCCGCGCCGATGGCGCCGGGAAATCCCATGATGTTGCGGATCTTGCCCGCGGTGGCATGGCTGAGCGAGGGATCCTGCACCGACCACGTCATCAAGGCCGCGGCAACGATCCCTGCAAGTCCGACCAACGCGAGGCCGGTGAGTTCGCGCAGGCGGCGCGCCAGCATCTCGCGGATCGGATCCGGCAACTGGCCGACGATGGGAATCACACGCTCGATTGCGGGCATGCTCATCGGTCCTCCCGAACGTGCTTGCCGTCCAGCACCGCAACAATCCGGTGCAGGCCTTCCGCCGCGGTTTCGCTGTCCTGCACCAGCGCGACGCGGATGTAGCCGGCGCCGGGATTGCTGCCGTCGGCCTGCCGCCGCGCCAGATAGCTGCCGGGAATCACCCGCACCCCGGCCTCCTTGAACAGCCTCACCGTGATCGCCGTGTCGTCGCCGAGTGCGGAGACATCGAGCCAGAGGCAGAAACCGCCGGCCGGCCGCTTGTAGCCGTAGCGCGATCCGAGAATCTGGTCGGCGAGGTCGAACTTGGTCCGGTACAGCGCGCGATTGACCTCGACATGGTCTTCGTCGCCGTAGGCGGCGGCGGCAACATGCTGCAGCGGCACAGGCACGGTGGGAGCCGCGACATTGCGCAGCTCATGCATCTGCGCCAGGAATTTTTTGTCGCCGGCGGCAAAGCCGACCCGCATGCCCGGCAGGTTCGAGCGTTTCGACAGCGACTGGAAGGTCGCGACATTGGCGAAGTCGGGCCCGGCGTGCTCCAGGATGCTGCCCGGCGCCGCCTTGGTGTAAATCTCCGAATAACACTCGTCGCTCAGCACCACGAAGCCATGGTGGTCGGCGAGCTGCTTCAGCCGCTTGAAATAGGAGGCCGTTGCCACCGCGCCCTGCGGGTTGGCGGGCGAGGCGATGAAGAAAGCCACGGTGCGCGCCAGCGTCGCGTCGTCCAGCGCCTCGAGATCCGGCAGGAAGCCATTGTCCGGGGTGGTCGGCAGCAGGATGCGCTCGCAGCCGGCGGCGTCGGCGCCCGCCGCATAGGCCGGATAGAACGGATTCGGCAGCAGGACCGCGGGCGTTCCCTTGCGCGGGCTGACAAAGCGGGCCGCGGCGATGGCGCCAAAAAACAGCCCCTCACGGCTGCCGCTCAGCACCAGCACCTCGGTTTCCGGGTCCACGGCCCGCGGCAGGTCGAACCGCCGGCCGAGCCAGGAGGCCACGGCCTCGCGGAACGGGGCAATGCCCTTGGCGATCGGGTAACGGCCGAATTCGGTGGCGTGCTGCGCCAGCACCGGACCGACAAAGCCGGGGACGGCATGCTGGGGTTCGCCGATCGACATATTGATCAGGGGTTTGCCCGGTTCATGCCCCTTCAGCAGGTCGGTCAGCCGGGCAAAGGGCGAGCGTTCGCTGTCCTTCTCCCCGGCGCCATCGGCCGGTTGGGATAAAGCGGGTGTAACCATTCTGAAACGCCAGCACTTTTGGTCTGTCGATCGCACCATGGATCGAGCGGGATCGGATCAGATCACCATAGATGCGGCGAGGTTAAGACGCGATTAACCATCGGTCGAGGGGTGGGGTTTCGACTTTATAATAGGCTGCGCTGTCAGCCCGCAGCCGCCGGCGGATCTGTCAGGCGTCCCTACCGCGCCGGCAGCTTCTCGAAGGCCGGCATCCCGTCGGGCACGTGGTGGAACGCCTGCTTGTCGCAGGTGTAGATCGCCATCTGCGGGGGAAAGAGCTTTGGATCGTCCAGGGTTCCGATCTTGATGATCGCGGCGGGCAGGCCGGGCGCCTTGGTCACCAGATGCGTGCCGCACTCGGGGCAAAACTCGCGCGTCACGGCGTGTTCGAGGTCCTTGCGGCTGAATTGCTTGGGCTCGCTGGCGGTATATGTGAAGCCGGTGACCGGCATTGCGACGAACGTGTTGGCCCCGCCGCCCGAGATGTACTGGCATTCCCGGCAATGGCACTGCCCCGCCATCATCGGTTCGCCCTCGGCCTGATAGCGCACCTTGCCGCAATAGCACCCGCCTTCGACCTTCATGACCTCCTCCCGGTTTGTTGGCTCGGCCTCACGTTTCACGAAAGCGTCTGGGCCGGCGCTTCCGGCCATACTGTCTCAAGTGGTGGAAAAAGCGAAGGGCCCCAGCTTGCGCTGGAGCCCCTCTGACGGCCGGTGCATTGCCGGGTTTGTGCCCCGACCGTTGTCTCTTCAATCTACGCGTATCCTGATCGCAAAACCGGAAACCACTTTTGCGGGATACCCGGTGACGCTTACATGTTGTAGGCGCGCTCGGTGTGCTCGGTGACGTCGAGGCCTTCGCGCTCCTTTTCGACATTGGCGCGCAGTCCGACGATCACATCGACCACCTTGTAGAGGATCGCCGAGCCGATGCCCGACCACACCAGCGTGGTGGCGACGGCCTTGCACTGGGAGATCATCTGGGTGGTGAAGTCGTAGTCGCCGATCTTGCCGGCCACGTAGTCCATCACGCCGGTGCCGCCGAGCGCCGGGTTCACCAGGATGCCGGTGCCGAGTGCGCCGACGATGCCGCCGATGCAGTGGACGCCGAACACGTCGAGCGAGTCGTCATAGCCCAGCGCGTTCTTGATGACGGTGCAGAAGAACAGGCAGACCACGCCGACCACCAGACCCAGCACGATGGCGCCCATCGGACCGGAATAACCGGCCGCCGGTGTCACCGCGACAAGCCCCGCAATCGCACCCGAGAGAGCGCCGAGCAGCGAGGGATGACCCTTGATGATCCACTCCGCGAACATCCAGGCCAGTGCGGCTGCGGCGGTGGCGAGGAACGAGTTGGTCATCGCCAGAGCAGCGCCGCCCGAAGCTTCGAGGTTCGATCCGGCATTGAAGCCGAACCAGCCGACCCAGAGCAGCGACGCGCCGATCATGGTCATGGTCAGCGAGTGCGGAGCCATCAGGTCCTTGCCGTAGCCGGTGCGCTTGCCGACCAGCAGGGCGCCGACCAGGCCGGCAATGCCGGCATTGATGTGCACCACGGTGCCGCCGGCGAAGTCGAGAGCACCCCACAGGAACACCTGGCCGGCATCGGCCATGACTTCATCAAGCTTGGCCTGCGCCGCAGCCTTGGCATCGGGAGCCGCTGCCGCCAGTGCCTTCGCCGCGTCGACGATGGCGTCCGGACCGGCCCAGTACCAGACCATGTGTGCGATCGGGAAATAGATCAGCGTCACCCAGAGCGGGATGAACAGCGCCACCGCCGCGAACTTCATGCGCTCGGCGAACGCACCGACGATGAGGGCCGGCGTGATCGCCGCGAAGGTCATCTGGAAGCAGAAATACACCAGTTCCGAGATGTTGGCGCCGGCGGTGAAGGTGGCGGCCATCGAGTCGGGCGTGATGCCCATCATGAACGCCTTGGAGAAGCCGCCGATGTAGGGCGAGCCGCCGGTGAAGGCGAGGCTGTAGCCGTAGAGCGCCCACAGGATGCAGACGATGCAGACGGTGTAGAACACCTGCGCGAGCACGGAGAGCATGTTCTTGGAGCGGACCAGGCCGCCGTAGAACAGCGCGAGGCCGGGGATGGTCATCAACAGCACGAGCACCGTCGAGGTCAGCATCCAGGCGTTGTCGCCCTTGTTGACCGTCGGCTCGGCGTGTGCGGCGGTTGCGGCCAGAAGGCCGACGGCGAGAGCTGCCAATCCCGCGCCAGTGGGACGCTTAAACGTCATTGTGTTTTACTCCTGAGTGAATGAATGAGCGCGAAATCAGAGCGCGGCCGCGTCGGCTTCGCCGGTGCGGATGCGAACCGCATGGTCGAGGCTGATGACGAAGATCTTGCCGTCGCCGATCTGGCCGGTCTTGGCGGCCGCGGTGATGGCGTCGATGGTCTTGTCGACCTGGTCGGAGGCGACAGCGACTTCGAGCTTGATCTTGGGCAGGAAGCTCACCGCATATTCGGCGCCACGATAGATTTCGGTGTGGCCTTTCTGGCGGCCATAGCCTTTCACTTCGGTGACCGTCAGACCGTGAACGCCGATGGCGGTCAGGGCGTCGCGCACCTCTTCCAGTTTGAATGGCTTGATAATGGCCATAACAATTTTCATGGGTTCATTTCCCCGCTTGGGCCCGGTCGGCGTTGACCGGGCGGACTAGACTGAAGGTCACCGCGCGAAGACGAAGCACTCCACGGGCACAGCCGGACCCATAGAATCAAATGCCGTGCCAACCGGCCGGCTTTGCCTAATCGTTTATGAATCCGATACTTTTCGAGCTGGTACGTGGAACAGCGTAGATGCGCCAAACTGACGCGCTTAATTCTTAGGCAGTCATGATCGATGTCTGGGCAAACCAGACATTGGACACAATCGTGCTCATTGGAGGGGCAGAAAATGGAGGCAGGGGTGCGGTAACCTACAACGGGCAGGAAGACCCGAGGCCTTCGCACAATCCTTCCGGGCATCGGTAAGCGTTCCCTCCCCCCTTATGGGGAGGGAACCGAGAAAAAGCATCGCGGTCGTTGTGGGCGATGTCGGATTGAGATGTGTGAAGCCGAAGGCTCCAGCCCGCCGCCGCCCGCGCTCACGCCGCCAGATCGCGTTGCCTGACGATCTTGTCGATCAGCCCCCATTCCAGCGCCTGCTCCGCCGTCATGAAGTGATCACGGTCCAGCGTCCGCTCGACATCCTCATAGCTGCGCCGACAATGCTCGGCATAAAGCCGGGTCATGCGCCGCTTGGTCTGCTGTATCTCCTCGGCATGGATCAGGATGTCGGACGCTTGCCCCTGAACGCCGCCGAGCGGCTGATGCACATGCAGGCTGGCGTTGGGCAGCGCGGCGCGCTGACCGGGCTCGCCGGCCATCAGCAGGAAGGATCCCATCGAGCGCGCCGTGCCCATGCACAGGGTATGCACCGGCGCCTTGATGAAACGCATGGTGTCGTACATCGCGAGCCCCGAGGTGATCACCCCGCCATAGGAGTTGATGTAGAGATTGATCGGCCGGTTCGGATTGTCGGCTTCGAGAAACAGCAGCTGCGCGCAGACAAGACCGGCCACCGCGTCATTGACCTCGCCGTTCAGGAAGATGATCCGTTCGCGCAAAAGCCGCGAATAGATGTCGAACGATCGCTCGCCGCGCGCGGACTGCTCAACGACCATGGGGACGAGCTGCATCATGTCGCGCATCGGCGACCTCCCTTTCTGCGGATGAGATGTTGAATTGAGTACGTTGTTGGAGCGGGACGAATTTAAGTTGAAGTAACTCCGTCATCCTGAGGTGCGAGCCTTGCGGTGCACTTGCACCGCTGGGCGAGCCTCGAAGGATGCACGGCCGATTCTACCTAAGCATTGGCCGTCGCCCTTCGAGGGCCGCGCTACGCACGGCCACCTCAGGATGACGGATTACGTTGATCGAACCATATCTCACCCCGGTTTAGATCGGTTTCTAGCAAAACTAAAAAATTTCTAAGCGGCGCGCATCAGGCTGCACCGGTTGCTGTTCGCAGCGGTCAGCATCCGCCTGACGTCGGCGCATGCGATTTCATGAATGATGCGGAAGCGCGTTCCGCCGGCTTCATTCGGCTCGATCCGGAACGTCACATGGCTTTCGAGATACGGCGGCTCGGCCTCGCGCATGCGATAACAAATCTCCTCGCCGGGCACCGACGACACTGGTTCAGCTCCCGCCAGATCGGATTGCGGCAGCCAGCGCTCGCGCAGAGCAGGGATCGTCACCGCACGCCAGACTTTGTCCGGCGGCGCATCGAGCTCGTACTCCAGCACCAGCTCGCGCTCGTCGTCGTGTGCGTCGCTTGTTGGTCCATCGCTCATTGATCCAACTCCTTCAGCAGGTCCTTCAGGGCGTCCACGCGCGTCGGCCAGTAGGAGCGATACTTGGTGAGCCATTTGCCGATGTGGGCGATGCCGGCGGGATCGACTTCGTAATTCACAAAGCGACCCTGACGCTGTTCGCGCACCAGGCCCGCGGTGCGCAGCACCGCCAGGTGTTGGGACATCGCCGGCTGGCTGATCGCCATGCCCTCGCGCAGCGTGGTGGCGTTCATGCTGCCGTCGGCCAGCTTCTCGAACACCGCGCGGCGGGTCGGATCGGCCAATGCCTTGAAGATCTCGCTCTCGATCATATCAGACACATAAGCATACACTTATCTGATGCGCAAGGCCGAAAGCCGGCATGAAAAAAGCCCGGCGGATGAGCCGGGCTTTGATCTCTGATGGCTGGTCGCAACGCCTTATTGCAGCGCCTCGCCGTGCTGGGTGATGTCGAGGCCTTCCTGCTCGTGCTCGCGCGAGACCCGCAGCGGCACCATCACATCGACGATCTTCAGCAGCACGAAGGTCATGCCGCCGGTCCACACAAAGGTGACGGCCACGCCATAGAGCTGGCTCAGGATCAGCCGCGAATTGCCTTCCAGCAGGCCCGATGTGCCGCCGATCGCCGAGGTCGCGAACACGCCGAGCAGGAGTGTGCCCAGCATGCCGCCGATGCCGTGGATGCCGAACACGTCCAGCGAATCATCATAGTTGAAGCGATGTTTGAGGCTGGTGCAGGCCCAGAAGCAGACGGCGCCGGCGATGATGCCGATCACGATGCCATGCCAGGGCGCGACGAAACCGGACGCCGGCGTGATGGTGCCGAGGCCGGCGATCGCGCCGGAGATCATGCCCAGCACCGACGGCTTGCGGCGGGTCAGCCATTCGATCAGGGTCCAGGTCAGCGCGCCGGCGCAGGCGGCGAGATGCGTTGCGAGGATCGCCATCACAGCACGCGGGCCGGCCTCCAGTGCCGAGCCGCCATTGAAACCGAACCAGCCCACCCACAGCAGACCAGTGCCGATGAACGCCAGCGACAAATCATAGGGCGCGAGATTGTCCGAGCCGTAGCCGCGGCGATTGCCCATCACCAGCGCGGCGACGAGACCCGCGGTGCCGGCGCTGAGATGAACCACCAGGCCGCCGGCAAAATCCAGCGTGCCGGCCTCGGCCAGGAAACCGCCGCCCCACACCCAATGCGCCAGCGGCACATAAACCAGGGTGAACCAGCAGATCGAAAACGCCAGATACGCCGAGAAACGCAGACGATCGGCCACCGCACCCGCCACCAGCGCCACGGTGATGACCGCGAAGGTCATCTGGTAAAGCGCGAACAGCGCTTCCGGAATGGTCTTGG
The DNA here is from genome assembly GCF_032397745.1 of Bradyrhizobium prioriisuperbiae. NCBI lineage: Bacteria > Pseudomonadati > Pseudomonadota > Alphaproteobacteria > Hyphomicrobiales > Nitrobacteraceae > Bradyrhizobium > Bradyrhizobium prioriisuperbiae. Next base: position 2,283,418 of record NZ_CP135921.1, read on the forward strand.
CCAGCGGATTGACGCTGGTCATGTCGATGCCCGTCAGCAGGCCGCGATCGAGCGAGCCGATCCACGGTCCGTCGCCGACAAAGGCGAGGCTGTAGCCATAGATCACCCACAGGATCGAGATGACGGCCACCGCGGCAAGGCTTTGCGCCATGGTGGCGAGCACGTTCTTCTTGCGCACCATGCCGGCATAGAACAGTGCGAGGCCCGGCAGCGTCATCATCAGCACCAGGGCGGTGGCGACGAGCATCCAGGCGGTGTCGGCCGGGCTGATGGTCGTTGCCGGCGCGGGCGTTTGCGCAAACGCCGGTGTTGCGAGCAGGCCTGTCACCACGATCGATGCGATCGTGGCGACAGGTCTGATCTTGAAAGCTTTGGCCGTCATGGATGTCCCCGAAAAAAGATGTGAAGCATGGGCTGTCCTTGTCACGACGGCATGGACAGCTGTCCGAACACAGCCAGCAATGCGATGACGAGGCTGACGTAGTTGGCGCGCGATGTGGTGAAGGTGTGCTCGACCTTTTTCCGAAGCAGCCGCATGCCAAAGAAGATCACGGCCTGGACCACAAAGAACAGCAGCACCGGCGACACGAATAGGCCGAGCGGCTCTCCCCAGTTGCCGTGGGAAACGGACACGGCGGTCGACTTGCCGTAAAGGATCAACATCGCGACGATCAGAATGGTGAGCGAAATCGCCTGATGCATGCCGTCCGTTTCCTGTGGGATCGCCGTCCGCCGGCATACGGGGCCTGTCGTGGCGACAGGCCGGCTTGCGGAGGGAGCTGACGTCAGAGCGCGTCGTTGTCGGTCTCGCCGGTGCGGATGCGCAGCGCATGATCGACCGGCGTGACGAAGATCTTGCCGTCGCCGATCTGGCCGGTGCGCGCGCCGGCGGTGATCACTTCGACGGCCTTGTCGGCGAGCTCGGAGGCGACCGCGATTTCGATGCGCAGCTTGGGGAGGAAGTTCACCACATACTCGGCGCCGCGATAGATCTCGGTATGGCCCTTCTGCCGGCCATAGCCCTTCACCTCGGTCACCGTCATGCCGTGCACACCGATCGCGGTCAGCGCCTGACGGACTTCGTCCAGCTTGAAGGGTTTTATGATTGCAACGACGAGTTTCATGGTCAGGCTTTCATTCTCTCAGGTCCAGGCTCAGTATTTGGGCATGTCGGATGGTGCCTCATGCCGGCCCGAACTTGGCATCTTTCTGAGCAAATGGCACAAAAAAGTTGCAGGTTTCCGGGGAAACCTTCCGACCTGATGATCCCGGTCCCTGTACGAGACCCGGAGGGTCAACCAGAATGGGGCTTCACGAGTCTTTTTGGCCCCGCCAGAGCTCCGGCTGTTTTTTAGCGACACGCTTTTCAGGGAAATGAGAAAAAGATGGCAGAACGATCCTGGTTTTATGTGTCGAATGGCGAGCAACAGGGTCCTTACCCGGACGCGCAATTCCGCGATCTCATCGCCCGGGGGACGGTCGGCGCGGATACGCTGGTATGGACCGACGGCATGGCCGACTGGCAGGAGGCTGGGCACATTCCCGGTCTGGCCCCCGGCGGTTCTGGTCGGCCGTTAAGTCCGCAATCCCGCGGCATGCCGGTGAGCGCCGGCGGCCAGGACGGCGGACCGCTTTCGGCGGACCTGCCGGTCTGGGGTTTGTTCGGGCGCGCCCTGCTCTATGTCATCGGAATAGTGGTGGTGATTCCGCTGCCCTGGATCGTGACCAGCGTCTATCGCTGGTTCGTATCGCGTCTCCATGTTCCGGGGCGGCCCAACCTCGCCTTCAACGGCCGGGTCGGCGATATCTGGTATGTCTTCATCGCGATCGCGGTGCTGTTCTATGGTGGTCTGTACAGCGGCTACATCCAGCTCCTCGGGATTCTGGTCCAGGGCTTCCTGTCATGGATGATCGTCCGTTGGGTTGCAGCCAATCTCAGTTCCAACGATCAGCCGCTGCCGATTTCATTCAATGGCAGCCCGTGGATTTTCATCGGCTGGCAGGTGGCGCTGATTGTCTCCGCCATCACCGTCATCGGCTGGGCCTGGGTGCTCACCGCGATGATCCGCTGGATATGCCGCAACATCGAAGGCACACGACGCGAGGTCGTCTTCAATGGATCGGGATTGGAGCTGCTCTGGCGGACCATCGTGTACACGATCGCCAGTGTCTTCATCATTCCGATTCCGTGGATGCTGCGCTGGTACGCCAATTGGTATGTGTCGCAATTCGCGCTGGCCGAGCGGGGCGCTCACGCCGAAGCGTGAAGGCTATCCGCAAAATATTGCGGCAGATGATGGTTGATCTGCCGCGCAGCAATCGGCCGGTTAGGTCTTGCGCTCCCGGACCGAGCCTTCTTGGGCAACCGAGGCCACCAGAGTGCCGTCGGGCTTGAAAATCAGCCCCCGCGTGAGGCCCCGGCCGTCCTGGGCGCTGGGCGAATCCTGGCTGTAAAGCAGCCATTCATCGGCGCGGAACGGACGGTGAAACCACATGGCGTGGTCGAGGCTGGCCGGCATCATGCGCTTGTCGAATAGAGTGCGGCCATAACGCGCCATCACCGCGTCGAGCAGCGAGAAGTCCGAGGCATAGGCCAGGGCACACATGTGCAGCGCGGGGTCGTCCGGCAGCTTGGCGGCGGTGCGGATCCAGACATGAATCTTGCCGTCGTCGATCTTCTGGCCGAAGTAACGCCCGAGTTCGACCGGACGCAGTTCGATTGGTCGGTCGGATTCATAATAGCGGCGGATGAACTCCGGCATCTCCTTGAACAGTGGCTGCTTGGCGACCTCTTCCGCGGTGAGTTTTTCCGGCGGCGGCACGTCCGGCATCTTGTCCTGGTGATTGAACGATCCCTGCTCCTCCGCATGGAACGACACCATCATCGAAAAGATGGCGTGGCCGTGCTGGATCGCGGTGACGCGTCGCGTGGCGTAACTCTTGCCGTCGCGCAGCCGCTCGACTTCATAAATGATCGGAATCTGCGGATCGCCGGGCAGGATGAAATAACAGTGCAATGAATGCGGCATCCGGCCTTCGACGGTGCGGCACGCCGCCACCATCGCCTGCCCGATCACCTGGCCGCCGAACACCCGCTGCCAGCCGGTCTTCGGGCTGGTGCCGCGAAACATGTTCACTTCCAGCGGCTCGATATCGAGGATCGCGAGCAGGTCGATCAGGCTTTTGGACATGGCGTCCCTTTCGCAGCGTCTTTTCCGTCTGGCAGAACGTCAATTCGGTGCCGCAATCGACACGGAATGTTCGGGTTCCGGACATGCGGTATTGCTGATAGAACCGCGGCGTCGCAGCTCCTCGTGGGAACTATGTTGCCCATGCGAAGGTTTGTGGCAAGGGCGAGAATGGGAAGGCGACCATGACCATGCAGCGAGGGATCGTCATCGGCGGAGGCGCGTTTGCGGGTCTCGCGCTGGCACTGGCGCTGCGGCAGGGGTTTGGCGACGACACGCCGATCGTGGTCGCCGATCCGGCGCTGGCCACGCGGCCGTCGCGCGATCCCCGGGCCTCGGCCATCGTGGCTGCCTGCCGCCGTCTGTTTGAAACACTCGGTGTCTGGGAGCAGGTCAGCGCGACGGCGCAGCCGATCCTCGACATGGTGGTCACCGACAGCCAGCTCAACGATGCAACGCGGCCGGCGTTTCTCACCTTTGGCGGCGAGGTCGAGCCTGGCGAGCCGTTCGCCCACATGGTGGAGAACCGCCATCTGATCGACGCGCTGGTGCAGCACGCGGAGGCCGAGGGCGTCACGCTGCGCGCCACCGCGGTGACAAGTTTCGAGTCCAGTGCGGATGGTGTCACGGTCAGCCTGGGCGACGGCAGCACCATCGAAGCCAGTCTTCTGGTCGCGGCCGATGGTGCACGTTCGAAATTGCGCGAGCGCGCCGGCATCGCCACCCATGGCTGGGAATACGATCAGTCCGGCATCGTGGTTACGGTCGGCCATGAGCGCGACCATGAGGGACGCGCGGAAGAACATTTCCTCCCCGCCGGTCCGTTCGCGATCCTGCCGCTGCAGGGGCCGCGCTCCTCGCTGGTGTGGACGGAAAAACGCGACGAGGCCGCGCGCATCGTCGCCTTGCCCGAAGATGAATTTCATCGCGAGCTGGAGACGCGTTTTGGCCTCAAGCTTGGCGAGATCCGTGCGCTGGACAAGCCGCGCGCATTCCCGCTGGGCTATTTCGTGGCGCGCTCCTTCATCGCGCAGCGGCTGGCGCTGGTCGGCGACGCCGCGCACGTGATCCATCCGATCGCGGGGCAGGGCCTCAATATGGGCCTGAAGGACATTGCGGCACTGGCGGAATGCATTGTCGACGCCGCGCGGCTCGGCACCGACCCCGGACAGATCGACGTGCTGGAGCGCTATCAGCGCTGGCGGCGCTTCGACACCATGGCCATGGGCGTCGCCACCAACTCCCTCAACGCGCTGTTCTCCAACCACTCGACGCTTCTGCGCAGCGTCCGCGACATCGGCCTCGGCCTGGTCGATCGTTTGCCGCCTTTGAAGAATGCCTTCATCCGCCAGGCCGCGGGCCTCTCCGGCGACGTGCCGCGGCTGCTGCGTGGCGAGGTGCTGTAGACGCGAAATCTATTTCCTGCGTCATGGCCGGGCTTGACCCGGCCATCCAGCTTTCTTTATCGGCGATGCTTGAAGCTGGATCCGCGGGTCAAGCCCGCGGATGACGACTGGATTTGTTGATGTGATGTGTCGTCTCACCTCTAATCCAGCTTCCGTGCCTCTTCGGGCAGCATGATCGGAATGCCGTCGCGAATGGGATAGGCGAGGCGGGCGGCGCGCGAGATCAGCTCCTGGCGCTCGGCGTCGAATTCCAGCGGGCCCTTGGTCAGCGGGCACACCAGAATTTCCAGTAGTTTCGGGTCGACGGCGTCGGGGCGCCCGGCTGGGGTGTTCATGCGTTCGCTCCAGAGAAAGGCTGATCTGTTGCCGCGGTCTGTAGCACAGAGCGGCTGTTGATTGGTACAGGGGCTAGGCTTCAGCGATCCGGATCAACTCCGCGATCACCTCGTCCTGCCGCGCGCGCGGCAGCGGTTTGTCTGAGAGCACGTATCCCAGGAACGCCCAATAGAGAATCTGGGCCCGGGCGCGGGCTGTCTCGTTGGACGCGCCGGATTGCCGCAGCAACTGCTCGATATAGGACAGCCGCCGCTGGTCGATCGCCTGCACCGCCTTGCGCGCGGCGGTGTCGTGGGTGGCCCAGCTGCGCACCGCGAGTTCCAGTTCTGTCCTGAAGCTGAATGCGCTGCGCAGCAACTGCGGCAAGGCGTCGCCATGGGGCTGCGCTTCGAGGTTGACGATCACCTGCTCGGTGGCGATGTCGCGCCAGCGTGCCAGGATCGCCGCATGGAAGGCGTCGACGTCGGTGAAATGCCAGTAAAAGCTGCCGCGCGAAACGCCGAGCTGCTTGGCCAGCGGATCCGCCTTCAGCGCGGTGAAGCCACTTTTGGCCAGTGTTTTCAGGCCCTGATCGAGCCAGTCGGTCGCGGAGAGTTGGTCAGCCATGATCGGTTCCCGTGCCCCTCACCGTACACAACTGTATTGACAGGTGGCAATGTCAGCGCCATGCTCCATACAGCAGTGTATGGAAGGAGAGCGCCATGCGGGATATCTTATTGCAATGCGCCGGTGTCGTGGCCGTGGTGGTCGCGCTGATTCATGGCGTGCTGGGCGAAACCAAGGTGTTCGCGCGCGCCACCATCGAGCCCGCGTGGACGCGCACGCTGCTGCGGCTGGTCTGGCAGGCCGGCACCGTCGCCTGGATCGGTGGCGGCGTGCTGCTGTTCGCCGCACCCCTGATGGCGTCGGAGCCGGCGCGGCACTGGATCATCGCAACGATGTCCCTGGTGTTCGCGTTCGCCGCGATCGCCAACGCCATTGCCACCCGTTTCAGGCATTTCGGCTGGATGGCGATGACCGCGGTAACGGCGCTCGCCGTCGCCGGATATTAATTACTGCAGCGGCGGATCGCCTGACGTCTTCTTCTTCGCCAGATCCATCTCGGTCACCGCGATCAGGATTTCGGCGCGCGACTTCAGGTCGAGGGCTTCCAGCAGCGCCTGCTTTTCCGCGGCCCCATACGGCGACATCATCGCCAGCGCATTGACCAGCGCCTCGTTCGGCGCGTTGTCGATGCCGTCCCAGTCCACCTTCAGATTGTTGGCTTTGAGGAAATCGCGCAGCACCGCCAGCAGCGCCTCGCGGTCGACCTTGTCCTCGCCCTTGCGCGGGGTGAAATCGTCGATGAAGTCCTCGTAGCGAACGCGGCATTGCCGGTAGGGCGTCGTTGCCGCGATCTCTTCCATCAGCTTGAAGCGCGCCACGCCGGTGAGCTCGAGAATGTAGCGGCCGTCGCCGGATTCGGCGAGCTGGGTGATGCGCCCGATGCAGCCGACCTGAAACAGCACCGGCTTGTCGGCATTGTGCGAGTGGGTCGAATCCGGCTGGATCATGCCGATCAGCCGGTGTCCCGCACGCAACGCGTCGTCGATCATCGCGAGATAACGCGGCTCGAAGATGTTCAGCGGCAATTGTCCGCGCGGCAGCAATAGCGCGCCGGACAACGGAAACACCGCAATGGTGTTCGGAAGATCCTGCGGCCCGCGATATTCGGCATTGATCGGCATGAATTGGCCCTCGGCCTCTATCGCGGCGGTGTGCGGAGCGGTTTTAAGAAAACAGGATCGACGACAGCCGCCGGCGTCCTTCCGCGGTGGCCTCGTCGGTCGGCCCCCACGCTTCGAAGAACTGCACCAGCTGCTTGCGCGCGCCGTCGTCGTTCCACTTGCGATCGCGTTTGACGATGGCGAGCAGATGTTCGGTGGCGGCGGCACGATCGCCGGCGGCGTTCAGTGCGGTGGCCAGATCGAATCGCGCCTGGTGATCGAGCGGATCGGCGGCGATCTTCTGCTCGAGCTCCGCCACCGGTCCGACCGACTTGGCCTGCTCGGCCAGGTCGAGGATCGCCTGCACCGCCTTGACCGCGGGATCGTTGCGTTTGGATTCCGGCACCATCGCCAGGGTCTGGGTCGCCTGCTCCACCGCACCGGTCTCGGCGTAGCAGCGGGCGAGCCCGGCCAGCGCCGCGATATTTTCCGCATCCTCGCCCAGCACCTGGGCATAGATCTGCGCCGCGGACGACGGATCGCCCTCGTTCAGCAAGGTCTCGGCTTCCTTCAGCGCTTCGGCGATGCCGTCGCCACCCGGCGCGCCCTTGGACAGCTTGTCGATGAAGGCCGTGACCTGGCCTTCGGGCACGGCGCCCATGAATCCGTCAGCCGGCTGGCCGTTGACGAAGGCGATCACCGCGGGGATCGACTGGATGCCCATCTGGCCCGGGATCTGCGGATGCTCGTCGATGTTCATCTTGACCAGCTTGACCTTGCCCTTGGCGGCCTTGACGGCCTTTTCCAGGATCGGGGTCAGCTGTTTGCAGGGGCCGCACCATGGCGCCCAGAAGTCGATCAGCACCGGCTGGCGCTTCGATTCCTCGATGACGTCCTTCATGAACGTCTGGGTCGTCGTGTCCTTGATGAGATTGGCGGCTGCCGGCGCTGTGTCGCCGCTGTTTTGATCGATAATGCTCACGTGGTTCCTCGCCAGACGCCTTGAATGTCAGGATTGGGCCAATCCTAGCACGGCCCGGACCATAAATGGCGGCAACGGGTGGTATTTTCAATCCGGGCAACTGAGGGGAATCGCCGCGGAAAGCCCCCGATTCACCGGGCATCTCGGCCCGATCACGGCAAATCCCGCTGCCGGATCAATAGTTGCGCCAACGGTCGTCTGGCTGTTGCATTCTCGGGCGGCATTTGGCATAGGTCTGCCCGGCAGCGCCCTCCGGGGCGCCAATTTCTGCGATGCGGGTGTAGCTCAGGGGTAGAGCACGACCTTGCCAAGGTCGGGGTCGAGGGTTCGAATCCCTTCGCCCGCTCCAGAATTTCTTCTGTCCGGCCCGGAGACATAGGTAACAGACCGTACCTAGGACACGGGACATCAGAGTGTTACGAAAAGGCCGCCGCGAGGCGGCTTTTCGCTTTTCGGCGTGGTGTCCACCTGGGCTGGCATTCCTGAACGGCTCAAATGTGTTGCGTCTGAAGATTAGGAGAATGGTCATGTCGAGTGATTGCGTCACCATCTACACTGATCGCAACTTCAAGGGTGGAAGCGTTCAACTCGGGCCGGGAGACTACAACGTCAACTTTGCCGAGGTTGGCAACGACACCGTGAGTTCGATTCGCATCCCGCCGGGCTGGTCCGTGTCCGTATGGGAACACGTTGATTTCAACGGCGCCTCGGCGACATTCGCTTCCGACTCGCCCGACCTCGGCACCTTCGACAACAAGATTTCGTCGATCACGGTTCGCGGGGGAGCACCGAAGCGGCTCGGCGTTCTTTCCAGCAGTCTCCTCGAGGATAGCACGCTTCTCGGCGATCTTACCGGTTTCGGGACTGGTGTCTTGAAGTAAATAACCGCAATCGCCGCGGCTGATGCGTGAGTGTTCACGCGGCCTCCTGATGTTTACAATGACATAAGGGCTTCCGCCTCTTGCCAAGGTCGGGGTCGAGGGTTCGAATCCCTTCGCCCGCTCCAGAATTTCATATCTTCAGGACATGCGAGCGATAAAGACGGTCCTTCGGGGCCGTTTTTGCTGTGGGCGTTGTCCAGCGCCACCTGGAAGATGGCCTGTCTACGCCGGCAGCAGGCCCGCCGCGCGATAGCTCTCGATCAGCGAGTCGTACAGCGAGATGTCCGCGCGGCTCCGCGCCATCAGCTGCGCGCCGGCGACTGCGGCGAAGATCGCGCGCGCCCGCGATTCGCTCTCTCCGACACCGACCACAGCCGCAGCGGCGAGCACCTTGCTCAGCCATGCCACGTTGACGTCGGCAAAGGCCTGGACCTCCGTCTTCACCGGATCGGGCAGGTCGTCATATTCGGCAGCCATGAAGCTGCAGAGGCAGACGCGATTATCGTTTTCCAGCGCCTTGCGAAACGTATCGGGATAATGGCGCAGGCAGTGCAGTGGATCCGATCCGGCCAGCCATGTCTTCAGGCCGGCCGCGGTGTCCTCCCAATAGCGCCGCGCGACCGCGGCGCCGAGATCGGCCTTGCTCGGGAAATGGTGATAGATACTCGCCGCCTTGATGCCCACGTCGTCGGCGAGATCGCGGAAATTCAGCCCGCCATAGCCGTGTGCCTGTGCGGTTCGTTTGGCGGCCGCCAGGATGGCCTCCCGAGAGCTTGAACTCATGTCTCGCTGCCTCAATTGCTTCTGAGCTCCCTACCATGTGGCAGATAGGCGTTGACTGCACAAGCTCGGGGCCGCTATATGGGTCCTACCAAGTGACAGGTAGAGAGAAAAGCGATGAAGATTCACGATTGGCCCACAGGCCCCTATCCGGCGCGTGTGCGTATCGCGCTAGCCGAGAAGAACATGCGGGCGCGCGTCCAGTTTGTGACGGTCGATCTTTGGAAAGGTGAGCACAAGACGCCTGAATTCCTCGCCAAGAACTACTCGGGGACCCTGCCGGTGCTCGAACTCGACGACGGCACCTTCATCGCCGAATGCACGGCCATTACCGAATACCTCGACGCGTTGGATGGCGAACCCACCCTCACCGGAAGGATAGCCCGCGACAAGGGCGTGATCCACATGATGAGCAAGCGCGCGGAGCTGGAGCTGCTCGATCCCATCAGCGTTTATTTTCATCACGCCACGCCAGGGCTCGGACCTGATGTCGAGATCTACCAGAACGCCGAGTGGGGATTTCGTCAGCGCGACAAGGCCCTGAGGGGCATGCACTACTTCGATGGCATTCTGAAACGGCAGCCATTCGTTGCCGGTGACGTTTTCTCGATGGCCGACATCACGGTTATCGGCGGTTTGATCTTTGCGGGGCTCGTGAAGCTGCCGGTGCCCGCGGCGTGCGAGGCACTGCAAGCTTGGTACGCACAGATGCAGCAGCGTCCCAGTGTCAAGAACCGGGTGACGATGTCGAAGCCGATCGGGGCGTGAGTTTGAATCCGCGTTTTGAATCGATGTTTCCGCGCCCGCGGTTCACCTCGCCCCGCTTGCGGGGAGAGGTCGCCGCGCTATTGCGCGGCGGGTGAGGGGGCGTCGCCATGAGCTCAGCGGATTGAAAGCGCCCCTCATCCCGACCTTCTCCCCGCAGGCGGGGAGAAGGAGTGTGCTGCCGTTGCCGCAGCGATTCACCTCAAGCTGACGACGGATGGCGTTGACCGAACCGTATCTCGTACCGCTTGAGAGCCGGCGGATCGAAACCGCCGGGCAGCATTCTGCTTCGGTCGTGCGCTCAAGCCGCCGCGTTCGGCTGCCGAAACGCCGCATCCATCTCCCGGGCGCATCCGCGCCGCATTGAACTTCAGGCGACGGCGATATATATTCCGATCCATCGGAAGAATTTATGGAGGCTGTCATGAGCTCTGCTGCGGACATGCTGAAGCCCTCCGAGGCTGCGGTGGTCGCGCGCGTCGCGCTCCGGGATGTTAATCGGGTCATCGACGAGCACATCCTGCCCGAGTGGTCTATCTCGCTCGATGATGGCCGGCGCGTCGCAGCGACCGCCTGCATTCTCATCGGCTTCTACTTCGATAGCGCCAAGCGCCTCACCTCGGAGAAGCGTCTGTTGGCGATTCGGGAGGTTGGATCGCGCCTCTATAAGTTCCGCGCCCGCGATTTGGCCTCGCTGATCGAAGAGGATTGGATCGTTCGCGATGAGTTCCTCACGATCGACTTGGCGTCCTTCGTCCGGCGGACCAAGGAGCGTATGGAGCGCTTGGCGGCCGCCCGCGAGATCGTTGTCTCCGATCCGGACGTGCTCGGGGGAGCCCCGATTGTTCGCGGCACGCGCGTTCCCGTCCACGACATCGCCGCCTCCGTAGTATCTGGCCTCCCGATGAAGCGCATCCTCGCGGCCTATCCTTCCCTCGATGCGAACAAGGTTGAGCTTGCAGGGATCTACGCCGAAGCAAATCCCGCACGGGGCCGCCCGAAGGCGAGCGATGAGCTTCCCAAAGGTGCGATCGTCGTCGCCAAACGACAGGTCCCCCGCCGCGAGAAGGCGGGATGAAGTTCTTGATCGATGAGTGCTTGAGCCCCGAACTGACCAAGCTCGCGCACGCCAAAGGATATGGACAGTCGTCCCACGTCGTCTGGCTCGGTCGGGCTGGCCTGAAGGATTGGGAACTGAAGCCCATCATCCTGGACGGGGATTGGACCTTCGTGACCAAGAACTCCGTGGATTTCCGCGGCCCGCCGGAACGGCCCGGCGCGAAGGGCCAGTATGCGGACGTTGCTTTGCACGCCGGCCTCGTTTGCCTGAACGGGCCGCCGGGCATGGATCTCGACATGCAGATCGAACTGTTCGAGCAGGCGCTGGATGAGGTGGCTACCGATCCCGATCTCGTGAACCAGGTGTTGGAGATCTCTTGGGACGAGAAGGAGCTATATATCGTTCGTTATCGGCTTCCAGATATCGATTAGGCTGCGGGACATTCACGGGCGGCCAATGTAGTCGATAAAGCAAGGAGCTCGATAGTTCATGATTCGGCGCGGGTTGATCTCGCTGGCGGTTATGGCGGCGATTGTCTGGGCGCTGGTTGTGATGTTGCGGATCGTCGAAGCCGGACACAGCAAGATCGCGCCGTCTCTGTCTGTGCATGCCGATTCCGGTAATCCTGGATTGCGGGCCGATTTTGTGGAAAAGCTGCAAGAACAGCTGAATACGACAATGGTCAGGGCCGAGGTCCACGTGGAAGGCCCCAATGGGACGGTGCTGTGCGTTACGCGACTCGCGATTTCCCGACGCGAGCTTGAATCGCTGTTTCATCCGTATTGGGACGATCTTCCCCGGCAAGGCTTTGAGACCGTGCGTTTCTGCACGTCTGGGAAACGGGCATGCACCGAGAGCTACATCAAGCAAGACGACGAGAATCTGCGGTAGGTTCATCTTGCGAAGCGGTCGCATGCGCGCCGTTGAATTGTGAGGCCATGGTAGAGAGCGGCGCGACATGACATCGCGCCGCCGGATGACTTACCTTCGCTTACAAAGCCGCATTCGGTTGGCGGAACGCGGCTTCCATTTCCCGGCGCACCCGCACCGCGAAATTGTCCGGATCGTAGTCCACATCAGCCCACCGCAGCCGCTGTCCCTCGGCGATGTCGTTCTTGAGCTTGACCTGGTGGGCGAGGCCGAGCGGCAGATAACCCTGCCGCAGCGAGGCATCGGCGGGGGTCTGTTTGCCCCAGACACAGAAGCCGCCTTCGCCGTCGAGCATCTCGCCGGCCTTCAGCTTGCGCTTGGCGGTCGCCACCACATCCGAATTGAAGGTGATGGGTGCGCCGGTGGCCTCCTTGCGCAGGGCCGCGGAGGCGACGGAGATGCCGAGTTCGAGCCCGATCATGTGGATCGGACGATACAGCGAGGCGTATTTGCCGCTCTTGTCCTGCAGCATGCTGTATTCGCGGAAACACTCTTCGGAATAGGCGCTGTCGGTTTCGAACACCACATAGGTGCCCATCACCAGGCTGTTGGGCACATCGGTGCCGTCGCGATAGACCGATGACGTCACCTCGGTGACGCCGGCGCTTTCCAGCACGCCGCCGGCCGATTTCGGCTTGCAGATCTCCGCATGCTCGAAGCGTGTCGCCGGTGGAAACGACAGGCCCTCGCTCTGCGCCCGCAAGCCGGTGGCATTGCAGACCGCCGTCATCTCGATGCCCGACTTGGTGCCATCGACAAAGGAGTTGAACATCTTCGGATTGATCGAATTCCGGTCCTTGATTTTCATGTATTTGTCGAGGATGTCCCAGACCGAATCCGGGGTCGACTGGTGATAGGTCGGGTGATAACGCGTGCCCTTGCCGGCCGCGACCACCTTGAAGCCGGCAGCGCGGGCCCAGTCGACATGCTCGGCGATCAGCGCCGGCTGGTCGCCCCAGGCCAGCGAATAGACCACGCCCGCCTGCTTCGCTTTCCGCGCCAGGATCGGCCCGGCCACCGCATCGGCCTCGACATTGACCATGATGATGTGCTTGCCGTTCTCGATCGCCTTCATGGCGAAACGGATGCCGGCGCCGGGATCGCCGGTCGCCTCGATGATCACTTCAATCGCCGGATGAGTGATCAGAGCGTCGGCATTCTCGGTGACCACCGTGCTGCCGTGCTTCAGCGCATCGTCGATGGATGTGGCTGCATATTGCTCGTTCGGCCAGCAGCCGAGCTTGAGCTGCGCACGCGCCCGCGCGCTGTTGAGATCGGCGATGCCGACCAGGTGCATGCCGTCGGTCTGGCGGACCTGCGACAGGAACATCAGGCCGAATTTTCCGGCCCCGATCAGGCCAACGGTGATCGGTTTGCTGGCCGCCTTGCGCTCCAGCAGCATGCGATGAAGATTCATGAGACCGTCCTTGAGTGTCCTCGGGTGACGGCGGGTTGTCGCGGCTGTGAAGCGTGATGCGTCCCGCCTGTTCGCCTGAAAACGTTAGGCAGCGGACTCCCTCGGGGCAATTCAGATATTCGGCGCGACGATGTAGCAGCGCTAAAGAGTCAACGCATTGCTTTGCTCTCGCCAGAGATCGCGCTCGCCGCGCAGCCAGTCGAGAAAAGTGCGGGTCTTGCGGTGGCGCAGGTGGCCATGCGGGCAGACGATCCACTGCGTCGTCAGCGTCACCGCGGGTGGAGTCTTCACCGGGCAGATCAGCCGGCCATCGCGCAGCTCGCGCCAGGCCAAAAGTTCACTCTCCAGCCCGATGCCCACACCGTCGACCGCCGCGTCGATCGCCATGTGGCTGCGGTCGAACAGCACGCGACGCCAGCGTGTGGTCGACGCAACACCGGCCTCCACGAACCAGCGCGGCCACTGCACCTGGGATTTCACCGAATGGATCAGCCGTTGTTCCAGCACGGCGTCCGCCGACAGGCTGCCGGGCGCGTGCAACGACGGCGCACACAGCGGAAAGAAGCGCTCGTGGCCCAGGCTTTCGACAAACAGGCCGGGCCAGCCGCCTTCGCCATGGCGGATCTCGATGTCGACATTCTCCTTGTCGAAATCGGTCGGCTCATTGGTGCCGTCCAGCCGCAGTTCGATATCCGGATGGGCGTCGACAAAGCCGACGATGCGCGGTAGCAGCCACTTGCTGGACACGCTCGGCGCGGCGCGCACGGTCAGCGTGGTGGCGGAGCGGACGCCGCGCACATGCTGCGTCACGTCGGCGATGTGCTCGATCTCGCGGCCGATCATCTGGAAATAGCGCTCGCCGGCCTCGGTCAGCGTGATGTTGCGGCCGACGCGCGAGGTCAGCGCCGTGCCGAGATGCAGCTCCAGCGCCTGGATCTGCTGGCTGACGGCCGAGGGCGTCACCCGCAGCTCTTCCGCGGCCCGCGACAGGCTGCCCGCGCGCGCCACCGCATGAAAGACGATGATGGCGCGGAAGGGAATCTGCATCGTGAACCTTTTAGGTCAGCTAAAGAGACGACGAATATAATTCAATTGTCGCGCGTGACCAGCAATCTAGGCTTCTCTCCCGAAGGCAGGCCCGCGACAGATGGGCGCCACGAGGAAACGGACGGCGCAAAAGCAGCCGGTCCGCCTGGGATGGAGGGAGACGCTTCTCGAAAAGCCCTTTTGCCCGACGTTGCGATTCCGGCCGATGCGGCCGGGCGCGATGCAGGTGCACGTGTCAAATGATAAAAAAAGCGTTTTCCAGCGAAGTGGGTACCGGTTCGCGTGAAAAAAACGCGTCAAAAAAGAATCTGGCGCCGCAGTGCGCCGAACAAACATTTTGGGGAGGACACTCGATGCCGGACAACACCACGTCCAAGCTGCAGCGCGGCCTGTCTCGCCGCGCGATCCTGGCTGCGGCGGCGGCATTGCCGCTGGTCGCCATCCGGACACGGCCCGCGCATGCAGCGGAGTTCGAATACAAGCTGGCCACGGGCCAATCGCTGACCCAGCCGATCAATACCCGTCTCGAACAGGCCACCAAGCGGATCAAGGAGGCGAGCGGCGGCAGGCTGGAGGTCAAGTTCTTTCCGGCCTCGCAGCTCGGCTCCGACACGGATCTTTTGACCCAGATCCGCAGCGGCGGCGTCGATTTCCTCAACATCGCCGGCTCGGTGCTGTCGACGGTCTCGCCGGTCGCCGGCATTGCCAATGTCGGTTTCGCGTTTGCCGACTACACGCAGGTCTGGAGCGCGATGGATGGCGATCTCGGCAAGCTGATCGCGACCCAGATCGAGAAGACCGGCGCACTGGTGGTGGCCAAGCCCGCCGACAACACGTTCCGGCAGATCTCGTCGTTCTCCAAGCCGCTGAAGACACCGGCCGATCTCGCCGGGTATCGCATCCGCGTTCCGGTCTCGCCGATCTTCACCTCGCTGTTCAAGTCGCTCGGCGCCAATCCGACCTCGATCAACTTCAACGAGCTTTACACCGCGCTGCAGACACATCTGGTCGACGGCCAGGAGAACGGCCTGGTTACCATCGAGTCCGGCAAGATCTACGAGGTGCAGAAATACATCGCGGAAACCAACCACATCTGGGATCCGTTCTTCATTCTCGGCAATCGCCGCTCGATGAAGGCGTTGCCCGACGAACTGCAGGCACTGGTGCGGCGCGAGTTCGACCAGGCCGCTGTGGAGCAGCGCGCGGATGTGGGCAAGCTCAATCTGACCCTGAAGGACCAGTTGATCGCCAAGGGCATCACCTTCGTGCAGCCCGACAAGGACGCCTTCCGCAAGGGGCTGACCACGGCCGGTTTCTACAAGGAGTGGCGAACCAAGTTCGGCGAGGACAACTGGAAGACGCTGGAATCCGCCGTTGGGGCGCTGGCATGAGCGCCGTCGTCGACCATCGGCTGGCGGTCGCGCTTGGCGAGGAGCGCGGCACGCGAGCCAGCAGCTATGGACTCCGGCTGGAGCAATGGCTGCGCCGGCTGGTGGAAATCCCGGCCGCCGCGGTGGTCATCGCCGAGGTGGTCATCCTGTTTGTCGGCATCGTCGCGCGCGGCGTCTTCCATAAGCCGATCATCTGGTCGGATGAACTGGCCTCCATCCTGTTCCTCTGGCTCGCCATGCTGGGCAGTGCGATCGCCGTGCAGCGCTCAGCCCACATGCGGCTGACCTTCTTCATCTCCAATCTCTCGCCGCGTGGGGAGGCCTGGGCGTCGACGCTCGCTTCCGGCGGCGTGGCGTTGTTCCTTGCCATCATCCTGCATCCGGCGCTGGAATACGTCGACGATCAGGCTTTCGTGGAAACGCCGGCGCTTGGCTGGTCCGGCACCATTCGCGCGGCAGCGATTCCCGTCGGCTGTCTCATCGCGCTCGCTAGCACCTGCCTCGGCCTTGTCAGGCATTCGATCCGGGATCTGTTGTCGGTGGCGTTGCTGTTTGCGCTGGTCGGTGGCGCGCTGTATCTCGTCGGTCCCTCGCTCAAGGCACTCGGCAACTGGAATCTGCTGATCTTCTTTGTCGGCCTGCTCGGCTGCGCGGTGATGGCCGGTGTGCCCATCGCCTTTTCCTTTTGCCTTGCCACCGTCGCCTTCCTGCTGATCACCACGCGGACGCCGCTTTTGGTCGTGGTCGGCCGGATCGACGAGGGCATGAGCTCGCTGATCCTGCTGGCGGTGCCGCTGTTCGTGC
Source organism: Bradyrhizobium prioriisuperbiae (assembly GCF_032397745.1). Classification (NCBI taxonomy): domain Bacteria; kingdom Pseudomonadati; phylum Pseudomonadota; class Alphaproteobacteria; order Hyphomicrobiales; family Nitrobacteraceae; genus Bradyrhizobium; species Bradyrhizobium prioriisuperbiae. The sequence continues at coordinate 2,300,111 of NZ_CP135921.1, forward strand.
TGCTGGGGCAGCTTGTCGAGAAGACCGGGATGGCGCGGGTGATGGTGGCGTTCCTCGCGTCCATCCTCGGCCATGTCCGCGGCGGCCTGTCCTATGTGATGCTCGGCGCCATGCTGCTGGTCTCAGGCATTTCCGGCTCCAAGACCGCGGACATGGCGGCGATTGCGCCGGTGCTGTTTCCGGAAATGCGCAAGCGCGGCATGAAGGACGGCGAACTGGTGTCGCTGCTCGCCGCCTCCGGCGCCATGAGTGAAACCATTCCGCCGTCGATCGTGCTGATCGCGATCGCGTCGGTCACCGGCGTCTCGATCGCGGCGCTGTTCACCGCCGGCATCCTGCCCGGCGTGGTGCTCGCCATCGTGCTGGCGTTTGTCGCGCGTTACCGGGCCGGCCGGGAGGAGGACGCCGCGGTCAAGGTCGCGCGCGCGCCGCTGTCCATGGTGGCGAAAACGTTCTGGATTGCATTGCCGGCGCTGGCGCTGCCGTTCCTGATCCGCAGCGCGGTGGTGGAAGGCCTTGCCACCGCCACCGAAGTCTCCACCATCGGCATCGCTTATTGCCTGGTGATTGGCCTCCTGATCTATCGCGGCGGCCTCGCCTGGAAGAGCGTGATGCCGATGCTGGTGCAGACCGCGTCGCTGTCCGGCGCCATCCTGTTCATTGTCGGCGCTGCCAGCGCCATGGCCTGGGCGCTGGCGCAGTCCGGCTTCTCCCACGAGCTGGCCGCGCGCATGGCTGGCGTACCCGGCGGCGCCTACGGCTTCCTGTTGGTGTCGGTGCTGGCCTTCATCGTGCTCGGCAGCGTGCTGGAAGGCATTCCGGCCATCGTGCTGTTCGGCCCGCTGCTGTTTCCGATCGCGCACCAGTTCGGCATCCACGAAGTGCACTATGCCATGGTTGTGATCCTGGCGATGGGCCTGGGCCTGTTCGCGCCGCCATTCGGCCTCTGTTATTACGCCGCCTGCATCATCGGCAACGTGCCGCCCGATGCCGGCATGCGCCGGATCTGGATCTATCTCGCCTGGCTGTTTGTCGGCCTGCTGCTGATCACCTTCGTGCCGTGGATATCGGTGGGCTTTTTGTGATGGACTGGGGCCAAAAGCGGTCGTCGGACACCAGCCACACGACCAAGAAAGAGAGACCGCCGTTGCCAACGATCTCTCTTATGGCATGGTCCGATTAGCCCTTTTGAACGGCGGCCGCGGCCTTGCGGATCACCTCGATCACGAGGTCGGGCTGGGAGAGCATCGGCACGTGACTGCTCGCCACCTCGGTGACGGTCGCTCCCATGCGTTTCGAGACCCAGCGCTGCAGATCAGGATGCACTGTACGGTCCTGCGTGGCCAGAATGTACCAGCTCGGCTTCGATCTCCACGCGATATCGTCGGCGCTGAGCTTCTGTTGACGGAATAGATCGTAGACGGGCGCATAATGGGTGGCCCACACGAGTTTCTGCTCTGTCTCGGAAAGGTCTCCAGCGAAGAACTCGGTGCCGTTCGGAAGCATCCAGGCGCGGCCATCTGCGACCTCGACGCGGGAGAAAATATCCGACGGATACTTGTCAAGCTGGTCCTGCACGGTCTCGCCGGCGTCCGGGGCGACCGCTGCAATGTAAACGAGGCCGACCACGCGCTCATTGGTGCCCGAGGCTGTGATGGTCGCGCCACCATAAGAATGACCGACGAGAAGGACCGGGCTGCCGACACGATTGAGCGTGCGCTTCACCGTCGCCAGGTCCTCTTCGAAGGAGTCCAGGCCATATTGAACCGCGATGACCTCGTGCCCGTCCGCCTGCAATGCAGGAATCACCTTGCTGAAGCATGAGCCATCGGCCCAGATGCCATGGCAGAAGACGATGGTTGGTTTTTGCGCAGGCATATGTCGTTCCCTTTTTGCACGAGTTGGACGGCGAATTCTGACCCTGGATATCTGCTGGCCGCTCTGGGGGTCGGGGCAGTGACCGCGGGCCTCATTGCGCGGGCTAGACTATTCGTTCATAGATGGCCGAATAGATGGAAATCGTTCGGTTCTTTCGCGATCAGATGTCCTGAATGGCAACGATTTTGGAAAAGACCGCCGGCCTGCTTGCCTTTGTGCGGACGGTTGATGCGGGGTCTTTTGCCGGCGCCGCAAAGTTGATCGGCGCCAGTCCTTCAGCGGTATCGAAAAGCGTCGCGCGCCTGGAACAACGTCTCGGTGTCCGCCTTTTGCAGCGGTCAACCCGCACACTCAGTCCGACGTCCGAAGGTGCCGCGTACTACGAGCGCGTGGCCCCCCATCTGCGCGCCATCGAGGAAGCCGAAGACATCGTGCAGATTCCGGGCAACGTGCGTGGCGTGCTTCGGGTTTGCGTGCCGACGACATTTGGACGCCCCCTGATCTCTGCATGGTCCGGCTCGTTTCTGGAACGCTACCCGGACATCAAGCTCGACCTCAGCGTCACAGACCGCCGTGTTGATCTGATTCGCGAAGGTTTCGACCTCGCGGTGAGAATCGGAGACTTGGAAGATACGAATCTGGTCGGCCGCTCGTTGGGCGTCTTGCAATATGTCCTGGGCGCATCGCCAGACTATCTCCAGCGCCGGGGAATCCCCCGGACGATCGATGATCTCAAGCAGCATGCTTGTCTCGGCCATTTGCTGGCCGGCCGGCCGCAACCATTCACGTTTGCCGACGGCACGCGGATCTTGCCCGCGGGCCCCTTCGACAGCGACGATGCTCAATCGTTGATCGAGGCCGTCCTGAAGGGTGTCGGTATCACGCAATTCATGCGGCTGGCGATCGAGGGTGACCTTGCAACCGGACGATTAAATGTCGTGCTGCCGGAGATACCGATGTTCACCACACCGATCTACGTCCTTCACGCATTCGAGCGGCAACTTCCGCTCCGGGCGCGTCTGTTCATCGATTTTCTTGTCGAGGCGCTGGGCGTTGATTCGAATTGAATGGGGGTCCGTTGCGCCTCCGATCGCGAGAGCCGGGCATACGAGCCATCCAGCTCTCCCGTCTTGCGCGAAGGCCGATGAATCGCAAATATCCCGGCATCAGCCATCACCCGCCTTACGTCTCACCTCAGGGAATTTCAGACCGATGCTATTTGATGACGTGATCCTCGGCCGCCGCAGCATCCGTGGATACAAACCGGATCCAGTCCCCAGAGCGCTGATTGAGGAAATCATCGGCCTGGCGATCCGCGCTCCGTCGTCGATGAACACCCAGCCCTGGAATTTCTACGTCATCACCGGCGAGCCGCTCAATAAAATCCGCGCCGGAAATACCGAGCGCATGGTGGCAGGCGTGCCGCAGTCGCGCGAGTTCCGCACGGGTCAGGCTTTTGCGGGCCAGCACCGCGACAGGCAGGTTGGCGTCGCCAAACAATTGTTCTCGGCCATGGGGATCGCACGTGACGACAAGGACATGCGACAGGACTGGGTGCTGCGTGGCTTCCGTCAGTTCGACGCGCCTGTCTGCATCATTGTGACGTATGATCGCGTGCTGGACGGCAGCGACGATACGCCCTTCGATTGCGGTGCCGTGGCGACCGCGCTGGTCAATGCCGCATGGTCTCGCGGACTTGGAGCCGTGATCAACAGCCAGGGCATCATGCAATCACCGGTGGTGCGTGAACATGCCGGAATAGCCGATGATCAAGTCATCATGAAAAGCATCGCACTGGGGTGGCCGGATGAAACCTTCCCGGCAAATGCGGTGGTGTCCGAACGAAAGTCAGTCGAAGAAGCCACGGTGTTTGTGGGGTTCGACGGTTAGCCAAGCGCCCGGCCGCTATCGCAGCAGCTGCCGCTGATGCGTTCTCTTACGGCGGCCGATGCTCCACGCCATAACGGGCATAGATCTCGCGGATGGTGCCGGCGGCCAGCAATTTGTCGACCGCCGCATCGATCCTCTCGCGCAGCGCAGCATCCGAGCTGCGCATACCGACAGCGACAGTCCACGCAAGTCGTGGCTCCTGCTCATAGGCATGGACCAGCCGGACTTTGCGGTCGGGGTGGGTCATGTTGAAGTAGCCGATGCTGACAGCCGATACCGCGGCGCCGTCGAGCTCGCCCGCCGACACCGCCTCCACCATCTCGTCCTCGAAGCCGCGCGGCGTGGTCGCGAGGCCGCGCTGCGACAGGATCATCTGCGCCAGCGAGCCGACCTGCACGCCGATGCGCTTGTCCTTGCCGAGATCGCCGAAGCCTTTGATCGCATCCGTGCCTGCCGGCAGCGCCAGCGCCACGCCGCTGCGATGATAGGGCTTCGACACCTTCACCGGGCTGTCGGCCTGGATCTCCTTGTCGACGATGGCATCCAGCACGATGTCGCAGTTCACGCTGGAGCGCTGGAACAGCACCGTCACCCACGCCACCTCGAGCCCGACCCCGAGCTCGCGGGCGAGTTCGCGCGCGATCTCGATCTGGATGCCGGGCGGCTTGTCGGCGCGGCTCGCGAACGGCAACGCGTTGGCATGCGCGCAGACGCTCAGCGCGCCGCGTGCCTTGATGGCGTCGAGCGTGCGGCCGAACGCTGCCGCCGGTATCAGCGCCAACAGCAGCACCATGGCTGTGAGCCGGCGAATGCGGGCGGTGAGCGCGAGGGTCATGGGACGATCACGATCCGTCCTTCAGGCCGCGGATATAGGCCACGATGGCGTGGATCTGCGCATCGTTGAAGGTCTGGCCGAAGGCGGGCATGCCCCGTGGATTGCCTTTCCGGATCTGGGTGATGATCTCCTCATCGGTTTTCTCGGTGCCCATCAGTTTGGGCCCGCGTCCCTGGGTGCGCCCGCCGTTCTGATGGCACCAGCCGCACGAGGTGGCGAACAGCTGCTTGACATTGATGTCCGCGGGCGCGGCATCATCTGCGTGACCCGGCGTGGCCGCGCACGCCAGCGCGTACGCGACCACTCCCGCTTTCCACCGATCCTTCACGATCAAGGCTTACCGCGCGTCCGGCAGTGCAAACACGACCAGCGAACCCGCGTCCTTGGGCATGTTGACGTAGTTGCCGCCGAACAAGGCGACGAACTCGTCACCCACCAGCGAGCCCCAGCCGGTCATCACGGCGACATACTGCTTGCCGCCGGCCGCGTAGCTGATGATCCCGCCGACATGGCCGATGCCGTTGTTGTGCGACCACAGTTCCTCGCCGCTCTTGGCATTGTAGGCATGCAGCAGGCCGCGCGAGTCCGGCACGAACAGCAGGTCGCCGCCGGTCGTGAGCAGGCTCGCCAGCGGCGGTTCGGGGAATTTGATCTCCCACTTCTTTTCGCCGGTGATCGGATCTCGTGCATCGACATGGCCGTGGGCCTTGTCGCCCTCCGGATCGCGCAGGGTGAAGTTGGCGCCGATGTTGAGTTGCGCCATCGGCTCCAGGATCGGCGTGGTCTTGACGACCTCGAGATCCATGCACCACTCCTGGCCCACCTTGTAGTAAAGGCCCGTGCGCGGGCTGTAGGCGCCGGTGTTCCAGCTGATGCCGCCGGCGATCGCCGGGCAGAGGTTCTTGTGCGATCCCTCCGCCATGTCGCGCCGGCCCTTCAACTCGCCGGTTTTCGGGTCGATGTCCGTCACGAAGTTGATGTTCTTCACCAGGCGCCAGACATTGGCGACCTTGGCGTCGTTGCGGTCGTAGACGAACACGAAGCCGCCCTTGTTGGGATGCACCGCGAGGTCGCGCCCGTCGCGCTCCAGCAGCAGGAATTCGCCCACCGCGCTGTCGAAGTCCCAGGCGTCATGCGGGATTTCCTGATGGTAGAATTTCAATTTGCCGCTGTCGGGATCGAGCCCGATGACGGAGGTGGTGTAGAGATTGTCGCCGGGCCGCGGGCCCTTGGTCTTCCAGTCCGCGCCGGACCAGTCGTACAGCGGCGCCGGGTTGCCGGTGCCCCACCACACCGTGTTGGTCTTGGCGTCATAGGTGCCGGGCATCCAGCCGCCACCGCCACCGGTGCGCCAGGACTCGCCGCCCCAGCTTGCTTTCGATTCCTCGGTGCCGGCCACGGTGAAGAACTCCCACTTCTTCTCGCCGGTCCTGGCGTCGAGGCCGTAGATCGGCCCGCGCCACGGCCATTCGCCGCCCTGCGCGCCGATGATCACCTTGTCCTTCACAAACAGCGGCGCGCCGGTGAAGCCGACCGTCAGCTTCTTGGAATCGATCAGTTTGGTTTCCCACGCCACCTTGCCGCTTTTCATGTCGAGCGCGATCACGCGCCCGTCGACGGTGCCGACATAGAGCTTGTCCATGCCGAGCGCGATGCCGCGGTTATAAGGCGAGTGCGTCTGCGCTGCGACCAGGTCTTCGTCGAGCTTGGGAATGTAGGACCACTTCACCTCGCCGGTGGCGCCGTCGAGCGCGAACACCCGGCTGTACGATCCGGAATAATACAGCGTGCCGTCGGCCACCAGCGGCATGGACTGCAAGCCGCGCGTCGCGCGTCCCGGCTGATGCATCCAGGCCACCTTGAGCTGGCGCACATTGCCGGCGTTGATCTGGTCGAGCGGGCTGAAGTGATAGGAACGATAGGTGCCGTGATAGGTCAGCCAGTCGTTCGGGTTGGGATCGGCCGCGGCGAGCCGCGACGGATCGACAGCGAGCGCTGGGGATGTGAGTGCTGTGGCAAGAGCAACAGTGCAGGCAAATAGAGACACACGTCTGGAAACCAGCGTCATCGGCTACCTCCCTATGTTCGTTTTTTGCAGTCGTTATTTTTCTTGTTGGTGTCCAGGTATCTTATCCGCGCGTCACGCCCATGACGACAACAAAGCTTTGTTTCAAAATGTCGGGACAGCATGCGCTGCAGCGCAACGTGGACACAGCGCCAAGTGGATTGCGCGTCGCATCTCGGGATGATGCAAGCTTTTGCATCGATTGCGATTCCACCGGTTGTTGCAGCTGCGACATTGAGCTGCAATCCGGAGCGGCCGGGGCCGTGCATGCGTGGTTCCGCGTTCGAGACGCCATGCACCGGACGTCACGACATCTCTTCGCTGACGGGGCCCAACGCAGGCGAACGCTCGGCATGAACGTCGCCCCACGAGGTTGTTGACATCTCGGTTGCCGCCAAATACCCCTTCATCAATAGTGCGAAAATAATTTCGCAATCCGAAAAAACGGAGGGGACTACGTTGGCTCAGCCGCGCGTTTCGAATGCGAGATCCGCCCGCCGCCGCGCCGGCGATGCGGAGGCCGCGCCGGCCGACAACCTGCGCAGCACCGTGCAGTCGCTGGCCAAGGGATTCCGGATTCTCGAAGCCTTCAACGCCGACAATGACGAGATGACGCTGAGTGAGCTGGCGCTGGCGGCCGGGCTCGATCCGGGTACGACCTTCCGCATGCTCAACACCTTGGTCGATCTCGGCTATGTCGCGAAGGTGCCGAACACCAGGTGTTTCACCTTGACTTTGAAGGTGCTGGACCTCGGCTTTCACGCCATCGGGCACAAGGATCTGCGCGCGGTGGTGCGCCCCGCGCTGCGCACCCTGGTCAACGATGTCTATGAGGCCGCGAGCTTCGCGGTGCTGAACGGCGCCGAGGCGCTCTATATCGAGCGCGTGCGCGCCGGCATCGCGCGGCTCGGGGTGGACATCCGTGTCGGCACCACCGTGCCGGCGCACCAGAGCATCATCGGCCACAGCATCCTCGCCTTCCTGCCGCCGGATCACATCGCAAAACTGCGGCAGACGCCGCCGCGCGAAACCATTTCCGCGCTGCACCGGATCGGCTGGGACGATATCGGTCCTTCACTGGCCGAAATCCGGCGCGACGGTTATGCGCTGCGCGATTCCACGTTGAGCGAAGGGCTGCGCATCCTGGCGGTGCCGGTGCGTGATCCCGATGGCGTCGCCATCGGTGCGATCAGCATCGCTGCACCGGCGGCGCGGATCTCCGCCGAAGATTTTCGCTCCCGTGCGCTGAAGCCGGCACGCGCCGCCGCACGCGACATCGCTCGCGCCCTCGAGGCCGGCGGCAGCGTCGGTTTCAGTCCTTAAAGCAGGATGAGGGACGACAACGGGATGAGGATATCTGCGATGTGAAATCGGCGTGGCAAACGGCAATTTGCCACACCGACACGCACTGCGGTGTGAACCACGGCACGGATGGGTGAGATTGGAACTGCACCCTCATCCGAGCCTAGCAAATTTTGACGCCCGCCGCCTAGCGGCGGGAGCGCCTTTGCTCGCGCTGCGCCGGGCGAAAGGCCGATCAACCATCGCAGCGGGTGAGGAGAAGCTTCATGCTGACAAAGACGGACTCGCAGTCCGCCCCAGTGAGCGCGCAGGACATCAGCGCGCGGCTGGAGCGGTTGCCGATCACGCGAAAACTGATGCTGACCCGCATCATCATCGGCGCGGCCACGTTCTTCGATGCCTACACGGTGCTGGCCATCGCCTTCGCCATGCCGGTGCTGGTGCGCGAATGGCAGCTGACGCCGGCGCAGGTCGGCATGATCCTGTCGTTCGGGTATCTCGGGCAACTGGTGGGCGCGGTGTTTTTCGGCTGGCTGGCCGAGCGGATCGGCCGGCTGCGGGTGCTGCTGCTGACCATCGTGCTGTTTGTCGCCATGGATGTCGCCTGCCTGTTCGCCTGGAGCGCGTGGTCGATGATCGCCTTCCGTTTCCTGCAGGGCATCGGCACCGGCGGCGAGGTGCCGGTGGCCAGTGCCTATCTCAACGAATTCATCGGCGCCAAACGCCGCGGCCGCTTCTTCCTGCTTTATGAAGTGATCTTCCCGGTTGGCCTGATGTTCGCAGGCCTCGTCGGTTACTTTTTTGTGCCGGTCTATGGCTGGAAAGCGATGTTCATCGTCGGTCTCGTTCCCGCCGTGCTGGCCATCCCGCTGCGCTGGTTCATCTCGGAATCGCCGCGCTGGCTGGCGTCCAAGGGCCGCCTGCAGGAAGCCGACGCCATCGTCTCCGCGCTCGAGCGCGCGGCAATTGCCGAGGGCAAGGATTTGCCGCCGCCGCAGCCGGTCGCGGCGACCGCCGCGTCGAAGCGTGACACCGACTGGCGCGAGCTGTTCCAGGGACTCTATGGCAAACGCACTTTCACCATCTGGGCGATGTGGTTCTGCACCTACATGGTGATCAACGGCCTGATCACCTGGCTGCCGACGCTCTACCGGGAGGTCTTCAAGCTGCCGCTGCAGACCAGCCTCGCTTATGGCTTCACCACCTCGGCCTGCGGCGTGGTCGCCTCCATCGCCTGCGCACTGTTGATCGACCGGGTCGGCCGCAAACGCTGGTATGCCTGCGCCTTCCTGCTCGGCACCGTTCCGTTGGGCGTGCTCGCGATGCTCGGCGCCGATACCGCGACCCATGTGCTGGTGCTGGCGACCTTGGCCTATGCCATCATCCAGACCATCGCGTTCTCGCTCTATCTCTATTCGGCGGAGCTCTATCCCACCCGGCTGCGCGCGCTGGGCACCGGATGCGGCAGCGCGTGGCTGCGGCTGGGCTCCTCGGCGGGTCCGCTCGTGGTCGGTTCGATCGTGGCCGGTTACGGCATCCATTATGTGTTCGCGATTTTCGCAGGCGTGCTCGTCGTCGGCGCGCTGGTGACCTCACTGTTTGCCATCGAGACCAAGGGCCGCGTGCTGGAGCAGCTCTCGCCGTGACGTAGGCCTCTCTCTTGTCGTTGCCGGGCTTGTCCCGGCAACCCCGCTTGGGGACGCAGTGCGCTCCTAAGCGGGATCACCGGGACAAGCCCGGTGATGACAGCAGTGGGTGGGATGCCTTCATGACAACGAAGAACGACCCCATCGAATTTACTTTTCCATCCTCCTCGGAGACCTCCCGTGACCACTCGCATCGATGCCTGGACGCACATTTTTCCGCAGGCTTATTTCGCCCGGCTGCAGACGCTCGCCACCGCGGCCGGACCGCTCAAGCGCTGGATGGAGCTGAAGCCGCTCTACGATCTGGATCAGCGTTTCCGGCTGATGGATGGCTTTGACGGCTACAGCCAGATCCTCACTCCCTCGATGCCGCCGATCGAAGATCTCGCGGAGGGGGAGGGCGCCACAGATCTCATGCGCCTGATGAACGATGGGCTGGCCGATCTCGTCGGCCGCTATCCGCAACGGTTTCCCGCCTTTGCCGGCGCGCTGTCGCTGCTCGATCCGGATGCTGCGATCACTGAAGTGGAGCGCGCCGCCGGTCTCGGCGCCATTGGCTTCCAGATCTGCACCCATGTGCGCGGTCGCGCGCTGGACGAGCCGCGCTTCCAGCCGGTGTTCGACGCCATTGCGGCGCGCAACCTCGCCATCTGGCTGCATCCGGTGCGTGGTCCCGTGCCGGACTATCCCACCGAGACCCGCTCGCGCCATGAAATCTGGTGGTGCTTCGGCTGGCCCTATGACAGCAGCGTCGCGATGGCGCGGCTGGCGCTGTCAGGCCTGTTCGACCGGCATCCGCACCTGAAGATCATTACCCATCACATGGGCGCGATGATCCCGTTTTTCGCCGGACGGATCGAGCAGGGCTGGGGGCTGGAAATGGGCTCGCGCACACCGCCGGCAGATGCGCATCTGCTGCCCGGGCCGCTGAAGCGCAACCCGCAGGATTATTTCCGCATGTTCTATGCCGACACCGCCTTGTCAGGCTCCGCGTCGGCCACCCGCTGCGGCCTCGATTATTTCGGCGCGGATCATGTGCTGTTCGCAAGCGACTTTCCGTTCGATGCGGAAGGCGGCAGCTATCTGGTGCGCGAAACCATCCGCGCCCTGGACGAGCTCGCCTTGCCGGCCACGGTGCGGCAGCAGATCGACCATGGGAATGTGACGGCGCTGATGCGCAAGGCGGGTGGGACATAGCGGTCTGGAGGATTGGTCGCCATTTTGCTCCCGGAATTGGTTCTTTTTTGAACCATTGCCAGGGTGCACATTGCGGGCTCCCCCACCAAAAGGATGCAAGGACCCGCGCGCCGTGACCGACACTTTGACCGAGGATACCCCGAGCTTTCCCGTCACCGAGCGTAACCGGGTCAAGCGGATGCACGAGCGCGGCCGCTACGATCGCGCCGCCGTGTTCGCGGTGCTGGATGCCGGCCTGCTGTGCCACGTGGCCTATACGCTCGACGGCCAACCCTATTGCACGCCGACCATTCACTGGCGCGAGGACGATAGGCTGTACTGGCATGGATCGTCCGCCAGCCGCATGCTGCGGCAGCTGAAGGCGGGAACGCCGGCCTGCCTCACCGTGTCCCATCTCGACGGCCTGGTGCTGGCCCGCTGCGGCTTCAATCACTCGGCGAACTATCGATCAGTGATGTGTTTCGGCACCGCGCGGATCATCGACGATCCTGAGGAGAAGGCCCATGCACTGCTCGGTGTGGTGAACCGCTTCTATCCGGGCCGCAGCGATGACCTGCGCACCACCTCGGCGCAGGAGAGCAAGGCCACCACCGTGATCGGCATGCGAATCGAAGACGCCTCCGCCAAGGTCCGCGCCAAGGGCGTCGCGGACGACGAGGAAGACTATGATCATCCGGTGTGGGCGGGCGTCATTTCCGTGCGCACGGTGATCGGCGCCGACCAGCCCTGCCCGCGCCTGCTCCCCGGCATCGCGCGCCCGGACGGCCTCTCGGCCTATCGCGAAGGCGAGCGGCTGGACGAGGCGCTGCTCCAGACGCAGCGGCTTTATGAGAACGAGTCGTAAACCCGCGGACGCTGGACGTCCCGGACCTGTTTGCGCGACCACGTCTCAACACTCTCTGTGTCATCACCGGGCTTGTCCCGGTGATCTCGCTTAGGGACGCGGTGCGCCCCTTATCGGGGTTGCCGGGACAAGCCCGGCAACGACAAAGGAAGGTGATCGTGTCGTGGTGAAGGGGCGTTTCCTGCAAGCCCACATGATGGGCACGGCGCGCCTGCTGTCACGCGGGTGACAATGCGAAGTCACATCCCGCCTTGGCGGAACAGCACCCGCACGGAACAACACTTGCAAGACAATCCGCGCCGCCGGTTTGTCGCGCCGCCATAACTTGTGCGCAGTCCGGTTGTAGTCTGGGTTTCAACCTCCGGATGGAGCGCAACCATGGTCCAGTCAGCGATCGCGGCGGTCACCGCCCGCATCATCGAGCGCAGCAAGCCGACCCGCGAGCCGTATCTCGGCCGCCTGGATGCGGCGGCGCGCCGGGGGCCGCGGCGGGGCGTGCTCGGCTGCGCCAATCTTGCGCACGGTTTTGCGGCATGTGGTGCCGGTGACAAGGCGGCGCTGGCCGGCGACGTGGTCCCAAATCTTGGGATCGTCACTTCCTACAACGACATGCTCTCGGCGCATCAGCCCTATGAGCGTTATCCCGCGCTGATCAAGGACGCCGCGCGCGCGGCCGGTGGCGTGGCGCAGGTGGCGGGCGGCGTGCCGGCGATGTGCGATGGCGTGACGCAAGGACGTCCCGGCATGGAGCTGTCGCTGTTCTCCCGCGAGGTCATCGCGATGGCCACGGCGATTGCGTTGTCGCATGACATGTTCGACGCCGCGGTGTTTCTTGGGATCTGCGACAAGATCGTGCCGGGCCTGGTCATCGGCGCGCTCACGTTCGGCCATCTGCCCGCGGTGTTCGTGCCGGCGGGGCCGATGCCGTCGGGCATCGGCAATGATGAGAAGTCCAAGGTTCGCCAGAGTTACGCCGAAGGCAAAGCCACGCGCGCCGAACTGCTGGCCAGCGAGAGCGCCGCCTATCATGCGCCGGGCACCTGCACGTTTTACGGCACCGCCAATTCCAACCAGATGCTGATGGAGGTGATGGGCCTGCATCTGCCGGGCGCGGCCTTCGTCAATCCGGACACGCCGTTGCGCGATGCGCTGACCCGCGCCGCCGCCACACGGGCGCTGGCGATCAGTGCGCTCGGCAACGACTACACGCCGATCGGGCACGTGCTGGACGAGCGCGCCTTCGTCAACGGCATCGTGGCGCTGCATGCCACCGGCGGCTCCACCAATCATGTGATGCATCTCACGGCGATGGCGAAGGCCGCCGGCATCGCGGTCACTCTCGACGATTACGCCGAGCTCTCGGAAGCCGTGCCGCTGCTGACGCGGATCTATCCCAATGGCTCTGCCGACGTGAACGCCTTCACCGCGGCAGGCGGCACCGGTTTCCTGATCCGCGAGCTGGTCGGCGCTGGCCTGGTGCATCCGGACGCCCGCACCGTGTCGGGCGCGCCGCTGGCAGAGTATGAGCAGGAGCCGTGGCTCGATGGCGAGGTGCTGCGCTGGCGCTCGGCACCGAAACAAACGCGCGACGACACCGTGTTGCGTCCCGCCGCGCGTCCCTTCGCCGACAATGGCGGGCTCAAGGTGCTGGACGGCACGCTGGGCCGTGCCGTGATCAAAATCAGCGCGGTGAAAAGCGAACATCATCATGTGCGCGCGCCGGCGCGGATCTTCCACGCCCAGGAAGAGCTGGAGCAGGCCTTCAAGGCCGGCGAGCTGTATCGTGATCTGATCGCGGTGGTGCGTTTCCAGGGGCCGCGCGCCATCGGCATGCCCGAACTGCACAAGCTGACGCCGCTGTTGTCCTCGGTGATGGCGCGCGGTTTTCAGGTGGCGCTGGTCACTGACGGGCGCATGTCCGGCGCCTCCGGCAAAGTGCCCGCCGCCATTCACGTCACCCCCGAAGCCGCCGAGGGCGGCCCCATCGCTCGCCTGCGCGACGGCGACATGATGACACTCGATGCGGTTGCCGGCACGCTGACCGTCGAGGTGGACGCGGCGGAATGGGCCTCGCGCCCGCTCGCCACCCATGACCTCAGCGATAACACCCATGGCATGGGCCGCGAGCTGTTCGGCGTGTTTCGCGCGGCGGCGTCGGGGGCTGCGACGGGGGCGAGCGTGTTTGGGTGAATTGTTGGCGACCTTGTCGTTATGCAGCTTGTCCCCATACTCTGCTGTCATGCCCGCGAATGCGGGCATCCAGTACGCCCGGTACGAGTTGAGCGAACGCAGTGCACACCACGAAGGCCTGCGTTTACTGGATCGTCCGGTTAAACCGGACGATGACACTGAGAGTGGCGATACGCTTCAGTTCTTGGAAGCTTATCCCGCCACCCTTATCTCCCCCCACCCAGCGCATCGAACGTGCCGCGGATCGTGAACATGAAATTATGTCCCGACCTGTCGGCGCCGGGCGGGGTGTTGTCGCGGGTGGTGGGTTGCCAGGATTTGCTGGCGGCCTGCTTGTAGGCATCGCGTTCCGCAATGGCTGCCAGATAACTCTCGCGGTCGTGCAGCGTGCCCACCTTCTGCTCGTCGTTGGCGCCGGTCGCGGCGCTTGGCGAATAGGTGTAGGTGATGCCGACATCGAGATCGACTGCACTGGTCACGCGTTTGGCGTAACGCAGGTCGAGATAGCCGAAATACTGCACCTGGCCGAGATTGGACATGTCGGGTTTCGCCAGCCCGGCAATGGTGCCGGACACACCCGCGCTGCGTCCGTAACGGGAATAGTGCAGGCCCAGTGCCGGCACGGGGACGTCGAAGAACACGCCCTTTGGAATCACCTGCGCGCCGCCGATGAACATCTCGCGGTCCGGCAGCGCCGCCAGCTGGATCGGCAGCAGCTCTTCGGTCGCCCCGATCACCGGGCGGCGCAGCGGCAGGATCGAGCTTGCGCTCAGCTTGATGAACGAGATCGGCAGGCCCAGCTTGACGGTGGCTGATGCATCGAAGCTCACGCTTTGCAGCAGCTGTTCGACGTCGCCCCGGCTCAGGCCGCGCCGCTTGGCGAAACGCACGACGGTGTCGATCAGCTGGCGGTTGTCGTAATGCAGCCGCAGCTTGAAGTCGCTGCGCAGCACCTTGAAGACGCTCGCGCTTCCCACCACGCCGATCTGCGACGGGCTGATGCTGGTGCTGGTGACTTTAAGCGCGATCTCGGTGGGGCTGTCGAACTGCGAGGGATAATCGGTGGCGAGCTCGAGCGTCGCCTTGGCTTCGCCGAACAAAGTCAGGGTGCTGAAATCGGGCGAGAGCGTCGTGTCTTTCAGGCGCAGTTTCAGGCTCGGTTTTTTCAGGCCGCCGCCGACGGTAGGCTGCGGCCGCCGGGCGTCGCGGTCGCGCAGCGGATGCAGTTGGTCACCGACCAGGTTGGTGGCGTTGCCTTCAGCCGGGCCCGGCACATCCGCGGCGCGGTAGATGTCGCCCAATATGTCGAGAATGTCCCGGCCGCCGCGGGTGAAATCCATCACGACGCCGGCTGCATCGTCCAGCCGTTTGAAGATCTTGGTCAGGTTGCGCATCGTCCCGACGATGCCGCCGTCTTCGGGCGGGCGCATGTGCAGCCCATCGAGAGGAGTGCCACCCATCGTCGACCTTTCTTAGCCGCGAAGCTGGGGGCGCGCCTGCGCCTCGCGCGACAATGTCCGTATGTTTTGGTCTTTCGGCCATGCCCAGTGGTTCGAAGGCCGGGACGGGGGCGGCCAGCGCCCTGCGGCCGATTGTCCGGCCAGTCACCAAAAAAGTTCCGTTTCGCAAGATTGCTGCAATTGAAGGCAACGAGAGTGCGGCGGTCGCTCGCGTTCGGCCCCCCCCCGGGACAAACGAGAGGCTGGGGTTGCCGGGCCCGTCGCCCGGCCGCCGTCCCGTCGTGAAAGTCGTCCACCCGTGCAGTCTCATATGGAATGTCGTTGATGCGGATTCTGGTCGTCGAGGATGAACCGGAGATCGCGTCCTTGCTGCGAACGGCATTGGAGCGCCAGGACATCGTGGTCGACCATGTCGTGCTGTTGGCCGACGCGGAGGAGGCCGCGCGGCGCGGCGTTCACGACGCCATCATTCTCGATCGGCGGCTGCCGGACGGGGACGGCCTGACACTGGTGCCCCGGCTTCGGTCCCTGGGCGTGGCCATCCCGGTGATCGTGCTCACCGCGCGCCGCGACCTGCCGGATCGTATCGAGGGGCTGAATTGCGGGGCGGACGATTATCTGACCAAGCCGTTTGCGCTGGAGGAGTTGCTGGCGCGGTTGCGCACCGTGCTGCGCCGGGCCGCAGGCCTTGGCGTGAACGAGGTCCGGTTCGGCACCCTCACCTTCAATCTGCACCATCGCGCGGCGAGTGTGGCCAACAGTCCGGTGCATCTGTCGCGGCGCGAACTGCTGGTGCTGGAAACGCTGATTCGGCGCGGCGGGCGAACGGTCTCGCGGTCGGTGCTGGAAGAGGCGGTGTACGGTTTCCAGGAAGAAATCCAGCCGAACGCGATCGATCCGCATGTGTCGCGGCTGCGCCGCAAGCTCACCGAGGCCGGCGCCGCAGTGGAGATCCGCAGCGTGCGCGGCATCGGTTATCTGTTGCGGCAGCTGCCATGAGCACCAGGAGCGACAAGACCGGCAAACGGCCGGGCTCGCTGCACTGGAGGCTGGTGCGCAACCTCCTGGCGCTGCAGGCAGTGGTGTTCGTGCTGCTGCTCACCCTGATCATCGTGGTGCTGAGCCTCAACGAGGTGGAGGACGACGCCGCCATTGTCGATGCCGTCCGCGGCGCGGTGTTTCGCGATGCAGCCGGCGCATTGGCGTTTCGCGACACGCCTGATTTGGCCAAGCTCCGCCTCGTCCGTCCGACGCTTTGGGTCGTGGTGCGCGATCAGGCCGGCGTGATGGCGTCATCCGGCGACGTCCCTCCTGAATTCAGGGGAGACTTCGGCGGTCCGCTCGCTGCGGCCGACCGGGCCACGGTCAGTTGGGGCCTCGGCAGTTCGAGCCCGACGGCTTCTCTCAAGCGGCTGACCACCGACGCCGGCCTGGTGCAGATCCTTGCCGGCACCGGCGAGCGCCGGCAGCGCGCCAAAACCGTCGGCCTGGATCTGGATGTGCGGCTGGAGGTGGCCGAAAACGCCGGCGGCCTGGAGACATGGCTGCGGATCCTGGCGGCGCTGGCGCTCGTGTTCGTGGTCAGCGGCATCTTGCCCGTGTTTTTCATCATGGGCGCGGCCACGATGATCGCCACGCCAATCGTGGTGCGGCGGGCGTTGGGCGGGCTGGTCGAAACCGCCGATCATGCGAGCTTGATCGATATCGATCGTCTTGCCGTTCGCCTGCCGATCGGTCGGGTGCCGACGGAGGTGGTGCCGCTGGTGCAGGCGGTCAATCGCGCGCTTGATCGCCTCGATGAGGGGTACGACCGCCGCAGCCGGTTCATGGCCGACGCGGCCCATGAGCTGCGCACGCCGATCACCATCCTGCAGACGCGGCTTGAGCTGCTGCCGCCCAGTCCCGAGCGCACCCGCCTGATCGAGGACGTGGCGCGCCTTGCCTTGCTCGCCGAACAATTGCTCGATCTGCAGCGCCTCGACCACCTCGATGCGCTCACCCCGCTCGACCTCGTGGCGCTGGCCCGGCATGTGGTCGAGGACATGGCGCCGCTGGCGATCGGCGCCGGTTATGATCTCGCGTTCGAGCCGGAGCAGGCCAGCATCTGGGTGCCCGGCGACCGGATCTCGCTGGAACAGGCGCTGACGAATCTGATCCAGAACGCCATCGAGCATGGCGGGCGCAAGGGCGTCATCACCGTTGCGGTGGACGGATCAGCCGCGGTCGAGGTGCGCGACGAAGGCGCGGGCGTCCCGCTCGAAGAGCACGCGCGGATCTTCGAGCCGTTCTATCGGCTGCACCCGCGCACCACCGGCGCCGGGCTCGGCCTCAACCTGGTGCGCGAAATCGCCAAGCGGCATCAGGGACGCATCAGCGTGGTCGACAGGCCGGAGGGCGGCGCGTGTTTCCGCTTCGCGCTGCCACGCCACATCGAAACGCCCGCTCCAGAGCCCTCCCACTCATCTTGCATCTGAAATCAGGAGTTTGAAGTGATGTCGTCCCGGATCAATGCGGCGCGTTTCGGCGCGCTGCTTTCGGCTCTGGCGTGTCTTGTGGTCGCCGGCTGCGCCTCGCAAGTCATGAAGTCCTATGTCGGACAGCCGATTGAATCGGCGATCGCCGACTACGGGCCGCCGGTCAATTCCTTCGCATTGGACGACGGCCGCCGCGCCTTTCAGTGGCGGCAGGTGCAGACGTCAGTTGTGCCGGGACAGACCCGTGTGGAGGTGCGGGACACTCGCCATGGCGAACGTTATCAGGCCACCACCACGCCCGGTCATGTGGAAAGCCGCGAGTGCTTTTATACGCTTTACGCGCGTTCGATTGACGGCCGCTGGATCGTCAATGATTTCCGGCAGCCGACGCTGTTGTGCGAATGAAGTGGCTGCCGAACTCTATGGCCTCGGATGCGGACCCTGACCCCCACGCGGACCATCGCCTCCACGCGGAGCGGGCTGCAGCGGCGGGGGCCAGCCCTCCCTGATCGGATTCCACCACGCGACCGTGGCCGGGATATCGCGCAGGCGGTTGAAAAAGTCTCGCTGTTCACTCCGAAATCTCTCCAGAACGCGCATATGGCGGCCTCTGTTGAGAAACGTTTCTGGATTTAGCAGGGGTGTGAAGGCCTGGTGATTGGCGCGAAGCTGCCGCGATCCTTTCTCGGCGAGGTAGATGTTACTCAGCACGACGGCGATAAACTCCTCCTCATCGCCGTATCCTTCATCCATTGCAGGCGGGTCATCGAAGTCGCGCACCCCTCTCATGGCACGGGAGGCGTGAACCAGTTCGTGAAACAGCACCTCATCGGCCCCGACTCCCACTCCCGTCTTGCCGGAAGTGCCGGTGACGAGGTGCGTCGCCGGATCATAGGTCACCGGACCCCACATCGACGCGGTGTACTCGATCACCGCGGTGCCGCTGCGGGTCGCGCCTGCGGTTGCATTAGGCCCCCATTGCGGAAAGATAGGGTTTTTGTTTCTGTAAGGCGTCTTGCCGAAATTCCAGTATGGGAAAATCTTGACCGTGGAATCGGCCGCAATGATTTCCCGCAGCAACGCTGTGCCGGCCTGCCGTTTCAGGATTTGATCGAGTTGGAAGAAAACGCCTCTGATGTGCCGATCTCTCTGGCTCCGGTAACTCCAAATGTTGACGTCGAGATTCCGGATCAGGGATGGGTCGAATCGATAGAGCCACAGAGGAAAAGGACGGTAGGTGACAACGATGATGCTGTCGGCTCCATACTCCACTTCCGGGGGTGAGAGCAGGCCAAGGCAGTCTGCTGGCCGCTCCCGCCGGAGCATGTCTTTGATTTTTCGCGACCAGTTCAGATAGCTGCGGCGGGCTTCGCTTCGGTCGGACATGATGCACGGCTCCTCTTCCGGCGCGCCGATATCGTGGCAAACGAGCATGCGCGTGGATGTCAGCC
Organism: Bradyrhizobium prioriisuperbiae; assembly: GCF_032397745.1. Lineage (NCBI taxonomy): Bacteria > Pseudomonadati > Pseudomonadota > Alphaproteobacteria > Hyphomicrobiales > Nitrobacteraceae > Bradyrhizobium > Bradyrhizobium prioriisuperbiae. Next base: position 2,319,343 of record NZ_CP135921.1, read on the forward strand.
CGGCGTCAGCCGAACGTCAGCGGGGCGTATTGGTGGTGTCCGGAAGGGCGGAATGGGTCGCCATTACGCCCGCCGCCTAGAACAGGACAGTCACGCGTGAGGTGAGCAGTTGTGCTAGATCGGTGCGACCAACGCAACGATTGCCGGCCGCGCGAACAGGGGATGCACGACAATTCCGGGATCCTATGACACCGGCGTCGTCGTCTCCAAAGACGGCTGTCAGATCGGCTACCGGCAGATGGGCCGTGGGCCGGGTCTTGTTCTGGTCCATGGCGCCATGCAGTCATCGGCAAGCTTCATGAAGCTCGGTACCGCGCTTTGCGATGCGTTCACTGTCATCATCCCCGATCGCCGCGGTCGCGGCCTGAGCGGCCCGCATGGTGACGGCTACGCCATGGCGAAAGAGGTCGAGGATCTCGATGCGCTGCTGGCTGCTACCGGTGCGCGCGATGTCTTCGCCCTGAGCTCAGGCGCCCTGATCACGCTGCAGGCGGCGTTGACATTGCCCGCCATCCGCAGGATCGCGCTGTATGAACCGCCGCTGGTCCTTGACGGTGCGTCGTCGCCGGCGCTGGATTGGGTGCCGCCTTATGAAAAGCAACTCGCCGCCGGGAATCTCGGTGGCGCGATGGCTTGTGCCCTCAAAGGAACGGGCGACCGCGAGCTGTTCACCCGGTTGCCGCGATGGATCATCGCCGCAATGATGGGATTTGCGGTTCGCGCCGGTGCGAAGCAGGGCAGCGCGGAGGCGCCGTCGTTGCAGACGCTGATTCCCACAGTGCATTTCGATGGTCTGCTGGTCAGGGAGATGGCGGGCACGCTGATGCGCTTCAAGGCCATCCAGGCCGACGTGCTGCTGCTCGGCGGTGATCGCAGCATCGCCTATCTGCCGCCGGCGCTCGATGCGCTTGCAACCGTGCTGCCGCATTGCCGCCGTGTCGAACTTGCGGGCGCCGGTCATCTAGCAGCCGACGACGTCGGCACGCCGCAGCGTGTTGCGGATGAGCTGGCGAAATTCTTCTCGTAGAAAACGAGGACTACCCCCGCCGCTTGCCCTTCGGCCGCACCGTCTCGCCCAGCGAGACCACCAGGGCGCAGATCGCGACCAGTACCAGGGACGCGGCGGAGGCCGCGGGAAGATCGGTGCCGGTTTCGGAAATCTTGCTGTAGAGCACCAGCGGCAGGATGTTCACCTGGGTGCCGACCAGCGCGAGAGCCGTGCCGTAGGCGCCGACCGCCACCGCCGAGGTCAGGCAGAAAGCGGCCACCAGACTTGGCAGGATCTGCGGCAGCATGATTTCCACCACTGAGCGGAAGGCATTGGCGCCCAGCGAGCGAGCGGCGATCAGTTGGGTGCGGTCGAAATTGGTGATGGCCGGCAGCACGATCAGCACCACACGCGGCACCAGGTAATAGGAATACGCAAGCCCGAGCCCGATCGGGGAGAAGATGAAGGCGCCGATCACGGTCGGATCGAAGCCGAGCTTGGCCAGGAGAAGTGTGACGAAGCCCGCGCGCCCCAGCAGCAGGATGAAGCCATAGGCGACGATCAGTCCCGAGAATGTCAGCGGCAACGAGATCGCGATCAGCGCCGCGGTGCGCAGATGAGGTGCGACGCGCGACAGGGTCAGCGCGACGCAGAAGCCGATCACCAGCGAGAACAACGGCGCCACGGTGCCGAGCACCAGCGTGCCGCGCAGTCCGTTCCAGAAGATGCGATCGGCGCTGAGACGACCGAATGCCGCACCGCCGTCGGCGAAGGCACCGATCAGCACGGCGCTGACCGGCAGCAGGAAGAACAGCCCAAGCACGGCGATGCCCGGCAGGGCGAACGCAGTCAGGATCGATCGGGGAACGCGGGTGCTCATGGGGTGAAGCACGATGCAGTTGGGTTGACGCGGACTCTCCGCGCCCGCGGCTCACCTCGCCCCGCGTGCGGGGAGAGGTCGACGCGCACTTGCGCGGCGGGTGAGGGGGCGTCACCGCGAGCTCTGTGTCTCGAGCAGCCCCTCACCCCAGCCCTCTCCCCGCAGGCGGCTCTCCGATTCACACATCTTGGAGCCTCAAGGTGGTGCCGTATTTGATGCGCTGGAAGTCGTCGAGACCCCGACGCATGGTTTTTGGACCAGGTTTATCATAGTAACCGGTCCAGCCGCCGAGACGAGCGATGACCCATGCGGCGAAGGCGAGCGATCCCTTCGGATGCGGGTTCTGTTGGCGTGCGGTTTTGCCTTCCAGGCGGGCCGAGACGGCCTCCAGGATTGGTTGATCGGCTGGTTCGAAGGCCTCGAGCAGGCTTTGATCGGTGGTACCGTCGCGAGCTTTGACAAGTTGCATCACCGTGACTGCCGCGATGGCGATGGCCGCGACCAGCTTGATCATGACTTCGGGGTCGGCGATATCGGCCTGTTCGATGCTGAAGCCTGCGGTCTTGATGGTGTGGAAGTATTCTTCAATGACCCAGCGCATCCGATAGAGGCCGACGATCCTTTGCGCATCGGCAAGGCTCCTGACCGTGTGCGTCGTCAGCAACCGCCAATGGATCGGCTTTTCGCCCTCAGTTGCCGAGGTTTCGCGGACATCGACAACGCTCACCGTGGTCGCGGGCGGCAGATCAGAGGCGCCATGCAGCGGCCTGCGCAACTCGACGCGGCCAAAGCGGACAGCCAGTTCGCCCGTGCGCGCCGCCCGTCCCGGAGCCGCCGGGATTTCAACGCTAAAGCGGCCTTGTTCGGGCAGGCTGTCAACGTGCGCGAACAGCAGCCTCGTCTGCTCCTCATCGTCGGCTTCAATCCGTCGATTCTGGCACGCCCGCACGATCAGATGCATGTTGGCCGGACATTGCACGAAGTGCTCGTAGATGTCGCTTTCCCGATCCGATACGCCAGTGATGCTCCGCGCCGCTGCCAGCACCGCACCGGCACGCGCCGTCCCATCGAGCCAGCGCTGCGATTCCTTCTGCGCCGTCGTCCGCGATCGGCGGGATTTGACCTTGCCGCCGCTGCGGTTCCTCACCGGCGCATCGACGAGGCCCAACACCGCACCGGTACCGGCATCCACCGCTAAAACCGCGTGCAGCAACAGCCCACGCAGCGCCCCGCCTTTTCCCACCGGACCGTAGCCATTGGCCTTGGCACGACGACCTCCCAACGCAAGCTCGCTCGTATCCTGCACGACCAAAACATCGCGCCCTGCAACTCGCGCCGCCGTCCGCTCCGCCGCGTGCTCAGCCATCGCTGTCGCCGTCACCGACCCATTGCGAAGAAAGCGCGTAAACTGCATCTCGCCGGCCCGCGTCCCGCCCAGCCGGCGGATGCACGACCCCGGTCGGTCGACCAGCGCCGCGTGCAAACGCGCCCCCCTTTTTCCAGCCGCAGGTCGCCGAACCGCCCCAGGCCAAATTCCAGTCCAGACATCGAACGCTCCGTGAATCATCGAACAACCCACGGAATCAGTGATCAAATCATCTGGCAAGATGTGTGCATACGAGAGCCGCAGGCGGGGAGAGGGAGGGCGCCATCCGTCAACGCAACGCTTTGACCTGAATACCTCACTGCCCGAGCACGGCCTTCGCCCAGCCCGTATCGATCTCACCCTTCTTCGCCACCGCCTTGGCGATATCGATCGGGCGGATCTGCGGCGCGGCCGGCATCTTGTCGGCGACGGAGGCCGGCAGGGCAACACCGGGCACCGATGGGCGCACAAAACCTTCGGCAAAGATCTTCTGGCCCTCATCGGTCATGATGAAGTTAAGCCAGAGCTTGCCGGCGTTCGGGTTCGGGCCGTTCTTCACCAGCGAGATCGCGTAGGGCGCCGCGGCCGACGCCTCCTGCGGAATCACCACGGCGATGCTGTCGCCCATGCCGTCGACATAGCGCGCTTTCAGGCCGTCATTCTCGTAACCGATCCAGATCGGGATCTCGCCCTTGAGGAATTGGGCATAGGGCGTGGTGCCGACCGTGCGCAGCACGTTGCCGGCCTTGGTCAGCTTGCCGAGATAATCGATGCCGGGCGCGATGTCGTCCATGCTGCCGCCATTGCCGAATGCGGCGCCGAACGCCACCACCTGGCCCTGGCCGGTGGAGCGCGGATCGAGATAGACGATCGAACTCTTGTATTCCGGCTTCAAAAGATCAGCCCAGCTCTGCGGCACGTTCTTGACCAGCTTGGTGTTGACCAGGAAGGCGATGTTGAGGGTGTGGATGGTGAACCACTGCCCGCCTGGATGGCGCAGCGGCTCGGGCAGCTTCTCCAGGTTGACCGGTTTGAAATCGGTAACCACGCCCGCCTTGGCGGCATCGAGCGCGGAAGCCGCGAAATAATAGGCGGTGTCGGCCTGCGGCCGGTTGCGCGCCTTGTCGAGGGCAACAACGGTCGCCGCCGATCCCAGGTCGTTGTAAACCATCTCGACACCGGGATAACGCTTCTGGAACGCCTTGAACTGCGCCGCCCAGTTCGCCCAGGTCGGGCCGGTGTCGAACGACACCACGAGGCCTTCCTTCTTGGCCGCGTCGAACAGCGCCTGTTCGCCGGGATAGAGTTCAGCGCCTTCGAAGGCCAAAGCGGATCCGGCTGACAACAGCATGGCGGCTGCAGTCGCGGTGCGGAGCAATCGACGTCGGGTCACTGTTGTGGTCATTGGCAAATCTCCCTCCAGTTTGCACTCATATGATCAGGTGGCCGGCAGCAGCCGGATCGCATCGGGTGGAATCGTCACAGCCGTGACCGGCTCGCGCAGATGGGTTTCGACACGGATCAGCCCGCCGCTGACACTGAGATCGATGCGGCGGATCGGGCCGAGATAACGATCGGCGGTCACGGTACCGCTGAAACGGCCGACCGCATGCGAGTGCACCGTGGCCAGCGGCTCCACACGTTCGGGCCGGACGAACACGGTGACAGGTTCTCCCTTGGATCGGCCGCCGGTTTCGCAAGCGAGCGGCCCCAGCGCGGTATCGACCAGGCCCGTGCCGGCGATCTTGCCGGGCCAGAGATTGGACTGTCCGACAAAGGCGGCGACGTCGGCGTTGACCGGTGTCTCATAGAGCTCGCGCGGCGTGCCGACCTGCAGCAGGCGGCCGTCGCGCATCACAGCCACCTTGTCGGCGATCGACAGCGCTTCTTCCTGGTCGTGGGTGACGAGCAAAGTGGCGATGCCGGCGGAGCGCTGCACCCGCAGGATTTCGTCGCGCATCTCCAGTCGCAGTCCGGCGTCGAGCGCCGACAGCGGCTCGTCGAGCAAGAGGCCACGTGGTTCGAATACCAGCGCGCGGGCCAGCGCCACCCGCTGCTGCTGGCCGCCGGACAGCGCGGACGGAAAATCGTCCGTGCGATGGCCCATGCCGACCCGCTGCAGCATCGTTTCGGCGCGACTGCGCCGTTCCTGTTTGGACAGCCCGCGCACCTTCAGCGGATAGGAGACGTTCTCCCAGAGACGCATGTGTGGAAACAGCGCATAATTCTGGAACACGACGCCGAGCCGCCGCGTCTCCGGCAATTCCGCGCTGACATCCTGGCCGTCGATCAGCACCCGCCCCGATGTCGGCTTGACGAAGCCGGCCAGAAGTTTCAGCACGGTCGACTTGCCGGAGCCCGATGCGCCGATGATGGCGAGCAATTCGCCGCGGCCGATCTCCAGCGAGATGTCGAACACGCCGGTGGTCGTGCCGGGATAGGTGTAGCTCACATTCTCATAACGCAGGGTCATGCGAGGGCCTTTCCCTTGCTGGCGCCGGCAACCTGCGCAGTGATGCTGCTGGCGAGCGAGGCGATGATCGCCAGTGTCAGCAGCACGATGGTGGCCGCGCAGGCAAACCCTGTCGCGCCGTAGAACGCCTGCAGCAGCACCACCGGATAAGTGCGGGAGAGGAACCCCGACACCAGGTTGGACAATTGGAATTCGCCGATCGACAACGCCGCGACCGTCAGTGTCGACGAGAGAAGACTGGTGCCGAGTAGCGGCAGCGTCACATCGCGAAAACGGGCGATGAACGATGCGCCCAGCGTTGCCGCGGCATGCTCGTAATCGTCCAGGCCGAGCTGGTCCATATCGGCGATCAGCGCGGTCACCGTATAGGGCAATGTCAGCACCAGGTGTCCGGCGGCGAGCAGCCAGAAACTGCCAAGCCAGGGCAACGCGTCCGACGAAAACACCAGGATGAAGCCGAACGCCAGCACGAGCTCGGGCACAGTCACCGGCAGGAACGTCACGAGGCGCGCGGCGATCCGCACGCCGCCGCGAGCGCCGGCCTGGATCGCATAGGCCAGCGGCAGGCCGATCAGGATGTTCAGCACACAGGTGGTGACCACGATCTGGAGACTGGTGGTGAAAGCCCGGCGGAAACTGGGATCGGTTGCCACCTCGACAAACCAGCGGGTGGTGAAGCCAGTGGGGAGCAGGGTGTTGCTCCAGCTTTCGCCGAACGAGCCCAGCCCCAGCAGCAGCACCGGCGCTGCCAGGAAAATCAGGTACGCGATGGTGATGAACGGCAACCGGCGCTCCCCCAAACCGAACGTCGTCTTAAAGTGTCGTCACGCGCTTAGCGGCGTTTCATGATGGAACGGTGACAAAATGTAAGAAAATTTACAAACCCAGAATCAACCGATCCGCAATTCGTGCCAGCGCTTCGTCGACGGTCTTCAGTCGCGGCACATTATCGACCTGCGGCGCGTCGGCCAACGCCAGCACCAGCCGGTTGAACTGCAGTCCCAGGGCCATTTCCGACAGCGTGCCGACGCTGCCGCCGATTGCCACCAGTGCCACGCAGCAGCGGGCGATGATGGCGTTGCGGGCCGGGCCGATGCCGGTGGCGATCGGGATCGCCACATAGGCATTGGCGCCCTGCCATTCCTCGTCCGGCAGCAGGCCGATCGGCAATCCACCGCCCGCGGCATGGCCGCGGCAGGCCGCCTCCATCACGCCGGTCTTGCCGCCGCACAGCATTTGCAGGCCATAACGCGCGAGCTCGAGGCCCAGCTCCTCCGCGAGGTCGCACTGCGCCGCGGTGGCTTCGCGCGGCCCGATCACGCCGATCGGAACCCGCCTCAGCCGGCTGTCCGCCGCAAGGCGGGCCAGCGCCTCAATCGCGGTGATCGTTTCGCCCGTTCCAGCGGGACCCGGGCCTGCGCGCCAGGACAATGTGACGGGATCGAAGATATCCCCGTTCTTCACCAGCGTCTTTGCCGCGGGAAACCATTGCAATGCCGTCGTCACGTCCCCTCCAACTCTCCGGGCTAGACTTGCCGTCTTGATGTCCCACCCATCCACGGGTATGTAAGATATCTTACATGAAGGGGAAACATCAAAGGGAAAGCCGCATGGCCGGCGTGAACGGAATATTCGACGGGATCACGCTGCGGCAGCGCCAAATCATCCAGATCGTTGGCGAAAAGGGCTTTGCCACCATCGATGCCCTGGCCCAGCATTTCGAGGTCTCGGCGCAGTCGATCCGCCGCGACATCATCCAGCTCGACCAGGGGCGTTTCCTGCAGCGCTTCCATGGCGGCGCGGGCTTGCGCGATTCCACGGTCCGGCTTGGTTATGCCGAGAAGCATGGTCGCTCGGCCGAAGGCAAGGCGCGGATCGCCAGCGCCGCCGTTGATCTCGTGCCCGACGGCGCCTCGGTGTTTCTTGATGTCGGCACCACCGTGGAGGCGGTGGCGCGCAGACTGCGCCATCGCAACGGCCTGCGGGTGTTCACGTCGAGCCTCGCCGCGGCGATGATTCTCGCGGGACACGACGACATCGAGTTGCATGTGTTCGGCGGCACATTGCGCGGTCCGGACGGATCGCTGGTCGGCGCCGCCACCATCGCGGCGATCTCCGACATCCATTTCGATTGCGCGTTTCTCGGCTATTCCGGCTTCGATGACGACGGCGCGCTGATGGACTTCGATCTCGACAAGATCGCCGTCAAGCGTGCGGCGTTGCGCCGCGCCACCAAGGCCATTGCGGTCGGCGATGCCACCAAGTTCTCCCGCCGCGCGGTGGCGCGGTTGTCGCCGCCCGAGGATCTCGCGCACCTCATTACCGACGGCAAGCCGCCGGCATCGCTGTTGGCGGCGTTTCGCAAGGCCAACCTCGCGGTGACCGTGGTGTAGGCGCTGCGCGGCGGGTACCAGTAGATTCATCAGGTCTGTTTCGCCGCGACGCGTGGCGCTAAAGCGGACGAAAGCGGGAATCAGTATCGGAATGGCGAAGTCGTCTAAGCTCGTTGCCGCCAAGCGCGGCAAGATTCTTCTGGTGAGGCGTTGCGCCGATGGACTCTGGATGTTCCCCGGTGGGCGCAGACGGGCGCAGGAATCCGAGAAGGATTGCGTGCGGCGTGAAATCCGCGAGGAGCTGCCGGGACTCAAGCTCGGCCGCCTCAGCCTCTGGAAAGAGATCAAGACCAAGAACAAGCTCTCGGGCCGGAGGATGAGCGATGCCATCTTCATTGCGAAGAATGCCAAGGGCAGGCTGACCATCGGCGACAAGAAGGAAATCGATCGCGCCGTGTGGCAAAAGCCGCGCGCCGTCCGCCTGACACCGACCTCGCGCTACATCCGCGACCAGCTGTTTCCGCGGAAGCCGAAGTAGGCGCTTCCGCGACACGTGCGAGCACAACGAGTGGGTGGCAAGGCGTTTCATCCTCTCAGTGTCGTCCCCCGGCTCGACCGGGGGACCCAGTAAGCGGCACGGTCAATTGCTGGAACTCCGGGGCCAGACGCGGTGGCCACGAGGGCTTTGCCACCTCTTCATCCTCATTACACGCGCTGCCGGATACTGGATCGCCCTAGTACCCGGAATCAGAGCTGAGTGATACGCGATCCTCTGCGGAAGAAGGGGCTTCTCTTGCTAGCAGAATCATCCTGACCTTGAATCGCGACTCACGTTCCAAGAAAAGGGGGTACTAGCAACTCGGCTATGCCGAGTTGCGTTCTTTTATGCCGCAAGTCGGAAACATCCGACTTGCGGTCCTTCGGCCGGGCGATGACACCGCGTGTGGAGCGAAGCGTTTAAGCAGCGAGCGCCTCGGCTCAACCGAGCCCTTCGCCGTCCCCAAACATTCCTCCACGGCAGCTCAGCCCTTCGTCAGATAGCGGAAGTCCGGCTCGCGGGAGGGCCAGAACTGGTAGCCGCCGATGGTCTTCTGCATCGCGACGTCATGCAGCGGCTGCACGATCGGGATGACCGGCATATCGCTTTCGGCCAGCGCCACGAAAGCTTCGACATTCGCCTTGTACTCGGCCGGATCGTTGCTGAGGCGCGCCGCGTCGATCAGCTTGTCCATCGCCGGGTTCTGGTAGCTCGAGATGTTGAAGATCGAATTGCTGCCGTGGAAGTTCCAGAAGAAGTAGTAGTCCGGGAAGTCGAGCCATCCGCCAAAGCGGTTGATCGCCATCGGATGGATCTTCTTGTTGAGCTCGCCGCGAAAATTCGCGCCCGGAATTTTCGACAGCTCGACCTCGATGCCGATCTCCGCCAGCGCCTCCTTGAGCAGCACCGCCATCGGCTCCGCGATCGTCGCCGCGCCGGAATCGAAGATCAGCGAGGTCTTGACGCCGCCGGGCGCGGCTTGCGCCACCAAGTCCCTGGCCTTGACCGGATTGAATTCATAAGGGAAGGGCTGCGGCCAAAGGGAGGTCGGCCTGGCGGGGCCGCCCCACATCGCCACGCCGCGCCCGAACAGCGACGCCTGCATGATTTTCTCGTATGGCATCGCCCAGGCCACGGCCTTGCGCAAACGGACGTCGGTGAATGGTCCGGTCGCGGCGTTCAGCGCGACATACCAGAGTGCGTTCGGCACCGGCACGCCGACGACCTTGAGCTTGCCGGCGTCGAGCAGATTCTTGAAGTCTTTCGGCGGCAAGCCGTAGGAGATATCGGCATCGCCACGCTCGATCAGCGCCCGCCGTGTCGCGGGCGAGGGAATTTCGCGCGCGATGATCCGGCGCAGCGACGGCAGCTTGCCGGATGTCCAGTCGTCGTTGCGCACGTAGATCGTCTCGCTGCCGGGCTTCCAGCTCTCGACCTTGAACGCGCCCGAACCCGCGACATTGTTCTTGAGCCATTCCTTGGCCCACGGGTCGTCGCCGCCATTCCTGATCGCGAGCTCGCTGTCGATCACGAACGGGATGGTGACCGCGAGGTTCGGCAGGGTCAGTTTGTCCTTGCGCAGGAAGTCGATCCGGAACGTCTTGTCATCGACCACGACGAACTGCTCCGGCTTCTCCAGCGAGCCCGCCGCCATTTGCGTCCTGGCGAACCCGCCGATCGCGATGGCCCGGTCGAGCGACCATTTCACATCCTTGGCCGTCACCGGCCGGCCGGAATGGAATCTCGCCTCACGCAGCTTGAAGGTGATGCTCATGCCATCAGGCGCGATCTGCCAGCTCTCGGCCAGCTCCGGCTCGATGTCGGTCATGTTGAAGGTGCTGCCGTCGCCGCCCGGCAACGGCACGGGCTTGAAGCGGATCAACCGGTCGTAGCAGTTCAGTGCCACGCCATTGATCGGCTGCGACGAACCAATGCCCTGCATGTCGAGGCTGTTGGGGCCGTATTCCTGTACCAGCAGCAGCGTCTCGTTGCGGCTCGGCGCCTGGGCTTTGGCGGGTATGCGCGTCATGAAGGGTGCGGCGAGGCCGGCGGCAAGGGCGGTGCGGCGGGTGATTGTCATCGAGTCAATTCCTACGGTAAGCGACCAAACGCCCCCATGAGGTGGCGGTCCGACTCCATGCACGGAGTATGCCGCTCCGGGCGCCTGGTCAGCGTGCAGGAACAACCCGTCTCAACGACCCCCACGTTCGTCGCCGACGAAGAAGTGGGCGAGTGCGGTGAAGCGCAACGCCTTGTGAAGCTGGATCAGGCGGAGCGCACGCCCAGCAGACTGCTCGCGACCTGGCGCCGAATCGCCTCGCGCGTCTCCTGGAGCAAAGCGGTCCGCACCGAAGCCTTCTCCTGCGGGATCTGCGACACCAGCTTCAGCATGTGCAGGAGAACGATGGCCTTGGTCTCGGCGTTGGCCTGGGGCAGTCGTTGTGACGCCGCGGTCAGGATCGCGGCGATGCGCCGGCGCATGTCGCCGCGCAGTTTCGATCGCAGGTTGGCGCGATCGCTGCGGCTCTCCACGAACGCCAGCACCGCGTCCCGCTCCGGCAGCCGTCCCTGCATCATCTCGATCAAGGCGTCCGCGATCTGGTCCGGCGAGAGCTGCGCTGCGCGCGCTTCGATATCGTCGAGGGCGGCCCGCAGCCTTTCCCAATGGCGGGTGAGCAGCGCGTCGGCCAGCACCTCCTTGGTCGGGAAGAAGCGATAGAGCGAGCCGATGGCGGTGTCGGCCCGTGCGGCGATCTCCGTCATCGTCGCCGCGTCAAAACCTTTCTCGGCAAACACCGCGGCGCCTGCATCCAGGATCGCGGCCACGCGCTGGCGGCCGCGTTCACGTTTTGGTGCAAGGGCGGCGGCTGGCTGGGTTATTGACTTTTGCGAGGGCATCCTCAACTATCCAATATGCGAGACTGTCCTCGCATATCATTCCCTTCAGATCACGTCATCCGGCTTTCACGAATCCCCTTCACGAATCCTTTGCAGGAACCGTCACCATGCTCGACCTCGATCCCCGCACCACCGCGCTTGTCCTGATCGATCTGCAGAAAGGCATCATCGGCCGGCCGCTCGAGCCTCGCTCCGGGGCCGAGGTGCTGGCCGAGGGCAAGGGCTTGGCGCAGCGTTTTCGCGCGGCGGGGGCGCTGGTGATTCTGGTGCGGGTGGCATGGGCGGAGGATTTCGCTGACGCGCCCAGGCAGCGCGTGGATGCGCCGATGTCGGTGTCATCGGGCGCTCTGCCCGCCGACTGGATCGAATTGGTCGACGATCTGGCGCATCCCTCGGACATTGTCATCACCAAGAAGCAATGGGGCGCGTTCACGGGAACGGAGCTCGATCTGCAGCTGCGCCGCCGTGGCATCCGAACCATTGTGCTTGGCGGCATCGCCACCAATTTCGGCGTGGAATCGACCGCGCGCCATGCCTGGGAACTGGGCTACGAGGTCGTGCTGGCCGAAAATGCCTGCGCCAGCACCTCGCACAAACTCCACGACATGGCCGTGGGCGTGATCTTCCCCCGGATTGCCCGCGTGGTGCAGGCCGCCGACATTGGTCTGGTGGCGTGAGGGAGCGACGTTGATGGAGGCGGTCGCGAAGCGCCTTTTCGATTCGATTTTGCCGCGATGGGGCCTCATGCTGGTCTTGTCGGCATTGCTCGCCGTTGGCCTGGAATACGCCGGCTTGCCCGCGGCACTGCTGATCGGGCCGCTGCTTGCGGCGGTTGTCGTCGCAGTGACGGCCGGTCCGGTCGAGATCCCGGCGCCGTCCTTCCTGTTCGCGCAGGGAATCATCGGTCTGATGATGGCGCACAGCGTTCCCGTGTCCATTGCCGGCGAGATGGCCAGGGACTGGCCGCTGTTCGTGGCAGGCGTGCTGTCGGTGATGGTGGTGGCCGCCGCGCTCGGCTGGATGTTGGCGCGCTGGCACGTGCTGCCCGGCACCACCGCGATCTGGGGCTCGTCTCCCGGCGCCGCGACCGCGATGATGATCATGGCCGAGGCGCACGGCGCCGACATTCGTCTGGTCGCCTTCATGCAGTATCTGCGCGTGGTCTGCGTCGCGCTGGTTGCTTCCGTCGTCGCCCGCTTCTGGGTGGGAAGCACCGGCGACGCGCGGCCGCAGATCGACTGGTTTCCGGCGGTGGCGTGGCTGCCGGTGCTCGAGACGCTGCTGGTGATCGGGGCGGGGGTGTTGCTGGCGCGGGTGCTGCGTTTGTCCGCGGGCGCGCTGCTGTTGCCGTTGATCCTGGGCCTGGTTCTGCAGCATCTCGGATGGGTCACGATCACGCTGCCACCCTGGCTGCTCGCGATCGCCTATGCGCTGGTCGGCTGGAGCATCGGGCTGCGCTTCACCCGGCCGATTCTCGTCCATGTCGCGCGGGCGTTGCCCCGCGTGCTGGCCTCCACCTTGGCGCTGATTGCGATCTGCGGCCTGCTGGCTGCGTGTCTCGTTGTCGTCGCCGGCATCGATCCGCTGACCGCCTATCTCGCGACAAGCCCCGGCGGCGCGGATTCGGTGGCCATCATTGCCGCGTCGAGCAAGGTCGACATGCCCTTTGTCATGGCAATGCAGACCATGCGCCTGTTTCTGGTGCTGGTGACCGGCCCGAGCGTGGCCCGCTTCATCGCCGGCCGGGTCTCGGCGCGGGATCGGGCGCAAGAGCGAGCCGAAGAACGGTAGGCCGTCGTGCGTCTTTTGCGCGGCGAGCAACTCCTCCACCTCGAACAGCTGCTCCTTACCGAAAAACATCTCGTCGCCGACCGATTGCGAGCGCGACCGCTTGCAATCGTTGGTCAAAATCTATATTTTGTTCAACAAGGAGTCTCGCCATGTTGAAGACGCGCCCAGACGCGCCCGCCACGCCAGCGCAGCCGAACAACCTCCGGCGCCGTGCTGTCATGGAGACAGCGCGCCAACTTGGCTTGCTCGGTGGCGAGAACAGCCGCATCGGCGGCCGCATTCGCCGGGATCTGTTGGCGGCAGCGAAGAAGAAGTCGGGTATCGCCTCCGATACCGAGTTGCTCGAATACGCGTTGGCGAAGGTCGCGATCGAGGACGACTTCGGCACGAAGCTCGTCCGGCGCAAGGGTCGGATCGCACAAGACGTCGATCTTGAGTTTTGATCTCGCCAGAGCACTGCGGCGGATCAAGCCGCAGCGCATGGCGGAGGCAGTCCGCCGGCGACCATTTGAAGCGCTGCCTGCTGTACAATCACCCGTCGCGGCGGGAGCGGAGCTGCTGCTCGACACTTGTGTCTATATCGACGTCCTGCAGGGCCGCACGCCAGCGAGGATGGATGAATTGCTCCAAGTGCGGATCATCAACCACTCGACGATCTGCCTCAGCGAGATGACGCATCTCTTTGGCCGCCTGGACCCGGCGCATGCCGGCACTAAAGGCGTGTTGCGCGAGATCCGACATGCGATCGAGGACATGCCCGATCATCGTCTCTCATCGCCATCTGAGGCGGCGATGGGCGAAGCCGGCATGCTGGCGGGCCTCGTGTCCCGCCTGCTCGGCATGGGTCGCTCCGAGCGGCCGCTGCTGTTGAACGATGCCAGCCTCTATCTTCAGGCGCTTGAGCGCGGCTGGACGGTCCTCACGCGAAATGTTCGGGACTTCGATTGTTTCGACCAACTTCTTCCCGCGAACAAGGTCCTCTTCTATCAACAAGGATCCTGATCAGCAGGTTCGATCCGTCGACGGCAATTGCCGTGCGCGGGCTGTCGGCTTCGATGAGGGTGAAACGGCGTCGCGATCAAAGGCGGACTAGTGCCCCGCATCCGAAGTTCATGATGCATCGCAGCGTTAATCCGCGGCTCCATGCCGGCGCTCAGGCATCGCGTCCGGATGCCCGTGAGGGAGGCCTAAAAATCGGCCGGCGAAATCAGCGGCCCTTCCCCGCCCCCAGCAGCTCCTCCACGTCGCGCAGCTGCTCCTTGCCGAAAAACATCTCGTCGCCGACAAAGAATGTCGGGGAGCCGAAAGCGCCGCGGGCGACCGCGGTCTGCGAATTCTCCATCAGCCGGTTCTTGACGTCGTCGTCCTTGGTGCGGGTAAACAGTCTCGCGGCATCGAGGCCCGACTCCGTCATGGCTTTCACCGCCACCTCGAGATCATCCATCTTCTTCGGCTCGTTCCACATGTGGTGATAGGCGGCCTCGACATAACGATCGAGCACGCCGTCGAATTGCGCGGCGACCGCGCCGCGCATCAGCAGCAGCGTATTGACCGGAAAGAACGGATTCATGGTGTAGGGTTTCAGGCCGTAATGGGTCAGGAAGCGGCGGGTTTCCACCGCGTGGAATTCCAGCTTGTTCTTGACACCGGCGAAGGCCTCCATCGGCGAGCGGTTGTTGGTCATCTTGAACACGCCGCCGAGCAGGATCGGAACGTACTCGAACTTCACCCCGGTGCGCTGCTCGATCTGCGGAATCACCAGATGGCTGAGATAGGCATTCGGGCTGCCGAAATCGAACAGGAACTGGGGATTGGCCGCGGCCATGGTTTCACTCCACATGTGTTATGGCGGGCCTGATCCGCAGAACAACCGCCTCGCGTCAGGCAGCATTAAAGCAAATCATTCTTCCGCGGCAACCCCGTCTCGGGATTGCGGCTGTCGGCCACCCGGATGCGGTGCTAGGGATCAAGGCCTTTGCTGATGACTGGGAGGGGCGATGATCGATCGAACGACGCTGTTGACATACCTCATTGTGCTGGCGGGTTTTGTCGTAATTCCTGGCCCCGCGGTGTTGCTGACGCTCGCCCGTGCGTCCGGCGCGGGTGTCCGGACCGGACTCGCAACCTGCCTGGGCATTGCAATCGGCGATCTCATTCACACTGCGGCCGTGGTTATTGGGCTGTCGGCGGTGGTGATGACCTCGGCGCTTCTGTTCACCATCATCAAATACGCCGGAGCGGCCTATCTGGTGTATCTCGGCATCAGGGCGATGCTGGAGCGATCCTCAGCGGCAGCGCTGATCGCGTCCGCCGTGATCGAGGCACGGGTGGCCCTGCGTCAGGCTATCCTGATCGAGGTGCTGAACCCGAAATCGGCGATGTTCTTCCTGGCTTTCCTGCCGCAGTTCGTCCATCCGGAGAACGGTGCGGTGTCCCTGCAACTGGTGGTGCTCGGAGTTCTGTTCGTGCTGATGGGGCTGATGAGCACGACCATGGTCGCGGTCTGCGCTGGCCGCCTGAGCGGCCTGTTGCGCAGACACCCCGCCGTGATGCGCTGGCAAGGCAAGGCGATCGGGACGATCTACTGTGCGCTGGGCCTCCGGCTGGCGCTGCAGGAGCGGTAGGCTTTCTCCGTCATGCCCGCTTGTCGTGGGCATGACGGAGTGAGGATGATACGTTCTCCCTACACCAGCCGCTGGATCGGACGCTTGCGCCAGATCAGCAGATAGAAGCTCGCCTGCAGCACCAGCATGGCGCAGAAGGTGATGGGATAGGCGATCCACACACCGTCGAGGCCGATGATCCGGCTCAGGATCTGCGCCGAGGGAACCTCGATCGCCGCGATGGCGAAGATCGACAGTCCCGTCGGCACGAGCACCGTGCCGCTGGCGCGCATCACGGCTGAAAACACGCCGGCCATGCCGAACACCACCGAACTCCACAACACCAGATGCAGCGATCGTTGCGCCAGATCGATCACCGGCGGGCTGGTGATGAAAAAGCCCATGATGATGCGCGACAGCGCGTAACCCAGCACCGCCAGGCCGCCGGTGAGGATCAGATTGAGAACGATGCCGGTGCGGGTGATGGTATCGATCCGGTCCAACTCGCCGCGGCCGATCGCCTGCGCCGCAAAGATCGAAGCGGTGATGGCGATCGAGATTGCCGGGAATTGCACATAGCTGATCACCTGGTTGATCGCGCCATAAGCCGCCGTCGCATCCGACCCGTAGCCATTGACCAGGCCGAGCAGCACGATCTCGGCCAATGCCATCGAGGCGATCTGTACGGCGGTCGGGATGCCAAGCCGCAGGATGGTCGGCAGCAGCGACGTTTCGATCCGCATGCCTTGCAGAAACGCCGCGTCCGGCGCCAGCGGGTGGTTTTTCGCGCGCAGATAGAAGCCGTACCAGATCAGCGTGCCCAGGGACGCGACCACCGAGGCGACCGCGGCGCTGGAAACGCCCAGCCGTGGCAGGCCGAACCAGCCGAGGATCAATGCGGGCGTGACCACGAGCCCGATGATGGTGGAGACGCCAAGCGCAATCAGCGGCGTCACGGTGTCGCCGACGCCGCGGGTGAGGCTGGTCGCCAGGATGAAGGCGAACGTCACCGGCATCGTGACCATCATGATCCGGGCATAGGCTGTCGCCTCCGCCAGGATATCCGGCGGCGTCGCCAGCAGCGTCATCAGCTGCGGCGTGAACAAGGCGCCAAAAATCGCAATCAGGACGCCGCCGATCAGTGCGACGCTGAACGCGGTGCCGGCGACGGTCTTGACCTTGTCGCGCAAGCCGGCACCCCAGGCCTGGCCGATCAGGATCGAGGAGCCCGCGCCGAGCCCGATGATGAAGGAGATCAGGAAGAACAGGATCGGAAAGAACACCGATACCGCGGCAAGCGCGTTCACCCCGATCATCTGTCCCAGGTAGACGTTGTTGAGAGTGCCGAACAGCGCCTGCAGGATGTTGCTCAGCATCATCGGCAGCAAAAAAGCGAGATACGTCCTCCAGAGAGGCACGGGATAGGCGGTCATGACTTACGTCCTTCGAATCCTGGCGCGTTAACCGAGCGTGTCGTGAATTTGGTCCGGACCGTCACAGCCGGCGCGCCAACAAAAAGGCCCGGCGTGAAGCCGGGCCTGAGCGATCTCTTCAGAGAAAAGCTCTTCGACTTCAGATCTCCCTGCAGCTGATCGTACCGATCAGTGCTCCCGGAAAAATGCGATCCATCGAAAAGTCCTCGCGTTTGCTGCGCATGGCGGCGCAAAACTCTTGGCGTTCGTCATCGATGATACTCCGAACGGTTGGTTGACGCTGTCATCGACAGGCCACACCGCCAGAAATTCAGACCGCGCCGTCAACTCTCATTGAAGGCTTGGTCGGACAGACGCCGGGCATGGTCACGCACATCCACCGGCCAGGTGTCTGTCAACTGCGCGAACCGGGCCTGGTCGTCGGCGAACAGCGCGCGGATGGCATCCTCATAGTGCGGCCGATTGCCGGCCATCACCGACGCGAAGCGATAGGCCGCCTCGCGTGCACTGCGCTTGCGATCCCTCGCGCCGTGGACCTTGCGCGCGTCCTCGACCAGCTTGCGGATTGCGACCGAAGCGCCGCCGGGCTGCATCGCCAGCCAGTCCCAGTGCCGCGGCAGCAGCGTGATTTCGCGGGCGACCACGCCGAGCTTGGGACGGCCGGGCCCGCGCCGCGGCGCTTCGCTTGGCTCTTCCGCGTCGGCGGGCGCCGCTGAGGACGTCGACGGTAACCGGCTGAGCACGTCCTCGACTTTGCCGCGCAGGTCGATTTCGATGGGCTGGCTGGTCTGCGCGTTGAACACCAGAATGGCGCCATCCGCGGTGTCGGCGGCCTGTTTGACCAGCCGGGCGACCGTACGCAGGTCGCCCTCGGCAATTCGCTGGTCGCCCTGGAAAGCGATGTACATGGGTTGGCTCATTGGAAAACTCGATCCTGATCTCTGCTAATAATACCCGGATAAATTATGATGTCAATATGATCCGGGTAAAATTACCGGAGTGCCTGCTCGTCATTTCGTTTGCCGCCGGGAGCCTGCTACCACTCAGCCAACGATTTCAGTCGTCAACGCCGGGGGGCCTCCATGCTGACAGTGCATCACCTCAACAACTCACGTTCGCAGCGCGTGCTGTGGCTCCTGGAAGAGCTCGGCGTGCCCTACGAGATCGTGCGTTACCAGCGCCAGCCCAACATGCTGGCGCCGAAGGAATTGCGGGCCATCCATCCGCTCGGCAAATCGCCCGTCATCACCGACAACGGCAACACCATCGCGGAGTCCGGCGCGATCCTCACCTACATCGTTGAAGCCTACGGCAACGGGCGATTGATCCCGCCGCCGAACACGCCGGAACGTCTGCGCTACACCTACTGGCTGCACTATGCCGAGGGCTCGGCAATGTTCCCGCTGCTGCTGAAGCTGATCTTCAACCTGATGCCGAAACGCGCGCCGGCGCTGATGCGTCCATTCACCAAAATGATCTCAAGCGGCGCGATGACCAGCATGATCGATCCGCAGCTCAAGCAGCACATGGCGTTCTGGGAAGGCGAACTCGCCAAGTCCGAATGGTTCGCGGGCCCCGAATTCACCGCCGCCGACATCCAGATGAGTTTCCCGCTGGAAGCGGCATCTTCGCGCGCGGGCCTCGAGAGCGGGCATCCCAAGGCGCTGGCGTTCCTTGCGCGCATTCATGCACGGCCGGCGTATCAGCGGGCGCTGGAAAAGGGCGGGCCGTATCAGGTGGGGAAGTAGTCGCTCCACACTCCGCGTCATCCGCGGGCTTGACCCGCGGATCCAGCTTCCTTCACAAAATTAGCTGCGAATGTTGACCTAAAGCTGGATTGCCGGGTTGAGCCCGGCAATGACGGAGTGGGGAGGGTGCGTCGGCGCAAACCCTGTTGGACAAAGTGCGTAACTAAATCCTCGCCCTACTTCCCCGCCGCCGTCGCACCGCGGGTGCGTGGGTCGGGCGCGCCGAGCCATCCGTCTGGTGTTGCCGCAATCGTATTCGCCGAGGTCTGGCCAAGCCCTCCGGTGATCGCATGTCCCTTCGCTTTCAGCCCGGCGAGCACGTCGTCGGGGAAGCCCTGTTCCACGCGCACCTCCTCCGGCAACCACTGCTGATGCAGCCGCGGCAGCGCTACGGCCTGCGCCGCATTGATCTTGTAGTCGATCACATCGACCACGACCTGCAGCACCGCGGAGATGATGCGGCTGCCGCCGGGCGAGCCCGTTACCAGCACCGGCTTGCCGTCCTTCAGCACGATGGTCGGTGACATCGACGACAGCGGCCGCTTGCCAGGGCCCGGCAGATTGGCCTCGAAGCCAACCAGGCCATACGCATTCGAGGCGCCCGGCGCCGCGGTGAAATCGTCGAGCTCATTGTTGAGCAGCACACCGGTGCCGTCCGCGACCAGGCCGACGCCATAGGGAAAGTTCAGGGTGTAAGTGTTGCTGACCGCATTGCCGTCCTTGTCGACGATGGAGAAATGCGTGGTGTTGGTGCCTTCGCGCGGCGCGGCCTGCAGGGTCGCGATTTCCTTGGCGCTCGTCGCCTTGTCCGGATTGATCGAGGCGCGCAGCCTGGCGGCGTAGTCGCGCGACAGCAGTCGTTTCAGCGGGGCGTCCGCAAATGCCGGATCGCCGAGATAACGGGCGCGATCGGCATAGGCGCGTTTCATCGCCTCAATCAGCAGATGCAGCGAGTCCACCGACCCCTGCTTCAGTTCGCCGAGCTTGAAGCCCTCGAGAATGTTCAGCGTTTCCAGCAGCACGATGCCGCCGGATGACGGCAGCGGCATCGAGATGATGTCATACCCGCGATAGCTGCCGCGTACCGGTTTGCGCACGATCGGCTGATAGTTTTTCAGGTCGTCCAGGCTCATGATGCCGTTGGCTTTGTCGATGGCCGCAATCAGCTTGTTCGCCACCGTGCCCTGGTAGAAACCCGCCGGGCCCTGTTCGGCGATGGCTTCCAGCGTGGTGGCGAGATCGGCCTGCACCAGCCGGTCGCCGTCGCGCAGCACCGTGCCGTCGGGACGTGCGAACAGTTTCGCACTCGACGGCCAGCGCGCGAACCGCTTCATGCCGTCGGGCAGCGTATCGGCAAGATCGTCTGTGACGACAAAACCGTCACGCGCCAGCGTGATCGCGGGCGCGAGCAGATCCTTCAGCGCAAAGCGGCCGGAGCCGTAGCGCTCCAGCGCCAGCGCGAGGCCGGCGACGGTGCCGGGCACGCCGATCCCCAGCGCGGAATCGCGAGACTTCGCGATGTCAGGCCTGCCGTCGGCGCCGAGGAACACGTCGCGGGTGATCGCCGCGGGGCCGGTCTCGCGATAGTCGATGGCGAAAGCCTGCTGGTGGTCGCTCAGATGAATCACCATGAAGCCGCCGCCGCCGAGATTGCCGGCGCGGGGATAGGTCACCGCCATGGCAAAGCCGGTGGCCACAGCCGCGTCCACCGCATTGCCGCCGCGCGCCAGGATGTCCGCGCCGATCCCGGCCGCGATTTTTTCCTGCGCCACCACCAGGCCGTCCTTGGCGGTCACGGGCGTGATGGTGCTGCTGTAAGACGGATTGTAGAGGCTGGTCCGCGCATCCTGCGCGCGTGCAGGTGTGTGGGGGCCGCACAACAGGAAGAGGGCAACGGTTGCGCCGTGCGCCAAAGCCCTGAGCTTATTGGGATGATTCATCCTGCCTCCCGTGTCGGCCGCAAAGGTTGGTATCCCACGTTCATCAGATGTTATGACAGTTGCGGTCGAATCGACATGGCCAGTGCGGAATGCTGGCCATGTCGCGACACGAATCACCATGCTCCGGACGGGGCGTGCCGGAGCAACAGGCATGACGCAATCTTCCACGGCGGCTGATGGGCCCGCGTCCGCGCTGCGCCGCTATCCGCCCCGGTCCGCGGTGATCGGCTGGATCTTTTTCGACTGGGCGGCGCAGCCTTATTTCACCCTGATCACCACTTTCGTGTTCGCGCCCTATTTCGCCACCCATGTCGCCGCCGATCCCGCCACGGGCCAGGCGATGTGGGGCTACGCCACCGCGTCCGCTGGTCTCATTATCGCGCTGATGTCGCCGGTGCTCGGCGCCATTGCGGATGCCAGCGGCCGGCGCAAGCCCTGGATCGCCGCGTTCGGCGCGCTCTTGGTAATCGGCGCATCGCTCCTGTGGATCGGCCGGCCCGGCGATCAGGCGGTGATCCTGCCGCTGTTGATTGCGTTCGGCATCGCCACCATCGGCGTCGAATTCGCCACCGTGTTCAACAATGCGATGATGCCGACCCTGGTGCCGCCAGAGCGGATCGGGCGACTATCAGGCACCGGTTGGGCCACCGGTTATATCGGCGGCATCTTCAGCCTGATCCTGGTGCTGGGTTTCCTTGCCGCCAATCCGGAAAACGGCCGCACGCTGTTCGGCTTCACGCCGCTGTTCGGCCTCGATCCCGTGACCCATGAGGGCGATCGCATCACCGGCCCGCTCACCGGGCTGTGGTTCATCATTTTCGTGCTGCCGATGTTCCTGCTGACGCCGGACTACAAGGCGAAGCTGCCGGTGCGCACCGCTGTGCGCCAAGGCCTTCGCGAACTGCGCGAGACCCTGGCGAGCTTGCCGGGCAACCGGCAGATGGCGACCTTCCTGATTGCCAACATGGTCTACACCGATGCGCTGGTGGCGCTGTTCGCGTTCGGAGGCATTTATGCCGCGGGCACGTTCGGCTGGCACACCATCCAGATCGGTCTGTTCGGAATCCTCTTGGCGATCTCCGGCACCTTCGGCGCCTTCATCGGTGGCAAGCTCGATGATCGTCTGGGTCCGAAAAAAGTCATCGCCGGCAGCATGCTGATCCTGCTGCTGGCGATCATCTTTATTTTGTCGATCGATCGCGACCGGCTGTTCTTCGTGATCGCCGTCGCACCGCCGGTGGCGGGCAACGGTCTGTTCGGCGCGCCGGCGGAGAAGGCCTATGTGGTGCTCGGTGCGCTGATCGGCATGGCGGCGGGACCGCTGCAGGCGGCGTCGCGCACGCTGTTGATTCGCCTGGCGCCGCACGATCGCATCACGCAATATTTCGGCCTGTTCGCGCTGTCGGGCAAGGTCACCTCGTTCATGGCGCCGCTCGCGGTCAGCCTGGTCACCGGCTACACCATGAGCCAGAAAGCGGGCATGGCGGTGCTGATCGTGTTCTTCACCGCCGGCCTTGTGCTGCTGGCGCGGGTGCGCGAACCGGATCGCGTTTCTTAGCCCAGGTTTCTTAGCCCAAGTAGAATTCGAAAAACGTCGTGATCGGCGCCGTTGCCACCAGCGCCGGCAGCGGAAAGTTCCGCCATGGCGCTGCCACGTCGACGGTCGCAAAGGTCTGCAGGAAGGCGTCGCGCAACGTCGGCTTGATCGCCTCGGTGTGAGTCAGGAACTGGCCCCAGCTCGACTGGCCGCTGAGGCGGACCTTTGCCGCGGGCGTGCGCGAGGCGCCATAAGCCGGCGGGAACAGCCGGCGATAGGCCTCGAGATGATAGAGCCACGAGGTGCCCAGGATCGCTTGCGCCGCCGGATCCTCGCTGCGGATCAGCGCGCAGATCTCGGCCAGCTCCTGCTGGCGGCGTTCGGCCTTGGAGCGGTGCAGTGGGCTGAGACCGTCGCTGTCCCGGTTGAGGAAGTGGATGCGCACGATGCCATTCGCGTCGGAGGGATCGACCCCGAAGCAGCCGATGAAGCGGCGATGCGCGGGCAGGGTCTCCTCGGGGCCGCGTGAAAACATCTCCTGGGTCCAGGCGACGCGATCATTGTGATCGCTGAAGTGCTCCAGGCCGGCGACATAAGGCGCCCATTGTGGCGACACGCCCAGATGGTCCGGATCGCCAAGGCCGAAGCGCCGGTGCAGGTTGGTGAAGGTAAGCACAGCCTCGTCCAGCGGCATCGGCATGCGCTGCGCCAGCAGCTCCGCAAAACGCAGCTGCAGGGAGAAGAATTCACGCAGCCGTTCGGCGCGTGCGCGGCGGTCAGTCATTCAAAAATGCTCTAGTGCCGGAAATGCCTGGTGCCGGTGAACACCATGGCGATGCCATGCTCGTCGGCGGCCTTGATCACGAGGTCGTCGCGCATCGAGCCGCCGGGCTGGATCACCGCGGTGGCGCCGGCTTCGATCGCCACCAAGAGGCCGTCGGCGAACGGGAAGAACGCGTCGGACGCTACCACCGATCCCTTGGTCATCGGTTCGGACAGCTTCATCTCCAGCGCCGCGTCCTGTGCCTTGCGCGCGGCGATGCGGGCCGAATCGATCCGGCTCATCTGCCCGGCGCCGACGCCGACGGTGGCGAGGTTTTTCGCATAGACGATGGTGTTGGACTTGATGTGTTTGGCGACGCGGAACGCGAAGCGCAGATCCAGCAGCTCGCTCTCCGTCGGCGCGCGCTTGGTCACGGTCTTGAGGTCCATGTCGTCGACCACCGCATTGTCGCGGGTCTGCACCAAAAGACCGCCTGCGACGGTCTTGGCGGTCAGGCCCAGCGCGCGGGGATCGGGCAGGGCGCCGGCCAGCAGCAGGCGCAGGTTCTTCTTGGCCGCCACGATGGCGATGGCCTCCTCGGTGGCGTCGGGCGCGATGATCACCTCGGTGAAGATCTCGGTGATCGCGCGCGCGGCATCCGCTTCCAGCGTGCGGTTCAGCGCCACGATGCCGCCATAGGCCGAGGTGGAATCGCAGGCCAGCGCCTTGCGATAGGCGCTGATCATGTCCGGGCCCTCGGCGACGCCGCAGGGATTGGCATGCTTGACGATCACCACCGCCGCGGTGCGCTTGGCGTCGAACTCGCCGATGCATTCATAGGCAGCATCAGTGTCGTTGATGTTGTTGTAGGAGAGCTGCTTGCCCTGCACCTGCCGCGCGGTGGCGACACCGGGGCGGCGCTCGGGCAGCGCATAGAACGCCGCCTTCTGGTGCGGGTTCTCGCCATAACGCAGCGCTTCCACCAACCGGCCGCCGAAGCTGCGGAAATCCGGTGCGTCGATCTTCAGCTGGTTGGCAAACCAGTTGGAGATCGCGGCGTCATAGGCGGCGGTGCGGGCATAGGCTTTTGCGGCAAGGCGGCGGCGCAGCGTTCGCGTGGTGGCGCCACCGTGGGCGGCGAGTTCGTCAAGCACGCTCTGGTAGTCGGCGGCTTCCACCACCACGGCCACGTCGTCGTGGTTTTTCGCGGCGGCGCGAATCATCGCGGGGCCGCCGATGTCGATGTTCTCGATGCAGTCCTCTTCGCTGGCGCCTTTGTCGACGGTCGCCTCGAACGGATAGAGATTGACCACCAGCAGGTCGATCGGGACGATGCCGTGCTGGCTCATGGCGCTGGCATGTTCCGCATTGTCGCGAATCGCCAAAAGGCCGCCATGCACTTTCGGATGCAGCGTCTTGACCCGGCCGTCCATCATCTCGGGAAAACCCGTCAGCTCCGAGACGTCCTTGACCGCGAGGCCCGCCGCCGCGATCGCCTTGGCGGTGCCGCCGGTCGACACCAGCTCCACGCCGTGGCCGGCCAGCGCCTTGGCGAAGTCGATCAGGCCGGTCTTGTCGGAAACGGAAAGCAAGGCGCGGGTCACGCGGCGCGGATGGTCGGTCATGGCTCAAAATCCAGCGGGAGGAGAGCCGCCGGGTAGCATGATTTGAGGGGGCGAGAAACCGCAAAAACCGCACTTTTCCGGCATTTTCCCGGCCGGGGGCATTCCGCCTACAGCGGCAACTCCGGCTCGCGGCGGGCGTTGCGGCGGGCATTGGTGGCGGAGGCGGAGGAGGCCGAGCGCGCGAAGCTCCAGCGGACGCTGGGCGCCTGGCGCGCGCTCTGCTGGATCACGATCTGCACGGTGCGGCGCGGGCCGTCGGAGCCGGCCAGAAACACGCTGTCTTCCAGCTCGACGCGATCGTCCAGCGCCTCGAAGGTCCACACATCGCGGTTGGGCAGCACCAGCATCACGCCCTTGGCGTCGCTGAGCCGCGAGGCCTTGACCGACGGATGCAGGTGGAACCGGAGTGCGAAGTCGTCGGTGCCGGCCTTGAAGCGGTGGTTCGCCGGGCTCACCAGCGTGTCCTCGCCGTCGATGCGGCTGCCGTCATTGGCGACCAGCAGCATGCGCCGGTGCACCATGCCGAACTGCGGCACATAGCCGTCATGCGACGCCGTCAGCAGCGTGCCGTTGCCGACGTGCTCGCGCTCGACCTCGACAATCGTCGGTCCGCGGGTGACCGGCGCGCCCTTCAGCAGCCGTTTCATGGCCGACAGTTCGACAAACTGGCACGACGAGGTGCCGTGATAGGTCAAAGTGGAATGCGCCGGCGTGCCGCGCGCGAACGCACGCCAGTTGTCGCGCCCGGTGGCGGGCATGCCGCAATTGGTCAGGATCCGGCTGGTGCCGGCGGAGAGTTCGAACGCCAGGCACCCGGCATGGGCATCGTGGCTCACGGTGGCCGGCGGCGGCGGCCCGGTGTCCATGATCAGTGTCAGCGGACCGGCTTCGAGCCGCTGAAAGCCGGTGTGCGGCATGCTCGCCATCGGGTTGCCATGGGTGTCGTCATAGGCGAGCAAGGTGGCGACCTGATCGGTGGGCGTGTTGCTCATGCCGTTGAACAGGGCAAAGCTGCCGTCGCCATGGCGGAAGAACCGCAGCATCGGCATCATGCGGTCGATGGCGTTGAGCAGGGCCGGCGGTGGCGCGATGTTGCGGGCCGAGAATGTCTGGCGCAGCGGCAACAGGTCCAGCAGCAGTTCGATCAGCGTGCCGGGATTGCGCGAGATATGCCCGCCGTCAGGCAGGATCTGCCGCTGCAGCTCGTCGGAGAGCTTTCGCGTGGCATTGCGGATCTGCTTGGCCTGGTTGGCGAGGCACAGCGAGGCATAAGTCAGGGCGATCATCACCTGCAGCCGCGGCTGGCCGTCGGTGATGTCGACCATGGTGTGGCGCAGATAGCGGATCTCGCGGGTCAGCGAGCGCAGATAACGACGGTAGAACTTGCTGTCGGTGTCGGACAACACCAGCGGCGCCTGCGCCAGCAGCGAGATCACGCGCCGCGCCAGCACGTCGGCGCGCCAGGCGATCTTGCTGGTCTTGCCCTGATTGGTCAGCCAGTCCTCGGTCAGCGAGCGGGCGTTGGCGCGGGTCAGCGCGGAATCCGCCGCGCGCAGATGCCGCAGCCAGCCGAAGCCGAGCAGCGCCGCCTCCCAGTCCTCCGACGGCGGCTCCAGTTCGAAGATCGAGCGGCTGTGGGCGGTGACGATCTTGCCGGCGAACACAAAACGCCCGGCATAGATCTCGGCGGCGCGGGTGGCGTCGGTGGTGCGCAGGTCCTGCGGCGCGATGATCAGCCGGTCGGTCCGCGACGGGAACAGCCGCGACAGCATAACGGACCCGCCGCTGAAGCGCGCAGCGGTCTTTCTCGCAAAGCGGCCAAGCAGAAGAGTCGAAATCCGTCTTCGTTGAGCGGCCGTCACGCGCACCTGTTATCTAGAGTGGAGAATCAGTGCACTCTTTTAATCCGGAAATGTGCTGAAAACACCCTACCGGACAGACCCTAACAAAGCTCCATGAGTCGCAACATGAGCCGCGTAACGGCCTGAATGGCCGACCGAATCAGTGCGCGGCCAGCCGACCGACGTGCCACTGATTCGGGAGCAGTGCTTTCAGGCCTTGATCAGCCTTGCCGCGTAGAATCCGTCCATGCCGGCAAGCCGCGGATCACTGTGGGGCAAATGGCAGGGCAGCGTGCGGACGTCGCCCTGGCGGCTGATGACCTCGGTTAGGCCGCCGACTTCAGAGGCCTCGACCGGCGCGCGCCGCATGCCTGAGTCGCTCGCCAGCAGCGCATCGATGGCGTGCTCGCCTTCCTCGGGTTCCAGCGAACAGGTGCAGTACACCAGCGTGCCGCCTGGCTTGAGCAGCGCCACGGCTTTTTGCAGCAGCCGGCGCTGCAGGGCGGCCAGCGCACTGATGTCGGCCTCCTGCTTCAGCCAGGCCACGTCGGGATGCCGGCGGATGGTGCCGGTGGCGGCGCAGGGCGCGTCGATCAGCACGCCGTCGAAGGTCTCGCCCGGCCATTCCACCGCGTCGGCCACGATGGCGGTGGCGTCCAGCGAGAGCCGGGTGAGATTGTCGCGCAGACGCGCGACGCGGGCGGGCGAGCGGTCGATGGCGGTGACGCGGGCGCCGGCCTGGGCCAGTTGCGCGGTCTTGCCGCCGGGCGCGGCGCAAAGGTCTGCGATGCTTTTGCCATTGATGTCGCCAAACAGAGTGGCCGGCAGCGCGGCGGCGGCGTCCTGCACCCACCACTGGCCCTCGGCAAAGCCGGGCAGCATGGTGATCGGGCCGTGCAGCAGGGTGCGCACGGTTCCAGTCGGCAGCGCTTCGCCCTGCAACCGCGAGGCCCAGTGAACCGCGTCGGTCTTGACGGTGAGGTCGAGCGGCGGCTCGTGGCTGATGGCGCGCACGATCGCTTTCGCGGTGTCCTCGCCATAGTGGG
This sequence comes from Bradyrhizobium prioriisuperbiae, assembly GCF_032397745.1. Classification (NCBI taxonomy): domain Bacteria; kingdom Pseudomonadati; phylum Pseudomonadota; class Alphaproteobacteria; order Hyphomicrobiales; family Nitrobacteraceae; genus Bradyrhizobium; species Bradyrhizobium prioriisuperbiae. Next base: position 2,347,146 of record NZ_CP135921.1, read on the forward strand.
CGATCCAGCGCGTCAGCATCCAGGGCGGCACATCCAGCGATTGCGATTCGACTTCGTTGATCAGTGGTTGCGCTTCGCGCGCGCAGCGGCGCAGCACGGCATTGACGAGGCCGGCATATTTCGCGGCGCGCCGGTCGGCCTGCACCAGCCGCACGGAAAGATCCACCGCCGCATGATCCGGCACGTCCATCCAGAGAATTTGCGCCGCCCCGATCAGCAGCGCGCTTTGCGCGCGCGGCGCGTCGGTCGGAATGCCTTTGTCGAGCAGCCGCGACAGCACATGGCCCAGCGTGCCGAGCCGGCGCAGGATGGTCGCCACCAGCCGGCGCATCAGCGCGCGGTCGCGATCCGACAGGGTCTTCAAACCCGGGTGAGCGGCGGCGCCGTCGAGCTGATCGTCGAGCATGCGCCGCTTGTGCAGCACGCCGTCGAGGATATCAGCCGCAATCCGGCGCGTGGCGAGGCCGGGAACCTCGGTGGGCGGAGCGAATCGCGAAGGCTTCATGCGCGGTAAACAACACTGACAGACAGGAAAAGGGAACGGCGACTGCCGCTGTGGCGGGATGTGGTCTTTGTGCCACGTGAATATGCCGAATATAAGAACGCGTCAGCCACTTCACAGGGCCGCTTCGACTGTTTATCTGCTGCGACGGAGGAGCGATCGGAGTTTTTCAAATGACGACGGACAATAGCAAGCAGGCGTCTTCGTCGACCGAATCGTCACCAGGCAAGGTGTTATCGCCGGCCGCCCAGCGCGCGCTGGCCGAGGCCGAAGAACGACGCGCCAAAGCGCAACAAGATACCGATGCGAAGCCCGGGGAGTTGCAGGGGCCGAAGGGCCTGGAGCCGACGCGTTACGGCGACTGGGAGCACAAGGGCATCGCCTCGGACTTTTGACGAGTCGGCACCGCCTTACCGTCGGCGTGGATATCGGCCGCGGCCGACCTCGACAAGCTTTGCCTGGATAAAGGTTTTGTTCTGGATTTGTGCTAGAGTGTGCACGCCCTGAGTCCCGCCTGAAGCTTTCTCGTCCATGTGGCTGCACCCGCGAATCAACGCTCCCATGCGCAGCCGCATCGCGGCGGTGCTGCCGTGGGTGTTCGTGATCGGGGTTGCGGTCGGCTCCCTGCTGCCGCTGCGCAAGTGGGTGCACATTCCCGGACTCAATTTCGAGACATCGCGCTCCTGGCCCGATCCGGCTGCCGAAATTCTGGGCGGCCGCACCGGCGGCGCCGACATCCGGCTTCCGGTCGAGGTGCTGCGGACCATCGACGGCGATACGTTTGTGGCGCGGGTGCGCCTGCGCGATCCCGATCGCACCATCGTCACGCGGGTGCGACTGCGCGGTGTCGATGCACCGGAATTGAAGGCCGCCTGCGAGAAGGAATGGAAAATGGCGCAAGCGGCGTCCGGCGCGCTGCGCGCGCTCCTGAATGAAGGTGGCGTCACCATCTACAATGTCGGGTCCGACAAATATGCCGGCCGCGTGGTCGCGGATGCCGCGACCACGCGCACTTCGAATATCTCGAGCGCGCTGTTGGCGGCCGGCCAGGTGCGCCGCTACGACGGCGGCCACCGCAATGGCTGGTGCAGGATCTGGGATCGCTGACGAGCAGCGATCTCAGCCGATCAGGCATGCGCCATCATCGGCACTTCATTGCCTCGTGCGTCGTAGATCTTGCCGTTCTGCACGTAGTCGCCGTCGTGCAGTTCGGCGATGGTATGCTGGCGGATGATGCGCTCGGTGCCTGCGACAAACACCGATTGCTGGTCGGAGTTGCCGGCCTTGACGTGATTGAACACGAGGTTCAGCACGATGGCCATGATCGCGGCCGAACTGATGCCGGAATGGAAGATGGTCGCGATCCAGCTTGGGAAGTGCTCATAGAACTGCGGTGCGGCGATGGGAATCATGCCGAAGCCGATCGACGTCGCCACGATGATCAGGTTCATGTTGTTGCCGTAGTCCACCCGCGACAGCGTGCGGATGCCGCTTGCCGCCACGGTACCGAACAGGATGATGCCGGCGCCGCCAAGCACGGAGGGCGGCACCGCCGCGACCACGCGGCCCATCACCGGCAGCAGTCCCAGCGCAACCAGGATCACGCCGCCGGTCGCCACCACATAGCGGCTTTTCACGCCGGTCACCGCAACCAGGCCGACATTCTGCGCGAATGCGCTCTGGGTGAATGATCCGAACACCGGCGCGATCAGGCTCGACAGCATGTCGGCGCGAAGTCCATCGCCCAACCGGCGCGAATCCACCTTGGTCTTGATGATTTCGCCCACGGCCAGGATGTCGGCCGAGGTCTCCACCAGGGTCACGATGATGACGATGACCATCGAGACGATGGCCGCGATCTCGAATGTCGGCAGGCCGAAATGGAACAGTGCCGGCAGCGCCAGATAGGCGCCGTTGCCGACTTGCGAGAAGTCGGTCATGCCGAGCAGCAGCGCGATCACCGTGCCGATGATGATCGCCAGCAGGATCGACAGCCGCGAAATGGCGGAGCTGCCGAGCTTGCTCAGCAGCAGCACGATGATCAGCGTCCCGGCTGCAAGCCCGATATTGGCCATGCTGCCGAAGTCGGGCGCCTTGCTGTTGCCGCCCATGGCCCAGCGCGCGGCCACCGGCAGCAAGGTGAGGCCGATGGTGGTGATGACGGTGCCCGTCACCACCGGCGGGAAGAACCGGATGATCTGGGAAAAGATCGGCGTGATCAGCAGCCCGAGCAGTGATGCGGCCATCACCGCACCCAGCACCGCTCCCATGCCGCCGCCGCTGGTCATGATGGCCACCATGGTGGCGACGCCGGCAAACGAGACGCCTTGCACCAGCGGCAACCGGCAGCCGAAAAACGGAAGGCCGATGGTTTGCAGGATCGTTGCAAGACCGCCGGCGAACAGCGATGCGGTGATCAAGAGGCCGATATCGCTGGGCGGCAGTCCAGCCGCCTGGCCGAGGATCAGCGGGACGGCGACAATGCCGCCATACATGGTGAGGACATGCTGAAGCCCAAAAGCGAGATTGGCGCCTACGCCCAGGTTCTCGTCTTCCGGCCGCTGCGCCGATGCCTCTCCCGTCGCATTGAAATGCACGATAGGATCCTCCGATGTGTTATCTGATCCCGGGTCGTTGCGCCCGGGACTGAGGCTGCAAGCCTCTGAGGCTGTAAGCCTAGCTCGATAACGATCGGCGGATTTTCCGGATTCCTTTGAAACTGCTTCCGCGTGGAGGCAGGCTGCGGCTTGATTTGATTGCGCCGTCTCGATATTTGCCACGCGCTGCGTGCGCGTTGGGAACCCCTCACCCGGATCGCTGCGCGTGTCCGACCTCTCCCCAACGGAGAGAGGTGAAAGAGAAAGCGTCTTGCTTGGAGTTTGCGTCGTTTTCACCTCTCCCCGCTGGGGAAAGGTCGGCGCAGCGCGCCGGGTGAGGCGGCATTGCCGCAGCTGAAACAGACAACTGCCAGGTTGTGGCTTCTCGAACGACTCAGCGCGACGTCACCACCACCGGCGTACCCACCGAAACCCGATCGTACAGGTCGGTAATATCCTCATTGTACATGCGGATGCAGCCGTAGGACACGAAGCCGCCGATCGACGCGCGCATGCTCGGCGCCGTGCCGTGGATGGCGTACTGGCCGCCACCGGACAGCGTCATCGCGGCGACGCCCATCGGGTTGGCGGGCGAGCCGCCGGGGATCACGTCGGGCATCGAGGGCTTGTCGCGCTTTACTTCGGCGGGCGGTGACCAGGCGGGGTTGCGATACTTGCCGTCGATGCGCGCCGAGCCGGCCCACTGCTTGCCGGCCTTGCCGACGCCGACCGGATAACGCACCGCGTGTCCCTCGCCGAGCACCAGATAGAGTTTGCGCTGGCCGGTCTTCACCACGATGGTGCCGGGCTGATAGGCCTCCGGGAACGCCACCAGGTCCGGGCGCGCCTGCGCCGGGCTCAAGGCCACAAGGCTGCCGGCCATCGCCAGCACGGCCATCACTCCAACCGACTTTTTCGCCGACATTCCCGTCTCCAATTTCAATTCCGCGCCGGATCTGGCTCGAGAGCCAAGCCCATGCGTGTGCAATAAAAAATGTAGGTCGCGAGGCCTGCCAATCGGTTCAAAAGACCCGCAATCCGCGCCGTTAAAAAGAAAATTGCGTCGACAAAGTAAATGCCCGGAAAACAACACTCGTCCGCAAAGCGTCCGCCGGCCCGGGTTGGGTGTTGAAAAGTGCGTGATGGTGGCGTGAGGGCCGCAGGGTCGAAGAAAAAGGCCCCGGATTCCGGGGCCTTTGGGGGTTCGAAAACCGGTCCGGGGAAGTCTTAACCCTTCTTCTTGTTTTGCCGGTTATGCACGAGGTCGTCGACCACGGCGGGGTCGGCCAGCGTCGAGGTGTCGCCCAGCGCGCCATACTCGTCCTCCGCAATCTTGCGCAGGATGCGGCGCATGATCTTGCCGGAGCGGGTTTTCGGCAGGCCCGGCGCGAACTGGATCAGGTCCGGCGAGGCGATCGGGCCGATGTCCTTGCGCACCCAGGCCACCAGCTCCTTGCGCAGCGCTTCGGTGGGTTCGGCGCCGACCATCAGCGTCACATAAGCATAGATGCCCTGGCCCTTGATGTCGTGCGGGTAGCCGACCACGGCGGCTTCCGACACCTTCTCATGCGCCACCAGCGAGCTTTCCACTTCCGCCGTGCCCATGCGATGGCCGGATACGTTGATGACGTCGTCGACCCGGCCGGTGATCCAGTAATAGCCGTCGGCGTCGCGCCGGCAGCCGTCGCCGGTGAAGTACTTGTTGGCGTAGGTGGAGAAGTAGGTCTGCATGAAACGCTCATGGTCGCCATAGACCGTGCGCATCTGGCCCGGCCACGAGCGCGAGATGCAGAGATTGCCTTGGGTTTCGCCCTCCAGCACCTTGCCGTCGGCGTCCACGATCTCCGGCACCACGCCGAAGAACGGCCGCGTTGCGGAGCCCGGCTTCAGCGCGGTCGCGCCCGGCAGCGGCGTGATCAGAATGCCGCCGGTTTCGGTCTGCCACCAGGTGTCGACGATCGGGCAGCGGTCGTCGCCGACCACGCGGTGATACCACTCCCATGCTTCCGGATTGATCGGCTCGCCGACCGAGCCGAGCAGCCGCAGCGACTTGCGCGAGGTCTTCTTCACCGGGTCGTCGCCGAACTGCATCAGTGCGCGGATCGCGGTTGGCGCGGTGTAGAAGATGTTGACCTTGTGCTTGTCGATCACATTCCAGAACCGCGAATTGTCCGGATAGTTCGGCACGCCTTCGAACATCAGCGTGGTGGCGCCGTTGGCCAGCGGTCCATAGAGAATGTAGCTATGGCCGGTGACCCAGCCCACGTCGGCGGTGCACCAGTAGATGTCGCCGTCATGATAATCGAACACATATTGATGCGTCATCGATGCGAACACCAGGTAACCACCGGTGGTGTGCACCACGCCCTTCGGCGCGCCGGTCGAGCCCGACGTATAGAGAATGAACAGCGGATCTTCCGCATTCATTTCCTCGCACGGACAATCCGCCGGCACCGATTTGGCGGCCTCGTCATAATAAATGTCGCGGCCGGCTTTCATGGTGACGTTGCCGCCGGTATGGCGCACCACGATGATGCTCTCGACACAGCCGGCCTTGTCGGCGGCGGCATCGGCATTGGCTTTCAGCGGCACTTTCTTGCCGCCGCGCAGGCCTTCGTCGGAGGTGATGAGCACGGCCGAGGTCGCGCCTTCGATGCGGCCGGCCAGCGAATCCGGTGAGAAGCCGCCGAACACCACCGAGTGGATGGCGCCGATGCGGGCGCAGGCCAGCATGGCGTAGGCCGCTTCCGGAATCATCGGAAGATAGATGGTGACGCGATCACCCTTCTTGACGCCGCGCGCCTTCAGCACGTTGGCGAATTTGCAGACTTCGGCGTGCAGCTCCTTGTAGGTGATCTTTTTGTCTTTGCCGGGATCGTCGCCTTCCCAGATGATCGCGGTCTGGTCGCCGCGCGTGGCGAGATGGCGATCGACGCAATTGTAGGCGACATTGAGCACGCCATCCTCGAACCATTTGATCGAGACTTGGCCCGGTGCGTAGGAAACGTTCTGCACCTTGGTGAAGGGCTTGATCCAGTCCACCCGCTTGCCGTGCTCGCCCCAGAAGCCGTCGGGATCGCTGATGGAGCGCGCATACATCTCGCGATAGCTGGCGTCGTCCAGATACGCGCGCTTCGCCCACTCGGCGGTGACCGGATAAAGCTTCTCAGACATGTTTCCTCCACATCGAACTTCGCCGCGCAGGCTTGGTGCGGGCCAACGCTGTTTGTTCCGTCGATTATGCGCCGCCCTTTACGGCGTCGACAAGCTGAAAGGAATAGGACGAAGGGCTAAAACGGGACGAGATATGGTTCGACCGACGTAATCCGTCATCCTGAGGTGGCCGCGCGTAGCGCGGCCCTCGAAGGGCGACGGCCAATACCTTGAGATACCTTGGCCGTGCATCCTTCGAGGCTCGCCCAGCAGTGCGAGAGCACTGCAAGGCTCGCACCTCAGGATGACGGAGTTGGTGCAGCAGTTGCCACGCACCAACGACAGGAACTTTTCTGTCACGGGTGATGGATTGATGAATGTGGCGACAGGTCGCTACGTCTCTGTCAGTCCCAGCAACGTTTCGCGCACCGCAACGATGTCATCGGCGCCCAGTCCCGCGACAACCGCGCCCGCAACCGCAAGTGTGATCACGGTCGCGAGCCCTTGCGGCAGTCCGTCGGCTCGCGCCGCGTCGCGCCAGCGACCATCCGCCGCGCGCAGGGCCGCGCGTGCCGGCGCGTCCGGCGGCAGCGCCGTGCGCAGGATGCCGAGCAAGGCATGGGGCGATCGTCCCTCCACATCAGCGTCGCTCAGCGCTGTGCGGATATGGGCGCGCAACCAGCCGCCGGTGTCGCCGGGGCGTCGGGTGCCGGCCGCGATCCATGCGGCGGTAGCTGCGTCGATCCGGGCGACGCGGCCCTCGACCAGGGCGATGAGCAGCTGCTCCTTGTCGGGAAAATGATAGAGCAGCCCGCCCTTGCTGACGCCGGCCTCCGCGGCCAGCCGGTCGAACGTCAGCGCATCCAGGCCGTGGCGGACAATGAGGGCCCCGGCCGCCGCCAGCAGGTCGGATCTTTTGCTTGCCCGCATCGGTCACCTTAACTATACCGTCTGGACGGTAAAGCTAGAAGGCTTGGATTCCCATGGCAAGAGGCCCATTTATCAGCGGTCCCCGGCCCGGTTTCACTGATCGGGAACCAACCATGCCGAATCGGCATTCCCGTATGGCTGCGCCTCCCGTATAGGGCCTATTACCGCCGATCTGACGGTCCTGCACCAGTTGTTGCAGCCTCGTCCCAGGAACGTCAGATCGAAAAGCGGTAATAGAATCATAAATTTACGAGTGCCCCTGATGCATCCGAAGTTCGCATCAGAGGCTGCTACGATGTTTCGCGAACTTCGGATGCGGGGCACTCGCGAGAGGCGTTATGAAACTGGACCAGCAGACCCTTCGAAAGGCCATGGCGGCACGGGTTGAACCCGTGGTCGTGTTGCCGCGCCCGGAAGCGCCAAAGGCGGGCATGCTGGCGCGCAAGCTGGGGCTCAAGCTCGGCGACCAGAGCGAATTGACCATCCGCCGCATCAAGCGCGGCCGCGGCTACAGTTTCATTCGCGAGAACGGCAAGCTGGTCCGCCAGTCCTGGGAGATCAGGCGCTTCAATGCGCTGGCCGTGCCCCCGGCGTATCAAGACGTGCGTTACGCCGCCGATCCCACGGTGCATCTGCAGGCGGTCGGCCGCGATGCCGCGGGACGGCTGCAATACCGCTATCATGCCGACTGGGAGCAGGTGCGCGAAACCCGCAAGGCGCACCGGCTGGCGACGCTGGTCGACGCGCTGCCGAAAATTCGCCGCGCCACCGCAAAGCATCTCGCGGGCGAGCTGCCGACGCGTGAGTTCGCGCTGTCAGCGGTGATCGAATTGATCGCCCGCACGGCCATCCGTCCCGGCAGTGAATCCTATGCGCGGCTGAACGGCACCCGCGGCGCCGCCACCATGCTGAAGTCGAACGTGACGCTGGAGGATGACAGCTTCATTCTCGCGTTCCGCGCCAAGGGTGGCAAGCAGGTGCGCAAGGAATGCAACGCCGCGAGCCTGGTGCGCGCGATGGGCATCCTGCGCACGGTGCCCGGCAAACGCATCTTCCAGTATCGCACCGACTCCGGTGTCATCCGCCAGGTCTCGGCCACGCAGGTCAACGCGTTCCTGCGCGAGATCGCCGGCATCCGGATTTCGCTGAAGGACTTCCGCACCCTGATGGCTTCCGCCGTGGTGATGGAATCGCTGGCCCGCGTGGTGCCGGCCGATAGCGCCCGCGCCCGCCGCAAGCAGGTGCTGGACGCCGTGCGCGCCGCCGCGGATGAGCTCGCCAACACACCGGCGATCTGCCGTCGCAGCTACGTGCACGACACCATCGTCACCGCGTTCGAAGACGGCATCCTGGAGCGTTTCGCCTCGACGCTGAAAGGCTGCCGCTCGGTGGTCAAACGCGAGCAGTTGCTGGCGAAGGTGGTGGCCGCTGCGGCGGTGTGATTCCTCAGTCTGTAGGGTGGGTTAGCGCAGCGTAACCCACCATTCGCACGCTCCAGCATAATGGTGGGTTACGCCTTCGGCTAACCCACCCTACGCGCTGAGCGCGAGACGCGCCTCACGCCAGCGTCCACACCACCGTGTGCTTGATCTCCGCATCCTCCAGCTCCCGCGTCACCGGCACGCGATAGTCCGCGAGCTGCCGCAGCTTGTCTTTCGGCAGATAACTGCGGCCGGGATCGCCGATCAGCACGGTGGCGCCGCGTTGCGCCTGCCGCGCGAGAAACGCGAAGGCGCGTTCCGCGGTGTCGCGCTCATAGAAGATGTCGCCGGCGAGAATGGTTTGAGCGGTGATCGAATGGTCGCCACTCAGCAGGTCGGCCAGCTCGCAGGTCACAGCCACACCATTGATCTCGGCATTCAGCGCGATCGCGGCGCGGGCGAACGGATCGATGTCGGCGGCCACGACGCTGCGTGCGCCGGTCATCATCGCCGCAATCGCCACCAGCCCCGAGCCGGATGCGAGATCGAGCACATCGCGGTCGATCGCCGCCGTCGGATGATCGATGATGTAGCGCGCCAGCGCCTGCCCGCCCGCCCAGGCGAACGCCCAGAACGGCGGCGGCAGCCCGCTCTCGCTCAGTTCATCCTCGGTCTTGGTCCACAGCGGCACGGCTTCGTCGGCGACATGCAGCGAGATCTCCGGCACCAGCGGCACCGGACGCAGTCGGGTGTTGGCGCGGATGAAGGCGGCGGGGTCGGTGATGCGCGGGGAGGTCATGCGGGGATGACGTGTGTGGAAGACGCACCGCATTTCCACGCCGTCGTGGCTAGGCTCGTTACCGTCTCTCGTTTGTCGAAGCGCATCATCCCCACCGCGTCATTGCCGGACTTGATCCGGCAATCCAGCTTTGTCACGGCAAGTTCAGCTCCAAGATGGATCACCGGGTCAAGCCCGGTGATGACGCAGGGAGTGGAGAGGTGCTTTGCCCAACAAAGCAGGAGCGGCCTCACACCCCGCCCAACTTGCACACATGCTTCCACTGCTCAGCCGTCACGCTCTGCACCGACAGCCGCGAATATTTCACCAGATCCATCTCGGCCAGCGTCTTGTCCGCCTTGATGGCCGCCAGCGTCACCGGGGTCTTCAGCGGCTTGTTGGCCTTGATGTCGACGCAGACGAACTTGCCGGTCTTGTCGCTGGGGTCGGGATAGGCTTCGCGGATGATCTCGGCGATGCCGACGATCTCCTTGCCCTCGTTGGAGTGATAATAGAAGGCGAGCTCGCCCTTTTTCATCTTCTCCAGGTTCTGCTTTGCGGTGTGGTTGCGCACGCCGGTCCAGGCTTCGCCCTTGGCACCTTTCGCGACCTGCTGGTCCCACGACCAGGTCGACGGTTCCGATTTCACCAGCCAGTAAGCCATTGTTGCTCTCCTATCCCTCGGCCTTGAACGGGCGCGCCAGCAATCCGGTGATTGCGGTGTCGATGTCGGTTCGCCCGTCGAGAATTGATGCCACGGCCTCCGAGATCGGCATGTCGATCCCTTTGGTCCGTGCGATGTCCAGCAGCACGGACGCGGTGAACGCGCCCTCGGCGAGTTTGCCGCCTGCCGCCTGCGCCGCGCTCTGTCCCTGGCCCAGCGCGATGCCGAATGAAAAATTGCGTGACTGCGGGCTCGAACACGACAGCACGAGATCGCCCAGGCCGGACAAACCGGCCAGCGTTTCCGGTTGGGCGCCGCAGGCGCGGCCGAAGCGTGTCAGCTCCGCAAAGCCGCGGGTGGTCAGTGCAGCAAGTGCTGAGGCGCCGAGTTTGCGGCCGACCACGATGCCGGCGGCGATCGCCAGCACGTTCTTGGCCGCGCCGCCGATCTCGACTCCGCGCACGTCGGTGGTGTGATAAGGACGAAACGTCGGCGATCCCAGCGCCTGGCACAGCGCCGCGGCGATCGGCTCATCGGGCGCGGCCAGCGTCACCGCCGTCGGCAGGCCACGCGCCACATCGTCGGCGAAACTCGGCCCCGACAGAATCGCCGGCACCGCCCGTGGTGCGAGTTCGGCGATGATCTCGGTCATGAACAGCCCTGTTGTCCGCTCGATGCCCTTGGCGCAAGCCATCACCACGCATCCCTGGGGAATCGCCGCCGCGAACGGCTTCAATGTCGCGCGCAAGGCCTGTGCCGGCACCACCAGCAGGATGACCTGCGCGCGCGCCGCGTCAGCCGCATTGCCGGTCATCACGACCTTGGATTCGAGTTTGATCCCGGGCAGGCGCGGCGATGTCCGATGCATCGCGATGTTCATGGCGGTCGCGTCGTCGCGGGCAACCAGGGTCACGTCGCGTCCGGCGCGCGCGGCCGCATTGGCCAGCGCAGTGCCCCATGCGCCGGCGCCGACGACTGCCACGGAGTTCAAAGCGGACATGTTTCAATCGACTCGTGTTGAGACGTTGCGATCAAGTGTAGCCCGGATGAGCGAAGCGATATCCGGGGCGAGCGTACCGACATACACTCCCGGATATCGCTTCGCTCATCCGGGCTACGAATCCACATCCGGCTCGATAATCGCGACATGATCAGTGCTGCGCGCGGGTGTTGGCGAACTGGGCCGGGGTCGGCGCGTTCTCGTCCAGCCGCCAGCGCGCGCGGGGCGCGGCGTCCATCGTATCCGTCATGCCGAGGGCGAGACGCTCGAGGCCGGCCCAGGCGATCATGGCGCCATTGTCGGTGCACAGTGCCGGCGGCGGGATCATCAGCGGTGTCCCGGCTTTCTCCGCGACCGCCTGCAGCGCCCCACGAATCGCCTGGTTGGCGGCGACGCCGCCGGCCGCGACCAGTGCGCGCGGCGGGCCGAACTGCTCGCGGAACAGCGACAGCCCGACACTCAGCCGGTCGGCGGTCGAGTCCAGCACCGCGGCCTGGAAACCCGCACAGAGATCGGCGATGTCCTGCGGCTCCAGCGGTCCGGTCCGCTCGGCTTCGTTGCGCACCGCCGTCTTCAAACCGGAGAGCGAGAAATTGGCGTCGGAACGCCCGAGCATCGGGCGTGGAAACGCGAACCGGTCGGGATCGCCGCTGGCCGCGGCCAACTCCACCTGCGGGCCGCCGGGATAAGGCAGCCCCAGCATCTTCGCGACCTTGTCGAAGGCTTCGCCGATCGCATCGTCGACCGTGGTGCCGAGCCGCACATACTGGCCGACACCGAGCACGGCCACGATCTGGGTATGCCCCCCGGACGCCAGGAACAGGCAATAGGGAAACGTCAGCGGCGTGACCAGCCGCGGCGTCAGCGCATGGGCTTCGAGATGGTTGACCGCCAGCAGCGGGGTGTTGTGCACCAGTGCAATCGCCTTGGCGGTGGTCAGCCCGACAATGACACCGCCGATCAGTCCCGGGCCCGCGGCGGCGGCGATGCCGTCCAGCCGTGAATAGGACACGCCGGCCTCCCGCATGGCGGTGGCGACGATGCCATCAAGCAGATCGACATGGGCGCGGGCGGCGATTTCGGGAACCACCCCGCCATACGGCGCGTGATCCTCGATCTGGGATTTCACGATATTGGACAAAATGCGGCCAGTGCCGTCGGCCTGGCGCTCGACCACCGCAGCTGCGGTCTCATCACAGGTGGTCTCGATGCCCAGGACCAGTGTGGAGACCAAAGTTGGCGCGTCCGTGAACAATTTCAGCCCTTTTCAGCCTGCCTCGGCTCTTGCGTTTACCGCCGAACCGGAGTTTCCCTTGCCGGCCCGACCCCGGCGTAGCATTACCGCGGATCGAGCAAAAGTGGGGTTTGCAAACCGGGATTTGCAGATTTGGGTTTTCAAGGAGTTTGACGTGCAGTCGCCCGTGCCGAACATCGTTGCGACCATCGGAACGCGGGGCAGCCCGCTGGCGTTGGCGCAGGCCCATGAGGTGCGTGCCCGCCTCGCGCGTGCGCATGCCATCGATCCGGAGCGGATTGCTGTTCGTACCATCCGCACCTCCGGGGACATCATCCAGGATCGCGCGTTGCTGGACGTCGGCGGCAAGGGGCTGTTCACCAAGGAGATCGAGGAGGCGCTGCTCGCCGGCGACATCGATCTGGCGGTGCATTCGTCCAAGGACGTGCCGACCTTCCTGCCGGATGCCACCTGGCTGTCCGCTTTCCTGCCGCGCGAGGATGCCCGCGACGTCTTCATCAGCCACAAGGCCACGTCGCTCGAAACGCTGCCCGCGGGCGCGGTGGTTGGCACCGCGTCGCTGCGCCGCCAGGCCATGGTGTTGCGGCTGCGGCCCGATCTGAAGGTCAATGTCATCCGCGGCAATGTCGAGACCCGGCTGCGCAAGCTCGCAGCGGGCGAGGCCGATGCGACATTGCTGGCGCTCGCTGGCCTGAAGCGGCTGAAGATGGAAGACAAGGCCACGCGCATTTTCGAGATCGACGAATTTCTGCCGGCGGTCGGCCAGGGCGCCATCGCCATCGAATCGCGCCGCAATGATGATCGCATCAATGCCTTTGTCACGCGCATCACCGATCCCGACACCGAGGTGGCGCTGACCACCGAGCGCAGTTTCCTGGCGCTGCTCGACGGCTCCTGCCGCACGCCGATCGGCGGCCACTGCCGGGTCAGCGGCGAGACCATTCATTTTCGCGGCCTGATCATTTCGCCCGATGGCAAGGAATGGTTCGAGACCACGCGCGAAGGCGCGCGCGGTGATGCGGCCAAACTCGGAACTGACGCCGCGCGGGAACTGCGTGAGCGGGCCGGGGAAAAATTCTTCACGCTGTTCGGCGGAGCCTGACCCCATGGCGGTGCTGGTCACCCGGCCGCATCCCGACAATGTGGCGACAGCAGAGGCCCTGCGCGGCAAGGGTTTCGACGTATTACTGGCGCCGATGCTGCGATTCGAGCCGGTCGCGTTCGAGGATGACGGCGCGCTATCGTATGACGGCGTGATCGTCACCAGCGCCAATGCGCTGCGCGCGATCGATGCGTATCCCGGCAAATCGAGTTGGCTGAGCCTGCCGCTGTTCGCCGTCGGCGCGCACACTGCGGATGCGGCGCGTGCGACAGGGTTTCAGGACATCATCGCCGGCAACAGCGGCGCAGCGGGGCTGCCCGATCTGATCGCGGCGCATTTCGACGACCAGAAAAAATCCGGTAACAAGTCTCGCAAGAAATCAGGCAAGACATCAGAGAAGGCATCGGACACGTCGACGCCTGAGGTGCTGCGCACACTGCTGTATCTCGCGGGCGCCGATCGGGCACATGATCTCACCGACGAGATGGACGAGCGCGGCTTTCATCTCGTTTGCCACACAACCTATGCGATGGTCCCGATCGCACGGCTACCCGCAGCCGTCTGCGACGCGTTCGCGGCCGATGATGTCGAGGCCATTCTGCATTATTCACGACGCAGCGCGCGGGCTTTCGTGACAGCCGCGCGCGCCGACGGCGTCGAAATCTCCGCTTTGGCGCTGCCGCAATGCTGTTTGTCCGAATCGGTCGCAGCCGTCATGCGCGACGCCGGCGCGTCCCGCGTTGTTGTGGCGCGCAACCCGGATGAAAAATCCATGCTGGATGCAGTGGAGCGCGCGCTGCGGCCGCAGCAGCGCTGAAGTGATTCGCGACGTATCATCCCCACTCCGTCATTGCCGGGCTTGACCTCAGCGACTTGGCTGCGCCAAGTCGGTCACAATCCAGCTTTCTTCAACAAAGTCACATTCGGGATTGAGGTTTAAGCTGGATCACCGGGTCAAGCCCGGTGATGACGCTGAATATGGGGCGCTGCTTTCCCTTGTTCTTAGAGTCAGACTTTGAGAAGCCCGCGCAACAGCATTAACCCCTGTGGCAGCCTCGCAGGTTTGATTGGACTTGAACGCCTGGGCCGGACTTCAGATGTGTCCACCCCTGATTGAACTTAGTCCGGTCGCAAAACCGGCATCCACTTTTGCCAAATAAGCGCTACAGTGAACCTTGCGTAACAGGAGCGAGCTTGATGGTCGACGACAAACCCGAAGGGACCGGTCCTGCATCGGACGGTGGATCGGCGGACACAGGCCGCAGGGGGCGCACCCCACCGACCATTGATCTGGAAGCCGCTCGGGTCGAGACATCAGATCAGGTTCACGTCGATCATACTGATACCGCTCATGCTGGTTCGGCGGACGCCGAATCGGTCTCCGACGCGGATGCTGCTGCAGCCCAGCCGTCTTCGGACAAGCCGTCTGCAGACAAACCTGCCGAGCCGCGACCGCGCAGAAGCGCCGGCGTGCTGGTGTCCGCACTGACGGGTGCCATCGCGGCGCTGCTGATCGGATTCGGCGCCTGGTTCGCCGGCCTGCTCGGCGGCTCGAATGGGCAGCAGGCGTCGATGGTTGCAACGCTGGAGACCATGGCGGCGCGCGTCGCACGCCTCGAGGCGACACCTGCACCGCCGCCGACGCTGAAGGCGGATCCGGCGCTCTCCGCGCGCCTCGATGCGATGGACAAGTCGCTGGCGATGCTGCGGTCGCATTACGATCGCCTGAACAAGACGATCGAAGACATCAAGGCGGCGCCGCGCGGCACGGCTGTGACGGTCGGGACGCCACCGGATCTCTCCGAGGTTGAAAGCCGGCTTGCGCAGCTTGATGCGAAGACGCAGGCGCTGTCGGCCGAAAGCGCTCAAGTCAAGGAGAGTGTCAAAGAAAGCGTCAAGGAAGCGCAGGCCGGGACCGAGGCCAAGCTCGATGCCAAAGTTGATGCAAAGATCGCCGGCATCAAGGCTGAGACCAAGCCCGCGCCGCCGGCCGATGACAGCAAGCTGCGCCGTGTCATCGCGGCGAATTCGCTGGATCTCGCGGTTCGTCAGGGTGATCCGTTCGCAACGGCGCTGAGCGCGGCAAAACAACTGGCTGATGATGCCGCCGCACTGAAGCCGCTCGAAGGCTTTGCCGCCAGCGGTGTGCCTGGTGCGGCCGCGTTGAGCCGCGAGCTGCTGACGCTGCTGCCGCAACTCGAACCGAAGCCTGACGGCGCACCGGCCGGTGCCGGCTTGCTCGACCGCCTGCAGGCGAGCGCCGCGCGCCTGGTCAAGGTCCGGCGCACCGATGCGGCGCCGGGCAGCGACAGCGACGCGATCCTGTCGCGGGTCGCGGCGGCGGCACGACGCAACGATCTGACTGATGCGAAACGCGAATTGATGACGTTGCCGCAGGCCGAGCGCAGCAAGGCACAATCCTGGATCGACAAGGTCGCCGCCCGTGACGCGGCGCTTGCCGTCTCGCGTCAGTTCGCCGCCAATGCGACGGCGGCCCTCACCACGCCAGCGCGATAGGCTTTGCCGATGTTTCGTATCATTCTGTTTCTTGTCCTGATCGCACTGGCGGCGTTCGGCGCGGCCTGGGTTGCCGATCAGACCGGCGATGTGGTGCTGACCTGGAGCGGCTGGCGCATCGAGGTCAGCCTGCCGGTGTTCGTGCTGGTGCTCGGCGCTGCCGTGGTCGCGGCCATGCTGGCCTGGTGGATCGTGCGCGCGCTGTGGCGCACGCCGGATCGCATCCGGCGCGGCAACCGCGCGCGGCGGCAAACGCGAGGACGCCACGCCATCACCCATGGCCTGATCGCCATCGGCACCGGCGACGCGATCGCGGCGCGCCGTCACGCTCACATCGCGCGCCGCGATGCCCAGCAGGAGCCGCTGGCGCTGTTGCTGCATGCCCAGGCCGCCCAGCTCGACGGCGATCGCACCGGCGCGCAACGCGCGTTTCGCGCCATGGCCGAGCGTGAGGAAACCCGGCTGCTCGGCCTGCGCGGCCTGTTTGTCGAAGCGCAGCGCGCCGACGATCCGGTCGCGGCGGTGGCGATTGCCGAGGAAGCGCTGAAGACCGCGCCGGCCTCGCCATGGGCCTCGCATGCCATTCTCGGTTTTCGCTGTGCCCAAAGCGACTGGAACGGCGCGCTGAAAATTCTCGACGCCAACTTTGCCGCTGGCCAGATCGACAAGGCAGCCCATCGCCGCGAGCGCGGCGTGCTGCTGACCGCGCGGGCGCTGGAGTTGGAAACCCAGAACCGCGACCAGTCCCGCGAAAGCGTGATGGAGGCGGTGAAGCTTGCGCCGACCCTGGTGCCGGCCGCGGTGCTCGCCGGCAAATTCCTGAGCGAAGCGCATCAGATCCGCCGCGCCATGCGCGTGCTTGAGACCGCATGGCTGGCGCAGCCGCATCCGGATCTTGCCGACGCCTACGCCCATGTGCGTCTCGGCGATTCCGCGCGGCAGCGGCTGGTGCGGGTGGAAACCCTGGCGGCGAAAACCCCGGGACATATCGAGGGCGCGCTGGCGCTCGCGCGCGCCGCCATCGACGCCACGGAGTTCAGCCGCGCCCGCGAGGCCTTGGCGCCCTTCATCGCCGCGCCGACCCAGCGGGTCGCCATGCTGATGGCGGAGATCGAGCGCACCGAACACGGCGACAGCGGCCGCGCGCGGAGCTGGACGCTGCGCGCGGTGCGCGCCGCCCATGATCCGGTGTGGACCGCGGATGGCTATGTGTCGGATCGCTGGCGGCCGGTGTCGCCGGTCTCCGGCCGGCTCGATGCGTTCCAGTGGCAGACGCCGCTTGCCGCGCTTCCCTCCGACAAGCCGGTCGAGGTCGAGCCGGAGCCCGCGATGCGCGATCTCCCGCCGCCCAGCCTGTCGCCGGCTCCTGCGCCCCAAGAAACTGCAAAGGTGGTCGCAAAGGAAGTTGCAAAGGACCCCACGCCTGTCGCACCCATCGCCGTGCCACATGAGGCCACCGATGTTCCGGTCGTCGCGGACGCTGCCATCGGCGTGACCGTGCCGGCGGAGACAGCCAGCGAGCCGGTCCCGGTGCAGGACAATTCCCCGCTGCCTGAGCCGCCCCTCGAGGAGGTGCCGCCACCTCCGCCCCCAGCACCGCTGCCATCCCCGCCGGTGTTCCGTTCGCGTCGTGATATCGACAAGACCCCGGCTGTTGCGCCGATCATTCCCATCATCCGGCCGCCGGACGATCCCGGCATCGACGATCCGCTGGCCGAGGAAGACACCTCCGATTCGCCTTATCCGCCCCAGGCCCAGCGCGGCGGCTGGCGCGGATTCCTGGCCCGCTGGGGGGCGTGAAGGCTACGGCATTCGCTCCAATTGATTAGTCGTTCCCTCCCCCCTTGTGGGGGAGGGTTAGGGAGGGGGGTGGCGACAGATCCGCAGCGTGAGTGATCGGCTGCTTCGCGCCATTCTCTTGTGCGGGTTGCGATGATCATTCTGGTCTGAACCCGGTCCGACCGGGTCGATTCCTGACATTTTGGACCGGGCTGATGCCTGACAGTATTCGGTCATTGTTTTGCTGTCGCTGCCGTTTTCTGCTGAACGCGGAACCGGGCGCGCGGGGGAGCAAAGCGGAGGAAACGGTGGTCACGATCGATCACCCCCAGATCCCGGTCGCAGAAGCGCAGGATGTGGCCGCCGGTGTCGCGTTCGGCGAGACCAACGAGTTCGCCTGCAAGCGCTTCACCGACGAACACGAGCTCGCCGCGCCATTTGATTTCGCCGGAGGAACGCACACGGCGGACCTCATGATAAGCATCGTACCAGGGGTCATGGAGATGGCTCGGCAGGGCGCGCGACGGCGACTGCCAGAGCTTGGCGGGCGGCGCTTGATCGAGAGCCTCGTGCGGCCGCTCCTGGTTGAAGTGGTGGCGGAAGACGTCGAACCGGCGCTGCTGCTCGGCAGCCGTTGCCGCCGGCGGTTTCGAGGTCTCAGCCTTCAGAGTGCGGTGCATGCGCTCGTGCCGGGCGTTGTCCTGCGGACTCGCCGGCGGGATGTAGTGCGGCTCGATGCCGAGCTTGAGCCACCACACCGAGAGTGCCGAAAGGCCGCCCGCCCCGTGGATCCGAACGGTGTACCGTTATCGGAGCGGATCGCATCGGGAAGGCCAATGTCCGCGAAAACGCGTTCCAGCGCGCCTTTAACGCCAGCCCAGGTCGGATCGACGATGCGGACCTCGACAAGAAAGCGGCTCGCAGCATCCGTGATGGTGAGCGGATCGCAGCGTGTCCCGTCGCGGGTTCGAAACCAGCCCTTAAAGTCGATCGACCATTCCTCATTGGGGACGCTTGCCGGCGCCACCACCTCGCCCTGTGCAATCGCTCGACGTCGGCGACGGCGTGTCTCGACCAAGCCTTCCCGCTTCAGGATGTCGCCGATCGTCGACGCCGCAGGCCAGTCGATCTCGGCCGCCCGCGCTCAAGCCATGCCTTGACCTTCTTCGGGCCGAAATGCGGGAACCGTCGCCGTGTCGCGATGAGGCAGTCGGCCAGTTGGCTAGCCGTCGCATGCGGACAGCTCTCCACCGCGTGGCTTCTCTCCTCGAACCAGTGCGGCTCCCCGCTCGCGCGGCGGCGCTTCCACACGTAGAAGGTCTCCCGGCTGATGCCATACCGCGCGCACAGCTCCGTCACCGAAAATGCTCCCGTCTCGTACTCCCGAAACAACGCGATACGCTCCTCCATAGGACTGCTCTCCCTGAAAGGCATCGCCTGATCCTCCATCGAATCAGACGAAGCTTGCCTGTCAGGAATCAACCCGGGTCAAATTGTCAGGACTCAGCCCAGTTTGTACCCCAGCACGCCCCCCTCCCAGCCCTCCCCACAAGGGGAGGGAGCCGCGAAAAACATCGTCCGTTGTGGGCAATGTCAGAAGATGGGTGAATCAGATAGGTCTGAGGGGCTCGGCAACGTCCTGATTCCGGGGCGCTTTCCCGGCGGGCCGGCCCCGGCCCGCGGCCCGGCCGTCGCAGGAACTTCATGCTGGGCGCCCGCGGAGTCCTTGCCAATCGGAGGCTTCGCCTTTATCAGGAGCGCACCTGACTGCACCGGTTCGCCGCCTTAGCTCAGCTGGTAGAGCACATCATTCGTAATGATGGGGTCGTAGGTTCGAATCCTATAGGCGGCACCACCTTCCCCCTGAAAAGCCTTGCCATTTGTTTTGATTCGGCTTCATTCGCGAAGTCGGCGAGGGCGCACCTTTGCGCCTGCCGCCATCCTTGATGGCGCAGACGATATCGTCGATCCTGTCGCCAGCGCCGCCGATATCAGAAAGTCTCGCCATGCACTCCCACTCGCTCCACCAATGGACCCACGACCACGTCTTCCTCGGCGCGGCGCATGATCGCAACGAGCGCCGAACCTGGCTCGTTGTCGCCCTGACGGCGGTGATGATGGTCGCCGAGATCGTCGGCGGCAGCATGTTCGGATCGATGGCGCTGATGGCGGACGGCTGGCACATGTCGACGCATGCGGCGGCGCTGGCGATCGCGGCGCTGGCCTATCGGTTCGCGCGCGCGCACGCGCACGATGCGCGGTTCTCGTTCGGCACCGGCAAGCTCGGCGAACTCGCGGCGTTCTCCAGTGCCATCATCCTGGCGATGATCGCGCTGTTCATCGGCTATGAGAGCGTGACGCGGCTGGTCGCGCCGGTCACCATCGCGTTTGCCGAGGCGCTGCCCATCGCCGTGCTCGGCCTTGTGGTGAATCTCGCCAGCGCGCTGCTGCTGCATGACGGCGGTCATCACCATCATCAAACGCATGATCACGACGATGATCACCATGACGATCACGGTCACGATCATCATCATGACCACTCCCATCACGGCCACCACGACAGCAATCTCCGCGCCGCATACGTGCACGTGATGGCGGACGCGCTGACATCGGTGCTGGCGATCGCGGCGCTGCTGGCCGGCCGCTTTTACGGCCTGAGCTGGATGGATCCGGCGATGGGTGTGGTCGGCGCCGTCGTCATCCTCTCCTGGTCATGGAGCCTCATTCGCTCTGCTGGCTCCGTGCTGCTGGATGCGATTCCCGATCCGAGCCTTCTGGTGACGGTGCGCGAGCGGCTGGAGGTCGATGGCGACAAGGTCGCCGACCTGCATCTGTGGCGGCTCGGCCCTGGCCACACCGGCGTCATCGCCGCGATCGTGTCAGACAATCCGCAGGCGCCGGATGCGTACAAGCAGCGCCTCGCTGAGGTCGCCGGCCTGTCGCATGTCACCGTCGAGGTGCAGCGCTGCCTGCATCACGCGGAAGCGGCGTGAGCGAGCCAAGAGCGGTGTCATGCAATTATCAATAACAAGAACCAGACACCGATTGTCGTGCTGACCCAGGCGACAATGCCGAGGCCCGTTGCCAGCCATCGGACTGTGTCGGGGGCTGAGGTTCGCTTCAGAAACCTGGTCGCGATCGCGCGTGTCAGGAGATAGGCAGGCCATCCTGCGCCGACACCGATGGCGTGGATGCCAACCAGCATGGGGATAGCAAAGATAAGGCCCGCGGAAAGCAGAACGGGCAATAGGAACAGCAGCACCGGCACAATGAAAATTGGATTGATTGGCGCCGGTGGAGGCGGCGGGGGAGGGCGCCATTGCCGAAGCGCGTTCAGTTTCTGAACGAAGTTGATCTTGCGAAGGTTCGCTATCTCGGCGTTACCACCATCCGGCAGCGGCTCCAGGAAGTCGTAACACTCGCCGGGCGCAAGCTGCATGCCGGCTTTCCGGGCATCCGACACCAGGCTCGCAAACAGAAATTCGTCCGGCCCGGTGAAAGACAGGCGCCTGCGAAACTCTGTTCTGTTGTGAGCGAATTTCTGCCAGCTGCCGTCGACGGTACTTAGCAAATGGATGCCGTCCCGTGCTTCGAAAAAAACGTCGCCGAAGCTGGAGATCAAAACGACGGTTTTATCGCGCAGGTCGATCCAGTTCACAGTTGCCAAAGCTTGCGCAATTTGTTCGGGAGACGGACGTATGGCGAGGATGTCGAACTTCGGAAGCGGGTCCTGATCCGAGGACACGAAGCTTCCGTTTAAGTCGGCCCGCTGATCAATCGACGACAAAGGTTTTGCCCGCCGCATGTCCCGTGTGCTCGCGCAGAATACACGCTGGCCGGGAATCCGCAAATCAAGTCGGAAGGCGAATCTCTTGCCGCGCGCCTTGATTTCGCCTTCCTTGACCCTCGACCGCTATCCCTGCTGCCGACAAGCGTCGTCTTGCTGAAGTCCTGGCTAGCCAGCTTGACACTGATCTGACGCCGCGCTGACGCGGCCGTGCTCCAATATGAACGCGAAATTGGATGGGGTCGCATCCCCTGGGGGCAGCGTAGGTCGTGATTCTGTCGGAGCGAGCGTATGTCGGATCCCCCTAAGCCCACGAGCCAGTTTTACAAGGACCTCAGGGCTCTGGACCAGGCGATGTCGGATCGCTGGATGCGCGCGACCAACGATAATCCGAGCCGCGCGCTCTCCTACGACGAGATGGTCGACATCGTCTGGTCATCCTGGAGCACGGAGAACGGTATACGAACTCCAATATTCGGCGACATCCGGTTTACCGAAAAGCAGGCGAAGGCGATCGCTTTGCTGATGACCAAGATCGACGGCGATCCCAAGTATAAATTCGTCGCGGCGATGCGGAAAGCCGATGTCAGCGGCATGTTCTTTGATGATACCGCTTACGCGGATGGACTGAAGCTTGTCAGGGAGGTCGTCGGAACCAGCGTTGGCCGCATTAACTGGCGCAGCCCGGGCTCTCAATTTCTGTATATCCCCATGCACTACGCCGCGGTGATCGAGCTGATGAATGAAGGAAAGATCAGTGCGTTCGAAAAACAGGACGGCGGGCTGGGTGAATGGCTGAACAAGGGATCCTTTAGCGACGAGAAGAATGCATTAAAGATTGTCCGCACTCAGTCCGACGCTGTGAGGCGCAATACGATTGTTCATGAGCTGACTCACGCGATCCAGGACTGGTACGATCTCAATATAATCAATTTGTACGCTGAAACCGATGCCCTGATTTGCGGCGCCGTCAGCGATCGCGTCGTGGGCCGGCAGAGCGACCAGGGCGCGATATTTGACGCGGCTTATGCCGCCGCGGAATTTGTCTATCTGAAGAAGGCTGTCAGGGAAAACGCGAGGTGGATGGCCGCCTACAAGGCGGTCGGGGAAGAACTCAAAAAACTGGACCCGAACTGGTCCGTTTCGATGGGGTTCGATGACGCGGTCGGCAAACGCAAAGGAGCCAGTGAGTCCGACATGATCAAGGCCGCTCTCCGCAAGGTCACCGGCGCGGCGAATGCCGGTGCGAGGTCGGGATCGGCAGCTTCGGCCGGCTCCAGGAAATAGACTGAGTTCGCCCGCTTCGTCGCCGCCAATGCGATTGTGATGCGCTCCTCATGATGAAGAGCACGGCATACGCGTCGCGAACCGTGAGTCCCCCTGCGACAATTGTTCCCCTCATTGTCTCGCCGGATTGACGTCGACCTGACGCCGCACTGACGCGGTCGTGCTCTCTTGTCCATGCGAAGTTGGCGCGGTTCGCATCGGGACCGCGTGATTTTTCATTTCGTCGGAGCATGCCCATGCCACCAAGCGTCAAACCCATCAGCCAGTTTTACCATGACCTCAGAGCCCTGGATCCAGGGATCGCGGACCGCTGGAGGTTCGCGACGAATGACGATCCAAACCGCAAACTCGACTTCGAAACGATGGTCAAGATTGTTGGCTGGTCCCGGAAAAAGGAATTCAACAAAAAAGGGCAGAAAGTAAACCGCCTGGTCCAGGGTGATGAATTTAATGGGAATCAAGCCAAGGCGATTGTCCTTCTGCTGGACAAGATGACCAACGAGAAAGACGCGAAAGATATTTTTGTAACGACATTACGTAAACTCGATGAGGAGGGCAGGCTGCTTGCTCGCAAGTGGGTGTTCTCGCCGGACGGAGCGAAGCGCATCACCGATCTCATTTTCTCATGCGCTCACGCACTTAGCTGGCACAGCCCTGGCAGCCGTTTTTCATATACTCCGCTCCAGTATTCCGCCGTGGGCGAGCTCATAAAGACGCACGAGATCGATGTTGTCGAATACTCAAGCGGAGGCTTGGACAGGGTCTTGCCGATTGCCGCTCAATACGACGCGGAGGTAAACTTGCTCAAGATCGATTTATCCAGGTCAGATGCCGAGAAGCGCTATTTTCTCTTTCGTGAGCTTACTCATGCCGTTCAAGACTGGTACGACCTCAAGGTCATCAAGCTGTTCGTGGAGAGCGATGCCTACATTGGCGGCGCCGTCGCCGCGCGTACGTCGGGCCAGCGATTATTTAAGGGTCGGCCGCTTTATGATGCGGCCTTCGCCGCTGCAGAATTCGTTTTCTCGAAAGACACGAGTCCTTCAAACGTGAATTGGATTTATGCGTATGGGGCAGTTGTAACCGAGGTCAAGAAATCACATCCCGACGCGCAGACGATGCCGTCGAACGGAGAAGTTCTCAAAAATGGAGGCAAGAGCGAGCAGCAGAGAATCGAAGACGTGATTAACAGCATCAAGGCGGAGGCTGCGGAGAGGCAGCGCCAGCAGCTGGAAAAACCACTGGGACCATATGACAGGTCAATACCCATACGATAGCTGCACCGGACAGATGTATGGTTTTCAGCCATCGTGCCGCGTCACACCTTCACCCCTGCCGTCCGCAACGCCCCGTTCGACCTGCGCACCCGCTCCCGGTGCGCCGTGTAAAGCCCGCTGGCGATAATGATGGCGGCGCCGACGAAGGTCCAGGCGTCGGGCACGTCGCCGAACACCATGTAGCCGAGGATGGTGGCCCAGATCGGCTGGGTGTAACTGAACGGCGCCAGTACCGAGGCATCGCCGTAACGATAGGCCAGCACCACCAGCCAGTGCCCGGAGGTCGCGGCAATGCCCAGGCACACGGCCAGCGCCACTTCGTGCACTGTCGGTGTGATCCAGAAGAACGGCAGCAGCACCGAGAGCAGGATGAAGCCGGTGATGGCCGAATAGGTCATGGTGGTCACCGCGCTGTCGCGGCCGGCGATCCTGCGCGTCGCTACCAGCGAGAAGGCCCAGCACAGCGCGGAGGTGATCGCAAACAGCGCCGCGGGATGGAACGCGCTGGTCCCAGGACGCACCACGATGATGACGCCGATCAGGCCGACGATGGTCGCGATCCAGCGGCGCAGGCCGACGCTTTCGCGCAGGAACAGGATCGACAGCACGGTGACGAAAATCGGCGACACGAAACTGGTGGTGGTGGCCTCCGCGATCGGCAGGAAACGCAATGCGGTGATGAACAGCAGCGATGAGCCGACCAGAGTGAGGCCGCGCAGCACCTGCAGATCGGGGCGCACCGTGCGCAGCGCCAGCCGCGGCGACATTGCGATCACGGCCGGGCACATGATCAGCATGAAGGTGACATAACGCAGCCAGCCGATTTCGACCGCCGGCAGCCGGAACGCCAGATATTTCGCCATCGCGTCCGATGAGGACAGGAACACCGTCGAGATCAGCACCAGCACGATGCCGCGCAATGGCTTGTCGACCGTCCAGCCGGTCGCGTGCGCCTCGGCCTCGACCTGGGTGACGTCGGCTTCAATGGACGGAGACGCCTGAGGCGTATCCCGCGCGGCTGCTGGCTGTGGAGGTGTCAACGATGGGCTCTGAATATGGGTCGCCGATTCGACGGGTTCGAGCGATAAACAGCCCTCTCACGCTTCGACCGATGTCGCAATAAAAACCCCGCAAAATCAGCGGTTGCTGAGGGCTGCCATGCTCTCAGCGCGGAGCTTTAGACAATCTTAATTTTCTGATGGCCCGTGCGGCCAAATGTCCATCGGGCCGGGCTTAGCCTTAACTTGTACGACAAGTGCATCTAACTTGTACGACAAGTCTGCCGGAACGGCCGGCAAGTGAAACAAGCGCGGGCGTCCCTGCAAGTCCTGCGCATCAGGGAGACGATCGATGCGGTTGAAATTGGCATGGAAACTTTCCTGCGGACTCGCACTGGCCGCGCTTGGCCTTGCTGCACCGGCGAAGGCGCAGGAGTGGCCGGCGCGGAACGTGACCATCATCGTTCCGTTCACGGCAGGCGGCACGGCCGATCTGTTCGCCCGCCATGTCGCCAATCACTTCCAGCAGAAGTTCGGCCATGCATTCCTGGTGGAGAACCGCGCCGGCGCCGGCGGCAATCTCGGTGCCGCCGCGGTCGCCAAGGCTTCGCCCGATGGCTACACGCTGCTGCTCGGCACCGTCAGCACCCACGCCATCAATCCCACGCTCTACAGCAAGCTGCCGTTCGATGCGGCGAAGGATTTCCAGCCGGTCAGCCTGATCGCGCGGCTGCCGAACATGCTGGTGGTGAATCCGAAAATTCCCGCCAAGACTGTCAGTGAGCTGATCACATATCTGAAGGCCAATCCGGACAAGATCTCGTATGGCTCGTCCGGGGTCGGCACCTCGATCCATCTCGCCGCCGAGCTGTTCAAGATCAAGACCGGCACACAGATGACCCACGTGCCGTATCGCAGCTCCAACGAGATCATGCAGAATCTCACCGGCGGCCACATCGATGTCGCCTTCGACAACATCACTTTGGCATGGCCGCAGGCGAAGGCCGGCACGCTGCGGGCGCTGGCGGTCACCAGCGTAACGCGCAGCCCGACTGCGCCGGAGGTGCCGACCATGGCGGATACGCTGCCGGGCTTCGAGGCCACCTCGTGGCACGGCCTGTTCGCGCCGGCCGGAACCCCGCAACCGATCGTGGACAAGATGGTGGTCGAGATGAAGCGCCTGCTGGAAACGCCGGAGACCATCGCGAAGTTTACCGAGATCGGCGCTGTGCCGTCGCCGATGACGCCCGCCGAATTCACCACCTTCATCGCCAGCGAGCGAGAGAAGTGGGCGGAGGTGGTCAAGGCCTCCGGCGCCAGGGTGGATTGAAAGCTGGTCGAAGCCAGCTTGACCCACGCTGCACGCGACGACGGCCGCCACACGCATCGTGTGACGGCCGTTTTCATGCCGCCGTCGCCCGTACAGGGCGTGCGGCGATGCGGCCCAAGCATTACTCAATTGTAACATTCGCGAGCTAATTCAAAGAGCTATGATGGGGTGTCGGTGCGGCCGTAGTCTTGGGGATTGCGGTTGCGTCCGGGTTCCGATTGCAAGGCGTGCGCTTTCGCGCCATAGAACGGGTCCCGCCAGCGCGTCCCAGCGAAACGCAGATATCCGCGACATGTGGATACCGGTCGTGTCCCGGAAACGCAGGCGACTTAAACGAACAGGGTTGGCATATTTCGTGCTCGACCCGACCTGCAGGGCATCGTGGCCCGCAGGAGTGACAGATGATTTTGGTTGTGACGCCGGATGCTCGATAGACTGCGCCAGTTCATTTCCGATGTGGTGTCTCCCGCCGAGGGGAAGCGCCATTTCGACGACACCGATTATCGTCTGGCTGCGACGGCGCTGCTGATTCATGTCATTTCCATCGACGGTGAGCCGTCGGAAGCCGAAAAGAGCAAGCTGCACAGCCTGCTCGAATTGCGTTTCCAGCTCGATCCCGGCACCGCCGACCGGCTGATCGCGGATGCGACGCAGGTCGAGGGTGAGGCGGTCGATCTCTATCATTTCACCAGCCGCATCATGCGCTCCGTCAACGAAGAGGGACGGCTGCGCATCATCGAGATGATGTGGGAATTGGTTTATGCCGACGGGCGTGTCAGCGAGTTCGAAGAGAATGTGGTCTGGCGCGCCGCCGACCTGCTCGGCATCTCGTCGCGCGACCGTATCAATCTCAAGCACCGGGTGGCGGACGGCCGGCTGACGCCCGATGCCGCGTCATAATTGCCGTGCCCATTGTTGTCTCTCCGACCCTCGCCGCCCGTTTTTAAATCCAGCAAGTATTGAAGAGATGTCATGGCCGAACGTGTGACATTGATTACCGGTGCATCGACCGGGATCGGCGCGGAGCTCGCGCGGATTTTCGCGGCCAATGATCATCGGGTCGTGCTGGTGGCGCGGCGCGCCGACAAATTGAGTGCGCTTGCGGACGAGATCGCCAATGGCGGCGGTGCGCCGCCGATCGTGATCGCCTGCGATCTCGAGCGCGCCGATTCCTGCGACATCATCGCCGGCGCGCTGTCGGCGCAGAATGTCGAGGTCGAGTTCGTGGTCAACAATGCAGGCTTCGGCCTGCTCGGCGAAGCCTGCGAGCTCGATCGCGGCGCCCAGATCGGCATGATCGACGTCAATGTGCGCGCGCTGACCGATCTGTCGCTGCGGTTTTCGGAGAGCGTGATTCGCCACACCGGCGGCATTCTCAATGTGGCGTCGATCGGCAGCTACCTGCCGGGGCCGCACATGGCGGTGTATTACGCCAGCAAGGCCTATGTGCTGTCGTTCACCGAAGCGCTGCACCAGGAATTGCGCCCCAAGGGCGTGCGGGTGACGGCGTTGTGCCCGGGACCGGTGCCGACCGAGTTTCAACGGCGCGCCGGCGTCGAGCCCGGATTCGATTCGCGCCTTCTGAGCATCTCCGCGGCGGCGGTGGCGCTGGCCGGCTATCGCGGCCTGATGGCCGGCAAACGCGTGGTGCTGCCGGGGCTGGCCATGAAGCTGATCCCGCTGGCGCTGCGGCTCGCGCCGCGCCCCATCGTGCTCGGCGCCGCCAGCAGCATCCAGCGCAAGCGCTGACGGCTGGCTTTCCGCCTAGGTGCATGATCCGGAAAAGTGGGTACCGGTTTTCCGAAAAGATCATGCCTAATTAAAAAAGCCCAGGTCGCTGGTGCATAAATGGTCGAAGCCTCATTTCGAGGCAGCAGCTGCTTAATAAAAACATTCCAAGTTTGGTAATAAATTCGGTAGTAATATTCCGTGGTTTCGATTTTAAAAGAATATCGATGTCGTCGCAGGCCGATCGGATCAAGGCAGCTTTAGCCTCTCGTCTCGCTCCTCGATTTTGCCAGGGAGTGCCGCCGACCGGCATGTCCGCGCCACAGCGCCCCATTCTCGTCATTCTGCACCAGGAAACCTCGACCCCCGGACGCGTCGGCAATGCCCTGCGCGCGCGGGGTTATGCCCTCGACATCCGCCGGCCCCGGTTCGGCGATCCGCTGCCGGACACCCTGGCGAATCATGCCGGCGTGGTGATGTTCGGCGGCCCGATGAGCGCCAACGACAGCGACGATTTCGTCCGCCAGGAAATCGACTGGCTCGCCGTGCCGCTGCGCGAACGCCGCCCGTTTCTTGGCATTTGCCTCGGCGCGCAGATGCTGGCGCGCCAGCTCGGCGCCCGTGTTGACGCGCACCCGGAGGGGCGGGTCGAAGTCGGCTACTACGCCATCCGCCCCACCGGCGCTGGCCGCACGGTGTGTGGCGAATGGCCCGGTCACGTCTATCAATGGCATCGCGAGGGCTTCGATCTGCCGTCCGGATGCGAGCTGCTGGCCGAAGGCGATGACTTCCCGGTGCAGGCGTTCCGCTCCGGCACTTGTTTCGGCGTGCAGTTCCACCCCGACGTCACCACCGCGATGATGCACCGCTGGACCACCCGCGGCCACGAACGTTTGGCTTCGCCCGGCGCCCGCGTCCGTGCCGACCATTTCACCTCCCGCGCCGTCCACGACGTGATGGAGCGCGCCTGGCTGGATGCGTTCCTGGGCTGCTGGCTGCGCCAGAACGACGAGTCCGAGCCGGCCTTCAATCCCGCGTCGGCCCCATTGCTGGTCGCGGCCGAATAGCCGCCCGTTTTCACACCCGGTCTACGCCCCAACTGACGGCCCGCTGACGCGGGCTGCCTAGCTTCGCGCCCACCACGGCGAATCACGCCGGACAGGGAGTGCGAAGCATGAGTGGAGTGAACGAGACCAAGCTCAATCAGCTGGTCGGGCAGATGCTGTCGGATCTGGGCGGTGCGTCGAGCATCGCGATGGTGCGGATCGGCGATGCGCTGGGACTTTATGAAACGCTCAAGACCAGGGGGCCGCTGACCTGCGCGCAGCTCGCCCGCGCGACCGATGTCAACGAGCGCTATCTGCGCGAATGGCTGTCGCATCAGGCCGCGTCCAACTATCTGACCTATGATCCGGCGGCGGATACGTTCTCGTTGCAGCCGGAACAGGCCATGGTGTTCGCAACCCCCGACAGCCCCGTCAACATGATGGGCGCGTTCGATACGGCCGCGGCCATGCTGGACAACCAGTCCAAGGTGCAGGCGGCGTTCAAGACCGGGGCCGGGGTGGCCTGGGGCCATCAGGCCGGCTGTCTGTTCTGCGCCGTGGCCCGGTTTTTCCGGCCGAGCTATCACAACAATCTCGTCAGTCAGTGGCTGCCGGCGCTCGACGGCGTGGTGAAGAGGCTCGAGCAGGGTATCAAGGTCGCCGATATCGGTTGCGGACACGGCTGGTCCACGGTGCTGATGGCCAAGGCGTTCCCGAAGTCGCTGTTCGTC
Organism: Bradyrhizobium prioriisuperbiae; assembly: GCF_032397745.1. Classification (NCBI taxonomy): domain Bacteria; kingdom Pseudomonadati; phylum Pseudomonadota; class Alphaproteobacteria; order Hyphomicrobiales; family Nitrobacteraceae; genus Bradyrhizobium; species Bradyrhizobium prioriisuperbiae. The sequence continues at coordinate 2,377,028 of NZ_CP135921.1, forward strand.
GGCTACGATTTCCATCCCGATTCGATTGCCGATGCACGGGCGCATGCTGAAGCCCATGGCGTGTCGGCCAATACGCGTTTCGCGGTGGGCCTGGCGAAAGACTATCCCGGCAACGACTACGACCTCGTCACCTGCTTCGATTGCCTGCACGACATGGGCGATCCGGCGGGCGCCGCGACCCATATCAAGCAATCGCTGAAGCCTGACGGGACCTGGATGATCGTCGAACCGATGGCCGGCGATCGCCTTGAACAAAATCTGAATCCGGTCGGCCGCCTGTATTACGCGGCCTCGACCATGATCTGCGTGCCGACCTCGCTGTCGCAGGAGGTCGGCGCTGCACTCGGCGCACAGGCCGGCGAAGCCAGACTGCGCGAGGTGATCACCGCGGGTGGTTTCCGCAGCGTTCGCCGGGCCTGCGAGACGCCGTTCAACATGATCCTGGAAGCCCGGCCGTAGGTCCCTCTGGACAGTTCGCGATCCGCGCCCAGCGCCCCGGTTGGGGCGCTGGGCTCACGCGGGCCGGTTGGGTTCGATCCATAAATCGGAGAATTGAATGAGAGCGGTGTTATGCGGCGAGTTTACGGGTCCCGACAAACTGTGGATTGTCCGACCGGATATGCGGGGCTTGGCGCGCACCATCTCGGGATGACCGGAGAGGAAGCGATCCTGCTGGGGCGGATGGCGGCGCAGGTGTTCGGGCGCCCTAAACCAGGCGATCACTGTGTCGTCACGGCCTGGCTAACGGCAAGGGCCGGCCGCAAGGTGCTTGCCGACAGCGCGCTGCTGGGACCGGGAGGAGAGGTCCTCGCGGTCGCATAGGCAACGTGGGTCGTGGTCGACCCAAAGATCCAGCAGGGCTGACGGCGGCAAAGCGTTCGCTCTCAGAGCTTCGGTGGATCGAGCCGGGTGCAGCCGCCGTCGGCCACCGGGCGCATGATGTCCTCGGCTTTGACCTTGCCCTTGATCTTCAGAAGATCCCATCCGCTGTTGACCTCGGCTGGCGCCTTTACCTCGGCAAGCCACATGTCGTTCATCAACCGGCCGTCCTCGCGCACGCGCGCGCCGGGGGCGAAGAAGTCATCCACCGGCATCGCCTTCATCTTGCGCATCACGGTGAGCCCATCGGTGTCGTTGGCCGCCTCCACCGCGCGCAGATAATGACGTACGGCGCTGTAGACGCCGGCCTGCGCCTGGGTCGGCATCTTGCCGCCGTGCTTGGCGGCGAAGCGCTTGCCGAAGGCGCGGCTGGCGTCGTCATTGTCCCAGTAATAACCGGTCAGATACTGCACGCCCTGGGTGGCCTGCGGGCCCAGCGCATGCACCGAGGTCAGATAGAAAATCAGCACCGCCAGTTTCTGCTTGCCTTCACCGATCTGGAATTCACGGGCCTGCTTGATGTTGGTGACGGTGTCGCCGGAGGCATTGGCGAGTGCGATCACCTTGGCGCCGGAGGACTGCGCCTGCAGCAGGAACGACGAGAAATCCATGGTGCCGACCGGATGGCGGACAGCGCCGAGCACCTTGCCGCCCGCCGCCGTCACCACCTTGGAGACCTCGGCCTGCATCGCATGGCCGAAGGCGTAGTCGGCGGTGATGAAGAACCAGGTGTCGCCGCCCTGCTGCACAACTGCTTTGGCGATGCCCTGGGCCAGCGAGTAGGTGTCGTACAGCCACATCGCACCGGTGGGCGAACACGCCTTGCCGAACACATCGGCGGTGGCGGAGCCGACATGGACCAGAACCTTGCCGCGTTCGCGCGACAGCTCCTGCACCGCGAGCGAGATCGCGGAATTGCCGATGTCGAAAATCGCGTCGACGCCCTGCTGGTCATAGAGATTGCGCGCCAGCGTCACGCCGATGTCGGTCTTGTTCTGATGATCGGGCCCGAGCAGCACCACCGGTTGCCCACGCACCTTGCCGCCGGCGTCGTCGATCGCCAGTTGCGCAGCGGCAAGACTGCCGACGCCGCCCGCGTCCGAGAATACCGAGCTCTTGTCATTGAGGACGGCGACGGTCACCGCCTTGCTCACGGGGTCGGCAGTGGCCGACGCCATCGGCGTCAGCGCAAGGCAGGCGAAAATCAAGCCGGCGTCGAGCTTCATGGTTTTCCTCGCGATGTCTTTTGTTGGTTTGCGATCGGCCTCTTTGGGCCGCCGTGGGCGCCGATGGTCGCACCTCGCGCGCACGCAGACTTGTGTTTAGGCCTCGCGCTGACGTTGATGTCGTGGCGCGGAAACGGGCTGCGTGGGACAGCTCCCCGACGAACAGGGGGGCGCTATCGACGGACTGAGCCTGGATTGGACGAGCTTGGGTGCGGGGTGGTGGAGCCGAGGGGAATCGAACCCCTGACCTCCTCATTGCGAACGAGGCGCTCTCCCATCTGAGCTACGGCCCCCCGCGTCCGGGGGTGAAACCCGCCGAACAAGCGCGCCATTTACAATCCCGGCCCGCGCCAAGTCAATTGCCAAGTCAACCGTCAAGTCAGGGACATGTAAGGCAATGCGGCCGCTGATTTATCGGCCTTTTACGGCAACGTCCCTTGTTCCGCAGGGGGCGAACCAGTAATTTAGCCACATGAGCCTAGCCAGGCCTTCTGGGTGGGCATACATCCGGCAAAGACGACAAAGTCGGCCGATTTTCGATACCCACCCGTCCCCTATCCGCGATCCGCACGAGCCAGATCATTCATGCGCCCAATCCTCGCTATCATCGTCATCATACTTGATCTCTATAAGTATTTGCTGATCGCTGCGGCGGTGCTGTCGTGGCTGGTTGCATTCCAGGTTGTGAATACTCGCAACCAGTTCATCTCGATGATTTCGGAGTTTCTCTATCGGATCACGGAGCCGGTGCTTCGGCCGATCCGCAGGTGGATGCCGGATCTTGGCGGCCTCGATATTTCGCCGATCATCCTGATTTTGCTCATCTTGCTCATCCAGATGTATATCACCGATTACATCGTCCCTAACGTACCCTGAGGATTGGCGCCCGTGATGGCGCCGATCCCGCCGCCATCCCGGGTTCCTTCGTTCTTGGTTCCCTGGCGCGTGACCGATGGAGGCGTCCTGCTGGCAGTGCGCGTGACGCCGCGTGGCGGCCGCGATGCGCTCGACGGCACGGACGTGATGTCCGACGGTCGCGCGGTGCTCAAGCTCAGGGTGCGTGCGGCGCCTGACGACGGCGAAGCCAACGCAGCCGTCATCAAGCTGTTGGCCGCGGAATTGAAGCTGCGGCGGAGCGACATCGATATTTCAGCGGGAGCGACCGCGCGCGTGAAGCAGGTTCTGCTCCGCGGCGACCCGCGGCAACTGACGGCCCTGCTGCAGGAGCGGTGCGGCCCAATTGGCGAGGACTGAGGTTATGACGGCAGCCATCATCGACGGCAAGATCATCGCGGCGGATCTGCGCGCGCGGGTCGCGCAGGAGGTCGCGCGGGTGCAGCGCGATCACGCTCTGACGCCGGGCCTGGCGGTGGTGCTGGTCGGCAGCGATCCCGCCAGCGAAGTGTATGTGCGCAGCAAGGCCAAGCAGACCCGCGCCGCCGGCATGGCCTCGTTTGAACACGCGTTGCCCGCGGATGTTGCGGAAGCCGATCTGCTGGCCCTGGTCGCCAGGCTCAATGCCGATCCCGCCGTGCACGGCATCCTGGTTCAGTTGCCGCTGCCGAAATCGATCGACAGCCAGAAGGTGATCGCGGCCATCGATCCGGCCAAGGATGTCGACGGGCTTAACCCGTTCAATGCCGGGCGCCTCGCGAGCGGTTTCAACGCGCTGACGCCGTGCACGCCACTGGGCTGCATCATCCTCACCAAGACCGTGCACGCCTCGCTTGAGGGCATGAATGCCATTGTGATCGGGCGCTCCAACCTGGTGGGACGGCCGCTGGTGCAGTTACTGCTGAACGAGAACGCCACGGTGACCATCGCCCATTCGCGCTCGCGCGACCTGCCGCAGCTGTGCCGGCAGGCCGATCTGGTCTATGCGGCTGTCGGCCGACCGGAAATGGTGCGCGGCGACTGGATCAAGCCGGGCGCGGTGGTGATCGATGTCGGCATCAACCGGATTCCCGGCGCCGACGGCAAGAACCGCCTGGTCGGCGACGTGGCCTATGACGAGGCGCTGCAAGTGGCAGGCGCCATCACGCCTGTGCCCGGGGGTGTCGGCCAAATGACGGTGGCTTGCCTGCTGGTGAATACGGTGCGCGCGGCCTGCGCGATCAAAGGCTTGCCGGCGCCGGCGGTGTAAGACCCTAAGTCAATCTCAAGACGCCGTGTTCTGGATCAGCCGCCGGTAGAAGCGGATGATGTCGGCGTAGTTATCTATCGACAGCCGCTCGTTGGTGCCGTGAAAGCGGTTGAGGTCCTCCGCCTTCGCGCGCACCGGGAAGAAGCGGAAGATCTTGTCGGTGACGTTGGTGTAGTTGCGCGAATCGGTGGCGGCCACCATCAGGCTCGGTGCCACCACCACGTCGGGGAACACCTCGCGGATGGTCTGGTTCAACGCGCGGTAGGCGAAACTCGTGGTGCCGGTGATCGGCGGCGGGTTGCTGTTGCCCGGCGCCGGCTCGATCTGGATCCGGTCGTTGGCGATGGTGCGGCGGACGTGCTCAACGACGCTTGCCTCGGTGTCGCCGGGCAGCAGCCGGAAGTTCACCGTCGCTTCCGCCTTGCCGGGCAGCACGTTGTCCTTGTTGCCGGCATTGAAGATGGTCAGCGCGGTGGTGGTGTGAATCGCGGCGTCGGTGTTCGGCGCCTTGGCGAAGTCGCGCAGCACCAGCGGCTTGAACAGCCACAGGTTCGACAGCACGACGCGATTGAACGGCGTCATCTCCGGCGCGAGCGTATCGAACATTTCCAGCAGCGGTCCGCGGATCTGCGACGGCATCTGGCGCTGTTCCAGCCGCGCCAGCGCCGCACTCATCATGCCGATGGCGGTTTCCTTCGGCGGCAGCGAGGAATGCCCCGGCGTGGCCGAGACCTTCAGCGTCACCGTCGCATAGCCTTTTTCCGCTACCCCGATCAGCGCCGCCGGCTTGTTCAGCCCGCCGAGCACGCCGTTTAGAATCAGCAGCCCTTCGTCCAGCACGAAATCGAGCTTGACGCCGCGTGACGCGAGCAGGTCCGCCATCGCCTTGGCGCCGCGCAGTCCGCTGACCTCTTCGTCATGGCCGAACGCGAAATAGATGGTCTGCTTCGGCTTGAAGCCCTCCTTGGCGAGGCTTTCGGCGGCTTCCATGATCGCGAAGAGACTGCCCTTGTCGTCCCACGCGCCGCGGCCCCAGATGAAGCCGTCGCGGATCACGCCATCGAATGGCGGTGCTTGCCAGTCACCGTCCGTGCCGGGGGCGATCGGCACCACGTCCTGATGGGCCAGCAGTGCGATCGGCGCGGCTTTCGGATCGCTGCCTTCCCACGTGTACAGCAGGCTGTATTTGGCGACGATCTCGCGGCGGGCGGCGGCGTGGAACGCCGGGAAGCTTGCGGCGATGTGTGCGTGCAGTCCGGCGAACGCGTCGGCATTCTGGTCGGGCGCATTGGCATCGGAAATGGTGCGGAAGCGAATCGCGGCGGCCAGCCGTTCGGCCGCCTTCTGCGCATCGATTGGTGCCACGGCCAGAGGCGCAACCGCGATCTGGCGCGACTTCAGGCTGACCGCGTTAAAAGTCACGATCGCGGCAACCGCGACGATGACCGCAAGCAGCAGCATGGCAATGTAACGGAGAAATCGTGTCAGCCGTCGCATCAGCCGGTTCCGGAGAAGCCGCATCTCTTGTCGACGCGGTTGGGCGGGAGGAGATGTAGCAAAGGATCAAATGCGAAGGGATGAAGCAAGCGTGACGACGTCACGGCTGATACGCTTCGGTGCCTGCGACGGCGGACTCAGGCGGTCCAGGCGAATGCGACCTTGTCGAGGGTCTTGGTGCCGAATTGTTCGGATGAGCGCGCCACCATCCGGCCGCCGAGAGCGCGATAGAACTCCACCGCCGGCTCGTTGTCCGACAAGGCCCAGATCACCATGCTCTTCAGGCCGCTCTGCAGCAGGTCGCGGCGCGCGGCCGCGAACAGCCGGCGACCGAAACCAAGTCCCTGGAACTCAGGGCGCAGATAGAGCTCGTAGATCTCGCCTTCGAAATGCAGGCTGCGGGCGCGGTTGCGACCGTAGTTGGCGTAGCCCGCGATCTGATCGCCGAAGGCCAGCACGCTGACGCGGCTACCTTTGCGGATGGCGCTGTCCCACCACTGCGGACCGCGGCGATTGATCAGTTTTTCGAGCTCTGCGCCGGGGATGATGCCCTGATACGCGGCCCGCCACGCCTCGTCGTGGGTCGACGCGACAGCGGTTGCGTCGGACGTCTTGGCCTGCCGGACTTCGATGAGGATCGTGCTCATGATCCCAATCAAAGCAAGTCGCTGCCCCAGCTTCAAGGTCTATCGTTAATTATCAGTTAACATGTGGACTTTTTGCATCATGTTCCAGACATCAGCTGTGCCGAAAAAGGACAGTTGCAGGGGTGCGCTTGCGAGATGACGATGCCGGCGCAATGATCGGCCGGATGCGGGGCAAAAAATTCCTCAAAATTGCAGGCGCTGTTGTCGGCGCGGCGTTCATCTTCGCCATTCTCTCCGCGTTATCCGCGGGCGCGCAGGCGAGATTCGGTGCGCAATCGGCCGAGACCGAGCCCGCCCGCCGGCAGCAATGGACCGTTCCGTCACCAGATACCGCCACCGTGTCCCACGCGCTGCTGTATCGCCCGCCGGGCGATGGACCATTCCGCCTTGCGGTCATTGCGCACGCCTCGACACAGAACGCGCTGCGCCGCGCGCAGATGCCGCAGCCGGAATACGCGGCGCTGGCTTTGCAACTGGTTGCGCGCGGCTTTGCGGTGCTGGTGCCGGAGCGGCTCGGGCACGGCGCCACCGGTGGACCGTATCTCGAGGACCAGGGCGCCGGCTGCGACGATACGGATTATGTGACAGCCGGGCGGGTCGTGGCCGCAGCGATTCGCGCGGCCATGCTGTTTCTGCAAACCCAACCCTTCGTCCGGAAAGATAGCGCCATTGTGATCGGCCATTCCGCCGGTGGATTTGGTGCACTGGCGCTGGCGTCGTCGGATCCGAAGGCGGTATCGCACATCGTTGCCTTCGCGCCGGGACGTGGCGGTCATGCGGGCGATCGCCGATTTGCCGTGTGCGCGGAGGCGCGACTGGTGACGGCCGCCGGCGAATTCGGACAGGGTGCGCGCGTGCCGGTGACCTGGCTGGTGGCCGAGAACGACAGCTATTTTTCGCCGGAGCTGTCGCAGCGGATGGCTGAGGCGTTTCGCAGCCGGGGCGGCCAGGTCGATTTCCGCGTGCTGCGGGCGTCCGGGGACGAGGGGCACTGGCTGGCGGAGCGAGAGGTCGGGTCGGACATGGCTGCAATTCTTGATCGAGCTATCAGGCCGTCAAGGATTCAGACACGCTAGCGAGTCACGCATCGCTCGATGTGTCGGCCATCAAACAATCAATCAAGATTCTGGGGCAGGGAGATTTCAATGATCATCACGCGCAGGCGCTTCGGCGCAATGTGTCTGGCTGCGGCCGGCACAGTGGGCGCTCCGGCGGTCGTGCGGGCGCAAGGCGCGCCGCGTCAATTGGTGATGGGCTCGCCGATGCCGTCGCGCCATTCGGCTTCGACCTTCATGGTCGCTGCCGCGGATGCGATCCGCAAGGAGAGCAACGGCGCAATCGACATTCTGTTTCTCGCCGACAGCCAGCTCGGCTCGGAGGCGGACATGCAGCGGCAATTGCGTGCCGGTGGAATTCACTTCCTGGTCGCATCCTGCTCGTCGCTGCAGAACCTGACGGCCGTCGCCGGCATGCCCGGCGTCGCCTATGCCTTCAAGGATTACGGCCAGCTCTGGGCTGCGATCGACGGCGATCTCGGCGCTCTGATCAAGGACGCGCTGGGCAAACTCGGGATGACGGCATTCAAGTGCCTCGACAACGGTTTTCGCAACGTCACCACCAGCACGCGCGCGGTCAGCAGCGTCGGTGATCTGCAAGGGCTCAAAATCCGCGTGCCGCCAAGTCCGTTGCTGACCTCGCTGTTTCAGTCGCTTGGCGCATCGCCGACCACCATCAGCATCGGCGAACTCTATTCCGCGCTGCAGACCAGGATTGCCGACGGCATGGAAAACTCGCTGGTGCAGTTCGACGCGTTGAAGATCTACGAGGTCCAGCAGTACTGCGCCTTGACCCGGCACAGCTGGGACGGCCTCTGGGTGATGAGCAACACCCGGGCGTGGGATGCAATGCCTGGGGAGCAGAGGGACCTGATCACGCGGCATTTCGATGCTGCCGTGCTCAGCCAGCATGATGACTTCGCCAAGCAGGACATCGCGCTGAAGGCTGAGTTGGGAGCGAAACATCTTCGTTTCAACGACGTCGATCGCGCGCAGTTCGTCCAGGCGCTCGACAGGGCGAATTATTATCGGGACTGGAAGGCCAAGTTCGGTCCGGAGGCGTGGGCGAAGCTGGAAAAATACACGGGACCGCTCGGAAGCTGAGCGGGCGCCGCTTCAGCCAATCAGGCCCAGCACTTCCTTTGCGGCCCGCTCACCACTGTCGCGCGCGCCGTGGGCGGTGGAGAAGAAGTCCGGCGAGGTGGCTTCTCCCGCAAAGAACAAGCGGCCGTCGACCGGTGCGGCGAGGGTGGCACGGTCGTCGGCGTGTCCCGGCAGCGCATGGGAGTAGGAGCCGGTGGCATAGGGATCGTGCGCCCAGCGCGATTCCGCCAGCGGACGAAGCTTCTTGCGGTAATCCGAGCCGAGCAGCGCGGACACTTCCTCGATCGCCTGCGCTGCCATTGCGCCTTCGCCGGCATCTTCCAGGTCCTGGGCAAACCTGCCGCCGAAGAAGCCGGACACGCAGGGCTGGCCCATTGGACGCAGGTGATAACTGCCGACACCGGCGCGATCGATCCCGCCATACAGATGCCCGTCGGCTGGCAAATCATCCGGCGCGTCGAGCGCCAGCATCACCTTGTCGGCGAGGCCGAGCGGCAGGCCACCTGCCGCCGCAACCTTGTCGGGCAGCGCCGGTGAAAACCGAATCGACTGTTTGGCGATGAGATTGGTCGGCGCGGTGACGATCACCTTGTCGGCCGTTAGCGTTCCCTGCGAGGTCTCGATCCGGATGGTCTTGCCGGAATGATCGATCAGGGAGACCTTGGTGTTCAGCGCCACCTTGCAGGGCGCGCCATAGGCGGCGATCAGCGCGCCATAACCGCGCGCGACCCGCCAATTGATCTCGGTGTCCTCATAGGCGTCCATGTCGTAGGTGGACACCTTATCGAGTTCGCAGCCATTGATGTAGGTGGAGATCGCGTTGATCAGCGGGTTCCAGCTGTTGCCGGGCTCAAGCCATTGACTCGCGGCGCTGTCCTGCGGCAGGTCGGAGGCCGCTTCGGCGCGATCATAGAAGGCGTCGATCGCCGTCACGAACAGCGCGCGCTGGTTGGTCGGGAAGCTGAGGTTGAAGGTCTGCTCGCGCCAGCGTGGGCGGATGGTGTTGATCGCAAAGCCGATGTCCTGTGCGATCGGCACGAACGAATTCCGATCGGCGGAATGCAGCCATTCGCAGCCGACATCGAAGGTGATGTCGCCGGGCAGCTGGACCGTGTGGCTGCGGCCGCCGAGGCGGTCGCGCGCCTCCAGGATCAGAAGCGAAAGATTGGATTTTTCGAGAGTTCGCGCTGCGGCGATGCCGGCAGCGCCCGCGCCAATGATGGCAACGTCGACATGGTTGGGAAGAGCCACCCGATGATCACCCGGCTAAAACTTCCTCAACCCTGCCAAGACTTTGTGATCCTGCCAAGCCCTTCGCCCGAAAAAGGCGTTGCTTGGCAAGATCTTACCCAGCCAATTACCCGGCCAGGACTTCCTTGGTCTTTTCGGCCCGCTTGCGCTCGTTGGCATCGAGATGCTTCTTGCGCAGCCGGATCGACTTCGGGGTCACTTCGACCAGTTCGTCTTCCTCGATGTAGGCCAGCGCCTTTTCCAGGGTCATCCGGATCGGCGGGGTCAGCCTGACGGCTTCGTCCTTCGAGGTGGTGCGGATGTTGGTGAGCTGCTTGCCCTTGAGGATGTTGATCTCGAGGTCGTTGTCGCGGGTGTGCTCGCCGACGATCATGCCCTTGTAGACCTTCCAGCCCGGCTCGATCATCATCGGGCCGCGATCTTCCAGCTTGAACATGGCGTAGGCCACGGCCTCGCCCTGGTCGTTGGAGATCAGCACGCCGTTGCGGCGGCCGGCGATCTCGCCCTTGTAGGGCAGGTAGTTGTGGAACAGCCGGTTCATGATCGCCGTGCCGCGGGTGTCGGTCAGCAGTTCGCCCTGGTAGCCGATCAGGCCGCGGGTGGGTGCGTAGAACACCAGCCGCAGGCGGTTGCCGCCGGACGGGCGCATCTCGATCATCTCGGCGCGGCGTTCGCTCATCTTCTGCACGACGACGCCGGAATGCTCTTCATCGACGTCGATGACGACTTCCTCGACCGGCTCCAGCCAGTTGCCGGTGGCCTCGTCCTTCTGCAGCACCACGCGCGGGCGCGACACCGAGAGTTCGAAGCCCTCGCGGCGCATGGTCTCGATCAGGATCGCGAGCTGCAATTCGCCGCGGCCCGACACTTCCATCGAATCCTTGTCGGCGGCCTCGACCACGCGCAGCGCGACGTTGCCTTCGGCTTCGCGCAGCAGGCGGTCGCGGATCATGCGGCTCGTGACCTTGTCGCCTTCAGTGCCCGCCAGCGGCGAGTTGTTGACGATGAAGGACATCGACACGGTCGGCGGATCGATCGGCTGCGCCACCAGCGGGGTCTCGACCAGGGGGTCGCAGAAGGTATCGGCGACGGTGCCCTTGGTGAGGCCGGCGATGGCGACGATGTCGCCGGCTTCGGCTTCCTCGAGCGGCGTGCGCTCAAGACCGCGGAAGGCCAGAATCTTGGAAATGCGGCCAGTCTCCACCACCTTGCCGTCGCCCGACAGCACCTTCACGCTCTGGTTCGGCTTGATGGTGCCGGACGAGATGCGGCCGGTGATGATGCGGCCGAGATAGGGGTTGGCTTCGAGAATGGTGCCGATCATGCGGAACGGGCCTTCCTCGACGGTCGGCGGCGGCACGTGGCGCAGGATCAGGTCGAACAGCGGCTGCATGCCGAGGTCCTTCGGACCCTCATAGCTGTCCGCCATCCAGCCCTGCTTGGCCGAACCGTACAGGATCGGGAAGTCGAGCTGCTCTTCGGTGGCGTCGAGCGCCGCGAACAGGTCGAACACCTCGTTGATGACTTCGGACGGACGCGCGTCCGGGCGGTCGACCTTGTTGATGACCACGATCGGCTTCAGGCCGACCTTGAGCGCCTTGGAGACCACGAACTTGGTCTGCGGCAGCGGGCCTTCGGCGGCGTCCACCAGCACCAGTGCGCCGTCCACCATGTTCAGGATGCGCTCGACTTCGCCACCGAAGTCGGCGTGGCCAGGGGTGTCGACGATGTTGATGCGGGTGTCTTTCCACTGCACCGAGGCGGCCTTGGCGAGAATGGTGATGCCGCGCTCGCGCTCGAGGTCGTTGGAGTCCATCGCACGCTCGGTGACCTTCTGGTTGTCACGGAAGGTGCCGGACTGCTGCAGCAGCTTGTCGACCAGTGTGGTTTTGCCGTGGTCGACGTGGGCGATGATGGCGACGTTGCGCATATTCATGGGCGTATGTTCTTCCAGCTCTTAAAACGCGGTGTCGTGAGACGACGTGCGTCGAGGCGATCCAGTCCGCTGATGTATCTCAGCAGGGCGCCCGAAAAAGGCGGTGCCCGGTTCTGTTCGAACCGGGCACTCTCACGCGTTGCGGCGCAATATAGTCGGAATTCGCCGAAAAACAATGTGTTTGGATATGAAAATTAGCTCGTTTTGCGGGCTTTTCGGCGCGGAATCAGCTGATTTTCGGATCCAGGGTGACCGACCATAGGGCCGTATCGGCCCGATCTTGGATGTTTCGGTTGTTCCCCCGAACGAGCCATCAACCCCGGCTCGTTTGAAGCCGGCGGATCGACAGCCTTGTCAGAGGAGGTTGAGGGCCGCTGTGAAGTGCTCACTACCCGCGCCTGCGCGAATCCTCTCGGATCATCTCAACACCTCCCCAGGCCATGATCGCAGCGATAATCGCGAGAAGCGACCCGCTGAGACTGATGCTGATTTGGCCAGCGAGGATTTGGGACGCCATCATGTAAAGCACGCCAACAGCCGGCATCATGAAAACGAGACCCGCGAAAACCAATGGCGGGGGAATGCCCAGAAGCATCCAACCGAGATCTCTTAGATCCTCGTGGGGATCGTCAGGGGGAATGATTAGCAGGCGGTCGGGCTTGCTCATCGCGTCAGTTCCGTAGTTGTGCGGGCACGAACTTCGCCGATCACGCAGGTGCCAGCCAAGTCAAAGCTTGATCTGAAAATGGGGCGGCAATTGGTTTGTGAGAAGCGCGGCCACTGAAGCTGCCATGGCCGCGCGGATCGAAGCGGTGACGGGCGATCGCCGGTTCAGCCCATTCTCGGGTCCAACGTTACCGACCACAACGCCGTATCGGCTCGATCGCGCAGGGTTACGGTTAATTGCCCGGTCGCACCTTCGATCTTGCAATGGCCGAAGAACTGCATGCCGGCCGAGGGCGGCAGGTTCTGCTTGTCGGCGCCGGGCGCCTTGATGAACTTGATCTCGGGGCCAAACGTGTTGTCCATCGGGTTGGGGCCGAAGGTGCCGGCGTGCAGCGGGCCGGACACGAACTCCCAGAACGGATCGAAATCCTGGAACTGGGCCTTGTCCGGATTGTAATAGTGCGCAGCCGCATAATGCACGTCGGCGGTCAGCCACACCGTGTTGCGGATGCCGGCGGTCTTGATGAAACGCAGGAGATCGGCGATTTCGAGTTCGCGGCCGCGTGCCGGGCCGTCGCCCTGGGCGATGGCTTCCGATCCCTTGCTGTTGGTCGCGTCGTCATAAACGACGATGCCGATCGGCATGTCGGAGGCGATCACTTTCCAGGTGGCGCGCGAGGCCAGCAGTTCGCGCTTCAGCCAGGCCAGCTGATCGGCGCCGATGAAGTACGCGTCGGGGCCATAAGTCGTCTGCAGATTGTCGCCGTTCGGGCCGCGATAGCTGCGCTCGTCCAGCATGAACACGTCGAGGTGCGGGCCGTAATTGATGGTGCGGTAGACGCGGCCCGGCTCCACGATGCTTTCGCGCATCGGATACATCTCGTGAAAGGCGCGTGCGGCGCGCGCAGCCAAGAGCGTGATGTCGCGCTCCTTGTAGGTGGCGGGCAGTTGTTTCGACAGCGACCAGTTGTTGGTCACCTCGTGGTCGTCCCACTGCACGAAGATCGGCACCTCGGCATTGAATGCGCGCAAATTGTCGTCGAGCAAATTGTATTTGTGCGCGGCGCGGTATTCGGCGAGCGTTTCCGCGACCTTGGCTTTTTCCGGGATGGTGATGTTCTTCCAGATCTTGCCGTCGGGCAGCTTCACCTCGGCGGGGATCACGCCGTCGGCATAGATTGTGTCGCCGGAGTGGATGAAGAGATCCGGATTGTGTTTGCGCATGGCGGAGAAGATGCTCATGCCGCCATCGTCCGGATTGATGCCCCAGCCCTGGCCTGCAACGTCGCCGCCCCAGACGAAGCTGACGTCGCGGCGGCTTCCCGGCGCGGTGCGGAAACGGCCGACCACCGGCTCGCCGACGATGTCGATGTGCGACAGATCGCGAAAGCGCGCGCGATAGAAGATGGTCTGGTCCGACGGCAGGTTCTCGATCAGCATCTTCGCCGTGAAGTCGCTTTCGGGCAGCGCATTGATCGGCGGCAGCGCGCGGGCGTCCTTGAATGATTCGGTGGTCGCAACTTCGACCATCAGTTGCGCGGGACGATCGGCGCGAGCCCAGACCACGCCGGAGTCGAGCGACACGTCGCCCGCCTGCACGCCGTGGGTGACCTGCGGCCGGTCCGCGGCGCGGCTCAGATAGGGCATGGCGATGCCACCGAGGGACGTCATCGCGCCGGTGGCTGCAGCGGTGGTCAGGAAACGGCGGCGGGAAATCGGGCCCTGGCGAATCGGCATGAAGGAAGCTCCATCTTTGGAAGTGTTCCAAACCATGGGTAGCCACGCTTACAGCGCGAAAACGGATCCATGAAAGTTTGATGACGCTGCACTGAAATTACGGTGCGGCATCTCAGCGCGTATTAAGCGCGCAACTGCACTGTCGGGCGCGGTGGCGTCGCCATCAGCACGCTACGGCGGTCGGCGACTGCGGTGTGGAACTGCTCTAGCGCGATGTTGAACGCAGTCAAAGGGCCGTCGTCGATCGCGCCATCTTCGTAGCAGCGCAGCGTATTTCGCAGGATGGTGTCGGCCTCGGCCTGCATCCCGTCCAGTTCTTGGTGGGTGCTGGCCTGACGAACCTGCGACAGCATCTCCAGCAACCGGTCTCGTAACGTGGTGTTGTTCTGGCGTTCGTCGCGCTTCAGATAGCCCGCGAACCAGGCGCCCAGCGAACCCATGGCGGAGAGGCCCATGATGCCCCACCAGATGAAATCGCTGTAGCGATCGAGGAAGGTCTTTTCCTCGCCGTCGACATAGGCGGCCGCGCCCGGATGTGCCGGGATGTCGGCGTCCTTGTCGGTGTCGGGGGTTTCGATCTTGGACGCCGACGGCGCTTCGGCGGCAGCGTTCTGGCGCTGCGCGAAAATCTGCCGCGTCAGCATGCCGATGGTGGCTTCCGACAGCGATTTCCGTGCCACGATGTGGTGCGAGAAGCTGATGGTCTTCACCTCTTCCTCGGGGCGCGGCGGCACGCCGCCGAGGACACCGGCGGGGATTTCCGCCGCGTCATAGGCCGGGAAGTTCTGCGCGATCGCATCAGCTGCGTCGATGGCGAGGAAGGTCGGCTCGCCGCCATCTTTCTGCGAGGCCGCGAGCGCGTCCGCTGTGATCTTGCTGTTCAGCGGGCCGGCGGCCAGGAACGCGTCGACCTTCTGCGTGCGCGTGGCTTCGGCCACTTCGTTGGTCGAGAACTGCACGACCTCGACCTTGGCAGGATCGACGCCGTACTGACGAAGGATCACTTTCAGCAGGTTGATGTTGGCCGTTGTTTTGCCGATCACGCCGACGCGGCGGCCCGCGAGATTCTGGATTTTCTTGATCGGGTTTTTGACTTTCTTGCCCTTGCCGGGGGAGGGAACCCACAGCACCACGAGATTCTTGCGCAGCACCGCGACACTTGCAGCGTCCTTTGGCACGTCGAGATCGCCGCGGATAACAGCGAGATCAGCGACCTTGTTGGACAACGCCGCCGCACTTGCGGTCGCACCTTCGGTCGGAATGATTTTCAGTCGGATATAACCGCGCTCGCGGGAGAAGGTGTGGGCCAGTGCCTGCATCACCTTGACGTCTTCGCTGTTGGGCGGCCCGACGGCGATCTTCAGCGTCACCGGGCGCATGGCGATGTAAATCGCGCCGACCACCACCAGCACGATGGCCAATGCCGCCGCCAGCGGCATGAAGATGCCGGCGCCCTTCGGGGCACGTTTGCCGCGGACGGGCGTTGGTCCCGGCACAGGTTCTCCCGGGCCGCTCAGGGGAGGCGACCGTGAAAACATCTGCTGGAGGTTCAGGTTCATCAGCACCGGTCCGATTGAGAATATAATTATAGCAAATTTAGGAGCTTAAGAGCATGCCCCGGTCCTGCGATCGGCAGATACCGGTTCATGGTTACCAGCCGCCAATCGCGGCACCGCAATTCGATCCCGTTATGTTTAGGGTGAGACTGGCCAGGACGGGGTCAAGTTCATGTGATGACAGGAGGTTTCGATGGTTGAAGTGATATCCGGCGAGGCGAGGCAGGCGGCGCTGGCGGAGCTTCCGGGCTGGTCCCAGGTGAACGGGCGGGATGCCATCGCCAGGACCTTCGTTTTCAAGGATTTCAACGAGGCATTCGGGTTCATGACCCGGGTGGCGCTTGCGGCCGAGAAGCGCGATCACCATCCGGAATGGCGCAATGTCTACAAGACTGTAGAGGTGGTGCTGACGACCCATGATGCGGGCGGCGTCACCACACGCGACATCGAACTGGCCAAAATCATGAACAAGGCGGCCGGTGCTGCGTCCTGAAGTCGCGGCTGCAATCTTGCGATGAACGGACGCGGTCCCCAAGTGTGCGGTGGCGATGGATGCGGACTCCGGTTCCGGCGTCTTCATCTCACTTGATGGAGCGTTGCGATGGGAACCGAACAGACAGCTGATTTCGAGCCGGCCGATCAGCCAGCTCAGGATCGCGCGCGCGTTCGACGAGATCTCTGGGCGAAGATCAAATCGGTGACAGCACAACTGCCGTTCGCCGAGGATTTGCTTGCGGCCTATTACTGCGCCTTCGACCGGCAGACGCCGCGCCATGTGCAGGTGGCGCTGCTCGGCGCGCTCGCCTATTTCATCATGCCGTTCGATTTCATTCCGGACATCATGCCGGTGCTCGGCTTCACCGACGACGCGGCAATTCTCGCCACCGCGATCCAGCTGGTGTCCAGTCACATCCTCCCGGATCATCGTGATGCTGCGCGAGATGCATTGGCGAGGTTGCGCGAGGAGAGTGAATCGAAGGACGCTGCGGCGTAAGCGCAGGGTGTTGACGCAGTGAGAACCGCTGCGTGTCCGCATTTTCAGCGACATGCATTCGTTGTTGGCCCAGGCACTTCACCATTCTCAGCCGTCATGCCCGGCCCTTGGGCCGGGTATCCACGACTTCCTTTGCAGCACCGCCGATAAGGCGTGGATGCCCGCACCAAGTGCGGGCATGACGGCGGAGGGAGCGGAGACGCCTCGACACATCACGCAACATGCGGCGGGCAGTCGCGTGGTGCCTCACCTATCACGGATGCAAAATCACCTTGCCCATCGCCTGGCGGCCGGCCAGCACTTTCAGCGCATCCGCGGTCTGTGCCAGCGGGAAGGTGCGGTCGACATGCGATGAGATCTTGCCCTCCGCGGTCCACTGCACGAGCTTCTGCAGATTGGCGCGGTTCTTCTCCGGATTGAGTTTCGCCCAGGCGCCCCAGAAGACGCCGCGAATGTCGCAGCCTTTCAGCAGCGCAAGGTTGAGCGGGATCTTCGGAATGTCGCCGGCGGCGAAGCCGATCACCAGGAAACGGCCTTCCCAGGACACCGAGCGAAGAGCAGCTTCGGCGTAAGCGCCGCCGACCGGATCGAACACGATATCGACGCCCTTGCCGCCGGTGAGTTTCTTGAGGCCTTCCTTCAAATCTTCCTTGGCGTAATTGAGCGTCAGTTCGGCGCCGTGTTGTTTGGCGAATTCGAGCTTCTCGTCCGATGACGCGCAGGCGATCACCTTCAATCCCATCAGCTTGCCGAGTTCGCATGCCGCAAGGCCGGTGCCGCCGGCGGCTCCCAGGACGGCGAGTGTCTCGCCGGGTTTCGGCCGTGCGCGGTCTTCCAGCGCATGCAGTGCGGTGCCGTAGATGATGATGATGCCGGCGGCACGATCGTAATCAAGGTTGTCGGGAATTTTCACCGCCTGCGCGGCGGGCAGCGCGATCTTTTCGCGTGCGCCATTGTGGCCACACGATGCCACTACCCGGTCGCCGACCTTCAGGTCGGTGACGCCGGCGCCAACGCTCTCGATCAGGCCGGCGACTTCCGCCGCCGGCGAAAACGGGAACGGCGGCTTGATCTGGTATTTGCCCTGGATCATCAGGATGTCGAAGAAGTTCAGCGCCGCCGCCTTGATGGCGATCACAACTTCGCCCGGTGCCGCGACGGGATCCGGGACATCCGCCAGCACGAGGTCATCGGGGCCGCAATACTGAGAACACAAAATGGCTTTCATGGCAGGACACCTGAATCACAAGAGGGACATTGAACCTGAATTCTTCATGGCGGATTTGAGGCCGCGCGACAATCCGGTCATGAGCACTCCGACTATATTGCGAATGTCGGCAGATCGTCGCAACCTGCTTCACAAACAGGCGTTTCCCGGTTATTCCAAGAGTCGGAATATTCGACACTGGCGGATGACGGGGCCATCGCCGAATCTGTCGATACCTGTCTATCTATACCTGGTGCGACGATATCTGGAGCGAGACGCGATGATGTCCATGCGGCAAACACTGACGATGCTTTCAGCGGGCGTGCTGATGTCGGGTGTGCTGTCTGTCGTGGCCGCGCCGCAGGCCGCGCTCGCGCAGAACGCGAAATCCAAATCGTCGAAGCAAGAGGCGGCGACACCAAAGCCCGCCGCGGTCGGCGGCGCGGAGCCGACGCTGATCGGCCAGTTCGGAACATGGGGCGCGTATACGGCCATGCCGAACGGCAAGAAGGTCTGCTTCGCGCTGGCCAAGCCGTCGTCGTCGAAGACCAATCCGCCAAATCGTCCGCGCGATCCGGCCTATGTGTTCATCTCCAGCCGTCCGGCAGAGAAGGTCGTCAACGAAGTCTCCGTGATGATCGGCTATCAGTTGAAGCCGGGCTCGGACTCCGCGCTCGAAATCGGCAGCGCGCGTTATGCGATGTACACCCAGGGCGACGGTCTGTGGATCAAGAATGCGGCCGAAGAGGATCGCATGGTCGAGGCGCTGCGCAAGGGAACTGACGTTACCGTGAAGGGCGTTTCGGCCAAGGGCACCGAGACCACGGACACCTTTTCCCTCAAGGGCCTGGCCCAGGCGCTGGACCGGCTGGCCCAGGATTGCCGCCGTTAACCGTCCCTGGTGTGCTGAACGCGAAGTACCTGCAGTTTCGCGGCAGGCTCTTTCAGGTACTTCGCGTTCAAAAAGCACACCAGAAATCATAAAGTTGCTAGTGTCCTTAACGCTTTGCAAGTTCGTACGGAGCTTGCCTGACATGCTGCGAACTTGCGAAGCTGGACACTAGCCCGGTTGCAAGATTACGGAAAAAAGCTATCTGAAACGGGTATTTCGGGGTAAGCGTTGCGCCGGATACGGTTGCCGGCTCCTTTTGCCCGCCCGACCGCAGGACCAAGTGATCAGATGACCGAGCTATCGCCAGAGGCCATGAAGGCGCGCGAGCCATTGCGCGGCGGCATGCTTTTGGAAAAAACGCCACTGGAATCCTATGTTCCGCCGGCGATGCCGTCGCTGATCGGGCTGTCGCGCACGGAACTGATGGAGAAGCTGGCTGAGGTCGGCGTCGCGGCGCACCAGCGCAAGATGCGGGCCCAGCAGTTGTGGCACTGGATGTATGTCCGTGGTGCGCAGAGCTTCGACGAGATGTCGAACGTGTCGAAGGACATGCGCGCCGAGCTGGCCAAGCATTTCACCGTGGCGCGCCCCGAGATCGTGGCCGAGCAGGTGTCCAGCGACGGCACCCGCAAGTGGCTGCTGCGGCTGCCGAGCGGGCATGCGTCCGAGCGCCCGCACGAGGTCGAGTGCGTCTACATTCCCGAGACTGATCGCGGCACGCTGTGCGTGTCGTCGCAGGTCGGCTGCACCCTGAACTGCTCGTTCTGCCACACCGGCACCCAGCGGCTGGTGCGCAACCTCACCGCCGGCGAGATCGTCGGCCAGGTGATGATCGCGCGCGACCGGCTCAACGACTGGGTCGACCGCGAGACGCCGAACGGCAATCGCCTGGTCACCAATGTGGTGATGATGGGCATGGGCGAGCCGCTGTACAATTTCGATGCGGTGCGCGATGCGTTGCTGATCGTCTCCGACAACGAAGGCATCGGCCTGTCGCGCCGCCGCATCACCCTGTCGACCTCCGGCGTGGTGCCGAACATCGCGCGCACCGGCGACGAGATCGGCGTGATGCTGGCGATCTCGCTGCACGCGGTGCGTGATGAGTTGCGCAACGAGCTGGTGCCGCTGAACCGCAAATATCCGATCGCCGAGCTGCTCGACGCCTGCCGCAATTATCCCGGTGCCTCGAACGCGCGCCGCATCACCTTCGAATACGTGATGCTGAAAGGCGTCAACGATTCGCTCGACGATGCGAGGCTGCTGGTCAAGCTGCTGAAGGGCATTCCGGCGAAGATCAATCTGATCCCGTTCAATCCCTGGCCGGGCAGCCAGTACGAGTGCTCGGACTGGGACCAGATCGAGAAATTCTCCGAATACATCTTCAACGCCGGCTATTCCTCGCCGGTGCGCACGCCGCGCGGCCGCGATATCCTCGCCGCCTGCGGCCAGTTGAAGTCCGAGACCGAAAAACTGTCGGCGCACGAGCGGCAGGCGCTGCGCGCCATGGCGATGACGGACTAAATGGCGCTGGTTGTCCGCATTATTGTCGTGCTGTTCGGCTTCCTGATCGCAAGCTTTGCCGCGGCCGCCGTGGTGATTGGCGCGATCCTGTTTCCCGATCTGAGCGGTCTCGATTTCCAGCTTGACGACAGCACCCTGCAACTGATTGCCGCCTTCGGCTTCATCTTCATCAGCGGCTTTGCGCTGCTGCCGGCGATGCTGATCGCACTGATCACCGAGGCATTCGGCATCCGCAGCCTGCTGGCCTATGCGGTCGGCGGCGCCGTGGTCGGCGCGGCGTGCTATCTGAGCTTGGTGCCGTTCGACACCGCGACCATGTCGTTCAACGGCATCATCCGCCGCGAGCTGGAAGTGATGACCGGCGCCGGCATCGTCGCCGGCTTCGTCTACTGGGTGATCGCCGGCCGCAGGGCCGGGGCGTGGCGTGATGTGCCGCCCGACCAGGCTTCGGCGCGCTGATGACCCGCACGGGGCTTTTTGTGGCGCTCGCGCTGTCGCTCGCCTTTCTGGTGGTGTTCGGACTGCATCCCGAACTCGATCTGAAAATCGCGGCCTGGTTCTACGATCCGGTCACCAAAACCTTCCCGCTGAAATCGAACCTGTTCGCCATTATCGTGCGTGATGTGGTGATGTGGGTGGCCTGGGCGTTCGCGGTGCCCTCGATTATCGCGGTGGCGGTCAAGTTCGCCCGGCCGCTGAAACCGTTGATCATGCCGGGCCGCACCGTCGTTTTCCTGCTGATCACCATCGTGCTGTCTGCCGGCATCCTGTCGAACCTCGTCTTCAAGGGCCATTGGGGGCGTCCGCGTCCAGTGATGGTCGCCGAGTTCAACGGTCCCTGGGAGTTCAAGTCCTGGTATGATCCAAGCGGCGCTTGCCCGAAAAACTGCTCTTTCTTCTCCGGCGAAGGCGCGACCGCGTTCTGGACCTATGCCCCGGCCGCGCTGGCGCCGCCGGCCTGGCGGCCGCTGGCTTATGTCGGCGCCACCCTGTTCGGGCTCGCCACCGGGGGATTGCGGATGGCTTTCGGCGGCCATTTCCTCACCGACGTGCTGGTGTCGGGCCTGGTGCCATTTTTCGTGATTTGGCTGGCTTATGCCCTGATTTACCGCTGGCCGCGGACGCGGCTGACCGACGAAAGGGTCGATGCCACGCTGACCCGGTGGGCGTTGCCGGGCTACCGGTGGCTGCAAAGACTGTTGCGCCGTTAAGGGTTCTGCCTATAGTCCCGCCGAATTGGGACCTGCCGAGAGGGTCGGTCCCCGCCAAATTCCATAGGGTTTTCATGACGAAAGACGTGAAGAAGGTCGTGCTCGCCTACTCCGGGGGCCTCGACACCTCGATCATTCTGAAATGGCTGCAGACCACCTATGGCTGCGAGGTCGTCACCTTCACCGCCGACCTCGGCCAGGGTGAGGAACTGGAGCCGGCGCGCCAGAAGGCGCTGCTGCTCGGCATCAAGCCGGAAAACATCTTCATCGAGGACCTGCGCGAGGAGTTCGTCCGCGACTACGTGTTCCCGATGTTCCGCGCCAATGCGGTGTATGAGGGCCAGTATCTGCTCGGCACTTCGATTGCGCGGCCGCTGATCGCCAAGACGCAGATCAAGATCGCCGAAAAAGTCGGCGCCGACGCGGTGTCTCATGGCGCCACCGGCAAGGGCAACGACCAGGTTCGTTTTGAACTGGGCTATCACGCGTTGCGCCCCGACATCAAAATCATCGCGCCATGGCGCGAGTGGGATCTACGCTCGCGCGAGCAGCTGATCGCATTTGCCGAGGAACACCAGATCCCGATCGCCAAGGACAAGCGCGGCGAGGCGCCGTTCTCGGTCGACGCGAACCTCCTGCACGCGTCCTCCGAAGGCAAGGTGCTGGAAGATCCCGCGCAGGAAGTGCCCGATTACGTTTACTCGCGCACCATCGATCCGGAGAAGGCGCCGGACAAGGCGATCTACATCACCGTCGATTTCGAGAAGGGCGATCCCGTTGCGATCGACGGCAAGAAGCTGTCGCCGGCATCACTGCTGGCGAAGCTTAACGAACTCGGCCACGCCAACGGCATCGGCCGGCTGGATCTGGTCGAGAACCGCTTTGTCGGCATGAAGTCGCGCGGCATGTACGAGACGCCGGGCGGCACCATTCTTCTCGTGGCCCATCGCGGCATCGAGCAGATCACGCTGGATCGCGGCGCGGGGCATCTGAAAGATGAGCTGATGCCGAAGTACGCCGAGCTGATCTACAACGGCTTCTGGTTCTCGCCGGAGCGCGAGATGCTGCAGGCGGCAATCGACAAGAGCCAGGAGTTCGTCACCGGCCAGGTGCGGCTCAAGCTCTACAAGGGCAACGTCATCCTGGTGGGACGCGAGAGCAAGTACTCGCTGTACGATCAGGACCTGGTCACCTTCGAGGAAGGCGCGGTCGCCTACGATCACCGCGATGCCGCCGGCTTCATCAAGCTCAACGCGCTGCGGCTGCGCACGCTGGGCCAGCGCAAGAAGAAGCTGGGGCTGTAATCCCACAATCGTTCCGGAAGCGGCGTGAGCGGCTTTCCGGAACGATGCCGGAGCGTCGATCGCCTTACTTCATGGTCGGCATTACGAAGTCGGCGCCGGTGCGAATGCCGGTCGGCCAGCTGCTGGTGATGGTCTTGAGGCGGGTGT